>OZ244916.1:0-1984335 GCA_965221835.1 Gammaproteobacteria bacterium | reverse complement strand
GCCGCCGCAACACCCAGCAACACGCTAAAAATCATATTCAAAAACGCAATCGTTAACGAATTTAAAAACGCCTCGGTTAAAGAATCGTTCGCCCATGCTTTTTCGTAATATTTTGTCGTAAAACCGCGCCAGACAATGTTGCGTTTTGAATCGTTAAAACTGAATGCGATTAAAACAAAAATCGGCGCATACAACACCACAAAAAACAACGCCAGAAACGCGCGCATCCATCGCCGTCCGGCATAATCAAGCAAATCGGGGCGGCGGCGCGTTTTCATTTTCCGCGTTCCGCCGCGCGCCGCAAAAGTATCGCACCAAATGTTAAATACATTAAAAGAAACGACAACGCCGCACCGAATGGCCAATTGTTCGCGCCCAAAAACTGCCGCTCAATTACATTGCCGATGAGTTGACTGTCCGCACCGCCCAGCATATCGGCGATAAAAAACGCGCCCAACGCCGGCACAAAAACAATCATTAAACCCGACACCACGCCCGGCATCGTCAGCGGCAACAGCACGCACCAAAATGTCCGCCAATGTCCCGCCCCCAAATCCAAAGACGCTTCCAGCAAAGACCGGTCAAACCGCTCCATTGATGCATACAACGGCAAAATCATAAACGGCAAAAATACATAACCGATGCCGAGGGCGACCGCAACATTTGTATACAACAATTCCAGCGGCACATAATCGCCGAGACCGAATCCGAAAAAAGATAAAACGCCATCGCCGATATTCCAAAACCATTCCAGCGTAAAATTTAAAAATCCGCGCGTGCGAAATACCGCAATCAACGCATAAGTGCGAATGAGAATGTTAATCCAAAACGGCAATGTAATCGCGACCAGCAACGGCGTTTTAATTTTCGGCGGCGCAAACGCCACCGCCAACGCAACCGGATAACCAATCAGCAAACAAAACGCTGTCGCCGCTGCCGCAATCGCCAACGATTTCGCAAAAATGCCGAGATAAATCGGTTCAAATGCGCGCAGATAATTCGCGCCCGTCCATGTCAGGTCGTGTCCGACAATTCCGGTTTTGTCCGAAAACGATAACGCAAAAATAAACCCTAGCGGCGCGACAAAAAACACCGCCAACCACAAAAGTCCCGGCGCGCCCAACGCCGCAAAAACTCCCGAATTCGTCCGCCAATGTTCGCCCTGCAAAATCTCGCCCTCCGCAAAAAAACCGAAAACCGAATCTTAACGCATTATCGCATAAAACCACATTCCGCGCGCCGCCGATGATTTTATTTTTTGAGGACGCGGGCAATGCGGACGCGAACGCGCCAATTTCCGGCATTCACTCCCCCGGAATGTTATCCAAAAACCACTGTGCGTCCGGCCAAATTTTACGGAAAATGTCGCGCAATTTTTTCGTTCGTTCCTTAATTTGAGATATATCCCAATCTTCGCAGCAGCACACATTTTTGTTAAGAAACAAAACCGAATGGTTTTTTAATTCCTCTTTCTTTTTTGAAAACGTGCTGTCGGATACACTGGCGTTCATGGGCTTGGTCAAGAGAGTCAAATTGCCCAAACTGTGCAACAAGGCATCCCTTTCGCGGGCAATTTCCAGCGCACCGACATACGACATATCTTTAAGCGCGATATCCTCTTCGCCTTCTGCGGGACAAATTTTTCCCCAATCGGCATGCTCTTTCTTATAATCAAAAGAAATAATATCCTCATATCTTACCGGTTTGGGGGAAGAGGGCAAAAGCCAGTTTTTCCGCCAATTTCTCGGAAGAATATGCTCCAACTCCAAGGATTGAAAGGAGAACGATGCATTATCCTCCTCCGCAAACCGGTCTTGCTGGCGCAAGTAATTCTCCATACGGTACAGAATGTAGCGCGCCATTCTGGTGTCGTTGGAATTTCGTTCACTCCAACCTCCCGCGCCCGACAAGGCGTCATCAAATTCTCTATCTTTGTCGCTTGTCCATCTGTCCGTGCGGGCTTTGCTATCGCCTAATTCCTGCAGTACAAGTGACGGGGTCACCACAGGCAAAAGCGGGTGGCTCCTTAACTTTTCTATAATGCTTCCAAAATAAATATTGAGATGGTTGAACGGATATTTCTCCGAAAGCCCGCGCCGCACGGTGTAAGATTCCAGCGCTTTAAACACATACTCGCACTGTTCCGCAGACAAGCCGGAATCGGTTAATAGGTACAAGAAAAACGGGCGTCGAGGCGTAATATCAAGAATATCGTACAACTGCATATTTTTGCCGGACGCCTCGTTTTGGACGATATACTTATAATGCTCCGCGTGATTGCGAAGCTCGCCGAGTTCGCTCTCTATCCCCCGCGCATCCGGATGGGGGTGCTTTCTGTATCTGCAGTAATCGTGGAACAACGAGGCAAGAGTTGCCTTTACCGATTTTGCGGATAAAAAATGCCACAAAAACAACTCCGAAAGCGGCATGCTTTTTCTGCCTACGACAACATCCTCTCCCCATTCGGGAGATTCGAAATATTCCCAATACTGCTCGTACAACTCGTCCTTTTTACCGGGTTCGGTTTGCCGCATTCGCAAAAATAGGTCGTTTCTAAGCAAATCAAATTGCCAGAGATGCTGCGCTCTGCCGTTTAAGGATTGAAAAATAGTTTCCGGCTCATCCTTGTCTTCTACCGCAATTTGAACAATTTCAAACCCTTCCATGACGGAAATAAGCAACGCGTCCGCTTTGGATTCTTCCCCGTCAACGAAGCGTTTAATCTTCGCGCCAAAGAAATCAAAGGCATTTTTCAGTACGCCGTCTTGTCCATCGCCGCGCTCAATTAAAGATTTGAACGCATCGCGGTCGGGCTTGCTCGGAAGTAATTTAAATTTTGCATCTCCGGCTGTATGCCGCCCGAGATTGTGAGTATGCCGTTTAATGTCATCGGCAATCCGCGGAAAATTCACGGCGCACACATTCCGAATCGCCGCCAAAATTATCTGGAAAGTGATCAATCTTTGTTGCCCGTCAATAACCTCAAAGACAGTCGGTCCTCCCAGAACAGTTCTCCCTTGCGTGACGATAGCGCCCGTAAAGTGAGAAATTTCAGCTCGCGCTCCATCGCGGAGGATGTTTTCCGCCATGGACGCAACGTCCTCCCAAAGAGGAACCCATTGCTCCTCTTTGTTCCAAACATAATGACGCTGATAACGCGGTATCACATATCGGATTTCGCGTTCAAACAGGCGCTTAACGTTGAATTGGAGAACTTCCACGGTGTCCCATTTACGCCGACAACACCCTCGTCCATTCTTCTTCTACGAATTGTGAGCGGGCTTCGCCGAGGTAGAGGTTTGGTTCCAGTTTGTCCCGGATGTGTTGCGGCGGGAAGATTGCCGGATTTTTTGTGTACGACTCGTCCAGCAGTTTTAATGCCGCTTTGTTCGGAGTCGCATATTGGATGTAGTCCGCTAAATCGCGCCCGATTTCGGCGTCCAGCAAAAAGTTGATGAACGCGTGCGCGTTTTGCGGGTGCGGGGCATCTTTGGGAATGCACAGGCAATCCTGCCAATAATAGCCGCCTTCAAACGGAATCACATAGCCGATGTCGTCATCTTCGGTCGCCAGTTGCGCGATGTCGCCGTTCCATTCTACGACCAAATCCACTTCGCCGGAAGCGAGCAAATCTTGCCCGTTGTCTTCAAAAATGCCCTTCACATTTTTCTTAAATGTGATGAGTTGGTCGGCGGCGGCGCGAATTTCGGCGGTGTCTTCGGAGTTGAACGAATAGCCCAAATAACGCAACACCATTCCCATCATGGATTCGGGTTCGCTAATCCAGCCGATGCGTCCGGCGTATTGGTCGGATTCTTTGCCCCATACCGCCGACCACGACACCGGCGGTTTTTTGACTTTGGATTTGCGATAGCCGATTCCCATCGTCCCCCACATATAGGGCATGGAATATTTGCGCCCCGGATCAAAACCGGCGTCTTGAAATTGCTCGTCGACATTGCGGCGGAAATTCGGAATCGCGCTGTGATTGAGCGGCGAAAGCAAATTGGCGGCGGTCATGCGTTGCACATAATCGTTGGACGGTACGATGACATCGTAGCCCGGATTGCCTTCGCGCATTTTGGCGAATAATTCGGTGTTGTCGCCGAACAAATCCAGATTGACTTCAATGCCGGATGCGGATTTGAAATCGTCCAGAGTCGTCTCGCCGATATAAGTGTCCCAGTTGTAAAAATTCAGACGCTTTTCTTCGGCGGCGTTCGCCGGCAGGCGAAAACCGGCGGCAACTGCGCCAATTCCGGCGGCGGCAAGAAATGCGCGCCGCGAAAAACGATTTTTGGGATGTGTCATGATGGTGTCTCCTTGTGGTTGATGGATAAAAACGGCAGGGTCAGGCGGAAAACGACGAACCGCAGCCGCAAGTGGAAGTGACATTCGGATTGCGAATCACAAACTGCGATCCTTCCAATCCCTCTTTATAATCTATTTCGGCGCCGACAAGATATTGATAACTCATCGGATCCACCAACACGATAACGCCGGTTTTTTCCAACGCAAAATCGTCTTCGGCGCGTTCTTCGTCAAAAGTAAAACCATATTGAAACCCCGAACAGCCGCCGCCGGAAATAAAAACGCGCAACATCAGCGCAGGATTTTTTTCCTCCTCTATCAGCGCCCGCACTTTGCGTGCGGCGTTGTCGGTAAAAATAATTCCCGCAGCATCGGCGGCGGGGGCGGCAAACGTCTCGTCCGTTTTCGGCGGATTCGGCGGATTTTGATTACTCGTTTCTTCGGTCTGTCTTTGTGGATTGTTCATAAACACCTTTGGAAAAAATACATTACTTAAATCATAGTATCAGAATTGGATAAAATTGTCAATATCCGGCGGGTCAATCGCGCACCGCCGCCATGGATGTCAGGCGGGAATTGAGCGCTTTCGCCGCCGCTACAAAGCGCGCGACCGACTCGGCGGAAGTATCCGCCCCCAACGAAACCCGCACGGCGGTACGCGCCTCGTCGGGCGGTGCGCCCATCGCCAGCAACACATGACTCGGTTCGTCTTTCATGCTGGAACACGCCGCCCCGCTTGCCGCCGCAAAACCGGATTGATCCAACATCAGCACCATACTTTCGCCGTCCACGCCGGGAAATCCGAACAACGAAGTATTCGGCAGACGCGGGGCGTTTGCGGCGAATATTGTCGCCCCGGCGGCGACCAAAGCGGATTCCATTTCGTCCCGCAACGCGCGTAAATTGTCCGCCCCGGCGAGCATTTTTTCCGCCCGTGCGCATGCCGCACCCATTCCGACAATACCGGCGACATTTTCGGTTGAAGACCGCCGTCCGTTTTCGTGTCCGCCGCCGTCCAACAACGGCGCCCAATCCACTTCACGGCGGACGATAAGGGCGGCAACGCCTTTTGGACCGTACGCTTTGTGCGCCGACAAAGTCATCGCATCCGCGCCGCATCCGGCGAAATTTAACGGCACTTTGCCCAACGCCTGTGCGGCATCCGTGTGCATTACCGCCCCGGCGGCTTTGGCTTTTTCGGCGACCGATTTAATATCTTGCAAAACGCCGGTTTCGTTGTTCGCGTACATAACGGAAACAATCGCGCAATCTCCCCCGGCGACTGTTTGGATTAAATCGTCCATTTCCAGAAGTCCGTCCGCATCGACCGACAGCGGCACATAACCGCCGCCCGCGCGTTGCAAAGTACGGGCGGCGCAAAGTACGCAAGGGTGTTCTGTTGCCGAAACGGCGGCAATACTGCGCAACGACATCAGCGCGACTCCTTTAATAATTGTATTGTTGCTTTCGGTGCCGGAAGCGGTAAAAACGACTTCCGCAGGATGCGCACCGACAGCGGCGGCGACTTGTTCGCGGGCATTTTCCACTGCCGCCCGTGCGCGCCGTCCAAACGAATGACGGCTGGATGCGTTGCCGAATTCGCCGCGCAAATAAGGCAGCATCGCCTCCAAAACATCGGGATGCACGGGCGTTGTGGCGTTGTAATCCAGATAGACGGGCGTATCAGACATGAAGATCGGCGGGCGGAACACACCCGAAACGGATTATAATATATCCCGCCCGAATGCGAAAATCCGCCGTCAGTTTTCAAGAAATAATCGCGCGCCTGCAACAATTTTGGCGGGCGCAAGGGTGCGCGATAATGCAACCGCTGGACGGCGAAGTCGGTGCCGGTACTTTTCATCCGGAAACATTTTTGCGCTCAATCGGTCCGGAACCGTGGCGGGCGTGTTATGTGCAACCGTCCCGCCGCCCGCAAGACGGACGCTACGGCGACAATCCAAATCGCTTGCAACGATACTATCAATTTCAGACAATCATCAAACCGTCGCCGGACGATTTTCAAGAACTATATTTGCAATCGCTCGCCGAACTCGGACTTTCACGGGCGGAAAACGACATCCGTTTTGTGGAAGACGATTGGGAATCGCCGACTCTCGGCGCATGGGGACTCGGCTGGGAAGTGTGGATTAACGGAATGGAAGTTTCGCAATTCACCTATTTTCAAGAAGTCGGCGGAATGCCCGCCCGCCCGGTCGCCGGCGAAATCACCTACGGATTGGAACGCCTCGCAATGTTTTTGCAAGAATGCGACAATGTTTTTGAGTTGCAATGGACGGACGATATTTCGTACGGCGATGTGCATTTACAAAACGAAAAAGAACAATCCGAATATAACTTTTCGCGCGCCGATACGGAAATGTTGTCGCGCCATTTTGACGATTGCGAAAAGGCGGCGGCGGCGTTGCTGGAAGGCGATTCGCCGCTGCCGTTGCCGGGCTACGAACTTGTCATGAAATGTTCGCATCTTTTCAATTTGCTGGATGCGCGCGGCGTCATTTCCGTCACCGAACGCGCGCGATATATCGCACGGGTGCGCAATCTCGCACGGCGGGCGGCGCGGGCATATTACGAATCGCGCAAAAAAATGTCGCCGCAACCATTTCCGTTGTGCCGCGACCGCAACGACAAAAATTTAAAGGCGGCATTGAAATGACTCGCGAAGAAATGCGGCAATTTATCGCCCGCAATTGTTTATTAACCGGCGGCGACATTGCATTATCCGGCGGCGGTTCGGCGAGTTTTTATTTTGATTGCAAACGCGCGATTTTGCGCGGCGAGTTTCTCGTGCCGCTGGCGGATTGGATTTTGGATACGCCGTTTTCCGAAACAACTCCGCGCGCAAATGTTGTCGGCGGACCGACAATGGGCGCGGATTTTATCGCCGCCGCCGTCGCCATGCGCGCGACACAACGCAAACTGCCGCTGACTTTCGCCGCTGTCGTTCGCAAAGAATCCAAAAAACACGGCACAAAAAATAAAATAGAAAACGAACCGGATTCGCCCGCCCGCATTCTCATCGTGGAAGATGTCATCACAACCGGCGGCAGCATCGCCCGCGCCTGCGACGAATTCATCGCCGCCGGACATTCCATCGCCGCCATCGCCGCCCTGATAGACCGACAAGCCGGCGGCAAAGAATCGCTACAAAAAAAATACAACGCCCCCGTGTTTTCACTTTTCACCAAAACCGATTTCGGAGAATTGGGGCGATGAAAAACGGTGTTTTGCGCGGAATAGAAACGGGAAAATATCCCGCGCCGGTTTACGGACTTTTTCGCCGCGCACTGCAAAAAAACGATGCGGTGCAAATCGCGCGAACATTGGGACTGCATCCGAACACCATCGCACGCTGGCGCGAACGCCGTTTTGTACCGGCGCATTATTCGCATGATTTTTTGCGATTGTTGGGCGAACCCGCCCGCACGAACGGCGGCGCACGCGACCGCGACCAGTTTTATACCCGCCCCGAAACGGCGCGTTATTGCATTCGCAAAATGTTCGCCGTTGCCCGTTCATTGCGCGCCGATTTGTCCGCCCATCGTTTTATTGAACCGGCGGCAGGATGCGGCAGTTTTTACGAAAACTTGCCGCCCGAACGGCGAATCGGAATTGATATCGCGCCCGGCGCCCGTCCCGTTGGCGGCGGAAAATTGATTTGCCATGATTATTTGCGATGGACTCCGCCCGCAGGAAAATATATTGTCGTGGGCAATCCGCCGTTCGGATTGCGCGGACATCTCGCGTTGCAATTTATCAATCATTCCGCCGCTTTCGCCGATATGGTCGCGTTTATTCTTCCGCAATTGTTCGCCAGCGATGGCAAGGGCGTTCCGCGCAAACGCGTACGCGAATATCGTCTCGCACACACCGAATCGTTGCCCGCGGATTCGTTTCAATATCCGGACGGTCGCGCCGTCAATGTCGCCACCGTATTTCAAGTTTGGACGAAAATTAATACGGACAAAATTAAAACCGCGCCGCCGCCTTCGTGCGAAAAGTTTGTGCGCGTTTATTCATTGTCGGACGGCGGTACGCCCGCCAGTACGCGCAACAAAAAAATGCTTTATAAATGCGATGTTTATCTGCCGTCCACATGTTTTTCGGGAATGTGCGCGTATTCCGGTTTTGAAGATTTACCACACCGCCGCGGTTATGGCGTTGTCATCCATCCGGGCGCACACAAAGCGGCAATTAAAAAACTACTAAAAAAACACGACTGGACACAAACCGCATTTCCATCAACAAACGGCGCATTAAATTTGCGCAGAGGATTAATTCACAGCGTCGTTGTCGCGGCGGGGTATTGTGATGATTGAAGAAAATCCGGCATCCGTTTTTTCACTTTTCACCAAAACCGATTTCGGAGAATTGGGGCGATGAAAAAAGCGTCAATTAAAAAATTTTCATACAGAGGAGAATATTATGAACATTCTTAATCAAATCCGCGAGGCTGTAAACCAAATTATCGCGCAGTTAAAACGCGACGCTTTTAGCAATGAAAGGCAAGTTGAAGACGGCGCCGTCAAGCGACTCTTGCATGCCCTCGGCTGGGATGTGTTTGATGTGGAACAAGTTCATGGACAGTACTCCACCCAAAAAGGACGAGTTGATTATGCGTTGTTCAGCGACAAATCGCGCCGCCCCTGCGTATCCATAGAGGCGAAAGCGGTTGGAAAAATCAAGGCGGAGAGCGAAGAGCAACTACTCAACTACGCTTTCACAGAAGGCGCGCCGATGCTGATTTTGACCGATGGAGACAAGTGGCATTTTTATTTGACCGCCGGACCGGGAAAATATCACGAACGCCAATTCTACAAATTGAACATTTCGGAAGATCCGGAAAACGGCGCGGGGATTTTCTACAAATATTTGCGGCGCGATGCAATTGTTTCGGGCGAAGCGTACAAGAAAGCCGAAGCCGCCTTAAAAAGCATGGAACGCAAAACCGCTATCAAGGACGCAATGCCGAAAGTGTGGCGGGAATTGTTGAAAACGGATGATTTATTGCGCGAAATGCTGGCTGAAGCGACCGCTGACGCTTGCGGATACAAGCCCGAAATGGAGGACGCCGCTGAATTTTTGTACGAGCAAATCGGAAAAGATAACGCGCCGACATCGCCCGTTACCAAATCCAAAAGTCCCCCCGTACCGCGCACGATCGGCGCGGAGTCGCGACAGAACAAGCGAACAAAAATTAAAGGGTTCCGTTTTAATGATAAATTTTATCCGTCAAATAACGGTGCCGACACATTATTGCAATCCGCCGCTTTGTTTCACGACATGGACAAATCTTTTTTGCCCCGGTTGGCGAAAGACAAGGAAGTCAACTCCGAAAATGTGCGGTTCGTCAGCAATACGCGCAACGGTTTGTTTATACGGTCACCTCATCTTTTGGAACTCCCATATATGGGAAAGAGAATTCCAACCAAGCGCGGAGAATGGTGGATGCATACGGCGCATAGCACCCCCAAAATGATGCATCTGTTGAGGATACAATGCAGATTCGCAAATGTAGAGTTCAATAAAGATTTTCAAGTGGAAACAGAGGAAAAATAAAATGTCCGCCGCATCTCTTCTCGTGGAAATTCGTACGGAGGAATTGCCGCCGGCGCAGTTGTGGCGGTTGGCGGATGCGTTTCCGGATTTGCTTTTGGAAGAGTTGCGAAAAAAAGGATTCGCCGATGATGAATCGCAGCGGGCGCAAAATGAAAATAAACTTTTGGCGACTCCGCGCCGTTTGGTTGCGTTGTTGCAAAATATCAAAAGCGAATCGGCGGCAAAAACAGTTATGCGGCGCGGTCCGCAAATCGCCGCTTGCAAAGATTCCGAAGGCGCGCCGACAAAAGCGTTAATCGGTTTTATGCAAAGCATTGGCGCAACATGCGAAAACGATTTGCAGCAAATTGAAGAAAACGGAAAAACTTATATTGCATGGAAAAGCGAAGAACCGCCGCGCCGTCTTGCGAACGAATTGGCGGCAGTTGTGGAAGGCGTTTTATTAAATTTACCCGCGCCGCGATTAATGCGTTGGGGCGACAACGATTTTAAGTTTATCCGCCCCGTCCGCGGCATACTGATGATTCACGGAAATGAATTTATCGGCGGCGAAGTGTTCGGAATCCGCGCAGGTAAAACAACAAAAGGACATCCGGTTTTATGCGGAAAAGAAATCGCGCCGCAAAATGCAAACGAATACGAATCCGTCATGCGCGAAAGCGGAAAAGTTATCGCGGATATGAATGTGCGTTTGGAAGAAATACGAACGAAATTAGCGGATGCGATGAAAGAAAATTCCGAAATAAATTTTCCGAGATACGAAACCGAAGTGCAAGACAATAGAGCGCCACGATTCAGCCCGATTTCTGCCGAAAATCCGTTGTTGCGGGAAGTTGCGGCGATGTGCGAATTTCCCGCCGTTTATCACCAAAAAATTAACGACGCATTTATGCAACTTCCGAAATTTTGCGTTGAAGAATGTATGAAAACGCATTTGCGTTTTTTTTCATGCAATGACTCAACCGGGAATCTTTTGCCCGATTATTTTTTGGTCGCCGACAACGCGCCGAAAAATCCGGAGGCAATGTTGCGCGGTTATGAAAATGTTCTGCGCGCGCGTCTGGACGATGTTCGTTATTATTACGAAACAGACAAAAAAATTCCGCTTGCCGAATATGTAGAAAAATTGAAAACAATTGTTTTTCATAAAAAACTCGGAAATCAACACGCCCGAATAGAACGCGTTTGCCGAATCGCCGCCGCAATTGCAGAATCGTCCGGCGCGGCGCATTCGCCCGAAGAAATTAAATATGCGGCGGAACAATATCTCGCGCCGTTGTCTACGCTGATGGTAAATGAATATCCGCAGTTGCAGGAATATATGGCGCGCGAATATTTCGGCAATTCTTCCGCGGCTAATTTCATTTTTCGTTGTTATGAGTTGGAAAAACTCGCAGGAATGTTCGGCATTGGCGAAACTCCGACCGGCAGCAAAGACCCGCACGGATTGCGGCGTGATGCATTAAGAATCGTCATCCAGTTTTGGAGATGGAACGATATAAAAAAGAATATCGCCGCGGCGGTGGAATCGTTTGACGGACAAATCGCCGATGTGCGCAACGAAGTGTACGAATTTATTCTTGAACGGATTCGCTTTGTTTTTTCGCAAAACGCGCCGTTTCGGATTACTTTTCCCGTGCCGTCTCCGAATGTGATGGAATCGGTTCTTTCGTTAAAACCGTCCGATTTGCGGAATTTGAATTTCGTTTTAGAAGCGGTAGACAATTTTACGAAGAGAGAAGAATCCGCAATTTTAATCGCCGCCAACAAACGCATCAACAATATATTTCGTAAATCGGGAGTGAAAGTGGAATCGCTTGCGGGGGTGGATGAAAGTTTGTTTGGCGAATCGGCGGAACGGGCGTTGTATAAAACGGTGCGCGAGTTGCGGCAAAAAACCGATGCGCTTGTCGCAAAAAACGATTATGGCGGCGCGCTAACTCTTCTTTGCGATGCCGCCGCACCGACAGATAAATTTTTTGATGAAGTGTTGGTTAATGCCGAAGACGAAAAAATTCGCGCGAATCGTTTTGCGTTGTTGGGCGAGTTGCGTGCGTTGCTGAATCGCGTTGCAGACATTTCGCGTCTCGCATAGCCGCAGGCGGCGGCGTTATAATTCGGCAATGGCAAAAACGGCGTTTGTAATTCTCGGCGGGGCGTTCGCTGTTTGGGCGGGAACTTGTTTTGCGCTTTGGCGGTGGCAGGAAAAACTGATTTTTTTTCCGCGTCCGACTCCGCCCGATGCGGTGCGCGATTTCGCCGATTTGGAAATATCGGTTGCCGCCGAAGATGGCGCGATTTTGCGCGGATGGCAACATCCCGGCAACGCCGCCGCACCCGAATCGGATTGCAAATTGCTCGTTTATTTTGGCGGCAACAACGAAGAATTGTCGCCGCACATTGCCGACAATGGCGCGCGTTTTCCTTTCCCGCAGTGGTATGTCAACTATCGCGGATTCGGACAAAGTGATGGCGCACCGTCCGCCGAATTTTTGCGCGCAGATGCGTTGCGCGTGTTTGACGAAGCAATAAAACGAACCGGAATCGCGCCCGAAAAAGTTTGCATTATGGGGCGGAGTTTGGGAACGCACATGGCGGCGTTTGTTGCGGCACATCGTCCCGCAAAAAAACTTGTGATGATTACGCCGTTTGATAGCGTATTAAATATCGCCCGCCGCCGTTATCCTTTTTTTCCGGTCGCAAAAATGTTGCGTCATCATTTTGATACATTGCGGGAAGCGCCCGCTATTTCGGCGGAAACTTTGTTTTTGTTGGCGGAAACCGACCGCATCGTACCAGCGGCGCATTCGCAAAATCTTGTTGCGCATTGGATGTCGCCGAACACCGTATTGTCGCTGCCGGGTACTTCGCACAACTTTATGGAAACGGCGGCGTACTGGAACGCCATTGCCGGTTTTTTGTCGCCGAACAAATGAGCGAAAAAATTCTAAACAGCATCCATTCGCCCGCCGATTTGCGCGCGTTGCCGGCGGCGAAACTGCCGCAAGTAGCAGACGAGTTGCGCGCCTTCGTGCTGGATGTCGTCAGTCGTGCGGGCGGACATTTGTCTTCCAATCTCGGCGTTGTGGAATTGACCGTCGCGTTGCACTATGCATACAAAACGCCGTTTGACATTTTGGTTTGGGATGTCGGACACCAAACTTATTGCCACAAAGTTCTGACCGGACGGGCGGCGATGTTGGAAACGATTCGCAAACTCGGCGGCTTGTCGGGTTTTCCCCGCCGCGAAGAAAGCGAATACGATTCTTTCGGCACTGCGCATTCCAGTACTTCCATTTCCGCCGCCTTGGGAATGGCGGTGGCGGCAAAACAATGCGGCGAAAAACGGCGAATCGCGGCGATTATCGGCGATGGTGCATTGTCCGGCGGAATGGCGTTTGAAGCATTAAACAATGCGGGCGATATGAAAGATGTGGATTTGCTGGTCGTCTTGAACGATAACGATATGTCCATTTCCGCACCGGTCGGGGCGATTCACAAATATCTCGGTCGCATTTTGGCGAGTCGTTTTTACGGGCGAATGCAAAGCGGCGGACGGCGGATGTTGTCGGGAATGCCTGCTATGCGGCGTTTTGCACAACGGATGCACGAACACGCCAAGGGAATGATGTTGCCGAGTACGCTGTTTGAAGAATTCGGATTTAATTATGTCGGTCCGATAGACGGGCATGATTTGTCGGTTTTGGTACCGGCATTGACGGGTTTGCGGGCGGCGGCTGGACCGCAGTTTTTGCATGTCGCCACCATAAAAGGACGGGGATTCCAAAAGGCGGAAAAAGATCCGGTTTTATATCACGGTGTCGGTGCTTTCAAACCCGAAGATGGAATCGCACCGATGAAAGTGGAACCGGCAAAACGCACAAAAAAAACTTACACGCACATATTCGGCGAATGGCTGTGTGCCGCCGCCGAACGCGAACCAACTCTTATGGCAATCACCCCGGCGATGTGCGAAGGTTCCGGACTCGGCGAATTTGCACGGCGTTTTCCCGCCCGCTATTTTGATGCCGGAATCGCAGAACAACACGCATTAACTTTCGCCGCCGGACTCGCATGCGGCGGAATGAAACCGGTTGCGGCAATTTATTCCACATTTTTGCAACGGGGTTACGACCAACTTATTCACGATATCGCCATCCAAAACTTGCCGGTCGTTTTGGCGATAGACCGGGCAGGATTTGTCGGGGCGGACGGTGCAACGCATCACGGGGCGTTTGATTTGTCTTATTTGCGTTGCGTACCAAATATGACAATTATGACTCCGGCGGACGAAAACGAGTTGTGGAAAATGCTGAACACCGCTTTGGCTTGCAACTCTCCCGCCGCCGTTCGCTATCCGAGAGGTTCCGGACCGGGTGCAATTGTCATGCGAGACTCCGCAACTCTGCCCGCTGGATGCGGCGAAGTTTTGCGAGAAGGGACCGATTTGGCAGTATTCGCATTCGGTTCGCTTGTATATCCCGCTTTGGCGGCGGGCGAAAAACTAAATGCAACAATCGTCAATATGCGTTTTGTCAAACCGCTGGACGAAGAATTAATCGCCCGCATTGCAAAAACGCATGCGATTTTGGCGACTGCCGAAGAAAACGCCGTACTCGGCGGTGCGGGCGATGCCGTTTCGGAATGTTTGCGGCGGCGGGAAATCAATCGCCCGCTATTGCAAATCGGCATCCCCGACAAATTCATAGAACACGGCACGCCCGAAGAACTCCTCGCCGCCTGCAATCTGGACGCCGCCGGACTGCAACACCGCCTGCAAGAATGGCGAAACCGTTCCGGAATTATTTCGTAGATATACGAAAACTTTTCCGAACATTCCGAAAACATTTGCGAACATTCCGGCGACATTTGCGAACATTCCGGCGACATTTGCGAACGCTCTTAAAACATTTCTGAACGCTACGGAAGCAGTACGAATGCACGGAAAACTTTTCCGAACGCTCTGAAAACATTTCCGAACGCTCCGGAGACATGTCCGAATGCTCTGAAAACATTTCGGAATGCTCCGAAAACATTTCCGAATGCTCTGAAAACATTTCGGAATGCTCTGAAAACATTTCCGAACGCTCTGAAAACATTTTGGAACGCTCTGAAAACATTTCCGAACGCACGGAAATGCAGAAAAAAGGCGGGAAATCAGCGATTTACGCGTTTCTTGCCGAACCCGCCCGTTTTTTTGTGAATTCGGGCGGAATGTGTTATACTTTCGCAGACATTTTTATCAGAGAGGAAATCAAATGAAAAACACAATCAATAAAATCATTCTTTTCGCCGCTATTTTATTTGCGGCGGGAATCTCGCAAAATGCGGCGGCTGTCGGATATTATATTGATGATATATCCGCAATTTTTACAGCAAGCGGTTTTCCGGATGCGACCGAGGCGGAAAAAGCGGCTGTGCAGGTTTGCGTAGATGATAGCACGAACAGCAGAATGGAATGCGAAGAAATTACTGCACGAGGAAGTTTTACGGATGAGGCAATTGCTCATAATCCTAACTATGATATAGGGAGAGGAAATGATGCAGATGCTGCTCATGGTGCTTTACTTGATAGGTGTGCAAGTTTAGGGAATGGTTTAAACCGAGAACAATGCAGTCAAGGCGTTCTTCGTAGAGACGCCGTAGAGATTTGCGGCGATGGTACGGCGGAAGATTTAACAGACGATTGCGATGTCCGATATCCGAATTGCGGAACTGGTACGACCGGAATGCCGAATGCTCAAAATGAATGCGAATGTATGGACAGCACGCATAATCTCATAACCGATACTGCAACAAATACGCAAACTTGCGAAGCCCCGCCGCCGCCGCCGCCGCCGCCTCCGCAAAATCCGGCGGCGGGCGGATATTATATTAATGTCGCCGGTTCTACTTTTACAGCGGTAGGTTATCCGAATGCGGCGGCGGCGGAAGCGGAGGCGATTAGACAGTGCGAAGCATCCACTTCATTATTGGATTCCATGAAAATGGAATGCCCGACAACTACTGCAAGGGGAACATTTACGAACGAAGTAGTTATTTTTGTTGATAACGAGACGCTTGAAAACGGAAATAGGGTTCCGGCAGCGTTAAGAGGAATAGTTGGAAGAGGTGCAGACCGCACTGCTGCATATAATAATTATATTGATTTATGTGCAAGCGAAGGAATTTCTAACAGACAAAATTGTATGAATGCTATTCCGAATACATTTGCAAAATACTGCGGCGAAGGTACGGCGGCGGATTTAACAGACGATTGCGATGCACGATTTATGCCGCCGAATTGCGATACGACAAGCACAACTTATAATGCGGCAACGGGCGAATGCGAATGCAACACGGGATTTATGGAACCTGTTGATACAACCAGAAACCCGCAAACTTGCGAACCGATTCCGCCGACTTGCGACACAACAACAACGGAATTAAATACCGGTACGAATATGTGCGATTGCAGAACCGGATTTTCCGGAAGAGTAAGCCCGACAATGTGCGAAAGAAACGCAGCGGATTGCACGGGGGCGACTCCCGATTTGTTTAACGGCGTTTGCGTAGCCGCTTGTCAACCGGACGAAGCAAGAAACTCCGCCGGAAACTGCGTACCGAATCCCGCAAACTGCGGGGCGAATGCGATTACTAACCCGGACGATAATACGAATTGCATTTGCGTTGACGATATGCATAGATTTGTTGCAGGTTCTACAACGGCATGCGAACCGATTCCGGCAAATCCGAATACGCCGACTTGCGAAGAACATCAAATGCTTAATTCGTCTAATGAATGCGTGAACAGAACGGCGGAAAACTGCGGAAATATGCAAGTTTTTGAACCGGCAAGCGGCGGCGGCGGCGTTTGTACATCGGCGGCAATGTTTTTGTCGTCCGTCTCATTTATTTCGCCGACATATACCGCCGAATCATGCGAAAATGCGAGATGGGCGGTTTCAATTGCGATTAATAACGAAAAAACTGCCGCCGCCGAAGTTTGCGGAATTCCCGTTGTGCGAGATGATACCGCCGATGATTCGGAAACAGCGGCGGCGGCGAATGCAGAAACTGCGGCGGCGGCGGAATCCGTTCCGTTGCAATTTCCGGAAAATGAAAATGCAAACGGATGCATAATTCGGGAATCTGCAGATTTTTTGACATTGCCCGATTGCAACGACTCGCAACTTTTCGGCAACATCGGATTTCCGCAAATGCCTGAAAATT
This sequence comes from Gammaproteobacteria bacterium, assembly GCA_965221835.1. GTDB lineage: Bacteria > Pseudomonadota > Gammaproteobacteria > Tethybacterales > Persebacteraceae > Persebacter. The sequence goes on along the minus strand of OZ244916.1, from coordinate 1,967,232 downwards.
TTAATATCGCAACCGACCGATTGACGGTTGCATTTGTTGCGGACGGCGAAAATCAAATTTTCTTTAACGGCGAAAACATTACGGATTCCGCCTCGCAAACGCCGCAACCGCCGATAATAAACTCGCAAACGCAAACGGCGAAACAGGATAATGAGGCATTGGAACAATTCGGTTATATCGGGGCGGGGGCGATTGCCGTTGTTGCGATAGCGACATTTATAGAAGGGGGCGGATTCCCGAGTTTTGATTTTTCGCCCGATTTTGGTTATCGCATTACCGAAAGCGGTTACGCCGCAAATATCGGCGGGCGGGCGGATTTTCGCAAAGACAATTGGCATTTGTATTATTTCGCAAATCAGACAAACAACAACGGCGAATTCGGCGATTTTCGTTATACAAGCGGCGGAAAATACACGGGCGATTTTTGGGCGGCAGCATTTTCCGAATCCGTTGCAGGCGAGACGGCGAAATACGATTTTTCGCTGTCGGCGGATGTGGACGGGAGTTTGATAGCGTTATCTCCTGTCTATCGCCTGCACTCTTTTTACGACAAAGGCAAAACCGAAACTCGCAACGAGTTAAATCTGCAAGGCGAATTCCGCTATAACAGCTGGACGATTCGCCCCGCCGCCGGTTTCCGCTGGGAAAATGAAAACGATTTTTCCGACAGCGGAAGATTCCAGATGAACGCGGTTTATCGGTTTTGATTTCCAATTTTTACCATTCCGATGAAAATCGGAATCTCCCGCAGAGATTCCGGCGTTCGCCGGAATGGTAAATTTTATTTTCCTAATTTCCAACTTTTACCATTCCGATGTAAATCGGAATCTCCCGCAGAGATTCCGGCGTTCGCCGGAATGGTAAATTTTATTTTCCTAATTTCCAACTTTTACCATTCCGATGTAAATCGGAATCTCCCCCGCCGCCGTCCGATTCTCGCCGCCGAATTCCCGCCTCCCCGCCGTCATTCCCGCGAACGCGGGAATCCATTTTTGCCGACAAACTCCCGCCTTCCCGCCGTTTTTTTGTGGAAAAACGAGGTAAATTCGCAGTTTTGTTCCTCAAAATGGATTCCCGCTTTCGCGGGAATGACGGGGGTTTTTCTTGTTTTCGGGGGGAATGACGGCGTTTTTTTTGCGGAAAACGCCGGGTTTTGCAGCAGTAAACTGCTGCGGCTTGTTTCGCCCCCGACAAATGTCAGGGGCTTGTCGGTGTTTGTCGTTTTTTTTTGCGGATTCGGATGGGCGGGGGGATTTTTTCGGTCAAATTTCGGCGGCGGCGGTATACAATTAATCGGAACTTTATTTAACCGAGGAGGATGAAAATATGTTTATCGTGGATTGCGATTGTCATAACGGCTGGAATTCCGCCGATGTATTGTTGCCGTATTTGCACGGCTGGTGGAAAGATTGTTATTTGCGAGGCGAACGCACCGGACCGGAAGGGTCGTTTCCGCACGGACATCGGGCGTGGTTTCATCCGGAAGATTTCAATCGTGCCGATATTCGCCCGAAAGACGAGGACGAACATTACACGATGATGTGCGAACGGCATCTGAATCCGAACGGTATTGATGTCGCTATTCTCACCGGCGATTTGCCGCTGGAAGTATCAACGCTTGGCAACGGACATTATGCACAGGCACTCGCATCCGCTTATAACGATTGGGTGATTGCCGAATGGTTGCCTCGCGACGAACGATTTTATTCGTCCATTATTGTCGCACCGCAAGATCCGGCGGCGGCAGCGGCGGAAGTCCGGCGACTCGGCACAAATCCACGGCTGGTGCAGGTATTGGCATCGCACGGGTCCACAATGCCGTATGGCGATCCGTTTTATCATCCGATTTACGAGGCATGTGCCGAAGTCGGTTTGCCGTTTTCGCTGCATCTCGGCGGCAACGGCGGAATTAACACTTCGTCTTTTGCCGGCGGGTCGCCGCGTTATTATGTGGAGGCACATACTTTGTTTACGCAACTTGCGCAAACGCATTTGGTTAGTATGGTGATGAACGGCGTTTTTGAAAAATTTCCGTCTCTCAAATTTGTGCTGATTGAATGCGGCGTATCGTGGGTGCCGCCGCTGTTGTGGCGGCTGGATTCCGATTGGAAGGCGTTGCGCAAAGAAACGCCGTGGGTTAAAAAATTGCCGTCCGAATATGTGCGCGACCATGTCCGTGTTTCTACGCAACCGCTGGAACAACCGGCGGATATTAAACATTTGTGGGCGGTTTTGGAGGCGATGCACGGACGCGAAACATTGATGTTTGCCGCCGATTATCCGCATTGGGATCAGGATGATGTATCGGCAATTAATCTGCCCGCCGAATGGCGTGCCGATGTTTTCGGGCTAAATGCGTTGCGGACTTATTCGCGTCTGTCGCACTTGTTGCCGCAGGCGGAAGCGGAGGCGGAGGCGGATCGCGCCGCCGCAAACGCCTGATGGCGAAGCGGCACGAAATATGTCCGGCGGGCGATTTGCCGCCCGGCGCGAGGCGAATTGTCCAAATCGGTACCCGTTCGGTCGGCGTTTTCAATGTCGGCGGCGAGTTCTTCGCGCTATTAAATTTATGCCCGCACAAAGCGGCAAACTTATGCGACGGAGTCGTTTGCGGGACAAATCTGCCGGTGGATGCGGCGGACGGTTATCGCTACGAATTCGGATTGGAAGGCGAGATTTTGCGTTGCGCCCGTCACGGCTGGGAATTTAAAATCCGCACCGGCGAATGTTTGTTTGATCCGAAAATGCGCGCAAAAACCTATCCGGTTGAAGTGTCAGACGGAAAAGTTTTTGTGGTCGTTTGACCGAAATATCCGAAAATCCGCGAAAAGGCGTATAATTGCCGTATTATCACTCTCAAAAAGGAGAAACAAAAAAATGGCAATTACTTTTATTGGCAAAGCGGCTTCCGCCGCATTAATCACGCTGGCGACAACTGGAAATCCGGTGCCGCTGCAAGAAGAACTGGGCGGCGAAATCGTTGAATCGTCCGTCATCAACGCCGCCGCAGTTTTGCAAGCGGACGAACATCTGGCGCCCAAAGCGCTAAAACTGGAAGACGGAATGATGGTTGCGATGGTCGCACCGACAATTACAAAGGACAACTTTGTCGTCTTTGCGGACGGCGAAGTCCGCCGTTTGGATGTCGGCAACACCGAAGGCACAAACATTCCTTTCGCGGTGGAGGATGTGGAATCGGTGAAGGACGGCGGCGCATCCATCTGGGAACAAATCGGACACTGGTGGGAAAATCTCCGCTCCGGAAACTAACCCCGCCCGTTTTTTTGCGGGAATAAAACGCCGGATTCCTGTTTGGGATTCCGGCGTTTTTTATGCGGAATGCGTTTGCGGAAATCGCGTTGCTACGCGCTTTTGCACATTCGCCATATTTCTCGCGCCACATAAACGATATACACCAATCCGAGAATGCCCGTTTCCAGCGGAAACTCGCGCAACTTGTCCGTCAATTCGGGGCGAAATCCCGCCACAATCAGCAAAATACCGACCGGCACGCCCGCGCCCAACACCCCCGCCGAAATTATTCCGGAAAGCCGGAATTGACGGGAATGAAATAGCATATAAACGCCTGCCGTTAATAATCCGCAGACAAGATGAATGATTTTAATATGCGCGACAAAATACGCAATAAAAAAATCAATCACGGCGGTTGCTTTCTTTACCTTCTTTTTGAGCGGCGGCACCGGCGACCCAGCCGATAATCGCGCCGATAATCGCGCCGGGCAATCCGCCGCCCATACCGGCGCCCGCCAATGCGCCGCCGGCGGCGATAACAATCGGGGAAGTTTTATCTTGCCCGTTTTGCCCGCCTTCAATTCGTTCGCTTCTCATACCCACATTTTACTATTTTTTGCCCCAATAACAAAACATTTTCTCCGGCTATGCGGAATGCATTTACGGAAATCGCACACGCCATTTTTCACATCGTTGCGCGTCCCGCGATTCGTAAACTTCCATCGCTTCGGCAGGAGTCATATTGATTTTCATTATCTTCGCCGAGTGCGGTCAAGATTTCCAAATGCCCGCTTTCATCTTTTCCATAGAACAAAGGGAAGTTTCCACAGATCATCTGGAACATTCTGTTATCCTGCTTTGTTTCGGCGTTTTGTCCAACATTTTCGGCGTTGCCGCCGCCCTTTTTACGGTTCGGGCGAAATGCGGCGAAAATCCACGCGCCCCGCCTCAATCGTGTCGGCGCGCCCTATGTCAAGACAATATTTCGGCTCTCGGGGGCGTCCATCGGTGTTGCGTCCTTGCCGATGCGTACCGAGAATATGTTTGTTGTCCGCGGAAATTGTCAACAGCAAAATTTGATGCAGCACCGCGTGCGTTTTGCGGTACCGCGAAGTCGCGTTGCGCGCAATTCTGTCCCGCTCGTATTCGGACAAACCGCCTTTCAGTTCGGAATGCCATTTTTGGAAAGAACGGTTTTCGTCGTTGTACTCCACATCCAAAAGCGCCAAAATCACGCCGTGCCGTCCGAATTCCGCGATGCTCGCATCGGTCGCCGCGACATCGTTGAGAATGGCGGTATGGTGGTCGGTTTTAATCGCGCTCGCTTTCATATCCCAATTGATGCCGCGCGCGCAGTCAAACACCGTACGCCCGTACCGCCGCCCGGGAACATCAAAAATGTTTTTTATCGCATCGCGGCACAGCGTCTCAAAATCCGATCCATTCCATCTGCCGCCAGTTGTAATCGCGGCGGCGCAATTCCAAAATCGCCTCCCTGCCGTCCCAGTCGGTCGGCAACGAAGAAAGCGATTCGGTCAGCAACGCGACATCTTTTTTATACGGCATAACGCGCCTCGGCGGGGGCGAAAATGTCCGCGCCCGTTTCCCGCCGCATTCTTTCTTCGGCGATGCCGCAGTATTTTTCGGAAATTTCAACGCCCAAATAGTCGCGTCCGCATTGGGCGGCGATGACGCAGGTTGTTCCGCTACCGCACATCGGGTCTACGACAAAATCGCCCGCATCGCTGAAACACAGAATAATGTCGCGCGCCAACGCGTCCGGAAAAGTCGCCGGATGCTGCAGCTTGATTTTATTTCCCTCGGTGTTGCTCGCCGCATATCGCCATACCGTGCCGCGGCATTTTTGGGCATTCACGGTTTTGGGTGCGATTTTTTTCATCGCGCCGTTGGTCAGCCGGTCGGTGCCGGAATAAGTTTTGCCCGCATGTTTCGCCGGCACCATCAGCGATTTTTTGTTGAAGCGGCGCGGTTTTTGCCCTTTCAGAAAAAACAAAATATATTCGTGGTCTACCCGAAACCGACGATTCCACCACGCGCCCGGATTTCCATCCCGATGATACAGGCAGCATTCAAACAGCCGCCATCCTGCGACATTGCACCATTCCACCGCCAGCGAAAAAGTCGTCAGCGTTTTGGCGAAGTTTTTCGTGCCGTCTCCCATCACGACCGCACAAATCCCGCCGTCTTTCGTCGTCCGAAAAAGTTCCCGTCCGAGGGCGGAAAAGTCCGTTTGCCAATTGCCGTCATAGTCGCGCACGCCATCGTACGGCGGCGAAAACAGCGACAAATCAGCAACGCCGTCCGCCATTTCGCGCAATCCGTCAAGGCAATCGGCGCAGACAATGCGGTTGCGGCGGGCGTCCGTTTCCATTCCGACATTATACGACATCGCCAAAAATCGTTATTAACGAAAAAAATCCCGCCGCGAACTAGTTTTGCGGCGGGAGTTTGCGCGAAAGATTTTTTATCCTTTTCGTGCGGCGACATAGCCGAGTTCGGAGAGTTCGGTCCAGCCGGATACTGTTGTGCGGAAGTCCGAAAACGCCTGATAGACCTTGCCGCTGGCGGCGTTTGCGGCGGCGGCGTCGCCGACAACCTGCTCGCTTGTTTCGCGGAGTTTGGCGAGAACTTCGTCCGGAAAACGGCGCAACTGCACATTATGTTCGCCCGTCAAAGTCGCCAACGCATCGCCGTTGCGTGCGGTGAATTCGGACAACATATCCAAATTCGCCGCCTGCGCCGCGATTTCCACCGCCTTTTGCAAACGCGGCGGCAATGCGTCAAACGCCGCCTTGTTGACGAAAGTTTCCAACGCAGTGCCGGGTTCGTGCCAGCCGGGATAATAATAATATTGCGCCGCCTTGTAAAATCCGAACGCCAAATCGTTGTATGGACCGACCCATTCGGTGGCATCAATTGCGCCCGATTCCAAAGCGGTAAAAATTTCGCCGCCGGGGAGGAGTTTCGGCACCGCACCGATGGCGGTCAATACTTCGCCGCCGAGTCCGGGCATCCGCATTTTCAATCCGTTCATATCTTCCAAAGAATTGATTTCGCGATTGAACCAGCCGCCCATCTGCACGCCGGTATTGCCCGCCAAAAACGGTTTAAGATTGAATTCGGCGTATAAATCGTCCCACAACTTTTGTCCGCCGCCGGTATAAATCCACGCGTTCATTTCTTGTGCGGTGAGTCCGAAAGGCACGGCGGCGAAAAACTGCGCCGCGGAAGTTTTGCCTTTCCAATAATACGCCGCGCCGTGTCCCATTTCGGCGACGCCTTTGGAAACCGCATCAAACGCTTCCAACGCCGGGACGATTTCGCCGCCGCCATGAACGGAAACGGTCAATTCGCCGTCCGACAACGCGCCGATGTAATCGGCGAGGCGGTTTGCGCCGGTGCCGAGACCGGGGAAATCTTTCGGCCAAGTTGTGGTCATTCGCCATTCAATTTTATTTTTGACGACAGCGGGCGCCGCCGGTGCGGATTTTTCTTCTTTTTTGCCGCAAGCCGCAACGCCTAATGCCGCCGCACCCGCCGCCAATCCGCCGATAAATTTTCTTCGTTCCATGGTTTCAGTCCTCTCTTTTTTGTGTGTATATTTTCGGGAAAAACCCGAACCGGAACCGATTATAATATACTATTTCGCAATCCCGGCACAAAAAGGCGCAAATTGAATAAATTGAAAACACTTGCAAAATATTGGCGGCATTTTTTTGTCGCCGCCGTCGTTCTGCTTTTGTTGTGGCGGACGGCACCGGAACGCGCCGATTCGCACCGGGAGGCGGTTGCGCGAATTTTGCCTTCGGTTGTCGGCATTTACGGCGTGCGCACTTCCGCCCGCGCAGCAGATAATATCGGGGCGGGAGTCGCCGTCGACCGCCGCCATGTGCTGACAAACTATCATCTCGTCGCCAATATGAGCGAAATAAAAACGGACATTAACGGCGATATTCGCGCCGCCGAAATCGTGGGCGTCGACCCCGAAATTGACATTGCCGTTTTGCGCGTACCCGGTGCGCTAATCCCGCCCGCAACTTGGGCGCGCGCCGCCGATTTGCGACAAGGCGATTTGGTTTTTGCAGTCGGCAATCCTTTCGGTTTGGGGCGTTCCGCGTCCATGGGAATTGTCAGCGCGGTCGGGCGCAATTTGGCGGATACGCCGCACAACGAAAACTTTATTCAGACGGACGCCGCTATCAATCCCGGCAACTCCGGCGGGGCGTTGGTCAATGTTCGCGGCGAACTTGTCGGAATCAACAGCGCGTTATTTACCCGCACGCCGTCCGAAAACGGCGGCGCACACGGCATCGGATTCGCCGTGCCGGCGGACATTATCCGCCGTTCGCTGAAAGATTTTTTGCCGCAACCCGCATCCGCCAATCATTTCGGGGCGGAAGTGCGCCCGATGTCCGAACGAATGCATCAATCGGTGCTGGATTTCGTCCCCGAAACGATGCCGGTTATGCTGATTTCGCGCACATGGAACGGCACGCCCGCCGCAAAAATGGGATTGCGCCCGGGCGATATTGTTTTGGAAGTCAACGACTCCGCCGCCGTCAATTTATCCGAAACCGGCGTACTGCCGCCATCTTTGCGGCGAATAGTTGTATTGCGCGGCGGCGAACGCCTGCGGCTGGAGTTGCCCGAAGAATAAACGCCCGCCGAAGTTTTGCGGGCGATTTATGGGGCGGAATCGGCGAATTCGCCGGCGGCGGGTTGCCATTTTTGGACTGTTTCCACCAGCGCGGCGACATTTTCGGGCGGCGTATTTTTGTTTACGCCGTGTCCGAGATTGAAAATATGACCGGGCGCATCCCCGAAATCTTCCAGCACCGCACGAGTCGCCCGCACCGCTGTTTCGGTGTCCGACAACAACGCCGCTGGATCTAAATTGCCTTGAATTGCCGTCCGTCCCGCCGCCATTCGCCGCGCCGCCGCAAGCGGTATTTGCCAATCCACACCGACTGCGGCGCATCCCGTTGCGGCGATTTTCGGCAGATGAAAACCGCAGTTGCGCGCAAAAACAATCACCGGCGAAGGCGCAAGTGCGGCGACAATCCGGCGAATGTAAGCAAGCGAAAAAACTTCGTAATCGCCGCCCGCCGCCAATCCGCCCCAACTATCAAAAATCATTGCCGCCTGCGCTCCCGCCGCCAATTGCATCCGCAACAAACCGATGCAACCTGCCGTTGTCGTTTCTAATATGTGATGCAACAAATCGGGGCGGGTATGGCGCATTTTGCGCGTTTCCCAAAAATCGCCGCCGCCGCCGCCGTCAATCATATAACACGCCAAAGTCCACGGCGCACCGCAAAATCCGATAAGCGGCACATCGGGCGGCAAACATCGGCGCGCCAACGCGCATGCATCGGCGGCATAAGAAAGCGAATCGGGCGGCGGTGTGCGCAGTTTCCGCACCGCCGATTCGGAAGAAAGCGGCGCCGAAAAACGCGGTCCTTCGTTTTCCACAAAATGCAATCCCAATCCCATCGCATCCGGCACGGAAAGAATGTCCGAAAAAATAATTGCCGCATCAAAACCGAATCGCCGCACCGGTTGCAGCGTGATTTCGCATGCAATTTCGGGCGTTTTCATCATCGGCAAAAAACCGCCGGTCTCGGCGCGCAAAGCGCGATATTCGGGCAAATAACGCCCCGCCTGCCGCATCAGCCACACGGGACGGCGCACCGCCGCCCGCCCGCGCAGTGCGCGAAAAAATAGCGTATCTTCCCAATTGTCCGCCATCGCGTCTGATGAATGCAAAACCGTCATGTGCCGTCCGCCGGAATTATAACACCAGCAAAAATATCGCGTATAATATGGCGATGGGAATTTTACAAGACAAAAAGATTTTAATCACCGGCGTGCGCAACAAACGCTCCATCGCTTTCGCCATCGCACGGCGCGCCGCCGATGAAGGCGCAAAACTCGCTTTCGCCGTGCAACCAGACGCGCGCGGCAAAGACAACAAAGCCGCCGCGCTTTTGCAAGAAGAATTTAACGGCGCGCCGATGTTCTTTTGCGATGCCGCCGATGACGATTCCGTTTCCGCCGCAACAGACAACGCCGCCGCCGCGCTGGGCGGATTGGACGGGCTGATTCACGCCATCGCTTTCGCCAAACGCGAGGCAATCGCGGGCGCCTATCACGAAGGCATTGACCGCGCCGGATTTTCCGAAGCGCTGGATATTAGCGCCTATACCCTCACCGCTTTCGCCAAAACGGCGTTGCCGCACTTCGCCGGCGAGGGCGCGATTGTTACGCTGTCGTATTTGGGCGCAGAACGCGCGATGCCGAACTATAATGTGATGGGAGTCGCAAAAGCCGCACTGGAAGCCAGCGTGCGCTATCTGGCGTTCGGGATGGGCGAACACGGCGTGCGCGTCAATGCGGTTTCCGCCGGTCCCGTCAAAACATTATCCGCCGCCGGAATCGGCGGTTTCGGCAAAATCTTGAGTCAGGTAGAAAATCAAGCCCCGTTGCGCCGCAATATCACCGCGGACGAAGTCGCCGCCGCCGCAGTATTTTTGTTGTCATCGCAATCATCCGCCATTACCGGCGAAATCATTCATGTAGATTGCGGTTTTCACATTACCGCAGGCGCGCCCGCCCAACCCGCCTAATACGGCGTGTTATACACCGACTGCGGTGCATCGTCAAAGTACACATCGTAGGCTTCTTCCAAACTCCGCAAATACGCATTAACCGCGACAACCTGTTCGGATTCTTCAATTATGGTACCGATTGAAGTCGCGTCATCTGGTTGAGAAGGCGCGTTGATAACATCCACAATCCGAAAAAAGCGGACGATACCGGCATCCGGCACCAGCGCAATCGCCGGCAATCCGTCATTCAGCGCGGCAGAAAAAATGCCGCTGCGCGTACGCGCGTCAATTTCCGCCGCATCGCCTTCCGCCGCAAAAAAACCGACCGTCCGGGCGGCACTCCATTCGGCATTTTCGGGCGGCGTAATGGTGCCGCCGTCTTCCACCGATTCCAACATTATTTGCACTTGTTCGTAGGCGGCGAGACGGCTGGCGATTTCTTCGCTTACTTCAAGCAGCGGCATCACGCCCGCCCGTTGATAGCGGGTTGCGCGCGCCATAATGAAAGTATCGTCATCCAAAAAAACCGCCGGTCCGGTTTCGCCGTTGACGAGTATTTCTTCCGCAAACAACTGCGCCAAAATTTCTTCGCTGCGCCAGAACGCCGGAATATCATTGTCCGCCGCGGCGGGATTGCGCGGCACTGCGGCGATGGTTTGCACCGTCACGCCCGCCGCCGCCGCAACCGATACCAAAGAACCGATATTAATATGGGCGATTTCTTGCAGTTCTTCCGCCTGTTCCGCCAAATTGTTGCGGGCGATAATTTGCCGCGCCAGCGCTTCCGATTCAATATCCGCATTTTCAATCGGCGCCGGGACGAATAATAACTCCGCTTGCAATATGCTGAAACCGCCGTCCACCGCGACCGCTTCGCCGATTTCCCCGTCCTCCAATGCAAACGCTTTGTCGTCCATCGCCGGCGGCAAATCGCCGCGCACCAGAACGCCCAAATCGCCGCCATTTTCGGCACTGCCCGCGTCTTCGGAAAACTCGCGCGCGAGTTCGGCGAACGAATCGGGCGCGGCGCGGGCGCGTGCCGCCAATTCATCGGCGCGGGCGCGGGCGTCTTCATCTTCGCCGGCGATAAATATGTGGCGCACTTTCCGTTGTTCTTTGCCGTCTTGCGTTTCGCGTATTTCCGCCAACGCCAGCGACAATGTTTCCGCATCCAGCGGCAGCGACTCGTCCGGCGGCGCCGCGCTAATCAAAATATATTCCCAATCCGCCTCTTCGCGAATTTGATATTCGCCCCGGTTCGCAGAATAATAGGCGGCAATATCCGGTTCGTCAATATTAAATCGGGCGGTGACCGTCATTGCCGTTTCTTGTACGACCCGTTGCTGACGTTGATAGGCGGCGAGTTTTGCCTGCACGGCGGGTATCGTCTCCGGACTTGCCGCGGACAATAAGGCGCGCCTTTGCAGCGAACGGCGCACTTCCGATTCCAGCCGCCGCGCCTCAGAGGCGTATTCGTTATAAATTGCCAGCGAAAAGTTGCCGGATTCGTCTTGAAATTCGGGGGTCGCGCGGATTTCGGCGGCGACGGCGGAATCGGGCGGCGTAATATGCCTTTCTTCGGCGGCGGCGCGTACCAAATAATCGGAAATCAGACGCGCGCGCGCCTGCCCCGACACATTTTGCGCCAATTCGGGCGTCAATTCGGAAATGTTGTAGCGATTGAGATATTGCCCGGAAATCGTCCGGTACAATGCGTCAAACTCCCGATAAGGAATTTCCAGAGAGCCGACTTCGCCGACCGAACGCGCGGCAAAATCGCTAATCAGCGACCCGCCGGCAAACATCAGCGGCAATGCACAAACCGCCACGCCAATCCTGCGCAGCGACGGCCATCGTCTAAAAACGGAAAACACGATTTATTCCTTTGCAAAATGGCGGAGTGGACGGGACTCGAACCCGCGACCCCCGGCGTGACAGGCCGATATTCTAACCAACTGAACTACCACTCCTTTATGACGGTCGGTTCCATCCGCCACAAACTACAAAGCCCGTTATTTATTGACGGCGTCTTTAAGCGATTTGCCGGGACGAAACTTCGGCGCCACGGACGCTTTAATTTTGATCGGTTCGCCGGTGTGCGGATTGCGTCCGGTGCGCGCTTTGCGCTTTTGCACATCAAAAGAGCCAAAGCCCACAATGACGACCGGCTTTTTCTTGCGCAACGATTTGGTGACGATATCCAAAAAAGCTTCAAGGGCGCGACCTGCGTCCACTTTGCTTAATTCGGTGTCCGATGCGATTTGAGTAATTACTTCCGATTTGTTCATGACATTATTCCCTTTCTTTTTTTGTTGATGTAAAACAGCAAACAGGAATTCCCCCTTGCTCCGCGATTATTATACAACATAATTTTTATAAACATAATCGCCGCAACTGAGAAAAAAATTTCCCGCCAGAAAATTCAACGACCGCGGCGGCAAAGTTTTGCCATCCGCCGCCGCCTGTCTGCGGTCGCGTACAACTTCCAACTCGCCCGATTCGGCGCGCATCCGCCGCCCGCCAAACGCCGACGGCGGCGATAAAAAACTATATTTCGCGCATCTTTCGGAGGAATCCGGCGGCGGCATCGGCGTCTGTTGTGCGCGGCATCGGCGGCAGCGATTTGAGTATGATTTTGCCGTAACCGCGCGTACGCAAGCGCGGGTCGCACGCCGCAAAAACGCCCCAATCGGTAAAATCGCGCATCAGCCGCCCCGCCACTTGCTTCATCAAAATCGCCGCCGCCGGCACCTGATTGCACATAAACGCGTCTTCGCCGCGCCGTTTTCGCCATTCATCTCGCGCCGCCAGCAGCGGATCATCGGGCGGCGAAAATGGAATTTTGTCCGCCACTACCAAAGACAACGCGCCGCCTTTCACATCCACCCCTTGCCAAAAAGACAAACTCCCCGCCAACACCGCCTGCCGCGACTCGCGAAAACGGCGCAACAATTCATCGTTCGGCGCATCGCCTTGCCGCAACAAATCATATTCCGCCCCCAGCGATTCGCGCAACAAATCCGCGCCTTCGCGCAACGCGCGCAAACTTGAAAACAACACAAACGCCCGCCCGCCGTTCGCCCGAATCAGCGGCAACGCGATTTCCACCACTCGCGCCGTATAACCGGCGTCGTTCGGATTCGGCATGTCCGGCGGCAAATACAGCAACGCGCGCGATTCAAAATCAAACGGACTCATCCACGAATCGGTTTGCGCACCGTCCATGCCGGTTTCTTCAATAAAATTTGCAAAACCGCCGCCCACCGCAAGAGTCGCCGAAGTCATCACCACCCGCCCGTTGCCGCCCGCCCACGCACGGCGGAAAACTTCGCGCCCCGAAACCGGTGCGGAATGCAGAATTAAACTATCCCGCCCGCACCGCAACCAGCAAACCGAAGGCACCGCCGATTCATCTTCGCCGGATTCGCCGGATTCTTCCGCGCCCCCTTCGGCGACCGTCCGCCAGCGGCGTAATTTGTCGGCAACCACACCGATACGCGCGGCAACTCCGGCGAACCATTCGCCCGATTCCGAATCGGCTTCCGTTGCCTGCGACACCGCCGCATCGCGAATTTCGTTCGCGCTTCGCAAAAGATAATCGGCGGCGCGCCGCCATTTCGCGTGCGCCAATGCCTCCCGCGCCGGTACAGACGGCGGAAAATGTTCCGATTCTTCCAACAATGCGCCAAGCGCGGCGCGCCATTTGCGACACTGCGCCGCAAATGCGGGCGGCAACGACAATCGCTGCGCACGGCGTTCGGTTTCCGCAAGAATGCGCGCGATATCCACCGCCGCCAACGATTCGCCGAAATGCTGCGGCGCCAAAGACGGCAAAAGATGCGCCTCGTCAAAAACCACAATATCGCGCGCGGGCAACAATTCGGCGACATCCTCCTCGCGCAAACGCATATCCGCCAAAAACAGCGAATGATTGACGACGACAATATCCGCTTCGCGGGCGCGGGCACGGGCGCGATACAAAAAACATTTATCGTAAAAATCACATCCTTGCGCCGGACATGTTTCGCGCGAAGAAACCGCCGCCGCCCACACCGGCGAACGCGCGGAAATATCGCGCGCACCGCGAATATCGCCCTCTTCGTCCCGTCCGGCGAATTCCAAAACCCGCGCCCAATCATCGTTTCCCGAAAAAAGTTGCGACTGCGACGGATGCGCGAGATTGCGGCGGCACAGATAATTCGCGCGTCCTTTCAACATCGCGGCGCGCACCGGTCGCCCGATAACGCCGGTCAAAAATGGAATATCGCGCAAAAATAATTGATCTTGCAACGCGCGCGTGCCGGTAGAAATGACTGCCGACATTCCATCGCGAATAATCGGGGCAAGATAGGCGAAAGTTTTGCCGATTCCGGTGCCGGCTTCCAAAACCTGCAACCCGTCGCCTTCCGCGATAGTGCGCGCCATCGCAATCTGCCCGCCGCGCGGACGATACCCCGCAATCGCGCGCGCCAGCGGTCCATCAGCGGAAAAAATATCGTTCATTGTTCGCAAAGAATTCCGCCACCCGATGTGCGGAAAATTTCAATTGTTTTTTCACAAATCTTAAATTTCATTCTTATTTTCCCGCCGCCAAATGTGCGGAAAATTTTAATTGTTTTTTCACAAATCTTAAATTTCATTCTTATTTTTCCGCCGCTCAATGTGCGGAAAATTTTAATTGTTTTTTCGCGAATTTTTATTATTCGGAATCGGCAAATCGCGCGGCGGCAGCGGATTTCGGGCAGTACGAATCGCCGAACATTTTCGTAAATGTTAAACTTCATTCTCCGAACATTTTCGCAAATCTTAAATTTCATTATCCGAACATTTTCGTAAATGTTAAACTTAATTCGCATTTTCCCGCCGCCCAATGTGCGGAAAATTTTAATTATTGTTTTGTAAACTTTTTCGCAAATTTCTCGGAATCCGCAAAACGCGCAGCGGCGAATTTCAGGCGGTACGAATCGCCGCACATTTTCGTAAATGTTAAACTTCATTCTCCGAACATTTTCGCAAATCTTAAATTTTAATCGCATTTTTCCGCCGCCCGATGTGCGGAAAATTTCAATTATTGTTTTGTGAACTTTTTCGCAAATTTCTCGGAATTCGCAAAACGCGCAGCGGCGAATTTCAGGCGGTACGAATCGCCGCACATTTTCGTAAATGTTAAACTTTATTCGCCGCATATTTTCGCAAATCTTAAATTTCAATCGCCGCGCATTTTCGCAAATCTTAAATTTTAATCGCATTTTTCCGCCGCCCGATGTGCGGAAAATTTTAATTATTGTTTTGTAAACTTTTTCGCAAATTTCTCGGAATTCGCAAATCGCGCGAGGCGAATTTTCGGGCGGTACGAATCGCCGCACATTTTCGTAAATGTTAAACTTCGTTCGCATTTTTCCGCCGCCAAATGTGCGGAAAATTTTAATTGTTTTTTCGCGGATTTTCATTATTCGGAATCGGAAAATCGTGCGGCGGCGGCGGCGAGTTCGGCGGGCGTGTTGATATTTGCGAACGCCGATGCATCGGCAAAATCGGCGACGACAAACGCATGCCGCGGATACCATAAATCAATTTTGCGTCCGCCTTCGGAAAGAAACTTTTCCAAATCGTCCGCCAGCGATGCGCGCGCCAACATAAACACCGGTTGCGCCCGTCCGCCCGCACCGGCAACCGCAATATCGGCATCCGCCCGCCGCACCGCCCGCGCCAAAGTTTGCGCCAAATCGGCGGGCAAAAAAGGCGAATCGCACGGCGCAGTCAAAATCCACTCCGTTTTCGCCGCCCGCAATCCCGCATGAATTCCCGCCAACGGTCCGCAAAAACCCGGTACTTTGTCCGCAATCACCGGCGCGAATTCTGCATATCGCGCGCCGTTGCGATTTGCGTTAATAAAAACGCCCGCAGTTTGTGCGGCGAGTCGCGCCAAAGTTTGCGCGACAAGCGGCGCATCGCCGAACGGCAAAAGTCCCTTGTCTTCGCCGCCCATTCGCCGCGCCTTGCCGCCGGCGAGTAAAACGCCGGTAATGTCTTCGAAAAAAATGTCGCGCACGATTCGCCAATTATACGCCGTCCGCCGGAACCGGTACAATAAGCAAATGCAACGGAAAAATGCGGCGGATAATGCGGCGGAAAAAATGGCGTGATGGAATGGATTTCTGTCCTCGCGCCGCCGCTTGCATGCGGTTTTGTCATCGGATTTCTCATTTATTACAGCGGAGTCGGCGGCGGCGCGCTGATTATTCCCGCACTTATCGTGCTTTTCGGAATCGCGCCCGCGATGGCGGTCGGCACGGCGAGCGTTTATGCGGCGGCGACAAAAGTTTTCGCCGGAATCGGACATTGGCGAGGCGGCAATGTCAACTTTCGTTTGTGCATTCGTTTTTGCGCTTTCGCTGCGCCGGGCGTTTTGTGTGCCGCGCCGCTGGTCGGTTATTTTTCGCGCGAAGGCGGCGATTCGTTTCAGGACGGATTGCGCTATTTGATTGCGGCGTCTATCGCGCTTTCGCTGTTTGCGGCGCAACTGCGTCCGTCTTCTCCCGCATCGGCGCGATGGTTTGCGCCCGCCGGATTTGCGGTCGGCGCATTGATGGGCGCGACCGGAGTCGGCGGCGGCGTGCTAATCGTCCCCGCCTTGCTTTTGCTGTCGGACGAAACGCCGAAACGAGTTGTCGGCGCGTCCATCGTCATCGCGCTGGCATTGTCGGCACTTACCGCCGTCATTTACGCGGGCGGCGGACAGGCGGATTTTCGCCTCGCTTTGTGGCTTACCGCCGGTTCGCTTTTGGCGACACCGTTTGCTGCGCGGGCGTTGCGCGTTTCTTCGCAAAAAACAGTGCGCCGCGTTTTGTATATTTTAATTTGCATCGCGCTCGCTTTGATGCTTTACGGCGCATAAAATTCGCGCGTTTACGAAGTTTGCGAAGTTTGCGGAATTTACGAAAAAAAACCGCCGCCGCGTATAATCCAAATTTTATTAATCCGATTATATTCTCCGCAACAAAAATGAAAATTCCGGTTCTTGACTATCTGCGGCGGCAACTCGCCGGCGATGCGAACGACGGCGACGAAACGCACATGCGCTATCCGACCGCGATTTCGCAAACGCTAAAAATGCGAATCGTCGCCGTGGAACGCGGGACGGCGGCGGTGGAAATAGACGCCGACCCCGCAATTCACGGCAATCAGCAAGGCACGGTACACGGCGGATTGATTTGCGAACTGGCGGATGCTGCCATCGGCACGGCGCATTCCACATTAATGGCGGAAGGCGAATCGTTTGCGACTTTGGAGTTGAAGATGAGTTTTTTCCGCCCGTCGTGGCGGACGACTTTGCGGGCGACGGCGAAACCGATGCAAAGCGGAAATGTTATCGCGCACTATCATTGCGAAATTGTCCGCGAAGACGGCAAAACCGTCGCCGTTGCAACAAGCACCGTCATGACTCTCCGCGGC
Source organism: Gammaproteobacteria bacterium (assembly GCA_965221835.1). Lineage (GTDB taxonomy): Bacteria > Pseudomonadota > Gammaproteobacteria > Tethybacterales > Persebacteraceae > Persebacter. The sequence continues at coordinate 1,949,896 of OZ244916.1, read as the reverse complement.
AAACAGGCGCGCGGACGATAATCGCAAATACCTCCATTTCCGCCTTAAAACAGATTCCGATTCGGGCGGGGCGTTTGCGATTGCCGCCGGGTTTGATAAACTAAACATTATGCATATTTTTGCGCAAGACGCGGAAAAGTCCGCCGCCGCCCGCACAGCGGAAACGCTCGCCGACCGATGGGGGCGGCGAATTACTTATATTCGCCTGTCGGTGACCGACCGCTGCGATTTTCGTTGCCGCTATTGTATGCCGATGCAAATGAAATTTTTGCCGAAAAAAATGATTATGTCGCTGGAAGAATGTCTGCGCGTGACGCGCGTTTTTTCGCATCTCGGCGTCCGCAAAGTGCGTCTGACCGGCGGCGAACCGCTGGTACGGCGGGGAATCGCCGGTTTGTGTGCGCAAATCGCCGCCCTGCCCGGCATAACCGAAGTCGCCATTACAACCAACGGTTCGCAACTGCCGGAGATGGCAAAAGAATTGAAAAACGCGGGCGTGCGGCGAGTCAATATTTCGCTGGATACGCTGGATGCCGAAAAGTTTCGCGCGCTCACCCGCACCGGCGATTTGCGTTCGGTGCTTGCCGGAATTGACGCAGCGGCGGCGGCGGATTTTCCCGGCGGAATCAAACTGAACGCGGTCATGATTCGCGGCATCAACGACCGCGAACTCCCGCAACTCGCCGCATTCGCCTTCGCGCGCGGGGCGGACATTTCGTTTATAGAAGAAATGCCGCTGGGCGATGTCGGCTATCGGCGCAGCGAAACTTATTATTCGGCAAAAGACGCGCTGGCGCATTTGCGCGAAAGTTTTACATTTGCGCCGAGCGATTACGATAGCGGCGGACCGGCGCGTTATTGGCAAACCGAAGGCGGCAAAATCGGATTCATCACGCCGCACAGTCACAACTTTTGCGCATCATGCAATCGCGTCCGCATCACCGCCGCAGGGCGTTTGTATCCGTGTCTGGGCGGCGACGAATATGTAGATTTATTAGACGCCGCGCGCGGCGAATCGGACGACGAAGTCGCGCTTCGCATTTTGTCGGCGATGCATATCAAACCGAAAGGGCACGAATTTAATGTCTACGAAGACGGCGCGAAAGTGGTGCGATTTATGTCCGCAACCGGCGGATGAAACTCGCGCAAACGCGCACCCGTGCGCCCGCGGTATTGCGCGCGGACGCGATTGACGAAAAAGGCGAAACGCGCGAAGTCGGAATCGCCGGCGAATATCCGCTCGCACTGTATGTCGACGGACGCGAAATTGTTACTCTAATGACATTGGGACAAATGCCCGAAGAACTCGCTATCGGCTGGCTGCGCAATCAACGCGCGTTAAATTCGGCGGCGGAAATTGAAGAAGTACGCGTAGATTGGGAAGTCAACGCCGCCGCCGTTTATACCTATTCCGGCATCGCGCCGTTATCCGAAAAACGCGTGCTGACTTCCGGTTGCGGACAAGGAACGATGTTCGGCGATTTAATGGAATCGGTAAAAGAAACAAATTTTTTGCGTCCGCAAAAGTTTTCCGCCGCCTTGCTTTCTTCTTTGCTGGCGAATGTTCGCGAACGCGACACCGTGTATAAGGCGGCGGGTGCGGTGCATTCGTGTGCGCTGGCAAAAATTGAAAATGGCGCATGCGACATTCTCGTTTTTGCCGAAGATGTCGGGCGGCACAACGCGGTGGATGCAATCGCCGGCTGGATGTGGCTGAACGATGTCGGCGGCGGCGGCAAAGTTTTTTATACGACCGGCAGATTAACTTCGGAAATGGTAATTAAATGCGCGCAAATGGAAATACCATATCTCGTTTCGCGCAGCGGTCTCACACGAATGGGTTTGGAAACCGCACAGGCAACCGGCATCACAATGCTGGGACGGGCGATAGGCGACCGCTATCTTTTATTCGCCGGCGCAAAACATTTCACAGGCGCAAAAAAATAAACGCAAATGACGAAGTTGGCGATTCTGGCTTTCGCATTGTTGCCGAATTCGGTACTGTATTTTTGCGGCGGTTTTTTGCTAACTGCGGGAACGGGCGCATTTTTTTACGGAATGTTCACGAAACAACACAACACCGGAAAGTTTTATATCAACATCGGATTCTTCACCCTTCTTCCCGGTGCGGCGATGGCACTGTTTCCCGACTACGGCGGCGTCTCCGCCCTGATTTTGTTTATATTGATAATATGCATTCTTTGGAAAATCGGCGGATTTTTTACCGCACTGTTTTTTTCTTAAACGCGAAAATTTACGCCGACTTTAATATGCATTTTTTGGAAAATCGGAAAATTTTTTAATTCGCTGTTTTTTCTTAAACACGAAAATTTACGCTGCCTTTTTCGCCCCGGCAAATCGCGCGAACGATTTCGGCAAAAGGCAGTTTTGCAAACTTCGTTGCGAAAACAAAAATCGTCCGCCGCAAACAAAACCGAGTTCGCGCCAGTTGACGGCGTTCAGCATATCGCACAAAATTTGCAAATCGGCATTTTCGTCATGCGGAAAAACTGCCAAAACCGAACCGTCATAATCGCGCGCGGGATGCAAAAAAAACGGATTCGCGCGGCGCGTTTTTGCGTTAACATAAATGCGCGGGCGCGGCGAATCAAAATGCGCGCGCCCCCATTGCCACCAATTTGTTTCGTCAAACTTGCGGATTTTTCGCGCGATTAATGCGCTTTTGTGTTTGCGCAAAACGGGCGGGCGAACGCCGTAAATCATTCGCCGCGTTTTTCCGTCCGCCGCAGTTTTAGAACAAACAAAATCGCGATTGCCATTTTTTTCGTCCGCAAAAATAAAATCCATTCCGCTAACCGCACCGACTTTAATTTGAAACACATCGCGGCACGATATCGCATATTCGCGGCGCGCAAAAAAAATTTGTCCGCCGTCAAACAAAAAGTTTTCGCGTCCGCTGTTCGTTTTGCGCGAAAAATCGCCTTTCGCAAAACGCCAAATCGCGCAATTCGGAGAAGCATCGGAAAAAACGCGCAAATCGCCGAGGTCAATAAAATCGGTAATCGTTCCGCCGTCAAACAAAAGACGATTTAACCGCCGCGCCGCGGTCGCCTTAATAAAATCGCGCGGCGTGATAAAAATTATTTCGCCGCCGTCCGCAAGATGACGCAAACATTTTTCCATAAAAAATAAATATAAATTGCTGCGCCCGTCAAATATTTTGTGCGGCAGTTTCGCGCGCGTTTTCGCGAGAATATCCCGATGACGGATATAGGGCGGATTGCCGATAATCGTGTCAAACTTTTGCGATTCGGGATAGTCAAAAAAATCCATACACCGCGCGCCGCTTTGTTTTGCAAACCGCGAATCAATTTCAATTCCGACCGCGTTTTCGCCGGAAAGTTCGCGCAAAAATGCGCCGTCCCCCGCCGAAGGTTCCAAAATCCGCCCGCGATTTTTCCGCAACAAAATCATCCGCCGCACAATATCCGGCGGCGTAAAAACTTGCCCAAGTTGCGCGATGTTTTTCATCGCCGCAAACTATTCAGGCGCATGGAATCGCTTTATTAGTTTTTTGCCTTCCGGCGAATCCATCGGAATTACATCTTTTCCGCCGCATCCTTGGCAAACGCTGTATCGGTATGAATTTCTCCATACCGTAAAACCGATGGGAATAAGAAAAAATCCGAATATTGACAGCAACCATCCAACCGGACTTATCAATATCAGCCATAGAACTCCTTCCAAAAATTTTCCGAACGAACCGCCTTTCCGAATCCGAATCGGAAATTTCGTGGTGCCGCAATTACGGCAAACTACGCATTTGATGCAACTCTCTTTTTCAGTAATTCCCAAAATAGAAAGGAAAAACCCGGCAATTTTCCGCCGACAACGCCAAATCGTCCATATCAACCACAGGATAAGGACGCTAACAATAATGCCACCGACAACCTGCACCTCTTCGCTGTGGCGCTCAAGGAAAGGGCGGATTGTGTGGATGAAAACACGTTTCATGCCATGATATTATTACAGCATGAAATATATCATTCGTCGACCGACCAAATTTTCGGGCGACCTCTACCGCCGCCTGTAAATTTCAATTGTCCCTCTTTGGCAAGATGATCAAGGACGGCTTTTATAACATACCCCCGTTCGTCAAACCAATGAGGGAAAAGGCAGGCGCCGACATCCGAAGTGTTCCGCCCGGGATGCATCCGAACAAAATTGACCGCCGCTTGTTGTATTAGTTCAATTGCAACAAGTGATTTGTCTTTGTATGATATTTGCTGTTCCGGCATTGTATTTCCTCGTTGAATTAAGAAATTTTAATCTGCTTCCGAATCGGCAACGGCAATTTTCGGCAAATGCGAATGCCCCGTGATGTGTGCCAGCAATGCGCCGCGTAATTCGGAAATATCGCCGCGCAAATCTGAAATTTGGGATTTGATTCCGCTGACTTCGCCGCGCAACTCGCGTAAATCGGCGTGAATTTCGGCGTTGTCGCTTTTGCGGATGGCGACAACGCCAACGGCGGCGAGTATGACGGTAGCGATAATGGCGATGGTGTCGGGAGTCATAAATTTCCTTTATTCGGTGTTTTGTGCAAGTATAGCGAATTTTCGCCGCCGCGTTTATTCTTTCGCGGCGATTTCGGAAACGGAATGCGAATGCCCCGTGATGTGGGCGGTCAGCAATCCGCGGAATTCGCCGATGGCGGCGGCATTTGCGTGCATTTCCGTTTGTATCGCCCGAATGTCAGTCCGCATATCGCGCATATCCGCCCGCATATCGCACATATCCGCCCGCAAACCGCTGATGACCGCCACCAACACAGACGCCGCCGCAATGACCGTTCCTATGGTAAAAATTATGTCCAGTTCCATTCTTTACTCCTTTCGGGTGCTGTTTTGTACAAGTTTGTACAAGTATAGCGAATTTTCGCCGCCGCGCCAAAATTTCCGCGCCGAAAACGGAATCCGTTGCGGGCGAAAAATTGCCGCATTCCGCAAAATTTGTTATAATCCGATTCCTTATTTTATTTTATCAAAAGGAGAAAATCATGCCCCGAATGACCCCCAGTGAAGCGCTTGTGGAAACCCTCGCCGCCTACGATGTCCGCGATGTTTTCGGCATTGTCGGCTCGGCATATATGGACGCGCTGGATATTTTTCCCGCCGCCGGAATCCGATTCGTGCCGACCGTTCACGAACAAGGTGCTGCACACATGGCGGACGGCTATTCTCGCGCTTCCGGACGGCACGGGGTATGCATCGCCCAAAACGGACCGGGCATTACCAACTTCGTCACCGCCATCGCCGCCGCTTATTGGGCGCACTCGCCCGTCCTCGCCATCACGCCCGAAACCGGCAGTATGGGAATGGGACTCGGCGGCTTTCAGGAAACCGAACAAATGCCGATTTTTTCCAAAATTACCAAGTTCCAAACGCATGTCGCGCGCCCGGAACGCATCGCAGAACTTGCAGGGCGGTGTCTGGAATATGCGGCGGCGGAACGCGGACCGGCGCAGTTAAATATCCCGCGCGATTATTTTTACGGCGATTCCGATTACGACATTCCCGTCCCGCGCAAAATTTCGCAAGGCGCCGGAGACGAAGACGCCTTGCGACAGGCGGCGGAACTGCTGGCAAACGCCAAATTTCCGGTAATTGTCGCCGGCGGCGGCGTGATTTTTGCGGACGGCGTAAAAGAATGCGCCGCCCTCGCCGAAAAACTCAATGCGGCGGTGGTGAACAGTTATTTGCATAACGATTCCTTCCCCTGCGATCATCCGCTGTGGGCGGGACCGCTCGGCTATCAGGGATCCAAAGCGGGAATGAAACTTCTCGCGCGCGCCGATGTCGTTCTCGCACTCGGTTCGCGACTCGGGCCGTTCGGTACTTTGCCGCAATACGGAATGGAATATTGGCCGAAAAACGCGAAACTGATTCAAGTCGATTCCGATCATCGGATGCTCGGACTCACCCGTCCGGCGGCGGTCGGAATTTGCGGAGATGCGCGCGCCGCAGCAATCGCAATTCTCGCGCGATTGCAAAACATGAATGGCGGCGGCGGCGATTCGCGGCGCAAAATTATCGCCGACGAAAAAGCGGCGTGGGAATCGGAACTGGACGAATGGGCGCACGAAAAAGACGAATGGAGCCGCGAAGTAATGCGTGATGGCGAAATGCATCCGCGCGGTGCATTGCGCGAACTGGAAAAAGCGTTGCCCGAAGACGCGATGGTATCCACCGACATCGGCAACATTTGTTCGGTGTCCAACAGTTATTTGCGTTTTCGCCGTCCGCGCAGTTTTTTTGCGGCAATGAGTTTCGGCAACTGCGGTTATGCATTTCCGACAATTATCGGCGCAAAACTCGCCGCACCGGAACGGGCGGCAGTGGCGTATATCGGCGACGGCGCATGGGGAATGAGTTTCGGCGAAATTCTCACATGCGTCCGCGAAAATATTCCGGTGACGGCAGTCGTTTTCAACAACCGGCAATGGGGCGCGGAAAAAAAGAATCAGGTAGATTTTTACGGACGCCGGTTTTTGGGCGTCAATCTGGACACACCGCAGACGGCGGATTTTTCCGCTATCGCCCGCGCAATGGGCGCCGAAGGAATCCGCATAGAGAAAAAAGAAGAAGTCGGCGAAGCACTGGCAAAAGCGTGCGCCGCACAAAAACAAGGCAAAACCACCATTCTGGAATTAATGGTCAGCCGCGAATTAGGCGACCCCTTCCGCCGCGACGCCCTCAAAAAACCCGTACGCATGTTGCCGAAGTACAAAGATTTCGTTTAAGAAATCTCGTACAAAAAACGCCCGCGCGACAAAATTGTGCGGGCGTTTTTTATTGCAAATTTATCGGATTTGCGCCGCATGCAAAAACGCCGATGGTTGTTATAATATCCAAAAGATGCGTCCAAAATTATCAACCTGCGCCGAACCGCAACTCCAACTTCGGATAAAAAACGGCGGCGCGACATCGTTTGTTCCGCGCGAATATATTACGCCGGCTGAAATGCAAACGAATGCGGACGGGCGGGCGCGATTTTTATCGGAACTGCGCGGCGACAGGCGCGCCTATAAACGATATATCGGTTCGCCGTTGCGCTATGCGGGCGGCAAAAGTTTGGCGGTGGGACATGTGCTTTCCCAACTTCCGGCGAATGTTTCGCGTCTTGTTTCGCCGTTTTTGGGCGGCGGTTCGGTAGAAATCGCATGCGCGCGCGAACTCGGAATGGAAGTTTTTGCCTACGACATTTTTGATATTCTGGCGAACTATTGGCAGTATCAAACCGCGCATCCGAAACCGTTGTATGATGCGCTGGCGAAAATCGCGCCGACCCGCGAAAACTATGCGCGCATTAAGGAAGAGTTGCGCGCGCACTGGAAAGACGAAAAACGTCTCGGCAAAAAACAACTCGCGGTCAATTATTATTTCAATCACAATCTTTCGTACGGTCCGGGTTTTCTCGGCTGGATGAGCAAAATTTACGAGGAACCGGCGCGTTATTTTCGCATGCTGGAAAAAGTGCGTGATTTTCGTCCGGGAAATTTTCGCGTGGAATGCGCCGATTTTGCGGCAGCGATTGCGCAACATCCGCAAGATTTTTTGTATTGCGACCCGCCGTATTTTTTGGACGGCGACAGCAAAATGTTTCGCGGCATTTATCCGCAACGCAACTTTCCGGTGCATCACGACGGTTTTCCGCACGAAAAACTGCGCGACATTTTGCGCGCGCATGCGGGCGGCTGGATTTTGTCATATAACGATTGTTCGGCGGTGCGCGAATGGTACCGCGATTTTCGCATCGTCAAAGTGTCGTGGCAATACACCCTCGGACAAGGCGAAACGCGAATCGGATTCAACCGCATCAACGGATTAAACGGCGCGACAAATCATGTCAAACAATCGCACGAAATTTTAATTGTGAAGGATCCGCTATGAACCGAATGACGGCGGAAAATGCGCGCAATGTGCGGGCGCAAGGACATGCGGACGCCCGCCGTTTCGCAGAACTAATCGGGCTTCCCGACGACTATCAAAACAATCCGCACGCGAAAAAAGATGTCATTGATTTGAACGGCGACGCGCATTCCGTCAAAAGCGGCAAACTTAAATGGCAGATTTTTATGTACAAAGAAAACCGCTTTGCAGAGGATTTCGGTTTCGCCGCGATGAACGGAATCGGCGAATTGCTCGCCGATTGTTTGCGCTGTCATCCCGCCGAATATGCGGAATACGCCGCAAACAAGGCGACTTATAAAAAGGCATTGCGCCCGCGAATGATCGCGCTGAAGAACCGGCTGGATTCGCCGCACCGCCGCCGCGCGTTTTTTTCAGAAGGCGTTTTTTAACGGCAACGAAGTCGATTATCTGACAATATTGCATGGCGGCGTTTATCATGTATTCGCCGCCGAGGATGTCGTCCGCGTTCTGAGCGAGGCGGTCGCCGTCAAAAACTCCATCGCCCGCACCGCGGCGCAAACTTCCGAACAAAAAACGGTGTTTTATACCGATTCCACGCTCGGCGAAATAGAAGTGCGCCGCGATCCCAAACATTATATTTCGGCGAAGTTTTGGATGTTCAAAGAAAAAACTTTGCGCCTGTTGCAGGAAAAAATCGCGCCGTCCGAACAATGGGCGAAACAAGTCGCCGTCTGCGGCACCGCCCTCCGCAAATTCAAACGCAAACACAAAGATTTTTTGCGCGCGCGATAATCGCGGAATTAACGCCGCAACGTTACCGCGCCAGCAGCCATTTTGTTAATGTCGCGTCCGACATTCGGCGGACGATTTGCGCGAAAATGAACATGACTGCGCAGGCGAAAATGAGGCGGGCGAACAAAACGCCGGAATTTTTCCGCCTCCGGAGGAAAAATCCGGGGTCGGCAACCATACGCCGCCGATGTGCGATGGTGCGCGATGATTTTGTCCGCCGAAAAAAAATGCAAAATAAATGAATAAAAACTTGACAACGAGAAAAAATGCGGTATAATCCAAGTGGTAATTATTTATTGATACAGAGGAGGAAATTGTTATGGGCTACGCTAAACCGAAATTTAAGGAAAAATACGGAAATTTCATTAACGGGAAATTTACGCCGCCGGTAGACGGCGAATATTTTGAGAATACTTCGCCGATTGACAAAAGCGTTATCGCGCAGTATCCCCGTTCCAACGAAAAGGATGTGGAAAACGCCGTCAACGCGGCGAATGCGGCGAAAGCCGAATGGGGCGCGACTTCCGCCGCGCACCGCGCGTCCCTGCTAAACAAAGTCGCGGACGCGATAGAGCAAAATCTGGAAGAATTCGCCCTGACCGACACCTGCGACAACGGCAAACCCATCCGCGAAACATTGAACGCCGACATTCCGCTGGCTGTAGATCATTGGCGTTATTTCGCGTCCGTGATTCGGGCGGAACAAGGATGCGCAACCGAACTGGACGCCAACACGCTTTCCTTGGACATCAAGGAGCCAATCGGCGTTGCCGCACAAATTATTCCATGGAATTTTCCGCTGCTAATGCTGTCGTGGAAACTGCCTCCCGCGCTGGCGGCGGGCAACTGCGTCGTGCTGAAACCCGCCGAACAAACGCCGTCCTCCGCTACTTTGCTGATGGAAAAAATCGCCGACATTTTTCCGCCCGGCGTGGTGAATGTGATTCACGGATTCGGTCCCGAAGCGGGCAAACCGCTCGCCTCCAGCCCGAAAGTGGACAAAGTTGCCTTCACCGGCGAAACGACGACCGGGCAACTCATTATGCAATACGCATCCAAAAATCTAAATCCGGTGACGATGGAGTTGGGCGGAAAGTCGCCGAACATATTTTTCAGCAGCGTGATGGCCGAAGACGACGCGTTTTTGGACAAGGCGGTGGAGGGGGCGGTGCTGTTCGCCTTTAATCAGGGCGAAGTTTGCACATGCCCGTCCCGGCTTCTCGTGCAGGAAGATATTTATGACAAATTTATGGCGCGCGTCGTGCAGCGGACAAACGCCATTGTGCAAGGCGATCCCTACGACATCAACACGATGGTGGGGGCGCAGGCGTCCAACGACCAGTACGAAAAAATCAAATCCTATCTGCAAATCGGAATAGAAGAGGGCGCGAAAGTGCTCGCCGGAGGCGAAGCCAACACCGCAGGCGCGATGGGCGGCGGATATTACATCAAGCCGACCATTTTGGAGGGACACAACAAAATGCGCGTGTTTCAAGAGGAAATATTCGGACCGGTGGTATGCGTTACCAAATTCAAGGACGAGGCGGAGGCGCTGGAAATCGCCAACGACACGCTCTACGGCTTGGGAGCGGGAGTTTGGACGCGGGACGCGCACCAAATGTACCAAATTCCGCGGGCGATTAAGGCGGGACGGGTCTGGGTCAATTGCTTTCACGCATATCCGGCGCATGCGCCTTTCGGCGGCTACAAAAAATCCGGCTTCGGGCGCGAAACGCACCTGATGATGCTGAACCACTACCGGCAGAACAAAAACATGCTGGTGTCATTTGACAAAAACAAACTGGGGTTTTTCTAAAACACGCGGAATCGCGGCGGACTTGTCATGCACGAAAGGATTGCCATTACGGCGGCGGCGACGGAAGTCGTACAAAAACTGAAATCCGGACACGGCGAACTTATCTTCCACCAAAGCGGCGGCTGTTGCGATGGCTCCTCCCCCATGTTGCTTTGCAAAGGCGACATGTATTTGGACGACAGCGATATTTTGATGGGAAATGTTGAGGGCGTCAATTTTTACATGAGCAGCGACCAGTTTGAATATTGGAAGCACACGCATTTGACGATTGATATTACCGAAGGGCGGGGCGCGAGTTTTTCCCTGGAAATCCCCCTCGGATTAAGGTTTATGATCCGCTCCCGGCTATTGACGGAAGAGGAAAACGCCGCCTTAAACAAATAGCGCGGCACATCGCCGCCGTTTGCGCAACCAGTCGGCGGTGACGGATTGTTATTCAACCGCGTCTACCGTGCGGCGCGGTTTTGCACCTGTTCCTTCCAAATTTGGTATGTCTCTTCGGACCACAAACTTTGGATGTAGGCGATGACGGAATCGCTTTCTTCGGCATCCAATATTTCGCCGAAAGCGGGCATTTTGCCGCCGAACGGAATGCCGCCGCGTTTTATCGTCCGCCGCAAAACCGCGAGATTGTGATGCCATGTGTGCGCCGTTCCGTTTAATGGCGGCGGCGGAAACGCGCCGTCCGCGCCGCGTACGCGCCAGTTCGCGTCTCCCGCGCCGTTCGCGCCGTGGCACGACAAACAATGCGCGTCGTACAAAATCCTTCCCGCGCGCGCCTGTTCGGGCGAATACCACCGCGCCGAATGCGCCGCCGAAAAACGCCAAAACAAAACCGCGCCAGCCAGCGCGATGCAAACCGCAACGGCGAAAATTTTCATTTTTACATGTAAACCAATCACCGCGCCACCAGCAGCCATTTTGTTAATGTCGCGTCCGACATTCGGCGGACGATTTGCGCGAAAATGAACATGACTGCGCAGGCGAAAATGAGGCGGGCGAACAAAACGCCGGAAATGTGTGCGCCGACCAGCAACATCGCCAGCGTGTCTTCTATCACCGAATGACACAAACACAAAAGCGCGAGAACGCAAAGCATATCGCGGCGATTGATGTCGCCGCGCCGTGATTCGTCTATGAGAATCGCGCCGCCGTACGACAATCCCAAAGTCATTCCGACCAAAGTCGGCACCGTCGCGTTCGCGCCGATTCCCATTTTTTGCAAAAGCGGCGACAGCAAAGTCGCCAACATATTTTCGGCGCGAGTCGCCTTTAATATTTTAATAAAAAGTACCAGCGCGAGAATGACCGCGTAAATCAGCGCCCAGTTTTTCGCTTGCGATACCGCCCACGCGCCCCATCCGCCCGTTTGCGGCGGCGGCGCAAAATGCAAAGTCGCGGGCGTTTGCAACCATCCGCCCGCCTTGTAAATCGCGGCGAGAATCGCGCCCAACGCCAACGCGCCGCCAAAACGCAAAAGCAACATCGCGCGCATTTGCGCCCCGGCTTTTTGCACGATGCGAAGTTCCACCGGCAACGCATGCGCGGTAAGAATCATCGCCGCCAATGTCGTCGCCTGTGCGGCGGTAAGATCCAACTGCGTCCACAACGCCGCCAACACCAACATCGCCGCATACAATTGCAAAAAAATCGCCGTCGCCCAAACGATTCCCGCCTGCCCCGGCAAATCCGCCCACGCCATCGGCGGCGCAAGCCATTCGCCGACATGCGCGACCAAATTAAAATGTTCGTCCAAAAAACGAATCGCAACTAATAGCGGAAGAGAAATGCGAAGAAGCGTCCAATAAATTCGTACGCTTTCGCGAACACCGTCTTGCACAGCGGCGGCGATTTTGTTCACGCGGATTTCCGCCGCCCCGCCAGATATAGCGCGACAACCAAAAATGCGCCGCCGCCCGCCAGCAAAACGACCGCGCCGGTTTGCGAGTCGCCGGCGAACGCGGCGGGCATTACATTCGGTTGCAAAATAATTTTAACGCCCGCGGCGTGTTCTTTCCACGGCCACAACTTCGGCATCGCGCCCAGCATAACGCCAATCAGCAACGCGAGAACGCCATCGTGAAATCGCCGCAACAAAAAATTTAACAATCGCGCAAATGCCAATAATCCAAAAAGACAGCCGCCGACAAAAATAAACAAAATCATCCAATCGCGCGAATGCAATGCATTTATCACCGGCGCATACAAACCGACGACAAGCAAAATATAACTGCCGGAAATGCCGGGCAACAACATCGCGCAAATCGCAATTGCACCGCCGACAAAAAACGCCGCAGCGGACGGCGCGAACACCGGCGCAGGAAAAGTCGCCGCCGCAAAACCCAAAAATGCGCCCAATATAAATCCGGTAAAATGTTGCGGTGCGGGCGCGCGCAATCGTCGCGCCGCAATCATCGCCGATGCCGGTACCAGACCGCAAAAAAACGCCAACAACAAATGCGCGCGCGTCTCCAACAAATAATGCAAAACGCCGCCGAGTGAAAATACCGCGCAAACAACGCCCGCCCCGAGTGCCGCCAAAAATGTGCAATCGCCACGCCGCCACGCCGCCGACACCCGAAAAGCGAACGCATCTTGCAACATCGGGCGGGACGCGAAAGCAGCGAGTGCCGCCAGCAAACGCGCGTAAATGCCGGTGATAAATGCGACCGTGCCGCCCGACACGCCCGGCACCAAATCCGCCGCGCCCATACACATTCCGCGCGCGAAAACGCCCGCATACATTTTGACGAAAGCGAAAAAACTCATCGGATAACGGCGCGCCGCATTTTTGTATTATACTATTTTCCAAATGCGAATTTGCGCGCGCATTTTGCATTTTGCATTTCGCATTTCGCGTTTTGAATTTCGCATTTCGCGTTTTGCATTTTAACGAAAGCGAAAAAACTCATCGGATAACGGCGCGCCGCATTTTTGTATTATACTATTTTCCAAATGCAGATTTGCTTGCGCGTTTTGTATTTCGCATTTTGCGTTTCGCGTTTTGCATTTTGTATTTCGCATTTCGTATTTTGCGCGTTTTGTATTTCGCGTTTTGTATTTTGCGTTTGCATTTCGCATTTTGCGTTTTAACGAAAGCGAAAAAAAACTCATCGGATAACGGCGCGCCGCATTTTTGTATTATACTATTTTCCAAATGCAGATTTGCGCGCGCGTTTTGCATTTCGCGTTTTGTGTTTTGAATTTTGCGCGTTTTGTATTTTGCGCGTTTTGCATTTTGCGTTTTGCGTTTTGAATTTTGTATTTTGCGCGTTTTGTGTTTTGAATTTTGTGTTGAATTTTTTTTACAAACTTTTATGAACGATAGTGAAATTACGGCGGCGCGGGAATATCTTGCCGATTTGCAAGAACGTCTCGGGGCGGCATTTGCCGCAGAGGACGGCGCGGCGTTTGTCGCCGAAGAATGGCAAAGCGCACTCGGCAAAGGACGCGGATTGCGCCGCGAAAATGGTGCGGTTTTTGAACGCGCGGGAATTAATTTTTCCGACATTGCCGGCGACTCGTTGCCGCCTGCTGCAACTGCGCGGCGTCCGCATCTTGCCGGCGAATCGTATTGCGCAGCGGGCGTTTCGCTTGTCGCGCATCCGCAAAATCCGTATTGTCCCGCCGCGCACATGAATGTGCGATTTTTCGCCGCCGGCGGTGCGCGATGGTGCGGCGGCGGAATGGATCTTACGCCGCATTACGGATTTGCAAACGACTGCCGTCATTTTCATGCAACATGCAAAACCGCGCTGGACGACATTGATGTCGCGCTGTATCCGAAATTTAAAAAACAGTGCGACGATTATTTTTATATTAAACACCGCGGTGAAATGCGCGGAATCGGCGGCGTATTTTTTGACGATTTTAACGAAAACGGATTCCCGCACGCGCTTTCGGTTATGCGCGCTATCGGCGATGCTTTTGCAAACGCCTATTTGCCGATTGTCCGAAAACGCGCAAAAATGCCTTTCGGCGAACGCGAACGCGAATGGCAACTCGTGCGGCGCGGGCGGTATGCGGAATTTAATCTCGTATACGACCGCGGTACTTTGTTCGGATTGCAATCCGGCGGACGCGCCGATTCCGTTTTAATGTCGCTGCCGCCCCTCGTCCGCTGGCGCACCGAAACGCCCCCGCCCGGCGAAGAAGAAGCGCGCCTGTCCCAAGAATTTTTACGCCCCCGCGAATGGGCGTAATCGGCGGGAGTGGAATCCGCTGCCTTCGCGGAAAAACAACTATTCCACCGTCACCGATTTGGCGAGATTGCGGGGTTTGTCTATGTCGGTGCCTTTTTCTAACGCGGTGTGATAGGCGAGTAGTTGCAAAGGCACGGCGTAGACAATCGGCGACACCCATTCGCCGCCTTCTTCTACCGCGATTGTCCGCGCACCGGAAGGCGCATCGCCGCCGCCCGATAAAACATACAACCGCCCGCGCCGCGCCGCGACTTCTTCCAAATTGGACGCCATTTTTGCCGCCGGTCCGGCGGACGGCGCAATTCCCACAACCGGCATTTTGTCGTCTACCAGCGCAAGCATTCCGTGTTTTAATTCGCCGGCGGCGCATCCTTCGGCGTGCAAATATGAAATTTCTTTCAGTTTTAATGCGCCTTCCAACGCCAGCGGATAATGCGCGCAACGCCCGATATACAGCGCGCTTCCTGCAACCGAAAAATCGCGCGCCCAACCGCAAATGTCTTTTTCTAAAAGCAATGCGCGGCGCATTAGATGCGGCAATGCGCGCAACTGCGAAAGTATTGCCGTCTCAGTTTGCGGTGCGACTCCGCCCCGCGCCTTTGCCGCCGCCAGCGACAACAAAAGCAACTGCGAAAGTTGGGCGGTAAAACATTTTGTGGAAGCGACTCCGATTTCCGGTCCGGCGTGCGCACAAACCACAAAATCGGACTCGCGCGCGATTGCCGAAGACGGCGCATTGACCAGCGACAAAACTTTTGCGCCCGCTTTTTTTGCGGCGCGTACCGCCGACAATGTATCGGCGGTTTCGCCAGATTGCGACACCGCCACCGCCAATGTTTCGCCGATGTGCGGGTCGGCGGAATGGCGATATTCGCTGGCGATTTCGGCACGACACGAAACGCCCAAAGAACGCATCCAATAACCGGCGACCATTCCCGCGTGATAACTCGTGCCGCAAGCGACAATTAAAATATTTTTTGCGCGGCGCAATGCCTCCGCCGCACCGCGTCCGAATCGCCCCGGCGACAATCGCGCACCGCCGACAAATGGACGCACAGCGGCGGCAACCGCAATCGGTTGTTCAAAAATTTCTTTCAACATAAAATGCCGGTGTTCGCCGGGTGCTGCAACAGGCGCATCCGCCGGCAACGAATGCCATGCGCGTTTGACTTCGCCGCCGCCGTTTGCAATTCGCACACCGTCCGCCGACAACAACGCGCAATCGCCATCTTCCAACGCGACAACGCGACAAGCCGCACCCGCCAACGCTTGCGCATCTGAGGCGAGATATACGCCATCTTCGCCTGTGCCGGCAAGCAACGGCGCACCATGACGGGCGCAAACAACTTCGGCGCGTCCCGCCGCCACTGCGGCGAGGGCGAATGCGCCTTCCAGACGGGCGATTGTCCGCCGCATTGCCGCCGACAAATCGCCGTCTTTGGCAAATTCGGCGTGCAACAAACAAGCGGCGACTTCGGTATCGGTATCGGTATGAAACGCGCATCCGGCGGCGGCGAGTTCGGCGCGCAAGGCGGCATGATTTTCTATGATGCCGTTGTGGACGACGGCGATTTTTCCGGCGACAACCGGATGCGCGTTTTGTGCGGTCGGCGCGCCGTGAGTCGCCCAGCGAGTATGACCGATTCCAACTTTGGCGGAAATATTTTTGGCAGGTGCGCGCAAAGCAGCGGCGCGTTCGGTTGTCGCGATGCGGCGGATTCCGTTTTTGCCGGGAAACGCCAATCCGGCGGAATCGTAGCCGCGATATTCCAAAGTCGCCAACCCGCGCAACAAAAATCCGCGCGCCGCACCGCGTCCGACCGCGCCGACAATGCCGCACATCAGCGTTTTTTCCGGCTGGTCTGCGGAATCCGCGACCATGTCAGCGCATCCGGCGGCGCATCTTTTGTCAGAGTCGTACCGGCGGCAATATAGGCACCGCGCCCAACCCGCACCGGTGCGATAAGTTGCGTATCCGAACCGACAAACGAATCGGCGCCGATAACAGTTTTGTGTTTGCGCCGCCCGTCGTAATTGCAAGAAATAACGCCCGCGCCGATATTCGCGTTCGCGCCGATTTCCGCATCGCCCAAATAAGCGAGATGACCGGCTTTGACTCCCGCACCGAGACGGGCGTTTTTCAACTCCACAAAGTTGCCGACATGCGCGCCGGTTTGCATTTGCGTTTGCGGGCGAATGCGCGCGAAAGGTCCCACAGTGCAACGCGCACCGATTGTCGCGCCGTGCAAATGACAAAACGGTTCAATCCGCGCATCCGCCCCGATTCGGCAATCGGTAATGACGCAGTGCGCGCCGATTTTGACTCCGCGCGCCAAAACGACATTTTGCAAAACGGTATTAATGTCTATTTCCGAATCGCGCCCCGCCCGCACATTTCCCCTTAAATCTGTGCGCGCCGGGTCGGCAACTCGCACGCCTTGCGCCATCAATGCCGCCGTTCGCCGCCGCCGTATTTCGTTTTCGGCGCGCGCGAGTTCGGAAAAAGTATTGATTCCCGCCGCTTCCGCTGCGGCAACCGGCACCGTACATGCCGCATTATTTTGCGCAAATGCCCGCGCCGCCAAATCGGTCAAATACATTTCGCCGCCGCGACTCGCGCGAATGCGGGCGAGATTTTGCCGACACCATTTTGCCGGGGCGGCGATTGCACCGGCGAAAACTTCGCGAATCGCGCACACATCGCCGCGCGCATCTTTTTCTTCCACAATGGCGGCAACGATTTTTTGGTTGCGGACGATTCGCCCATACCCCGCCGGATTTTCCGCATAAAACGACAACAATGCCGGGCGGGTTTTTGCCGCATTTTTGAGACGGCGCAACGATTCAACCGAAATCAGCGGCGCATCCGCACACAAAATCAAAACTATTCCATCGGCGGCAACTTTTTCCGCACCGCAACGGGCGGCATCCGCCGTGCCATTCGGTTTCAGTTGCACCGCAAAGGCGATATTACGCACGGAATATTCGCGGGCGGCGTTTCGCACCGCCTCATCGCCGGACGGCACAACAACAACCATATTGCGCGGACGCAACTTTTCGGCGGCGGCAAGAACATGCGCAATAAGCGGTTCGCCCGCAAGCGGCAGAAGCGGTTTTGGCATATCGGTGCGTAAACGACTTCCGCGTCCGGCGGCGAGGACGACGACATCAACCGGCGTTTGCATTCCGCCATTGTACAGTACTCGCCCGCCTTCATCGTTTTTTGCGAAAAAAATGCGCGAGAATTCCAAGCTTTCGCGCAAAACTCCCGCCTCCCCGCCGTCATTTTTTACCATTCCGATGTAAATCGGAATCTCCCGCAGAGATTCCGGCGTTCGCCGGAATGGTAAATTTTATTTTCCTAATTTCCAACTTTTACCATTCCGATGTAAATCGGAATCTCCGCAGAGATTCCGGCGTTCGCCGGAATGGTAAATTTTATTTTCCTAATTTCCAACTTTTACCATTCCGATGTAAATCGGAATCTCCCGCAGAGATTCCGGCGTTCGCCGGAATGGTAAATTCTTTTCCAATTTTTACCATTCCGATGTAAATCGGAATCTCCCCCGCCGCCGTCCGATTTTCGCCGCCGCCGCCGTCCGATTCTCGCCGACAAATCCCCGCGTTCACGCCGTTTTTTGCGAAAAAAATGCGCGGAAATTCCAAACTTAATTTTCGCGTAAAATGTGCCGCCTCCCCGCCGTCATTCCCGCGAAAGCGGGAATCCATTTTTACCGACAAATTCCCGCATTCACCTCGTTTTTCACAAAAAAAATGCGCGGAAATTCCAAACTTAATTTTCCCGTAAAATTTGCGAAATTCCAAAATTAATCGCCCCGAATAGATTCCCGCTTTCGCGGGAATGACGGCGTTTTTTCGCAGAATTCCGCCGCCGTCCGATTCCGTCCCCGCCCGTTTTTTTGCGGATTCGGGCGGAATGTGTGTTATACTTTCGCAGACATTTTTAATCAGAGGAGAAAACAAATGAAAAACATAATCAATAAAATAATTCTTTTCGCCGCCGTCTTTTTTGCGGCGGGATTGTCTAACATTTCCGCAAATGCGGCGGGAAGTATTGCCGGCGGATTTTCTACCGGTAGTACAAACTTTATTATCGGAGTTGCTGTCGGCTATGCTGAAAATGGTACAGATCCTTTAACTAGTGTTAATAGAGGAGCAAATGTGGATGCGAGTGCTGCATGCATTAATTATCCTGCTGATAGTTGTTCCATTATTACCGATTTTGCTAATCAATATCTTGCGATGTATGTAGATTTATCTGATATAGCAAATATAGAAACTCGGTCAGGAAGAGGCATGAACGCAGCAGATGCACAAGCAGCAGCAAGGGAAAATTGTGCGGATTCCACAAAGTGCGATTGTGTTATCCTTGCACGGGATATAACCGAAAACGCTATTCAGATGACCGTTGCATATTCTTTCACGGCGGCGGATGCGGAAAATACGACAGTTTGCGATACGATAATTGAACCTGATGTTTGCGATGGCACGACCGCAACAGTAAACGAGGCGAGAACTGCATGCGAATGTGCAACCGGATTTCCGATTATGGAAACAGGCGGACTTTCTTGCCGTGCGATTGAATCCGCCGCCGATTGCCCGGGCGAATTTTTTAACAACGCCGTGTCACCCGCCCGATGCGAACCGATTACGAATTGCGACACGGCGACAACGAGATTAAACCCCGATACAAATATGTGCGAACCGACAACGCCGCCGACTTGCGAAGAACACGAAACTATTAATTCGTCTAATATGTGTGTCGACAGGGCGGCGATGGATTGCGGAGACGGCGAAGTTTTTTCGCCCGTCAACAGCGGCGGAATTTGTCAAACGCCCGCAACATTTTTTGCGGCAAATACAATCACGGTTGCGGCGAGATATTCTGCCGAATCATGCGAAAGTGCGGGCTGGATTTCTTCAATTGCAATTAACAACGAAAAAACCGAAGTTGCCGAACTTTGCGGAATTCCTGTTGAACGAAACGATAATCTTCCCGTCGCCGCCGCCCGAGAATCGCAACCGCAAATCGCAGACGGCGAAATGGCAACCGGATGCATAATTCGGGAATCTTCCAATTTTTCGGCATTGCCCGATTGCGGCGACTCGGAACTTTTCGGCGATGACGGATTTCCGCAAATGCCCGCCGATTTTAATCTCGCAACCGACCGGTTAATAATTGTGGTTGCGGACGGCAGAAATCGGATTTTCTTTAACGACAACGAGATTCGGATTGCAGTCGCCTCGCCGAGAAATAACGATGCCGAAGTTGCGATTATCGGGGCGGTCGGAGTTGCAATGGCGATGTATGCGATTGCCGATTTCTTAAACGACGGTCGCCCCGCCGATGCTTTCGCCTTTTCGCCCGAATTCGGCTACCGCATCAGCGAAAACGATTATTTCGTGCGGGCGGGCGGAAAAATAGAATACGCCGTTAACGAAAAACTGCGGATGCAATGGTCGGCGGGACAAACAAACACCGGCGGCGATTTCGGCGATTTTCGCTATTTGTCAAAAGCGGAATATAAAACCGATTTATTTGCGGCAGAATTTTCCGAATCCGTTGCAGGCAAAACGGCGGATTATGATTTTTCGCTGTCGGCGGATTTACAAAACGGAATCTGGAAAATCTCCCCCGTTTACCGAATGCAATCCGAATGGAAAGAATCCGATTCCGGCATAAAAACCGAAACACAAAACGAATTAAATCTGGAAAGCGTTTTGCGTTATAACCGCTGGACAATCCGCCCGTCTGCCGGTTTCAAATGGGAAAATGCCAACAATTTCGCCGAAAACGGCAAACTCCAAATGAACGCGGTTTATCGTTTTTAATTTCGGGAGAAAAAAAGAAAAGGCGGCGGGGAAACTCGCCGCTTTTTTTGGTTTACTCGCCCCTGACATTTGTCGGGGGCGAAACAAGCCGCAGCAGTTTACTGCTGCAAAACCCGGCATTTTCCGCGAACGATAGACAGCGGCGGAAAAGCGGAAATCGGAGGGCGGAGTAAACTCCGCCGAACTCGTTTCAAACTTTATTTCCCGGTCATTTCGCAAGAATGAAAAAAACAAAAAACCCGCCCGGATTATCCGCAAACTGTGCATTGCGAATCGCGGGGGACGCGTACTTCGCGGATTTCCATTTTGCGGGCTTCTATTAGCAAGAGTTTTCCCGTTGCCGCCAGATGCGGTGCGGCAATAATTTTAATCGCCGCCGCCGCTTGCATACAACCGACAATGCCGACCAGCGGCGCAAATACGCCAAACAAAGCGCACGGCGTTTCTGGTGCGTCGCCGTTTTCGTCAAACAAACAATGATAGCAAGGCGATTCGGAATCGCGCGAATCGAACACCGCCATTTGTCCGTCAAAACCCGCCGCCGCACCGAAAACCAGCGGCGTTTTTGCCGATACGCAAGCGCGATTAATCGCATGACGCGAAGGATAGTTGTCGCTGCAATCCAACACCGCCGCGCAATCCGCGACTGCCGCCGCGTTTGCCGCATCCAGCCGCGCCCGCACCGGCGACACGCGACAATTTGCATTAATCGCCGCCAACTTGCGCGCCGCCGATGCGACTTTCGCTTTGCCGATGTCGTCCGTGCAGTGCAAAACTTGTCGCTGCAAATTGGTTAAATCCACTTCGTCGTCGTCGTAAATAACGATTTCGCCGACTCCCGCCGCCGCCAGATACAACGCCGCGGGGCATCCCAAACCGCCCGCCCCCGCAATGACAATTTTGGCGGCGCGCAAACGTTCTTGCCCTTCCACGCCGATGTCGTCCAATAAAATATGGCGGCTGTACCGCTGCAATAAAGAATCGTCCATAGCGATATTTTACAAGGAGTTTGCCGCCCCGCCGCCGATATGTCATAATTGCCGCCGATGCGCGGCAAAAAAATTCTTTTCGGGGCGGCGTTCCTTGTTTTAGGAATCATCGCGGCGGCAATAACCGGCACGCAAACGCCGGACACGCCGATTTTGCAAACCGCCCCCTTAGCGACTTTGGACGAAGGCGAAACGACTTTCGCCGATTTGCCGCCCGCCCCGCGTTTGGTGAATTTTTGGGCGACATGGTGCGCGCCGTGCATCCACGAAATGCCGCTTTTGCAACAAGCGGCGAAAGACAATCCCGATATACATATCGCCGGTATTGCCGTGGATCATGCCGAACTTGTGCGCCCGTTTGTTGAAGAAAATGCGATAAAATACGATATTTTTATCCCAAAATTTGATATTTTCTTTCTATTTGAGCAAATCAACAACGAAACCGGCGTCTTGCCCTATACGATATTATTAAACGAAAAAGGCGACATTATCGCCCGAAAAATCGGAGAATTTCATTCGGTGGAAGAAATTAATTCGTTTATCGCAAAAAATTTAACATAAAATAGCGTTTTTTAGCATCTTTTTGCAGTAAAATTACCGAAAGACAAAAAACGGAGGGGAAGATGGATTTAAGAAAACTGAAAACTATTTTGGATTTGTTTGAAACATCCCAAGTAGCGGAGTTGGAAATCAGCGAAGGCGAAGAACGTTTGCGGTTGTGCAAACATCCCGCGCAAATCAATGCGCCCGCGCCGGTTGTCGCCGCCCCGCCGCCCGCCGCAAATGCCGAAACGCCGCCGCCGCCCGCGGAAGCGGAACCGGCAAACGGCAGGCATGTGGTTGCGCCGATGGTCGGCACTTTTTATCGTGCGGCGTCTCCCGAATCGGCACCGTTTGTGCGCATCGGGCAAACGGTGGAAGTCGGACAAACGTTATGCATTATTGAAGCGATGAAACTGATGAACGAAATTCCGTCCACGGCGGCGGGCAAAGTCACGCGCATTTTGACGGACAACGGCACGCCGGTCGGCTACGGCGAACCGCTATTCGTCATAGAATAAGTTGTTTAAAAAAATCGTCATCGCCAACCGGGGAGAAATCGCGTTGCGCATCCAACGCGCATGTCGCGAAATGAATATTCAAACGGTAATGGTATATTCCGAAGCCGACCGGGATGCGAAATATATCCGTCTCGCCGACGAAGCGGTTTGCATCGGTCCCGCACCGGTGGACAAAAGTTATCTCAATATTGCCGCGATTATTGCCGCCGCCGAAATTACCGGCGCCGAAGCCGTACATCCCGGCTACGGATTGCTTTCCGAAAACGATATTTTTGCCGCGCAAGTCCAAAAAAGCGGATTCGTTTTTATCGGTCCAAATCCGGAAACGATACGCCTGATGGGCGACAAAGTCGCCGCCAAAAAAGCCGCACAAAAAGGCGGGTTAAAAATCGTCCCCGGCACCGAAGGCGAACTGCCCGAAGATCCGCGCGAAGCGACAACAAAAGCCGCGGCAATCGGTTTTCCGCTGGTAGTCAAAGCCGCAGCAGGCGGCGGCGGACGCGGCATGCGAGTCGCCCAAAACGAGGCGGGTCTGGAAAATATGATTCCGATATTGCGGCGGGAAGCGCAATCCGCATTCGGCAACGGCGCATTATACGCCGAAAAATTTCTGGACAATCCGCGCCACATAGAAGTGCAAGTACTGGCGGACGGAAAAGACGCCGTCCATCTCGGCACGCGCGATTGTTCTTTGCAACGGCGCAACCAGAAAATTCTGGAAGAAGCGCCCGCCCCCGGCGTCGCCGACAAAAAACTGCGCGCATTAGGAGAAGATTGCGCGGCGGCGTGTCGCAAAATGCGCTACATCGGCGCCGGTACTTTTGAGTTTTTATACGACGGCACGGCGTTTTATTTCATTGAAATGAACACCCGATTGCAAGTGGAACATCCGGTCACCGAAATGATCACCGGCATAGATATCGTGCACGAACAATTGCATATCGCAAGCGGTGTGCCGTTGCGTTTCCGGCAAAAAGATATTTCGTTTTCGGGACACGCATTAGAATGCCGCATCAACGCCGAAGACCCGAAAACTTTTGCGCCATCGCCCGGGCGCATCAACGAATATCACACGCCCGGCGGTGCGAATGTGCGAATCGATTCGCACGCCTATCGCGGCTATGTCGTCCCGCCGTATTACGATTCTTTGCTGGCGAAACTTGTCGTCCGCGGCGAAAATCGCGCCGATGCAATCGCGCGAATGCAAAGCGCCATCGGCGAATATGTCATTGACGGCATCGTCACCAATCTTCCTCTGCATTCCGATTTGCTGGCGGACGACAACTTTGTCGCCGGCGGAGTCGGCATTCGCTATCTGGAAGAAAAAATCAAACAAGAAAAATAAACGCGTCTTATTCTTCGGCGGGCGACGCCATTAGCAGCCGTTGTTCGCCGAGAGACGGGATGCGAATCGCCGATTTTATCGCCCGCAATGTCGCGCGGTGCGCGTATTCCGCCGCCGCCGAAGGCGAATCGCCGCATGCCATGCGGGCAGCCAATGTCGCCGAAAACAAACAGCCGCTGCCGTGATAATCGCCATCGCGGCGGCGACATTCCGCGCGCCACAACGGTTTTCCGTCCCGCCCGTAAAGCAAATGATGCATTTTTTCGCCGCCGCCGATGCCGGTTATCAGCACCATTCGCGCGCCGCCGTCCAACAAAAAACGCGCGCCTTCGTCCGCCGATATGCAGCCCGATAGTGCAATCAATTCCCGATAATTCGGCGTAATAATATCGGTGCGCGGCAAAAGACGGCGCAACATTTGCCGCATCCGCCGTCTGTTTGCAAACGGCACACCCGCCGTCGGCGAAAGTACCGGATCCCAAACGGTCTGCACTCCGCGCGGCAACATTTCCGCAATCGCCGCAGCGGAAATGCCGCATACACCGATTTTGCAAGCGGCAAACGCACCGCTTTGCAATGCCGCAAACTGCGCGCGAACTTGCGCGGACGGCACATGCCAGAAATGTTTTACGCCGTCCAAATTTTGCGCCGTTATGCCGGTCGCTATCGCCGCCGGAATCCCGCCCGCGGCGGAAACGGCGCGACAATCCGCAATCATTCCCGCCCCGCAAGTACCGTCCGCGGCGGAAAATATCAATACAAGCGGCGATTTCATATACAATGCCATTTATGACAAAAACTTACCGTACCTATATGTGCCAGATTTGCGGCTGGATTTACGATGAAGAAAAAGGCGCGCCCGAAGACGACATCGCCCCCGGCACGCGATGGGAAGATGTGCCGGTCAATTGGGTATGCCCCGAATGCGGCGCGCGCAAAGAAGATTTTGAGATGATGGAAATTTAACGCGGGGCGGGCGTCAACGGTATTCAAACGCCTTGACGACATTGATCACCCCCGGCACCCGCCGCGCCGTATCTATTGCGATTGCCGCCGTCTCTTTGCCGACCAGCCCCATCAGATACACCACGCCTTTTTCGCTCACGACTTTAATGTCCAAACACGAAAAGTTTTCGTGTCGGCGGCGGCACAACTCGGTTTTGACACGGGCGGTCAGCACCGAATCGGATGCCCGCGCGGTCAGCGAAGACGGATTGCCGATTTCAATATTATTCACCAAACTGCGCACATTTTCGATGCGGCGGACTTCGTCTATCACTTCCTCCAGCACCGATTCGGACGGCACCTGCCCGATTAGCAAAACGCGGCGGTTATAACTTGTGATGACGACATGCACGGACGCGCCGAATTTTTCGGAAATTGCATACAACAACTTGGTTTCTATCGCTTCGTCTTCGGCGATTGCGCCGATTGTCCGGCTGTCGTTCAACGCCGTGCCGCCCGCTACGCCGACGGTCGCAATGACGGCGGGGCAGCCGGAAAGCGACAACGCCGCCGCTGCAACCAAAAACGCGCGACACAACTTTTCGGTCAGTTTTTGCATGTCAATCATTTCCGAATTATAACACGCGCCGCGCCGTCATTCCGCCGCATCAAACGCCGCGCGCAACCATCGCACCGCGTTTTCCGAATCCACCAAAACCGCGTCAAACCGGCACGGGCGCGAACCGCCGTCCGCCAAATAATGCATCGCCGCCGCTGTCAAACGCCGCTGTTTGTGTCCGTCAATACTTTCGGCGGCGGCGAAATGTCCGCGCCGCCGCCGCCGCACTTCCACAAAAACCAGCGTCCCGCCGTCTTCGGCGACAATGTCTACTTCGCCTTGCCGGCAACGATAGTTTCGTGCCACAATCCGCAATCCGTTTTTTTGCAAAAACACCGCCGCCGTTTCTTCCGCCGCTTTTCCGACCGCCACCGTCATAACGTCTGCAATCGTCCGGCGCGATAGGCGGCGAGCGTTCCCGCGCGAACAAACACGCCATTTTGCAATCGCCAGCCGCCCGCGAGTCCGCGCATCGCCCATCCTTCACGCCACGCCGGGGATCTTAATGCGGCGCGACAAGCATCCGCCCCCAACACAAAAAAACGCTGCCGCACAAACGGCAAAGTGCGGACGGCGGGCAAATCAAACGCCGCCAGCGAATCGTCCAATCCGACAAACCACGGCATTTCCATAAATCCTAAATTTTCCAGAAACAGCGGCGATTTGGCATTTGCGCCGGTGTTGGCGGTACTGACCGTAAAAACCGGATATTGTTGCGGGGCGAATCCGCGCGTTTTTCCCGCAAAATCGCCATCCCCGGCGGCGAAAATCACCGCGGGGGGTTGCGGCGTTTTGTCCGCATTTTCGGCATCTTCGCCGCGGGCTTTCAGCATGTCAAACAATCTTGTCCAATCGCGATTTTCATCGCGCACCATAAAACGCCCCGGCGCAACGCCGCCCGCCGCCGTCCATTGTTTTTCAAACGCGATTCGCAACGCCGCACCGCGCGCCCCCGCCTGCTCCACAACTAATGAATCGGCAAAACGGTCGCGCAAAAGTGCCGCAAGATCCGCCGCTTCCCGTGCCGAATCCAAACTCATCGCAAAATAGCCCTCGCCGCGCCCGGGTTGCAAAAGCAAAGTGCGAACGGAAGTTTGCGGATATTGCGCCAGCAACGCGCCGACATTTTTTTTCAACATCGGACCGACTACCGCCGCCGCACCTTGCTCAATCGCCGCCGCATAACTTCGCACCGCCTCGCCGGATGCGCCATCAAAAGCGTATAAACTAATTGTCGCACCGCCCGCGACATGTGCGCAACCGCGATAAAAGTTTTGCGCCGCCCGCCCCGCAATTCCGTCCGCCAAAGTCGGCAACACCAGCGCGATATTGTCCGCCGATTTCGCCGAAGGCAGCGGTGCAAACGGCAAAAATTCGGGCGGGGCGTTTTCGTCATCGGCGCGAAAAAGATTGTCAGGGGCGGCGTTTTGCGAGTTATCGGGCGCGTCCGAATCGGATTGCGCGCGGGTTTCCAAATCGGCGGGAGACAAATCGGACGGAAATTGCCGTAAAATAGCATCGCGGTCATAATCGCGCCGCTGCAACAAATCCACCAACGGATCGCTTTGTCCGGCGGCGGGAAAACAAAGAGACAACGCCGCCGCAAACGCCGCAAACTTTTTCATCGGATGCATAAACCTATTTTATATCTAATTGCCTCGCCCGTCGGCAACTTGCGCGACATTTCCATGCGCGCGCTGGATATTCTCGCGCAAACGCCGCTTCTCGCCGCCGAAGATACGCGGCGCGCGCGGCAACTTCTCGCCGCACACGGCATCGGCGGAAAAAAAGTTATGTCGCTGCGCGCACACAACGAATCGCGCGCGGCGCAAGAATTGATTCGGCAAATGCAGACGGCAAAACAGGCGGCGTATTTGTCGGATGCCGGCACACCCGGCATTTCCGACCCCGGCGCGAAACTCGTACGAATGGCGCGGGCGGCGCAAATTCGCATATCGTCCGTGCCGGGCGCATCCGCTTTAACTTGTCTTTTGGCGGCGGCGGGTACAGAATCCGCGGTGCATTTTTTCGGCTTTCCGCCGCGTGCGGCAGCGGCGCGCAAAAGTTTTCTGGCAACCATTCCGTCTTTCGCGGGCGCCGTCGTGTTGTTCGAATCGCCGCGCCGGATTGCGACACTCATCTCGCAACTGCGCGACATTTTGGGCGACAACGCGCGCGCTGTTATCGGACGCGAAATGACAAAACTGCACGAACAAATTGAAGAATCATCGCTGGCGGAAATGGCAGAAAAATTGCAAACCGGCGAAATTCCCGCGCGCGGCGAGTTTGCGATTTTGGTGGAATCGCCGGGGCGCGCACCGCTATCACTCGCCGGCGATTTGTTGTTTGAAACATTGGCGGCGGAACTGCCGCCAAGGCGGGCGGCGAAAATTGTCGCCCGCTTCACCGGCGATTCCGCGGCGTCTTACTATCGCCGCCGTCTTGCCCGAACGCCGCGCGATGATTTATAATTAAAAAATGTCTGCAACCATAAAAATTCTCCATCGTATCGCGCTAACAGCGGCAGCAGTCGCGTTGTCATTCACCGCCGCCGCACAAGATGTTTCATCGGATGTAATTGAAGCATTGGAAACCGGCGTTATTGCAACGCCTATGCAACGCGCGAACATTTATTTGGAATCGGAAGATTGGGACAAACTCCTCGCCTTCGCGCAAAAATGGACGGCGGAGTTTCCCGGCGAAAGCGAAGCGTGGCGCTATCTCGGAATCGCGCACAAAGGGCGAGACGAATCGCAACCGGCGGCGGACGCTTTTTTGCGGGCGTGGGAGTTGTCGGAACAAAAAGATGTGCGAATCATAGAATCGGTCGGCGATTCTTACAACGAAATCAAAGAATGGGAACTCGCCGAAAACGCCTATCGCAAAGCGGTTGCATTGCACCCGCAAAACGCCGCACTGCGAACAAAACTTGCAGATATGCTGTGGATTTTGCGTCCGCCGGGATGGGAATCGGAAATGATAGAAGGATTGGAAATCGCGCTGGGGTCGGGAGAATATGTCAATGATTTAAATCGCTGGCAGCAATACGCCGCCGTGCTGGATATTGCCGGTGCCGATTTTGCGACTCGCTATACCGCGCACCGGCATGTCGTGCGGCTGGATGTTAAAAATGTAGCAGCGTGGGAAACCTTATACGACATTGAAACCGCGCGGCAAAAAACAAAAGATGCAGATAAAATCGCGCGCATGCTCGCCCGCATCAATCCGAAAAATCCGGTCGCCAATTTACATTACGGCAACAGCGCGCTAGAAGAAGGGCGCACCGAAAAAGCCGTAGAATATTTTCAAGTCGCGTTAGAAGATGACAAATTGTTAACCGGCGCGCGCCGTTCCCAAATATACACGATATTGGGCGACACCCATTCCAGCCCGGCGCGGGCGTTGTCGTTTTACCGGGATGCGGTGGAAAGCGATCCGTCCAACTTCGCCGCATGGGAACAGGCGGTTGTGATGTTGCGCGAATTGAACCGGCGCGCCGAGTCGCAAACAGTTTTTGAACAACTCCTCGCCGCCAAACGGCGGTTTAACGACACCGGCGAAGTCGCACCGGACGCCGCGCAATTGTTGCTGGAATTGAAATAAAAACGGCGGAGAGAAAGGGATTCGAACCCTTGATGCGATTTTGTCGCATACACACTTTCCAGGCGTGCGCCTTCGACCACTCGGCCACCTCTCCGAAAAAGAATTGAATTGTATCAATAATCGGCGAAATAACGCGAACGGCGGATTAAGAATCGTCCGCAGGAGCGACTTCCACCAGCACTTCGTCGGGCGTCACTTGCTCGCCTTTTTCCGCCAGCACGCTCAACACAACGCCGTCCAGCGGCGATACAATTTCGCTTTCCATTTTCATCGCTTCCGCAATCAGCAACACCTCGCCTTTTTTGACTTTGTCGCCGGGTGATACATTGACCGCCGTAATTTTCGCCGGCATGGACGAAGTAATATGCCCGGGTTTGGTAGGCGGCGGACGGCGTCCCGCTTCCCGCCTCGCGTTGTCGCTTTTGTCGTTCGCGGCGGCGACAGTTTCCAGCAACACTTCTTCGGGCATGCCGTCTATCGTTAAATAGACCGGTCGTTGTCCGGCGTTTTTGTGTCCCATGCCGGTCAGCGAAATGTGATAGGTTTCGCCATGCACGGCGAGACGAAACTCGGACGGCGACGGGTCCATATCGCCGGTCGCACCGGATGCCGCCAGCGGCGGCGGACGCAACTGCCCCGCCGCCCGTTCCTGCAAAAACTCCGCGCCCAAATCGGGAAACATCGCAAATGTCAATATATCTTCATCGTCGCGTACCGCAGACGGTGCTTCCGCACGGATGCGTTCCAACTCGTTATCGGGCGGCGAAAATGTTGTTGTCTCTTCGTCGCCGATTGCAAGACGGCGCACTTTGGGCGAGACCGTTCCCGGAATTTTTCCGTAATGTCCGCGCAAATAGTTTTTGACTTCGTTGGATATAATTTTGTAGCGGCGACCGGAAACGACATTCAGCACCGCTTGCGCCCCGACAATTTGCGAAGTCGGCGTAACCAGCGGCGGATAGCCGAGATCGGCGCGTACTTTCGGAATTTCCGCCAGCACATCGTCCATTTTTTCCGGCACATTTTGTTCGCGCAACTGATTGCCCAAATTGGAAATCATCCCGCCCGGCACATGATGCTCCATCACCCGCGGATCAAAACCGGTATATTCGCTTTCAAACTGCCAATATTTCGGGCGGATATAGCGGAAATAATCCGCGATGGTACGCAACCGTTTGCCGATAAGTCCGGTGCGAAAACCGCACTCGCGCAAATACATATCCATCGTTTCGGTCGGCGGATGACTCGCACCGCCGGCGAAAGGCGAAATGACGGTATCTATCACATCCGCCCCCGCCTCCACCGCCCGCATCAGACAAAACGGTGCCAAACCGGAAATCGCATGGCAATGCACATGCACCGGCAAATTTGTGCTTGATTTAATCGCCGCAACCAACTCCCCGCAAGCGGCGGGAGTCATAATTCCCGCCATGTCTTTAATGGCGATGCTGTCGCATTCGGCATCTGCGAGTTTTTTGGCAAGCGCGACAAATCCTTCGGTAAAATGCACCGGGCTGGTCGTATAACACACCGTTCCTTGCGCGTGTCCGCCCGCTTTTTTTACCGCCGCAATCGCATCGCGCATATTGTCAAAATCGTTCATCGCATCAAAAACGCGAAATACATCCATTCCGTTATCCGCCGCCCGGCGCACAAACAACTCCACGACATCCCGGGCGTAAGGGCGATAACCGAGCAAATTGCGCCCGCGCAACAACATCTGCAATCTGGTGCCGGGCATCGCGCGCCGCAAACGGCGCAATCTATCCCACGGATCTTCGCGCAAAAATCGCACGCAAGCGTCAAAAGTCGCACCGCCCCACGCTTCCACCGACCAAAAACCGGCGGCATCCATTTCGCCGCAAATCGGCAGCATATCTTCGGTGCGCATGCGAGTCGCCAGCATTGACTGATGACCGTCGCGCAACATCAGTTCGGTAACTCCAATCGCGCGTTTCATTACAACAAGGCGGCGATTTCCGCCGCAATCGCCTGCGCCGCCGCACGCGGATCCGCCGCATTCCGAATCGGACGCCCGACCACCAAATAATCGCCGCCGTCTCTGATAATTTGTGCCGGAGTCGCGGTGCGTTTTTGATCGTCCGGCGAGTTGTAGGTCGCCGGTCGCACGCCGGGGGTGACAATAATACTTTTGTCGCCGATTGCCGCCCGCACATTTTTCACTTCTTTGCCGGACGATATTACGCCATCGCAGCCGCACGCCAAAGCACGACCGGCGCGCATCGGTACCAACTCGCGCAAATCGCGGGCGATTCCCATTCCGGCGAGATCGGCATCATCCAAACTCGTCAAAACGGTCACCGCGAGAATTTTCAATCGTCCGCCGGTCGCCCCCGCCGCCGCGCGCATAATCGCATCGTCGCCATGCACCGTCAAAAAATCCGCCCCCGAATCGGCGATTTGCGCCGTCGCCCGCGCCACCGTTTCCGGCACATCATACAACTTCAAATCGCAAAAAATACGACAATCGCGTTTTTTTAATTCGTCCATCAGCGGGCGCGCCTCGCCCGCCGCAAACAACTCCAATCCGATTTTATAAAACGCCGCCGCATCCCCGATTTGGTCGACCAGCGAAAGCGCGGCGCGGGCGTGCGGCACATCCAAAGCGACAATTAGTTTATCCCGCGCGTTTGTCATTTCGGCATTGTAGCAGATTCGCCGCGTTCATCCGGCGTATCGCGCCCGCAACTTCGCCGCCAAAAATCATATATCAAGAAGATTTTCCACCGCTTCTTCCGCCTCCACTTCGCCTTTTTCGTTTTGCACAACCAGCCGCAGTTTTACAATTTCTTCATCGGACGGCAATGCGACCGTCTGCTCTATTTCGCTATACACCTTAAAATTCACCGGCGCAAATCCTTCGGCGGGCGCGCGCACTTCATGCGTCCGGTCGCCTGCCCGAATCACCGCCTCAAAATAATATCCGCCCTTAAATTCGGTTTGCGGAAAAACCAATACTGCCGAAAAACGCCGATGATTTGGGCGAAAATCGGGCGTCTCACCCAGCGCATACACATTTAACGCCGCCTGTTCTTCCGCACCGAGAAGCCGCCGATAAAACGCCGCCTCTTCGCGCCAGTGCAAATTTTCCGTTGTCAATTGTTCCACCCGTTCGCGAAATTTGCGCGCCGCTTTCTCGCCCAAAGATGCCTCCAAACGAAGATGGCGTACTTCCACATATTCATTTTCGCGCGCCGCCGCCAACTCGCGCACGGTCGCACGCAACGCCGCCAACTCATTTTCCAACTCGCGATAGTCCGCTTCCGGATGCCATCGCCCGATTAAAAACGCCAGCGCGACCGCCATCAGCAAAAATATCAGCGCTTTGTTCAGCGCGACCGGCGTGTCTTTATGTTCCCGATACCATGCCAGCAACCGTCCGGGCGAGGGCAGTGTCATTGCGTACGCGCACCGCCCAATCCCGCCGCCTCCGGCAAGGCGAAGCGGATATTCATATTTTGCACCGCCTGTCCCGCAGCACCTTTTTGCAGATTGTCCAGCGCCACCAAAATCAATCCCGCATCGGAATGTAAATTGCGCGCCGAAATTTGCACGCGATTCGTCCGCGCCACATTCGCCAATTCGGGCACGCCGTCTTCCAATATGTCCGCAAATATTTCGTCCGCCCAATGCTCGCGCACCGCCGCCGCGCAATCGGCACCGTCATAAACGGGCGCATACACGGTCGCGTAAATGCCGCGAGTAGCCGGCAGCAAATGCGGGACAAATACAATCGGCGGAATGTCGCCGCCGAATTCGGCGACCGCTTGTTGAATTTCGGGCATGTGACGATGCTCGTTCGGCGAATATGCTTTGAAGTTTTCGTTTTGCGAGGCGAATAACAAATCCGCCCGGTCGGTCCGCCGCCCCGCGCCGCTGACGCCGGATTTCGCGTCTATAATCGGCGCACCGCGCACCATTCCGCGCGCCGCCAGCGGAATCAACGCCAACTCCGCCGCTGTCGCAAAACAGCCGGGGCAGGCGATGAGTTGCGCATTTTTTATTTTGTCGCGCGCCGCCTCAGACAATCCGTATACCGCGCGCGGCAACAATTCCGGCGCGACATGGTCGCCATACCATTTTTGGAAAACCGATTTGTCGCGCAAACGAAAATCGGGACTTAAATCAATAATCACCGCGCCGGATTCCAAAATCGCCGCCGCCTCCCGCATTGCCACGGCGTGCGGTGTCGCAAAAAATACCGCATCGCATTCCGCAAACGACTCCGGTGCGGACGGCAAAAAAGTTTCCGATGTGCGCCCGCGCAAAACCGGAAAATGCGCGGATACCGCCGTCCCCGCCAATGCGCGAGAAATATATTTCGTGCGGCGGATATGGGGATGAGACGCCAAAATTGTCGCCAACTCTTCGCCGACATAGCCGGAAGCGCCGACAATGGCGACTTGCAAAAAACGGGAATCGGACACCGGCATCCCCGGCACGGTCAACGCTTAGAATATTGACCGGCGCGGCGCGCCTTGTGCAAACCGACTTTTTTGCGCTCCACCGCGCGGGAATCGCGGGTCATCAGCCCCGCGGCGCGCAACGGGCGTATGTAATCGGGATTATGCACCGCCAACGCCAATGCCGCACCGTGACGCACCGCCTCCGCCTGACCGCTTTCGCCGCCGCCGCGAACAGTCGCCATCATATCAAAACTGCCCGCGCCATCCACGACTTTCAGCGACTGAACCGCGATAATGCGCGAACGCAACCGGCAAAAGAAAGTATCCAAATCCTTGCCGTTGATTTTAATTTTTCCATCGCCGGGCGACAAAAAAACTCTCGCCTTCGCCGTTTTGCGGCGTCCGGTGCCGTAATCGTATTTGTCAATTTTCTTTCGCATTATTGCTGCTCCTGTGCGCGCGGGCTTTGTGCGACATGGGGGTGCGTCGGTCCGGCGTAAACTTTCAACTTCAACAACATCCGCCGCCCAAGCGGACATTTTGGGAGCATCCCGCGAACCGCATTGCGCAGCAATCGTTCCGGATGCGTTTGCCGCACCCGCCGCACCGAAGTAGCGCGCAAACCGCCGGGATACCCCGAATGCCGATAATACATTTTGTCGTCCTCTTTTTTGCCGGTCACGCGGATTTTTTCGGCATTGACAACGACCACAAAATCGCCGACATCCTGATCCGGCGAATAAGTCGGCTTGTGTTTTCCCCGCAACCGGTGCGCGATAACGCCCGCCAGCCGCCCCAACACCGCGCCATCGGCGTCATACAACAGCCATTCGCGCTGAATATCTTTGTCTTTAACCCGAAAAGTACGCATTGCATTGCGGGAGTTATAGCCCGATTGCGGCGCGGCGGTTTGAGATTTTTCAGTATTCATGATTTTTCCGTTTTTGTCGCGGCGGAATCTCCGCTTTCCGCCGCTTTTGATTCAGTTTCCGCCTTTGCGGTTTTTGCGGATTTTGCGGATTCGGCGGACGCAGTTTTTGTAGACGCGTTTTTTGCGGATTCGGCGGACGCGGTTTTTGCGGATTTTGCGGATTCGGCGGACGCGGTTTTTGTAGACGCGGTTTTTGCGGATTCCGTATTTTCGGTTTTTGTAGACGCGGTTTTTGCGGATTTTGCGGATTCGGCGGACGCGGTTTTTGTAGACGCGGTTTTTGTCGTCTTCGCAGCGGATGTTTTCCGTCCGCCTTTCGCCGTGTTCCCGCCTTTTTCGTCTGTCTCAATTTCGGCGGGCGCGGCTTTTTCCACAAACTCCACCAACGCCATCGGGGCGTTGTCGCCCTTGCGAAAACCGTTTTTTAGAATGCGCACATACCCGCCGGGACGGGAACTAAAACGCGCGCCGAGGTCATTGAACAATTTGGAAACCGCCGCACGACTTTGCAATCGCGCAAACGCGATGCGCCGCCGATGCACGCTCGGCACTTTGCCGAGAGTCACAAGCGGTTCTATAATCCGCCGCAACTCTTTGGCGCGCGGCAATGTCGTGGTGATTTGCTCATGCTCTATCAGCGCGTTGCAAATATGGCGCATCATCGCGCGACGGTGCGCGCCGTCGGTAATGTTGAGTTTGCGCCAGCCGTGACGGTGCCGCATTAGCGGGGCTGCTTCCAGTTAGGAATTTCCATTCCCAACGATAATCCGATTGCGCCCAGCGACTGCTCAATTTCTACCAGCGATTTTTTGCCCAAATTGGGCGTCGTCATCATGTCTTTTTGGGTTTTTTGCACCAGTTCGCCGATATAAAGAATATTTTCCTGCCGCAGACAATTTTGCGAGCGGACGGTCAAATTCAGCGATTCGACTTTTTCGTCAAGCATCGGATGCGCCGTTTCGTTGCGCCGCCCGACTTCCTGCGAAGACGCATCGCCATATTCGCCGCCCATTTGCGCGAAAACAGCGAACTGCTCTATCAGAATGCGCGACGAATCGCGCACCAAATCTTCGCATGAAACGACACCGTTCGATTCAATTTCCATAATTAGGCGGTCCAAATCCACGCGATTTTCGTGACGCGCCGAAGCAACCGAAAAACTCATTCGCCGCACCGGACAAAAAGACGCGTCCAGATGAATCACGCCGACATCGCGCGATTCTTTTTCCGCCGGCATCGCCGGTTGATAGCCGACACCTTTTTCCACGACAATTTCCATTTCCAGTTTGCCGCCTTTCGCCAAAGTCGCCAGCGGACAATCGGGATTCATCACTTCCAAATTGTGCGTCAGTTGAATGTCGCCGGCGGTTACCGTGCAAGGACCTTCCTTTACCAGCCGCACCGTTTCGCGATTCGAATCGTTGAGTTTAAAAATCACATTTTTGAGATTGAGAATCAGCCACACGACATCTTCGCGCATTCCTTCCACGCGGTCGCACTCGTGCATCACGCCCGTAATTTTTACTTCCGTTGCGGCGAAACCCGGAATGGACGACATCATAACGCGCCGCAACGCGTTGCCCAATGTATGCCCGAAACCGCGTTCCAGCGGTTCCACCGTCACCCGGGAAGTACAGGCGCCCAGCGCGCGGACATCGGTAATGGACGGTTTAAGTAATAATGTACTCATAAATTGCATCTCACTTGGAATAATATTCTACTATCAAATTTTCGTTAATGTCGGGCGCTGCCGCCTCGCGCGAAGGCACTTCGCGATATACGCCGCGCATTTCGTCATAATCCACATCCAGCCATTCCACCGCGGGACGACTTTGGGCGAGTTGCGTTGCTTCTTTTACCATCTGAAAACCGCGCGCCTGTTCGGTCAGCGAAATCGTCTGCCCGACCGCCACCGAACGGGACGGAATATTGGAAATTTTGTCATCCACCCGCACCATCCGGTGAGACACCATCTGGCGGGCGTGCGCGCGCGTGGAAGCGAAACCCATTCTGTATACGAGATTGTCCAGCCGCGATTCTAGAAATTGAATCAGCGCTACGCCGGTGGCGGTGCGCGCCCGATCCGCGCGTTTGTAGCAGTTGCGAAACTGCCGCTCCAGCACGCCGTAAGTGCGGCGCAGTTTTTGTTTTTCGCGCAAGTGTTCCAGATAATCGGAACGGCGACCGCCGCCGCGCTTGTTGCCGCCCGGCACGGTTTTGAAACGACATTTGTCTTCCAGTTTTTTAACGCCGCTTTTGAGCGAAAGATCGGCGCCCTCGCGGCGCGCGAATTTGCAAGTCGGACCCGTATATCGCGCCATAAAACTATACCCTCCGGCGTTTGGGCGGACGACAGCCGTTATGCGGCATCGGCGTCACATCCACGATAGAATTGATTTTGAAACCCATTGCATGCAAGGCGCGCACTGCCGAATCGCGACCGGAACCGACTCCTTGAACGCGCACATCCACATTGACAATCCCCATTTCTTGTGCTTTTTTGCCCGCCCCGTCGGCGGTAATTTGGGCGGCGTACGGCGTGCCTTTGCGCGCGCCCTTAAAACCGGAAGAGCCGGTAGTAGCCCACGTCAGCACATTGCCCTGCCGGTCGGCGAATGTGACAATCGTGTTGTTGAAAGACGCGGTAATATGCACGACAGCATCGCCGATGGCGCGGCGCGGTTTTTTGGCGGCGGTTTTGCGTTGTTTCATTTTTTCACCCGAATGCGGCGCGGCCCTTTGCGAGTCCGGGCGTTGGAGCGGGTGCGTTGTCCGCGCACCGGCAAACCGTGGCGATGGCGCAAACCGCGATAACAACCGAGATCCACCAGCCGTTTGGTATTCATGGAAACTTCGCGGCGCAAATCGCCTTCTATGACGAATTTTCCGATTTCGGCGCGCAAAGTTTCTTTTTGGGTGTCCGCCAACTTGCCTATGCTGGTCGCCGGGTCAATTTTGGCGCGACCGCAAATCACGCGCGCGCGCGACCGCCCGATGCCGAAAATCGCGGTTAAGGCGATTTCCGCATGCTTATATTCGGGTATGACGACTCCTGCTATCCGTATCATGGTAGAGGAGCATTATAACATTAAATCCGCCCATATTTCAAAATGCGCGCATTTTTCTCCATTTTAATGCGAAATTAATGCGAAAAAAATTAAATTTCGCGACTCGCCCGCCGTTTCGCCTTTTGCGGCGGCGGCGAAAATGCGATGTATAATAACGCACGAAAGAAAATACGAAAATCGGAGTGTATTTATGCAATATCTTCATACGATGGTACGGATTCGCGATGTGGAAGAATCGCTGGATTTTTATTGCGGAAAACTCGGCATGCGCGAGGTGCGGCGGATGGAAAATGCCGCCGGACGTTTTACGCTGATTTTTTTGGCGGCGGCGGCGGACGAAACGCACGCCGCCCAAAATAGCGCGCCGTTGCTGGAATTGACTTGGAATTGGGACCCGGAAGAATACGGCGGCGGGCGCAACTTCGGGCATCTCGCCTATCGCGTTGACGATATTTATGCGACTTGCAAAAAGTTAGCGGACGGCGGAGTCGTCATCAACCGCCCGCCGCGGGACGGACGAATGGCGTTTATTCGTTCGCCGGACGGAATTTCAATTGAATTATTGCAATCTGGAGACGCACTTCCGCCCCGCGAACCGTGGTCATCCATGCCGAACATCGGCGAATGGTAATGCGGCGATAATTCGCCGTGCGATGCGCGGTTTTCGTTATTTTTTATTTTATTTTTGCGCCGAAATCGGAAGGCGCATTATTTCGGCGAATGATTCTTCGGCGGCGGCGGCGGTGTGCGCGACAACTTCGGCATCGTGTGCGGCGGTGACAAACGCGGCTTCAAATGCGGACGGCGCGAGATAAACGCCGCGCGACAGCATCAAATGAAAAAACTTGCGAAATAATTCGTCATCGCAATCGCGCGCGTCCGTCAGATTTGCGGGCGGCGTGCGGCGAAAATAAAAACCAAGCATTCCGCCAAGCGAATCGGCGCAAAACGGCGCATCATATTTTTGTGCCGCCGCCGTCATTGCCTCTCGCACCGCCGTTGCCGCCGCCGATAATGCGGCATAAAATCCGTCCGCCAGCGCGATTTGCAAAACCGCCAATCCCGCCGCCATCGCGACCGGATTTCCCGCCAAAGTACCCGCCTGATACACATCGCCTTCAGGTGCGAGAATCCGCATTATGTCGCGCCGTCCGCCGAATGCCGCAACTCCCAGCCCGCCGCCGATGACTTTGCCGAGGCAGATTAAATCGGGCGCGATGCCGTAAATTTCTTGCGCCCCGCCGCGCGCGATGCGAAAACCACTCATCACTTCGTCAAAAATCAAAACCGCGCCGTGTTTGTCGCACAACGCGCGCAAGGTTTGCAAAAACTGCGGCGTGCCGCGCACCATATTCATATTTCCCGCGACCGGTTCCACGATGACGGCGGCGATTTCGTCACCGCGCCGTGCGAATAATTCTTCCGCCGCTTGCGGTGCGTTATACGGTAGCGAAATCGTGCATCCCGCAATCGCCGCCGGTACGCCGCCGGAAGACGGTTTTCCGAGAGTCAGCGCGCCTGAACCGGCGGCGACCAAAAGCGAATCGGAATGCCCGTGATAGCAGCCGTCAAACTTCACCAGCAAATCGCGGCGACAAAAACCGCGCGCCACGCGAATCGCGCTCATTGTCGCCTCGGTGCCGGAATTGACCGCGCGCACCGTTTCCAGAGACGGCACGGCGGCGCACAATGTTTCGGCGAAGCGGCATTCGTTTTCGTGCGGCGCACCAAATCCCATTCCTTTCGCCGCCGTTTGCGAAACCGCCGCGACCACTTCCGCGCGGGCGTGTCCGGCGACAATCGCGCCCCACGAACAAACATAATCGGCATACCGCCGCCCGTCCACATCCGCCAGCCATGCGCCTGCACCTTCGGCGAAAAATACCGGCGTACCGCCGACTCCGTGAAATGCGCGCACCGGCGAATTGACGCCGCCGGGAATCACCCGTTGCGCGCGCGAAAATAATTCGGCAGATTTCATCGCGGCGAATAAAAACTAATCCGAACGCCCGCCGTCCGTATTTCCGCGCGATTTTCGCCGCCGCGAAACGCGCAATTGCGAAAGCGAAAGCGAAAGACGGATGAAAATTTGGTTGAATTAATTCCGCGCATGTTTTCGTATTTTTCCGAAAAAAATCTACGCGTCCGCCGCGCCGTCTTGCGCATCGCGCATGCGCGTTTCCAGCGAATCCAACGCCGAAGTGTTGCGCGGGTCGGGGCGCAACGAATTCGCCATCTGATAATATCGCCGCGCCCGTCCGTACAATTTAAGCCGTTCGGCGAGAGTCGCCGCCGCCCGCAAATAATCGGAATCGCTTTCGCCGCCGTGTTTTTGTACCGCGGCGAACGCGGTTTCGCAAAGTTTGTCGCCGCCGGTTGCGGCAACTGCGGCGACAACCGCCGCCGATCCGGGCGCGATATTTACGGCGCGTTCCAAAGTTTCGGCGCGCGTTTTTTCGTCACCGGCACGATGCAAGGCGTAACTATATTCCACGAGCAGGCGCGGATTTTTTTGTTCGGCGGCTGCAACATTATTTTTCCAAAAATCGCGCAACGATTCGCCGTCTTGCATTGTTTTCAGCGCGGCATCGGCGATTTCGGCAATCGTTTCCCGGTCGCCATCCGCGCCGTCCAATAAACGATATGCCGCCGCCATCGCCTCGCGCCATTTTTCGCGCCGCCGCGCAATGTGCAAATACATTTTTGCCAGCAACGGCGAACCGTTTCGCGCGCCCGCTTCGGTCAGAATGTCAAACGCTTCGCCGGCGCGTCCGTCTTCGGCGGCGAGTGCCGCACGGGCGGCGGCGGCAATGTCGGAACCGCCATGCGCGGCGGCACGGCGCAACCATTCGGCACGACCGGCATGGTCGCCCGATTTTTTGGCAGAACGCGCCGCCAGCCATGCAAAAA
The DNA here is from genome assembly GCA_965221835.1 of Gammaproteobacteria bacterium. Taxonomy (GTDB): domain Bacteria; phylum Pseudomonadota; class Gammaproteobacteria; order Tethybacterales; family Persebacteraceae; genus Persebacter. The sequence continues at coordinate 1,909,440 of OZ244916.1, read as the reverse complement.
CGCCGTCCGGGTCCGACTTCCGCGACAGCCGCGAAAATCCGTTAAATGCGCGGCGATAATCGTCCAACGCCAACGCGCGCACGCTATCTTCCAAAGTTTCGCGGCGGTTTTTGTCGTCCCGCGCCCGCTTCCACGCCGCCATCCGCGCCGGAAAAAACAACATCCAAAAAATCAGTTTGAAAAATAGCAGCAACACAATCGCCGCCGCCGCCGCCGTTGCCGCCGCGACAAAAACAGCAGGTTCAGCGCGCCATTCGCCATATTGCACGACAATCGTTTCGTCCGCATACAAATGCGAAATCGCCACCAACGCCATCGCCGCAACGCCCAGCAAAATATATTTCAGCGCGCGCCACATTACCGCCCCCTTCCGCTCAACGCATAAACCGGCATTCCAAATTCGCGCAAAGTGTCAATCAACACCCGCACATTCGCATCGTCCGATTGCGGCGGATTGACGGCAAGCGCGTCCAACGCCGCCAAATACGCCTCCCGTTGTCCGGTCAACAAAAGCGTTTCCATTCGCCGCAACAACATTAAATGCGATTCGTCTTTTTCGTTATCGCCAGAAACGCGGCGCACATTAAAGATTTTTTTCAACTCCGCGGCGGCACGCGAATCCCACGGCGTTTCTTCGGCGGCGACGGCGGCGGCGGATTCGTTTTCCGAAACTGCGCCGCCGTCCCGTTCAACGAAATGCAAAAGCCGCCGCAAAACATCGGCAATTCGGTCGCGGGCGGGCGCGTTTTGCAATCGCGAAACTTCCGCCGCCAGCCATGCGCCATCCGAATCGCGCACCGGCGAAACAGCAGAAAGCGCGCGCGCCGCCGCCGCAGTATCGCCGTCCGTGCGCAAACGCAAATCTATCAATCCCAAACGAATTTCGGTATTTTGCGAATCGGCGCGCCGCGCATCGCGCATCGCCGCAATTTGATTTTTCAATCGCGCGAGTTCCGCGTCCACATATTCCGCGCGTACAGAATCGGCGGGCGCGATTTCCGGCGATTCGGGCGGCGCATTTATTTGTGATTCGGTTTGCGATTCCGTTTGCGATTCGGTTTGCGATTCCGCAACTTGCGGCGCGGAATCGGGAAGGGCGGGCGCGTTTGAAGATTGCGGAAATTGCGAAGATTGCGGAAATTGTGAAGATTGCGAAAACTGCGCAGAATCCGTTGTTTTGTCGGCGGACGGCGAATCCACAAACCGCCGCAAAAAAGGCGCGTGTTCTATAATGTTTTGCAAATGCGGTTGCAAATACGGGCGCAACTTCGGTTGTTGATAAGCAGCATAAAACGCGCCGCCCGCCGCCGCCGCCAACAAAAGCGGATAGATGACAAGCCATTTTATCGCCCACCGCTTCGCGCCGCTTTTTTTCGGCGGCGGCGCGGCGGCGGGCGTTTTAGCGGAAGACGCAGCCGATGCGGATTCGTTCATTTTGACATTATAAACCGTCCGCCGCCGGTTCGCATCGCGCCGTCAAGGACGCGGTATAATCGCGGTTTATTATCCGCACGGAGACAACAATGAAAAACACCCCCGCCATCGGACCCGACAGCCGACTGCCTGAGCAAAAACTTTTTATTGACGGCGCACCCAAAGACGCGACTTCCGGTGACACTTTCGCGACCGTCAATCCCGCCACAAACCGCAAAATTTGCGATGTGCAACAAGCGGCGCAACGCGATGTGGACGAAGCAGTCGCCGCGGCACGGCGCGCACAACCGCAATGGGCGGCAACTCCCGCCCGCGAACGCGCAAAAATATTGTTGCGCGCCGCCGAATTGTTGCGCGCCGAAAACGACTCCCTCGCCGCGTTGGAAACATTGGACACCGGCAAAGCGATTGCCGAAACGCGCGCGGTGGATATTATTACCGGCGCGGAAGTGCTGGAATATTACGCCGGAATCGCCCCCGCCATTCACGGCGACCACATAGACCATCCGCCCGCCGCATTTTCGCTCGTCCGCCGCGAACCGCTCGGCGTTTGCGCGGGAATCGGCGCGTGGAATTATCCGATACAAATCGCCATGTGGAAATCCGCCCCCGCCCTCGCATGCGGCAATACGATGGTTTTCAAACCCGCCGAACTCACGCCGCTCACCGCTTTTCGTCTGGCGGAGTTATACGCCGAAGCCGGTTTGCCGCCGGGCGTTTTCAATGTCGTGCAAGGCGATGCGACCGTCGGGCGGATGCTGTCTTTGCATCCCGGCATAGACAAAATATCGCTGACCGGCGAAGCCGAAACCGGCAAACGCGTAATGGCGGACGCCGCAACAACGCTCAAACACATCACTTTTGAGTTGGGCGGAAAATCGCCGCTGCTGATTTTTGCCGATTGCCAAATGGAAGATGCAGTATCGGCGGCGTTGATGGCGAATTTCTTTTCCAGCGGGCAGGTTTGCTCAAACGGCACACGCGTTTTTGTGGAACGCACCGCACGCGATGCATTTCTTGCCGCCGTCAAACCGCGCACCGAATCGTTGCGTCTCGGCTGCCCTTTCAATCCGCAAACGCAAGTCGGACCGCTGATGAGTCGCCCGCATTTGCAAAAAGTGGACGGCTATATGCAAGACGCTTTCGCCTCCGCCGCATTGCATATCGCCGGCGGTCATCCGCCCGCAGACAAATCGCTGGCGGACGGCAACTATCTGCATCCGGCGGTGTTTGCCGATTGCGAAGACGATATGCGTTTTGTGCGCGAAGAGGTGTTCGGTCCTCTTATGTCGGTGCTTGTTTTTGATGACGAAGACGAAGCCGTGCGGCGCGCGAATGCGACCGATTACGGGCTTTCGGCGGGCGTTTTTACCGGCAATTTTGCGCGCGCACATCGCGTATCGCAACAATTGCAGGCGGGAATGGTGTGGATTAACGATTACAATATCACGCCGCCCGAAGTGCCTTTCGGCGGCGTAAAACATTCCGGAGTCGGACGCGAAAACGGCAGACATACCATCCAACATTACACGCAGTTAAAAACAATTTACGCGAATCTCGGACGCGTTGAACCGTATTTTTAATTCGGTTTTATAAAAGCGGCAGCGAAAATCCGGCGGGGAAAATCCGGCGAAAATCCGGCGGGGAATTACGCAAAATAAAATTGCGAGAAATCGCGGGGAATTACGCAAAAAAAAATCGCGGGGAATTACGCAAACTACACGCAACTAAAAACAATTTACGCGAATCTCGGGCGCGTTGAACCGTATTTTTAATTCGGTTTTGTAAAAGCGGCGGTGGAAATTCGGCGGCGGAAATCCGGCGGAGAATTACGCAAAACAAAATCGCGGGGAATCGCGGAAAATTAAGTAAAACAAAATTGCGAGGAAATCGCGGGGAATTACGCAAAAAATTGCGGGGAAACCGCGGGGAATTACGCAAACTACACGCAACTAAAAACCAATTTACGCAAATCTCGGACGCGTTGAACCGTATTTTTAATTCGGTTTTGTAAAAGCAGCGGCGGAAATTCGGCGAAAATCCGGCGAAAATCCGGCGGGGAATTACGCAAAAAAATTGCGGGGAAATTCGGCGAAAATCCGGCGGGGATTACGCAAAAAAAATTGCGGAGAATTACGCAAACTACACGCAACTAAAAACAATTTACGCGAATCTCGGACGCGTTGAACCGTATTTTTAATTCGGTTTTATAAAAGCGGCGGCGGAAATCCGGCGGGGAATTACGCAAAAAATTGCGAGAAATCGCGGAGAATTAAGTAAAAAAATCGCGGGGAATTACGCGAAAAATTGCGGAGAATTACGCGAAAAAAAACCGCGCCTTGCGGCGCGGTTTTCCAAAAGGCGGGAGGAAAAATACCGCCTTTTTAGGGAGAGACAACAATAACTTACATATCCATTCCGCCGCCGGGCATTGCGGGCGGAGGCATGTCTTTTTTCGGCAGTTCGGTTACTGCGCAATCGGTCGTCAGCAACAAACCGGCGATAGACGCAGCATTTTGCAAAGCCGAACGCGTTACTTTCGTCGGGTCTATGATGCCGAGACGCAACAAATCGCCGTATTTTCCGTTGGCAGCGTTATAGCCGTGATTGCCGCTACCGCCGCGTACTTCGTTGACAATAACTTCCGCCGATTCGCCGGTATTGACGACGATATTTGCAAGCGGCGATTCCAACGCGCGCGAGACGATGCGGATTCCGGCATCTTGGTCGTCGTTTTCTCCTTTGAGTTTGGAAATGACCGCTTGGCAACGAATCAGGGCGACGCCGCCGCCCGGCACGATGCCTTCTTCCACCGCCGCACGGGTGGCATGCAACGCGTCTTCAACGCGCGCTTTCTTTTCTTTCATTTCCACTTCGGTTGCCGCACCGACTTTGATGACGGCAACGCCGCCCGAAAGTTTGGCGACCCGTTCCTGCAGTTTTTCGCGGTCGTAATCGCTGGTGGTATCTTCAATCTGGCGGCGGATTGCTTCAACGCGGGCGGCGATGTCTTTTTTCGCGCCTTTGCCGTCAATCACGGTGGTGTCTTCTTTGCCGATTTCCACGCGTTTCGCCTGTCCGAGATCGTCCACCGACACTTTTTCCAGCGTCAATCCGACTTCTTCGGAAATTACGCGCCCTTTGGTGAGAATGGCAATATCTTCCAACATCGCTTTGCGGCGGTCGCCGAAGCCGGGGGCTTTGACGGCGCACACTTTAAGCGTACCGCGCATATTGTTGACGACCAAAGTCGCAAGGGCTTCGCCTTCCACTTCTTCGGCAATAATCAACAACGGGCGACCGGTTTTGGCGGTTTGTTCCAAAATCGGCAAAATATCGCGAATGGCGGATATTTTTTTGTCGTGAACGAGTACCAGCGGATTATCCAGCACCACCATTTGCCGTTCGGGCGTGTTGATAAAATAAGGCGAAGTATAGCCGCGGTCAAATTGCATTCCTTCCACGACCGACAATTCGTTTTCCAAAGTTGAACCGTCTTCAACAGTAATCACGCCTTCCTTGCCGACTTTGTCCATCGCCTCGGCGATAATTTCGCCGACACTGCCGTCCGAATTCGCCGAAATGGAAGCGACTTGCGCGATTTCGGTGCGCGAACGGCAATCTTTGGAAATCTTTTTCAGATTTTCGGTGGCGGCACTGACGGCGCGGTCTATGCCGCGTTTAAGATCCATCGGATTCATTCCGGCGGCGACATATTTCATTCCCTCGCGAACCATCGCCTGTGCGAGAACGGTGGCGGTGGTGGTGCCATCGCCGGCGACATCGGAAGTTTTGGACGCAACTTCTTTAACCATTTGTGCGCCCATATTTTCCAGTTTGTCTTCCAGTTCCACTTCTTTGGCGACAGAAACGCCGTCTTTGGTGATAGTCGGCGCACCGAAAGAGCGTTCTATGACGACATTGCGCCCTTTGGGACCGAGCGTAACGCGAACCGCGTCCGAAAGCATATTGACGCCGCGAACAATACCGCGGCGCGCTTCTTCCGAAAATTTGACATCTTTTGCAGACATAATATTTCTCCTTGTAGAAAAAAACGAATAATTAAAAAAGTTGCGTCAGTCGGTAATGACTGCCATAACATCGTCTTCACGCATAACCAGCAGTTCTTCGCCTTCCACTTTCACGGAAGTACCGGCGTATTTGCCGAAAAGAATGCGGTCGCCGGCTTTGACATCCAGCGGGCGTTTTTTGCCGTCATCCAAAATTTTGCCGTTGCCGACGGCGAGAACTTCGCCCTGGTCGGGTTTTTCGGCGGCATTATCGGGGATAACGATTCCGCTTGCGGTTTTGCGTTCTTCTTCCACACGCCGCACGAGAATCCGGTCGTGCAGGGGGCGAATTTTAGGTTTTTTCATTGATATTTCACTCCTTTCATAAGTGCCGGAAAAATACCGTCCGTCGGCGGTGCGCTCGGATTAAATCCATCGGCAAAGGGAATTATAATACAAAATCCGCCCATTTCAAGAGGGAACGAACATTTTTTTTTCGCCCCGTCTTTCGTTTGCAGTTGCATTCGTTTTCGTGTATAATATCAATCGGGCGGTGGTTTTCATTTTCTCTCTCCATGTAAACGATAAACTATAAATGAAAACCTTGAATGAACCGCCCGCTTTTTTTCGGCGTTATGCTATACTTTCGGCATTAAATCCGAAGCCGATTATGCAAAGAACTATTCATTTTTTCGCCGCCGCCGCCGTCTTTCGGGCGGCGAAGTTGTTTAACATTTCCGCAAATGACTGCTGGTTCAATCGCGGAAATTGGCAAATTTAAATGCGCGATTCGGTCGTCATCGCAAGCGGCAACAGCGGAAAAATACGCGAAATTCGTGCGGCATTGTCGCCCTATTTCGCAAACTTGCCGTGCCTGACCGATTTGCAAATTGCGCAAACCGCCGAACCGCATAAAACTTTTATGGAAAATGCGTTGGCAAAAGCCCGTGCCGCTTCCGCCGCCGCAAAAATGCCCGCCATAGCGGACGATTCCGGTTTGGTTGTCGCCGCCTTAAACGGTGCGCCGGGCATACATTCCGCCCGCTACGCCGCCGAAAACGCAACAGACGCGCAAAATAACGCCAAACTTCTCGCCGAAATGGCGGATATTTCCGCACGCAACGCGTTTTATTATGCCGCGATTATTTTTGTGGAATCGCCCGCAGATTCCGCCCCGATTTTCGCCGAAGGATTCTGGCACGGCAAAATCGCCCGCGAATTGCGCGGCGAAAACGGATTCGGTTATGACCCGCTGTTTTACGATTTTCTCGCACAAAAAACCGGCGCGGAAATGTCCGCAACCGAAAAAAACGCGGTCGGACATCGCGGCAAATCATTGCGCGCATTGACAAAAATATTCGCGGCACGACAATGAATTCGCGCGCCGCCCGCCGCGCGTCCGCATTTGAATCCGCGCAAATTATCGCGCCGCCGCAAACCATCATCGCGCCGCCGCCGCTTTCGCTTTACGCCCATCTGCCGTGGTGCGTTCGCAAATGCCCGTATTGCGATTTCAACTCACACCGCGCCCCGCGCGACATTCCCGAAAAAGAATATGTGCGCGCATTGCTGGCAGATGCCGAAACTTTTTTGCCCGATGTGTGGGGGCGGCGAATCGCGTCCGTCTTTGTCGGCGGCGGCACGCCGGGGCTGTTTTCGGCGGAAAGTATTGACGAAATGCTGCGCGGATTGCGCGCCCGATTCGCCATCGCCCCCGAATGCGAAATAACTTTGGAAGCCAATCCCGGCGCGGCGGATGTCGTCAAATTCCGCGAATTTGCTGCCGCCGGAATCAATCGCCTCTCGCTGGGGGCGCAAAGTTTTGACGATTCCGCCCTCGCCGCCCTCGGCAGAATCCACGACGGACAAAAATCGCGCGAAGCCGCCGAATCCGCCGCCGCCGCATTTGACAATTTTAATATAGATTTAATGCACGCCCTGCCCCGCCGGTCCGCCGCAAACGCCTGCGAAGATTTAAATATCGCGCTATCATTTGCGCCGCCGCATTTGTCTTTGTACCAATTAACTCTGGAACCCGGCACGCCGTTTTTTCGCAATCCGCCGCCGTTGCCGGATGCGGACGAAACCGCCGACATCGGCGACGCCGTTTGCAATGCCGCCATCGCCGCCGGTTTTCGCCGCTATGAAATTTCCGCTTTCGCCTTGCCCGGACGCGAATGTCGCCATAATTTAAATTATTGGCGATTCGGCGACTATATCGGAATCGGGGCGGGCGCACATTCCAAAATTACTGCCGCCGGAAAAATATTCCGCCGCGCACGCATTAAAAATCCGCGCGATTATATGCGCAACACCCGCGCCCGAAATCCCGCCGCCGCCATTGCCGCCGCCGCCGAAACCCGCGAAGTACCGCCCCGCGAAGCCGCTTTTGAGTTTATGATGAACGCCCTCCGCCTCCCCGAAGGATTTCCGCCGCAAATGCTTTGCGACCGCACCGCCGCCCCAATGCACATTTTGGAACCGATTTTGCAATCGTGCGAAAATGATAACTTATTATTTCGCAACGCGCACATCATCCGCCCCACCGAAACAGGACTCCGCCATCTGAATGAAATGCTTGCAAGATTTTTGCCAGAATAAAGGCGGCGCGGGAGAAATCTCATGAAAAGAAAGCCACGCCGCAAACGCATTATAGCAAAATTTTTGCCGGAAAAGATTTTTGTCGGATTTTATAGCATAGCAAATTTTTTGCCGGAAAAGATTTTTGTCGGATTTTGCCGGATTTTGCCGAAATAAAGGCGGCGCGGAGAAATCCCAATGAAAGAAAACCACGCCGCAAACGCATTATAACAAAATCCCGCGAAAAACATGCATGCTGATATAATAACGCGCTATGGCTTTGGCAATTTTACATAGTCGGGCGTTGACCGGCGTGTACGCGGCGGGCGTGACGGTGGAAGTGCATCTATCGGGCGGATTGCCGCAATTCAATATCGTCGGATTGCCCGATACCGAAGTCAAAGAAGCGCGCGACCGGGTACGGGCGGCAATACTCAATTCAAACTTTTCGTTTCCGGCACGGCGCATTACGATTAATCTCGCGCCCGCCGATATGCCGAAAGAAGGCGGACGTTACGATTTGCCGATTGCCCTCGGCATTCTCGCCGCAGACGGACAAATTCCGAACGATATGCTGGGACGGCTGGAATTTGCCGCCGAACTCGCATTAGACGGCGGATTGCGTTCGTGCGGCAGCGCGTTGCCGATTACATTAGCGGCAATGCGCGACGAACGCGAAGTGATTTTGCCGCCCGAAGATGCCGAAGTCGGCGCGCTGGCAACCGATGCAACGGTATATTCCGCAAAATATCTTTTGCAAGTGTGCGCCTATTTGGCGGGACGCGAAAAGTTGCCGCGCGCAACTGCAGTAGAAATGCCGCCGGAACCCGATGCGCCTTGCATATCCGATGTGAAGGGACAACTAAAAGCCAAACGCGCGCTGGAAGTCGCGGCAGCCGGCGGACACAGCGTTTTGATGATGGGCGCACCCGGTTGCGGAAAATCTATGCTGGCAGCGCGATTGCGCGGACTTATGCCGAATCTCACCGAAGAAGAAGCATTAGAATCGGCGGCAGTGCGTTCGTTGTCGGGCGGCGATTTTATGGCGCGGGAATGGCGGCGGCGTCCATTTCGCGCACCGCATCATTCGGCTTCGGCGGCGGCATTAATCGGCGGCGGCAGCAAACCGAAACCGGGCGAAATTTCGTTATCGCACAACGGCGTTTTATTTTTGGACGAATTTCCGGAGTTTGACCGGCATGTGCTGGAAGTATTGCGCGAACCTTTGGAATCGGGTTCGGTCACCGTATCGCGGGCGTCTCGCAAAGCAGATTTTCCGGCGGCGTTTCAAATGATCGCGGCGATGAATCCGTGTCCGTGCGGTTATCTTTCGCATCCGCAAAAAGAATGCCGCTGCACGCCCAATCAAATTGCACGATATCGCGCGCGAATTTCCGGTCCGCTGCTGGACCGAATAGACATTCACATAGAAGTCGACCCGCTGTCGCAAGAAGAAATTACCGGACGGGCGGACGGCGAAATCAGCGCGGCAATTCGCGCACGGGTAGACGAAGCACACCGTTTTCAGCGCGCGCGACAAAACCGATTGAACGCGCGATTATCCGCCGCGGATGTTGATGTTTATTGCCTTCCGGACGAAAACGCGAAAACTTTTGCCCGCCGTGCGTTAGACAAACTCGGGCTTTCGGCGCGCAGTTATCACCGCATTCTCAAAGTCGCCCGCACCATCGCCGATTTGGCACACGACGAAGACATCACCGCCAAACATCTCGGCGAAGCAATCCAATACCGCCGCCTCGCGTTTGACAACTTCGCCGTATAAATCGCCGCCGTCAAATTTCCGCGTTCGGGAATGGAAAGTTCTTTGGTTCTTTTGCAGATTTCCGCGTTCGCGGGAATGGAAGGTTCTTTGGTTCTTTTGCAGATTCGGCAGATTCCAGTCCGAAGTGCAACAGTTGGGATATATTAGCATAGTCCGAGTTGTTGTGCGGGGGTGCAAAATTGCAGGCGTGGTGTTGGGCGATGATTCAATATTTTTTCCGCCCGGCGCAATGCCTTCGGTAAGCCGTAGCGATGTAAATCGCGATTTACCATTCGCCGCACGAGACCGTTCATTTGCTCTACGCCACCGCGTTGTTGCGGGCGTCCCGGATCGCTCACATACCATTTTATGCCCAGCGCTTTTTCTACCTTTCGCCAACGGACGAATTCCCAACCGCCATCGCTCGTCATCGTGTGCACCGGCAAACCGCGCAGCAGATGAATAATCCGCTTCGCCGTTTCGTCCGCCGAATAGTTCGGCAACAAAAACAATCGCACATAACCGCTTTTGCGTTCCCGCAAGGACAGCGACATCACGCGTTTTTGCCAATACATCGTATCAACTTCCCAATCGCCGAATCGTCCGCGGGCATTCACAATCGCCGGACGACCGGCAATCGGCGCGGCGTCTTTCATCATCGCGAATCGCCCGTCTTTCGGGCGTTTGCGGTAATGCCCCACGCCGAAACTCATTTGCCGGTGCGGCGCGCAACAAACAATACTTTTGCGCGGACGCGGCGGCTTACAATGCGAACCGCGACAGACATCTTTCCACAACCAGTTATACAAAGCGCTTTTTCCGACCGGCAAAAACACCGCGGCGGACGACACCGAATAATGATTCCTCATCCAAAACGCGAAGTCGCGCAATACGGCATCGGAAAGTTTGCGCGGGCGTTCAGAGGCGCGTCGTCGTCGCACTTTGGCGCGATGATGAGCGACTTCGGGATTGTAGTATTGCCGCCGGCATCGTTTGATTTCCCGTGAAATGGTAGAAACAGAGACGCCGAGTTCTTTTGCGATTTTTCGTTGCGATGTTTTTTGTCGCAGGCGGACGCAAATTGTGATACGATGAGAAAGGGACAGATGGGTATACATAAGATCCTCCGAAGTAATAACAAATAGCCAAAAGAGGATTATCCTTCCGTCCCCCTTTTTTTTGGCTCCTCTGTTGCACTTCGGACTGGAATCTGCCTTCCCGCTTTCGCGGGAATGGAAAGTACTTTTTAGACAAATTTCCGCGTTCGGGAATGGAAAGCTCTTTGGTTCTTTTACAGATTTCCGCGTTCGCGAATGGAAAATTCTTTGGTTCTTTTGCAGATTCCCGCGTTCGCGGGAATGGAAGGTTCTTTGGTTCTTTTGCAGATTCTCGCGTTCGGGAATGGAAGGTTCTTTGGTTCTTTTGCAGATTTCCGCGTTCGGGAATGGAAATCGCCGCCGCCGTCAATCTTGCGTCAATTCTTTCAGCAAACATCTTGCCAATTCTTCGCGAACTTCGGCAAGCGGGCGGGGGGAAATGTCGGCGAGTTGCACAACTTGCAAATCCTCAAAACCGCACGGGCGAATGTCCGCAAACGGCGATAAATCCATTTCCGCATTAAAACTCAATCCGTGATAACTGCGTCCGTGACGAATGCGCAAACCCAATGCAGCAATTTTTGCACCGCCCACATAAACGCCGGGTGCCGCCGGATTCGCCGCCGCCGCAACGCCATATCCGCCCAACATCGCAATCACCGCATTTTCCATTTTATGCACCAAACGCCGTGCACCCCAACCACGGCGGCGTAAATGCAACATCGTATAAACCACAATCTGCCCCGGACCGTGATAAGTAATTTGTCCGCCACGGTCGCTGCGAACGAGCGGAATGCCGTTTGCACGCAACAAATCCGATTCTCGCCCCGCCTGTCCGAGTGTGTAGACGGGCGGATGTTCCGTTATCCAAACTTCATCCGGCGAATCGTCCGCCGCCATATCGCACCATTTGCGCATTTGCCGCCAAACTTTTTCATATTCCGATAACGGCAAATAAGTTATCCGCAACGGCGGCGGCATTATTCTTCCGCCGCAACACGAAGGCGGGCTTTTTCCAAATCGGCGGGCGTATCTATGCCGCCCGCACGAGAAGGAAACTCCAACAACGCAATTCGTTCGCCGTGATGCAAAATGCGAAGTTGTTCCAATTGTTCGCATTTTTCGTCCGGCGACGGCGGCAATGCACCCAAACGCCGCAAAAATGCCGCACGATACGCATAAATGCCGATATGAATTCGTGCCGATTCGGGCAATCCGCCGACACGAGAATGCGGCACCGGCGAACGCGAAAAATAACGAGCCGCACCGTCCGCATCGGCGACAACTTTAACCGCATCCGGATTTGCAAACTCTTCCGCATTGTGCGGCAAACGCATCGCAGTCGCACAAACGCAATCTTTTTTTTGCGAAAGCAACTCGGCAACCGCACAAATCAATTCCGGTTCTATAAACGGTTCATCGCCTTGCACATTCACCACAACTTCGCAAATATCCCGCCGCCGCACAACTTCGGCAACTCTCGCCGACCCCGAATCGCATTCGCCGGTCATTTGTGCGACAAATCCGGCGGCACGAACGACTTCGGCAATTTCGTCATCATCCACAGCGGCAACAACTTGCACCGCCCCCGATTGTTTCGCCGCTGCAACACGCGAACAACAAGCGGAATACCGCCAATATCGGCAAGCGGTTTGTCGGGCAGGCGGGATGCCCCTCGCCTCGCCGGCACGATTGCCGCAAAAGGCGTATTCACTCTTTTTCGGCGAGCGGCGTCGCTTCATCGGCGAGCAACACCGGAATGCCGTCTGCGGTAATGCTATATTTCAGCCGGTCAATCCGACAAATCAGGCGAGGCGGTTCGGTTTTATAATCCAGTTTGCCTTTGCAAACCGGACATGCGAGTATATCCAAAAAATCGGGGTCCATAATCGTTTATTGTACGACATTCCCGCCGTTTTTCCATTTCCCGCCCGATTCTTTCGCCCGTCATTTTTTACCATTCCGATGTAAATCGGAATCTCCCGCAGAGATTCCGGCGTTCGCCGGAATGGTAAATTCTTTTTTCCTAATTTCCAACTTTTTCCATTCCGATGTAAATCGGAATCTCCCGCCGCCGTCCGATTTTCGCCGCTGAATTCCCGCCTCCCCGCCGTCATTCCCGCGAACGCGGGAATCCATTTTCGCCGATAAATCCCGCGTTCACGCCGTTTTTTACGAAAAAAACGCGCGGGAATTCCAAAATTAATCGCCCATAATGGATTCCCGCTTTCGCGGGAATGACGGGGGTTTTTTTCTTGTTTTCGGCGGGAATTGCGGGGGATTTTTCGCGGAATTTCGCGGTTTTTTTCCGGAATTACCGCCCCGATTCCATTCCCGCCCGTTTTTTTTGCAAATTCAGGCGGGATTTGTGTTATACTTTCGCAAATAGTTTGCAAAAGAGGAGTAAACAGATGAAAAACACAATCAATAAAATCATTCTTTTCGCCGCCTTTGCGGCGGGATTGTCTAACATTTCCGCAAATGCACAAGTTGCAACGGAAGCGGAAGCAACGGTTTATGATACAACGAATGCGGCGAGTTTTTTCAACCCCGATACTTCTACTTTTGAACAAGTACCAACAACCATTGCTATTGATGAAATTTATGATGGACTTCAAGCAATCACGGGCGAACCTATTGGAAATTATTTTGATTTGCTTGATGAGAACAGGCAGATAATTACGGATGATGTTGCAACCGAAGGACCGAATGGTTATCCCGCTTTTGACGGCGTTGAAATAACAGGCGGCGAACTTTTGCGGTTTTTTGGTACAGGCACCGATTACACCGTCCGTGTATACACAGACGGCACAGATTTATTTATAGCAGCGGGCGAGGGGCGTACTACTACGCCTGCAGTCGCCCCGTTTACTGCAAACTCTGTGGGTGGAAACCTATTTTGGATTAACAGCAACACGAATCGGAGGGCGACTGTAATATCGGCGGATTTGTACGGATTTGTCGACGCCGTTTGCGACCCCGGTTATGTATTGCAACCCGATAGAATAAGTTGCGCACTCCCGCCGACTTCCGCTACCGATTGCCCGGGCGAATTTTTTAACAACGCCGTGTCACCCGCCCGATGCGAACCGATTCTGAATTGCGACACAGCAACAACGGATAGAAACGGAAATGTTTGCGATTGCAAAACCGGATTTTCCGGAAGAGTAAGCCCGACAATGTGCGAAACAATAAATACGGATTGCACGGGGGCGACTCCCGAATTGGTTAACGGCGTTTGCGTAGCCGCTTGTCAACCGGACGAAGCAAGAAACTCCGCCGGAGTTTGCGAAGCGAATCCTGCAAACTGCGGGGCGAATGCGGTGACTGCCCCGGACGATAATACGATGTGCGTTTGCGTTAATTCTCAAACGCATCAATTTGTTGCAGGTTCTACAACGGCATGCGAACCGATTCCGGCAAATCCGAATACGCCGACTTGCGAAGAACATCAAATTCTTAATTCGTCCGATGAATGCGTGAACAGAACGGCGGAAAACTGCGGAAATATGCAAGTTTTTGAACCGGCAAGCAGCGGCGGCGGCGTTTGTACATCGGCGGAAAACTTCTTAAATGCCGAAAACATTGCAGCGGCGGATTCTTATACCGCCGAATCATGCGGAAATGCGGGCTGGGCGGTTTCAATTGCGATTAATAACGAAAAAACTGCCGCCGCCGAAATATGCGGAATTCCCGTTGTGCGAGACGATACCGCCGATGATTCGGCAACAGCGGCGGCGGCGAATGCAGAAACTGCGGCGGCGGCGGAATCCGTTCCGTTGCAATTTCCGGAAAATGAAAATGCAAACGGATGCATAATTCGGGAATCTGCAGATTTTTTGACATTGCCCGATTGCAACGACTCGCAACTTTTCGGCGATGGCGGATTTCCGCAAATGCCTGAGAGTTTTGATGTCGCAACCGACCGCCTGACAATCGCATTTGTTGCAGACGGCGAAAATCAAATTTTCTTTAACGGCGAAAACATTACGGAATCCGACCCGCCGCAAACGCCGCCGCCGACAACAAACACGCCGATAACGGGCGGCGGCGGCGGCAGTACGGGCGACGACAGAAGCGGCGTTGACCCCGTGCCGGGCGTGGCTTTGTTGGGAGTCGGCATTGCGGTGATGATTTTGGCGGGCGGCGATTTTTCGCTATTTTCATTCTCGCCCGATTTCGGTTATCGCATCACCGAAAGCGGTTACGCCGCAAATGCCGGCGGGCGGATGGATTTCCGCAAAGACAAATGGCATTTTTACACGACCGTAAAACAACAAAACACAAACGGCGATTTCGGCGATTTCCGCTATGCAAGCGGCGGCAAATACACGGCGGATTTTTGGACCGCCGCATTTTCCGAATCGGTTGCGGGCGAAACGGCGGATTATGATTTTTCGCTTTCGGCAAACTTGCGAGGCGGAATTTGGAATATATCGCCCGTTTACCGAATGCATTCCGAATACGAAAAAGGCGAAACCGAAACCCGCAACGAATTAAATTTGCAAGGAAATTTCCGCTACAACAATTGGCAAATCCGCCCCGCCGCCGGTTTCAGATGGCGACAACTCGGCGAATTCAGCGAAAACGCAAGATTCCAAATAAATGCGGTGCATCGTTTCTGATTTCGGGAGATAAAAAGCGGCGAGGATTCCGTATCCCCGCCGTTTTTTTTGTTTGTCATTCCCGCGAACGCGGGAATCCATTTTCACCGACAAATTCCCGTCATTCCCGCCGTTGTGGAAAAACGAGGTAAATTCGCAGTTTTGTTCCTCAAAATGGATTCCCGCTTTCGCGGGAATGACGGGGGTTTTTCTTGTTTTCGGGGGGAATTGCGGGGGATTTTTCACGAAATTCCGCCGATTCCTCCGGAATTACGCCCCCCGCCGCCGTCCGATTCTTGCCGCCGAATTCCCGCCCCCGCCGTCATTCCCGCGAACGCGGGAATCCATTTTCACCGACAAATTCCCGCGTTCACGCCGTTTTTCACAAAAAAACGCACGGAAATTCCAAACTTAATTTCCCGTAAAATGTGCGAAATTCCAAAATTAATCTCCCCGAATAGATTCCCGCTTTCGCGGGAATGACGGGGGTTTTTCTTGTTTTCGGGGGGAATTGCGGGGGATTTTTCGCGGAATTCCGCCGATTCCGCCGCCGCCGCCGGAATGGAAAATTTCGGTGGTAAAATACGATTATGGCGGTGCGACATTCGCGATTGTTGATTTTGGGTTCCGGTCCGGCGGGGTGGACGGCGGCGTTGTATGCGGCACGGGGAAATTTGAAACCGCTGGTCGTCGCCGGAATGCAGCCCGGCGGACAACTCACGACAACGACCGATGTAGACAACTGGCCGGCGGACGAAAACGGCGTGCAAGGACCGGAATTGATGGAGCGATTTGCCCGACATGCATCGCGTTTCGGGGCGGAAATCGCGCGCGACCATATTACCCGGGCGGATTTGGCGGGGCGTCCGTTTCGGCTTTTCGGCGGCGATGAATATTCTTGCGATGCGTTGATTGTCGCCGCCGGGGCGTCCGCAAAATATCTGGGATTGGAATCGGAAAAAAAGTTTCTCGGGCGCGGAGTTTCCGCCTGTGCGACTTGCGACGGATTCTTTTTTCGCGACAAACCCGTGCTGGTTATCGGCGGCGGCAATACCGCAGCGGAAGAAACTTTGTATCTTTCAAACATCGCATCAAAAGTATTTCTGGCACACCGCCGCGATTCGTTTCGCGCCGAAAAAATCTTGCAAGACAAAGTTTTTGCCCGCGCACGAGAAGGCAAAGTGGAAATTTTGTTTGAACGCGTAGCGGAAGAAATTTTGGGCGACGATTCCGGCGTCCGCGGCGCACGATTGCGAAATATCCGCACCGGCGACAGCGAAAATCTCGCCGTAGACGGCGTTTTTGTCGCAGTCGGACATTCGCCGAACACCGCGGTTTTTGATGGACAATTGAAAATGAAAAACGGCTACATTGTCGTACGCGGCGGCGACCAAGGTGCGGCAACAGCGACAAATATCGCGGGCGTTTTCGCCGCCGGTGATGTGCAAGATTCGGTTTATCGGCAGGCAATTACCAGCGCCGGGTCGGGTTGTATGGCGGCGCTGGATGCGCAAAAATATCTGGACGATTCGGGCGAATGAAAAACGAAAACTTTGGCGACATTGTCGCGCGCGGCGAAGTGCCGTTGCCCGCACCGTCCGCAATATCTGCCGCGCCTGTTCGCGCGGGGCGGGCGGAAAATTTGTTGCCGCCTGATGTCGGGGACGATTCGGAATTTGCAGACAAAACGGAATACGCGGCGAACGGAGTTGGGTCGCGGCGTTTGCGGGAACTTTTGCGCAAATCGCCGGAAGCGGATTTGGATTTGCACGGATTGACGGCGGCGGAAGCGCATTCGGCGTTGGATAATTTTTTGCGCGCGCAAGTTGCGGCGGGGCGGCGGAATGTGGAAATTATTCACGGGCGCGGCGAACACAGTGCGGACGGGCGGGCGGTATTGCGCACAAAAACGCGCAAATGGCTGGCGGGATGCGATGCGGTTCTCGGTTTTTGCGAACCGCGGCGCAATTCGGGGGCGGTGCGCGTGCTTTTGCGGAAAATCTAAATGGCGGCGTTCGGCATTACCGGCTGGTCGGGCGGCGGAAAAACGACTCTAATTGAACGAATCATTCCGATTCTCGCCGCGCGCGGATTTGTAATCGGCGTACTAAAACACGCGCATCACGCTTTTGATATTGACATTCCCGGCAAAGATTCGCATCGTTTTCGCCGCGCCGGTTGCCGCGAAGTTGCGGTATCGTCCGCCCGCCGCCGCGTTTTTATTCACGAAAATGCCGCCGAAGAAACAGAAGCGGCGTTGGACGATTTGCTCGCTCAATTCGGTGCGGAATGCAATTTAATTCTCGTGGAAGGTTACAAAAATACGCCGCTGCCGAAAATAGAAGTTTGGCGAAAAAGTTTGGGGCGTCCGCCGGTCGCATGCGACAACGCCGCCGTGGAAGCGATTGCCGCCGATTCGCCGCCGCCCGATTTGCCGCCGCACTGTGCAGTTTTGCCGCTGGATGATGCGGCGGCGGTTGCCGATTTTGTCGCGCAACGGGCGAAATGACCGTGCGGGTGCGATTGCGGTTTTTCGGGCAACTGCGGGAGCAATTGCAAGTATCCGAAGAAATATTAACCGCGGATGTCGCGACCGTCGCGGATATTTTGACGACATTGCGCGCGCGCGGCGGAGTTTGGGGCGAGGCGTTAAACGCCCGCCGCACTCTCGGTTTTGCAGTCGGGCGGGAGTTTGCCGTTGCCGCCGCACCGGTACAAAACGGCGATGAAATTGCAATTTTTCCGCCGGTCACAGGCGGATAACGGCGAAAAATGGTATAATATGAAACTTTAACGAATTGGGCGGCGCGAATGTCGCACATTTTTTTGCAACAAAAAGGAGTCAGGTAGCAAGTTATGCCGATGGTTTATATGTCCGAAAACGAACCGTTTGAAGGCGCGATGCGTCGTTTCAAGCGGCAGGTGGAACGCTCCGGTATTCTGACCGAAATGCGCGCGCGCATGGCGTACGAAAAACCGACAACGCGGCGCAAGCGAATGAAAATCGCCGCCGTCAAAAAACTTCAGCGCAAAATCAGAATGCGCACATTGCCGACCCGCAAATATTGACGGCGGCGATGTCCGTTGCCGCGATGTCCGTTGCCGAATTGCAAAAAGAATTGCAGGAAGCGATGCGCGCCGGCGACCGTTTGCGCGTGGATGTATTGCGGATGTTTCTGGCGGACGCAAAAAAAATACAAATTGATTCCGGCGTCGCCCCCGACATTGCCGCCGTTGCGCGCAAACTAATTAAACAACGGCGCGATTCCGCCGACCAATTTGCCCGCGCCGGGCGGGACGAATTGGCGGCGCGCGAAAATGCGGAAATCGCGATTTTGGAAGGTTTTTTGCCGCCCGCACCGTCCGCGGACGAAATTGCGGCGGCGGTAAAAGCGGCGATTGCCGCCTGCAGTGCGCAAACGCCGAAAGATATCGGAAAAGTGATGGCGCATCTAAAAACGACATTGCCCGCCGCCGATATGTCCGAGATTTCCCGTGCGGTCAAGCAAAAGTTGTCCGCCTGAATCGCCGCGCTTTTATAACGGCGGGCTGATATAATGCGGCGGATGCGAAATAACTTTTTCGGTTTGGTGCGCGGAATCTTTTTCTGGGCGGTGGCATTTGGTTTGGCGGCGGGAACGCCCGCTGCGGCATTGGATTTGCGCCTGACCAGCGGCGACTGGCGACCGATTAACATTTTTGTGGAAAAGTTTGCGGGCGAAGATGCCGAAAATGCGGTATTTTCCGAAACTATTCGCGCCGATCTCGCCAGCAGCGGCTATTTTCGCGGCTACGGTGCGGAAACGGGCGGCGCGGCAGATTCGCAACGTTATGCGGAAGTGCGGGCGCGCGGCGGCGAATATTTGCTGACCGGAAAAGTCGGCGGCGCAAACAACCGGTTGTTTTTTGAACTGCACGATGCGCTGACCGAAAAAAGTTTGGGGTCGTTCAGCATCAATTTTTCCCCCGATACGCGCCGACTCGCGGCGCATACAATCAGCAACTGGATATTTGAATCGGTTGCCAAACTGCCCGGCGTTTTTCATACCAAAGTGGCGTATATCGTGCGCGAAAAAGATGGTACTAATTTGTTGCGTATCGCCGATTATGACGGATACAACGCCTATACGGTTTTGACCAGCGCCGATGCGCTGATTTCCCCCGCGTGGTCGCCGGACGGCAACGAACTTTTATATGTTTCGTTTGAAAAGGGCAAGGCGGTGGTGTATCGGCAATCGTTATTGACCGGCGACCGGCGGGTAGTGGCGAATTTTCCCGGCAGCAACAGCGCCCCCGCTATGTCGCCCGACCGGCGAAAAATCGCCGTGGCATTGACCGAAAACCGGACGCTGCAACAAATTCATATTTTGTCCAATGCCGGCAAACAGCAAATGCGCGAACACGACGGCATAGACACCGAACCGTCGTGGTCGCCGGACGGCAAAAATATCGTTTTTGAATCGGACGCCACCGGCGGACCGCAAATTTACGAATTTAATTTGGACACCGGCGCGACAAAACGAATTTCTTTCGGCGCCAAATATGCGGTTTCGCCCTCTTACGATTCTGCGGGCGGGCAAATTCTTCACATCCGGCGCAACGATAGCGGGCGCAACAATGTCGCCGTCACCGACATCGCCAGCGGCGAAACGGCGTTTTTGACCGATATACGGGAGGCGGATTCGCCGAGTTTTTCGCCGAACGACGCGATTGTGCTTTTTAAAAACGAAAATATTGCAAATTCTTTGCAAATTGTTTCAGTTAATGGTAAAATAGTTTCAATGTGGAAAGTTCGCGAAACGGGAAAAATAATCAATCCTGTTTGGGGACCTGCAACATCGGACTGGTTTTGACATAAGTCGGACCGGAAAATCGGAACAGAGAAAGAGGGGAAACAAAACGATGAAAAAGAAAATTTTGATTCAGGTGGTATTGTCGGGCTTGGCGCTGACGGCGTCTGGTTGCGCTTCCAAGGCGAGTTATTCCGGCGATATTCAAGATGAAACGGTGGCGGATGCCGCCGTTATCGACAGCGGTTCCACGGAACCTTCACAGGAACCCGTGTTTAACGACACGACTCCCGAAGCGCAAGACGCATCCGGCGGTCTTTTAGACCAAAGACGGGTGCATTTTGAATATGACAAGGCGGTAGTCGCCGACGATCATCTTCCGCTGATTTCCGCGCATTCCGATTATCTGAGCGCCAATCCCGCCCGTCGCGTCATTCTGGAAGGGCATGCGGACGAGCGCGGCAGCAACGAATACAATCTGGCGTTGGGACAGCGGCGTGCCGATGCGGTGCGCGATATTATGCTGGCGAACGGAGTCGGTGCGGCGCAGATTGAAACTTTAAGTTTCGGCGAGGAGAGTCCTATCGCCTTTGGCGCCAACGAAGAGGCGTGGGCGCAAAACCGCCGTGTACAAATTCGCTACTACAACGAATAACTTTTTTTCGCATCGCGCTTCCCGCGCATTTTTGCTGGCATCCGCGCTGGTTTTTTCCGGCGCGGATTTGCCCGCGGCGCATGCGCAAATTTTCAGCGATGATATCGCGCGCGAACAAGCCGTCAAAAACGCCGACCAACTAAAAGACATTGCGCGCATTATGGAAAATATACGCGGGCAACTCGGCGAAGTAACGCGAAAACAGCAATCGCTTGACAACAATCTCCGCGAAATCAGGGGGCAGATGGAAGAAATCGCCGCCGCCAACGCCAACCGCCCCGCCCGCAACGAGATGAAAACGCTGGAATCGTCGCTGTCCAAAAACACGGCGAAAGTGGACAATCTTTCCGAAGATGTCGCCGCGGTGCGCAAACAATTGGCGGAAATATCCCAATTCATCACATTGCCGCCAGAAAAAGAGTTTTACGAATCCGCTTTCGCCGATTATCGGCGCGAAGAATACGCCGCCGCGCTGACGGGATTTGAAAAAATATTGCGCTATTATCCCGACGGTCAATTTAACGCGAACGCCCGTTATTGGATGAGTCAAAGTTTTCTCGCCCTCGGCGAATACGAACCGGCGGCGGCGGCGGCACGGCAACTGATTGCCCTGCACGGCGACGGCGACAAAGTGCCGGACGCGATGCTAACTTTGGCGCAAGCATTGCAAAATCTCGGTCAAGAAGCGGAAAGCCGCGCGACTTTGGAACAACTGCTCGCCGCGCATCCGACAACTCTCGCCGCCGACCGGGCGCGGGAAATTTTAGCCCCCTGATTTGCCTCCATCTATCATGCGCGCGCCGTCTTTTCGCATTATCGGCGGACGTTGGCGCGGACATCGGGTGCCTTTTGTCCCGTCCGCGCATTTGCGTGTGAGCGGCGACCGCGCGCGCGAATCGTTGTTTAACATTCTCGGGCAGCGTCTGGACGGGCGGGCGTGTCTGGATTTATTTGCGGGCGCCGGCGCGCTGGGTTTGGAAGCCGCCTCGCGCGGGGCGGCGCAAGTGGTGTGCGTGGAAAAAGACCGCGCCATCGCGCGCGCATTATCGCGAACGACAGAACGATTGCGCGCCGATTCGGTTGTTGTGCATACCGGTCGCGCCGAAGATTTTTTACGCGCGGGCGATGACGCATTTGATTTAATTTTGATGGATCCGCCGTTTGCGGATTATGCAACCGATTCGGCGTGGCGGCGACTTTTGGATTTTGCGGCGGCGCGATTGTCGGCGGCGGGAACGGCATATTGCGAAAGCGACCGGCATTTTCCGCCGCCCGCCGGATGGCACATTGCAAGGCGCGAAAAAACCGGCGCGGTGTGCTGGCAACTTTTGCGGCGATGATACGCGCCGTATTTCCCGGCACATTTGACCCGCTGACGCTGGGGCATGAGGCGTTGATTGCGCGCGCCGCCGGTTTGTTTGACGAAGTGGTCGTAGCGGTTGCGGCGGGCGTGCATAAGCGGGCGATGTTTTCGCTGGAAGAACGGGTGCGAATGACGCGCGAATCGTTTTCGGAAGACGGCGTGTCGGTAACTTCGTTTGACGGATTGCTCGCCAACTTTTTGCGCGCGCGCGACATTCGCATTATTTTGCGCGGCATGCGGGCGATTTCCGATTTTGAGTTTGAATTGCAACTCGCGCACATTAACAAAACTTTGGACGACAATATTGAAACGCTGTTTTTGCCGCCGAGCCGCGAATACATTCATTTGTCTTCCACGATGGTGCGCGAAGTCGCGTTACTCGGCGGCGATGTGTCGCGTTTTGTGTCGTCGCATGTCGCCGCAGCGATGATGAAAAAAATTACGCCGTGTCGTTAAAAATCACCGCCGAGTGCATCAACTGCGATGTGTGCGAACCCGCCTGCCCGAACAACGCGATTTTTATGGGCGAGGAGTTTTACGAAATAAATCCGGATAAATGCACCGAATGCGTCGGGCATTTTGACGAACCGCAATGCGCGTTGTTGTGTCCGGTGGATTGCATTCCGCAAGACGATGCAAATCCCGAAACCCGCGAAGACCTTTTGCAAAAATACCGCCGCCTGTCCGCACAAACTTCCGGCGAATAAAATTTTTTTTCCGCCGCGTATTGTCGCGGGAAATTATTCGGGCGTGATGCGCAGAGTCAGAACGCGGAATTCTTCCAACAATTCCGGTTCTTTCGGCATCGGCAGCGTTCCCGATTTTAATATCCCGCGAAACACTGCTCCGTCATATTCGGGAATGCCGCTGGTTTCCAAAATTTGCGGCAATCCTTCTAACGAACCGTCCGTGTCCAAATGTATTTCCACGATAACTTCCAGATTTTCCAAACCGCGAATTTCCGGCGGTTCAGTTAAGAAACTTTCAATTCTGCCTATAATGCGCCTGATATAACTGTCCTTCAAATTTTCCAATACCCCCCGCCTCACTTTGTCGGCCTCGCGTTTTTGCCGTTCCTCTTCCGCTTGCGATTCGGCGAGTTTGCGTTCTTCTTCGCGTTTTTTGCGATCCTCTTCCGCTTGCGATTCGGCGAGTTTGCGTTCTTCTTCGCGTTTTTTGCGTTCTTTTTCTTCGCGTTTTTTTTCTTCGGCGAGTCGTTTTTCTTCTTCGCGTTTTTTGCGTTCATCCTCTTCGCGTTTTTTTTCTTCTTCGCGGCGACGTTTTTCTTCCTCGCGTTTTTTGCGCGCTTCTTCTTCATCCTTTTTGCGTTTTTCTTCTTCGCGCCGCAACGAGATTTCGGCGGGCGTTTCCGTTTGCACCGCCTGCGATTCCGGTTCCGGCGGCGGCGTTTTTCCGGGTTCCGGATTCGGCAATGACGGTTGCGCGATTTCGGATGTCGGCGATGGCGGCGGCAAATTAACGAGTTCTACAACAACCGCATCTTCAAACTTCGGCGGCAAGCGAAAATTTGCGCCCAAAAAAACAGCAACCAAAAAAAACGCCAGCAACAAAAACGACTGCACGGCACTCGCCCATTTTCCAACTTCGTCCCACTCTTCGGGCGGCATATCAGGGAGCGTTTTTAATATTTAACGCAACGGAAATGTCGTTTCCCCGCAAATATCCCAGCAGCGAAATAACTTCTTTATACGACAAATTTTCATCCGCGGAAATAACCACCGTAATCGGCGCGTCCGGACTCAACAGTTTTTCATCGCCCAGTTCCCGCATCAATTCTTCCAAAGACAACTGCGGGGTTTCGCGACCGTTTTCGCGGTCTATCAATTGAAAATTATTTTCGCCGAATTGCTTATAAACAATTTCCAGCGCCCCCTTGTGTTGCGGCAACGGCTTATCGCTGACACTCGGCAAATTCACAACGCCCTGATTAAATAGCGGTGCGGTGATCATAAAAATTACCAGCAACACCAGCATTACATCCAAATACGGCACGACATTGATGTCGCTAATCGGGCGGCGGCGTTTTTTCACAGGTTGCGATGCAAAATGTTAAGATACTGATTCGCGAAATTTTCAAATCGCGCTTCCAAACTTTCCACGCGATGCGAATAATAGTTGTACGCAACCAACGCCGGAATTGCCGCCAACAATCCCATCGCGGTTGCCACCAAAGATTCGGCAATGCCCGGCGCCACCAATGCCACCGTCGCCTGCGAAGTTTCGGTAAGCGCCTGAAAGGCGTTTATGATTCCCCAAACGGTACCGAGCAATCCGATATACGGCGATACCCCGGCGGCAGTCGCCAAAAATTGCATGTGCCGCCCCCAAAAAACATTTTCGCGTTGCATCGCCGCATCCATCGCCCGCCGCACGCCTTCTAAAATTAAATCGGCATTGTCGCCCGCACTGCATGCTTTTTTAAATTCTTCCTGCCCGTCCAAAAACACGCGCGACAATCCTTGCGCACCGAAATCGCCCGCCCGCGCGCGCATTTCCAACGCGTCCAAATCGCCGCCGTGCCAGAAACTTTCTTCAAACAAATCGCAATCGTTTTCGTAGCCGCGCAAACCGATTCGTTTATGCAAAATTTTCCAAATCGTTAAATATAAAATCACCGCCAATGTCAACAAGACAAGTTGCGCGAACGGACTCGCCTGCAAGACGAGCGCAAAAAATCCGTTATCCGACATGGCGGTCAATTGTATCAGCAAGCGGCGGCGGCATTGACACGGCGCGCAACGAAGACGCGGAAATACATACCACGCGCGTTTCCGCCGTTGTCAGTTTTTCGCCATTCTCCGCCCGCCGCGCTGTCTGCAAAAAATCCGCATACACGCGCCCCCGCCCGGACGGACGGGTTTCAATCAGCAACAAATCGTCCAATCGCGCCGGACGCAAATATTCAATTTTGAGCGAGCGCACAACAAACAAAACGCCCGATTCTTCGCGCAACCGCCGATGACTAAAACCGGCGCGGCGCATATATTCGCTGCGGGCGCGTTCAAAAAAACGCGCGTAGTTGGCATAGTACACCACGCCGCCGGCGTCCGTGTCTTCGTAATAAACGCGAATCGCCATCGCGTTGTCGGCGGATTCCGTCATTTTCCGTCCAGCAATGGCGCATTTTTCGCCAGCCCCAAATGACGCGCCGCCGCCGGCAAAGCGATTCGTCCGCGCGGCGTTCGCGACAAAAAACCTTCTTTTATTAAATACGGTTCAATAAAATATTCCAGATTGTCCGCCGTCTCCCCGATTGCAACGGCAAGCGTTTCCGCACCGACCGGACCGCCCTGAAAATTGCCGAGTAATGCGCGCAAATAACGGTTGTCCATCGTATCCAATCCCGCCTCATCCACGCCCAACATCGTCAACGCCGCCGCCGCGGAATCGCCGTTGATAGTTCCGTCGCCTTCCACTTCGGCAAAATCGCGCGTACGCCGCAAAAGACGGTTGGCGATTCGCGGCGTACGGCGGGCGCGGCGGGCGATTTCGGCAACGCCGTCTTCGGTTGCGGACAATTTTAGAATATCCGCACTGCGGCGAACGATGGCGCGCATGTCTTCGTTGTCGTAATATTCCAGCCCGCAATCTATGCCGAAACGGTCGCGCAACGGCGAAGTCAATCGCCCCGGACGAGTAGTCGCGCCGATAAGCGTAAAACGCGGTAAATCCAGCCGCAAAGAACGCGCGGTCGTGCCTTCGCCGACAATAACATCCAGCCGAAAATCTTCCAACGCAGAATACATCGTTTCTTCAATCGCCGGATGCAGGCGGTGAATTTCGTCTATAAAAAGCACATCGCCCGCCGCCAGCGAAGTCATCAGAGCGGCAATATCGCCGGCGCGTTCCAACGCCGGACCGGTGGTGGAATGCATTTTGCCGCCGCTTTCGGCAGCGATAATCGCAGCGAGAGTCGTTTTGCCGAGTCCGGGCGGACCAAAAAGCAAAACATGATCCAACGCTTCGCCGCGTTTTTTGGCGGCGGCAATAAAAACGCCGAGTTGCCGCTTGACCGCCTTTTGCCCGATATAATCGGCGAGAATTTTCGGACGCAACGCAACATCGGGTGCGGCATCGGCGGGAAACGGTTCGGGGGATACAGGGCTGTCAGGCGGCATTTTGCCTATTGTACATCACCGCGCTTTATATCGAGAATATATGCGCGGCGTTTTGCGGCGATGCGCACATTTTGCGCCCGTTTGCCGATTCCGTTTTCGCGCGAATTTCCGCCATTTGCCGATTCCGTTTTTGTGCGAATCGCAAAGCGGGGGCGTGCAAAACGGTGTACGCGGTATAATCGCATTGTCCGCGCAAAAGCGGGGAAAAGGAGAAATATAAAATGAACGATACAACATTTGATTTATTGGTAATCGGCGGCGGACCGGGCGGTTATGTGGCGGCGATTCGGGCGGCGCAACTCGGCATGAAAACCGCGTGCGTCGACAAATGGAAAAACGCCGGCGGCAAAACCGTTTATGGCGGCACCTGCCTCAATGTCGGCTGCATTCCGTCAAAAGCACTTTTAGAATCGTCCTACAACTACGAACGCGCCGCACATCATTTTGCGGAACACGGCGTACGCGTAGAAAAACTTTCGCTGGATTTGGCGACAATGCAAAAACGCAAAGAAAAAGTCGTAAACATTTTAGTCACCGGCATCGGCGGTTTGTTCAAAAAAAATAAAATCACCGCATTGTCCGGCACCGCATCCATCGTCTCAATCGGCGATGTGTGCGAAGTCGCCATATCAGACGGCGGCGACAAAACCATTATCCGCGCGAAAAATTTAATCATCGCAACCGGTTCCGTACCGCGCGCGATTCCGCCCGCCGCAGTGGACGGAAAAAATATCGTAGACAGCGAAGGCGCGCTTGCGTTCGATTCCGTGCCGAAAAAACTCGGCGTCATTGGCGCAGGCGTTATCGGTTTGGAACTCGGCAGCGTCTGGAATCGCCTCGGCGCGGAAGTGCATATTTTGGAAGCAATGCCCGAATTTCTTTCCGCCGCCGATTCCGATATTGCAAAAGAAGCGGCGAAAATTTTCAAGAAACAAGGATTGCAAATTGAAACCGGCGCCGCCGTATCTTCCGCGAAAAGTTCCGCAAAAGGCGTAACAGTAGAATGGCAAAAAGATGGCAAAACCGAATCGGCGAAGTTTGACAAACTCGTCGTCGCCGTCGGACGCGCACCTTATACCGAAGGATTGAACGCCGAAGGAGTCGGTCTGGAAATGGAACGCGGGCAAATCGTCGTAGACGCGCATTGCCGCACAAAATTTCCCAATGTGTACGCCGTCGGCGATGTCGTGCGCGGTCCGATGCTGGCGCACAAAGCGGAAGACGAAGGAGCATTCGTCGCCGAAATAATCGCCGGTCAAAAACCCGAAATGGAATACGATTCAATTCCGTGGGTGATTTATACGCATCCCGAAATCGCATGGGCGGGCAAGACCGAACAGGAATTGAAAGCGGCGGGAATCGGCTACCGCAAAGGCGCGTTTCCGTTCATCGCAAACGGACGGGCGCGCGGTTTGGGCGAAACAGACGGCTTTGTAAAAATTCTCGCGGCGGATGACGAAAGCGACCGGATGTTAGGCGTCCACATCATCGGTGCAGGCGCGTCCGATTTAATCGCGGAAGGCGTTTTGGCTTTGGAAATGCGCGCCGCCAGCGAAGACATCGCCCGCACCTGCCACGCACACCCAACATTATCCGAAGCATTCCGCGAAGCCGCCCTCGCCGTAGACGGAAGGGCGTTGCATATTTAAGCGATGAGAGGAATGCGCGCATTCGGGCGGAAATTTTCATTCGCCGCTTTTTGTATAATGCCGTGCAGGGCGGTGCCTTTCCGCTACTTTTATAAAAGAGGATAAATCATGGCATTAATCAAATGTCCGGAATGCAGTCAGGAAGTTTCTGACAAGGCGGCGAGTTGCCCGAATTGCGGAGTCGGTATTGTCGCCGTTAAAGAAACGAAGGCGGCGGGCGCCCCTCTCACCACAACGCAACTGACCAGCAAAAAAATTAAGATACAGATTCTTTTGTCTATTTTTATCATTATTTTTGGAATGGTGATAACTGCGATAAATTATCCGGTTGTCGGTATTTTGACGATTTTGGGCGGAATAGTATGGTTTATCATCACCAAGATCCGCAAGTGGTGGCATCACGATTGACGGAAAATCCGGCGGAGATTCCGTGTCCCCGCCGTTTTTTTGCGGAGTTTTTCGGCAATTCGGGCGGAGTTTTACATTCCCCGCCGCTTTTTTGTATAATCCAATGCAGGGCGGGAATTTCCCGTTTTTGTTTATAAACTATCAAAAAAGGAGAAATTATAATGAAAATCAAATCTATTATTTTGCCGCTGTTTACGGTTTTGGTTTTGGGCATGTCTGGTTGTGCGGACAAATCCGGACCGAAGTTACGCGAAATTGAACGAGTTTCGGAAATGTCGGACGAGGAAATTGCCGCCGCCCGTGAGGCGTGTCATCTCATTTCTACGACCGATTATAACTGTTCCGAATTGGTAAATCCGACTCATGGAATGTCGCCCGAAGAATGGAAAATTCTCACCGAATCTACGAAAGAATGCCGCAAAAATCAATTGCTGTCATTTCATCATTGTCTGCGAGGAAAAGGCGTTCGGTACGCCGAATATAATTAAGCCATGTCCGCCCGTTATGTTTGGATAATCGCCCCGCTGTTTGCGGCGGGATGTGGCGGGATTAACATTTTGCCGGAACCGTTTACTCGCGAACGGGTGGACGGAAAAATTCCGGTAAAAGTGGAATTGATTCGCAAACAAGTACGGGCGGAGTTGGACGGCGTTCCAGAAGGCGAAGCGGAAGTTTTGCGATGGCAGGCAATTGAAAAAGATTATAACGAATGCCGTTTATCGTCCGCCCGTGCGACAAAATCGGAAGCAGAGGAAGTTTTCGCCGTCTGTATGTCGCAACGGGATTATGTCTATATGCTGCCGATTGACGCCGAACAATTTCATAACGATATTTTCTTTGAGTTGCAGGCGGAAAGAGATGCCGCAGAAAAGAAAGCGGAAGCGGAACGAATTGCCGCCGTGGAACATAATTTAAGAAAATATGCAAAAGACGGCGATTTGTCGGAAGTGCGTCGTTTACTTGCCGATGGTGCGAATCCAAATGCGGCGGATGATGGCGGCAGGACGGCTTTGATGTGGGCGACAGTAAAAGGAGATACCGAAATTGCGAAAATGCTGTTATCGGCAGGGGCAAATCCGAATGCGGTGAGTAATAGCGACTGGACGGCTTTGATAATGGCGGCATTGCGAGGAAATGCCGAAATTGTGAAAGTGTTGTTAGACGGCGGGGCGAATCCGAATGCGGCGGACAACGACGGCTGGACGGCTTTGAGGTGGGCGGCAGTAGAAAAACATGCCGAAGTTGTAAAAATTCTATTGTCGGCGGGGGCGAATCCGAACGCGGAGGACAACGACGGCAAGACCGCTTTGATGTCTGCGATAAATAACGGACATGCCGAAGTTGCCGAGTTGCTGTTGTCGGCGGGAGCGAATCCGAATGTGGCGAGAGATGATGGCTGGACGGTTTTGATGTTGGCGACAAGTATAGGACATGCCGAAATTGTCAAAATGCTGTTGTCGGCAGAGGCGAATCCGAATGCGGCGGATGATGACGACTTGACGGCTTTGATGGTTGCGGCATTATTAGGACATGCCGAAATTGTCAAAATGCTGTTGTCGGCGGGGGCAAATGTGAATGCAAAGAGAAATATCGGCTTAACGGCTTTGATGGCTGCAGCATTTGAGGGACATGCCGAAGTTGTAAAAATTCTATTGTCGGCGGGTGCGAATCCGAATGCGGTGAATGATACCGGCGTGACATCTTTGATGGTGGCAGCAGTAGAAGGATCTGCCGAAGTTGCGAAAATGCTATTGTCGGCGGAGGCGAATCCGAATGCAGCAGACAACGACGGCAGTACGGCTTTGATGCTCGCGGCACAAGAAGGACATACCGAATTTGCAAAAGTATTGTTAGACGGCGGGGCGAACTTGAATGCGGTGGACAACAACGGCATGAATGCTTTGATGTTTGCGGCAACATTCGGACAAGCCGAATTTGTGAAAATGCTGTTGGCGGCGGGGGCGAATCCGAATACGGTGGACAATTATGGCATAACGGCTTTGGATATGGCTAAATCAAAAGAGCATGCCGAGATTATCCGCATTTTGCGGGCGGCGGGGGCGAAGTAGTATAATCCAATTTTGGCGGCGGTCGCTTTGTTTCATCGGCGGGCAATTGCTTTTTATTCATTAATCCGAAAAGGAGGAAACGATGACAATAACAGGAATGACCGTTTATTATGGCAACAAACGATTGAAAACGGACGCATGTGGCAATAATGCGGCTTTTTTGTGTCCTGATTCGGACTGCAATCATCCGGTGCTTTTGGTGGCTGGTCCCGTAGGGAGTCGGGGTTTGTCCGCCGACCGTCCCGCTATATGCAGAAAGTGTGGCGGCAAGTATTTTATGCCATCTCAACCTACGGATAATATTTACATCAAATCCGTAGGAGGGTGATTACTATTTGCCGCGAAAAAAAACGGCGGGGATTCCGTGTCCCCGCCTTTTTTGTATAATCCCGTTTTATTTACAAAACCGAAAAGGGAAATTATTATGAAAATCAAATCTATTCTTTTGCCGCTGTTTGCGGTTTTTGCGTTAGTGGTTTCGCCCGTTGCGGTTGCCGATACAGGCGATGAATGGCATCAAGAAAATTTCGTTCCGTATCCGCTTATTCATGCGACTTATCATGGCGACATAGCGGAAGTTAAGCGTTTGCTTGCGGCGGGGGCAAATGTGAATGCGGTGGTTGATAATTACGGCTGGACGGCTTTGATGTCAGCGGCAGATTTCGGACATGCCGAAGTTGCGAAAATTCTGTTATCGGCAGGGGCGAATCTGAATACGAAAGATGAAAATGACTGGACGGCTTTGATGTTTGCAGCATATAATGGACATGCCGAAGTTGCGAAAATGCTGTTGTCGGCGGGGGCGAATCCGAATGCGGTGGAATCTGGCATTAGGACGGCTTTGATGTTTGCGGTAGGTAAAGGACATGCCGAAGTTACGAAGATGCTGTTGTCGGCAGGGGCGAATCCGAATGCGGCGAGTGATGATGGCGTGACGGCTTTGATGCGGGCGGCATATAATGGACATGCCGAAGTTGCGAAGATGCTGTTGTCGGCGGGGGCGAATCCGAATGCGGTGGCGAAAGACGACGAAACGGCTTTGATATGGGTATCATTAAACGGACATGCCGAAATTGCGAAAATACTGTTGTCGGCAGGGGCGAATCCGAATGCGGTGGCGAAAGACGACGAAACGGCTTTGATGTTTGCAGCAAAAAAGGGAAATGCCGAAGTTGCAAAAGTTCTATTGTCGTCGGAGGCGAATGTGAATATGACGAACAAAAACGGCTTGACGGCTTTGATGTTTGCGGCATTTGACGGACATAACGAAGTTGTGAAAGTGTTATTAGACGGCGGGGCGAATCCGAATGCGGCGAGTGATGGCAGATTTACGGCTTTAATGGCGGCGGCAGGGAATGGATATAACGAAATTGTAAAGATATTGATAGCGGGCGGAGCGGAAGTTAATCAGCGTACGTCCGAAGGAAGCACAGCTTTGGATTTTGCAAAACATAAGGGCTTTTCCGAGATTGTCCGTATTTTGGAAGAGGCGGGGGCGAAATAACAAAAACCGGCGGGAATTCCGTTTCCCGCCCTTTTTGCGGGAATTCGGCGGCGGAAACTCATCTCGCCCCTGACATTTGTCGGGGGCGAAACGAGTTCGGCGGAGTTTACTCCGCCCCCGCAATTTCCGCCTTCCCGCCGCAATCTATCGTTCGCGGAAAATGCCGGGTTTTGCAGCAGTAAACTGCTGCGGCTTGTTTCGCCCCCGACAAATGTCGGTGGCGAGGACGGCGACGGCGGAATTACCAGTTCGTATCAACTTCCATAACTCCGCCGGTTTGCGCGTAATTCGCCGCACTGGAATATCGCCAATGTTCGGCGCGTTCCACATATCCCCTGCGCACGGGGTTGTTGTGAATATAGGCAATTTTCTGCCTCATCATTTCTTCGCTTTGTATTAC
The DNA here is from genome assembly GCA_965221835.1 of Gammaproteobacteria bacterium. Lineage (GTDB taxonomy): Bacteria > Pseudomonadota > Gammaproteobacteria > Tethybacterales > Persebacteraceae > Persebacter. The sequence goes on along the minus strand of OZ244916.1, from coordinate 1,876,976 downwards.
TTGCGGATGGGAACCCGCACGCCAGAATTGATGCGCGTTCATCCGCCGGTCGGCGCTCCGAAATAATCTCATGCGCCGTAAAGATTCGTTTCTTCCCCCGCCATCCCTTAAAAAATCCAGACACATTTTTGCCGTCTTGCCTTTAAGCAAGCGAACTTGTTCGAACAAACCGTCGCCGCACAGGATGCAGTGCGCATGATTCTCCATCAATACGAAGGCATGCAATTTTATTTCCCGTTCGCGCAAATTCGCAAGCGGGTCCAAAAAAATTTGTGCCATTCCCGGATTCTGAAAAACCGGAATCTAATCGTTGACGGTAAATGTCAAAAAATGAGGCGCATCTTCCGCGGCAAATGCGTATCGGCTTCTGGGCATAAAAATATTTTACCCCGCCGAACAATGCCCGGAAAAAATTAACGCGGGGGGAATTCGTTGATTTTTCTGGTGGCGAGCCAGGCGGCGAGGAGGCGGGTGCGGGCTTCGCCGAGGCGGGAAAGTTGTGCGGGCATTTCGCCGTTGCGACCGTGAATTATCGCCGTCAAAATTGCGTCCCTACTTTTTCCGTACAACCAAACTTCATCGGTTAAATCGGGTGCGCCCAAAGTTGCGTTTCCGGTTCCGTTTGCGCCGTGACATGCCGCGCAAACGGTCGCAAACTTCGCCGCCGAATCTGCATATTTTTCTTCCGCCGGAAAACCGGCGAGGATATAATCTGCCATTGCTGCCGCCGATTTTTCGCCGCCCAATGCCGCGATTTGCGGCGGCATCAACGCCCGCCGTCCCGCCGCTACCGATTCCAAAACCGATTTGTCGTCCGCGCCCCATTGCCAAATATCATCGGTTAAATCGGGAAATAAATTTGCTTGTCCGCGACCGTCTCGTCCGTGACAACCGGCGCAATGTTCGGCAAACAACGCCGCCGCCGTTTGCATTGCGCTTTTGTCTTCGGCGATTTCGGCGAAAGGTGCGGTGCGCCATTTTTCGCGCGCTTCGCCGAATCGTTCGTCGTAATATTCTTTCGCTTGTTGATATTGATGGTGTTGCGTCCAATCCAAAACGCCGCGAAAACCGCCGAGACCGGGATATAAAATGAGATAGGCGGCGGATACGATAATCATCGCCAAAAAAAGCATATACCACCATTGCGGCGGCGGCGCATCGCCTTCGCGCAGCGTTTCGTCCCACACCGATTCTTCGGCGCGAATGCGTCCGCGTGCCGAAGTCCACAGCAAACCGCAAACAAACGCGATGCCGAGAATCGTCAAAACCGCGACCCAGCCGCTCCAAAATCCGGTTGTAAAATCGGCAATATTATTCATCGTCTTCGTCCAGCGGAATGCGCGCCGCCGCATCCAGCGATTCTTTTCCGGCACCGCAAAACAGCCACGCCGCCAGCGTAACCAGCGCGCCGCTGATGAGTATGTCGCCGATGACAATCAAAACGCCGACTCCGCTCATTGCGCCCTTTCCGCGCGCCGTCCGAGCGATTGCAAATATGCGATTAGCGCGTCCATTTCGCTTGCGCCTTTTAGTTCGCGGGCGGCGTTTTGAATTTGTGCGGGCGTATAGGGCGCGCCGAGTCGTTGCAAAGCCGCCATCGTTCTTTGGGCGAGTTTCGCGTCTGCTGTGCGTTCTTCCAGCCACGGATAGGCGGGCATAATTGAAGTCGGCACGACCGCCCGCGGATTGCGCAAATGCAAACGATGCCATGCGTCTGAATATTTTCCGCCGACCCGTGCAAGATCCGGACCGGTGCGTTTGGATCCCCACAAAAACGGGCGGTCGTATACAAACTCTTCCGGCAAAGACGGTTCGCCATATCGCCGCACTTCGGCAAGAAGCGGGCGCACTTGTTGCGAATGACACAGCCCGCACGATTCGCGAATGTATATCGCCCGCCCGGCGATTTCCGTCGCCGTATAAGGAATTTGCAGCGGCGGACGGGATGCGCCCGGCGGTTGAAAAATCAGCGGCATAATTTGTGCGAGTCCGCCGATGGAAACAACAATTAATACGCTGACAATAAACGCCAGCGCGTTATGTTCCGCGAATTTGTGCAACCGTTCAAACATTACGCCGCTTCCGCCGTTTGCGGCGATTCCGATGATTGCGGCGATTCCGATGATTGCGGCGAATCTGCCGAATTTGCCGAATCTATTAAGGGCGATTTTTCGCCGGCAAAAGTACGCGCAAAGTTCCATGTCATTATGCATGCGCCGCCAAAAAATAAAATGCCGCCGACGAGACGAATCAGATAATAAGGCGCGACCGCATCCATTACTTCAACGAAACTGAATTTGATTTCGCCATTTTCCAGCCCGAGCCACAAAAGTCCCTGCGTAATGCCCGCCCCCCACATAGAAAGCATATACAGCAAAACGCCGACAAAGCCGAACGCGAAATGTAAATTTGCAAGCCGGATGCTGTACAGCGGGCGTCCGGCGAGACGCGGAATCAGATAATAAAATGCGCCGAAAGTAACGAAAGCGTTCCAGCCGAGCGCACCGGAATGCACATGCCCTATCGTCCATTCGGTGAAATGACTCACCGCATTGACCGAGCGAATCGCCATCATCGGGCCTTCAAAAGTTGCGAGACCGTAAAACGCCAGCGACAAAGCGATAAAGCGCAATGCCGGTTCGGTTTTCAGTTTTTGCCACGCACCGCTGATTGTCATAATGCCGTTCACCATCGTCCCCCACGACGGGGCGAGGAGAATTAAACTCATCACCATTCCCAAAGTTTGCACCCAATCCGGCACGGCGTTGTAATGCAGATGATGCGGTCCCGCCCAAATATAAGTAAAAGTAAACGACCAAAACGCGAGAATGGAAATGCGATAACTCCAAATCGGGCGTCCGGTAATTTTCGGCAAAAAATAATACATCATTCCCAAAAATCCGCCGGTGAGAAAAAAACCGACTGCGTTATGTCCGTACCACCACTGCACGACTGCATCTTGTGCCCCGGCGTAAATCGGAACGGATTCGGCGAAACCGACCGGGGCGGCGAGCGAATTGACCAAATGCAACATCGCCACGACAATAATGAACGCGCCGAAAAACCAGTTAGAAACATAAATCGGGCGAATCGTTCGCTGCGCCAAAGTGCCGAAAAATACCGCCGCATAACACAACCATGCGACGACGACGAGAATGTCCACCGTCCACGGCAGTTCCGCATATTCCTTGCCCTGATTAATTCCGGCAAAAAGCGCGAACGCGCCGAATACTAAAATATATTGCCACAAAATCGCCGTAAAAATTGCCAGAGACGGCAAAAATAAACCGACCCGGCAAGTGCGTTGCACCGAATACAAAGACGCCGCAATCAACGCCGAACCGCCGAATCCGAATATCGCAGCGTTTGTATGTACGGTGCGCAAACGCCCGAATGTCAGCCACGGCAGATTTAAATTCAATGCCGGAAAAACCAATTCCGCCGCCGCCCACACGCCCGCCGCCATCGCGACCAGCGACCAAAATATGGCGCAAAATACGAGCGGACGAACCGCGCGATCATCGTATTTCGGCGAATGCGGCGCGTTCATCCCGATACCGACATCCGCCAATCAAAGCCGATATCCGGTCCCAATCCCAAAGTCCACAGGGCGATGGAAATAAACATCAGCGCATTAGCGGCAACAAAAAATACGCCCAACATGGAAGTCGCCATCAACATTCCGCTGTCCGCATCTGTTCGCAAAACTTTCGGCAGCCCCGTATAAAGCAAATACATACTCCACATCATCGCAGGGGCGAGCAACATCAGATTAAATTCCAGAAGCGGATATAAATGCGCGATTCCGCCCAACATCAGCGGTGCACCCGCCGCCAGCAACAATGCAGCATGTGCGGCGAGACCGGCGTGCGCACGATAAGACGGCGCCATCCACCGCATCATCATCGCCGCAGCGACAAATCCGCCCAGCAACAAAACATAATAGGCAACGGAAATCGCCGCTGCAAGTTTTGGCGAAATTGCCAAAGGCGCGCCGACTCCGAGTCGCCAACCGAAAATAATCATGCCAAAAAACGCGCAAACCGGCGGCGCCGCACCCGCCAACGCCGCCCAAATCATCGTTTGCGAAATCGGCGGCGGCACATCGGCAAGCGCGCTAAAAGTACGCGCCGGCGCAACCAAAGCGGCGAGCGGATTCATCGTTTTTTCCAATCGCAATCGGGCAACGCGTTTTGCATACAAAATAATATAGCACTTTTCGCCACCGTTTTGCAAGTTATTCGGAAATTTGCGAATTTATCGTATTTTGTGGCAAAGCAGAAAGCGGGCGGAAGCGGCGCGCGGAAAAGAGAATCTTGCGGACGGTTCGGGGGAAGTTTTATGCTATAATGACATTTTTATTTTAATTTCAAGAAAAGGAAAACCAACTGTGAATCAGGGCGCCAACTTCGCCAAAGAACTGCGGACGGTAAGTTTGGAGGCGCGGATGAAAAGCGCCTATTTGGATTATTCCATGAGCGTGATTGTCGGTCGCGCCCTGCCCGATGTACGCGACGGTCTCAAACCCGTGCATCGGCGGACTTTGTTCGCAATGCACGAAGCGAACAACGATTTTAACAAACCTTACAAAAAATCCGCCCGCATTGTCGGCGATGTGCTGGGTAAATTTCACCCGCATGACGGCAACGCCGTTTATGATGCGTTGGTGCGGATGGCACAAAGTTTTTCCATGCGCGAACCGCTGGTCGACGGGCAAGGCAACTTCGGTTCCATAGACGGCGACAACGCCGCCGCCATGCGATATACCGAAGTGCGAATGGCGAAAATCACGCATACTTTGCTCGCCGATATAGACCGCGAAACGGTGGATTTCGTCCCCAACTACGACGGTGCCGAACAAGAACCTTCGGTGTTGCCGGCGCGTTTTCCCAATCTTCTCGTCAACGGTTCTTCGGGTATTGCGGTCGGCATGGCGACAAACATTCCGCCGCACAATCTCGGCGAAGTAATAGACGCGTCTTTGCATCTTCTCAAAAATCCCGGATGCGATGCGGACGCGCTAATCAAACTAATCCCCGCGCCCGATTTTCCCACCGGCGCATTGCTGTCCGGCGTTTCGGCAAAAGGCGGAATACGCGAAGCATACCGCACCGGGCGCGGCAGAGTGATTATGCGCGCCAAAACGCATTTTGAATCTGTCGACAAGAAAAAAGGCAAACAGGCGGTGCTGGACGATATTGCCGCCGAAAAAGGCGGAAAAGTCGCCATTATCATAGACGAGTTGCCGTATCAGGTCAACAAAGCCACGCTTATCGCCCGCATCGCCGATTTGGTACGCGACAAAAAACTGGACGGCATTTCCGATTTGCGCGACGAATCCGACCGCAGCGGAATCCGTGTCGTCATAGAGTTGCGCCGCAACGAAAATCCCGAAGTCGTGCTAAACCGCCTCTTCAAAGAAACGCAAATGCAAGACAACTTTTCCATGAATATGGTGTCTTTGGTAGACGGCGCACCGCGTTTGCTCGGCTTGAAAGATATGCTGTCGTATTTTTTGCGTCACCGCCGCGAAGTCGTAGTACGCCGCGCGACATTTGATTTGCGGAAGGCGCGGGCGCGGGCGCATTTGCTGGAAGGTTACGCCGCCGCGGTTGCCAATGTGGACGAAATTGTCGCACTAATTAAAAACTCTTCATCGCCCGCGGAAGCGGAAGCGGCATTGAAAGCGCGCCCGTGGCCGGCGCAAACAGTCCGGTCAATGTTGGCGCGACTCGAATCGCCGGACGCGTCTCGTCCCGAAAACGCCGACCCGTCTCGCGGTTTGCAAAAAGACGGTTATTTATTTTCGGATGCGCAAGCGAAGGCGATTTTGGATTTGCGTCTCGCCCGATTGACGGCGATGGAGCGCGACAAAATCGCCGCCGATTACGCCGCCGTAATGGACGAAATCGCCGGTCATCTCGCGCTTTTGGCGAGTCCCGAAAAAATTGACGGCGTTATCGGCGACGAACTCAGCGAGATGAAAAAGAATTTTGCCAATCCCCGCCGCAGCGAAATCGCGGAGTTTGACGGCGGCGAGTTGGATATGGAAAATCTTATTGCCGAAGAAGAAATGATGGTTACTTTTTCGCATCGCGGCTATGTCAAGCGGCAACCGGTTTCCGATTATCAGGCGCAACGGCGCGGCGGACGCGGAAAACGCGCCGCCGGTACGCGCGAAGACGATTTTATCGCCCGTCTTTTTGTCGCCAGTACGCACGACTATCTTTTAATGTTTACCAATCTCGGGCGGGTGTATTGCAAAAAAGTATACGAAATTCCCTCCGCCTCCCGCACCGCGCGCGGCAACCCGATTGTCGGATTGTTAAATTTACGCGAAGGTGAGACGGTGCAGACGGTATTGCCGGTGGATAACTTTGAAGGCGCGCGCCATGTCGTTTTTGCGACCGCCAAAGGAATCGTCAAAAAAACGCCGCTGCAGGCATTTTCCAATCCGCGCAGCAACGGAATTATTGCGATAGATTTGGACGATGACGACCGACTGATTAACGCCGATGTGATGCAAGGCGGCACCGTACTTTTGTTTTCCAATCGCGGCAAAGTTTTGCGCTTTGCGGCGGACGCATTGCGTCCGTTGAGCCGAACGGCGCGCGGCGTAGCGAGTATTAATTTCAAGGAAGGCGAAGACGGACATGTCGTTTCTATGCTGGCGGTGTCCGACGAAGAGGCGAAAAACCGCGCGATTCTCATCGCCGCCGACAACGGGCGCGGCAAACGCACCAACGCCGCCGAATTTCCGGTCAAAGGACGGCGCGGATACGGCGTTATTGCGATGCAATTAAAAAGCAAAAACAAGGACGCGGTCGTTGTTGGCGCGACTTTGGCAGAAGACAAAGACGATTTGATGCTGATTACGGACGGCGGCGTACTGGTGCGAACGAATATGAACGAAATTCGCAAACAGGGGCGCAACACGCAGGGCTTTTCGCTGATTCGTCTGGACGCCGGACGGCGATTGGTCGGGCTGGCGCGCATTGCCGAGGAGAACGACGAGGAATAAAATGTCGCCCGAAATCAGCGTCGTGGTACCGACCTACCGCGAGGCGGAAAACATTCCCGCACTTGCAAAACGCATTGCCGCCGCACTTGCCGGACGCGATTATGAATTAATTATTTCGGACGACCCGTCCGGCGACGATGTCGCATCGGTTTGCGCATCTCTCGCCGAAAACATTCCGCTGCATCTTTTATCGCGCACCGGCACGCGCGGATTATCGGCGGCGGTGATGGACGGAATCGCCATTGCGCGCGGCGAGTTTGTGACGGTGATGGACGCCGATTTGTCGCATCCGCCCGAAAAAATCCCCGAATTGATTGCGCCATTGCGCGCCGGAAATGCCGATTTTGTTGTCGGGTCGCGTTATGTGGCGGGCGGCGAAACGGCGGGCGATTGGCCGCTTTTGCGGCGTTTAAATTCGCTGGCGGCAACATTGTTGGCGCGTCCGCTCACGCCGCTCGCCGATCCGATGTCGGGTTTTTTCGCGTTTCGCCGTGCGCAAACGCCGCCGCCGGAAAAGTTATCGCCGGTCGGTTACAAAATCGGTCTGGAAATCGCCGTCAAAGCCGGTTATGCGCGCGACAAAATTTCCGAAACACCGATTTTTTTCGGCGACCGTCACGCCGGAAAAAGCAAAATGAGTTTGCGCGAACAGTGGAATTATTTGCGCCATTTGCGGCGGTTGTATCATTATTTGTGGCCGAAACGAATGGAAGCGTTGCAGTTCGGTGCGGTCGGCGGCATCGGTTTTTTGTGGGATACGCTGTTTTATTTCGGATTGCAGGCGGCGGGATTTTCGCATTTGTGGGCGCGCGCGATGGCGTTTTGGCCGGGGGTGAGTTCCAACTGGTTTCTCAATCGGATTATGACTTTTCACGCGCGTCCGCGCACTTCGCCGGCGCGACAATGGGCGCGATTTGTCGCGGTCTCATTGGCGGGATTTTGCATTAATTGGGGCGTTTATGCGTTGCTAACATTGCACATCGGATTTTTTATGCGCTATCATTTCGCCGCTTTCGTTTGCGGCATTTTGGCGGGCGCGGTTTTCAATTTTCTCGCCGCCGACCGCCTCGTCTTCCCCGCCCGCCCCGCGTCCCGCTAAAACCGCATTTCCGATTTCGCCGATTTTCGCGCAAAGTGCAACGCGATTCTTGCATTCATTTTCCGCAAATTTTCCGCAATAAACTCCGCATAAAGTGCAACGCGATTCTTGTGTTCATTTTCCGCAAATTTTCGGCAATAAACTTCTGCATAAAGTGCAACGCAATTCTTGCATTCATTTTCCGCAAATTTCCCGCAATAAACTCCGCGCAAAGTGCAACGCGATTCTTGTGTTCATTTTCCGCAAATTTTCGGCAATAAACTCCGCATAAAATGCAACGCGATTCTTGCATTCATTTTCCGTAAATTTCCTGCAATAAACTCCGCATAAAGTGCAACGCGATTCTTGCATTCATTTTCCGCAATAAACTCCGCGCAAAGTGCAACGCGATTCTTGTGTTCATTTTCCGCAAATTTTCGGCAATAAACTCCGCATAAAATGCAACGCGATTCTTGTGTTCGTTTTCCGAAAATTTTCCGCAAATTTTCGGCAATAAACTTCCGCATTCGCCGCAATGGCGGAAAGGCGCGTTTTTATTTGCGTTCGGAATCTTCGCGGCGGAGATTGATGCTTTTTCCGGCGGTGTAGCGCAACGGGGAATCGGTTGCGGTGTTTTCGCGGGCGGCGGCGGCGGCGGCGGATTCAAATGCGGCAGATTCGGCGGCGGACATTTTGCGGATATTTACGCGCAAATCGTACCACGCCATTTGCCCGGTAATCGGGTCGGCGTTCAATTCGCGCGCGGAATCTTCGCCGTTTGCGGGCAGATATTCATCCATTAAATGATTCAGCAAAAAACCGTCCGTATATTCGTTTGCGGTTTCGGACAATCCCCATGCGCCGCGTTTTTTGCCGATAGCGTTCCATGTCCAAATCACATCGGCGGCAACGCCGTCCATCAGTTTTGCCCGCGCCGCAATTTTTCCGCGCCGCGAACAAATCCACAACCGGTCGCCGTCCGCGATTTTCATTTCATCCGCCCGCGCGCGATTCATAAACAGCGGATTGTCGGCGGCGATTTGTCGCAACCACGCATTTTGCGAATCCCACGAATGATACATAAACATCGGACGTTGCGTAATCGCGTAAAACGGAAAATCCGCCGCACGCGGTTCCAGCGGCGGATAATAAAACGGCAACGGACGAAAATATTTTCGCAATCGCCGCCGCTGCGATTCGGTCGGCGGAAGACGGTCGCCCGCCCCTTCGCCGGCGCGTTGAAAACGGCGTAAAGTTTCGCCATATAAATGCACGAACATCGGCGATTCGTCTTCAATCCATCCGTTCGCATGCGCGTAGTGCAAATAGGCGCGATTTGCAAAGCGAAAATATCGCGCCGCCGCCGGCAACTCGCGGCGATAAAAGTTTTCGTTTTCGGAATATCGTTGCCATTGTTGCGGATTCGGTTCGCCGCGCAAATCCGCCTCGCCATTTTCGCCGCGCCATCCGCCCAAAAATCCCACGCCGGGAATTTTTTCGTAGCGGACGATAAAATCTTCATAACCGGCATATTTCGCCGCGCCGTCTTCTGTTGCAAACGCCGGAAATTTAAGACGAGTCGCCAACTCAATTAAAACTTCCTGCCACGGGCGAACATCGCGGTCGGGAGAAAGCACCGGTTCGCGCACCGCATCGCACACCGCATGCGCTTCCGAAATCGGGCGGTCTAACAGCGAAATCGCATCCCGCCGTTCCAGATAAGTCGCATCCGGCAAAACCAAATCGGCGTAGTTGACAATTTCGGAATGAAACGCATCCGCAACCGCGATAAAAGGAATCGCATAATCGCCGTTTTCGTTTTTGGCAGTCAACATCGCCGTTGCATCGTTCGGATTGACCGCCGAATTCCACGCGACATTCGCCATAAAAATTAGCAACGCGTCTATCGGATACGGATCTCCGCGCGCGGCGTTTGATATTGCAAATTGAATCGCGCCGTGCGGCGACAGCGGTGCGTCCCACGAAAATGCATGATCAATTCGCAGCGGTGCGCCATTTTCGTCCACCGCCAAATCTTCCGGACCGCGCGGCATTCCCAAAGGCGGCGCAGACAGCGGCGAATTCGCCCGCCGTGAAGTCGCCGGACGCGGTGCGGCAGGCGGATGTTTGGGATACGGCGGTTTTGCCAAATGTCCGCCCGGACAATCCAACGCGCCGAGAATCGCCTGCAAAAAATGCAACGCACGGCAAGTTTGAAATCCGTTTGAATGCGCCGCAACGCCGCGCATCGCATGCATCGCAACCGGACGACCGATGGTTTGCGAATGCATTTTGCCGCGCCAATCGGTCCACGATTCGTCAATGACGACCGGCGAATAAAATGCCGCATGCGCTAGTTCGCGCGCCAAACGGCGAATCGTTTGCGGCGGAATTCCGCAATGCGCGGACATTTTTTCGGGCGAACACGAATCGGAAAGATATTCCGTCAACGCCGAATGCATCGCGCTTTTTCCGCGCCGTCCGTCCGGCAAAACGCACGCGCTTTGCAATTTCGGAATCGCATTTTTGTCGTACGCAGAAACAACCAATCCCGTTTTTTCGTCAATCACTAACGGCGCGCCGGTTTTGTCGCGCAAAAATAATCCGTCCGCATCCAACAACCACGGCAAATTTGTATAGTCGCGCAAAAACGATTCGTCTATGTTGCCGCCTTGAAACAATTCGTGAATTAGCGCGACCGCCAACGCGCCATCGCCGCCGGGCGTTATCGCAATCCATTCGTCCGCAATCGCCTGATAGCCGGTGCGCACCGGATTAATCGCAACAATTTTTACGCCGCGTTCTTTCAATTTTTTCAAACCGATTTTAAGCGGATTAGAAGCGTGATCTTCGGCGACTCCCCAAAGCATAAAATATTTCGTCCGTTCCCAATCGGGTTCGCCAAACTCCCAGAACGAATAACCGTGCGTTGCAAGTCCCGCCGCCGCCATATTGACGGAGCAAAATCCGCCGTGCGATGCCCAATTCATCGTGCCAAATTGCCGCGCCCACAAATCGGATAACGCTTGCATTTGATCGCGTCCGGTAAAAAACGCGAGACGGTTCGGATCGGTTTCGCGAATTGCCGCCAACTTTTCCGTTAAAATTTCCATCGCTTTTTCCCACGAAATTTTTACGAATTCGCCCGCACCGCGCGCGCTACCCGGTTTTCGCATCATCGGAAATTGCAGTTTTGCCGGCGAAGTTTGTTTCATAATCGCGGCGTTGCCTTTTGCGCATAAAACGCCGCGATTGACCGGATGATTCGGATTGCCTTGCACAAAACGGATTTTGCCGTCTTCCAGAGTCAGGCGGACGCCGCAACGGCACGCGCACATATAACAAGTCGTATATTTGTGCGTTTGCGCGGCGTGATTTTCAAACTGCGGAAGCGGCATTCGCGTATTGTATCAGCCCGCCGCAAGACGGCGAATACATTTTCGCACCGGCGACGGCAACGCGACATTGCCGAGGGTGCGGCGGGCGCGCCATTTTCCGAATTCCGTATCATGTGCGGCGGCACATTCCAGCCGCAACACTTTCGCGTTCAGGCGAAAATGCGTAAATTCGTGCGTAAAAAAATCCGCACCGCGCGCCGTTAATTTTTTGCGCATTCGCGCTGCGCATTCTTTTTTTAACGCCGCCGCCGATTCGTTTTCCGGCAGCGACCACATTCCGCCCCAAATGCCATGCGGCGGACGTTTTTGCAACAAGACAAATTCGCCGCAAACAATTAACGCCATTGTCGCGAATTTTTCCGGTTTTGTTTTGCGCGGTTTGCGGCGCGGAAAATCCGCGGTTGTGCCGTCCGCCCGCGCGCGACAAAATGCCGCCAGCGGACATTCGCCGCATTTCGGTTTTGTGCGAATGCACACCGCCGCCCCCAAATCCATCATCCCCTGCGTATAGCGGCGAATATCGCGGCGCGACGGCAAAAGCGATTCGGCGATTGTCCACAATTCGCGTTCTCCGGCGGGCGTATCAACCGGCGTTTGCACGGCGAAAACGCGCGCCAATACGCGTTTGACATTGCCGTCCAAAATTGCGGCGCGTTCCTGATACGCAAAAACCGCAATCGCCGCCGCGGTACTTTTTCCGATTCCCGGAATTGTCCGCCATTCTTCGGCGGTTTGCGGAAATCCATTGCGGCGAAAGATTTGTGCGGCAGCATGCAAATTGCGCGCGCGGGCGTAATAACCGAGTCCGCTCCACGCCGCCATCACCGAATCGGGACGGGCGCGGGCAAGCGCGGCGACATCCCGCCATTTGCGGACAAATTTTTGATAATACGGAATCACAGTCGCCGCTTGCGTTTGCTGCAACATCACTTCAGAAATCCAAGTTTCATAAGGCGCAGCAACATCCTGCCACGGCAAACTATTCCGCCCACACTTTTTTTGCCAACGAACAACAGCAGCCGCGAAAGTTGCAGCACGAACGGAGTTATCAACCATCCCCGCATTATACGGCGGCGAAAGAGAAATTGCCATTCCGGCGAACGCCGGAATCTCTGCGGAGATTCCGATTTTCATCGGAATGGAAATGCGGCGGAATTCCGCGAAAAAAACGCCGTCATTCCCGCGAACGCGGGAATCTATTCGGGGCGATTAATTTTGGAATTTCCGCGCATTTTTTTGTGAAAAACGAGGTGAATGCGGGAATTTGTCGGTAAAAATGGATTCCCGCGTTCGCGGGAATGACGAGGTGAACGCGGGAATTCCCGCCGAAAATAAAATTTTCCATTCCCGCAAAACGACCGGAAAAAAGTACATTCCATTCCGGCGAACGCCGGAATCTCTGCAGGAGATTCCGATTTTCATCGGAATGGAAACGCGGCGGAATTCTGCGAAAAAAACGCCGTCATTCCCGCGAAAGCGGGAATCCATTCGGGGCGATTAATTTTGGAATTTCCGCGAATTTTTTTTTGCAAAAAACAAGGTGAATGCGGGGGTTTGTCGGTGAAAATGGATTCCCGCTTTCGCGGGAATGACGAGGTGAACGCGAGTTTCCCCGCCGCCTTTTGTTTTTTTTCTCCCGAAATTAAAAACGATGAATCGCGTTTATTTGGAATCTTGCATTTTCGGCAAAATCTTTCGTATTTTCCCATCGGAATCCGGCGGACGAGTTTATCGTCCAGCCGTCATAACGGAAATTGCCTTGCAGATTTAACTCGTTGCGAGTACTGAATTTGCCTTTGTCATATTCGGAGTGCAGGCGATAGACGGGCGAGAAATCAACTAATCTCCCGTCTACATCCGCCGACAGCGAAAAGTTGTAATTCGCCGTCTCGCCTGCAACGGATTCGGAAAATGCCGCCGCAAATAAATCATTTTTGTATTCTCCTCCCGATGTATAACGGAAATCAGCGAATTCGCCGCCGCTATTTGTTTGTTTTGCGGTGTAATACAAATGCCAATTGTCTTTTCGGAAATCCGCCCGTCCGCCGACATTTGCGGAATAGCCGCTTTCGGTCAACGAATATCCAAAATCGGGGGAATAATTGAATATCGGAAAACCGCCGCCTGCAATATAACTTGCTGCAAAGCCGACAATAAAAACGCCCGCCCCGATATACGCAAACTCTTTCGGTCTGCCGCTTCCATTGTTTTGCGGTTGCGGTTGCTGATTTTGCGATTCTTCCATTTCGGTTTCCATTTCTTCCATTTCGGTTTCTTCCATGTTATCTTCCGAATTCGGTTCGCACATTGTCGTAGAACCTTCAACAAATCTATGGTCTGCATCGCAAACGCACATCGCAACATTTTCCGGGTCATTTGTCGCAAATTCTCCGCAGTTTGCGGGAATCGTTTCGCAACTTCCTTCGGCGTTTACTCTTTCGCCCGCCGGACATTCGCAAGTAATATCATCGTTTGATATAAATCCCGCCGAACATTGAACGGGGACGAATCCTCTTGCCGCCCCTATGTCAGTTTCTTCCCAATTGTCATCAAGGTAAAACTCGCCGCTTTCGGCAACGCCTACCGTTCCGCTATATTGTGCAAACGCTAACTCCCCGCCCGGATTTGTCGTATACACCCGCACGATCGGACTATTAGCATTCCGTTCGGCATCAGCGGCTCCTAATTCAACACTATCGCCCGCTTTCAAAAATACTGTCATGCCATCTAACGAATAACATAATCCAACAGAAGGGCATTCTTCATTCGTAGCGATACCTGCACCAAGAAACACCATTCCGGCAGCATTGGTATAATCTGTTTCAGTACTATGTGCATTATAAATTTCCGGTATTGTCATATCAAAGTCAATACTCGTAGTACCAGACATTGCGGTATATCCCGGTTTTGTCCAAACTTCCGCCATTGCGGGAGTCGCAACGCCGACAGATTCCTGTGCATTTGCGGAAATGTTAGACAATCCCGCCGCAAAAAAGGCGGCGAAAAGAATGATTTTTTGGATTGATTGTTTCATGGTTTTTCTCCTGTTTTATAAAAAATAATCAATGGGCGAAAGTATAGCATAATTCCGCCCGAAAATGCGAAAATCGGGCGGCGGTGGTTGTTTTTTATCCGAAAGCGGCGGAAGTTTGGTAAAATACGCATTTTCCGGGGTCGTAGCTCAGTCGGTAGAGCGCAGCGTTCGCAATGCTGAGGTCGGGGGTTCAATTCCCCCCGGCTCCAAATGTTTTTTATAACTCGCGGTGCGGCGGTGTGGTAAAGTTAACCGCCGATGATTAAAAAAATTCTTATTGCTAATCGCGGGGAAGTTGCGATGCGGATTGTGCGGGCGTGTGCTGAAATGGGTATTCGCTCGGCGGCGTTGTATTCGGACGCCGACCGCAATGCGTTGCATGTCAAAAAAGCGGATGAGGCATTTCATATCGGCAACAGTCCGCTGGGCGGCTATCTAAATCCGTATCGCGTGATGGGTGCCGCCGAGGCGTTGGGGTGCGATGCGATTCATCCCGGCTATGGATTTCTTTCCGAAAATCCCGCCCTCGCCGAAATGTGCGCCCGTCATCCGCGCATTAAATTTATCGGTCCGTCCGCCGAAGTCATTTCGCAAATGGGCGACAAAGTGCAGGCACGGCGGGCGATGCGGGAGGCGGGTGTGCCGGTTGTGCCGGGCGGCGAAGATAATTTAAATTCCGCCGAAGACGCGGTTTCGTTCGCCGATTCGGTCGGCTATCCGGTTATGCTGAAAGCGACTTCGGGCGGCGGAGGGCGCGGCATCCGAAGGTGCGAAAATGCGGACGAAGTGCGGCGACATTTTCCGCGAATCCGTTCCGAAGCCGAAAAAGCATTCGGGCGCGCCGATGTTTTTATGGAAAAATGTATTGTAAATCCGCGTCATATTGAAGTGCAGATTCTCGCCGATACGCATGGCAATGTCGTGCATTTATTTGAGCGCGATTGTTCGGTGCAGCGGCGCAATCAAAAACTGATAGAAATCGCGCCGTCGCCGCAGTTGTCGGCGGAAGAACGGGCGCAAGTGTGCGAATACGCCCTTGCCGCCGCCCGCGCGACAAACTATGTCAACGCCGGCACGGTGGAGTTTTTGTTAGATTCGTCACGGCGATTTTATTTTATGGAAATGAATACGCGGCTGCAAGTAGAACACACGGTCAGCGAACAAATTACCGGTTTGGATATTGTGCAAGAACAAATTCGCATCGCCGCCGGAGACGAATTGTCGGTTTGGCAGGGCGCGGTCAATCATCGCGGTTATGCGATGGAAATGCGCATTAACGCCGAAAATCCGAAAAATGATTTTATGCCATCGTTCGGGCGCATTACCAAATATTACGCGCCCGGCGGACCGGGTGTGCGCATAGACGGCGCGATTTATACCGGCTATGTTATTCCGCCCTATTACGATTCTATGTGCGCAAAACTCACCGTGTGGGCGCTGACATGGCCTGCAACAATCAATCGCGCATTGCGTGCGTTGGACGATACGCAAGTGTCTGGAATTAAAACGACAATTCCGTTTTACCGCCGCATTTTGTCCGACCCCGATTTTCGCTCCGGCGTGTTTGATACCGGATTTATAGAAACGCATCCGCGCCTGTTTGATTACAAGGAAAAAACGCCGCGCGAAGATCAGGCGTTGGCGATTGCCGCCGCGCTTGTCGCGCATTTGGAACGATAGTTGCGGGCGGCGGCGTTATTTTCGCGCCTTGCGGTTCGGCGAATTTTTAATCACGACACGGCGCTATTATGAAAGACCGTGCGCCGGGCGGCATTTTCGGTGCGGGCGTTGCGCTGTCGTCTTCGTTTATCGCGTTGGGCGCGTTGTTGCGCGATTCGGAAATGGAGTTGTGGCAAAGCGCGTTTTGCACTTTCATTGTTTTTGCGTTGCCGGGGCAGATTGTCGCCGCGGAGTTGTTTGCGCGCGAGGCGGGAATCGTGCTTGTCATTTTTTCGGTGTTGCTCGTCAATATGCGGCTGATGCCGATGACCATCGCGCTTTTGCCGCATTTGCGCGCGAAAGAAGAACGGAGTTGGCGCGATTTTGCCGCCGCCCATCTTATCGCGGTAACGAGTTGGGCAAATTTTATGGGCGTGCGCGATTCCATTCCGGCGGCGGCGCGCTATCGTTATTTTATGCGCACCGGCGCGACACTTTGGATTTGCGGAATTGCCGCGACTATGTTTGGTTATGCGGCGGGCGGGGCGTTGCCGCCGTGGCTGTTTGCGGCGCTTTTATTTTTAAATCCTGTATATTTTTTGTGTATGATGTTGCGCGCATTGGCGAAACGGGCGGACATTGCGGCGTTTATTAGCGGCGCGGCGATGTTGCCGTTGTTGCATTTTTTTGATACGGAATGGGATATTGCGGTTTGCGGGATTGTCGGCGGCGGCGCGGCATTTTTGTTGTACGAGCGGCGGCGATGAGCGCGACAATGCTGATTTTGGTTGCGGCGGCGGCAACATATTTTTGGCGGGCGGCGGGCGTAATCGCCGCAGGACGGGTGCGCGCAAACTCTCCGGCATTGCGCCTCGCTTCATGTGTCGCTTATGCGATGGTCGCGGCATTAATTGTGCGAATGATAGTTTTTCCCGCCGGCGCGACAGCGGAAATCGCGGTTATTTTTCGGTTAATCGCGGTTGCTGCCGGACTCGCCGTATTCGCCCTCCGGCGAAATGTCGCCGCCGGTGCATGGACAGCAGCAACAACCGTCGCCGCATTAAACGCGTTTTTTGTTTAATGCGGGCGGATTTTACCGCATTTGCGGGAATGGCGGATTTTCGGGGGAGTTTTGCCGCTGTTTTATGCTTGTTCGTTTGCGGGCGGGGTGTTTTTTTGGATTTCGGTGTGGATGAAGGCGGCGGCTTCTTTTAGCGGAATTTGTCGCGATTCGGCGGCGGCGCGGTGTTTGTATTCTACTTCGCTTTTTGCCAAACCGCGCGCGCCGACAACCAGACGATGCGGAATTCCCAGCAAATCCAACTCCGCAAACATCACCCCCGGACGCATGTCGCGATCATCCAAAAGCGCGTCTACGCCCGCCGCACGCAAAGAGTTGTATAAATCTTCCGCCGCGCGCATCACATTTTCGTCCCGTCCGCCGCCGACCGGCGCGACTACCGCCGTAAATGGCGCAATCGCATCCGGAAAAATCGCGCCATGCGAATCGTGTCCCTGTTCTATTGCCGCCGCAACAATGCGGGTAATTCCGATTCCGTAGCAGCCCATCATAATCGGACAAGAATCGCCGTCCGGCGAATCGGCAAGCGCGGACATTGCCCGCGAATATTTGTCGCCGAGTTGAAAAATATGCCCGACTTCTATGCCGCGCCGGGCGCGCAAAACGCCCGCCCCGTCCGGCGACGGGTCGCCTTCTGCGGCGCAACGCACATCGGCGAAACGCGGTTCGGGACAATCGCGCCCGAAATTGACGGCGATAAAATGATAATCGTCTTCGTTCGCGCCGCAAACAAAATCCGCCGCCGCCTGCAAACCATAATCGGCAACAACCGGCAGCGGCATATTGACCGGTCCCAGCGAACCGAAATTCGCCCCCGTCAATGCCGCCGCTTCTTCGGGCGGAATGAGTGCCGCCCCGCCGCCGATTTCCGGCAATGCCGCGGCTTTTGTCAGATTTAAAGAATGCCCGCCTTGCAGCAAAATCGCCGCCGCCCCGCGCGCACCGCGCACCAACATTGTTTTGATATTGCGCGACAACGGCGGTGCGTCCGTTCCCAAAAAATCGCGCAACGCGGCGATTGTTTTGATTTTCGGCGTATGAATTTTTTTCATTTCCGCGGCGGGCGGCGGACGTTTGTCGGGCGGCGGCAAACAAGCGGCGCGTTCCACATTAGCGGCATAACCGCTTTCTTCGCAATATAAAATAACTTCTTCGCCGGAATCTGCAAGCACCATAAATTCGTGCGAGACGCTGCCGCCGATGGTTCCCGAATCGGCTTCCACCATCCGATAGCGCAATCCGATGCGGTCAAAAATGCGGCAGTAGGCGCGGCGCATTGTTTCGTAACTGCGCCGCATTCCGTCCGCATCCGCATCAAACGAATAGGCATCTTTCATTAAAAATTCGCGCGCGCGCATAACGCCGAAACGCGGGCGAATTTCGTCCCGAAATTTTGTTTGAATTTGATACAAATTAAAAGGCAAGCGGCGGTACGAAGAAATATGCGCACGGACGATATCGGTGACGACTTCTTCGTGCGTGGGCGCCATACAAAAATCGCGTCCGTGACGGTCGGCAAAACGCAACAATTCCGCGCCGTATTCGCGCCATCGCCCCGATTCTTCCCAGAGTTGCGCGGGTTGTACGGACGGCATTCGCACTTCGGCGCAACCGGCGGCATCCATTTCTTCGCGGACAATTGCCGATATTTTGCGCGCCGTGCGCCATCCTGCGGGCAGCCACGAATAAATTCCGCCCGCATGTTTGCGGATGAAACCCGCGCGCAACATCAGGCGGTGACTGACGAGTTCCGCTTCGGCGGGCGTTTCTTTGCCGGAATGAATAAAAAATAAACTCGCGCGCATTTATTCTCCTTTTTCTTCCAGATTTGTTTTGGCGGCGGCGATTTTGGCAGCATCTCCGAAAATGACAAACTCATCTCCCGCGCGCGCCGGACGGGCGGAATCTTGCGTGTCCATCGCTTCGCCTTCGCGCATCCACGAAATCAGGCGGCACTCGCCTAATGCCTCTTGCAAAGACGGAATTTCATACCGCGCAATGCACCCCGCAAAATGCGCGGCGGTCGGCGAATCGTCGTTGCTGTCGCCGAATTCGCCGGTAAAAAACGGATTTTCCCGCGTACGCGCGCGGACAATAGAATGCGCAACATCCCGCCCGTCCATTCCGTATCCTTTCGCCGCCAAAAGTTTCGCCGCCGAAAAACCAAACTCGTGCGCGTCCACAAACGCATGGTCGGCACCTGCGGCAATCAATTCATCGGCGAATTTCACGGTGTCGGCGCGCGCGATAATCAGCAAATTTTTTCGCATCCGCCGCGCCTCCCGCACTGCAATGCACGAATCGACCGGGTCTACAAACGCAACAATCAGCGCGCGCGCCCGTGCGATATTCGCGCCCGACAAACCGTCCGCCCCTGACGCTTCGGCGTAAATGACATTGTCCGCGCCGCCGACTGTGCGCAAAATTTGGTGATTTTCTTCCAGCGCGACATAAGGCAGCGACACTTCGCGCAAGATTCCGGCAATCGCCTGTCCGGTGCGCCCGAAACCGCAAATCACGATATGCCCCGACAAATGCGCCGTGCGCGAAAGATTTTCGGTCATTTTGCGCGCGTCTGTCAGCCATTCCCGCCCCGCCAACATGCGAGTCGCCACTTCGCGTTTGCGCCACAAAAACGGCATAACAATCAGGGCGAGAAGATTTGCCGACAACAAAAGTTGAAAAAGCGGTTCTTCTATCACTTCGGAAGTTTTCGCCAAAGTCAGCAAGACAAATCCGAATTCGCCCGCCCCGCACAACAGCAAAGCCGCGTATATCGCCGTTTTGGCGTGCGTTCCCAACGCGCGGGCACAAAAATAAACCAGCGGTCCTTTCGCCGCAACCAGCAACGCCGCCGCCCCCAATACCGCCGCCCAGTTTTCGGCGAGATATGAAGGATTGACCAACACGCCCAGCGACATAAAGAAAAAACCGAGAAAAATATGCCGGAACGGTTCCACAATCCGCGATACGCGATGGCGATGCAAAGTTTCCGACATTAAAATTCCCGCGACAAACGCCCCCAACGCATATGACAATCCGGCGGCTGCCGACAAACCCGACAACAATCCGATAAGCATTACCAGATTTAACATATACAACTCTTTGCCGCCATATCCTGCAACAAAGTTTAGCCAGCGCGACATCAGCGGTGCGCCCGCAAACAAAACAATCGCCATAATCGCCGCTACTTTTACCGCCACAATCGCGGTCAATTGCAAAACCGATGCGCTGTCGCCGCCCGCCGAAAAAATAACAATCAGCGGAATCACTGCCAAATCTTGAAACAGCAAAACGCCAATCGCCCGTTCGCCGGTCGGCGAGGAGAGAATATTTTCGTCTATCAAAATTTGACTGACCACCGCCGTAGACGACATTGCCGCCACCGAACCGACCAGCAAACCGGTTATCGGATTTCCGGTCAGCAGCCATGTCGGCACGCCGAACAACATTCCGGTCAACGCGGTCTGCGCACCGCCCAGCCAAAAAACATAGCGGCGAATCGTCCGCAACGCCCGCAAACTAAATTTCAATCCGATGGTAAACAACAGCAAAATTACGCCGATTTCGGCGAGAAAATGCGCGGTTTCGTTGTTGTGCAAAATGCCCGCCCCGCTAGGACCGGTCATAATGCCGGCGATGAAATAGGCGGGTATTGTGGGCCAACGCAACAAGGTCAACGCCATCACCATCACAAAGGCGGACGCAGCGACCAGCATCAGGTTGGTAATCGGGGAAAATTCCATAAACAGATAGTTAAAAGGTTATAATACCAATTTTACTGCAAATTGGACGGATGAAAAAATGACGAAAATTGCGGCGACCGAAGTGCGCGGAGGAATCCTGATAGAAATGGAAGGACGGCTGTGGCGTGTCGTCAAATCGCGACATGTACATGTCGGCGGACGCGGCGGTGCATATATGCAAGTGGAGGCAAAAGACATCGCCGGCGGCACCAAAAACAGTTTCCGTCTGCGCACCGACGAAAAAGTAGAACGCCCGTTTGTCGAACAGCGAAAAATGCGTTTTCTGTACCGCGAAGACGAAAACTTTATTATGATGGACGAGGAAACTTTTGAGCAGACCGGTTTGGGTGCGGATTTTTTTGAAGGGTGCGAGGGTTATATGCTGCCGGATATGCCGGTGGAAGTCAATTTTTACGACGACCGTCCGATAGGCGTGGTACTGCCGTCTTCGGTGGATTTAAAAATCACGGACACCGACCCGCAAGCGAAAGGCGCGACGGCATCGTCTTCCTACAAACCGGCGATTATGGAAACCGGCATTACCGTGATGGTGCCGCCGTTTATTTCCACCGGCGAGACCGTTCGTGTCAGCACCGACAGCGGCGAATATTTAGAACGCGTTTCCGTCTGAACAATTTTTCCACTTTGCGCGACATTGCGCGCGATTTTCGGTAAAAATTATCGCGAAATTGTTAATTGCCCGCGCGTTTGTGTTAAAATATGCGAAGTCGCGCAGACGACGGATATTAACAAAACAAAGAGAGTGTAAAAAAAATGGCAAATGAAGTGACCGGTACGGTCAAGTGGTTCAACGATGACAAAGGTTTCGGCTTTATCGCGCGCGACAACGGTGAAAGGGATGTGTTCGTCCATTTCAATTCCATCAACGGCAGCGGACGCAAAACTTTGCGCGAGGGTCAAAAAGTAACGATGGAAGTGACGGACGGCGCAAAGGGTCCCCTCGCCTCAAACGTAACGCCTTTATAATCAATCGCCGCGCGGTGCGGAACGGGATTTAATTCCCTTTCGTGCGAGAACGGTGCGCGAACGGTACGCGGACGAAATATTATTCGCATTCGCGCAGGGTTTTAATAAACTCGTGCGCGAATGATCTTTGTTTCGCTTCGCCGACACCGTGGAGGGCGCCGAATTCTTCCTCGTTTTGCGGGCGGCGGCGGACGATTTCCGCCAGCACGCGGTCGTTAAAAATGATATAAGGCGGCACGGCGCGCTGTTTCGCCAAACGCATGCGCGTTTTGCGCAACGCATGAAAAACGGCGGTCTGTCGTTCGTCCAAATCGGCGGCGGCGGGTTTGTCGCGTTTGTCGCCGCGCGATTTCGGCGGGTGTTCGGTGCGGCGAAATTGTACTTCGCGTTCACCGCGCATGACTTTCCATGAATCGGCGTTGAGTTTTAGCGCGCCGTGTCCTTCGGCGTCCGGCGAAAGAAGATTCGCACCGATAAGTTGCCGCGCCACCGAACGCCATTCCCGTTCCGACAACTCGCCGCCGATTCCGAAAGTGCTGAGTTTGTCGTGACGAAACTTGCGCACTTTTTCGGTGTCGCGCCCGCGCAACACATCGGTGATTTGTCCCGCGCCGAATCGTTCGCCGGTGCGCGCAACGCAAGATAAAAACTTTTGCGCCGCTACAACGCCGTCCCACATTTGCGGCGGCGAAATGCAGTTGTCGCAGTTGCCGCAAGGCGATTCGTATTCTTCGCCGAAATATCGCAACAGCGCGCGGCGGCGGCATTCTGTCGCTTCGCAAAACACCATCAGCGCGTCCAGTTTTTGCCCCTCTATCCGGCGAATGTCTTCGGGCGCGTCGCTTTCGGCAATCCATCGCCGGATTTGCGCCGCGTCTTTCAATCCGAAAAGAAGAAGGGCATTTGCCGGCAATCCGTCCCGTCCGGCGCGCCCGACTTCCTGATAATAACTTTCCACATTTTTCGGCATATCGGCATGCACGACAAAACGCACATCCGGTTTGTTAATTCCCATACCGAAAGCAACAGTCGCGCACATCACCGCGCCTTCTTCGTAAATGAATTTTTCCTGATAATCGGTGCGCGCCGCCTTGTCCATTCCGGCGTGATAGGGATATGCGCGCACGCCCGCCGCCGCGAGAAACTCCGCCGCGCTTTCGGCACGGGCGCGCGATATGCAATAAACGATTCCCGAATGCCCGTCGTGATTTTGCCGGTAAAAATCCAAAATCTGGCGATGCCCCGATTCCCGCCGCGCTACCGAAAAACGGATATTCGGACGGTCAAAACTCGCGACAACAATTTTTGCATCGCGCAAACGCAGTTTGTCGACAATTTCCTTTCGCGTTCGTTCGTCCGCGGTCGCGGTCAACGCGAGGCGAGGCGCATGCGGAAAAAGATCCGCGAGTTCGCCGAGACGCAAATATTCCGGACGAAAATCATGCCCCCATTGCGAAACGCAGTGCGCTTCGTCAATCGCAAACAACGCGATTTTGCCGCGCCGCACCGTTTCCAAACCGCGTTCTGTGAGCAATCGTTCGGGGGCGATATACAAAAAATCCAACTCGCCGCGCGCGAATTCCGCTTCCGCCGCCGCGGTTTGTTTCGCGCTTTGCGAAGAATTGACGGCGGCAGCGCGCACGCCGTACTGCCGCAACGCATCCACCTGATCTTTCATCAGCGCGATAAGCGGCGAGACGACAATCGCCGCACCTTCGCGTAAAATTCCGGGAATTTGATAGCACAGCGATTTGCCGCCGCCGGTCGGCATCAACGCGAGTGCATCGCCGCCATTCAGCACATGCCCGATGGTTTCGCGTTGTTTGCCGACAAAATCGGCGTAACCGAAAGTGTTTCGCAAAGTCCGCAATGCGGCATCTTCGCCGTCCGCGAACAAACGCGCGTCCTCGTTCACGGGCAAGGATTGAAATGTTTTTCGCCCAATGTCTCCAAATCGCGGCGGCATTCTTCGTCCAATTGCAATGCGGCGGCGGCGATATTTTCGCGCAGTTGCGACATCGTCGTCGCACCGATAATGGACGAAGTGACAAACGGCTGATGAACGGAAAACGCGATAGCGAGTTGCGCCGGCGACATCCCGCGTTTTTCGGCGAAGGCGGCGTAATCGGCGGTTGCCGCAACTCCCTTGTCGGTGGTGTAGCGGCGAAAATAATCGCCCCAACGCGACAATCGCGCGCCTTCCGGTTTTTTGCCGCCGAGATATTTTCCGCTTAACGCACCGAAAGCGAGCGGCGAATAAGGCAGTAAACCGCAGTTTTCGCGCATGGAAATTTCCGCCATTCCGATTTCGTAGGAACGGTTGAGAAGATTGTAAGGATTTTGCACGGACGCCGGACGGGGCGCACCGGAATCAATCGCCAGACGAAAATGTTCCAGCATTCCCCACGGCGTTTCGTTGGAAACTCCGAAAGCGCGAATCTTGCCGGAATCTTGCAATTCGCGCATTGCCGCCACCGTTTCGGCAATCGGTGTAGCGTTTTCATTTTCATCGTGCCGATAGTTCGGACGCCCGAAAAAGTTGGTATTGCGGTCGGGCCAGTGCGTCTGATACAAATCAATATAATCGGTTTTCAGCCGCCGCAAACTGTCTTCGGCGGCGGCAACAATGTGTTTGCGAGTCAAGCGCGAACCGCCGCGAATCCAACTTATTTTCGGTCCGGCGACTTTTGTGGCGATGACGACATCATCGCGTTTTTTGCGGCGCACCAACCAATCGCCGACAATTTCTTCGGTTTTGCCATAAGTTTCGGCACAAACCGGCACCGCATAAATTTCGGCGGTGTCGATAAAATTAATGCCTTCGGAAACGGCGAAATCCAATTGTTCGCGCGCGTCTTCGGCAGTGTTTTGTTCGCCGAAAGTCATCGTGCCGAGACAGACGACACTGACTTGAATTCCGGTATGACCGAGCGGACGGGTTTCCATTGATTGCCTCCTGTGTTGCGAATATACCATATTTTCGGCGGTGCGTTGCGCATCGCAATCAGTGGAGTATACGAAACCGGGCGGATATGAATTAAAATAACGTCTTGCGGCGGGGGTATAGCTCAGTTGGTAGAGCGCTTGCATGGCATGCAAGAGGTCAGCGGTTCAAATCCGCTTATCTCCACCAGACAAAATCATCCCGGGTCCCCATCGTCTAGAGGCCTAGGACACCGCCCTTTCACGGCGGCAACAGGGGTTCGAATCCCCTTGGGGATGCCTTTTTTTAAGGCATGTTTTTGCGGGCGGCATTTTCCGCGATTTATTTTTTGCAAATGTCGGCGCGGGGCGAAAAATTCCCGTGCGTTCGCATTTTGGAATTTGTGCTACAATCTTTCCGATTACAAAAACACAGCGCGCCCCTTGTCGGGCGTCCGTGGCATATAAAACCGTGGCGGACTCTTTCGAGAATCCGCGGCGGGAATAAGCGGGACTATCAAACGCGTTGTCGTTTTTGTAATCAGCGCCCGGCTCTGCGCCGGATTTTGGTGATTACGAGAGGGAGGCGATGCAATCCAATTTTTTATTGCCGCAACGCGCGATTTATACCGGCGATAATCTGCCGTTTTTGCGCAGTATGGATTCGGAAACGGCGGATTTGATTTATTTGGATCCGCCGTTCAATTCCGGAAAGCAATGGGCGAATCCCGTGCAGGCGGCGGGGCGGCGGGCGATGGCGGAATTCAAAGACACTTGGGATTTGTCCGATATTCACGCCGACCACGAATACGAAATGGCGCGATATTTTCCCGAAGCGGTGGATTTAATTGACGCGATGGCGCGAGTCAACGGCGAAAGTTGGAAGGCGTATCTGATTTATATGGGCGTCCGACTTTTGGAAATGCGGCGCGTTCTGAAACCGACCGGCAGCATTTATTATCACTGCGACCCGGTAATGTCGCACGGCGTAAAACTTTTGATGGACGCAATTTTCGGACCGAAAAATTTTCGGAATGAATTGATTTGGCATTTTATAAAAGGCGCGAGTTCAAAATCCAGATTCGGAAAAAAGCATGAAAATGTTTTTTGGTACTCAAAATCTTCCGACTATTTATTTAACCTACATTCAGTTGCGGTTAAATACAACCCCGAAACGCTTGCAAGAGCGCAACGGGGAAAGCCGCGCTACAAAGTTTCGGCGGCAAAGTTGGCGGCGCAAGGGAAAAATCCCGGAGATGTATGGATTGATGTGAATCCCGTGCAGGGCAATTCTTTGGAGGCGACCGGCTATCCGACTCAAAAACCAGTTGCGCTTTTGGAACGAATCATAAACGCATCCAGCAATGCGGGCGATTTGGTTGTAGACCCGTTTTGCGGTTGCGCAACGACTTGCCTCGCCGCCGAAAAACTCGGGCGCAACTGGCTGGGAATGGATTTGTCCGAAGAGGCGGCAAATCTTGTCGTGGAGCGACTTCGCAAAGAATCCGACCGCGTGCTTGTCAATGCGGCGGACGACATCGCGCATTTGCGCAATCCGCCGAAGCGCACCGATTTGCGCGGAATGCGCACCGAAGATCGCATTTTGCGCGCCCGTTTATACAAACATCAAAACGAACAATGCCGCGGATGCGAACGCAAAACGGATTTGCGCGACTTGGAAAACGATCACATTATCGCGCGCAAACGCGGCGGGCAAGACATTGACGACAATATTCAACTGCTTTGCGCGCGATGCAATCGCAGCAAGGGCGACCGCGGAATGGATTATTTGCGCCGCCAAATTTTGCAGCAACGCGCCGCCGAAGAAATGGAAAACTGGCGACAAACCCGCGCCGCCTGATTCGTCCGCGTTAAACCGGCTTTCCGTTCGTCCACAATTCATCGCGGCTAATGTCAATGTCAGGCGACCACGACACCGCAACTCCGTGCGGTTCAATTTGCGGCGCACGAAACAAGGCGGGATTCTTCAACGGCGCAAACATTTCTTTTTTCAACAGCGGCAAAACATCGTAGCGGCGGGTCGCGCCGTTGTTGAATTCCAGAAAAAGAAAATACGGCGCCCGCGTTTCCACCCGCACAATGCGCGGGTAGCGGTTGTAAAAATTCATTGCGGCGGCGGATGGTCGGCAAAAAACATTTTAATGACAATGCCGTAAAACCGGCGAAATCGGCAAACGCGCGCCGCTATTTAATTTTTGCTTCTTTGTAAAGCGTGTGTTTGCGGGCTTTCGGGTCGTATTTGCGGACTTCCATTTTTTCGGGATGTTCGCGTTTGTTTTTGGAAGTCGTATAAAAATGCCCGGTGCCTTCGGATGACACCAAACGAATTTTCTCGCGGATATTTTTCGCCATTGCGGTTTTTCCCCTTAAATGCGCATGCCGCGGCGGCGCAAATCGCCGACGACGGTTTCAATGCCGCGTTTGTCAATCGTGCGAATGCCGTGCGAGGACACGCGCAAAGTAATATAACGTTTTTCGGACGGCACCCAAAAGCGTTTTTTGTGTAAATTCGGCAAAAACACGCGCTTGTTTTTGTTGTTCGCGTGCGATACATTGTTGCCGCTCATCGCGCCTTTTCCGGTTACCTGACAAACTCTGGACATTCCCGATTGCTCCAAGAAAAAATTAAAATTATACCGCCATCCCCCGCCGATGTCAACCTCATCAGGCGGCGGACGCGTTCATCCCCGTTCTGCCAGCGGCGTAAACGGGCGAGTCGCCGGACCGATATATTCGGCGTTAGGGCGAATAAGACGGTTGTCGGCGCGCTGCTCCATAATGTGCGCCGCCCATCCCGCCATTCGCGACACGACAAAAATCGGCGTAAAAAGCGGCGTCGGAACGCCCATAAAATGATACGCCGAAGCGCTGTAAAAATCCAGATTCGGAAACAACTTTTTTTCGTCCCACATCACTTTTTCTACCGCCTCGGAAACGGGAAACAAATGCGCATCCGGATGCCCCGCCGCCAGCCGCCGCGATTCGCTTTTGATAATGTCGCTGCGCGGGTCGCATTCGGAATAAACAGCATGCCCGAATCCCATAATTTTTTCTTTTGCCGCCAGCATTTTTTCAATTCCCGCCGCCGCCGCAGCGGGCGACGAAAAGCGTTCTATGAGCGCCATTGCCGCCTCGTTCGCACCGCCATGCAAGGGACCGCGCAACGCACCGATAGCGGCGGTTGTCGCCGAATGAAAATCGGACAAAGTCGCCGTCACTACTCGCGCGGTAAAAGTAGAGGCGTTAAATTCATGTTCGGCGTACAGTACCAGCGATATGTTCATCGCCGCGACATGCGATTTTTGGGGCGGTGCGCCGGTAATCAGCCGCAACAACTGCGCGGCAATATCTTCGTCCGGCGTGTCGACTTCCGCGCGTTCGCCGGTTTGCACAAAGCGGTGCCAGTAACCAATTGCGGACGGGAAAAAAGCGAGTAAGCGTTCGGCGGTTTTTTTGTCGTCTTCGTCTTCCGCTTCCACCGCACCGAGAACCGAACACGCAGTGCGCATCACATCCATCGGATGGGCGTGCGCGGGGATTCGTTCCAGCGTATCCCGCACCGCAGGCGGCAATTCGCGAAGTCCGGCGAGGCGCGTTTTGAATGCCGTCAGTGCGGCGGCAGTCGGCAACTCGCCGTGCAAAAGTAAAAACGCGGTTTCTTCAAATCCCGCACTTGTTGCGAGATCTTCTATGCGATAACCGCGATAATCTAACCCGCGCCCGTCGTGACCGCATGTGCAGATGGCGGTGCGCCCGGCATATACGCCGCGCAATCCTTGATTTGTGCTCATTGTTGTCCTCCAAAAAGGGAATCCATTTTCTTTTCGTAATCGTGATAGCGAAGGCGTTCGTACAATTCATCGCGCGTTTGCATCATCGCAACAACCGATTTTTGTCCGCCGTCTTTGCGAATGGCGGCGTATATGTCGGCGGCGGCGCGGTTCATCCCGCGGAATGCGGACAGCGGAAACAGCATTAAATCTACGCCAGCGCTTTGCAATTCGGCGGCGGTAAACATCGGCGTTTGCCCGAATTCGGTAATGTTTGCCAGCACCGGCACGCCGCATCCGGTTTTGAAAGCGCGATAATCATCCAAACTTTTCGCGGCTTCGGCAAAAATCATATCGGCGCCGGCATCGGCGTACAATTTTGCGCGGGCAACGGCAGAATCGCGCGTTTCATTCGCCAACGCATCGGTGCGCGCCATAATAACGAATTCGGCGTTGTCGCGCGCATCCACGGCGGCACGGATGCGGTCCGCCATTTCGGCGGGCGGCACGAGAGATTTGTTGGGGCGATGTCCGCATCGTTTCGCCTGAATCTGATCTTCCAAATGCATTCCCGCCGCACCGACTCGCGCGAGTTCTTTTGTCGTCCGCGCGATATTAATCCACGAACCAAATCCGGTATCGGCGTCCACCAACAACGGCAGCGGCGAGGCGGCGGTGATGCGTCCGGCATCGGCGATGACATCGTGCATTGTTGTCGCCGCCAAATCGGGCATTCCCATACAAGCGGCAACTCCGCCGCCGGAAAGATAAATCGCGCGAAAACCGGCGTGTTCGGCGAGTATCGCGCAAAAAGCGTTGACCGTGCCGGCGACGAGAAGAGGATTTTCCTCTTTCATTGCAAGGCGAAGTTTTGCACCGGCGGATTTTGCTGTCATTATTTTTTCCAAAGCCGCGTAAATTCGTGCGGCGGATTTTTATTTTAACCCGCCGCGGCGGCGAATCCCAAATTTCCGCCGCCCGCAACCATGTTTTATAATTGCGCAAGATTCGCCGCAATGAAAAACGCTGTTTTATCCGCCGTTTTATCCGCCGTTTTATCCGCCGTTTTGGTCGCTATAATCGCGGCGTTTTCGCCGTCCGCCGCTGCCGAATCGGAAGCGGACGAAATTTTTGCACCGCCTTCGACAACCTTGTGCGATTCGTTTTTGACTTTGGCAGTTATCGGAAATTTTTCCGCGATTGCCAAAATGCTATTGAAGTTTTGCGGAAATCCGAACGCGCACTCCGGTTCCGAATGGACGGTTTTGCATTTTGCGGCGGGCGGCGAAGATGGCGAAATCGTTGCGGCATTGTTGGCGGCGGGGGCGAATCCGAATGCGGAAACGCGGGACGGCGGAACGCCTTTATTTCAGGCGGCATTTGCGCAAAATGCCGAAAATGTTCGTCTACTTTTGGCGGCGGGGGCGAATCCAAATGCGGCGACCGCAAACAAAGAAACCGCTTTGTATTGGGCGGCGTATTTCGGAAATATCGGAATCGCCGAAATGCTACTCGCAGCGGGTGCGAATCCGGATGCGGCGACCGATACCGGCGGCACACCTTTGCATTTGGCGGCATACCGCAAACGCACCGAAATTGTCCGAATGCTTTTGGCGGCAAAAGCGTCTCCCGATTTGGCGGACGAAGACGGCAACACGGCTTTACATCAGGCGGCGGCGGGCGGACACGGCGAAATCATAAAACTTCTTCTTGCAGCGGGCGCGAATCCGGATTTTGCGGAATCGGGCGGCAAAACGGC
Source organism: Gammaproteobacteria bacterium (assembly GCA_965221835.1). Taxonomy (GTDB): domain Bacteria; phylum Pseudomonadota; class Gammaproteobacteria; order Tethybacterales; family Persebacteraceae; genus Persebacter. The sequence goes on along the minus strand of OZ244916.1, from coordinate 1,846,500 downwards.
GCGCGATTACGCCCGCGAAAATCCGAATTTGCACGAAAACATTTTTGACGGCGAGGCGGCGGCGTTATGAAAATCGCGGGCGATTTGTCCGTAAAAAAATCCGCCGCAAATTAATTCCCGCTTTGCGGCGAAGTTTGCATTATACTTATTAAGATGATGATTACGCCGGAGTTGGAGGATAACATTAACTTCACCTATACCGACGCGAGGCGGCGGCGGCTGGAGGCGGTTACGCTGGAACATCTGGTTTTGGTACTGATAGACAACTCTTCGGTGCGCCATTGTTTGTCGCGTTGCAAGGCGGATGTGGAAAGTTTGCGGCAAGATCTGGCGCACTGCATTGAATCGCAAAAATCGCATTCGGGCGCGAAACGCCCCGCACCGACCGCCGAGTTTGACCGCGTCATTAAGCGGGCGGTTTTGCAAACGCGCACCTATTCATCCGGCGGCGTTTCCGGCGCGCATGTTTTGGCGGCGGTTTTCGCCGAACCCGATTCGCGTGCCGCCTATTATCTTTGCAAACACGGCGTTGAACGGCTGGCAGTACTGGCGCATGCAAATCAAAAATCCGCCTTCAAAACCGCCGAATTGGAATCGCAACCGCAATCGCAATCCGCCGCCGATACCGAAAACGATTTGGTCGCCCTCGCCGCCGCCGGACGGCTGGAAAAACCGTTCGGACGAGACGCGGAAATTGCCGAAATCGTACGCGTTATCGGACGCAAATACAAAAATAATCCGATTTTGGTCGGCGAGCCGGGCGTGGGCAAAACCGCCGTCGTACATAAACTCGCGCACTACGCATTGCGCGAAGATGCGCCGCCGTCTTTGGCGGATTTTTCGCTAACCGCCATTTCCGTCGGCGATCTGGTTGCCGGCACAAAATACCGCGGCGATTTTGAACAACGGATGCGGCAGTTACTCGAAAAATGTCGCGCCCGCCCGAACGCGGTTTTATTCATAGACGAAATTCACACCATCATCGGCGCGGGCGCAGTATCGGGCGGCGCGCTGGATGCCGCCAATTTAATGAAACCGCTGCTGACCGGCGGCGTGCGATGCATCGGTGCGACAACTTACGCCGAATATCGCCGCATTTTTGAACGCGATGCGGCATTGTCGCGGCGATTTCACAAAATTGACATTGCAGAACCGGGCGGACGCGAATTGCAAGTAATTTTATCCGGCGTAATAACCGGATTGTCCGCCCATCATCGCGTTAAATATGCACCGCAAGCGGCGGATTTTGCGGTGCGCTATTCGCGGCGATTTTTGCCTTCGCGCTTTTTGCCGGACAAAGCGATAGATTTGCTGGACGATGCCGGTTCGCAAAAAAAACTGCGCGGCGACTCGTCGCCGGTTGCCGAAAACGATATTATTATCGTCGCGCGAACGGCTGCGGGATTGCCCGCGAAAGACAGCGAAAACGCGGCGAATCTGGCGGCGCATTTGTCGGCGAAAGTAATGGCACAACCGCAGGCGGCGGCGCATTTGTCGGCGGCAGTATTGCGGCGGCGGCTGGGCTATCACGACAACGGACGCACGGCGGGGGCGTTTTTGTTTGCGGGTCCGACCGGCACCGGCAAAACCGAAATGGCGCGACAACTCGCGGCGGCATTGGACGCAAAACTTTTGCGTTTTGACATGTCCGAATATATGGAATCGCATTCCGTTTCGCGTCTTATCGGCGCACCGCCGGGCTATGTCGGATTTGAACAAAGCGGCGGTTTAACGGAGCAAATTTTCCGTCATCCGGACGCGGTTTTATTATTGGACGAAATTGAAAAGGCGCATCCCGATATTTTGCATATTTTTTTGCAAGTGATGGATTACGGTGCGCTGACCGACAACGCCGGACGCCGTGCCGATTTTTCCAACGCGATTTTAATAATGACTTCCAACGCCGGGGCGGCGGAATGGGAACGCGCGCCCGCCGGTTTCGGGCGGGATGATGCGGCGGCAGCGGGGGCGGAAGAGATTTCGCGGCGTTTTTCGCGGGAGTTTCGCAACCGGCTGGATGCGGTCATTCGTTTTCAACCGCTATCGCGCGCAGCAGTTGCGCGAATTGTGGATTTGCGATTGCGCGAATTGAACGACCGTTTGCGCACCGACAAACAAATTACCGTGCGGGCGGGAAAACGATTGCACGCTTCTCTCGTGCGAGACGGATTATCGCCCGAAACAGGCGCCCGTGCCGTGGAACGTTTATTGCGAACGCGAGTTATAGACCCGCTGGCGATGGCAGAATCGGAAGGCAATGTTGTCACCGGAAAACAATACACCATAAACGAAAACGCCGCCGGACAAATCACCGTCCGCCCCGCCCGCCCCTAACTTCCGCAAAGATGGAATTCCGCGAAAAAACGCCGTCATTCCCGCGAAAGCGGGAATCCATTCGGGGCGATTAATTTTGGAATTTCCGCGAATTTTTTTTGCAAAAAACGAGATAAATGCGGGGATTTGTCGGTAAAAATGGATTCCCGATTTCGCGGGAATGACGAGGTGAACGCGGCGAAATTCCGCCGAAAATAAAATTTACCATTTTCCGCGTTCATGACTCGCCCCCGACATTTGTCGGGGGCGAAACAAGTACGGCGGAGTTTACTCCGCCCCCCGATTCTATCGTTCGCGGAAAATGCCGGGTTTTGCAGCAGTAAACTGCTGCGGCTGATTTCGCCCCCGACAAATGTCAGGGGCGAGTAAACCAAAAAAAGCGGCGAGTTTCCCCGCCGCCTTTTCTTTTTTTTCCGAAATTAAAACCGATGAATCGCGTTTATTTGGAATCGGGCATTTTCGGAAAAATCGTTTGCATTTTGCCAGCGGAAACCGGCGGCGGGGCGGATTGTCCAGCCGTTATAACGGAAATTTCCTTGCAAATTTAATTCGTTGCGAGTATCGGTTTTTATGCCGGAATCGGATTCTTTCCATTCGGAATGCAAACGGTAAACGGGCGATATATTCCAGATTCTGTTTTGTAAATTTGCCGAAAGCGAAAAATCATAATTCGCCGTTTCGCCGGAAATCGATTCGGAAAATGTTGCTGTCCAAAAATCCGCCGTGTATTTTCCGCCGCTTTCGTAACGCAAATCGCCGAAGTTGCCGTTTGCGTTTTGTTGACCGGCACGCCAATAAATATGCAGATTTTCGTCACGGAAATTGAGTTGTCCGGCGGCGTTTGCGGAGTAGCCGCTTTCGGTGAAGGCGTAGCCGACATCGGGCGAAAAGTTGAATTCGCCCGCACCGTTTTTCCATGAATAAACCGCCCAAAACAAACCGATTCCGCTAAGAATAAACTTGCCGCCGCTGCCATTTCCGCCGCCGCTTGTTTGCGGAATCGCTTCGCATTTCGTCGCAGAACCTTCAACAAATCTATGGTTGTCAACGCAAACGCAATTCGTATTATCGTTCGGATCATTTATCGCATTCGCCCCGCAGTTTGCGGCATCCGGCGGAATCGGTTCGCACATTGTCGTAGAACCTGCAACAAATCTATGGTCGTCAACGCAAACGCACATCGTAATATCTTCCGCATTTATCGCATTCGCCCCGCAGATTGCGGCACCCGGCGGAATCGGTGCGCACATTGTCGTAGAACCTGCAACAAATCTATATGTGTCATCAAGACATTCGCATTCATTTTGAGCATTTGCCGTTCCCGTCGTTCCCGTGCCGCAATTCGTCATCGGTTCGCATCTGTCATCTTCGTCCGCCGCAAACACCGGCTGCAAATTTCCGTGCAAAGTTCTGCAGTCGTTACTATTCCTCGGCAGGATGCAAGATCCGCCGAGATCATCATTGCCGACCTCCGAATCGTTATCAAAAATTTGAGGAATCGGCATTGCACTGCAAACTTCCGCCGTTGCCCAGAGGCATCCCGTATTGTCCCAAACTTGTCCATCCGGGCAATCGCTTGGGCGGTCAATGTTGTCAAAATTGAACGAAGTCGTTTCTGTGTTGCAGTTTTGAGTTCGAGGAGGAATCAGAGCGGTGTTAACGATGTCAAATCCGTCCCCGTCTCCGCATATCCAACCGTTACTAGTCACTTCGGTTGTGCAGGTTGTGCTCCTAGTATGCCTCTCTTCGCATGCTGCAATAAGCCGCACAGCTGCATCCCCTACGGTCGCCGCCCTTACATCAAAGCGTGTATTTCTGGTAAACGATGCAAACGCATAGATATGCCGCGTTCCCCCATCAACAAAATCCGAAAAGTTGGTGCGAAGGAAATTCGGAGCATTCCGTCCCATTGTCTCAGTGCATTCTAGATAAGTGTTTCCGGCATTCGTGCATAGAAACTCCGCCGCCGCTATGGCATAACGAGCCCTTTCGTCGTCGGATACGCCGGCGGTATATTCGGGGTAGTTCGTTGCCGCATAAATATTTTCTACAATTCGTACCACATATCCCGCCGCATTTGCGACTTGCGAAACTCCCGCTACAACGGCGGCGACAATAATGATTTTTTGGATTGCATTTTTCATTTGAGAACTCCTTTTTTGTAAACTATGGGCGAAAGTATAACACATCCCGCCCGAATCTGCAAAAAAAACGGGCGGGTTCGGCATGTTCGCAAAAATCAAGTTCGCAAAAATCCGATGGGCATGTTTTGCCCGCCCGAATTCGCAAAAAAACGGGCGGGTTCGGCAAGAAAACGCGCAAATCGCTGAAAAATGGCATTTTTCGGACTCCGGCGGCGAAAAAATAGGGTTCTTAAAACATTTCGTAGACCTCGCAAAACATTTCCGAGACATCTTAAAACATTTCGTAGACCTCGCAAAACATTTCCGAGACATCTCAAAACATTTCGTAGACCTGTTAAAACATTTGCGAGACATCTTAAAACATTTCGTAGACCTCGCAAAACATTTTTGAGACATCTTAAAACATTTGCGGGAATGGAATGAGGGGCGGCGGATTTGTCGGTAAAAATAGATTCCCGCGTTCGCGGGAATGACGGGGTAAAACCGCACATTTTACGCGAAAATTAAGCGGGCGGGAATGGAATCGGGCGGCGGTTATTTATTCGGGGCGATGATTTTGCGGACGCCGTTTTCGTCCGGCGGGGATATGATTCCCGCCCGTTCCATCGCTTCAATCAGGCGGGCGGCACGATTGTAGCCGATTCGCAACTTTCGTTGCACCAAAGAAATGGACGGGCGGCTTGTCGACAATACCGTTTCCACCGCTTGATCATACATTTCATCGCTTTCCGCATCCGTTTCGTCTTCCGCACCGGCGGCGGACGGCGGCACACTGAAATCTATTTCGTAGTTGCGTTCGCCCGATTCGCGCAGGCGTTCGGCGGTGCGGGATACTTCGCCGTCCGACACGAACGCGCCATGCACCCGTTGCGGCGTGCCGGTACCGGCGGGCAAATATAGCATATCGCCCATTCCGAGTAGCATTTCTGCGCCCATTTGATCGATAATCGTCCGCGAATCTACTTTGGAAGCGACTTGAAACGCAATGCGGCAAGGGACATTCGCCTTAATCAATCCGGTAATCACATCCACCGAAGGGCGTTGCGTTGCCAAAATAAGATGAATGCCGGCGGCGCGCGCTTTTTGGGCGAGGCGGCTGATTGTCATTTCCACTTTTTTGCCGGTCGTCATCATCAAATCGGCGAGTTCGTCAATGACGATAACGATATAGGGCAGCGGTTTGTTTTCGCCATCTGCGGAATCGGCGATTTGCCGGTTGTACGAATCAATGTTGCGTGCGCCGGTTTCGGACATCATCCGGTAACGCGATTCCATTTCGCCCACCGCCCAATTCAGCACGGCGGGCACTTGCGTTACATCGGTAATTACCGGTGCGAGAAGATGCGGAATATCGTTGTATGAGGCGAGTTCCAGCATTTTCGGGTCAATGAGAATCAGGCGCATTTTGTCGGGCGGGGACGACAGCAACAAACTCAACAACATCGCATTAATGCAAACCGATTTTCCGGAACCGGTCGCACCTGCCACCAGCAAATGCGGCATTTTTGTGAGATCCGCCACCAGCGGCGCACCAAGCGCGTTTTTTCCCAACGCCAGCGGCAAAATATGTTTGTCCCGCAAATAAGAATCGTCTTCAATTAAATCTTCAAAATAAACCGTTTCGCGAATTTGATTCGGAATTTCCAATCCCATACAATCTTTTCCCGGAATCGTTTCCAACACGCGAATGCCTGATACCGACAACGCGCGCGCAATGTCGCGCACTAAACTGACGATTTGCGCACCTTTTACGCCCGCTTCCGGACGAATATCGTAACGCGTAATGACCGGTCCGGGATGTGCCGCCAAAACTTCAACGGCAATGCCGAAACTTTTTAGGGTTTCTTTTATGAGCGCGGACATTTCTTCCAACTTTTGCGGCGACAACTCCGCGCGTGAATCGTCACGCCGGTCCCAAAGTCCTTCGGACGACACCGGCGTCCGGGCGGACAAATCGGCGAGCGGCAGTTGTGCGGCGGCGGGTTTAGATGCGGAATGCGGACGAGAACGCACCGGTTTTTTGGCGGCGGAAGATGAAATACTCAGCGTATGCGGAGTTGTGCGGCGCAACTCTTCGGCGGCGGCGGCACGGCGCAATCCGGCAATTTTTCCGCGTCTTAAATTGCGCCGTCTTTCTAATGCGGCGGCGGCGGCGAAAAATATTTTTTCCACGCGTTCGCCAATCAATTCGCAAAACGAAAACCACGACAAATTGGACGACAAACTCCAACTGACAATCCAGATGCATAACAGAATTAAAACCGAACCGGTTTCGCCGAACAATCCTAACATTCCCCCGGCGACCAATTCGCCGATTGCGCCCCCCGCCGCGTTCGGCAACTCCACGGCGAATGCCGAAAAGCGAATGCGTTCCAACGCCGCCGAAGATAATATAAAAAGCAGCAAACCGAGCGCGCACCACCATCCTCCGATGCGTTCGCCTTTGCCCGCCGAAGACAAAGTACCGCGCAACGCGATAAAAATTATGATGCAAAGCAGATACGAAGAATTGCCCAGCATTGCAAATAAAATATCGGCGACATACGCCCCGACCATGCCGAGACGGTTTTGAATTTTTGTTTCAGTATCCGCGCTTTGCAACGAAGTCCACGCCGGATCATTCGGCGAATAAGTTAGCAACATCAGAAACAGCAAGGCGGTCAGCAACCCGCCGAACACCAAAAAAGTTTCGTGAAACAGTGTGCGGCGGTTGCTGAACATTGCGCCCGCCGGTTTTATTGATATTCCCGCAACGCGTCCGCAAACTTGCCGAAAATTTCGTCCAGATGCGTTTTTTCGGCGATAAGCGGCGGCGAAAACGCTACCGTGTCGCCAGTCACGCGCAACAACAAATCTTTTTCGTGGAAACAGCGTTCAAAAATATTGAAAGCGCGCCGCCCCGGATTTCCATCGCTTTCCAACTCCACCGCGCCCATAAATCCGATGTTGCGAATGTCGCGCACATTCGGCAAATCGCGCATGGAATGCAACGCGTCTGCAAAATAATCGGCGAGATTTTCGTCGCCGATGCGCGTCATCAGTTTTTCGGATTCGTATACATCCAAAGTTCCTTCGCCCGCCGCAACCGAAAGCGGATGCCCGGAATAGGTGTAGCCGTGGAAAAAATCTATGTCAATATCGCCCGCCGCATCCAAAAACGCCTGCCGGATTTCGTTGCGCACAAACACGCCGCCGAGCGGTGCGCTGCCGCTTGTCACGCCTTTCGCGAAAGTCAACATATCGGGCGTAACGCCGAAAAATTCGGACGCGGTTTTTGCACCCAGCCGCCCGAAACCGGTGATGACTTCGTCAAAAATCAGCAAAATATCATGCGCATCGCAAATCGCGCGCAGTTTTTGCAAATACCCTTTCGGCGGCGGCAAAACGCCCGCCGAACCGGCAACCGGTTCCACAATCACCGCCGCAATAGTGGACGGATCATGAAACGCAACCAACGCCGAAAGCGCATCGGCGCATTCGTTTGCACCGTTTTCGGGTTGTCCGCGCGAAAAAACATTTTGCGGCAGACAAGTGTGCGGCAAATGATCGGTGCGCAACAATTGATTGCCGAACCACATGCGATTTTTGACGAGACCGCCCGCAGACATTCCGCCGAAACCGACGCCATGATAGCCGCGTTCGCGTCCGATAATTAGTTGCCGTCCGCCGTTGCCGCGAATTTTGTGATAAGCGAGCGCGATTTTAAGCGCGCTATCGGCGGCTTCGGAACCGGAGTTGGTGAGAAATACTGCGTCCAAACCATCGGGCGAATAACCAGTCAAGCGATGCGCGAAATCAAAAACATAAGGATGTCCCAAATGAAAAGTCGGTGCGCAATCTAAAAGTGCCGCTTGTTTTTGTATCGCTTCCACGATGGGTTTGCGGCAGTGTCCGGCGTTGCAATACCAAAGTCCGGCGGTGGAATCGAGCATTTTTCGTCCGGCGGGATCGTAGCAATACATGCCTTCCGCACGCGCGATAAGGCGCGGTTTTGCTTTGAAATTTTTGTTGGACGAATAGGGCATCCAAAATGCGTTCATGTTTGTGTTTGTCATTTTTTTACTCCTTTTTGTTTGTCAAAAAAAATCAGTTTGTCAAAAAAAATTATTCGGCGGCGCGCGATTGCCGCGATTGTATCCAGTCGCGCAAAATAATTTCGGCGGCAACCGCATCTATTTTGTCGCGTTTGCCGGCTTCGGTGCGGGCGCAATAAGTCGTGAGACGTTCGTCCGCAAACTCCACCGGCAGGCGAAATTGGTCCCGCAGTTTTTCGGCGAAAGTGCGACAAAAACGTGTCATTTTGTGTTCGCCGCCGTCCAAATAACGCGGCAGTCCGACAACCAGAATTTGCGGCGCCCATTCCCGGATATATTTTGCGGCGGCGACAATTTGGTCGCCCGCATCGCCGCACACAACCGCAACGGGGCGCGCACCGCCGGTCAAAAAACTGCCGACGGCGACGCCGGTTTTTTTGCGTCCGACATCAAAAGCGAGAAGAATCATCAAGCGCGACCTATATCCGCCGACAAACTTTTAATGTCAAAACCGAGTCGGCGGGCGGCTTCAGACATTCGCTGCGGCGGCGGCATATCAAAAATAATATCGGGGCTGGCGGGAATGGCAATCCATGCGTTTTCGCGGATTTCATTTTCCAGTTGGTCGGAATCCCATCCGGCATAACCGAAAGCGAATTGCATTTTTTCGGGCGCGCGATTTTCGGCAATGGCGGAAAGAATATCCTTAGACATCGTCACGCCGATATTGTCATTCACGCGAATCGTCACATCGTATTCGCCGGGCGGACTGTGCAAAATAAAAACCTGTTCCGGTTTTACCGGACCGCCTTGCAAAACATTCGCGTGTCCGGCGGCGGGCGGAATTTTAAGCGATTCCAAAAGTTCGCGCACCGAAGTATCGCTGGGTTTGTTCAGCACGATACCGAACGCACCATCGGCGTCGTGCCGGCAGACATAAATCACCGAATCGGAAAATACCGACCGATCCAGTTTGGATGTCGCGATTAAAAAATGGTTGCTAAAACTGATCATTTTTCCGTTCCATATTATACAAGATACGCGAAAATCGGGCGAATTTTTTCCGGCGGCAAATCAAGCGGCGAAATCAGGCGGCGGCGGCGAATCAGACACAAAATTTTTGTTGCAACCAGAGCAAACCGATGATCGTTTTCGCGTCTGTGATTTCGCCGTCCGCCAGCATTTGCAACGCGCGCGACAGCGGCGTTTTTTCGGTTGCGACAAACTCGTCCGCCTCGCCCGGATGCCCTTCATATTCCAACTCTTGCGCCAGATACAAAAACGCCGCCTCGTCGCAAAATCCCGGGCTGGTTTCTGTCGTAAGAATGTGCGACCATTTGCGCGCGCGATAGCCGGTTTCTTCCAACAATTCGCGCACCGCTGCGTTTTGCGGCAACTCGCCCGCATCCAGTTTGCCCGCCGGAAACTCCAACAAATGCCGCCCCAGCGGATATCGGTACTGCCACGCCAACAACACCGTTTGCGAATCCAGAAGCGGCACAATCACCGCCGCACCGGGATGACGCGCCACTTCGCGCGAAGCAGTTTTGCCGTCCGGCAACAATACTTCGTCCGTTTGCACTTCTATAATGCGCCCGCGAAACGCGGTTTTTCCCGATATGCGGCGTTCGCGAAAATCGGGACGCGCGTTCATGTTGTTAGCGCGATTTTTGCCGCCGCTTCGCATGCCGACAAAAGCGCACCGGGAAATATTCCCAATATCAAAATCAAAAATCCGACCAACGCAACCATCGCACCCCCCGCCGGCGACAAACGCACAGCGGCAGCACCATCCGGCGGCGGATCAAAAAACATCAATTTGATGACGCGCAAATAATAAAACGCGCCGATTGCCGAAAATACGACCGCCGCCACCGCCAGCCACACCAATCCCGCATCCGCCACCGCCTGCAAAATCGTCAGTTTGGCGACAAATCCCACAACCGGCGGCACGCCCGCCATAGACAACATCAGCGCAGCGAGTACGCCGGCGACGAGAATGTTGCGAGACGACATTCCTTTTAACGATTCCAGCGCGCCATTTTCGCGTCCGTCCGGCGCCAGCAAAACCACCACGCCGAATCCGCCGACCGTCATCAGCGCGTACGCGGCAACATAAAACACCGCCGCCGCCACGCCGTCCGCATCGCCCGCCAACACGCCCAACACCATAAATCCGCTGTGCGCAATCGCCGAATAAGCCAGCATTCGTTTAATATCGGTTTGCGCGATAGCGGTAATGTTGCCCACCGCCAAAGACGCCAGCCCCAACACAATCAGCATATCGCGCCATTCGCCATGCAACGCCGGCAACGCATCCGTCAACACGCGCAACATCATCGCCATCGCCGCAACTTTCGGCGCCGCCGCCGCAAACAAAGTCATCGGCGCAGGCGCACCTTCGTAAACATCCGGCAGCCACATGTGAAACGGCGCGGCGCCGAGTTTGAATGCCAAACCCGCCAACGCAAACACCAATCCGAGCGAAAGCGCCATGGACGATTCGCCGCCCGCCGCCGCGGCTTCTGCGACTTCGGCAATGTACAATTTTCCGCCGGTCGCGCCGTAAATTACCGATACGCCATACAAAAATAAACCCGACGCCAACGCGCCCAACACGAAATATTTAATCGCCGCTTCCACCGCATGCGCACTTTCGCGCCGCATCGCAATCATCGCATACAACGACAGCGACATCAATTCCAATCCGAGATACAGCGAAAGAAAATGCCCCGCCGAAATCATCACCGCCATTCCCAAAGCAGCAAACAAAGCCAGCGCATGAAATTCGCCGCGCAACATTCCCGCCGACTGCAAATAACCGCGCGAAAATGCCAGCGACCCGGCGACCGCCAACAATGCGGTTGTTTTGAGAATTGCCGCCAGCGGGTCGGAAACAAAAAATCCGTGCAACGCCGCAATCGGCGCATCCGCAACCGATCCCGCAACGGCGGCGGCTGCAACCAACAATGCGGCAATCACCGCCCAATGCAACCGCGCGCGATACGAATCGGGCAAAAACAAATCCGCGCACAACACCGCGCACCCGGCAACAAACAAAAATATCTCCACACTCGCAGCGGAAATCATCAACTCAGCGGCGGTCATTGTAGCGAATTATCCTTTAATGCCGCAAGTTTTTGCAAATTTTCGGCGACATCTTCAATATGTACGGCGAAACTTATCGGCGGTTTTTTGCGCGTCACACTTTCCAACTCCTGCATTTTTTCTTCGGTGTAAAATGCGCCATCGCAAATCGCAAAACACGCCGCCCGCGGATTATTATGTTCGCGAAAATTTTCCAGAAACCGTTTTTGATCGCGAAATTGATGGTCTTGCGCCCCGCCCGATTCTTTCGTATACTTGTGACTCGCGTAGCAGACAAATCCGCCGGTTTTCCAACAAAAATCCAGCGATTTAGAATCTTGCGCACTCGTTTGCGATTTGTCTTTGCGCTTTAACAATTCGCCTCGCGCATTGATAAACAGCGCATCCTTTCCGCTTCTCGGCAAAATCTCAAAATTTCCGACCAGGGAAATTTTTTGTAAATAATCGGCAGCGATTTGTTCGTGAATTCCTTGAGTACCAGGATTTTTGGCAAAGTGCGCGGCAAACATTTTATCGCCGGAAATTTTGGCAATAACTTCCCGCGCAGCATAACCGAAGTTATCGCAATAAGTCGCGATTTTTTTCATCATCCCGCTGTCGCCTGTCTCAACTTCGGACGGCACAGCAGCGGCGTTTTTGCGCCACATTTTGCGCATCGCTTCTCCCTCCCAATCCGGCGGCGGCATTTTAGAATCCGACATAAGAAATAATATCCCGCGCTAGCGCGTAATCCAAACGGCGGCGGTAAAATCCGTCTTTGCGCAAACCGCGATATGCCGTTAAAAAAACATCCATCGTGTTTTTGCGAAAGGAATTGATAAAACGATTATACGCGCCGATTTGCGGGCGTCCGGGAACGCGAATTTTGGTAATCGCGCGGCAACTTTGTCGCACTTCGTAACCGTCCAACTCCGCCGCTTCGCAAAAACGAATGCTCGCGCAAAAATTATTATCCAACGCAATCAATCCCAAATTGCCGTCCGGCGAATTGAACGAAACGCCGCCGCCATCGCGGGATGCGGGCGGGCAATATTCGCGCAACCGCCGCAACTCGCCGATTTTTGTCGCGCCGCAATATAAAATAGTATTGAGCGCGCGCGGGACAAAAAGCGCGAGTCCGACCGGATGTTCGGTATCGGCGAACATGCCGTTGTTCAGCGAAACAAACGCCGAAAGGCGCGGCGTAAACAAACCGCCGCGAATAAACGATTCCGGCACCAACGCGGCAACATAACCGCAATGCGCGAGACACTCGGCGAGACAATGTTTGTACAAATCGTCGTAGCGAGTTTGCGGATACGGCAATCCGCGGCGGGTCGCAGAGTTGCGCGCCAGCCACGGCGGATTTGTAATGCAGACATTAAAGCCGCGCGGAAAATCCGCCAGCGTATCGCGCCGTTTGACAGATTTGTCGCCGGGCAAAATATCAAACGCCGCGAATGTTTCGCACAAACCGGCAGCGCGCAACGTCTTAATTAAATTGTTCGCGCCGGCAAACGGTTCCAAAACTTTCGCTTGCGGCAGTCCGGCAACGCGCGCCCATTCGCAAAACGCCGCATGCGAAAACGGATCGCCGCGCGTGTAATATCGCCCGTCCGCCCGCTTGTTGTCGGACGGCGCGAACGCCGCCGCATTCCGCGAATCATTAAAAAAGGAAACGGCGGTCGCGTTGTTCACAACTTCCCCTCCCGCACATGGGCGAGTAGATTCGCGGTTGTTGCGTCCAGCGTTTCCAGAAATGGAAACGGCCACAATCCCATCAGCATTATCAGCGCGGCGAAAAGCGACATTATTAATATTTCGCGCGGTGTTGCATCGCGCATTTCGCGCACCGCATCGTTTGCGATTTCGCCGAAAAAGACGCGTTTGTACATCCACAAAGTATACGCCGCGCCGGTAATTAAAGTCGTTGCGCACAACAATCCTATCCATAAATCGGTGCGCACCGCCGCCAAAATCACCATAAACTCGCCGACAAATCCGCTCGTGCCGGGCAATCCCGCATTCGCCATCGCAAACAACATCATAAACGCCGCATATTTCGGCATCGTGTTTGCAATGCCGCCGTAGTCCGCAATTTTGCGCGTATGCATCCGGTCATATACCACGCCCACGCCGAAAAACATCGCGCCCGATACAAAACCGTGCGACACCATTTGCGCGATTCCGCCTTTCATTCCGAGTTCGTCAAACAGAAAAAATCCAAGCGTTACAAATCCCATGTGCGCAACCGACGAATAGGCGATGAGTTTTTTCATATCATCTTGCACCAGCGCAACCAAGCCGATATAAACAATCGCCGCCAAAGACAACGCGATAATCAGCCACGCGAATTCCACACTCGCATCGGGGGCGACCGGCAACGAAAAACGCAAAAATCCGTACGCGCCGAGTTTTAACATCACCGCCGCCAGCACAATAGAACCGCCTGTCGGCGCCTCCACATGCGCATCCGGCAACCAAGTATGCACAGGCGTCATCGGCACTTTTACCGCAAACGCCGCCAAAAATGCGAAAAATAAAAATGTTTGTGCAGTCATGGAAATCGGCACATCGTGAAAAGATGCGATAGAAAAATCGCCGGTTTCGTTGTATAAATACAAAAGCGCAATCAGCATCAGCAACGAACCGACAAGCGTATACAAAAAGAATTTAATCGCCGCATAAACGCGCCGTTCGCCGCCCCAAACGCCGATGACAATAAACAGCGGAATGAGAGTCGCCTCCCAAAAAACATAAAACAACGCCGCATCGGTCGCCGCAAAAACGCCGTTTGTCAGCCCCGACATCATCAAAAATGCCGCCACATAACCTGCAACCCGCGTCTGCACCGATTGCCAGCACGCCGCCAAAACAAGCACGGTCGTAAAAGTATTCAGCAAAATCATCAGCATTGAAAAGCCGTCCACGCCCAACCCGTAGCGGATATTAAACCGGTCTATCCACGCAGCATCTTCAACAAATTGCATCGCCGCCGTGCCGCTATCAAACATAAAAAACAGCGGCAACGAAATCAAAAACGCCGCACCCGATACCGCAATCCCGCCCGCCTTAATTCGGTACGGACAAACCCCCGCCGCCCCGCAAACCAACACCACCACCCCCCCCGCAATCGGAAACCAAATCAAAATGGAAAGAATGTTATTTAGCATTGTCATTTTTTCGTCCCCGCCGCCCGCAACATCTCCGAAATTCGTTCATTTATTAACCGGGAAATGCGAACGCCGTCAGATTTGCGCGCCCGAACGCCTTCGGGTTTGCACGCCCAATAGTCAACCAACATTTTAAGCGTTTTTTGCTCCGGAAAGAGAATCGGCAGAATGTGTTTGCCTATTTCTTCGTGCGTGAAAATTTTACAAAAATCAGCGGGACTCATGTCTTTGATTTCGTTAAAACTTTCCTCCGGATTTCGGTCATAGTTAAATTCCGGGAATCCCGGCAATTCCGCGCGCCACCGAATGAGATACTTTTCAATCTCATCCCAAACATCCAACGACAACATATTAAAAAATTCCCCGCCATATACGAGGCGCGTCTCGAGTCCGTGTCGCTGTGTAATCTCGGGCAGACGCTCTTCATAGAATATTTTGTTTTTGGACATACCGGGGTCTAAAAAGAATAGAACGCCGCACACCGCTTTTTTTCCGCCATCGGACACCGCTACCAATTTTTTCTCAAAGTCATCGGCTTGCCCGAGCTTTTTCGTGGAGTCGTGGTTATCCCGCGTCTTTTGCTCCACGAGATAATCCTTACCATCCTTGCGAAAATAAATATCCAAATCTTTTCTTTTGCCATCAATGACAATAGAAGAATCAAATATTTGACATCCGTTTTCTTTGAGATACAGGCGCACCAATTCCTCAAATGCGTAGCCGAACTTAATCTCATGAGATTGAGATAAATTTTGGGCAATTTTCACCTCCGGCGTCGTCGGTCGGAAAAGTCCGACAAAATTCTCCGGTTGACGAGCGATGCTCCGCAACAGTTTCACCTTGGAATCGGAGAAAACAGTACGGTTAATAAGGCGGGAAAATTGATCATAATTCATAAATTACGCCTCCGTTTTTCGCGCCCGTTCGCGCAAATCGTTCAGCAACACTTTGCCGCCGTCAGTTTTCGCGTACCAAAAATTCCAGCCGTTGCAAGACGGAGTCCCCGCGGCTTTCGCGCCGATTTTGTGGATGGAACCTTCGGCGTTAATCGCGCCATTAATTTTAATGTCGCCGTTTTGCAAAACTTGCGCGCGTGATTTGCCGTTGCTTGAATACAAAGTTTCGCCGGGTTTAATTAATCCGCGCGCAATCAATTCCGAAAACGGTACGCGGCGAGGGGCGGGGGCGGAATCTTCGGCGGGAATTTCCTCCGGTACAATTGCGGCGATTCGTTTTGCCGAAATTGTGATATATTTTTTTTCGCGTTCTATGCCGATTCCGATTCTTTGCAAAGAACGCGCGACCGCGACCGTCGTGCCGCTGCCGGAAAAAGGATCCAATACGACATCGCCCGGGCGGCTTGTTGCGAGAATGATTCGCCGCAAAAGCGATTCCGGTTTTTGTGTTGAATGCAATTTCTTTCCCGCCGCATCGCGCAAACGCTCCGCCCCGCCGCAAATCGGAAAACGCCAAACATTCGTCATTTGTTTGCCGCCGTTTTCCGCTTTCATTTTTTTGTGATTGAAAACCGCGCGTGATTTTTCCGATTTTTTCGCCCACAATAAAGTTTCAGTTGCATTCGTAAACCGCACGCCGCGAAAATTCGGCATCGGATTCGTCTTGTGCCAAATCACATCGTTTTGCATCCAAAAACCCAAATCCTGCATAAGACGCGACAAACGCCCGATGTTGTGATAAGTACCGATTACCCAAATCGCGCCGTCATCCGCCAAAACGCGGCGACATTCGCGCAACCACGAATCGCAAAAAATATCATATTCCGCAAAAGATGCAAACTTGTCCCACGAATCGGAAACGCCGTCCACGCGAGTCATGTTCGGGCGGTATAACTCGTTTTTTAATTGCAAATTGTACGGCGGGTCGGCGAAAATTAAATTGGCGGATTTGTCCGGCAATTGTTTTAAGACGGAAATACATTCGCCGCAAATAATTCGCCAGCCGCCGCCGCCGCAAACGCTTTCCAGCATCGGGGCGGTGAATGATAGCGTTTTGCCGCTTGCGGTCGGGGATTCCAAAACGACATTGTCGCCCCGCATTGATGCCCGAATCGCATCCGCCTGATGTTGATACAATTTTTTGTCGCCCAACTCTTTGCGCATCGCCTCGGCGACTTTCGGCGACAATCCCAACTCCGACAAATCGCCGTCAAAATATTGCGGCTCAATACGCCCCGCCGTGTCGCACTGCACATCATCTTTTTTGCGCAAGGCATCCATTTCATACAACTCGCGTTTCAATTTTTCAATGTCAATTTTCATCTCGTCCCCGCAACTGATTTAACGCCCCCGCCGTTTCGGACGCCCGCAATCGGAAACCAAATCAAAATGGAAAGAATGTTATTTAGCATTGTCATTTTTCAATTTTAATACGAATCGCCTGTTTAATGCACGCCCGTCCGTCCGCCGACTCCGTTTTAAGAAAAATGCCGCCGCCGGATAATCGCCGCCCGCACGATTTGCCCCGCCGGAATCGGAAAAAAACGCTTTATTTGCGCGAAAAATCCGCCAATTCGGACGCAAAAACGCCCGCAACGCATAAACATTTTTCGGCAACCCCAATTCCATTCTCGCGAACGCGAAAATCCCCCCAAATCCCCAACCGCCCCGCCCGACAAATATCAAGAGCAAATTGCGAATTCAGAACAAAACCCCCAAATCCCCGCAAAAAACCGGCGAGGACACGAAATCCCCGCCGGTTTTTGTTATTCCGCCCCCGCCTCTTCCAAAATGCGGATGAATTCGTCATGCCCCTCTTCTTCCGCAATATCCAAAGCCGTCCTGCCGTATTTATTTTCCGTATTCGGATTCGCCTCCACCGACAACAGAATTTCAGCAACTTCGGTATGCCCTTTTTGTGCCGCAAACATCAAAGTCGTCCAGCCGTCTTTATCCGCCGCATTTAGATTTGCACCCGCCGCAATCAAAATTTTGACAACTTCGGTATACCCTTCTTGTGCCGCCGCCATCAAAGCCGTCACGCCGTCATCATTCGCCGCATCCACATTCGCCCCCGCCGACAACAACATCTTGACAACTTCGGCATGTCCGTTATACGCTGCCATCATCAATGCTGTGATGCCATCACTTCTTGCCGCATTGGGCTCCGCTTTCTCCGATAACAATACTTCGGCTATTTCGGCATCTTCTTTTCTGGGATCTGCGGGCAAAATAGTCCAACCGATACGCCCTACGCAATTCCGAGTATTGTCGGGCAATCTTACTTTCTCTTCTTTGCCTCCTCCGCCCCACGCCACCCACATCAAAGCCGTCAATTCGTCATCATCCACGGCATTCGGATTCGCCCCCGCCTTAATCAGACGCTTGACCTCTTCCGGATCTTTGTTGAGTTTAATCGCATTAAATAAATTTGTGTCGTTTTCGTTCATCGTAATTCTCCTTTCGGATAGAATGAATAAAAAGCAATCGCCCGCCGATGAAACAAAGCGACCGCCGCCAAAGTTAGATTATGCTACTTCGCCCCCGCCGCCCGCAAAATGCGTTCAATCTTGGAAAAGCCGAGTGCTTTCGCTATACCCAAAGCTGTGAATTCTTTGGACGTACGCTGATTAACTTCCGCTCCACTCGCTATCAATATCTTTACAATTTCGGCATGTCCTTTATCTACTGCCTGAATCAAAGCCGTCCTGCCGTTATTATCCGTCGCATTCGGATTCGCCTTCGCCGCAATCAGAATTTTCGCAACTTCGGAATGTCCTGATATTGATGCAAGTATCAAAGCCGTATCGCCGTAATCATTCGCCGCATTCGGATTCGCCCTCGCCGATAACA
The DNA here is from genome assembly GCA_965221835.1 of Gammaproteobacteria bacterium. Taxonomy (GTDB): domain Bacteria; phylum Pseudomonadota; class Gammaproteobacteria; order Tethybacterales; family Persebacteraceae; genus Persebacter. The sequence goes on along the minus strand of OZ244916.1, from coordinate 1,827,919 downwards.
GAATTTTCGCAACTTCGGTATGTCCCTTATATGCTGCCCACCTCAAAGCCGTCCAGCTGTCGTTGTCCACTGCATTCGGATTCGCCCCCGCCGATAATAGAATTTTAGCAACTTCGGCATGTCCTATTTTTGCCGCCCCTCCCAAAGCTGTTTCGCCGTTATTACCCGCCGCATTCGGATTTGCCCCGCCGTCTAACAATACTTTCGCAACTTCGGCATGTCCGTCAATTGCCGCAAACATTAAAGCCGTCCAGCCGCCATCTCTCGCCGCATTCGGATTCGCCCCCGCCGCTAACAGTATTTTCGCAACTTCAGCATGCCCTTTAACTGCCACCAAATGCAAAGCCGTATTGCCACTATCATTCGCCGCATTCGGATTCGCCCCCGCCGCAATCAGAACTTTCGCAACTTCGGCATGTCCTTCCACTGCCGCCAACATCAAAGCCGTATAGCCGTCATCATTCGCTGCATTCAGATTCGCCCCGCCGTCTAACAACACTTTCGCAACCTCGGTATGTCCTTCCCCTGCCGCCACCATCAAAGCCGTCACGCTTTTATTAGCCGCCGCATTCTGATTCGCCTTGCCGTCTAACAACACTTTCGCAACTTCGGCATGTCCTTTGATTGCCGCCGCCATTAAAGCCGTCCTGCCGTCATTAGTCACCGCATTCGGATTCGCCCCTGCTGTCAACAGCAACTTGGCAATTTTGGCATTTCCGTCAAATGCCGCCGACATCAAAGCCGTAAATCCGTCATCCACTGCCGCATTCGGATTCGTACCCAGCCAAAGCATTAGTTGAGCGAATGGTGTTAATCCATTCCCCACCATAGAATGTAAAATTTTACCTACAAAAGACGCCATCACCGCCCACACCCCGCCGCAAACACGGCGGCAAACAGCGACAAAATAATAGATTTGATTTTCATAATGATTTTTCCTTTTGGTTTTGTAAAAAACGGCGAGGATTCGAAATCCCCGCCGGTTTTGTCATTCTTCGTTAATGACCTTCATCATTACTTTATGCAGAAAGAATAACAAATGAATAAATAATGGAATAAGCCCGAAAAGCCATGCATACGGAGTAGTCAAAACGAAAACAAGCAAGTATAGATATAGCAACACCCGCATCACCTTGCTGTTTTTCGCCGATTTCGCAAAAGCAGTCGGAATAATAACCGGCGAAAGGATGAATTTCAGAATTTTATTCATTGTTATCCTTTTTGATTATTAAAAAAACGGCGGAGACACGAAATCCCCGCCGGTTTTTGTTATTTCGCCCCCGCCGCCCGCAACATTTCTACAATCCGCTTATACTCCAATGCTTCTTCTTGCGTTTTCGCTTCCGACCATTCTTCGTTTGCATAATCCAAAACGTTTTTGCCTTCCTTATCTGTTGCATACAAATACGTATCCTCTTCCAACAATATCTCGGTAACTTCGGCATTTCCTCTTCTTACCGCCCACATCAAAGCCGTTTTGCCCGATTTATCCGTCACCTTCGGATTCGCCCCTGCCGATAATAACATCTCGGCAATTTCAGCATGTCCTTTCCATGCAGTCAGCATCAAAGCCGTTGTACCTTCATCAATCGCCGCATTAACATCTACCCCCGCCGACAACAGCATTTTCGCAACTTCGGCATGTCCGTTCCTTGCCGCCCCCATCAAAGCCGTCCTGCCGTTATTAGTTGCCGCATTCGGATTCGCCCCTGCCGATAATAACATCTCGGCAATTTCAGCATGTCCTTTCCATGCCGCCCCCATCAAAGCCGTCCTGCCGTTATTAGTTGCCGCATTCGGATTCGCCCCCGCCGCCAACATCATTTTTACCATTTCGGTATATCCTTCTCTTACAACAACTATCAAAGCCGTCTCGCCGACATTATTCTCCGCATTCGGATTCGCCCCCGCCGCCAACAAAACCTCGACAACTTCGGCATGTCCCCATTTTGCATCATGCAAAGCCGTAAAGCCGTAAATATTCGCCGCATTCGGATTAGCCCCTGCCGACAATAGCAACTCGGCAACTTCGGCATGTCCTTTGCTTGTCGCCCACATTAAAGCCGTAGTACCGTAATCATTCGCCTCATTCGGATTTGCATCCGCCGCAAGCAACCGCTTAACTTCCGCCAAATTGCCGTGCACAGAGGCGTGCGTCAACGGATTGGCAAAAAGCCCTTGATGGACTTCATCGCCTTCATCGGTAAAAGCAGACGGCGAAACTATCAACGCAAAAACCGCAAACAGCGGCAAAATAATAGATTTGATTTTCATAATAATTTTTCCTTTCGGTTTTGTAAATAAAACGGCGGAACATGGAATCCCCGCCGATTTTTGTTATTTTTTCGCCTTCTTTTCCAAAATTTTGACGACTTTGGAATGTCCGGCTTCATATGCGGAAAACAAAGCCGTCCAATCTGCGTTTAATGCGGCATTCGGATTCGCCCCCCGTTTCAACAGAATATCTACAACTTTGTCATGTCCCTCAAATGCCGCCGACATTAAAGCCGTCCAACCGTAGCCCTTCGCCGCATTTGGATTCGCCCCCGCTTCTAACAAAATTTTGGCAACATTGCATTTTCCGACATGCGCCGCTTCCATCAAAGCCGTCCATCCGTCCGGCGTTGCCGTATTCGGATTCGCCTTATTAACCGCTTTGTTTAACAGATAATCAACGGTTATTTCGGAATTTTCGGCATTGCCTTTGCGCACCGCCAAATGCAGAATCGATTCATGCCGGTGATCAGGCGCATTCGGATTTGCGCCCTCTTTAAGCAAATTCTTAAAGTCATCCACTTTTCCATCTTTCAGGGCTTTGGACAATTTCTTGTAATCACTCTTCATCATTTTTCTCCTTGTTTTTTGATAATGATTAAAAAATGCGGCGAAAATCCTTTTCCCCGCCTCGCAATTATGCCATTAAATATCCCCTTCGGTGTGCATTTTGTAGATATACGGAATCATTTGGTAGATAATCAAAATGCCGCAAACACGCGGAAAATCAAAAAAAATTTACGCATTTTTGTCGCCAAAGTTCCGCCATTTTTCGAAAAAAGGTAGAAATCCTAGAAGAACCCCTATAAAAGATATAACCCCTGCGACAGCTCCTAAAATTATCATTATGGGAGCCATAAAAATCCATGCGGCAACATAAGCGATTATGCCGACAACTCCAAAATCAAAAGCCACGGCGAGAAAAAAAACATGACCAAATACGAAAGCAAATGCAAGAAAGCAGATCAACGCAATTGACAAAACTATTAAAGCGATTGAACCTTGTAAAACAAGTATAACAAATAAGACGATAGTGATGATAATATCAAAAACAGTGATATCCATTATAAAATCAAAAACAGAAAAGGAATTCTTTTGTTTTTCTAAAACAGCGGGGACACGGAATTTCGCTCCCGCCGCCTGCAACATGCATCTAATTTCGTCATTCGCCGCCCCATTCAAAGCCGTTGTGCCGTCATACTTCGCCGCATTCACATCCGCCCCCGCCGCTATTAGCATTTTTACAACTTCGGTGTTTTTGTATGATGCCGCCTGCATCAAAGCCGTATAGCCGCCATAATTCGCCGCATTCGGATTCGCCCCCGCCGACAACAGTATTTTCGCAACTTCATGTCCTTTCCTTGCCGCAAACATCAAAGCCGTATCGCCTTTATTAAAAGCCCTATCTCTTTTATCAGTCACCGCATTCACATCCGCCCCCGCCGATAACAGCAACTCGGCAACTTCGGCATTTCCGTTCCATGCCACAAGCATCAAAGCCGTCATGCCGTATTTATTTGCCGCATTCGGATTCGCCCCCGCCGACAACAGCATTTTTGCAACTTCGGTATATCCTTCTTGTCCCGCCAACATCAAAGCCGTCATGCCGTCTTTATTCGCCGCATTTGGATTTGCACCCGCCGCAATCAGAATTTTCGTAAATTCGTCAAGTCGTCGTACTACCACATTATACAAAGCCGGCTGGTTCCATTCATCCACCGCATTCAGATTCGCACCTTCATCAATCAGTTGCTTGACCAAATTCAAATCGCATTCTATAATTGCTTTAATAAATTGTTTGTCCTTTTCGCCCATCATCTCCTCTTTCGGTTGAAAACAACCCTATCCCGCCGAATTCGTAAAAACGCAAAAAAAACCGGCGAGGACACGGAATCCCCGCCGCTATTCTTTCGCCCCCGCCGCCCGCAAAATGCGTTCAATCTTGGAAAAGCCCCCATGTTTCGCAAGATCCAAAGCCGTGACTCCGTCGTGCGTACGCTGATTAACTTCCGCTCCACCAGCTATCAATATCTTTACAATTTCGGCATATCCTTCCACTGTCGCACGCATTAAAGCCGTCAAGTTGTCATTACCCGTCCCATTCGGATTCGCCCCCGCCGACAACAGAATTTTCGCAATTTCGGCATGTCCCTTATTTGCCGCCAAAATCAAAGCCGTCCAGCCGTTAATAATCGCCGCATTCGGATTCGCACCGCCGTCTAACAACACTTTCGCAATTTCGGTATATCCATAAAATGCCGCCAATATCAAAGCCGTCAAGCCGTCCTTATTTACCACATTCGGATTCGCACCAGCCGCAATTAGACGATTAACTTCCTCTAAATTGTCGTCAATACACGCTTTAATCAATTGTTTATTTATGTCATTTTTCATAATGATTTTTCATTTTAGTTTTGTAAAAAAAAACGGCGGGGAAATGGAATCCTCGCCGTTATTCTTTCGCCCCCGCCGCTCGCAAAATGCGTTCAATCTCGGAAAAGCCCCTATATTTTGCCAAACTCAAAGCTGTACTTCCTTCGGGCGTACGCTGATTAACTTCCGCTCCGCCCGCTATCAATATCTTTATAATTTCGGCATGTCCTTTCAATGCTGCTACCATCAAAGCCGTCATACCTTTATTATCAACCGCATTCGGATTCGCCCTCGCCGACAATAAAATTTTCGCAACTTCGGCATGTCCCTTATTTGCTACCAAAATCAAAGCCGTCCAGCCGTTAATAATCGCCGCATTCGGATTCGCACCGCCGTCTAACAGCATTTTCGCAATTTCGGCATGTTCGCTATTTCCCGCCACTATCAAAGCCGTCAAGCCGTCCTTATTTACCACATTCGGATTCGCCCCTGCCGATAACAGCATTTTCGCAATTTCGGCATGTCCATTATATGCAGCCCCCATCAAAGCCGTCACACCGCCATCATTCACCGCATTAGGATTAACGCCCAAAGAAAGTAAACGCCGCACTTCCGACAATTCATTGTCTCTTGCATAAATTCTCAAATTGTTTTCTAAACGCTCCTGTTCCGCTTTTACAGCGGCAGCAATTCGTTCCTCTTCCGCTTTCTTTTCGGCAGCGATTCGTTCCTCTTCCGCTTTTTTTTCGGCGGCAACTCGGAGTTTTTCCAGTTCTTTTTCAGCGGCAATTCGGCGTTCTTCCGCTACTCGTTTTTCCTCTGCGTAAATACCCTCCTCTTTTTCCGCAATATCCCAATGAAATTGTTCGGCGTCAATCGGCAACATATAAACATATCCTTGTTCGGACATGCACACGGCGAAAACTTCCTCCGCTTCCGATTTTGTTGCACGGGCGGATGACAAACGGCATTTGTTATAATCTTTTTCAATCACCTGCCATCGCAAAACTTCCGCTTCGCCTTCTGGAACGCCGTCCAACTCCGCCCGTACTTGTTTGCGAATCAATTCTACTTTTACCGGAATTTTTCCGTCCACCCGTTCGCGAGTAAACGGTTCCGGCAAAATGTTAATCCCGCCGCACCCCGCCGCAAACAGCGGGGCGATTATCCAAACATAACGGGCAAACATGGCTTAATTATATTCGGCGTACCGTACGCCTTTTCCTCGCAGACAATGATGAAATGACAGCAACTGATTTTTGCGACATTCTTTCGTAGATTCGGTGAGAATTTTCCATTCGTCCGGAGTCATTCCGTGAATCGGATTTACCAATTCTGAACAGTTATAATCGGTTGTGGAAATAAGATGACACGCCTCTCTTGCGGCGGCAATTTCCTCGTCCGACATTTCCGAAACTCGTTCAATTTCGCGTAATTTCGGTCCAGATTTGTCCGCACAACCGGACACACCCAAAACAAAAACCGCAAACAGCGGCAAAATAATAGATTTGATTTTCATAATGATTTTTCCTTTTGGTTTTGTAAAGAAATACAAAAAAAGCGGGGACATTGAATCCCCGCCGGTTTTGTTATCCCGTCTTTTTCCCTTGAAACATATCCACAATTGTCTGAAACTTTTTCGCCTCTTCCGGAGTTTTCGCATTTTGCCACGCCAGATTTGCGGCATCCAAAGCAGTCCAATTCGCATTTAATGCCGCATTCCGATTTACCACTTTTTCCAGCAGAAGAGAGACAATTGTCATATGTCCGTAATATGCCGCCTCCATCAAAGCCGTCCAGCCATAGCCCTTCGCCGCATTCGGATTCGCCCCTGCATTTATCAGAGTTTGGGCAATTTCGAGATTTCCGACATTTGCCGCCTCCATCAAAACCGTCCAACCGTCATCCATTTTCGCATTCGGACTCGCGTTTTCTTTAGTAATCAGATCCTTGATTTCTTTATTCAATTCATCCAATTTGTTTTTGGTATCGTCTCGGGCTATTTCCTTGCCTTTCTTAATTGCATCAAACAATTTCTTATTTGCAAGTAATTTCTTATCATTGTCGTTCATCGTTTTTCTCCTTATTATTTGTAGGGATTAAAAGCGGAAATGAATCCGCAACGGAACAATTATACCATGTTTCCGTTTTGATTGCGACAAAAGGCGCAATGGGTTTATTGCGCAATATCTACGAAATATATCTCTATTGCGGCTGCGCTGGGGAATGAAAAAAGGAAGACGGAAAAACAAACTCGCACGGCATTATACAACAAATTACTTTTGCTTTCCGTAAAAGCATGCGGCAGCGATTCGTTTATATTCGTTTATAATGGAATTTTTTATTGTGAAAAATTGGAAAGGGGGGGTAATGCCGGGATGGGATTTTTTTGGGGGGATTGCGTTGTTTGCGTTTGCAACTTCTATAATCCCCGGTCCGAATACCATGATTATCGCAACGGCGGCGGTTAATTTTGGTCTCGTTAAAACGGCGCGGGTAATTTTCGGCGTGAATTTTGGATTTGCGGCGATGCTGCTGATTGTGGCGTTGGGCGGCGGATTTATTTTCGCCCGTTATCCGTTTTTGCACGATGTGCTTCGCTGGACGGGTATCGTGTTTATGTGTTGGCTGGCATGGAAAATCGCGTCTGCCGGCAACGCCGAAAAATCGCGGGCGACAAAACCGCCGACATTTTTTCAGATGGCAACATTTCAGTGGATTAATCCAAAATCGTGGGTGATGTGCGGCGGTGCGACAGCGGCGTTTATTTCGGCAGAACACGGTGCGGTGTTGGAGGCGGTTTTGATGACTGCGACTTTTTTTCTTGTGGATGTGCCGTGTATGTGGATATGGGGATTTTGCGGTGCGACTATCGGAAAATTTCTGCACGCCAATCCGATTCGTGTGCGCGTTTTTAATATTGCGATAGCGATTTTAATGTTGGGTGCATTTATTCCTGCGGCGTTGATGGAATAAATTTGCCGTTGCGGCAACGGTGTTTTGAAAATAATGGCGGCGGATTTAATCGGCGGAATCGGCGGGCGCATCTGCGATTAAATCGCGCAAAAAATCTTCCAGTTGCGCGGCACATTGCAAGGCATCGCGGGATAAGTTGACGATGTGGATTGCGCCGTCTTTTTGCGGGCGACATTTTTTTTCGGCGATTTTTAGAAGTAGTTTGTCGCGGCATTTTGGTGCGGCGACAAACGCCGCCGTTGCCGCACCGTCATTTGCGCGCAGTTGCGTAATTTGTGCTGCATCCGCCAGCAAACGAAGTTTGTGCGATGCCAACAAAAGTTGTGCCGGCGGCGGCGGTGTGCCGAAACGATCTTCCCATTCCAATCGCACGGCGGTAATGTCTGCTGCTGTTTTTGCCGCCGACAAACGGCGATAATAGCGCAATCGTTCGCCCGGCGATGGTGCATAATCGGCGGGCAAAAGCGCCGGTGCCGAAAAATCCACCACTGCCGCCGATTCTTCATCGCCGTCCGTCAATTCGCGTACTGCAGCCCGCACCATTTTTTGATACATCGCATAACCCACCGCCGCCAACTCGCCGCTTTGTCGTTCGCCGAAAATCTCTCCCGCACCGCGCGTTTCCAAATCGCGCAACGCAATCAAAAATCCGTCTCCCGGTGCGGTGCATTCCGACAATGCGTTCAGTCGCGCTTCGCCGCGCGCAGTTGCCGCCCCTTCCGGCGAAGTCAGCAACAAAACATGCGCGCGCACATCCGAACGCCCGACCCGTCCGCGCAACTGATGCAAACGCGAAATCCCCATCCGATCCGCGCGATTGATAATCATCGTATTCGCACGCGCAATATCCAAACCGCTTTCCACGATGGAAGTCGCCAGCAACATATCCACATCGCCGCGCACAAATTGCCGCATCGCGCGCGCAATGTCCGCGCTATGCATAGCGCCGTGGACGGCGACAATGGTCATTTCGGGCAACCACTCGCGCAAACGCGATTCCATTTCGGGAAGTCCGCGAATGTCGTTATGCACAAAATAAATTTGTCCGCCGCGCAACAATTCGCGTTCGCATGCGTCTGTTATTTCTGTACGCGAAAAAGACGCGATGCGGGTGCGTATTGCCAGCCGTCCCGGCGGCGGCGTTGCAATTACGGAAATGTCGCGAATTCCCTCCATCGCCATCGCCATCGTACGCGGAATTGGAGTCGCCGACAACGCGAGAATATCCATGTTCGCGCGCATCGTTTTGAAATGTTCTTTTTGCCGTACGCCGAAACGATGTTCTTCGTCTATTACCGCCAGCCCCGGTTTTGCAAACTGCATGGATTTGCCGAGTAACGCGTGCGTGCCGATGACGATGTCGGCGCGTCCGTCGCCGATTTCCGCCAGCGCGCGGCGTTTTTCGGCAGCGGACGACAGGCGGGTTAACGATACAATTCGCGCCGGAAAACCGGCAAAACGATCAGTAAATGTACGCGCGTGTTGTTCTGCCAAAAGAGTCGTAGGCGCCAGTACTGCGGTTTGCATTCCCGCCAGAACGGCGGCGGCGGCGGCGCGCATCGCGACTTCGGTTTTGCCAAATCCGACATCGGCGACGACAACCCGGTCCATCGGTTTTGACGATTGCATATCGCACAAAACAGCGCGACACGCCTCCGCTTGATCAGGCGTTTCGGTGTACGGAAACTCGTCTACAAATCGCGCCAACGCGCGGGCATCCGGCGTTTGCCGCTTGTCGCGCGCCGCTTCCCGCCGCGCTTGCATTGCCAACATTCGCGCCGCTGTATCGCGCGCATTTTTTTGTGCGCGGGCGCGAACGCGTTTCCATCGCGCACCGCCGAGTTTGGAAAGTGCCGCCGGTTCGCCGTGATACGGCAGCAACAAATGCAAGTGCGCCGCCGGTAAAAGTAATCGCTGCCCGTCCGCATATTCAATTTGCAAAAACTCTCCGCGCGCGGCACCGGTGCGTTCCACAATTCCCGCATAACGCCCGATTCCATAATCGCGATGAATGACCGCCTCGCCGATTGTCAATTCGTCCGCCGGCGACGGTGCAGAATGTGTGCGGCGGCGCGGTGCGGAACGCGTTGCAAAAATTTCCGCTTCTGTCAACACCGTCAATTCCGGCATGGAAAAACCTCCCCGCAACGGCGCGACGGTCAACGAAATACCTTCTGCACAATCGGCAAAAGAATCCGCTTTTCGCAACTCTTGCAAATCGCCGGACAATGCGGAATGCAAAGAATCGCGCCGCCCCGCGCTATCGGCGGCGAGAATCACGCGCCCCGCCGCAGTACGCAAAAAAGATTTCAATGCCGCATGCGAATCGGAATCGCGGCGGTTAATTTCTATCGGCGGCGGCGTTGCCGATTCGCCGTCCCATTCCACCGCGGCGAATTGTGAAAACTTTTTTTGCAATTCTTCGGGCGGCAAAAAAACTTCCTCGGCTTGCAATGCGGCGCGATGTTCGTAAATTTCCGCGTTGTCGCGCCGCCGCCTCGCCAATGTCATAAACCGTTCCGCCGCTTCGCGTCCGCCCCGCCCGAAAATAACTAATGTATCCGCCGCCAGATAATCGGGCAATCGCGCGATTTTGTCAAAAAATAGCGGCAGCAAAAACTCCATTCCCGGCGCCGCTTTTCCGGCAACAATCGCCCGCACCGTTTCATCGTCCGCATCGCCGAATCGTGCGGTAAACGCCCGGCGAAAACGCGCAATCCCCGCCGCCGACAAATCGCATTCCCCCGCCGGAAACAAGCGAAACTCTTCGGCGCGCCCGGACGACATTTGCGTTTGTGCATCAAAAACGCGAATTTGTTCAATTTCGTCATCTTCCAAAACCAATCGGTACGGCGCGGCGGCATCCGGCGGAAAAATGTCAATTTGCCCGCCATAAACCGCAAACTCGCCCGCCGCCAAAACGCGGTCGGTGCGCGCATAACCGAATTCTACCAATCCCGAAATCAGTGCGGCGGGCGAAATGTGATCCCCGGCACGCATCGCACGGGCGGCGACAAATGCCGGAGGCGGACACGGCAAAAGTGCCGCCGCTGCCGTTGCAACAGTGATTCCGCCGCCGCACATTGCCGCCAACGCCGCCATGCGGGCGGTTTGCAAATCGGGCGGCGGCGACACAGCGGCGAACGGCAATGTTTCCCAATCGGGCAACAAATGAACGGGCGCATCGGGCGCGAAAAAAGCGAGTTCTGCCGCCGCATAAGCCGCCGTACGCGCATCCCGCACCAGCCACAAAATCGGTCGCCGATGCAGAGAATACCATGCCGCCACCGCCAGCGATTCGCCCGCACCGGCGGGAGCGGCGGCGCACACGACATTGCCCGGCGCAGGCGGCGGCGACAATCCGGCGGCGATATCCGGCGCGAACATTTCCGCGATTAACTGTATTTGTGTTGTTTTAATTTGCGGTACAAGTAAGTGCGTTCCAACCCGGAAATTTGAGTCGCTTGTTGAATATTGTTTTGAGTCATTTCCAACAGACGGCGAAAATATTCGCGTTCAAACGCAATGCGCGCATCGCGCAAAGTCATGGAAAAAATATCGCCGCCGACAACGCGATTTAACGACGGCACGCCAAGCGAAAATTGATCAATCGCCCGATGTACATGGTCTGCATCAACCTGTTCCGATTCCGCCAGCATTATCGCGCACCGCACCAGCGATTGCAGTTCCAAAAAATCGTTTTCATAACGGTGATTCATCAGCACCTCCACCGCCGAAGCGGTCAGACGACAATTCGCCATTCCCGTATTTTTGGTTAAGCGGCGCGTGACAATATCCACGATATAGGGAATGTCTTCCATATATTGCGCCATCGGCGGCTGTATGACGATATGCTCCAGTATTTTTAGCAGCGCGGGATTGAAATCGCGCCCGACTGCCAACTTTTCGGGCGATTCCGCCGCCGAAGCGACAACGCGAGAATGAATGCGTGCCGCCTCATTCATCAATGCGAGAAGACCGTTTTGCTGCATAGAATTCAATCCGTCAATCATCGGCACGATAACCAAACCGCCTGCAGCACGGCGCAAAATCTGTCCCAAGTTGCCTTGCAGTTGCGAATGACAACTGATAAAAACGACATCGCCTTGCGGCGGTGCCAGCATTTGCGCATAAAAAGTCGCGCCCGCGTTCGGCGGTCCGACCATCAGCACCGGATACGAACCGGCAGACGCTTGAAACAAGTTGTGCTTAAAACGTTGCAACACTTCACCGCGCCCGAAATTGGTTTGTTGAATTTCTATATTGCCTTGTTTTTCTCTCGGACTGCGCACCGATTTTTCCACCGTCGCCAGCAATCGGTTGGTTGCAATCGGTTTTTCTAACACTTCCAGCGCGCCGAGTTTCATCGCTTCCACGGCGGTGTTGATAGTCGCGTGTCCGGACATCACCACAATCGGAATTCCCAGCAATCCCGCATCCTGCCATTGTTTCAGCAAAGTCAACCCGTCTTTGTCGGGCATCCAAATATCCAAAAGAATCAGCGAAAATTGTTCGCGCGTACGAATGCTCCACGCCTCTTCGGCATCTGCGGCGGCGACAACGGCGTATCCTTCGTCCGTTAAAATTTCCGTCAATAGTTCGCGTATGCCGATCTCGTCGTCGACGACAAGAATTTTGCGGCGGTTGGATGCGGGCATTTATTGTTCTCCGACTTTGTTATTAATTTTTTCGCTGTCAACGCGGAACATTTTGACACAAAACGCGGCGTTTTTTATGGTCTTTGCCATTTTAATTTTCCGCATCATTTTTGCTCGCCTCATCGCGTTTTTTGGAAGGCGCCAAAAATAATCCCAACTCAAAAAGCAGCCAGCACGGAATCGCCAACAACAATTGCGAAATAATATCGGGCGGCGTAAAAATTGCGGCAACGACAAACGCACCGACAATGACATATCGCCGCGCCCGCCGTAAATTGTCTTTCTCCACAACTCCGCCGCGCACCAACAAATACACCACCACCGGCGTTTCAAACGCGACTCCGAAAGCGATAAAAATAGTAAGCGCGAAACTGAAAAAACGCATGATGTCCGGCGTCCATGCAATGCCTTCCGGTGCGACCGCTGCGACAAAATGAAACACCGTGCGAAACACCAAAAAATAGGCAAACAACATTCCCAAATAAAACAATGCGGTACTGCTGACAATCAGCGGCAACACCAATTTTTTTTCGTGTTTGTACAATCCCGGGGCGACAAACCGCCATGTCTCAAACAAAAAATACGGCAACCCGACCAAAAAAGATGCCAACGCGGCGGTCGTAATCTGCACCAAAAACGGATCCAATACGCCGGTAGAAATTAAAGTGCCCCCCGGCAATGACGATTCCGCCAGCGTACGCGAAAGCGGCAACGCAAGCGTTTCCACCAAAATGCCGGCGAACGAAACGCCGTTGTACGGAATCAACTGCGCGAAAATTAATATCAGAAGTACTGTGACACATCGCAACAATCCGCCGCGCAACTCCGCCAGATGCCCGAGAAGCCCGTCCGTCGCCGTGTCGCTGCTCATCGGGGCGGGATCTTTTCCGGCGTTTTTTCCGGAGTCGATTCCGGTGTTCCGTGTGCGGCAGAAGTCGTTGCCGTTGCCGTTGCCGTTGCCGAATCGGAATCAGAATTGGAGTTGAAATTATCCGCGCGTTTTTCGGTATTCGCCGCGTTCTTCTGTTCGGATGCGCCCGGCCATTGCGCCGTCATCGCCGCTTTGCCGTCCGCAACTGCGTCTTTTACTTCGCGCGTGTGTGCGGAAAAATCATCTTTTATATCGCGCGCCGCACTTTCGTATTCGCGCTGAATGGATTTTAAATCTTCAAGATCCATTTCGCGGCGAATATCGGATTTGACATCTGCTACCTGCCGCTGCACCCGCGACAGCAAATGTCCCACAAATCGCGCCGCCTCCGGCAATCGTTTCGGACCGATGACAATCAAACCTATCACCGCAACGACAACGACTTCGCCGAAACTGATGTTAAACATCCGCGTGTCAGGCGGTGCGGTCGCGGGAATCGGTTTTGTCAGCGGCGGGAGATTCTTCGGCGGACGATTCTAACGTTTTCGCGCCGTCCTCTTTCACTCCCTGCTTAAATCCCTTGATAGCGGCGCCCAAATCGCCGCCCAACCCGCGCAACTTTTTTGTGCCGAACAAAAGCACCACGACCAGCAACACAATTAACCAATGCCAAACGCTAAATGCTCCCATTTTTTATTTCCTTTCGCGCGCGGATTTTTCGCTAAGTCCCGAACCGCCCCGGCGCGCGCGCAATGCCGCCGCGACTTGTTCCAGTGAGACATTATAACGCGCCAAGACGACAACGGCGTGATACGCCAAATCGGCAATTTCGGCGGCGAGTTTTTCGCGGTTGCCGCCTTTCGCCGCCAACGCCGCTTCGCCCGCCTCTTCGGCGAGTTTTTTAAGCAACGAATCTTCATCGCCTTGCAACAAACGCGCGGTATACGAATCGTCCGGAGACGCGGTTTTGCGCCGTTCCGCCATTGCCGCCAATTCGCCGAGTATGCAAACGCGCCGCGTCATTTCGCCTCGCCGCGAATTTCCAATCCGCGCGCCGCCAGAAATTGTTTGACTTCGCCGATAGTAAAAACGCCGTCATGAAAAATCCCCGCCGCCAACACCGCATCCGCGCCGCCTTCCAAAAATGCCGCCGCAAAATGCGCCGGTTCGCCGCCGCCGCCGCTTGCAATCACCGGCAAACCAACCGCGGAAGTCGCCGCCTGCAACAACGGTAAATCGTAACCATCTCGCGTACCGTCCGCATCCATACTTGTCAATAAAATCTCGCCCGCGCCTTCGTCTTCCGCCCGCCGCAACCATTCAATCGCGTCCATGCCGGTCGGACGCCGCCCGCCGTGCGTCACCACTTCCCATTCGCCTTGCCCGGTTTTTCGCACATCCGCCGCCAACATAACGCATTGCGAACCGAAATATCGCGCGCATTCGCCCAACAATTCGGGGCGGGCGACAGCGGCGGAGTTGATGCTTACTTTGTCCGCCCCCGCCCGCAACAACATTTGAAAATCGTCCGCCGACCGCACGCCGCCGCCGACAGTCAGCGGAATCGTAATAGATTCCGCCACCTGCCGAACAATATCCAGCAAAATCATTCGTTCGCCGCTTGTCGCGGTAATGTCCAAAAAAACAATCTCGTCCGCACCGCCGCAATCATAGCGGGTTGCGGCTTCCACCGGGTCGCCGGCATCGCGCAAATTGAGAAAACGCACGCCTTTTACGACTCTGCCGCCGTCAATATCCAGACACGGAATGATGCGACTTGCGAGAGACATTATCCCGCCGCCCGCGGGTATGAACCCAACACTTTAACAAATGCGGCACGCGCCCGAATTTCGTCCAACGCCCGCGATACCGCCTCGTCTTCCCGATGCCCGTCCGCGTCCACATAAAAATAATACTCGCCGAATTTGCCCGCCGGACGCGATTCAAACTTCGTCATATTCACGCCCAACCGCGACATCGGTTCCAAAAGTTGATACAGAGTTCCCGCCTTGTCGGACGCCGGCATTTGCATCACGAACGATGTTTTATCCGCACCGGTCGGGGCGGGACGCGCATTTCCTAAAATTAAAAATCGCGTACTATTTGCGGCGGAATCTTCAATATCGGCGGCAACTGTCGCCAGTTTGTAATAACGTCCCGCGGAATCGGAAGCGATAGCGGCGGCGGCGTTTTCATTTTTTGCCGAAACGAATCGGGCGGCGGCGGCATTGCTTTCGCACGGCGAATGCGCAGCCCCCGGCGCGTAATGTTCCAGCCAGCGGCGGCATTGCGCGAACGCTTGCGGATGTGCGTAAATAGTTTGTATTTTGTCGGGCGCGATTTTTTGTGCCGCCAACAAATTGTGGCGAATGCGAAAAATAATTTCGCCGCCGATTTCCATTGAAGTATCCAGCAACGCATCAAAAGTATCGCCCACAGTTCCTTCGCCGGAATTTTCAAACGGCACGACGGCAAAATTGCACAATCCTTTTTCCGCCCGTCCGACCGTTTCGCGAATCGATTCTGCGGGCAGACAATTCGCGCTTTCGCCGAAATGTTTGCGCGCCGCCTCGTGCGTAAAAGTGTGCGGCGGACCGAGATAGCAAATGGTTTGCGGACATTCCACCGCCAAACACGCCGAAATAACTTCGCGAAAAATGGCATACATTGCGGTTTCAGAAAGCGCCCCGCCGCGAGGAGCGACTCTGCGCAAAATTTCGGCTTCCCGGTCCAAACGGGCGAATACTTCCGCGCCCGCCGCCCGTTTAACTTCGCCGGCGGCGGCAGTCAAATCGGCACGCCGCCGCAGCAACGCAATCAATTCGTCGTCCAGCGCATCTATTTGCGCACGCACTTCCGGCAGCCCTTTCTCCATCGCGTTATATTTTAACCGATTTGCAAAGTTTCGCCGTCAACATCCGCCCCGCTTTTTCGGTTTTACGATTTTCCGATTTTGCGATTTTGCGATTTTGCGATTTTGCGATTTTCCAGTTTTACGGTTTACGATTTTCCAGTTTTAATTGATTGTCCCGGCGCTTGCGAGAAAAAAGCGTTTTTTTCCGTAAATGAAAAGCGACATGGAAAAAACATTCCATTCCCGTGAACGAAAGCGACATGAAAAAATCATGAAAAAATCTTCCATTCCCGTGAACAAAAGCGACATGGAAAAATCATGAAAAAATCTTCCATTCCCGTGAACGCCGGAATTCATAAACGCCGATTTTCGCAAAATGCGGCGCGTAGAGTATGATTCGCATTATGGAAAAACAATTTGATGTTGTCGTTGTCGGCGGCGGACACGCCGGGGCGGAAGCCGCCCTCGCCGCCTGTCGTGCGGGCGCATCCGCACTTTTGCTGACGCATTCCGAATCGGCAATCGGGCGAATGTCGTGCAATCCCGCCATCGGCGGCATCGGCAAGGGGCATTTAGTAAAAGAAATTGACGCACTCGGCGGCGCAATGGCGCAAGCCGCAGACGATTCCGGCATTCAATGCCGCCGCTTAAACAGCAGTCGCGGCGCGGCAGTACGCGCAACCCGAATGCAAACCGACCGCGAATTATATCGCCGCGCAATGCGATTTGCCATCGCCGAATCGCCGGTGCAAATCGCCGAATGCGCGGCGGATGATATTCTGATTCGCAACGGACGGGCGGCGGGTGTGCGGGCGGGCGGCGATTTATTTTCCGCCGCAGCGGTGGTACTAACCGCCGGAACTTTTTTGGGCGGCGTTTTGCACACCGGCGCAAAACAAACACCCGGCGGACGGGCGGGCGATTCCGATTCTTCGCGTCTCGCCCAAAAGTTGCGCGAATTGAATTTGCCGGTCGGACGACTCAAAACCGGCACGCCGCCGCGATTAGACGGCGCGAGTATTAATTTTGCAAATCTGGAAACGCAACACGGCGATTCGCCCCGCCCGCAGTTTTCGTTTTTGGAAACCGCCCGCCGCCGTCCGCCGGAAATGCCGTGTCATATCACGCGCACGAACGAAAAAGCGCACGAAATCATTCGCGCGGCAACGCACGAATCGCCCGCATTCAGCGGCGCAATCGGCGGCGCGGGACCGCGTTATTGTCCGTCCGTGGAAGACAAAGTTGCGCGTTTTCCCGAACGCGATTCGCACCGCATTTTTTTGGAACCGGAAACTTTGGACGGGCGCGTTTATTATCCGAACGGCATTTCTACCGCATTGCCTGAGCAAACACAATCGGCGTTTGTCGCGCAAGTTGCCGGTCTAGAAAACGCGCGCATTTTGCAATTCGGCTACGCGGTGGAATACGATTATTTTGATCCGCGCGCGTTGTCGCCGTCTTTGCAAACGCG
Source organism: Gammaproteobacteria bacterium (assembly GCA_965221835.1). Classification (GTDB taxonomy): domain Bacteria; phylum Pseudomonadota; class Gammaproteobacteria; order Tethybacterales; family Persebacteraceae; genus Persebacter. The sequence continues at coordinate 1,810,442 of OZ244916.1, read as the reverse complement.
CGCCGTTGCCGGTTTATTTTTCGCCGGACAAATCAACGGCACGACCGGTTACGAAGAAGCGGCGGCGCAAGGACTCGTCGCCGGATTAAACGCCGCACATTTTGCAAAAGACATTGCGCCATGGATTCCGCGCCGCGAAGAATCGTATATCGGCGTGCTGATTGACGACATTACCGCGCGCGGCGTATCGGAACCGTACCGGATGTTTACCAGCCGTGCCGAATGCCGTTTGTCGTTGCGCGAAGACAACGCCGATTTGCGTTTGACGCCGGTCGGGCGGGAATTGAATCTCATCTGCGATGCGCGATGGGAATCGTTTTGTGCGCGCCGCGATCGTTTGCAAAACGAAGAACAGCGGTTGCAAAAAGAAATAATTCGCCCGCCAAACTCGCCGCCGCAAACCGCCGCCGCATGGATTTGCAAACCCGAAAATTCTTACGCCGATTTGCCGGAAAAACGACTTTCCGCCCCCGCCGACATTGCAGAAATTGAATCGCGTTTTAAGTACGCCGGCTACATTCGGCATCAATCGGTGCGACTTTCGCGGGCGCAAGACGAAGACGAAATGCATATTCCAGACGATTTTGATTTCGCCGCCGTTTCCGGTTTGTCGTGCGAAGTGCGCGAATTGTTCGTCCGCCATCGTCCGGCGAATGTGCGGCAGGCGCGGCGAATCGGCGGAATGACTCCGGCGGCGTTGTCGTTGCTGGCGGTTTTTTTGCGCGCGCGTACAAAACGAAAATGAAAATTTTCGCCATCATCAACCAAAAAGGCGGCACCGGCAAAACGACAGTCAGTTTAAATCTGGCAGCGCGTCTCGCCGAATGCGGCAAAAAAGTACTCCTCATCGATTCCGACCCGCAAGGCAACGCAACTTCTGGCAGCGGCATAGACAAATGGCGAATCGCCGGCGGCATTTACGAAGTATTGGACGGCGCACCCGCCGCCGACAAACTCATTTATTCGTGCGCGGGAAAATATTGGATGCTGGCGGCGAACATGAATTTGGCGGGCGCGGAAATGGAACTCGCCGGCGCAACCGACTGGCAACAGCGACTGCAAAAAGGATTGCGTCCGCTAAAAAGCGAGTTTGATTTTGCGCTGATAGATTGCCCGCCGTCTTTGGGCGCGTTGACCGTCAACGCATTGGTGGCGGCGGAACGCGTTTTGATTCCGATGCAGTGCGAATATTTTGCGATGGAAGGACTTTCGGATTTGGCGGCGACGATTCGCCGTTTGCGGGCGGGCTGGAATCCGTCTTTGCATATCGCGGGAATCGTCCGTTCAATGTTGGACCGGCGCAATATTTTGGCGCGCAACATTTCCGACGAACTAGAACGGCACTTCGGCGAAAAAGTTTTTTCCACCGCCATTTTGCGCAATGTGCGAGTAGCAGAAGCGCCGAGTCATTGTTTGCCGGTGTTGCGATATGCGCCGCGTTCGCCCGGTGCGGACGGCTATCGCCGTTTGGGCGACGAGTTTTTGGCGCGCTTCGCATGAAACACGGACTTGGGCGCGGACTGGACGAATTGTTGGGCGCGACCGCCGCCGCCTCTTCGTCCGGCGAAGGAATCCGCCGCATCCCTCTCGCCGATTTGCATCCCGGTGCGGGACAACCGCGCCGCCGTTTTGCGCAAGCAGAATTGACGGCACTCGCCGATTCCATTCGTCAACGCGGCGTCATTCAGCCGATTGTCGCCCGTCCAACAAAAAACGGATTGGAAATTGTCGCCGGCGAAAGACGTTGGCGGGCGGCGCAAATGGCGGCACTCGCCGAAATTCCGGCAATCGTTCGCGAATTGTCCGACCGCGAAGCGATGCTTTTCGCGCTGGTGGAAAATATTCAGCGCGCCGATTTAAACGCCGCCGAACAAGCGCGCGGCATTGCCCGATTGTTAGAAGAAACGCAAATGACACACGCGCAAGCGGCGGAACATTTGGGAATGTCGCGCGCGGCGGTAAGCAATCTTTTGCGCCTTTTGTCGCTGTCGCCGCCGGTATTAAAAATGCTGGAAGACGGCGAAATGGACGGCGGACATGCGCGCCCGTTGTTGTCGCTATCGCCCGCGCGTCAACTCACATTGGCGCGCAAAATAGCCGCCGAAAAACTACCGGTGCGCGCCGTAGAACGTTTAGTGCAACAAAACGATTCACCCAAAAAATCCGCCCCCGCCAAAGACGGCGACACGCGGCGACTAGAATCGGAACTATCGGCAAAGTTGTCAACGCGCGTACAAATTCTCCCCCGCGGCAAAGGCGGCAAACTCATTATGCACTACGCCTCCCTTGACGCACTTGACCGCATCCTGCGGCGTTTGCAAAAATAAATTCGCAAAACAGGCGGCAAATTTGTCATTCCCCGCACAAGCGAAAAATCCCAAAATTCCGATTTACGCCAACAATTTAAATTCTCGCATTCGCGGGAATAACGGGGCGAAAATATCAGTTGGACATTGCAGAATCGGACGCGTTTGAAATCGGGCGAATTAATTTTTAACGAAACGCCGGACAAAAACATTCGGCGGAGTTTACTCCGCCCTTCTATCGTTCGCGGAAAATGCCGGGTTTTGCAACAGTAAACTGCTGCGGCTGGTTTCGCCCCCGACAAATGTCAGGGGCGAGAGTTTTTTGGCATAGTTTCGCGGTAAAATCGGAATTATTATGGCGCTTTTGGATGTGGACTACAACGACGAAAATCGGACTTTCCAAAAGTGGCATTCCGAATTAAAAGGCGGACTGTCCAAATACGAACGCAATAGAATTGAGCGCAACGCGACTTCGCGCTATCGCAAAACACGCGCGACTCTGCGGCAAATTTTATTTTTAACAATTACCGCCGCAAACAGCAAAACGCTCGGCATGTTTTCGCAGGGACGAAATGCCGATGGTTCGCCGCGCAATCCGAAATATCAGTTGGACATTGCAGAATCGGACGCGTTTGAAATCGGGCGAATTAATTTTTAACAAATCGCCGGACAAATTGAATTTGCATTCGGCGGGAAATGCGGTAAAATGGCGGGATGGAACGCGCTTACAATTTTAATCCCGGTCCGTGCGGATTGCCCGACGAAGTGATGGCGCGGGCGCACGATGAATTTTTAACTTACCGCGGCGAGGGCGCTTCGGCGATGGAAATTTTACATCGCGGGGCGGCGTTTATGGACATTTACGAAAAGGCGCATTCGTTGTTGCGCGAGTTGCTCAATGTCGGCGACGATTACGCGGTTTTATTTCTCACCGGCGGTGCGACCGGACAAGCGGCGGCGTTGGCGATGAATCTCGCCGCCGATGAAAACACGACCGCCGCCTATATGATTACCGGACACTGGTCGCGCCGCGCCGCCGAAGAAGCGAAAAAATATTGCCGCGTGCAAATTGTCGCCGACACCGGCGACGAACACACTTCGCTGCCGCAAAAAACGGAACCCGTTGCGGCGAATGCGGCATATTTGCACTATGCGGACAACGAAACGGTGCATGGCGTGGAGTTTTTGCATCCGCCCGTTGCCGATGTGCCGCTGGTGGCGGATATGTCTTCCAACATTCTTTCGCGTCCGCTAAACATTAACGATTATGGATTGATTTATGCCGGGGCGCAAAAAAATATCGGACCGACCGGTGTCACAATCGTTATCGTTCGCAAATCGCTCGTTCGCCCCCGCCCGCAAACGCCGCGCGTTTGGGATTATAATTTGCAAGCGGAAAACGATTCTATGTTTAATACGCCGCCGACTTTTCCGATTTATATGTCCGCGCTGGTTTTGGAATGGATTAAAAACGAAGGCGGACTCGCCGAAATGGCGCGCCGCAGCGATGAAAAATCGCGCCTGTTATACGACTGCATAAACGAAGGATTTTATCGCAACGATGTTTCACCCGATTGTCGTTCGCGAATGAATGTGCCGTTTTTTCTGCCGGACGATTCTTTGACTGCCGATTTTTTGACGGGCGCGCAACAAAACGGAATGATTGGACTTAAAGGACACGCCGTTCTCGGCGGCTGTCGCGCGTCCATTTATAACGCGATGCCCGTTGCGGGCGTTCGTCAACTCACGGATTACATGCGCGATTTCGCCAAACGGCGCGGTTAATTTTTTTTCGCGAAATCCGGAATTCAGAATCCGTTCGCGGCGCAAACAAATCGGCGCATCCGCCATCGTTTTATAAAACGAATTTTTACCCCCCCCCCCGCTTATTTTTGTATTTTGAATTTAGTTTTCCGACGGGGCGGAGATTGCTTCGGCGAGGAGTTCCAGCCAGTGCAGTGCCGGTTTTTTTCCGCCCGCCGACAAAAAAAGTTGACAGCCGATATTTGCGGTCGCGATTTGTCTTGCACCGGCGGCGGAAAGATTTCGCAGTTTTCGCGTTCGCAATCTTCGCGCCCGCGCGGGTTGCAAAATTGAATAAGTCCCGGCGGAACCGCAACAAACGCCTTTTTCGGCGGGCGCGCAAACTGCATAACCGGCTTGCGTCAACAATTCTTCCGCCCGCCCGTCGCCGTCCGCACCGTGTTGCATTGTGCAAGGCGAATGATACGACACCGCCGCGTTCGCAATCTTTGCAAAACGCGGCGGGGCGCGTTGCCATTCGCGCGCGACAATCGCCGCGGCGCTTTGCGTTTTTTGCGAAACTAAATGCGCGTCTTCCGTTTGCAACAATTCGCCGTAGCGCGCGACCATCTGATGACAGCCGCTCGCCGTCATCGCAATCGTTTCCGCTTCGCCTGTTCGCAACAGCGGCGCCCATGCCGCGACATTGCGGCGCATTTCTTCTTTCGCCCGTTCCTGTTGATTCAAATGAAAACGCAACGCGCCGCAACATCCGGCGGCGGGCGAATTGATTAATCCGATTTTCGCCGAATGCAAAACATCCGACAATGCGGCATGCGTTTGCGGCGACAACGCGCCTTCAACGCAACCGAAAAGCATAATCATTTTTCGCGAATGCGCGCGCATTTTTGTCTTACGCCGCCGCGCAAAATGCCGCCGCAATCCGCCCGGCAAAACCAAACGTCCCGCCGCCGCCAACGCACCCGCCGCGCGCATTGTTTTCGGACTTCCAAAAATCGCGGCAACAACATTGCGCGACAAACGCGCGGAAGTTTTGCGCGCCGGTTCGGCGGCATGCCGCCCGATATCCGCCAACTCCGCATAACGCACGCCGGACGGACATGCAGTTTCACATGCGCGACAAGTCAGGCACCGATCCAAATGTCGCAACGCAACAGCGGACGGCGCACCGTCTTGCATCATTTCGCTGATTAAATAAATTCGCCCGCGCGGACTATCGCGTTCATCGCGATCCAAAATATAAGTCGGACACACCGCGGTACACATTCCGCAATGCACGCACGAGCGAACAATTTCTTGCGCCCGCTGCGATTCGGCGTCAGGCAAAAAACCGGGGGCGATGTCGCTTCGCACGGCGAAAAACTAAATCCAATAACTGCCGCGCGTCATCACTTTTCCGGCAAAACGCATCGCGATTTTAATCGGCGGCGGCAGTTCTGCACCGCCCATTTCAACGGCGTTTGCGGCGTGCCGTTGTTCGTCAATATCCATTTGTTCCACGATGCGGCGGCTTTTCGCATCATCGGGCGGAAGTTTTTCCAGATGACTTTGCAGATGCGCCGACACTTGCCGTTCGGTTTCGGCGACAAATCCCAGCGAGATTTTATCGGACACCAACGCCGCCGCCGCACCGATAGCGAATGCACCGCCGAACCACAACGGATTCAAAAAACTTTGTCGTCCGCCGAGTTCTTCAATTCGCTCCGCCGTCCATGCGAGATGATCAATTTCTTCATCCGCCGCTTCCTGCAAACTTTCGCGCACCGCCGCATCGCGCGCAAACAACGCCTGCCCCTGATACAACGCCTGCGCGCAAACTTCGCCGCAATGATTCACGCGCATCAACGCCGCCGCATGCCGACGCGCATCATCCGACATTTCGGTATCCGCCGAATTCGCCGCCGGACTTTCGCGCCCCGCCGTCTGCGGCGCAAACACAGTGCGCGCGCCGTTTTCCAAAATCTCAATTATCCGTTCACGAAATGCCATCGCCGTTTCCTCCTTCATATTTTAATAATAAAAGTTTCACCGTGCATTTTACATTGTTCCCCGCCGAACGAAGTTTTTTTACAACCGCAACGGATGAAAAAAATAATTCCGCCCAAACTCTCCGCCGCCTTTTTCATTCTCGCGTTCACGGAAATGGAAGACATTTTTTTCTTGCATCGTAAAAACGAACATTCGCGGAAATGGAAGACATTTTTTCTCGCACCGTAAAAACGAACGTTCACGGAAATGGAAGACATTTTTTCTCACACTGAAAAACGAACGTTCACGGAAATGGAAGACATTTTTTTCTCGCGCCGTAAAACGAACTTTAACGCAAAGCGCAAAAATTTCGCACTTCGCAAACAAATTAAAATTTCTCCGCAAACGCGTCTGCGGCTTTGCGAATTGCGGCGGCGATTCCCGGTTCGTCGGCGGCGTGTCCGGCATCGGGAACGATTTCCAAACGCGACCCCGGCCAGTTGCGATGCAAATCAAACGCGGTTTTTGTCGGCGTAATAATATCGTATCGCCCTTGTATGATAACGCCCGGCACGCCCGCAAGTTTTTGCGCATCCGCAATCAGTTGTCCATCCCGCGCAAAAAATCCGCCGTGAACAAAATAATGCGATTCAATTCGCGCAAACGCCTTCGCAAAAAGCGGCGCGGAAAATTCGCGAACGCGTTTTTCATTTCGCGCAAACGACAATGTCGCCGCCTCCCATTTGCTCCACGCAATCGCACACCGATTCATTTCCGCCCGGTTTTTTCCAGTCAATCGGCGATGATACGCCGAAAGCAAATCGCCGCGTTCGGCAGGCGGAATCGGTGCGATAAAATCCGCCCACAACTCCGGAAAAATCCAACTCGCACCCTCTTGATAAAACCACAACAACTCCGCCCGCCGCAAAGTAAAAATGCCGCGCAAAATCATTCCCAAACAACGGGCGGGATGTTTTTGCGAATACGCCAACGCCAACGCACTTCCCCACGACCCGCCGCACACCAACCATTTTTTAATGCCGAGATGCGCACGCAACTTTTCCATATCTGCAACCAAATCCCAAGTCGTGTTTTCGCGCAACTCCGCATGCGGCAAAGACCTGCCGCAACCCCGCTGATCAAACAACAAAACGCGAAACTTTTGCGGACAAAAAAACGCCGCCTGCGAAGGCGAAGAGCCGCCGCCCGGTCCGCCATGCAAATAAACAACCGGAATCCCCCGCGAATTTCCATACTCCGCAAACGCCACCGAATGCAACCCCGAAACCGCCAACCGCCCCGAATTAAACGGCGCGGAAACGGGATATAAAACGGAGTTTTCAGACATTCGCCGATTATAACGGCGGGCGAAAATATGATAAAATCTGAATAATTATACAGAAAGGTGAAATAACAATGCTATTCGGAAAAAAGGGACATGATTCGCGTGCGATTGCGAACATTTTTGTCGACAAAGCGCGCGCCGCGAAAAAGCGGCTGACGATTATGCCGCTGGTAAAATATGTATATCTGGCGCACGGCTGGACTCTCGGCTACACCGGCAAGCCGCTGATTCGCCATCAGGTGCAAGCGTGGAAATTCGGACCGGTCATTCCAGAAGTATATCGCGCGTTCGCGCCGCAGTTTGTCATCAAAAACAAGGCGCGTCCGTACGACCCGGAATTCGGCGAGTTTCCGGACTATACGACCAAACTCAACGAAGATGAAGCGGACATCGTAAGCAAAGTTTACGAACGGTATTCGCGTTTGGGCGCATTCTCGCTTTCGGATTTAACACACCGCGAAGGCACGCCGTGGGATCAGTGCAAAGATCAATATTTCGGCACGATTCCTAACGAAATCATCAAGGAATACTACGAAAAATTGATTAAGGATCTGTCGTGATCGGCGAAAAAAATCATCACGAACTTGGCAGCGAGTCCGCCGGAATGCTCAACGACGCCGAGCGTCGGCAGGAAGAAATGAAGATGCTGGGCAAAATGTTGAAGTTTTTTGAGCGCGAAGAGGCGCGCAATCAGAACTCCGAGGAGCGAGACAAGGCAACTACCGAACACAATCAAATTGTCGCCCGTCAATATTATTGGTTTCGGTTTTTCAGCATCGTCATTACGCTAATCGCGCCTTGGGTGATATTCCCATTCGTTTTTATCGTTTTTATGCAACCAGCCGATATTATCAAAATGATTCATCCTGTGGCGCAAGCGTTGCTGGTTTCGGGCGCGTTCCTTAGTTTTATCGTGCTGTACGGCATATTATTGCGCGAGGTGTTCCGGGGTCCCGGCAGGAATGACGCGAAAGAAAAAGTGGCAAAACCGGCGTCCGATTCTGACGCCGATTATGAGAAGCAAAAAAAGGAATTTCTGCCGGAATTTCTTGATTTCATAAGACGCTACAAGGAACATCTCGGTAGCGGGGAATAACGCAGCAAACGCTTCGCTGGTGATTTTGTTGTTGGTCATTCCGCCTCTATTATGGCGATTCCCTCTTTGGTTAGATTGTAGAAAATACAACCCCGAAACCGGCAACCGCCCCGAATTAAACGGCGCGGAAACGGGATATAAAACGGAGTTTTGCGGCACTGCGTCCCTACACTTTGTTTTCCAAAAGAATGATGTATATTTGGTTCGCAATGGCATGAATATGCCGCGCTTTTTCGGTATTCGCCGCCCTGTTTTTTTCGCCAAAGTTGTCGCCGGTTGCCGTTTTGCAGAATTTCCTGTACTGACGATTAATGTCGTTTATATTGCGGAATTTGTATTTCCGTCCGGCAAACTCCAACAGCGCATCAAATCGGGTTTGCTGCATCGTCTCGTTTATGGATGCGGACACTGCGCCATCGGCGGCGTCTTTTTCCCAATAGGCGGCGTAAAACTGCTTTTGTTCTTCCACCAATTGCAGCAAAGCATCAATAATTTTTTCCCTGCCTTGCCGATGCAAAAGCCGATGCTGCAATATCGCGTTAAAAACAAAAGTAATGATAACGCACAGAACCAGCACAACCGCCTGGACAATGTGAGGCGACATCATTAATCGAGAGAATCCGCCGCTTTGATGTAATCCCAGATGATATCCCGGTAGGTTTTATAGCCGCTACCCGCCTCTATTTTCAAGAGTTTGTGCAGATCGGCGGCGGTGTATCCGTTTCGCACCAGCCCTCCGAATGCCTCTTCCAGGAACGACGAAGGATACCCCTCGGCGCCGTCCAAATTGATGATTAAGGGATCGTTCGCCGATGCCTTCCGCAGTTTCGGAACGAGCCAATCCTCCCGAAACGCCTCGCCGGTATAGTCGCCGTCCGACCGGGCACGCCCGATAGGCACATCCGAAAAATCTTTGGCGATGGATATTTTCATTTTTTACCTCCTGCAATGGTTGCGGCGCAATTATACATCAATTTGCCATTCCACCAGAGTCCCACGCATCTACACTTTCCTGCATAGCGATTTTGATAAGTCCCGCATGATTGCTCAAATAACAGCGAAAATGCGGAACGAATTTCTTCCCGTTTTTTCAGTTTTATCACCGCGCCGCGTTCGGTTTGGATGCGGTCATTCCGCCTCTATTATGGCGATTTCTTTTTTGGTTAGGTTGTAGAGTTTGTAGACGCGGTGGTCTATTTCGGATTCCCATTCGTGGGTGTCGGCGGCGGGGTTTGCTGCTTTGGCGGCGGTGATTTTTTGTGCCAACTCTATGAACGGGCGTTGTTCCGCTTTGGGAATTTGCGGGATTGGGAGTTTTTCCACATATATCTTTTTCCATCGAAGCCCGCTATCGCCAAGATTCACGGCGACATTTGGCATATACCAAGTGATCAAGCGCGAGTTAAGAACGGCGAGAAGATATTGAATATCTTCTCCGGTCATTACAAACCCGCTTGCCATCGGGTACAGTTTTTCGGTGTCATAGAAAAACCGTCCGGCTTGGGCGATGTCTGTCCAAATCAATTTTTCTTTTTCAAATTCCGGATAATACGCGACTGCGTCCTGTGTTTCAAACCACGCATGCGCGCTTTTCTTGCGGCAACCCGGACGCCCGCTTTGCTCTAAACGGTCGCCGAAAGATTGCAAATATTTTTTCACCGCCGGAAAATTTTCAATAGACAAATTTTTGGAAGGAAATGTAGCGATAACATACTCGTCAGCAGATTCGTAAAAGTATCTACCAATATTCCGCCCGCGAATCGTCGGTTTGATAATTTCCGCACTGCCCGGATCTTCCGCGCACAAACGGTGTTTGGTCGCCGCATCAATCAAAAACGCTTTGTCATAACCGGTTTTAATACCGAAAAACATGCGAACATTCCAATTCTTAATTGGTGTTCCCGCCTGTTCAATTTTCGCGCGCAAAGTGTTTTCAGACGCGGATACAATCGCCCATCCGTCTTTATTTTTCGGCGCAATGGAATGCCATTCGGACGGCGGAAAATCGCCCGTGCGAACAAAATCATTCGCCAACAATTCATTACGGTTCGGTGCATTTTGAACGCCCAAAATGTTCACGCTAACAGATACATTTTCAAAAACATTCGCGCCCATATTAATCAGCAAACGCGGATTATGGCGGGCGAGAACGCCGCGCAAATTTGCGCCATAGTTTGCGCGCAACCAACTGTTGGAAGTGATAAACATCAGCCCGCCGCCGGACGCGCAAAGTTGCAATCCGCGTTCGTAAAACAACATATACAAATCGCCCGTGCGCGCGAAACTTTCGTAGTTTTGCGGCGCGTATAAATTTGCCAATCGTCCGCCGTCTCTTTGCAATTGCACATACGGCGGATTGCCGATGACGATGTCGAAGCCGTCGGCGACGCCGAACATATATTCCGCATCAAACCATTTCGCGGCGGCGTTTTGGTCGTACGGATTCCAAACAGCGATGCGTCCGGCGTCTTCGTTATCAAATCCGCTGGTTTTTTTCAACTCTGCCGCAAGTTTTTTGCGCAATTCTTCATCTTTGTTTTTGCAGTGCAATTTTGTTTTGCGGGCGGTCGCATTAAAATGCCGTTCGCGATTCGCCGCGAGGTCGCGTTCCAACTTCGCCGCCGCTTCCGATTTTAGTGCGCCTTGTCCCCTGCCGCCGATTTTAATCAGCGAATCGGCGGCGATGAATCGCGTTTCCAAATTCGGCAGCGGTTTTATGCCGAAGTTTTCCGCGTTCGCATCCCGCTTTTGTTCTATCGCCAGCGAAATAAAAAATCGCAGTTTGGAAATTTGACATGCGACCGGCTGAATGTCCGCACCGAAAATGCTGTTTTGTATGAGAAACAATTTGCGCCCGAAATCGGAATCGGAATAGCGCGAAAAAACTTCGTTAATTTCATCCAGCCGTTCGCCGCGTTCGGATTTGTCGGCGCGATGAAAGGTTTCCGCCGCATCTTTTTGCGCGCGATTTTTTTGCAGTTCGTGCCATTCCGCATTTTGCGAATCCAAACGCGAAAGCGCGAGCGTAAGAAGATGCAAAACGCCCATCGGAAACGCCCCCGATCCGGCGGCGGGATCAAAAATTTTAATTTCGGAAATTGCACGTACTAAAGATTTAACTTCCGCCGCCGAAAACGAATGATCAGCAGGTGCAGCATAATCCAAAAGCGCGCGCGTTTTATCGCCGTCCGCACCGGTTTTCGCCGCCAAACATTCCGCCACCGATTCGCGCGTCATATAATCTACAACTTCGCGCGGGGTATAAAAAGAACCGGTTTGTTTGCGCGCATTTTCGCGCGTTTCCGGATTGTAAAAAGCGAGAAGGTTTTCAAAGACGCGCCCCAGCAGTTCCGGATCCAACGCCACTTCTTGTTCTATCGGCGTATTTTCTTCCACCGTAAATTTATATTTTTGGAAAATAGAAAGCAATCCGTTTTCGGCAAAAAACAAAGAATCGGGAACCGACAACTTGTCTTTTATGCGCGAATCTTTGTAATACGATTCCGAAAAATAATCTGTCCGTTCTTCGCCGCCTTCGCGTCCGGCGTTTTTCGCACTCGCCGGGCTGTCGTAGCCGTCCAAACAATCAAAGAGTCCGCCGTTGATGAACGGCGTTTGCGCGAAGAGTTGTTTTAGTTTTTCTTTGCATTTGTCGTTTGCGATTTCGGCGGCATATCGCCACCGCGAAAAATCGCGATGCGCATCGCGTCCGCCTTCGCTGAATTTGCGATCTTTTATCGGCGTATTGAGAGTCGCAAAAAAGAGATTTTGCAAAACAACGCGATAGTACGAATCGTTGGTTGGATTCGCACCATTTTTTAACAGCGGGCAAATTTGCGATTTGTAAAACAAATCTTCGGCGACAAGATTTTTTTCTTTGACGAACCAGACAAAAAGCAGGCGCGTAATCAGGCGAATCGTCCAATCTTCGCGCTTGTTTTGCAAGTTCGCCGGAAAACAGATTTTTTGATTTGCGCGTTCAAACCACGAAAGCAGTTCGCCATAAAAACGTTTATTTAACGCGTCCGTGTTGAGTTCGTCCAGCCATGCGGCGAGAAGTCCGGCGAAGTTTTTTTCCTTGCTGTTGCGCGACATCCATTCCAGCCGATTTTGCAAAGACAGTTGCAAAAGAATATCCAAATGTCCGCGGTGCGGTTTGTTGCAATTGATATTGCGCAGCAGCGAAACTTTTTCCAAAACATCGCGGGCGGAATCGGTTTTGTGTGCGCGCCGTCCGACAAACGCGAGCGACAATTTATCTGCGCCGTCCGCCGTGCGAAACAAAACGACCGTCGGCATTCCAAATCGCTTGTTGATTTCGCGCGCGAATTCGGCGTATTTGCCGCGCGCATAATCGCCGGATTTTAACTCTACGGCGACAAACAAAAAACTTTCAATGTCGCCCTCGTTAAATGTCGCGCCGAACATGTTTTGCGATTTGCTAATTTCTTCTCCGGTATATTGAAAGATGATGCGCGCGGATTTTGCGGCGCGGACGAATTCCGATTCGGTTTTTGTTTCCGCTTGCGGCGCGGGAAAATCGCGAACGAAATCGCGTACCGAATCATTGCCGCCGACATGTTTGCGGTCGCTTTCGTAGCCGAGTGCGTTTAGTAAGTTTTCCGCCGCGGCGGCGAAGTTTTCGGCGGGACGAATGCATTCGGCGAGGGCGTTTTTAGTTTTATGCAGCAAATTGTCGTTCATCGTTTTTTCCATTGTTCAAACTTCAACCATCGGCGGCGGTTCGTTGCGCGCGCAACTCTGTCGCGCCGATTTCATCTTTTTTGACGACCAGCCACGCAACGAGTTCCAAATTGTTGACGGCGGGGCGTTCGCAAACTTTCGGCAACATTCCGCCGCGTCCGGCATCGCGCCGCAACGATTCGCCCGCACGGCGGTCGGCGGTGTCGCCGATGTCGCACACGGCGGCGTTTGCCATTTTGTCGTAAAAGCGCGCGCCGTTTTCGCTTTTCAATTCGCGCGAAAAAATGTCGCACAACTTTTTCAGCGGTTTGTTTTTGTCTTTCGCCAGCGATTCAAAAATGCGCAAAGTTTCGCGAACTTTCAGATGCCCCGCGCGCACTTTTCCGTTTTCGCAATGCACGAGATAAAAACCCGTCCGGTCGTCTTCGGCGGCGTTCGTGCGGCGAAAAAGAAATATCGCGCCGTTGTCGTGCGGTGCGGTTTTCGCCTCTCCGTCTGCGGCGTTCGCGACCGCATAAATTCCCGGCGGTGCGGCTTCCAGATCGTCTTTGTTTTTTTGCAGATAACGGAGAAGTTGCGTGATGAAATAATCCAATGTCAAATCGGACATCGTAACGGAATCGTCCATTTCCTCCATATCGCTAATTTTCTCGCGCATTTGTTTTAGTTGTTCGTTGCGAAAATGCAGTTCCTGTTGCGCGGATTTTTCCATTTCTTTTTCGTTCAGCGCATCATCGTCGCCGGTGCCGGCAATATCCGCCAACGCCATCCGCGCGCGTACGCGGTTTTCCAATTTAAGATAAAAATCCATATCTTCGGTCGGCCAATAATTAATCATCCGCACCGATTTGTTCGTACTGCCGATGCGATCTACGCGCCCGAAACGTTGAATCAAACGCACCGGATTCCAATGAATGTCGTAGTTTAGTACCGTGTCGCAATCTTGCAAATTTTGCCCTTCGGAAATGCAATCGGTTGCGATTAATAAATCAATTTCATCAGCGCCCGGTTCGCCGCCTCGTGCGCGGGGCGAAAAGCGATTGAGAATATCCGGAAAGGCATTTCGCCCGCCGCCGGCAGAGGTTTCATCTCCGGCGACGAACGCAATTTTTATTCCCGATTCTTCGGCGCATTTACGCAGTTGATTGTACAGATATTCTGCGGTATCTTTAAAGGCGGTAAAGACGAGAAGTTTGCGGTTTTTGCGTTTTGCTTTTTCGGCGATTTGTTTTTTTAGCAGCGCGATTTTGCCGTCCCGTTCCGGCGTAATTTTCTGTACTTTGTCCAACGCCGCCCGCAAAGCGCGCCGGTCTTCTGCCATATCCGCGCGCCATTTTTCCACATCCAATTCGGATAATCGATACGGCGTCATCGCCCGGCGGTTGACGACAAAATCTTCGTCTTCCGCATATTCGTTCTCCGATTCGCCTTCCGCTTCGCGCGGAGAATCGCCGGGGAGTTCTGTTTGCGATTCCTCCTCCCGCCGCTGCAAAAAATTATTTATTTTTTCGATTTGCGCATCCGTTTTTGCAAGCGTTCGCTCCAGCGTGAGTTTGCAAGCATGCGCGGAACTTTCCAATCGTTTAAGAAAATTAACGCGCATCATCGCGACCAAAAACTTTTCGCGATCTTTTTGATTAAAGTTGCGCGTCTTTTTCTCTTCGTCCAAACGCGCCCGCGCACCCGCCCCGACAACATAATCGGACGGACGATAAATGTGAAAATTCAATGCCAGAAGATCGTCGTGCAATTCATCGTACGAAAACTCGCCGCGCGAATCGGCGTGCGGATGTTCGTTTTGCGGTTTTTCGCGCTTCGGAAAATCGCCATGCCGGGCGATAAAATCGGCGTAAAAATTTTTAATCTGCCGCCGCGAACGGGCGATAGTAACACCTGCGAGTAGATTCAAAAAATCATCCCCCAAAGACGCCAGCAGTTCGCCTTTGTCCCGCTTTTCGTGCGAATGTTTTTCCCATTCGTGAAATTGTCTTTGCGCCGCACGAACGACCGTTTTGATATGACGCACGCCCAGCGAATCGGCAAAAACATCTTCGCGCCCGCCGGTCATTAAATAAATTTGGTTTCGCAAATCGGTTAACGAATTGTTAACCGGCGTCGCCGACAACATCAGAACTTTGGTTTTTTCGCCCGTTTTTATGACATCTTCCAGCAATGTTTCGTAGCGGCTGCGGCGGACGATTTCGCCGCTTTCGTTGCTGCGACTTTTAGAATCGTTACGAAAGTTGTGCGATTCGTCAATGACGACAAGATCGTAAACGCCCCAATCAAACTTAGACAAATCAATGTTGCCGACTTTCCCTTTTTCGCGTCCCAGATCGGTGTGCGACAAAAGATGATAACCGAATTTGTCGGCGACAAACGGATTGCGCGGAACGGCGGCACTCGCCTGATAAAGACGCCAGTTTTGTTCCAGTTTTTTCGGACAAAGTACCAGCACGTTTTTGTTGCGCATTTCAAAATATTTTATCGCCGCCAACGCGGTGTAAGTTTTGCCGAGTCCCACGCTGTCGGCGAGAATGCAACCGCCGTGCCGCAACAACCGCCCGACGACGGTTCTCGCGCCGTCTTTTTGGAATTCGTACAGCGTCTTCCATATTTCGGTACCGTCCAGCCGTTCGGCGGATTCGTCGCCCTCCTGTTCGCGCGCACGAATTTCGTTGCGGAACAATTCGTACAAAACTTTGTAATATAAAAATTCGGGTGCGTATTCCGCCGTCCATCTTTTCAATGCAGCGAGAAGATCCGGTTTGGCATCTTCCGTTAATTTTTCGTCTTCCCAAACTTCGTCAAACCATTCCGCCAGCGCGGCGAGATCTTCTGCGTTCGTCGTTGCAAGATTAATTTCTATGTTCGGATTTCGCGACATTCCCATCCCGCGCCGCGTAAAGTTGGAACTGCCGACCACCGCCGCGCCGTCCGCGTTCGATTCCAGATGATACATTTTGCCGTGCAAAAAATTTTGTCGCGAAATTTTTCGTACTTCCGTACTTTTTTGAATCCACGCCGCGCATCGTTCGGCGAGTTCGCGCTGATGCAACATTTCGTTCGCCGACAAACCCGATTCGGTCAACGCAAAAACGCGCTGCGTTTTGTCGCCCGATTCGGCATCGTCCGCCGAATCGGGCGCGCCGAACAAAAAACGCACTTTCGGCGCGGACGCGGATTCCAGTTTTTCCGCCAACGTTTCATATCCGAAAACCGAAAAATACGCCGAAACGATGCGAAACAAATCCGCGCCCTCCAAACACGCGCGCAGATATTCCGCCACCGCCGCGCGTTGATTATCCAAAATAACCGGTCGCTCTCCCATCGCCGCAATTATAAATGTTTTCGCGCATATTGAATGCAAAACTTGGGGCGCGGAATGCGACAACGAAACTAAAAAATGGAGGGCAACGGCGGGCAGTTGTTTTCGTATTTGCAGCAGGACAAAAACGCGGAATATCTTTGTTTGTACGCCTCGCGTTTTGACTGCAACGGGCGGGAATATCGCAACGCGATTATTCGCCGATTATTGCAAAGCGAAAGAGTTTTGCGCCGAATCCGCGCCGCCGGAGGCGATTATCGTCTGCACGATTTTGTCCACATTCGCATGATCGGTGCCCGGTTTTTTCCCGACCGGCAACGCATAGCGGCGGCGGTGCAAATCCACATTGCCAACGGGGGAACTTTCTTTGTAGCCGACAGTGAACAGCGGAACTTTGTGGCGGACGGCGGCGTCTGCGGCGGCTTTTGTGCCGCCGACACTTCCGGCGGCGGAAACCAGCATCGCGCGCGACAACGCCAAAATAAGATGATTGCGCGCCATCGCCCGCCCCACCGCCCAACATGCGTCCGCGGGAAATTGACTGACAACCAACACTTTTTCCCAACTCCAAACTTCGCGCAGTTGTTTGCGGATGCGAAAATGCGAAACGCCTTCCGGCAATACAAAAATCGTTCCAATACCGTTTTTCAGCGCGGTGTAATGCGCCGCCAAATCGGTTCCCGCCGCATTGCCGGAGACAATGACAATTTCCGGCATTTCGCGCGCGAGTTGCTCCACGAACGCGCGTGCGGCGTCAATGCCGCGTTCGTCGGTGCGCGACCCGCATATTCCCAGCGAAAAAGGGGCGGTCAACAAAGAAGTGTTGCCCATCGCCGACAATACCGGACGCGCGCGCAAAAACGCCTCCGCCCGCGCCGGATACAGCCGATGCTCCGGCGGAATTTCAATTGTCTCGTTGCTGATTGTCATCGTTTCGCATTGTCTTCACCGCCGTCAAACCCAAAATGCGCGACATCCCCGCCCGCTGCATCTGCATTGCGGCATAATGCATTGTAGCACCGGATTGATATAAATCGTCCAACAAAATCACGCCTTTTTGCCGATTGGTTGCGCCGCCTTTATTTCGGTCAAATGCCATTCCGGATTTTTCCAACTCCACCCATTTTTTATCCGCGGAAACTTCTTTAAGCATTAATTTGTCGCTGGCATACGAAAATCCCGCACCGATGTCGTGCAGATTCGTTTTTTCCGCAATTCGCTTCGCCAACTCCGTCGGCAAATCCAGCGGTTTGTCGGGAGAGGACGGAACGGCGGCGATATATGCGGCACTCTGATAGCCGGCGGTATTTTGAATTTTTGCGGAGAGGAGGTTGACCAGCACGCCGATGGCTCGCCGGTTTTCTTCGAGCCATGCGGATTGTCCTTTTTTGGGTTTGGCTTGGTATACCAATTCTCCCGTTTCCGTTCTGCCTGCAATTTTCCCGTCGCCGGTCCGCATTTGAAAATCCAAGGCGAGACACAGCGACAACAAACTGCGGATGACCACAGTGTTACCCCCTTGTTCGTTTATCCATTTTTTCGCCAGTTGGCATTCCTCATCAGAATCAAATTTGCGCCACATCGCTTCGGAGTCGTGCCAATCATTGAACAAATCCAGTCCTGTTTGCTTTGCAAACGCACGCTGAATTATGTCGGAGAACTTAAATTTTATCATCCCCCATTTATCATACCGGGTAATCGTTTCCAACAACTGATAGCGACTCGGCGTTTGATCGCCAAGAGTAAAAAAGGTCTCTTTTTGGATGTCGGCTGGGAACATTCCTTGAATTATAACTATTTGAGGACGGATTTCGCTTTGCCGCGTTCGGCGTTGCGGCGGCGGGATTGCCGTTGTTTAACGAGGGCGATTTCTTCCCGTTGCGTTTTGTCGGCTTTGTATATCGGAACCGCTATTCTTTTCGCCGCCGTACTGATTACGGGTTGCAGTACGCCGAAATCGCCGCTTTCGTTTGAGGGTATAGACGTTTGCGAGCATGCAAAGTCAGCCGGATTTAATTGGCGACAAATCGGCGATTTCGCAAACAAAGGAAAACTCCGTTTGGATTCCGTACATCGCTTCTGATTTCCGCAAACAAATCAAAACCGCCCCCGCCCGAAAGGCGGAAATTTTGGGGAGGGAGTTGTGATTTTCCCGCTAATTTTCCAAGGCGATTCTTAATTGTCTGTCCAAATAATCTCCTTCTTTTTTGGAGGAGGAAAATTGGCGAACATATTGAATCTTGCCTTGGATACTTTGGATTTCGGCATTGTGAAATCCGCGGCTTGATATTTCTTTTATATCATCCAGCACATCCGCAACATATTCTTTGCGAATTCGGGGACCGTTAGATCCTGCAACTAATCCGGTGATTACGATACGCGCTCCCGCTCTGCACAGTTGGGTCTTTTTTCGTTTGATATGGAGATTGTTATGTTTAATCAAACATTGAACCTCTTTCTTAATTTTAAGCAATTCCACCTCCGACAAACTAGAACGCGAAGAAATGGCAATATCATCTACATATCGCGTATAGCAGTAATTTTTGGCAACAAGCGACCGATATAATTCGCCTTCGCCTCGCAACGCCAAATTTGCAATATAGGAACTCACGGGCGATCCTTGGGGAAGCCGCCCATCGTATGTGATAATGTCCGCCAGCATTTTGGATACTTTTTTGGAAAATTGGAAGCGATGCCGGAACATATAATATACATGCTCGCAAGTGATAGAGGGGAAAAAGGATTGAATATCCATCAATACTGCCGAAACCGCACCGCAATGCGCGCTAGCGTTCGTCTTCGGGCTTTTTCCCGGCAGTGAACCGTGAAGATATGCGGGATATTGCACATTCAGAAAAATAGTGTCTTTCATGGTATCAAGAATTTGTTTCAACGGCTTCTTGATAATATAAACATTCCTTTTTTTGTCGCACTTGGTTAGCGTTTTAGATGTATAAAAGCGTTCCTTGTCGGACAAAATGTCGTGCAGGTGTTTTTTGTTGATGCGCAACAATCTCAACAGCGATTCAGGGCGAATAATGGGGTTTGGGGTGCAAATCATAAAAAACCATTCATATAAAAGCGGTTGTTGGGGTTTACTCTTGATTCCAACGCACGATGATTATTGAAACGCTAAATTTTGGCGTTTTCCAACCGATCGCAAAGAACCAACAAGGCAATTTACCCCGGCATGATATTAAACAGTTCATTTTATCCTCCTTTCTGTTCTGACCGCTAACCACAATGCCGGTTGCGTATGACATTCGGAATACTTATTCCGTCAGCCATAATAAGCGACAAATGCCAAATTTGCCTTGTTTTCAAGTAAACCCTTACCGTCAGCTTTTTACTGCTGATAGTTTCACTTTTTGCAAATATCGCGCAAAAACGCAAAAAAACGATGTCGCGATACTGTGCCCTTGCGATATTGCGCTGATTTGGCGCAAATCGAAAGGCGATAAGCGAAATTTCCCCTACAAAGAGGGCTTGAAAGCACTTGTCGCCGATATTGAAATTATTTCCATTTCATAAATTTCATTATATGGATTTCGCCACAAAATTTCAACCTCTGATCTCCCAAAAATATGAAATTTTTCAATGTTCCGCTTTCGGGGGATAATTTTTTTCGGAAAAGGCAACGGCGAGGATTCCCCCGCCCGCCGAACGGAAGAATCATGCGGAATTTCATCTCCGCGAATCCGTTGGTGCGGATTTGCACTTCGCCCCCCCGCCCGAAAGGCGGAAATTTTGGGGCGGCAATTCCGCGCAAATGCATGGTTGCACGGCGGAACATGTGGTTTGCAACGGATTAAATGTGGACATTGAAACAAAAAAATGTCCACAATTTTTGCCGCAATGTCCACCGCGGAACATTTTTGCGCCGTTAAAAATTTGTTATACTTTCGCCGATTTTGTTTTGCAAACCACACGGCAAACAAAATAGCGTATTATTTATTTAGCAAATACGGAGGAAACTCATAATGTCGTCAATTGAATGGACGGAGCAAACTTGGAATCCGGTGACTGGGTGTACTAAGGTGTCGGCGGGGTGCAAAAATTGTTATGCCGAAACGATGGCGCACCGTCTGCGGGCGATGGGTGCGGCGGGATATGAAAACGGATTCGCGTTGTCGCTTCACGAGGGGCGATTGGACGCACCGCGCCGCCGCAAAACGCCGACAATTTATTTCGTCAATTCCATGTCCGATTTATTTCATCCCGGCGTACCGTTCCCGTTCATTGACAAAGTGATGGACACGATTCGCGAAACGCCGCGGCATACTTATCAAATTCTTACCAAACGACCGAAGGTGATGCGACAATATTTTTCCGTTCGCGCCGCGCCGCCGAATGCGTGGCTGGGCGTTTCGGTGGAAAACAAAAGGCACGGCGTGCCGCGCATCGGCATATTGCGCGACATCTCCGCCGAAGTTCGTTTTTTGTCGGTGGAACCGTTGCTGGAAGATCTCGGCGATATTCGGCGTAGTTTGGAAGGAATTCATTGGGTTATTGTCGGCGGCGAATCCGGACGAAAGGCGCGTCCGATGCAAAAAGAATGGGTGGCGAATATTAAGCGGCAATGCCGCGCCGCGAATGCCAAATTTTTCTTCAAACAATGGGGCGCGTGGGGCGCGGACGGCGTAAAACGCGGCAAACACGCCAACGGCAGGAGTTTCCAAAAACGAACTTGGGACGAAATGCCGAAAATTGTCATTCACGCCGTATAACCGTTCAATTCATTTTTCCGCAAAATGGACGATTCGGGGAACGCCGAAAATCGGCGTATAATTCGGGGATGGATGCGGAGCTGACTTTTGATGATGTTTTGTTGACGCCGGGGTATTCGGGGGTTTTGCCGAAAGATGCGTCTACGCGGACTATGTTGCACGAAAACTTTTCGCTTGCTGCGCCGTTTATTTCCGCCGCAATGGATACTGTGACCGAAGCCGAAATGGCGATTGCTATCGCCCAATTCGGCGGGCTGGGTGTGATTCATAAAAATATGTCCGCGCAAAATCAGGCGGAAGAAGTGGAAAAAGTGAAACGATTTGAAAGCGGAATCGTTTCTTCGCCCGCTACCGTTTCGCCCGATATGACCATCGGACAAGTGCGCGAAATTAAAGACAAACGCGGATTTTCGGGAATGCCGGTCGTAGACAAAGACGGCGTCGTGCAAGGCATTATTACTAACCGCGATATTCGCTTTGAAAATCGCCCCGACCGCCCCGTGCACGAACTGATGACGCCGCGAGACAAACTCGTATCGGTGCGCCCGGGATTTGGCATGCGGCGGGTGAAAGCATTGATGCACGAACACCGTATTGAACGGGTTGTGATTACGGATGCGCGCGGGATATTGCGCGGTCTTGTCACCGTAAAAGATATTGTTCGCGCCGAAACTTTTCCGGATGCCAGCAAAGACGACAAAAAACGTCTGCGGGCGGCGGCGGCAATCGGCATTAATGACGACGAACGCGCCGCCCTTCTCGCCGAAGCGGGGGCGGATGCGTTGGTTGTGGATTCGGCACACGGGCATAGTCGCGGCGTTTTGGATGCTATTAAACGACTCAAAAAAATACGCGCAGCGGGCGTGTTGATTGTCGGCGGCAACATTGCAACCGCCGCCGGTGCGAAAGACATTGCCGCCGCCGGTGCGGATGTCGTCAAAGTCGGAATCGGTCCCGGTTCCATTTGCACAACGCGAATGGTAGCAGGCGTGGGCGTGCCGCAGTTTTCGGCAATTCGCGCGGTTGCAAAAGCGGTCGGCAAAAACGGTCCGGCAATTATCGCGGACGGCGGATTGCGTTATTCGGGCGATGTCGCAAAGGCAATTGCCGCCGGTGCGGACGCCGTGATGGCGGGCGGAATGCTTGCCGGTACCGAAGAATCGCCGGGCGAGATTGAGTTGTATCAGGGGCGTTCTTACAAACGGTATCGCGGAATGGGTTCTTTGGCGGCAATGCGGCGAGGCAGCGGCGAACGCTATTCGCAAGACGGCGAGTTGCCCGGCAAACTCGTGCCCGAAGGCGTTGAAGGGCGCGTGCCTTTTAAGGGAAAAGTTTCCGAAGTTTTGTATCAACTTTTGGGCGGTTTGCGGTCGGCGATGGGCTATGTCGGTGCGCCCGATATTGTCGCACTCAAAAAAGCAAAGTTTATCCGCGTGTCACCCGCCGCCGTACGCGAATCGCATGTTCACGATGTACAAATCACGCGCGAGGCACCGAACTATCGGGTGGATATTTCTTAAAATCGTTAATAAAAAAAATAGTTCAAAAAAAGATATTTCTTGAAAATCGTTAATAAAAAAAATCTTTCAAAAAAAGGAATTAAATTATGAATCGCAACGGCAACAATTTAAAAGGTACCGAACTATCGGGTGGATATTTCTTAAAAATCGTTAATAAAAAAAATCGTTCAGAAAAAGATATTTCTTGAAAATCGTTAATAAAAAAAATCTTTCAAAAAAAGGAATTAAATTATGAATCGCAACGGCAACAATTTAAATCGCATTGCGGGGCGTTTTTTCGCGCTTGTGTTTATGATCGCGGTTTTGTCGGGCAATGCCGTCGCCGAATCGCCGCTGACTTACGAAAGTCCGGAAGTGGATTGCGATTGGCTGAACACCGAATATCGGTTAATTAAGGATTACGCCGCACCGGATGACGACCGCCCCGCCGTTACAAAAGAGGGCGTTATGATGACTTTCGGAATGATTTTGACGGCGCCGTTTGCGCTATTTTCCGGCATATTCGGCGACAAACCGCGCGGATTTGATTTTTCCCGCAATCCGGACGACATTGCCGCCGCCGCAAAAACAAAAAAATGCGCCGCCCTTCTCGCACAAATTCAGGCGGACAAAAACAGCGGACAATATCCGCCGCCGATAGTGCGGACGAATTAATTTTTTCGCGCAAACTTCCGTGCAAACGATTCTGATATTGGATTATGGTTCTCAATTTACGCAACTGATTGCGCGGGCGGTGCGCGAACTGGGCGCATATTGCGAAATTCATCCGCATTCGCATGCGGCGGCGGCGTTGGATTCTTTGCATCCGGCGGGGGTGATTTTGTCGGGCGGTCCGCAATCCGCCGTGGCGGATGGTGCGCCGCAAATTGCCGCAGCGGTGTGGGAATGCGGTGCGCCTGTTTTGGGCGTTTGCTACGGAATGCAGGCGATGGCGGCGGCGTTCGGCGGCAAAGTAGAAAAAGCCGAAAATCACGAATACGGCGCCGCCGATATTGTTGTGCATTCGCCCGGCAAACTTTTTTTTGGATTGCCCGAAAAGTTGCGGGTGTGGATGAGTCATGGCGACCGCGTTTTATCCGCACCGCCCGAATTTGTCGCCGCCGCCTCTTCCGATTCGTCGCCGGTTGCCGCGATGGCGGACGAAAAACGCGGGCGATACGGCGTGCAGTTTCATCCCGAAGTCGCGCACACTTCGCACGGACGCGAATTGTTGGCGCGATTTGTCCGCGACATTTGCGGTTGCGGCGGCGAATGGACGATGCCGAATTTTATTAAACGCGCCGCGGATGACATTCGCCGCCGGACAGACGGCGGCGGCGTACTTCTCGCCTTGTCGGGCGGCGTGGATTCGGCGGTTGCGGCGGCACTTTTGCAGCGTGCTATCGGCGACCGTCTGCATTGTGTACTAGTAGACAACGGGCTGATGCGGGAAGGCGAAGTCGCGGCGGTACGCGAAGCATTGTGCGGGAGATTTGGTGCGGAATTGACGGTCATTGACGCGGCGGATAGATTTTTTGCGGCATTGCGCGGCGTTTGCGACCCGGAAGAAAAACGCCGCCGCATCGGCAATTTATTTGTCGCCGAGTTTGAATCGCATGCGAAAAAGTTGCACGATGTGCGCTTTTTGGCGCAAGGTACAATTTATCCGGATGTCGTGGAATCGGCGGGCGTGGAAGGCGGCAAAGCGATGATTAAATCGCATCACAATGTCGGCGGATTACCGGCGCGATTGAATTTAAAATTGCTGGAACCTTTGCGCGAATTGTTTAAAGACGAAGTACGCAAACTCGGTTTGGAACTCGGATTGCCGCACGAATTGATATTTCGTCATCCGTTTCCCGGGCCGGGATTGGCGGTGCGGGTGTTGGGCGAAGTATCGCCCGCACGGGTTGCGATTGCGCGGCGGGCGGATGCGATTTTTACCGCCGAACTCGCCGCCGCCGGTTTGGAATCGGCAACCGCGCAGGCGTTTGTGGTGTTGCTGCCGGTGCGCACTGTCGGCGTGATGGGCGACGCCCGCACTTATCAAAATGTGGCGGCAATTCGTGCGGTTACGACGGACGATTTTATGACCGCCGATTGGGCGCGTTTGCCGCACGATTTTCTCGCGCGTGTGTCGTCACAAATTATCAATTCGGCGACGGGAATTAATCGCGTAGTTTACGATATTTCTTCTAAACCGCCCGCAACGGTGGAATGGGAATGAAGGCGCGCGGTGCGAGAAAAACCGCCGCGCGATTTGTCGCCGCCGCAATTTGCGCCGCAATTCGGTAAAATCGGAAATATGCCGAAACTTTTGGATTTTGAAAGCGACATCGCGCCGTTGGAATCGGAAATCGCCGCCTTGCGCGATGACGAAAATATCGGCGACCGGGACGCGCTTAAAAAGTTGCGCGCGTTAGAAAAATCGCGCGATGCGGCGGTTAAAAAACTTTATAACAATTTAAGCGATTGGCAGACATGTTTGGTCGCCCGTCATCCCGCGCGTCCGCAGGCGAAAGATTATATCGCCGGCTTGTGCGATGATTTTACGGAATTGCACGGCGACCGCCTGTATGCGGACGATAGCGCGGTTGTCGCCGGACTCGCCGAATTTCGCGGGCGTGCTGTGGCGATTGTCGGGCAACAAAAAGGACACAGCACCGATGAACGCATCAAATGCAATTTTGGAATGGCGGGACCGGAAGGGTATCGCAAAGCGTTGCGGATAATGGAACTCGCGGAAAAATTCCGCTTGCCGCTGCTGACTTTTGTGGATACGCCGGGCGCCTATCCGGGAATCGGTGCGGAAGAACGCGGACAATCCGCCGCTATCGGAATGTGTTTGCGGCGGGCGGCGGTTTTGGAAACGCCGATTCTTTCGGTCGTTATCGGCGAAGGCGGTTCGGGCGGTGCGCTGGCGTTGGCGGTCGGCGACTATATCGGAATGTTGCGGCATGCCGTGTATTCGGTTATTTCGCCCGAAGGATGCGCTTCTATTTTGTGGAAAGACGCGCAGCGAATGGCGGATGCTGCCGAAATTTTGGGACTCACCGCTAAACGACTCAAAAAGTTGCGCCTGATTGACGAAGTAATTGAAGAACCGGCGGGCGGTGCGCATCGCAATCAGGAAAGCGCAGTCGCTTTGACGGGCGCCGCTTTGGAAATCGCCCTTTCCCGTTTGGAATCTTTGGATACCGGCGCGTTGTTGGATTCCCGCCGCCGCCGCTGGCGCAGTTATGGAAAATTTACCGAAGTGCGAACATAAACTGACCGCCGCTGCGCGCGCGCTGATTGCGGCAAAACTCGCACCGGGCGCGCCGATTGCAGTCGGGCTTTCCGGCGGAATGGATTCCGTTTCTTTGTTGCACGCGATGATTCCGCTGTCCGACCGGTGGACAATTTTGGCGTGTCATGTCAATCACGGAATTAGCGAACGCGCGGCGGCATGGGAAAGTTTATGCCGCCGCATTTGCGCGGAACGCGGCGTGCAATTGTTCGTCCGCCGTGCCGAATGCGCGAAAAAAACGACCGAAGAAGACGCCCGCCGCGAACGCATGCGCGCGTTCGCCGGACTTCCCGCAACCGCGATTGTCGCCGCCCATCATGCGGATGATCAAGCGGAAACCGTGTTATTCCGAATGTTGCGCGGTACCGGGGCGCACGGAATGGGCGCGATGCGCGCATTCGCCCCGTTGCCCGGTGCTGCGCATAAACAATTGTTGCGCCCGTGGCTGGATATGCCGCGCGGCATTATCGCGGAATATGCCCGCCGCAATCGTTTGCAATGGGCGGAAGATGAAGATAATCGCAATGTCGCACGGCGGCGCAACTTTTTGCGGCATCGCGTGATGCCGGTTTTGCGCGACTATTTTCCCGACAGCGGAAAGACGCTTTCTACCGCCGCATCCCGTTTCGGCGGCGCGTCCGCTTTGCTGAACGAACTCGCCGACGAAGACGGACAACGGGCGATGAACGGCGAAGAAGGATGGGAAATCGCGTATTTTCGCACGGCGGGCGCGTTGCGATTGCAAAACTGGCTGCATTCGCATTTATCAAGGGCGGGCGCGCGTTTTAGCGAACGCGGGCTGGCAGAAGCGGCACGGCAGATTCTCGGTGCGGACGGCGAATTGACGATTCCATTTGCGGGGCTGACTTTTCGTCTTTGGCGCGGGCGTTTATATGCCGATACATTGCCGCCGCCGCCTGACACTTTCCGGCAGTTTGTGGATCCGCGGCGGGAACGGATGGAAATGCCGCAAATCGGCGGCGCGCTGATATTGCGGCGCGGCACGGACGGCGGACTTTGCGGACAAAAAATTGCCGGCGGACTTGTCGCATCGTTGCGGCAAGGCGGAGAACGAATGCAAACAGCGGGACGCGTACGCGCGGTTTCCGATTTGTTGCGCGAAGCACAAATGGCGCCGTGGTTGCGCCGCCGATTGCCGTTGTTGTTTGCGGGCGATAAATTGGCGGCGGTGCCGGGTGTTGCGGTGGCGGCGGATTTTCGCGCAGCACACGGCGCGGTCGGCGTCAATTGCCGGATGGAATGGCGTTAATGTCGCCAAAAATGTGGCAGATTTTCGCGCGGGTAGACGGCGGAAAAATACCGCGTACATAAAAAAACGCCGCCGCGAAGGAAGCGATTCCCGGCGGTACATTACGCCGCCGGTTTCAAGTTTTCGGGAAGGAAGGCAGAAATGAAATCGCGCCCGAATAACCGACGGAGACATTACGCTATTTCCGCCGCACCGCCGCACATCTTCGGTTAAAAAAATGGTAAAATTAAAACCGCTATGGTGGATTTTGCCGCAATCGTATTTGGCGTTTTTTCGGGCGTATTATTGGCGTCGGCACTCGGCGTGGTTTTGTCGCGCAATCCCGTGCATTCGGCGCTTTTTTTGGCACTCGCTTTTTTGTCTTCGGCGGCGGTGTGGATGTTGTTGGAAGCGGAGTTTCTCGCCTTGCTCATCGTGCTGGTGTATGTCGGTGCGGTGATGGTGTTGTTTTTGTTTGTGGTGATGATGTTGGATATTAATCTGGATGTTTTGCGCGAAGGTTTTTGGCGGTATTTGCCGCTGGCGGCGGCGGCGGCGGCGTTGGTGGTCGGCGAAATATTTTTTGTGTTGCATTCCGATGTGTTTTTTGATGCATCCCGCTATCCGTTGCCGCCCGCCCCCGACGAAAATGTGCGGGCAATCGCGGCGGTGTTGTATACCGATTATGCCTACGCGCTTGAATTGGCGGCAATATTGCTGCTGGTCGCCATTGTCGCCGCTATCGCACTGACTTTGCGGCGGCGCGAAAATGTCCGTCATATAGATCCCGCCGAACAAACGCGCGCATCGCCTGCCGGACGGGTGCGAATGGCAAACATTCCCGTTGCAACAATTTCTAAACAAAACAAGGAGGATACAAAATGACAATAATGGAGTTTATCTTGCGTCTCTTTATCGGCTTGGCGGTGTTGATTTTTGGCATCATCGTTTGGGCGTTGGCGCCTTATTTGGCGGGCGTGCATATTCCCGACAGCGGTGCGGATTTTCATGCGCCGGTGCTGTCCATATTTTTCGGCACAAACACACCGGCACCCGCCGCCATATTGGGATTTTTGCTGGCGCGCGCTACTTTCGCCATGGCGGTTTTTTCGTGGATTGTCATCCCCGCCGCCCGCTATTTCTTTTACAACATAGATTTTCGCCCGTTGGCGCGCGCCGGGGTGATTTTATTTATGTCGTTATCGGTGGCGGCATTTTTGGGCGCGTTGCTCTGGCATTATATTTTTCACACCTAATCCGATGGGCGAAATCGCGCTTCCGCATTATCTAATTTTGGCGGCGATGCTTTTCGTCATCGGCATCGCTGGCGTGTTTCTCAACCGCAAAAATATTCTCATTATTTTAATGTCGGTAGAATTGATGTTGCTGGCGGTCAATTTAAATTTCATCGCTTTCGGGCGGTATTTGGGCGACATTCACGGGCAGATTTTCGTCATTTTCATTCTCACGGTAGCGGCGGCGGAATCGGCTATCGGACTCGCCATTCTCATCGTCGCTTTTCGCATCCGCCGTTCAATTAATGTGGACGACTGGAAACGCATGCGCCAATGAACGCGCTAATTATTTCCATTCCGCTGGTGCCGTTGCTGGGGGCGATTGTCGCCGGATTTGGCGGGCGGCGACTCGGCGACCGTGGCGCACATTGGGCGGCAATTCTCGCGGTGGGATGGGCGTTTGTCGGTTCCGCGTTGGCGGCGTACGAAGTTATCGGCGAAGGCAAAACCGTCAATTTTGATTGGTATGTCTGGGCGCGTTTCGGCGGCGTCGACATTGCGGTCGGATTTTTGGTCGACAATCTCACGGCGTTGATGATGTTGGCGGTCAGTTTTGTATCGCTGATGGTGCATATTTACACAATCGGTTATATGGCGGGCGATCCCGGCTACCGCCGATTTTTCGCCTATATTTGCCTGTTTACTTTTGCGATGTTGATGCTGGTGATGGCGAATAACTTTATGCAATTATTTTTCGGCTGGGAAGCGGTGGGGCTGGTGTCGTATTTGCTCATCGGATTTTGGTTTAAACGTCCGTCCGCAACTTATGCAAACTTAAAGGCGTTTTTGGTCAATCGCGTCGGCGACCTCGGCTTTTTGTTGGGAATCGGATTGGTGCTGACGATATTCGGCACTTTGGATTATGCCGAAATATTTTCGCGGGCGGACGAATTGGCAGCCGCTTCGCCCGCCGCCTTGCCCGCCGGCTGGGATGCGGCGACGGTCGTTTGCATTTTGCTTTTTATCGGCGCGATGGGAAAATCGGCGCAGTTTCCGCTGCATGTCTGGCTGCCCGATTCTATGGAAGGACCTACTCCAATTTCGGCGTTGATTCATGCGGCGACAATGGTCACCGCCGGTATTTTTATGGTTGCGCGGATGTCGCCGCTGTTTGAGTTATCCGCAACGGCGTTGACGATGGTGCTGTGGATTGGCGCGGGTACCGCCTTTTTTATGGGACTTTTGGGATTGGTACAAAACGACATTAAACGGGTTGTCGCCTATTCCACTTTGTCGCAACTCGGTTATATGACCGCGGCGTTGGGCGTTTCGGCGTATTCGGCGGCGGTGTTTCATCTTTTTACACACGCGTTTTTTAAGGCGTTGCTGTTCTTGGGGGCGGGTTCGGTCATTATCGCGATGCATCACGAACAAGATATGCGCAAAATGGGCGGATTGCGGCGGTATATGCCGGTAACTTATTGGACGGCGGTTTTTGGCACACTCGCACTGACCGGATTGCCGCCGTTTTCGGGATTCTTTTCCAAAGACGCGATTATAGAAGCGGCGGGCGCATCCGCCTTGCCCGGTGCGGGCGTTGTGCATATCGCACTTATCGCCGGGGCGTTTATCACCGCGCTGTATTCTTTTCGCCTGCTGATTCTCGTTTTTCACGGATTGCCGCGAATGGGACCGGCAGCCGAAGAACATCTGCACGAATCGCCGCCGACAGTTTCCGTGCCGTTGTTGTTGCTGGCGATTCCGTCCGTTTGCGCGGGCGGTTTGCTGATTGAACCGATGTTGTTCGGCGATTTCTTTGCCGGCGCGATTCATGTTTTGCCGCAAAATGACACGGTTGCGGCGGTGCGCGAACACGCCGACGGTTCCGCTTTGACGATGCTGTCGCACGGCGCAACAAATCCCGCATTGTGGGCGGGAATCGGCGGCACCGTTTTCGCCGTCTGGTTATATCTCGGCTATCCGCACCGCACGGCAGGATTTGTCGGCAACATCATTCACGAAATCTTAGTCGCCAAATACGGGCTGGACAAATTTAACGACTGGTTTTTTGCGGGCGGTGCGCGGCGACTCGGCGGTATTTTGTGGAAACGTTTGGACGCCGGATTGATAGACGGATTTTTTGTAGGCGGTGCGGCGCGGGCGGTAGCGGCAACGGCGCGAACCGTGCGTCTTTTGCAAAGCGGCGCGATTTATCATTACGCATTTTTAATGTTGTTTGCGGTCGCGCTAATGCTGTTTTGGCGATTGTGGGAAAGCACGCCGCAATGACAGATATTTTTGCGGCGGCGGACGGTTTGCCCGCCCGCATTCGCAAAGGCGGCGATGGCTGGCGAATCATTTGCGGCGAATGTATTTCCGTCTTAAAACAATTGCCGGACAAATCCGCCAATTTAATTTTCGCCGACCCGCCGTACAATTTGCAATTAAAAAACGAGTTATACCGCCCGAACATGACTCGCGTAGACGGCGTTTCCGATTCGTGGGACAAGTTTGCATCTTTTGCGGAATATGATTCGTTTTGCCAAAAATGGCTTGGCGAATGTCGCCGCGTTTTGACGGATGACGGCGCGATTTGGGTCATCGGTACTTATCACAACATCGGGCGTTTGTCGCGTCTTATGCAGGATTTGGGTTTTTGGATGCAAAACGATGTGATTTGGCACAAGACGAATCCGATGCCGAATTTTCGCGGCGTGCGGTTTACAAACGCAACTGAAACTTTATTGTGGGCGAAAAAATCGGAAAAATCACGCGCGGTTTTCAATCACAAAAAAATGAAAGCGGAAAATGGCGGCAAACAAATGACGAATGTCTGGCGTTTTCCGATTTGCGGCGGGGCGGAGCGTTTGCGCGATGCGGCGGGAAAGAAATTGCATTCAACACAAAAACCGGAATCGCTTTTGCGGCGAATCATTCTCGCAACAAGCCG
Organism: Gammaproteobacteria bacterium; assembly: GCA_965221835.1. Taxonomy (GTDB): domain Bacteria; phylum Pseudomonadota; class Gammaproteobacteria; order Tethybacterales; family Persebacteraceae; genus Persebacter. Next base: position 1,778,982 of record OZ244916.1, on the reverse strand, counting down.
CCCGGGCGATGTCGTATTGGATCCTTTTTCCGGCAGCGGCACAACGGTTGCGGTCGCGCGAAAACTCGGCAGAATCGGAATCGGTATTGAACGCGAAAAAAAATATATCACAATTTCGGCAAAACGAATCGCCGCAATTGTACCGGAGGAAATTCCCGCCGAAGATTCCGCCCCCGCCCCTCGCCGCGTACCGTTTGCGGAATTGATTGCGCGCGGATTAATTAAACCCGGCGAAACTTTGTATTCAAGCAACGGCAAATCACGCGCGCAAGTTTTGCAAAACGGCAACATTAAAATTAACGGCGCAATTAACGCCGAAGGTTCCATCCACAAAATCGGCGCGAAAGCCGCGGGGACTCCGTCTTGCAATGGCTGGAATTTTTGGTACGCGAAAACCGGCGAGATTTTGTTAAACGATTTGCGTGAACAAATTCGTTGCGGGGAATAACTTGGATTGTGAACAATTTTTTTGCGTAACTAACCGGACAGTTTTTTATCTCGTGTCGCTATAAATTTAAGATGAGAAAAAACGGGCAGGTTCGGCATTCGTTTTGGATTCCATTTCTGTATTCGCGGGAATATTTCGCATTATTCCGCCGCCGATTGCAGAAGGGAAATTTGCTTTACGACAGCAAAACTTCCAGCAACTCGTTGTGTGCGGCGGTGCGGGCTGCGGGGGGAGTCATGACTGCACCCGCACCGGTGCGGCGATGCGATTCGTCAATCGGCGGTGGATTTTTTGCCAGCAAAAAAATCGCTTCCCGCGCGCGCGCAATGGAATCGCCGAAACGCGCGATAATCGTTTCCACCGTCGCATGATGGGCGGGGTCGTCCATCCAGCAATCGTAATCGGTGCATACCGCCAAAGTCGCATAACACAAACACGCCTCCAACGCCAAAAACGCCTCCGGCACATTCGTCATTCCCACCACATCGGCGCGGACGGAATCGCGCAAAAAGAAACTTTCGGCGCGAGTGCCGAGACGCGGTCCTTCCACGCAAGCGTAAGTTTTGTTTTCGTGCGCCGTAAATCCGAGTGCGCCGCATGCGCCGACAAGTGCCGCCGACAAAGACGGACACGCCGGATTCGCGGAAGATACATGCCCGATTAATCCGTCGCCGTAAAAACTGCGCACACGCGCACCGCGGGTGTGGTCAAAATATTGCGACGGCACGATAAAATCGCCGGGGCGGATTTCTTCGCGCAAACTGCCGCATGCGGAAACGGCGATAACTTGTCGTGCGCCGGATTTTTTTAGCGCCCAAATGTTTGCGCGATAGTTGATTTCGGACGGCAACAATTCATGGTGTGCGCCGTGGCGGGGGAGAAATAAAATTGTGCGTCCGTCTTCGCCGGCGAGTTCGGCAATCGGGGCGGACGGCGCGCCGAACGGCGTAGAAACGCGCTTTTCGGCAATGCGCGCGCCGGGAATGGAATAGAAACCGGAACCGCCGAGGACGGCAAGCATTTTATTCTTCCGCCGCCGCCAACTCTTTTGCGAGTAACGAACCGCCGCACGAAGAACCCGCACCCGCCGTGCATCCGTAGCAGTGATTGTCAAACGCGATACCGGCGGGAATATCGGCGAGGGAATTGATGTCCCACAAAGTACGCCGCCGTCCGTTCAGCGGAATTTCCAGCATCTGATTAAAATCGCAATCGTACAACTGCCCGTCAAAACCGACCGAAAGCATTTCGGTACACATCACATCCGCCGCAGCGCGGATATTAAAATTGTCCACCAGCAAACGCATATAATCGTCCAACGCGTTTTCGCGTTGCAAAAAATGCCGATAACGTTTAATCGGCATATTGGTAATTGTAAACAGCGAATTGAATTGAATGGAAAAATCGGCGTCCAATCGCGCGCGATATTCTTCTTCCAAACCCGCCTGCGGCGGCGGCAAACTCGCACCGACCGGATTATAAACGAGATTCAAAACGAGTTTTCCGTCCGGACGCCCGTATCCCAGCGCGTTCAGCCGCTGCAACCCGCGAATACTTTTGCCGAAAACGCCTTTGCCGCGCTGTTTTTCCACATTGTCGGGCGTATAACACGGCAACGAAGCGATGACGGTAATGCCATTTTCGGCGAGAAATTCGGGCGTGTCTTCTTGCCCGGGTTCAAAAAGCACGGTGAGATTGGAACGGTCGTATACCGTTTTGCCGAGACCGCGCGCAAATTTGGCGAGGCGGCGAAAATGCGGATTCAACTCCGGCGCACCGCCGGTAATATCCAGAATTTCGGTATCAGGCGAATCGGCGAGCAGTTCCATAATCCGGTCGACCGTTTCGCCGGTCATATTGTCGGGATTTTTTGGACCCGCTTCCACATGACAATGATGACACGCCAGATCGCATTTTTTGCCGATATTGACTTGCAAAACGCGGACGGCACGGCGGCGAATGCGCGCCCGTTCGCGAAGAAGCGTATCTTCAAAATCGGGCATTCCCGCCGCCAGCGGCATCACCACTTCCCGCATATAAATCGGCGCGCACGCGCTTTGTTTGGACATATCGGCAAATCCTCTCCGGCGGGAAAAATACACCCGCGTCGGCGCAATTATACCCGATTTTCGCCGCCGGAAAAAACCGCCGCCCCATCCCCGGCGGCGAGAGCGCAAATCGCCGCCACAAGCGGCGGCGGCAAATCCGCCGAAAGTCGCATACAACAAATGCGCGAATCGGCGGCAGAATATTTGACGGCATCCTTTTCGGTCATTAGCACGACATCGGCGGGAAGGGCGGCGAACCGGCGTTCATCCATTCGCCCGTGGTCGGCGAGCGGATATTCGGCATGCGGTGCAATTCCCGCGGCGCGAAGAGAATTGAAAAACCGGCGGGGTTCTGCAATTCCCGCCAAAGCGGCAATACGTTTTCCGGCGAAATCTGCCGACTTTTTCGGCGTTTTCATATCGGCGGCAAAAAATCCGCCGTTTCGCAACTCCGCCCGCACCGCGTTCGGAAAAGTAAAATCGCCTTCGCCGGAAATGACAATCCAATCGCACGCCGCCATCCGTGCGACATTTTCGCGCAACGGACCGGCGGGCAAAAACCAGCCGTTGCCGATTCCAAACTCGGCATTCGCCGCGCAAACTTCCAAATCGCGGCGCAAAGCGTAATGTTGCAATCCGTCGTCGCACAAAATAATATCGCAACCGCGTTCCGCCAAAGCACGGGCGGCGGCAACGCGATTTTTGGCGGCGCACACCGGCGCACCGGTGCGGCGGAAAATCAACAGCGGTTCGTCGCCACATCGCCGCCACGAAGTTTCGGAATGCAAGTGCAAAACGCCGGAAAACTTTCCGCCAAATCCGCGAGTTGCAACGCCCGGACGAAAGCCGCGTTTTTGCAATTCCAGAACGAGCGCGATAATCAGCGGCGTTTTTCCGCCACCGCCGGCGACGACATTGCCGACAACAACAACCGGCACGCCGACTTTTTCGGCACGAAAAACGCCCGCCGCATACAACTTCCGCCGCCCCGCCGCCGCCGCCGCAAACAAAACAGAAAACGGAAAAAGCGCATAACTCCCCGCCCCCCGCCCCCGCCAAAACTCCCGCGAAAACGCCATAATGCAAAAGTATAACGAAATCCGCCCCGCCGTTTGTATTCCGCACAGCGAAGGCGTAAAATCCGAAATATGCACCGCCGCGCCGCCGACATTTATTTTCCGCCCGCACCGAACGCATGCGGACGCGTACCGGCGACGCATTGCCGCAAATGACCGCGATATTTACTGTTGCTTGTGTACAGATGAACTCTGGGGATTCGGTGGGGGGGAATTTGGGGCGGGCGGGGGAGTTGTTGCGGCGGGCGGCGGGTGGCGGGGCGATTTTTGCTGCGTTGCCGGAATATTTTGCGATTTTGTCGGCGGACGAAACGCGCAAACTCGCCGCTGCCGAAACGGACGGCGCGGGACCGATTCAGGATTTTCTCGCCGATTCCGCCGCCCGCCACAAAATGTATCTTGTCGGCGGCGCAATCCCGTTGCGTGCGGCGGACGGGCGCGTTTTTTCGTCTTGCCTGCTTTTTGCGCCGGACGGAAGGCGAATCGCGCGCTACGACAAAATGCATCTTTTTCGCTTTGACGGCAAAATTGACGAGACAAAAACCATCGTCCCCGGCGGCGAAGTGGTCGCCGTCGACACGCCGCTCGGCAAAATCGGGCTGGCGGTGTGTTATGATATTCGTTTTCCGGAGATATTTCGCGCCATGCATTCGCCCGACATTATTGTCGCCCCTTCCGCTTTTACGCCCGAAACTGGCGCCGCCCATTGGCGCGTTTTGTTGCGCGCACGGGCGGCGGAAAATCTCGCGCATGTTATCGCCCCGGCGCAAGCGGGAATGCATCCCGGCGGACGCGAAACTTTCGGCGACAGCGTCGTTATTGACGGCTGGGGGCGCGTATTGAACGCCGCACAAACCGCCGGAGACGAAGTTATATTCGCGGAAATAAACGGCGGCGAACGCGAACAAATGCGCGCACGGTTGCCCGCATTGTCGCACCGGTTGTTGTAAAATAGAATTTGCAATGACTGCCAAAACCGCGAACAAATCGGCGCCCGAAAACGCCGTTTCAAGGGCGGAAGCGGAACTTCTCGCCCCCGCCGGTTTGGATATTCGCGGCGTTCTTTCCAAATTGACGGACGCCGCGCGCGGCACGGATTGGGCGGATATTTATCTGCAGCGGCGCGTTCGCGAAAGTTGGCGGCTGGAAGACGGCGCGGTAAAAACCGGCGCATTTGCGGATGATCGCGGCGCGGGATTGCGGGCATTGCGCGGCGAAACAACCGCCTTTGCGGGCAGCGGAGTCATTTCCGCCGCCGCGCTGGACGAAATGCGGCGGGTCGCGCAAACCGCAAAAACCTACGGCGGCGAATTGAAAGCGGGGACAATCGCGCCGCCGCCCGTTGCAAAACCGCGTTTTCCTGCACACAATCCGGTATCGCGCACCGATGCGGACGAAAAAATTAAAATGCTGCACGAAATTGACCGCATCGCGCGCGCCGCCGATTCGCGTGTGGAAAATGTCATTGCAAATCTGACCGCGGCGTTTGATATTGTGCTGATTTTGCGCGCAGATGGCGTTGTCGCCGCCGATATTCGCCCGATGGTGCGCATCGGTGCCGCCGCGATTGTTCGGGACGGCGGACGGCGCGAAAGCGGACACGGCGGCGGCGGTGCGCGCGCCGATTGCGGATTTTTTGACGGCGCGACATTGCGAAAAATCGCCGAAGATGCGGTAAAAGAAGCGGCGGACAAACTGGATGCGCGCCCCGCCCCGGCGGGACAAATGCCGGTCGTACTCGGTCCCGGATGGGCGGGCGTTATTTTGCACGAAGCGGTCGGACACGGGCTGGAAGGCGATTTCAATCGCAAACGGCAGTCGGCATTTTCGGGACGGGTCGGCGAAAAAGTCGCCGCCGCCGGAGTTAGCGTATTGGACACCGGCAACATTTTCGGGCGGCGCGGTTCCTTGTCGTGCGACGACGAAGGCACGCCGTCCGGCGAAACGGTGCTGATAGAAAACGGCGTTTTGCGCGGCTATATGCAAGACATCGCCAACGCCCGATTAATGCGCACAGCCGTCACCGGCAACGGTCGCCGCGAATCGTTCGCGCATCCGCCGATGCCGCGAATGACAAACACTTTTATGCCGGCGGGCGATTATGCACCCGAAGAAATTATCGCGTCCGTAAAAGAGGGATTGTACGCCGATAACTTCGGCGGCGGCGAAGTTGACATTACCAACGGCGATTTTGTTTTTGTCGCCAGTCGCGCAAGGCGAATCCAAAACGGGCGCCTCGGCGAAACCGTAAAAGGCGCAACCATCATCGGCAACGGACCGGCGATTATGCCGCTTGTGTCAATGGTCGGCAACGATTTCGCCCTGGATCCCGGCGTCGGTACTTGCGGCAAAAACGGGCAATGGGTGCCGGTCGGAGTCGGGCAACCCACAATCAAAGTCAATTCCCTCAATGTCGGCGGCGAAGGCGGATAAACCTTAAATGCGCGAATTGCGCATGTGATATCCTTCGGTATATTCGTGATACAGCACCGTGTATAACGCGAGATTGGTATGCAAAAAACCCCACACCGCAAATCCCGCCAGCAACGCGCGCGACCACAACTCAAAACTTTGCCACGGCAAAAATGTCGCCGCCGTAACGCCGCCGATGTTGATGAACAAAGACGCCGCCAAAATTCGCAAAACGCTGTGTTGCGTCAAACTCCGCGCCTCGGCGGTGCTCAAATCGTAGCCGTCCACATAAGCGGGAATGCGGATTGCCGTGCGCGTAAAATGACTCCATAAAAACACGGCAACGAGAAAAAACAACGCCGCCGCACCACGCGAAAACGACAACGCAACAAGCGTCACGCCTTCGCCATAACCGTATTTTTCGTGCGGCTTTTCGTCCGCTACCAAAAACTCCGCATAGTCGTGCATCATAACGCCGAGATGAGCGACAAATATGACAATAACGCCGCCGAAAATAAAAGTCGACGCCGTAAATACGAGAAAATCCAACTCCCGCCGCCCCCAACGCACCGCATGCAAAAGCGGCGGCGTCTCGCCCCGCAACATAATATGCAACACCATAATGACAAACGGCGTGCCGACAATCATCAACACCGCCGCCGCCGACAATATCGCACCCCAAGACAATACCACCGTCCCGTACAAATGCAACGCAGACAAAACAGAAACCGTCGCGATAAACGGCGCCGCATAATGCAACGAATAAACCGCGCCCGTTATGGCGTTTTTGAATGTCTCGTATAAAATCCGTATCATCGCGACAAAAAAAATATGTATTATACTAAATTCGCAATATAAAACCGTCATCGCGAACAATGCAATCAATACGGTTTCAGTACCGCCAGCAAAACCGCAACGACAATCAGCAACGCCGGCACTTCGTTAAACAAACGAAAAAATCTCCCGCCGTGCGGCGTTTTGTCGCGCGCAAAACGGTGCGCACAAAAACCGCAATAGCCGTGAAATACGACAATCAGAAATGCCGTCAAAATCTTCCAAATTGCCCATTTGCCGGGATAATACTGCAACAACATAACGCCAAAAATCAGCGCGGCGCACATCGCCGGAGTCATAATCAGCCAATACAAACGTTTTTCCATAACGCAAAACCGCCGCCGTCCGACATCGTCTTCGCATTCGGCGTGATAGACGAAAAGGCGCGGCAGATACAAAAGTCCCGCCGACCAAAAAATAACCGAAATAATATGAATTGCCTTAATTGTCAACATTGCAAATTTTCTCCTTTTCTGCTTTTTTGCTTTTTTTGCAAAAAAAAACTATATCCAATAACGGCGGCGGGTAAGCAAAACCGCCAGCCACAATCCGCCCGCACCGTATAAAATCAGCGCGCCTAAATTAAGCGCCAGCGACGGCGGAATCTCCCCCGCCAGCAACGGACGTAAAATGTCTACAAAATGTCGCAGCGGCATCGCGGCAGACAGATATTGCAAAACCGTCGGCAGAGTTTCCACCGGAAAAAACGCGCCCGACAACATCATCATCGGCGTAAGAAAAAGCGAAAAATAAAACGCAAAAAATTCGTATCCACGCGCCAACGCATTAAACACCAACGCGATTCCGGCGAACGCCAGCCCTCCCGCCGCCGCCGCCGGCAACACCCACAACGCCGCCGGATATTGCGCCAACCCCGCCGCGGAAATTACCGCCAGCATTGCCGCGCCCGCCAACGCACCTTTTGCGGCAGCCCACAACCATTCGCCGACGACAATGTCGTCCAAAGTCATCGGCGCATGCAAAATCGCACTCCATGTTTTTTGTACATGCATTCGCGTAAATGCGGAATATAACGCCTCAAAACTCGCGCTGTTCATCACGGCGAAACCCGCCATACCAGCGGCGAAAAATTGCAAATACGAAACGCCGTTAATTTCGCCGACCAACGACCCGACACCAATTCCGAGTCCGAACAAAATAATCACCGGTTCAACCAAATGTACAATTACCGATGATTTCATTAGTTTGCGCCAAACGAGAAAGTTGCGCGCTACCAGCCGTCCGGCGCGGCGCGAAAACTGCGGCGGCGAATACAAATTCATTCGCGCAATCCGCGTCCGGTCAGACGCAAAAAAACATCTTCCAATCCCGCCCGCCGATGCACAAAACGAAACGGCGAACCGCGCAACGCCGACAACAGCGGCGCAGCATCTTGCAAATGACAATACGACAATCGCCCGAAATGTTCGCATCGTCCGGCAACGGCGGCGTGCGCATCCAGCCATTCTTTTCCGCCCGCGCCATGCACTTCCACCACTTCCGGTTCCACATGCGCGGCGACCAAATCGGACGGCGCACCTTCGGCAATGAGTCGCCCGCCGTCCATCACGATAACGCGGTCGCACAATCGTTCGGCTTCTTCCATAAAATGCGTTGTCAGCAAAAGCGTCCGCCCGCGTTCTTGCAAATCGCGCAACCGTTCCCAAATGAGATGTCGCGCCTGCGGATCCAATCCGGTCGTCGGTTCGTCCAAAAAAATAAACTCCGGATCGTTGACTAACGCGCGCGCCAAGGCGAGTCGTCTTTGCATTCCGCCGGACAAATGGGCGATAGGCGAAGTGTTGCGCGCCGACAATCCGGCGAAATCCAGCAACTCCGCAATCCGTGCGGGCGGCGCGACAACGCCGAAATAATTCGCATACACCGACAAATTTTCGGCGCATGTAAAATCGGGATCCAGCATATCTTTTTGCGGCACCACGCCGATTCGGGCGCGCGCCGCCAACGCCTTTTCGGGCATGTCAAAACCCAGCAAATGCACCGCACCGGAATCCTGCCGCAAAACGCCGAGGCAAATGTTCAGCAAAGTAGATTTTCCCGCGCCGTTCGGACCGAGAACGCCGACACATTCCCCGGCGGAAACGGCAAACGAAACGCCGGAAAGCGCCGCCGCCTCGCCGAATTTTTTGCAAACCCCCGTCACCGTCAGCGGACGGGAATCAAAATTCGCGCGATTTTCGGCGTGTTTTGCAATTGATTCTATTGTTATTTCTCCGCGATAGTGCAAGTAAAAACGGTAACGAATTTCCGCCGAATAATTAAAACATTTTTTCGCCTTTTCGGATAATTTGCAAAAATAAAAGATGTTTTACAAAGAAAGAAAATTCCGAATTCGTCTTTATAAATACCGCGCGCGACTTTCGCGGTTTTTCTGCAATTCTCCTCCATTCCGTTCACCGAAAAAAACGCGCAATCTTTTAAAATCGGCAACCGCAACGCCAGAAACTGCCAACAAAACGGCGGTGAAAGGCGGCAAAAAAATTGTTTTCATTTTCTGAAATTTGCTTTTTTTGAAAGAAAACGCGAGTTTACGAAAACGCCGCTTGCAGCGTGTTTGCAACTAACATTGCGATTGTCATCGGACCGACTCCGCCCGGCACCGGCGTGATGTAACCCGCTACTTTGCGGGCGGAATCAAAATCGGCATCGCCGACAATGCCGCCGTCTTCGGCGCGATTGATTCCGACATCTATCAGCGCGGCGCCCGGTTTTAGCATATCGCCGCCGACCATTTTTGCCCGTCCAACTGCGGCGATGACAATATCGGCTTCGCGGGCGACTGCGGCAAGATTCGGCGTGCGGGAATTGCATACCGTCGTCGTCGCCCCGGCGTTAATTAACATCAACGCCATCGGTTTGCCGACAATATTGCTGCGCCCCAAAACGACCGCGTGTTTGCCGGAAATGGCAATGCCGGAATTTTCCAGCAAACGCATACAACCGTGCGGCGTGCAGGGGCGCAACGCAGGCAATCCGGCGGCGAGTTTGCCGAGATTCATCGGATGAAATCCGTCCACATCTTTTTCCGGTGCGATGGCGGGAATGACTTTTTCGGCGTCAATATGTGCGGGCAGCGGCAGTTGCACCAAAATTCCATGCACCGCCGAATCGGCGTTGAGTTGTGCGATTTTTTGCAAAAGCGCGTCTTCACTCGTATCGGCGGGCAACGCGATTTTTTGCGAATTGAGTTTGACGCGTTCGCAGGCGCGGACTTTGTTGCGCACATAAACTTGCGAAGCGGGATTGTCGCCGACAATAACGACCGCCAAACCGGGCGTAATGTCGCTTTTTGCGACTTGCGCCGCACAATCGTCCAAAATCGCGTCCGCAACGGCGCGCCCGTCAATCATTTCCGCTGTCATTCGTCCGTCTCCTTCTTTGAGAAATAAATTTTTATTATAGCACGGCATAACGGCGAAAAAATCGCCCGCAACTTCGGCGAATCCGCCGCCGCGAAAAAAATAATGCGAAAAAATCGGCAACCGCCCTTGAAATTTTAGACGCGCGCCGCTATTTATTAATTTCTACCCAACGGAGAACAATGTGAGCAAAGCAAATAAAAAAGGCAGCGGAAAATCCGCCGAAAAACCGCAAACGGATAAATCCGCCACACCGGAAACGGCGGCGGAAACAGCAGCGGAAAATCCGGCAGAAAATCCGGCGGCGGAAACAGCGGCGGAAAATCCGGCGGCGGAAACGGCGGAAACAGCGGCGATTCCCGACAACGGGGCGGACGACAACGATCCGCTGGCGAAATACGATGCCGACACTTTGCGTGAAATGTATTTGCGGGAGGTTGCCGAAAAAGAAAATATTGCCAAACGCACCTTGTCCGAAATTCGCAAAGCGCACGATTTCGCCCTCTCCCGTTTCGCCCCCGGCATTTGCGAAGTATGCGATTGTTTGGAAATGGCACTCGCCGGATTTGAGACGGCGCCCGAAGAAACGAAGGCGCGCGAAGGCGTATCATTGACTTTGCGAAAACTATTCGCCCTGATGGAAGCCAACGGCATTTTGCCGGTGCGCCCCGACCCCGGCGCAATGTTTGATACCAATTTGCATCAGGCGGCGGGATTTGCGCCGGGCGAAGAAAATGCCCGCACCGTTTCCATCGTTATGCAAAGCGGTTATACGCTGAACGGGCGGCTGGTGCGTCCGGCAATTGTCCAACTCGGAAAACCGCCAACGGACGCAAATGCTGCAGATGCGGCGGGCAACAATTCTTAAAATTTTATTATTTAATAAGGAGCAAAACTCATGGGAAAAATTATCGGCATTGACCTCGGCACGACAAATTCGTGCGTATCCGTCGTAGAAAACAACGAACCGCGCGTTATTGAAAACGCCGAAGGTGCGCGTACCACGCCGTCCGTTGTCGCGTTTTCCGAAGACGGCAAAACGCTTGTCGGTGCCGCCGCCAAACGGCAGGCGGTTACCAATCCCAAAAATACGCTTTTTGCGGTAAAACGACTCATCGGTCGCCGCTTTGAAGATGCCGAAACCAAAAAAGAGAAAAAACTCGCGCCCTATTCCATCGTCAAAGGAAAAAACGGCGACGCGCGGGTAGAAGTAAAAGGCGAACAATATTCGCCGCAAGAAATTTCCGCGAAAATTCTCCAAAAAATGAAAAAAACTGCCGAAGAATATCTCGGCGAAACGGTGACCGATGCCGTCATCACCGTCCCCGCATACTTCAACGATTCGCAGCGGCAGGCGACAAAAGATGCCGGGCGCATCGCCGGTTTGTCGGTGCATCGCATCATCAACGAACCGACCGCCGCCGCCCTCGCTTTCGGCATTGACCAATCCGCCGAAAATCGTACCGTCGCGGTTTTTGATCTCGGCGGCGGCACTTTTGACATTTCCATTATTGAAATCGCCGATGTGGACGGCGAAAAACAATTTGAAGTTCTCGCCACCAACGGCGACACTTTTTTGGGCGGCGAAGATTTTGACCAGGCACTCATCGCCCGCCTGATTGAAGATTTTAAGAAGGAACAAGGCGTGGATTTGCAAAACGATATTCTCGCCTTGCAGCGGCTGAAAGATGCCGCCGAAAAGGCGAAAATTGAATTGTCCTCGGCGACGCAAACCGAAATCAATCTGCCGTACATCACCGCAGACGCTTCCGGTCCGAAACATCTCGTCAAAACGATAACGCAAGCGGCGTTAGAATCGCTCGTAGAATCGCTCGTCAATAAAACCGTCAAACCGTGCAAAACCGCACTGAAAGACGCAAAACTTTCCGCCAAAACCGTGGACGATGTCATTCTCGTCGGCGGCATGACACGCATGCCCGCAGTGCAGAAAAAAGTAGAAGAAATTTTCGGCGTCAAACCGAAACGCAATGTCAATCCCGACGAAGCCGTGGCGATGGGTGCCGCATTGCAAGGTGCGGTCATGCGGGGCGAAGTCAAAGATCTTTTGCTTTTGGATGTCACGCCGTTGTCGCTGGGAATAGAAACCGAAGGCGGCGTTATGACTCGCCTGATTGAAAAAAATACCACCATCCCGACAAAAACTTCGCAAGTATTTTCCACCGCCGCCGACAATCAGCCGGCGGTAACCATTCATGTACTGCAAGGCGAACGCGGAGTCGCCGAAGGCAACAAATCGCTGGGGCAATTCAATTTGGAAGATATTCCGCCCGCCCCGCGCGGCGGTCCGCAAATTGAAGTTACTTTTGACATTGACGCCAACGGCATCGTGCATGTCGCCGCGCGCGACAAAAAAACCGGACGCGAAAACACCATCACCATTAAATCGTCTTCCGGTTTGTCCGAAGACGAAATTAAAAAGATGATCCGCGACGCCGAAGAACACGCCGAAGCCGACAAAAAAACCGCCGATCTCGCGCAGGCACGCAATCATTGCGATGCGGTTTTGCATTCCGCCAAACGCGCGCTGGAAGAAAAAGGCGGCGACATTGACAGCGGCGAAAAAGAAAAAATTGAACAAGCCGTCAAAGACGCCGAAGAATCGCGCGAAAACGATGACGCAGACGACATCCGCGAAAAAACGCAAGCCGTCTCACTCGCCGCCGCCGCACTTATGCAACGCAACGCACAATCCGGCGACGATTCCGCTACTGACACGACAAACGCCGAAGAAGTTGTGGACGCCGAATTTCAAGAGATCAAGGATGACGACAGCAAAAAATAATCGCGCCGCGCCGCACCGGTGAAAGCCGACTATTATCAAACGCTCGGCGTGCCGCGCGATGCGGACGCCGCCGCGATCAAAACGGCGTATCGCCGTCTCGCGCAAAAACACCATCCCGACAAAAATCCGGACAATCCCGAAAAGGCGGCGGAAAAATTCAAACCCGTGCAGGAAGCGTACGCCGTACTTTCCGATCCGCAAAAAAAATCCGCCTACGACCGTTTCGGACACGCCGCTTTTGAAGGCGGACGCGGCAACGGCAGCGCGCCGCCCGATTTTTCGGGCGTTTTTGACGATTTATTCAGCGATTTTTTTTCGGGCGGCGGCGCGCGGGGAGGCGGACGGCGGCGCATACTTTCCATTCAACTCAGTTTTGAAGAATCTGTTGCCGGATGCAAAAAAGAGTTGCGCATCAACGAACCTTCGGTATGCGATTCTTGCGGCGGATCCGGCGGCGAAGCCGGGCAAAAAATGGAAACTTGCAGCGCATGTCGCGGTAGCGGACAAATCCGCGTCAATCGCGGTTTTTTTGCGATGCAGCAAACTTGCGAAAAATGCCGCGGACGCGGGCAAATCTATCAAACGCCATGCCCCGATTGCGACGGAGAAGGCGCGCGGCGAATCGCGCGCACCGTGTCGGTGCAAATTCCCGCCGGTATTCAAGACGGCGAATCCATCCGTCTCAACATTCCCGGCATCATAGATCAGTTTCATCTTCGCGTGCAGGTCGCGCCTCATCCGCTGTTTGAGCGGGACGGCGACAATCTGCATATTTCCATTCCGGTGTCGGTCGTCGTTGCAGCGTTGGGCGGACGGGTCGAATCGCCGCTTGCCGCCGGCGGCAAAGTAAAAATCACCATCCCGCCGGAAACGCAAAGCGGCGCGATATTGCGTTTGCGCGGTCGCGGCGCACCCAATGTTCGCGGCGGTGCGCCCGGCGATATGCTCTGCCACATCGCCGTGGAAACGCCCGTCAATTTGGACGAAGAACAAAAAAATCTTTTGCGAAAACTTGACGAAAGTTTAAGAAAAAAACACGAACGCCATTCGCCGCAAGAGCGTTCATGGCTGGACAAAGCGCGCGCTTTTTTTGGCGACGAATAAAAAACCGCGCCGTCAGACGATTCTTAAAACCGGTTTTTCTTCGGCGGGCGGCGCGATTGTTTCTGCAACCGGCGGAAACGCCATTCCGGCACCGGTTTCGCGCGCATAAATTCCGGTAATCGCCGCCGCCGGTAAAAATACATGGGAAGTGACTCCCCGAAAGCGGGCGGTGAAAGAAACGGAGTCGCCGATACGCAAATCGCGCACGGCGGCGGACGAAATATTAAACACGACAACATCATCCACAATCGCCATGGACGGCACCACCACATCGCCGCGCCGCGCCGCCGCCGTCAGATAGGGCGTGTATTTTTGCTCGGCGCACCAGTCGTATATCGCGCGCAACAAGTGCGGGCGCAACGACAAATCTTCGTCATATTTCACTTGCTTCACTTGCGCATCGCTTTTTCGATGGAAGTCAGCGATTCGCCGAACGCTTCCCGCGAAAAAATTCGTTCGGCGTATTTGTTCAGCGGCGCCGCCTGCCGGGGAAGCGCGATTTTGTAATGTTCCAGACGCCACAAAAGCGGCGCCAACGCCGCATCCAGCAATGTGAATTCGTCATCAATCAGATATTTTCCGCCGCGCGACAACTGCCGCACAAACATCAGCAAATTTTCCCGTATCCGTTGCCGCGCAAACTCGCGCCGGTCGCGTTTGGCGTTCTTTTTTTCCAGCACATCCACATACTGAAAAATCTCGCGGTCAATTTGATACATCAAAATCCGCGAACGCGCGCGCTTGAAAATGTCCGCCGGCATAAGTTGCGGATGCGGAAACCGGTCGTTGATATACTCGTTGATAATGTTGGATTCGTAGAGTTGCGTCTCGCGATCCACAAACACCGGCACGCGATTATAGGGATTGTACAACGCCAGATTTTCCGGCTTATTGTTCAAATCCACATCGTAGATTTCCACGCCGCTTTCCATTTGCTTCTCGCGCAATACGATGCGGCAGCGATGGGAATAGGGACAATAACTGCCCGAATATAAAACGACTTGCATCAGCGAATATCCCGCCAATACTCGCGGTATAAAAAGTAAGTCAGCAAAAGCATCGCCAATAAAAATGTCATCACCAGATAGCCGGTTTTATATCGCGTAGCGCGCGCGGGCTCGCCCATATAGGTCATATAGGTTACCAAATCGCCGACGAGTTTGTCGTATTCTTCGGACGACATCCGCCCTTCGGTAGTTTGGGAAAATCCGCCCTCTTCGCCGGCAACATAAACGCCCTGCAAATCCGCCAATACATGGGGCATCGCGACATTATTGAAAACGGCGTTGTTCCATCCCCCCGGACGGGAAGGGTCGCGATAAAAACCGCGCAAATACGCATACAGCCAGTCGGGATTTCGCAACCGCGCCGACAAAGACAAATCGGGCGGCGCCGCCTGATAAAACCATTCTTTTCCGTCCGCTTCGCGCATGGAGGTGCGCATACCGTCCCCCAACCCGGCGGCGTTGTGAATCAAAAAATCTTGCACCATCTCGTCACTCAATCCGATGTCTTCGGTTAGGCGACCGTAACGCATATATTGCGCACTATGGCAACCCATGCAGTAATTGACGAATGTCGCCGCACCGCGCTGCATCGCTTCAATATCGCCGTATTGCAGGGGCGCGCGCGGCAAATCCTGCGCCGGTCCCGCCGCCATGGAAGTCGGCGACAATAAAACGACAATCAGCGAAATGTGTCGCACGATACGGAAAACGCCCGTCATGTCAGGCGATCCGGCACCGGCAGAGTTTTGTCCATGCGGGTATAAAACGGCATCAGCAAAATAAACGCGAAATAAATCAACGAAAAGAATTGTGCCGCCGCTTGCCGCCCCGGCGAAGGCGCCAACGCGCCCAACACGCCCAACCCGACAAAACTGACGACAAAAATAATAAGCGCCGATTTGTACAACCATCCCCGATAACGAATGGAACGCGCCGCCCCTCTGTCCAGCCACGGCAACGCGAAGAGCAAAACGATGGACAATCCCATCGCCAATACGCCCCAAACTTGCGTTCCAAACCATGGCGGCACCGCGCGCAATATCGCGTAAAACGGCGTGAAATACCAAACCGGCGCGATATGCTCCGGCGTTTTCAGCGGATTTGCCGGCTCAAAATTGGAATATTCCAAAAAATACCCGCCCATCTCCGGGGCGAAAAAAATCACCGCCGCAAAGAAACACAAAAATATCACCGCGCAAAAAGTGTCCTTAACCGAATAATAAGGATGAAACGGAATGCCGTCAAGCGGCACGCCTTTTTCGTCCTTCTTTTCTTTAATTTCAATTCCGTCCGGGTTGTTTGACCCCACCTGATGCAAAGCGATGATGTGTAAAAATACCAAAATTACAATCAACAACGGAATCGCGGCGACATGCAACGCGAAAAACCGGTTCAGCGTTACATCGGAAATCGCGTAATCACCCCGGATTGTTTCGGAAAGCCATTCTCCGACGCCGGGCACCGCGGAAAATAAATTCACAATCACCTGCGCGCCCCAAAACGAAGTTTGTCCCCACGGCAAAAGATAACCGAAAAACGCTTCCGCCATCAGCGCGAGAAAAATCAACATCCCCAGCAGCCATATCAATTCGCGCGGCGCGCGGTAAGAGCCATACAACATTGCGCGAAACATGTGCAAATATACGACAATAAAAAAGAACGACGCGCCGGTGGAATGCACATAGCGTATCAGCCATCCCCACTGCACATCGCGCATAATATATTCCACCGAGGCAAATGCATCGTCCGCCGACGGCTTGTAATTCATCGTCAAAAAAATGCCGCTGACAATCTGGACAACCAGCATTAAGATGGCGAGCGCGCCGAACGCGTACCATCCGTTGAAATTTTTCGGCGCATAATATTCGGTCAGATGTTTGCGGACCGTCTCCCGCCACGGAATCCGTTTGTCAAACCAATCGCCGATTGCGACCATCCATCTGCCAGCGGATGCGCCCGCCATACCGCCCCTCAAGCGCCCTTTCCGTCGACGCCGATGACAATACCGCCTTTGTCATCGTAATGGTGCGGAGGAATAAACAAATTTTTCGGCGCGGGACTTCCCTTTACGACGCGTCCCGCAAAATCAAACCGCGAACCATGACAGGCGCACAAAAATCCCTTTTCATTTTCCCGCCCCGGCGAGCAACCGAGATGCGTGCAAAGCCCGACAGCAACGAAATATTCCGGACGAATTGAACGCGTTTTATTTCTGCAATATTCCGGCTGCAAACTGGCATCCGAATCGGGATCCAACAAATCCGGATTGTCTTGCGCCACCGCCGCTATCATTTCCTCGGTGCGATGCAAAACCCACACCGGTTTTTGTCGCCATACCAACACCCGAAGTCCGCCGGCGGGAATGTCTTGAATATCCACCGACACCGGCGCGCCATCCGCCCGCGTTTTTCTGCTTGGTCGCAAACTCGCGACAAAAGGCGCCGCCGCCGCTACGGAACCGATACCGCCGACTACGGAAGATATTCCAAGCAACGCGCGCCGTCTGCCGTTATTGCCATTGGAAAAATTAGAGCCGCCTCCGTCCCGATTGTCTTCTGTCATCGTAACCCTTAACGAGTTTATTTCTTCTTGATGATAACGATGGGGTACGTTTCATTAATCTCGCCGTCGCCGGTAAGTTTTTGCCCTACCTTGATAAAGAATCGCGACTTGTTCGCTTCATCCACCCCGCTCAATGTCCCGTCAGTACTCAGCTCAATTTCATTCAACCGTTCCTGGCTTAAGGATGAACCGGTGCCATCTTTTTTCAAAGCGTACTGATCTTTATTCAACCACAGCACGCTGCTGCCCGATTTGTGATTGTGAATATAAGCATCCACGCGCAAATCGTATTGACGCCCGGCGACTTCTTCTATATCCAAAGTTTCTTGTTGTTCAATCAACAGCGGCGTAAACTCGGAAAACTCGATATTTTCTTGAGTGATAAACTCTTGACGGACCACCTCTAAAATCCGCCGCTGTTCATTCGTATAAAACAACCGCGGCATTGCCGGACGATCATCGCTCGCCGCCCCCGAAACCGAATTCGTTTCTTGCGCCTTGATATCAACCGATACAACAAAAGCCCCCAGCAAAACGCCAAGTATTGCAAATATTTTCATATATTTCTGGGAATATGTCATCATTACACCGTTTCCTTAATTTTAATTTATATTAACCCTGGACTGTTTCCGGCGCATCGGCGCCTTCCTGGGCGTTCGGGTTGCTCCGGTTAGGATCAGTTACAGCGTACCAACTAATCCGACAAGCGCCCTGGAAATTTTCACGATCCAATACGACAAAATCGGAACTCTCAATATCAATGGAGCATTTTACCGGAAATCCGATATTTGCCACCCTGTCTTCCAAAGATTCCATAAACATGAATATATCCATATCATGCAACATTCCCATCTGTATATCCAACGGATAGATATTCACCCCGACCGAGCTGTCCACCGTATAGGTGCTGTCCTCCGGCGGCAATAAAATATTGTCGCCAAATTGAAATGCGGTCGCGTTTTGCTTGCGTTGAGTCGTAATTTCTTTCATTTGCTGAACCAAATTTACCGGCTCTGGCAGGGAAAGCACATCTTGCTCCACCAATCTGCGATAGCGATTGATATAACGCCGCAATATCTCCTTACGCTCTTCAATACTTCCCAAATCGCCCTCAATCTCTTGAATTTGATTTTCATAATTCACTCTCAATGCTTCCTGATTATTACGATATTGAAGAGCATAATCTCCCAAAAATCCGGGACCGACAAAAGCGAACAAGAAAACCACGACCACCATTCCGAGCAATCGCTTTTCTTTACCACCAAGTTTTATTTCAACAGCCATATCAACTACCTCCTCAGATTAGATCGATTCAACAAGCGCGGAAAGCCCGGCTTGGTCGTACTGCTTCCAAATAATTCGCAGGACAAATTCGCGCGAAGAAGGCGCGTCTACATCCAAATCGCCCGACAACTCGCCGGACAGATTTTCCGTAGAAATTGTTGAAGAGGGAATTTCTATCACCTCCACATGCACATCTTCGCGAGTCCGAAAAGATTCGACAAGACGCTCGGCGCGAATAGCGACATCGCGATAATTTTCACCCGCTCTTGCCTCCAGCAAATTGCCCGCTATTTCCGCAATTTGATAGATATCCCCGCCATTAATCAAAACGCTGTCCGAGCCGCCGTCGCTGGAATTAACCTGCGTTGTGTTGGAAAGTTCCCATTTTATGGATGTGAGCTCCACTCTGCTATTTTTGCGCAATCCCTGCCCGATAAAATATAACAACTGCGTCGGCGACACCACAACATTTTCCAGAACATTAAACAGTTCGGCGACCGCCTGCATGTTCTCGGGAGAAGACGGGGGCTCTCCGACAATACTGTCGACTTCGGATCTATAGCGGGTTTGCAACGATTTGGAACGCTGTTCCAAATCCGCCGCATCGGAACTGATACCGAATCCGGCACTCAAATTCGCCAAAGGTTGCCAATAAGCGATCACGCCATATGCCACAAGAGTCGCTACCGATATTTTGGTAAAAAGTTGCAAGAAATAATAAATCACCAACTGTAACGGCGCCGTCTGTTTGATATGCAAACCGGAAAACATTACATGCAACGGCAAAGAGCTGTCGCGACCGATAGTATCTACCGCGGTTTTCATTCCAAGTTTGTTGGCTATCTGCGCGACATCATAGAATTCAAATTTGATACGCTCCCCGCTGGCTACCGATTCCCGCAATTGTCCCACCATTGTGCTGGGCGAAACTACGCGCACGGATATTCCGCCGGCAACGGATATTTTCAATGAATTCAAATATTGAATCGTCCGCTCCAGTTCCCGCTTAATTGACATTCCGACATTTTCGGCACTATCATCGTTTATTTTGGAAACACGACTGAAACGCAAATGTCCATTGACAAAAAATGTTTGCCGCAACAATCCCCGCTCATGGATAGTCAACACCAAACTGTTGCCTTTCGAATCGCCGCCGATTGATCTCAAAACACTACCGGCTAACATGTGCGAAACCATGTGGACTCCTGCCAAATAGCGATCGCCGCGCGTCAGCAAATTGATCCAAGGCGACACTTTGTTTTCGGTCAAAATGCCGGAAAACAAAACCCAATCCTGCCGCTGTCCACGCTCTTCGCGCCCCTGCACCTCCGACATACAAAACGGGCTGCCGCGGAATAATTGTTGCATTCTTTTCCCGTGAAAGTCGGTCCGGTATTTTCCTATCAAGTGCGCGATTTTCTCAAACCGATAATCCTCGCCGATGATATTGACCAGCACATGGAACGGCTTCCCTTTCAACTCGGAACGTTTGTTGAAAAAATCAAGCATTCTTGCAACACCCGTATCATCGTTGCTAAACAACCCGATACGCTCCATATCCCCCTTACTCCAGGATATCAGGCTGACTTCGTTGTCAGTTATTAACAATCCATACTTCTTGCCAAAATGCAGAAAATCCGGAATTCTAATGCTCATTTTACATTCCCCACAATATCGTATAAAGGTCCATACACCGCCAAAATCACCCACACCAAAATGCCGGCAAGCAACAGCAACATCAATGGCTGTATAAGACCTTGCGCCGCCTCAATCGCCTCCGAAGCATCACGATCGTAATATGCCTTGATTTGAAGCATCGCTTTATCAACGCCGCCCGTCGTCTCGCCAAGTCGCAACATTCTTAAAACCAAGGGCGGGAACAGTCCCGACGCCCGAAACGCTTCCGAAATGGATTGCCCTTCGGTGATGTTTTGAATAATATCATCCATCCCTCGCGCCACAAACTTATTGCCCAAAGAACCTCGCGAAATTTTCAGCGAATCAATAACGCTCACGCCTGCACCATACAGCATTCCGAATATATTGGAAAATCTTGACAGCAAAATCTTTTCAAACACCGGTCCCATGCCGGGAATGCGAATTTTCACTTTATCCCACAAATAATCCACCCCGGGAATAATCCTCAGCAGCACCTTAAAGACGGCATATAAAACGCCCGCGCCGATGATCAAGTTCAGCCATTGCAACTGAACAAAATTTGAAGTCGCTATCAAAGCGACGGTATACGGCGGAAGTTCCTGCCCCAGCGACTCAAGCAACTGCGTCAATTTTGGCACAACCAAAACCATCAAGAAA
Organism: Gammaproteobacteria bacterium; assembly: GCA_965221835.1. Classification (GTDB taxonomy): domain Bacteria; phylum Pseudomonadota; class Gammaproteobacteria; order Tethybacterales; family Persebacteraceae; genus Persebacter. The sequence goes on along the minus strand of OZ244916.1, from coordinate 1,757,708 downwards.
TAAGTCGCCCCCAACAAAACTATCAATGCAAAAATAGGGTAGCGAACCGCTTTTTTTGTCTTCTTAATAATCTCGTCTTGCCACCGTATATTCTCGCCTATATTGCGCAACACCAGATCCAACTCCCCCGAAAACTCGCCGGCTTCAACCAAACTTACAAACACGCTATCAAAAACCTTCGGATGTTGACGCATCGCCTGCGAAAGGGTGGTTCCTTGTTCAATATCCTGAATAATCACGCCTATTGTATTCCGCAAAGTGGGATTGGATACCGAATCGCGGACATCGGATAATCCTTCCAACAACGGCACGCCGCCCCTCACCAACTGCTCTACATAAAAACAAAACTGCGCCAACTCGTCGTGCGTGATTTTTTTCTGAAATAAGTTGCTCCCAAAGGAAGAAAATCCTCCCGAAATACTGGCATTGACCAGGGATAGCCCCAGCCGCGAAACCCGCTTTTCGAGATCCGAAAGATTGCGGGCATCCATCTTACCATGGACAATTTTCCCGGTTTGATTGACGCCACTATATTGGTAAACAGCCATTACTCGGTTTTTCCTACCACGGCATCCGCATAGTAAATGGTAATGTCCGTTACTCTGGCAATTTCGGAAAGCATTGTTTCGCCCTGCAACATTTTATCTACGCCGTTTTCCACCATAGACACAAATACGCCGGTTTTTTCGGCGACAGAACGCACTTCATTCACACTCCCTCTGCGCGCGACAACTTCATCCAACTCTTCATTGAAACGCAAAATTTCTACCAATGCCGAACGCCCGCGGAAACCTTGATGGTCGCAACTCGGGCAGCCAACCGCCTCTTGCATATTGTAGTCCTTAAATGTTTTTTCAATATCCGGCATGAAATGCCCCATCACCAGTTTTTCTTCCTGGGTAAGTTCTTCTTTGGGCTTTTTGCATTGCGGGCAAAGTCGCCGCACCAAACGTTGCGCAACGACACCGCTAATATTTGTCGCCATAATATCGGGCAATACGCCCATATCCAACAACCGGGGAATTACACTGACGGCATTGTTAGTATGCAAAGTCGTCAAGACCAAATGCCCGGTCATGGCGGCACGAAACACTTGCTCAGCGGTATCGGCTTCCCGCACCTCGCCGACCAGAATAATATCGGGATCTTGGCGCAACAACGATTTAATGCCGGTTTCCCATGTCATCTTGCCGCTCTCGCCGACCGGAGTTTGCCGAATCATCGGCAACGGATATTCCACCGGATCTTCCAACGTCATAATATTCACTTGCTCAGTATTGAGATGCTGAATAATGGAATACAAAGTTGTCGTCTTGCCGCTACCGGTAGGACCGGTCACCATCAGCACTCCGTTGGGGCGCCCCATAATAAGATTTAACAGTTTCATGGATTTTTCGTTCAACCCGAGATTATCCACCTTGGTAACATTTCGCTGCTGATCAAGAATCCGCAACACAAAATTTTCTCCGTGCGTTGTCGGTTGTGCGGCGACACGAAAATCCACCACTCGTCCGTAAAGCGTGAAACTGATGCGCCCGTCTTGTGCCATTCTCGATTCGGCGATATTCATCTCCGAGATAACTTTGAGACGCACCGCCATACTATCCCAATAACTTCGGTGCAAACTTCTAATTTGGCGCAAAACGCCGTCTATGCGATAGCGAACCCGCAAAAAACTCTCCTCCGGCTCAAAGTGGATATCCGATGCGCCACGCTTAACGGCATCGTTCAAAAACGCATTGACCAGACGCACAATCGGATTGGAAGATGTATCGCCCCCCACATCGCCGCTGCCATCTTCGCCCATCTCAATCTCTTTTAATATCCCTTCAATCGTGAGTTCCAATCCATAATATTCGTCAACCGCACGCGAGATTGCGGATTCTTCCGAAACCATGAATTCAATTTCATTATCCCCTCCCAAAAACGCGCGAATTTGGTCGGCCAACACAAAATCATTCGGATTGGCAACAGCGACAACAACTGTTTTTGTCTCCGGACGATATGCAATCGGAAATACATTGTATTGCTTGGCGACATCCAACGGAATCATTTTCAGGACTTCGGGATCCACTGTAATTTTTGCCAGATCCACGGTGCCGACACCGCCGCTTTCGGAAAGAAGGTCGCGTATTGTCGCTTCGGTGACAAAGCCGAGACGAACCAAAACCCTGCCCAAGGGCTCGCGAGAAGATTGTTGTTCAAATAATGCTATCCGCAGTTGATCGTCAGACAACACATGTTTTTCTAATAATCTTTCCCCCAGAGGAACGGCAGCCTCACTGCCGCCTTCTTCCATATTCTCAAGTAAACTGTCTCCCATTTTTATACCTCCTTATTGTGAAATATCGGCAATACGGGCGCGAATCTGATCAACATCAAATCCGCTCGGAGCGCGCTCGGACAACTGCAGTGCCTCACGATAATAAACAACTGCCAAACTCGGTTTGTTTAAATAATCCAAAACAACAGCCAAATTATACGCATAATCAGGATTTGTCGGTTCGCCGGAATACGCTTCAAAATAAGCCGTTTGCGCTTTCAACCAACGCTCGGCACCGGCATACAAATTACCAAGCGCAAAATGCAGGCGGCTATCCCACTCGGGACGGTTACCGATAATGTTTTTTAATGCGCTTTCAACAGCATAAAAATTATCGCCGCTTATCCCGTGCAAATTTGTCAAATCGGCGACCGCCACCGGATCATTCGGATAATACTCCAAAATTTGCAGATAAGTCGCAACCGCAAGTTGATGGCGCCCCGTCGCCACTGCGACCAAAGCAAGCCCCCGCAACGCATCCAAGTTTGTTTCATTTTTGGAAAGAACATTACGATATACCACCTCGGCTTCGGTATATGAAGCGCCAATGTACAAACGTCTTGCTTCCTCCAGCATTTTCTTTCTGCTTACCCCGTCCAAAGAAGGTTTTATTCGTATATCGGTTTTTTCCGCCTCCGCGGAATCATCGGCGACGGATGCCGCCGCTTCATTCGTTTCCACGGGTTCCGTGATTTCTGTCGTTTCCGATGTTGACGCTTGCGCAACCTGCAAGACGCCCCCCTCAGTCGTGTTATGATAAACCACTCCCCGCGACAGCAATCTGTCCGAAGAGGTTCGTGAATCCACTTTTTGTTTGAAACTTCTGCTGGAATCGGCTGTCTTAAGCACCTCGGCTTCTTCCTCGGATTCAGGCAAAAGTTCTTCTTCATCCAACTCTATGATCTGCAGATCTTCCACAACATCTTCATCCGCCGCTTCTTCAATAAATCCGGATATTGAATCCGCAAGCGCTCTCCGCCCTTCCGGCGTATTTAACGCATTGACATCATTTTGCTGGAAGCCCGCAAATTCAACGATACTCGCCTGAACATCAACCACCGGACGCGGCAATGACAACACACCGCCTTCGCCCCTTGCTACTGCCAAAACGGGACCGGTATTCGTATTTGTTTGCACAACTTGCTGCTCGTCCTCAATTCCGATCAATTGAATGATGGAGGTTACACTAACTCCCGGAATTAATCCCCCGACAACCGCTCCGGCACCGGCGCCGACAACAACAATCAATGCGACTATACCGACAAGAGGACTGCGACGCCCGGATTCCGAGCCCGCGGAATCGCCGCCGGCTTTAAATACGCGCATCGCCGAAGAAACCAATTGCCGTTGATCTTGATCGGAATCGCCGCCTTCATTGCCCGGTGCAATATTATCAAAATCAATTGTATCGGCAGTACTCGCGGGACCGGCGACACCGGATGCCGCCGGAGCGATGGGTGCAACGGGCGCAACAGGAGGGGCGACCGCTGCCGCTTCTTTCGCACCGCTACCGTCCGCAACCTGAGGCGATTTTTGACTTTCCTCGTCGGCTTTTTTTAGAGAACTAAGCAACAGACTCATTGATCATTCCTTTCATATTAATGAACCGATCAGCGCGCTTTCACTTGCTGCGGCGGCAAAACAGTATCATCGCGATCCCGGATAATAAAATCAGAATCTGGCAACAGATCCTGGTAATCCGAATAATCGCCATGCAAACTCGGGTTTTTAATAATGCGCGCTTTAATAAAGACGACAAATTCGGTTTTATATGTCGATTCTTGTTTCTTTTGGAAAAGAGCACCGACACCCGGCAACTTGCTGAGTCCCGGCACCGAAGAATTGTTGTCTCCGACACGATCTTCCAAAAGACCGCCCATCACCGCTATCTCGCCGTCACGCAAAGACATGACCGATTCTAACTCGCGAATACGGGTGATCGGGACAAGATTTTCAATATCTCCCGATGCATTGCCAATCGCCGTCGGCACCGGCGCGCGCCGATAACTCAAAACACGCGTAACTGCCGGTTTAAGATTGAGAAATACCTCGCCATCGGCGGTGATATGCGGCAACACATTCATAGAAAATCCGACATCCACGGTGTTTTCCGTAATATCAAAAGTCCGCTCGGTTACATTGCCGGTTTCTTCGTTGACATCTTCGCTCACTTCCAAACTGAAGTAAACTTCCTGATCTACCACGCGCAACAATGCCGGCTGATTGTGCAAAACACTTATGCGCGGGCTGGACAAAACTTTGGCATCGCCGAAAGTATCCAGCAACTCCACCGCGGCACTGACATCGCCTTTCCGATAAGCGGCGGTAAATGCCGCACCGGGCACGCTGGAATTCGCCGGAATCAAACCTACGCCATTCCGTTCGTTGGCTTCGCGATTCTGGCGTTGCACGGTATATTCGTGATCCAGCGTATAGCCGACCACATTGTCTTCGCTGTCCGTCACCTCCGTTATATCAATGCTTTGCTCGGTAACTTTTCCGTCTCTATGAGCCGAGGCGAGCGTATTTTTGTACGCATCGGTTTCGACTATGTTTCCTTCATTGACGGGCACGCCGTTAACCGTCTCTGTCGCAGGAACGAAAGTTCTTCCTTCAAACTCAAATTCCTCAACCAGCGTGTTCAACAACGACGCCGCACTGCCAGCAGCACCGCCTTGATACAAAGCCAGACCTTCTGTGGCGAGTTGATTGAACGCCGACCAATCTATCCCTTGACGATATTCGTTATTCAGCACAACTTCCACGACAGTCGCTTCCAGCAAAACCTGACGGCGGATGATGTCAAGCGATTCATCCAGATATGCCTGAACTTCTCTTTGCAGGCGGTCGGGCGCATATACCAGCAAAATGCCAGTGCCGGGATTGAAATTAAAACTGTTTTCGGTGCTAAAACGCGCCGCCGCTTCCGTTGAATCGGTCAACAACTGATTGTCTCCCGCCTCTTCACCGGCAATTGCGCCGTCATCGCCTCCCTCTTCAATTTCCACATCCAAAATGGCGGCGATAGAGTCCTCCAAATCTTCCCAGAAATTGTTTTCCGACTCATTTTCTATGCTGGAAGACCCGGCGCCCAAACCGCCGCTTGTTGTTCCGGATTCGAAAGAACGCAACACGGAAGTATAGTCAATATGATAGCGTTTGTAATATGGATCATCATTTCGGACGACAATTGCGTTGCCGACCCGGTCTATGCGAATTGCGCCGCTTTGCGAAGCGATGCGTTCCAGAATCGCGTCCAGCGTTTGATCTAATGCGCTCATCGTTACCAGACCGCCGACTTTGGGATCCACATCCATATTTACGCCGGCATCGCGCGCCAATGCAAAAAGCAAATCGCGCAACGGCACATTGGTAACCACCACATCAAAAGTGTCCGCGCCTTTTTCGTTGCCGAGTTGCGGCACGGTCGGCGTCGCCTTGACCAGCGAAGGAATCGCCGAAGGGTTTTGCGGCGCCTCCGCCTTTACCTCTTCCACGGTCAGATGCATTTCGCTTGGCGCGTAATTCGGCGCGCCGCAACCGACGAGGAATACGGACAGCGAAGAGCTTAAAATAAGTCGTTGCGTCTTGGAAAAATGCATTGTGTTTGGTCCCCTTCTAAATAAAAATATTCTCTTAGGCAAGCAAAAAACTTTTACCGCCTTCCCCGCCCCGCAAATCAAAAAAATGCAGCACATCCGTTATTAAACCACCTTTCGGAAAAAAAGTCAACTAATTTATCCGCCTTTTGTTTTTTATCGGATTTTATTTCCACCGCGCCCCGTTATTTTGGGCGGGCGGCGTTTGCGGGGCGAATCGGATTGCCGCGCCCTTGCAAACACTTTTTTCGCCGCTATATTAATTAGTATGATTGATTATTTTACCGAAAAAATGCGGCGGGCGGCGGCGGCAGCGATGAAACTTGCGTTGGAGGCGGGCAATACGCAGTTGGAACCGCCGCATCTTTTATTGGCGATGCTGGAAGAAGACACCGGCGCCGGGGCGTTGATTTCCCGCGCCGGGGCGGATGGCGAAAAAATCCGCGCGGCATTACGCGAACAAATCGCCGCCTTGCCGGTTGTCGGGCGGCACGATGGCGAAGTCGCATTGTCGGCGGCGGCGGGCAAACTCGCCAATCTCGCCTATCGGGCGGCGAAAGAACGCGGCGATTCGCATGTCGCCGCCGATACGATGTTGCTGACGATGGCGGACCGTCATCCGCCGTTTCGCAAAATGTTTTCCGCCGCCGGTGCCGATGTGAAAAAATTGCAACGCGCCGCCGCCGATACCCGCGGCGGCGACCGCGTGCGCGATTCTTCGGACAATCCGGCGGGCGGGATGATGGAAAAATTCACCGTCAATCTCACCGCCCTCGCGCGCGAACAAAAACTGGACCCGGTTATCGGGCGCGATGAAGAAATCCGCCGCACGATGCACATTTTGCAGCGGCGCACGAAAAATAATCCGGTTCTCATCGGCGAACCGGGTGTCGGCAAAACCGCTATCGTGGAAGGGCTGGCGCAGCGAATTGTCAACGGCGAAGCACCGGAATCGCTGGCACAAAAAGAAATTGTCGCGCTGGATTTTGCGGCATTGCTGGCGGGCGCGAAATATCGCGGCGAGTTTGAAGAGCGTCTAAAAGGCGTAATTAAGGAAGTCGTGCGCGGCGGCGACTACATCGTTTTCATAGACGAAATCCATTTAATGGTCGGCGCAGGCAAAAGCGAAGGCGCGGTAGACGCGGCAAATATGCTAAAACCCGCCCTCGCGCGCGGCGAGTTGCGTTGCATTGGTGCGACAACTTTCGGCGAATACAAAATGCATATTGAAAAAGATGCCGCTTTGGAACGCCGCTTTCGCAAAGTCGTGGTGGACGAACCTTCGCGCGATAATGCGCTGGCGATTGTGCGCGGATTGCGCGAAAAATACGAAACGCATCACGGCATTCGCATCACGGATGCGGCATTGGTGGCGGCGGTGGATTTGTCGCGCCGTTATGTCGCCGACCGTTTTTTGCCGGACAAAGCGATAGATTTAATTGACGAAACCGCGGCGCGTTTAAGTATGGATACAAATTCGCGCCCCGAATCGCTGACGCGTCTGGATTCGCGTCTCGCCCGTTTGCATGTGGAACGCGAATCGTTAAACCGCGATGACGGCGGCGGCGATCTCAAACGCGGCGCGGAAATCGCAGACGAAATCGCCGCCTTGCAAAAAGAACGCGACGATTTGGCGGAAATATGGCGCGACGAACGCGCGCGAATCGGCGGCGCAAAAGATTCGCGCGCGCGCCGCGAATCGTTGCGCGGCGAAATGGAAAAAGCCCGGCGGCGCGGCGATTGGCAGCGAATGGCGGAAATCCAACACGGCGAATTACCGGCATTGGAATCGCAAATATCAACAGGCGGCGGCGAATTTACGATGCTGAAAACCCGCGTGGATGCAAACGACATTGCCGCAACCGTCTCACAAGCGACAGGCGTGCCGGCGGCGCGATTGGCGCGAGATGAGCAAACGAAACTCGCCGAAATGGAAGACCGATTGCGCGGGCGGGTAATCGGGCAAGATGCCGCAGTGGAAGCGGTGGCGAATGCGGTGCGGCGGGCGCGGGCGGGATTGGCGGCGGAAGGGCGTCCGCTGGGTTCTTTTTTGTTTTTGGGACCGACCGGCGTGGGCAAAACCGAGTTATGTCGCGCGCTGGCGGCGTTTTTGTTCGATTCCGAAAAACAAATGACGCGTCTGGATATGTCCGAATATTCGGAGCGACATTCGGTTTCGCGTCTGGTCGGCGCACCGCCGGGCTATGTCGGTTTTGAAGAAGGCGGGCAACTGACCGAAGCCGTGCGCCGCAAACCGTATTCGGTGATTTTGCTGGACGAAGTGGAAAAGGCGCATCCGGAAATTTTCAACGCCCTTTTGCAAGTGTTGGAAGACGGGCGAATGACGGACGGGCGCGGGCGAGTCGCCGATTTTCGCAACACCGTAATTATTATGACTTCCAACTTGGCGGCGGACGAAATCCGCGGCGCAACGGGCGGCGAAGAAATGCGCGCGCGCGTGATGGAGCGCGTGCAGTCCTTCTTTTTGCCGGAGTTTGTCAATCGGCTGGACGAAATTGTTGTCTTCAATTCGTTGTCGGCGGAAAACATGCGCGATATTTTGCGTTTGCAATTGCGCGAATTGGCAGCGGCATTGCGGCAAAAGGAAATCCATTTGGAAGTATCGCCGGAAGCCGAAGAAACTTTGGCGCGTACGGGTTACGACCCCGAATTTGGTGCGCGCGCATTGAAGCGGGAAATCCGCCGCCGCGTGGAAAATCCGCTGGCGCGTCTGCTTTTGGAAGACAAAATCGCCCCCGGCGGCACAATCCGCCTCAACGCCGAAGCCGCCCCCGAACCGACAACGGAAAAATAAATCGGGCGCATTTCATTCCGATGAAAATCGGAATCTCCGCCCGCCCGTAATTCCCGCAAGGCGGCGAAGGGCGGCAAATTATAGAACTGTTCTTGCAATCTACGGAACTGTTCATGCAATTTACGGAACTGTTTGTGCAATCTACGGAACTGTTCATGCAATTTACAGAACTGTTTGTGCAAATTACAGAACTGTTCTTGCAAATTACAGAACTGTTAATGCAAAGTACGGAACTGTTCTTGCAATCTACGGAACTGTTAAAGGGAATAACAGTGTAGAAACTTCCGCAACTGACACGGGAATTCAGCAATTTACGCGTTTTCTTGCCGTTCCCGCCCGTTTTTTCGCGAGATTATTCGCCGATTTTATCTGGCGGTGGGGATTTTAGGGTAGGGGGCGGGTGTCGCCGGTGCCGAGGGCGTTGGCGTATTCATATGGGGAGTGGACGCTCTCAAGGTAGCCGCCCGGTGTGCCTACGAGGAAGAACTCCCTTTCGTTCAACGAGCAACCACGGCGAGGTTTGACTCCATCTTGAATGGAATTGCTGGAGCAGAATCCCTCATCGGCAATACGCAGCCCTTCGCTTTGCACACTGCCGCCCAGATAGAAATCGTTAGTTCCTCCATATGATGCAGCAAATCGGGAACGCGCTACACAAGCAAAGCCATCGGGATCCCGACTCATCGTATAATAAGTCGCGTTTTCAACGGTGTTGTGATAAATGATAAAGGATGTTTCCGTTCCCGTAATCTCCGAGTTAATATCATCCCGTCTGTCGGCGACGTTCGTATCTATGGAATACGAAGTTCTACCGCTGTGCGTTCTGCCGACAATGGCATAAACTTCCCCGGGTTGTGCGGTGAATGCGCCATCTTGCACACGGTATTCAGCACCATCGTGCGTCCTCGTGAACTTCCATCTATACGATGTCGCCGCATTTTGGAAATGGGTTGCCGGTCCCTGCGCCATACCGTTCGGAATATAGTTGACCGAAATATTTGTACTGCCCGGCGCGGGGAAGATCCACGGCTTTTCGTTGTCGGGCAACGCCAGACATTGCGGATCGGGCGGGAAGGGGAGGGTAAAGCGCGCCGGGCTGCCGGATGATCTTGTCGGGCGATTGATAACAACTTCAACATCGGTAAATAACGGCGGTGCCTGTCCGTCCCGTGCGCCCAAACGCAAACTGACGGTGAAATCTACCCCTTCCGGCACTTCCGAAATCGGGAGGGCGTAGATATTTTCCAGATGCAGATAAATGCCGCCTTGCGAACGCACATCCAGCATAGAACGCTCAAGTTCGTCGCGATTGCCGCCGATATATTGGCAAACATTGAGAGTCGCGCTGCAACTTTCCAGATAAACGCTGACCGCCGGAAATACGCCGCCGGTCAATTCGGGCGTCAATGCCAGCGTGGTTTTCGGCAAAAATGTGTCTTGCGATACCACATACAAAACATCGTCGCTGTCGGGCGTATTGCCGTTGTTGACATTTTGCGCGTTCACGGTGACGGATACGGCGGAAACCGGATATTCAAACGCCGTCAGTTGGGGGCGTGCCGCGATTTCTTGTTGCGGCGTTGCGAGGACAAAGTTGGCGGGGGCGACAAACTCGCCGCCTTGCAATCCGTCCGGGCGGTCGCATGTGGTGAGTCCTCTGCCGTTTTCGTCCAAAAGATAGGGCGCGAGTAGACGCAATCCGTCTGTCGTTTCAAACACCGTCCAGCGTTCCGCATCGCGGTCGGAGGATTTTTCTTTGGATATTGCGAAAATATAAACGCGTCTTTGGTGTTCGTTTTGATATTCGGGATCATTCGGCACCGCCCGGCGATAGATAATGTCGCCCGCCCGCACACGGCGATGCGCTTTGCCGGCGGGATGCACGATATTGGTTTCATCGTCCCGCTCCAAAAACGATTCGCGTCCGCCCGGATACCCGCGTATAAACAGCGGATCTCTGTCGCCGAGTACATTTTCGCCGTACAAATGCTCGTATTGATCGCCGACCATCAGATAATCGGCGGGGGCATAAATCCGTTCGCAAGAGTCCGGCAACGATACGGACATTTGCAAAAACAGCGTAAGCGTTGTCGTGTCGCTTGCGCGTTCTGCGGTAAATGCGGTGCTGATGAGAGTCGCCCGTACTTCCGCACCGGTGGTAAATCGGATAACGCCGTTTTCGTTTATTGTCAAAGGCGCGGGTTGCGTGAAAGTAAATTCGCTGGTGTCTACGCCCGATAGGGTAACGGTCGCCAGCGGTGTTTGCGAAATATTCGCACCCGGAGTCGCCGCAAATACCAGCGGCGAATTTGCTGAAGTACCCGCGCCCGGCAAGTCCGAAACGATGTCGGGCAAGTCCAAACATGCATTGTCTACGACCGGCAAAGTAGCGACTCTCGGTGCGTGGATAAAATAGAAACGCCGCGACATGGAAACGCCGCCGTTGTTGATTTGCACAGCGGTTTCCATGCAATCCGTTTCGTTAACCTTATCATTTACACTACCGCTGTTTCGGCGCCCAAATGCCAATACCCAACCGGCGACTCCTCCGCTGGCTATGCTAAATATGCGATGCTCGTTACTCTCTCCGTAAGGCACTGTTCGCAAAATATTCACTGCAATATTGGCGTCCACCGGCAAGAAACGCAGTCCGCTGTCCGGATCCACAAGGCGCATGACGAAAAGACCTCTTACAGCATCAAAACCCCTTGTGGGACGGAAGAAACTTCCGTAAGAGTTGGGTTGAGGAGGACTGGCTTCGGAATCGTCGCCTGCCCGGATAACATAAGGATTTTCGCGAGTGCCCGCCGCCAAAACATCCGCCGGATTGCCGAAAACGCTGACCCGGGGACCGATAAACTGCATTGATATTTGGTGATGCACCGCCAACTCCATCCGCAAATCTTCCGGCGGTGCGGTGCAGCCGTCCACCAAAGTTTGGTTGGCAGTCGTCCCGTTCGGTCCCGCAATCATATACACCGTCTGCTCAAAATTCACGCCGCGAGTCCGTCCGGAAATGGGCATAGCGATGCAAGTCGTAATCGGAAAAGTATCGGTGTTTACGAGGTTTCTGGTGAATTCGGTCGGCGTAAATGTGATTATTTTGTCCTCCCTCGCCGATTTCACCGCCAATTGAAGCGGGCTATCTTCATCGGCATAAGGTTCTATGGTGACGATTGCGCTGTTGATGGAAAACTCATCCAAACTCGCCGTTCGCGTGCCATCGTTGAGTCGCAACGCAATCGTAAAGACATCGGGATTGACCGACTGCGTCATATATTGCAACCGCGAACCGCTGACGACAAACGGATTCGTCTCCGTCCCCGCCAACGCCGAATTGGCAGCGGGCGTTCCGAATGTCGCTATATCCAACTTGTTTTGGCTGGGATTGTTAACAAAATCGGAATGCAAACCGACCGACAATTGTATGTCGTCTTGCGAAAATTGGCGCACACTCGTCCGCACGACCGTTTGCGCTACCATCAGTTGCGTGCCGTCCGCAAATACCTGCACCATAGAAACGGTTATTGCTGAAACGCCGCCAATAGCCGCCCCCTCCTTGCCAGACAAAATCCCGTTGTTTTCGCTCGCATACAAAGTTACGGACGGCGAATTGTTCGGGTCTACCGTACTCGCCACCGTCAATGTTGCCGAAGTTTGCACCGCCACATTGATGACTTCAAAATTGTCGTTGCCGCCAAAGAAACGATATTGCGCAACTTCCGGTGCGGAGTTTGCCGCCGACAAATGCGCCGCCAAAACCCGCTCCTCGCCTTCCAGCGAATCATAACGCAGCGGCGATGCCGAAGTGCCTGTGCCGCTCCATCCGTCCGCCGCCATAACCGGCGCAAAACCCGGCGGGGCGGCGGCAATCAAAGAAACGAAAAGATTATGCGCATTCCCTTCGTTTGCCGTGCCTTCCGCACCTTCAAATCGGATAATCCGCAATCCCGGGCGAATCGGCGATGATTCGGCGAAATACACGGTGCAAGGACATTCCGCACGGAATGCCAGCCCATCGTCGTTGCTGTCTAACAACCAGCCGGTGTTGACACGGAAATCGCCGTTAATATTCACGGTCGCAATCGGGGCGGCGTTCGGTGCGATATTGCCCGCCTCCAACTGCGCCATCAGCGGATTTTCTGGCGAACCGTCTTGCGTATTTGATGTGATAGGCGGCACACCGCCCACGACAACCGAATCACCCGCATCCTGCACCTGCATATTCGGTCCGATTTGCAACTGATTTGCCAGCGGCACGCCGTAGCGGCATCTCGTCAATTCGCCACCGAAAACATCAAACGCCGGTTTCGCCAGCCACAACAATCCTTGCCAACGAATCGCCGTAAATTCGCCGTTCGCCGGGTCGTGTTCCGGTACGCCGTCTTTTATGTTGTAGCGACTGCCGGGGGCTACTCTGCCGTCATCCGAAAACACGACTCCGCCGTATTCCCACATTTTGGATGCGCCGCATTCGGAAGGGTCGTCAAGATCAAAATACAGAGAGGTCATCCCGTTCAGCCCCAACGCAGCACCGCGCGTATTCGGTGCCGCCAACGACATAATCACCGTAAAACCCCGCAACACCACGGGGGTTTCAAAATGAACGACATTGAATCTAACTACATTTTGCACCTCTGCACCCGCATCCCCTACTAACGTAATTTGAAAAGTTTGATCGTTCACTTCAACCTGCTGCACATCGCCCGTACTTCCGGAAAGTGTCATCACCGCCAGCGGCAAATCCTCAGCGTTTGCGTCATCACTATTAGAAAACGCAACATTGCCGCTCGCGGAATCAAAGGTCAAGGCGCGCGTATTGATGTTAATCGCGGCGCGCTCCGTTCTTAAATTCCAGGTGCCGGCGACCAGCGGCGAATCTATTGTCACCAATATCGCATCCTCCGGCGATACATTGGAGGAAGAATCTCGGGATGACGCAAGGGTGTTAATGTCATTAACTTGAATGGTCAAATACGCGGTGTTGAAGTCAGTGATATTTTTGAATACGGTCAGCGGCGAATCGGGAGTGCGCCCTTCGGTCGTCCCCGCAAATCCCACCACAGTATTCATCAGCACCAATTCGGCAATATCCAAAGTAAGCGCCCCTTCATCGGCAAAAGTCGTCAGCGTAACAATATCGTCGATGCCCTCGCCCGTCCGCACTTCATCCCGCCGGAAAGGCGACACAAGGGCGATACTCAAAGTCGTCAGCCGCCCGGTAATGAGATTTGCCAGATTGTCGTCAATACTGCCAAACCGCAAAACATCGGCGCAACCGTCCGCATCCGCCGCAAAACACGGAGATGGCGTAAACGTTTCCACCAGCAAGGACAACGATGCCGATGCGCCTTCCGGCGACAATACAATCGCCTGCAACGCCGGATTGACGCCGGTCGCAAGCGCGATATCGCTCGTTATGGCGGCAAACTGCAAACCGGCAATGTCGGACAAATCGCTATATCCGATAAGCAATGCGCCGTCAACTTCCGGATCCGCCGCCGCCACCGCACTCGCCGCCGCCGCGTTAAATTCGTCCACGCCAACGGAAATTGATAAGCCAACTTCGCCAAGCGCGCGCGCATAAATGGTAAATACCGCGCTCACCGCCGCCGCCAACGGCGAAGTGCGACAATCTTGGGTAATGTCGCTTTCTTCCGCACAAAGCGGCAAAGTATCATCCGCCGGTGTTTCCGGGAACAACGCCTCAACGGAAGCGTTTGTAGAAGACAAAGTAAGCGTCAGTTGCGCATCAAAAATCGTATTTTCCGCCTCATGATTCAAAACATATTGTCCGGCAACCGACACGATATTGAGACCGGCGATAAAGCCCGCCGAATCTATCTGCAAATCTCCCCCGCCAATACCGCCCAAAAATGACAATGTCGCCACCGCATTTATATTGTTCTGCGCCGTGTCATCCAACTCCACCACCAGCGGCAGCACATCATCGCCGCGCCCGTTTATGCCTTCCGCCGGTTCAATTTCCAGCCCCAACGCACTCGCCGCATACATCGTAATAAATGCGGTCGCTATCACCGGCGCAACCGTCGCATCGTCCGCATCCGTCGCCCGCAATATCACCGAATATACCGCCTCATGCACATTCGCGCCCACTTCCGCATTCGCCGCCCACGATACCAACGCCTCATTTCCCGTTACCGTGGTTGTCGTGCGGATTATTTCGGTTGCCCCGCCCGCAACGGTAATTGTCAGCGCAGTTGTCAAAGTCGCATTGGTATGCACGACAAACAAATCCGCGGCGGCGGTATGTCCGCAGTTTGCCGGTGCGCCGCTTGTCGGGCGCGTGACGGTGCAACCTTGCGCCATAACTTCAATCGCCGCATTTTCCACTTCGCCGCCTAACGCCGCAATCCGAAACAGCGAATCGCCAAACGCCGCACCCGCACCGCCAGCGGACGGCAAATAGAAAGCACCCGCCGCAGAATCGTGCGACCACAACATCGGCGTCGACGAATATGCCGCAGTCAATCTCGTATTGACATCCGCAGGATCGCTATTCGCCCCCAGCCCGTTATTGCTATCATCGCCATCGCCGGCAACAAACATCAGGCGAAACGGTCCGCCCGCACGGACATTTAATGTCAGGGCAAGCGTGAAATCGTCCGTCAAATCTGCCGCCGCCCCGCCTGTGTCGGTAATTTCCAATGTCAAAGTATAGACATTTCCGGTATCGGTTGCCGGATCAAAACCCGGAAACATCACCGCCGATTCGGTGTCGTTCCACTGCAAATCGCCGCTGTTGCCGCCAACCGGAGTTACCGTATACGAATCCGCATCGCTTATCACCGTCAACGAAAAGACCGTTACATCGCCATCCAACTCCGTCGGACGCCAATAAAATCCTTCGGTCGCATCCGGAGCGGCGACAATATCGCCTGTTTCCGGGTCCGCAAACGCCGCAATCAGCGGACGATATACCGTAATCGCTATCGGCGACTGCAAAGGATTGCCTGCGGAATCTTCCACCACTACCCGCTGCGTAAATACTGCCGCACCATCGCCCCGCAATACAAACGGAGTAGCGGCACCCGTATTCGCCGTTGCGTAATCCGTATTCCAACTGACAACGCTTATCGCATTCACCGAAAATAACGGCGGGAATCCGTTCGACGGACAAGGCGCATCAACGGCGCCCACACCGGCACAGCCCGCTTGTCTGAAAATTGAATAACTGTACGGTGCGTTCGCACCGCCCGTTGCCGTCAATGTAAATGCCGCCCCTTGCGGC
This sequence comes from Gammaproteobacteria bacterium, assembly GCA_965221835.1. Lineage (GTDB taxonomy): Bacteria > Pseudomonadota > Gammaproteobacteria > Tethybacterales > Persebacteraceae > Persebacter. The sequence goes on along the minus strand of OZ244916.1, from coordinate 1,741,719 downwards.
GCAAGATATACCGGCCACGCCCCGACTGTCATTCCAATTTCGTCAATCTGCGACGCAAATCCCTCGCCGCCGTTAAACGCCCTGAATATCGCCGGAGACGGCTCCGCTGTCGCGCTAACAATGAATTCTGGCACAACCTGCGCCAATGTTGCGAAAAAAGTAAGGCGCGTATTTTCGGTTATCTGCGAATGCCGCCCGCTGTCTCCCACCGATACCGTGATTTGATATACATTTCCCACATCAGCGGTAACCGCCGCCGTCAACAGGAAAATTTCCGCAAAACGCGCGCCGCCGTCCGCGGCTGTGATGACATTTATGTCTATACCTTCCGCCGCGCCTTCCCGCGTATATTCATAACCGCCCACGCCGCCGCTCACGCCAATAATGGCGATAGTCGTACTTGTGTTCTCAAAGGCGGTGAACGAAATCGCATCGCCAATCGCAATCGGATTTCCGCCAATATCCTCCAGCGATGCCGCCACATCCTCCAACTCTTCCCGCACCGCCACAACGGTCATTATTGTCGCCGCCGCCCGTCCGCCGTTTGCCGCCACCACCGTAAATACCGTTTCGCCGTTCAGTTCGGCGGCGGCGGGGGTAAATGATAACAAATCGCCGTTTATCCTAACATTGGCATTTTCGCCCGTTATGGTGAAAGTGCTTTCACCGCCGCGTCCGCCGCCTGCAATCAATGTCGCAAAATGCGGTGTCGCCGGCAAATCGCCAACTGCCAAATAAGCGATGGAAATCAGCCGTCCGCCGTTTTGCAACTCCAAATCCAAAGAAATATTTATCGCATCCGCGCTCGCGGCATAAAAGGGATTTGCCGCCATAACCGGCGCATCCAACGCACACTCCAAAAAGCCGCTATTGCCGCCCGGCAAATCGCCCGGATTGTCGCAACCGACGGTCATTCCGCCCACCATCACGCTGATATTGTCGCCGTCCGCAACAATGCCCACCGTTTGCGAAGTACTATCGTAGCCGACCGACACCGCCGCACCCGCCGATACCAATACCGTCAAACCCGCCGCATCCAAATGCAACTCAAAACTGCCGCCCGTTTCGGAATCTACCGCCAATGTCGTGCCATCGTAAGCGGCGACAACCGCACCGCTCATCACCGACAAAGTCGCATCCACCGGCACCAAATTAGCAAATACCGCCCGGCTCGTGTCTACGAACATCCGCCCTTCAATAAGATCCACCCGCCGCGCCGATGAAGTGCCATCGCGATATAAAACCACCGTACTGCCGACCGCCAATGTCGTCTGCCCGTCCGGATAAACGAAAAATACCGATACCGTTGTGTTGTTCACCGCACCGCCGGTTTGCACCGTCAACGCCGCCACATCCGGCACCGCCAATTGTCGCGGAAACGGCACATTTACCGCCACCGGTGCGCCCTGATAGTTGCCCGAAACATTCAAACCGGCAACGGAAATCGGCGCGGCGGAAACCGTCAATAAAATACTGTCCGCCCCCGAAAACAGCGAAACCGCCCCGCCAACCGGTGTCAAATCCGCAAGCAATACCAAAGTGCCGCCGCTGCCGATTGCAACCGGTCCGGTGCCGGCGGTGCCCAATACTTCCGCCGTGTATATCCGTTGCGTATGTTCGCGGCGTACCGGTGCAAAAAACCATCGCCGCGGATCCGTTGGCGATGCCGTGCCGCCATTGCCGCCATTGCCGCCGGAAGGTTCGCCGAAGTCGTGCCGAAATGAAATCTCCCAGCCCCACGATTTGCCGGTGTCGCCGCTGTCATATTCAACTTCCAACTCCAGCGGCCATCTCTGCGGCGACAAACGCAATCCCGTCCGCAATCCTTCGTCATCGCCACGGCTGAATTGCCCCTCGTAAAAATAATAAGTCGCTATCGCCGTCAACCAACGATACTTCGGCGCATGCAAATTGATTTCGGCATCGTAGCCGTCCGCCGAATAGGTCGCAAAAGTTCTGTTGTCTATTTCCACATAAACCGGATTTGAAACCGCATCATAATAATTAACGAAAATATCCACCCACGGCGAACGCGCTTCCGCCCCTGCCGACCAGCGATAAAAAGATTTACCGGCGGGATTTCCATCGCCTTCTACATCGCGCCTTTCGTAATCGCCAAATACATTTAAGCCGAGCAAACTATCATTCGCAAAAGCGCGGCGATAAATCGCGCCGAGATTGCCGCCGTACCGGTCGCTGCCGCCCGAATACGCCCGCAACTGCCAAATCAGGGCGTCATCCGCCGTTTCGCGCAATGCGCCAAGCATATTCAATCCGGCGGCGGAATAACGACCGCCCAACGCCGTCTGAAAATCAATGTCTATCCGGCGAACAAAGCGGCTTCGTTCCGCCGCCGCCGACAATGCCGATTGCAACGCCGATTCCACCAGTCGCGCCCCGCTTTCGCCCGCCCGCAACTTCGCCTCAGTCGTTATGTCCGAAAACTCGGTATCGTCAAAAATATAACCCAACGCCCATTCGCGCAACGGCAACTCCAAAAACTCTTTTTCCGCCGCCGACAACAATCGCGCAACGCCGTCCGCCGAACGGGGCGTTATGTCAAAACTGCCCGATTTGCCTTCAACGCCGCCGGTCTGCAAATAGTCGCTATACAAAAATCCGCCGCCGGTGTCGTCACGCCGCGAATCGGCGGACAATGTCGCCGCCGACAAAAGCAGTGCGCCAAACAACAGACGCACCGCCGTCCGCACGGAAAAAATGCCAATCCCCAATCTTTTCGTTTTTAGATGCAAAAATGACTCCCAAAAAACCCTATCAAAAGCAAACAGGGATATTATCCGATATTTTTGCCGTTTTGTCAACTAACGACAAAATAATTGCAAATTTCCGCGATGAATTTCAAGCGGCGCGGACGGGCAAATAAACTTTTTTCAATTCCCGCGCAACGCCAATTCGGCGCCAATTCGGCGGGGCGGAAAAATTAAATGAAGAACGGCGGCGAAATATCGGGTAAAATGCGCCGATGATAGAAAACGCCGCCGGATTGCGCCGCATTCTCCGCGATTATCGCGCCATAGCGATTGTCGGATTGTCGCCGAAATGGCATCGCCCTTCATATTTTGCGGCGAAATATCTCGTCAATCACGGCTACCGCATTTTTCCGGTCAATCCCGCGCATTCCGAAATTCTCGGGCGCAAATGCTATCCCTCGCTGGCGGACATTCCCGAAAAAGTTGAAGTCGCAGACTGCTTTCGCCGCGCCGAAGAAATGCCCGCGCTGGCAAAACAGGCGGCGGAAATCGGCGCGCGCGTTTTTTGGATGCAAATCGGCGCGCACAACGACGAAGCGGCGCAAATCGCCGAATCCGCCGGAATGGAAACCGTCAGCGACCGCTGTATGAAAATAGAACACGGTCGCCTTTTCGGCGGTCTGCATTTCGCCGGAGTCAATACCGGCGTTATTTCTCCGCGGCGGCGGGGGGCGGATTCATGACCGGCGGCGACCGTACATTCGGGCTGGAAACACTGTGTGCGCATGCCGGTCAAATCCCGGACGGCGACACCGGCGCGCGCGCCGCACCAATTTATCAAACCGCCGCGTTTGTTTTTGACAACGCCGACCACGCCGCGAGTTTGTTCAATTTGCAAACTTTCGGCAATGTATATTCGCGCATTTCCAATCCGACCACCGCGATGTTTGAAGAACGAATCGCCGCCGCCGAAAACGGACGCGCCGCCCTCGCAACCGCGTCCGGAATGGCAGCGGCGGCAACCGCATTTCTTTCGCTGTTGCAACAAGGCGACGAAGTTGTCGCAGCGAAAACGCTGTACGGCGGCACTTATTCGCTGCTGGATGTCAATCTGCGCAAACTCGGCATTGAAACGCATTTTGTGGACGGCGATTCGCCCGACAACTTCGCCCGCGCCATAACGCCAAAAACGCGCCTGATTTTCGCCGAAACACTCGGCAATCCGGCGATGAATGTTTTGGACATTGCCGCCGTTGCCGCCATCGCGCGCGATGCGGGAATTCCGCTGATAGCGGACAACACAATTCCCTCGCCGATATTGTGCCGCCCGCTAGAACACGGCGCAGACATCGTCATTCATTCGGCGACAAAATATATCGGCGGACACGGCGCAGCATTGGGCGGCGTTATTGTGGAATCGGGAAAGTTTCCGTGGGATAATGGCAAATTTTCGGGCATGACCTGCCCGTCGGCGGGTTATCACGGCGTGCGTTTTTACGAAACTTTCGGCGATTTCGCTTTTACGATGCGCGCGCGATGCGAAGTTTTGCGGACTTTCGGTGCGGCGTTGTCGCCATTTCATTCATTTTTATTTTTGCAAGGAATGGAAACATTGCCGTTGCGAATGCGGCGGCATTCCGAAAACGCGCTAACAGTCGCCGAATTTTTATCGCAACATCCGCGCGTAAAATGGGTTTCATATCCGAAATTGAAAAACTCTCCGCATTTTGCGGCGGCACAAAAATATCTGCCGGACGGTGCGGGCGGCGTTCTCGCATTCGGCGTTCGCGGCGACGCAAATGCGGGCGCAGCGGTGATAGAAAATGTAAAACTCTGCAGCCATCTCGCCAATATCGGCGACACCAAAACGCTGATTATTCATCCCGCTTCCACCACGCACCGCCAAATGAACGAAGAACAACAACGCGCCGCCGGAATCGCCCCCGAAATGATCCGCCTTTCAGTCGGCATAGAAACGCCAGAAGATATTATGTGGGATTTGGACCAGGCATTAACCGCCGCCGAAAAGTAAACAAACTAAACAAATTTTGCATTCTGCCGCAAAAAATTAAGACGGTCCGATTCCGTGATACGCCCGCACCGCGTGTTTCGCTTCCGCAAAAAAAAGCCAGCGTTCAATTAATAAACCGGCGAAAAGCATAACGCAAAAAAACGCCGCAAAAACGAAACCGCCGCGCAATGCAAACAACGCCCCGACCGGCGGAGAAACGATAATCAGCAAAAGCGAAGCGATTCGCAACACGCGCAACTTTTTTGCCGAAACCGAAAATATAAATTCGCGCGTCAAAAAAGTTTGCGCCGCATGTCCGGTTTCCAAAAGTTTCGCACCCGCCCGCGAAAATCCCGCCGCCCGTCCGATGCGAATGTCCGTACTTTTTCCGATTCGGCGATATTGCAAAATTTTTGCAATCGCCGCCGCCGCCGAAAACAAAAAAACCACCGCCGCCGATTCGTTTTGCAAAGAATCAAAAAACGATTCAAATATCGCAAAAATCGCCGCACCACTTTGCAAAGAAAATGCAAGATAACAAAATGCAGTCAACGGATGATTCCACGCCGCAATTGTTTTTAACGATTGATAAATCATCGCCGTGCAAAACACCGCCGCCATCGCGCAAACAAAAACTGCCGCCCGCAAAATCCAAACTTCGCCGCCAAAAAAACGAATCGCCGCCCACGGCAAAAACAACGCAAAAAATAACGCCGCCAAAACCGCCTCGCGCGACAACCACGAAGTGCGAATACGCGAAAACGCCCGCCACGCATTTTTCGGATTCGCTAAATGAAAAACAGACGCAAACAATCCGCCGCCGGTGAGAATCATGGAAAGAATCGCCGCCGCCGCAAAAACATTTTGCGAAAGCGAATCGGCAAAAACCGCCAACACCGCCGCCAACCCCAACCCGCCGCCGGACAACACGGTAAAAACAACAATAGAAATCGCAGGTTTCAATCGCGTTTCCGTTTCATAAATTCGCGAATCAGTTTTACATATCCCGCCCAACCCGGACCGCCGTCTTTGCCGTTTTTTTGCGCGAGAAATTTCGGGCGTCCATAACTCGCCGGATGCGGCGTTTGCAACCAAAAAAATTTCCCGTTTTGCATTTCGTACTCAAACGCGTTCTGTGCAATTTCTTTTTGCGATTCGTTACGGAATGCAAACTGAACTCCGCTTTCCGCTTTCTTGCCGTGCGTGATTAAAATATCCGGCGCAAGCATTTCAATTTCGCCGCGCAAATAACCGCGGCAGTTGCGAAATAAAACGCCGTCCGCCTGTTTATGATTTTTTTTATTTTGACAACATTTTACGGAATTCGCATGCGCAAAATGTTGCGTCAATTTTTCTTCATCCATTTCGTCGACATCAGAATTAAATTCGCGCAAAATAAAACGCGCCAATTCGTTCGTTGATTTCGCCCGTTGCGATGGCGATTTAATGCCGCGCCGCACTCTTTCTATCACCAGCCGCCGTACGCTTTCGGGAGTTCGGTTTTCAGGCAACCTAAAATCAATTTCGCCGCCGTCTTTTGTCCGTATTTTTGCACCGCCGGGGTCGGACGAAATGAACAACAAACGCGGTAAATTTAATTCGCCGTATTGTTCGCCGATGAATGCCGATTTTGCTTCGGTAAAGTTTTGCGAATCGCCGCGACATTCCCGCAAATGTTTGCAATTGAATTCGGTCGACAAAATGCCGATGTGCCGATAATAGTTTTCTAACTTTTTTAACATAAAAAATAGTTTTTCAATTTTTTCAATATAAAAATCAGCGCGCCAATTCTTTTTCGGCAACGAATTCTTCTTCCAAAATTTGCACCGGTTTGCGCGGGGGAAGATATTGATTGACCGGTTTATAACCGAGTTCGGGAAGCAAACCGCCGCCGTTTCTTTCGCGAGTCAAACGGGAAACTTCGGAATCGGGATCGTCAAAATCGCCAAAAACGCGCGAGTTTGTCGGACAAGTTAAAACGCATGCCGGTTGCCGTTCGTTTTCAGGCAATTTTTCGTCGTAAATGCGGTCTATGCAAAGCGTACATTTTTTCATCGTGCCGTCAACCGAATCCAACTCGCGCGCGCCGTACGGACACGCCCATGCGCATAAATTGCAACCCATACATTTGTCTTGATCTACCAAAACTACGCCATCTTTTTCGCGTTTGTACGATGCGCCGGTCGGACAAACATCCACGCAAGCGGCGTCTTCGCAATGCATACACGACATCGGAAAATGCACCGTTCGCCCGCCCGGTGTTTCCGGCGAATCGTCCGCCTCATAAGTGCGAACGCGATTAAACCAAACGCCTTCCGGGTCGCGCCCGTACGGGCGTTCGTCCGTCAACGGACCGGTTGCACCCGATGCGTTCCATTGTTTGCAAGCAACCGCGCACGCATGACAGCCCACGCAAGTATCCAAATCTACGACGAGTCCGAGTTTCATCGCCGAATTGTAGCGCATTTTTGCGGCGGAAACGGCAAACATTTTGCCGAAAGTTATTTTTTTGCGCCGGTAGAATCGCGGACAATCGCGCGCGCATCGCCGCAGGCAAAAGTCAGATTCAATTCGTCGCCGCCGCGCAATGCGCCGCCGTCCGCAACAATCGCGCCCGCCGAATCGCGGACAATGCTATATCCGCGCGCGAGTGTGTGTTTCGGGTCGCACGCACGCAAAACGGCGGCGGCGCGATTCAAACGGGAATCGGCGTTTTCCGTTCGCCGTGCCGCCGCCGCAACAAATCGCGTTGCGGCATTTTGCAAAGCGGCAATTTTGCTTTGCAACAACGCGGACGGACGCGACAATGCCGCCGCCGCCCAATCCAGCCGCTGACCGCGGTCGCGAAAATCACGAACGGCGGCGCGGCGAAAGTTTTCGGCGGCAACGCGCAAAACACCGCGCAACTCCCGCACATCGGGCGCGGCAAGTACCGCCGCACCGGTCGGAGTCGGGGCGCGTACATCGGCGGCGAGGTCGGCGAGGGTTTCGTCAATTTCATGCCCGATTCCGGTAATAACGGGCAAACGCGATTCCACAATCGCGGCAACAGTTTCTTCTTCGTTATACGCCCACAAATCTTCAATTCCGCCGCCGCCGCGTACGACAAGAATCGTTTCGCATTCGCTGCGGCGGTTTGCAATGCGAATAGCGGCGGCAATTTTAGCGGCGGCATCCGCCCCTTGTGCGGGGGCGGGATAGACAACTACGGAAATGGACGGCATTCGCATTTTGAGTGTACGCAACACATCGCGCACCGCCGCCCCGGCAGTGGAACCGACGACTCCGATAACATGCGGCGACACCGGCGGCGATTTTTTCGCGGCGGACGAAAACCATCCGCGCGCGTCCCATTCGCGTTTGCGGCGGGCATAAAGTTGATGCAATTGTCCGTCGCCGGTATGTCGCAAAAACCGCGCAAGAAGTTGAAATCGTCCGCGCGGCGGATAAATACTCGCCTGTGCCAATATTTCCACGGCATCTCCTTCGGCGGGCGGGGCGGGCAATAAACCGTTATAACGTTTCAGCATCACGCAATCTACTTGCGCATCGGAATCGCGCAAAACAAAATACCAATGTCCGGAAGCGGCACGGGTAAAATTCGCCACTTCGCCGGCAATCCAGCGGGCGGGAAATTCGTTTTCCACCGTCCGGCGGGCGGCGGCTAAAAAAACGCCGACCGACAGCGATGTATTCTCCGATTTGGTCAATAAATCCATATTTTCGCGCCTTTTATGTGATAAGAAACTGCAAGTATTGCACAATTTGCATTATAAAAATAAAAATCGCAATTCGCAAATTCTTTCATCTCATTTATAGTATTGTTTTTCGGGCGTTTTACAAAACTGATTAATCCTGCAACAAAAACACGGAGGGGGCGGAATCAGGCGATGAAACGGCATTTATAAACAAAGTTATGCACAGAAATTGTGCAAAAATCCGTACCCCGCCGAAAACAAAGGCATAGCGGCGAATCTGCCAATTTTTTCGCTTCCATTCCGATGAAAATCGGAGATTCCGGCGTTCGCGGAAATGGTAAATTTTATTTTCGGCGGAATTCCTCCGCGTTCGCGTTTTTTACTCGCCCCTGACATTTGTCGGGGGCGAAACAAGTACGGCGGAGTTTACTCCGCCCCGCAATTTCCGCCTTCCCGCCGCAATCTATCGTTCGCGGAAAATGCCGGGTTTTGCAGCAGTAAACTGCTGCGGCTGATTTCGCCCCCGACAAATGTCGGGGGCGAGGCGTAAATTTATTTTCGCGGAAATTGTAAATTTATTTTCGGCGGAATTCCTCCGCGTTCGCGGGAATTGTAAATTTATTTAGATAGAAAGCGGGTCTACATCAAAACTCCAGCGGGCGGCGGCGGGGGGCATTTTTTGTCGCCATTCCGCGAGAAAACGATGCAATGCCGCCCGCGAATCGGATTGAATCAGCAACTGCCAGCGATGGCGATTCGCGCGTTTCGCCACGGCGGACGGTGCCGGGTCAAAAAGCAAAACTTGCGGCGGGCAAATGTCTTTCGCCGCCCTCTTCGCCGCAACAAAAAACTTCCGCAAAATCGCATCAGACGGCGCAGACGCTCGCAACAACGCGCAATACGAAAACGGCGGAAAACGCGCGCGCCGCCGTTCTTCGGCAATCCGCCGCCAGCATTCTTCCAAATCGTCCGCCATCAAATCGCGATAAAACGGATGAGTCGGATTCGCCGTTTGAATCAAAACCCGGCAGCCGTCGCGGTTGCGCGTACCGCGTCCGATAACTTGCCGCAAAAGAATCAGCAATCGCTCCTCCGCCCGAAAATCCGCCGACCACAATCCGGCGTCCGCATTCAAAACGCCGATAAACGACAAGCGGGGAAAGTTGTGCCCTTTTGCGATAATTTGCGTGCCGACCAGCAAACGCGCCGCACCGGAAGCGATTTCATCGCGCATTGCCGCAAAACTTTCGCGCCGTGATAGCGCATCGCTGTCCAATCGCACCGCCCGCAACGGCGCAAAACGCGCGTTTAATGCTTCTTCTATTCGCTGCGTGCCGATTCCGCGTGCAATCATTTCGCCGCCGCACGATTCGCATTTCGGCGGCGGCGGGGCGGATGCGCCGCACCGGTGACACAACAACGCCCCGCGCCGCCGGTGCCAAGTCATTCGCGCCTCGCAAGCGCGACACATCGCCGTCCAGCGGCAACGGCGGCAAATCAGCATCGGCGAATAACCGCGCCGGTTGACAAATACCATCGCCTGTTTTTCGTTTTTAATCGCCGCATCCAGTTCCGCCAAAAATTGTTGCGACATTCCGTGAAACAGCGGACCGTCTTCTTTCGCCAACGCTTTTTCTAAATTGCCCGCCCGTGCGCGCGTTCGCATCCGCAACAATTGATAACGTCCGCGCCGCGCATTTTCATAACTTTCCAGCGAAGGAGTCGCCGAACCGCATACCAGCGGCGTTTTTTCGCGCCGCGCCCGCCATACCGCAATGTCGCGCGCCGAAAAAATAACGCCTTCATCCTGTTTGTAAGAATCGTCGTGTTCTTCGTCCACGACAATCAAACGCAATCCGGGCAGCGGCGTAAATACTGCCAACCGCGTACCGAGAACGACATCCGCCTTGCCGCACAACGCCGCCAGCCATCGGCGGGCGCGTTCGCCGTCCGTCAATGCGCTATGCAAAACGCACAACCGTCGCGCCGGAAATCGCCGCGCAAACGCCTCTTCCAACTGCGGCGTCAGATGAATTTCGGGCGTAAGAATCAGCACTTTTCCGCCTGCCGCCAACGCTTTTTCGGTCAGACGCAAATACACTTCGGTTTTGCCGGAACCGGTTTCGCCGAACAAAAGATACGGCGCAAATCCGCCCGTCATTTGTATTGCCGCCGTTGCCGTTTTTTGTTCGGCGGTTTGTGCGGGCGGCGTTTCCGGCAATGCGGCGGACGGCGGCGGAAAATAAGTTTCGCGAAGAAGAAATCCGTTTTGTGTCATTCGCCGCAAAACTTCCGCCGATGCGCCGGTCGCTTTTTGAATTGTCGCCGCCGGAAAACAGTCGCCGTTTTGCAAAAATGCCCAAACTGCCGCCGCTTTTTCGCCGCGCGGCGGCAATTCTCCGCACCGCCGAAATCCGTGCGGCAAACGCGACAAAGTCGCACGGCGAAATGCAATCGGCAATGCGGCGGCGGCAACCGCCCCGATAGGCGCGTGATAATACGAAGCGCAAAAACGAATTAAATCCAATGTCGCGGACGGCAGCGGCGGCATATCGGCATACACTTCCGCCACAGTTTTAATTTTGACATGCGGCGGCGCGGATGAAGTTTCGCTTTCCGCCATTATTACGCCGACCATTTTGCGCGTACCGAACGGTACGCGTACGCGCCGTCCCAGAAGCGATTCTCCATCCGGGGCGGCGTAATCAAAAAGTTGATGCGCCGGCACATTGACGGCAACGGAAACTATCATCGGCGGCGAAAATGCGAATTATAACGCGGCGGCGGGGTTATGCGCTATAATCCGCAAACCGCAAAGAATTTTATCAATGTCCGAAAACGCGCTGGAAATCCAAAATATTTCATTCGCCTACGATCCGCGGCGGGCGATTTTGCGCGATATTTCTTTTACTATTCCGTACGGGCGGATGGTTGCATTGGTCGGCGGCAGCGGCAGCGGCAAAACGACTTTATTGCGCAACATTTCCGGGCAGGTATTTCCCGACCGCGGCAAACTGCGCGTTTTAGGGCGCGACCCGTCCGCCGTTTCGCGGCGCGAAATGAACGAATTGCGGCGCGAAATGGGCGTTTTATTTCAATACGGCGGATTGTTCACCGATTTGTCGGTGTTTGACAATGTCGCTTTTCCGTTGCGCGAACACTGGAAACTGCCGCCCGAAATGTTGCAAGATATCGTTATGTTAAAGTTGGAAAGCGTCGGATTGCGCGGTTCGGCGCGGCTTTTTCCGTCCGAATTGTCCGGCGGAATGCAGCGGCGAATCGGGTTAGCACGCGCCGTAGCGATGGATCCGAAACTGATTTTATACGACGAACCATTCGCCGGATTGGATCCGATTTCGCTGTCCATCACGGCGCGACTAATTCATCTTTTGAACGACGCCCTCGGCGCGACTTCGCTGATTGTCACGCACGATATTGCCGAAACTTTTCGCATCGTGGATTATGTTTATCTTCTGTGGAACGGGCAACTTGTCGCACAAGGCACGCCCGAAGAAATGCAAAACTCCCCTTCGCCGAAAGTGCGGCAGTTTGTCAATGCCGAAATTGACGGTCCGCTGCCGTTTCATCAAAAAGCGCCGTCTCTGGCGGACGATTTGCGGTTATGAACGCCCCGCCGCCGGTCAAATCCGCCCTTGACCGCCGTGACGAAAGTGTCGGCGGTGCCCTCCGCCGCATCGGCTGGCCATTCGTGGAAGCGATGATTCATCTGGGCGGCGGTGCGCGATTTGTCGCTCAAGTCATTTTTCGCAGCGGAATGGCGTTGCACCGTCCGCGTCTGATTTTGCAACACATCCGCTTCGCCGGCGTCAACACGCTGATTATCATTCTCATTTCCGGTTTGTTTGTCGGTTTTGTGTTGGGATTGCAATTTTATGTATTGCTCAATCGCTACGGGCAAACCGAGTTTATCGGTGCCGGAGTTGCGTTAACAATTTTTCGCGAACTCGGGCCGGTTTGCGCCGGTTTGCTGTTTGTCGGTTGCGCCTGCACTTCCATGACCGCCGCTATCGGGCTGAAAAAATCCAGCGAACAAATTCTGGCGATGGAAATGATGGCGGTAGACCCTGTCGCCCGCGAACTCAGTCCGCGTTTGTGGGCGGGCGTTATCGCGTTGCCGCTGCTTACAATATATTTTGATGCGGTCGGAATCGGCGGTGCTTATCTGATTGCAGTGCCGCAAATCGGAATCGATTCCGGCGTTTTTTGGTCGGTGATGCAGCAATGGGTGAAGTTTTACGATGATTTTGTTTTTGGAATATGGAAGGGCGCGGCGTTCGGTTTTATTTCGGTTTGCATTGCGGTATACGAAGGGTATCATTGCGTTCCGACCGCCGAAGGAGTCGCAAACGCAACAACCCGCACGGTCATTAAAGGATCGCTGGCGGTGTTAGGTGCCAATTTTGTACTTACCGCATTTATGGTAGAATAAACGCCATCGGAGGATATTTATGCGGGTAATGGATTCGCGTCATCGGCTGGATTTTATTGTCGGGTTGTTTGTCACCGGCGCGTTGCTTTGCACCATTTTTCTCGCCTTACGCGCCGCCGGAATCGCCGATATTACCGGCGGCAGCGGCTATGTTATTCGCGTCCAATTTGAACAAATCGGTGCGTTGCCGCCGCGCGCACCGGTCAAAAGTGCGGGCGTGCGGGTCGGACAAGTTCAAGAAATCACATTTAACGACGACGAGTTTATTGCCGAAGTAAAGATGGTCATAGAAGACGAATACGCCTTTCCCGCCGATTCAATTTTTTCCATCGTTTCCAGCAACTTACTCGGCGGTCAATACATCGCCATCAATCCCGGCGGTGCAGAAGACAACTTAAAACCCGGGCAAATCGTAATCGGCAATTCGGCAATTGTTCTAGAACATTTACTCAGCAAGTTTTTATTTGACAACGCCGGAGAATAACCAATGCGCAACATCTTTTTGCAAAAAATCGCGGGCGTATTGCGTCTTTTCGCCGCCCCGATTTGTCTCGCCGCGATTTTTTCCGCTGCCGCCGCCCCGCCGCCCGAAGAAATCGGAAAAGATCTGGCGGTGCGCAATGACGCAATCATATCCGAAGTACGCGCCCTCAAAGACGGCGATTTGCTAACGCCCGAAAACACGCTGGAACTAATTCGCAAAGAGTTATCGCCGATTATAGATTATCGCCGCCTCGCCGGACAGGCAACCGGAAAATATTGGCGGCGCGCAAAAGATGACGAAAAAGAACGCATTATCGCGGCGTTTCGCAAAATTTTGGAAGACACTTACGCCAAAGTATTGTCGCGCTACTCCGACCAAAAAGTCGTCCTCATCGAATCTAAACTGCGCGGCGACAACACGGTTCTGGTCGGCGTGGAAGTGCGGGACGGCGACAAAACGGCGCGCATAGATTATATTTTTTACGAAAAAAACGGCGCGATGAAAATCACCGATGTGCTGGTGGAAAAAATCAGTTTGCTGGATACCTACCGGCGGCAGTTCGCGCAAATCGCCAAAAAAGAAGGCACGGCGGGACTTGCGAAGCGGCTGGAAACGCTGGCGGACAAATGAGCGACTATTATCCGGCGGCGTTTTCTTTCGCCGATGCGGCGATTCGCATTGCGGAAGGAAAAGAAAAAATTGCCGCCGCCGAAGATGACATTACGATTCACACCGAAAATTTAACGGACGGCGGCACGCCTGCGGTATGCGCGATTTTGGCGTGGTACCGGTGCGCCGCCTCGCACAATCGCCGCTTGCATTTTCCATCCGTGCCGCCGCATCTGCGCAAACTGATTCAAGTTTATCAGTTAGAAAAAACGCTGCCCGAAATTGTCGCAACAAAATCCGGCGAATGAAACCGCAGTTGGACCAATTTTTCACCCGCCCGCATGTCGCGCATTTGTGCTGGATAAGTTTGCTGCCGGTATTGCGCGAACTGACCGGAAAAGGCGCGTGCGATTTGTGTTTTATTGAACCCGGTGCGGGAGACGGCGCGTTTTACGATTTATTTCCCGCCGCCGCCGCACGAATCGGTTTGGATATCGCGCCTCGCCGCGCGGAGTTTGCGTCCGCCGATTTTTTGCAATGGCGGCAAAAGTTATCCGCACCGCGCCGCGATATTGTCGTTGTCGGCAATCCGCCGTTTGGTACGCGCGGCAAAACAGCGGCGGCATTTTTTAACAAAGCGGCGCAAATCGCCGATACCGTCGCGTTTATCGTGCCGGTCATTTTCCGCAAATATTTCATTCACAAAAATTTGAATGGAGATTTTCGCTGGATATATCGCGCCGCATTGCCGCGCGAATCGTTTTGGACGGACAAACGCGAACGATATCCGGTCAACACCGAATTTCAAGTTTGGACGCGCATGCCGTCCGTGCGCGAAAACTTGCGCCTGTTTTCGCCGCCGCCGATTTCGCATCCCGATTTTATTATGCATCAATACAACAACACAAGAGAGGCGTTGCGCGTTTTTCGCGAGGAGTTTGATTTCGCCGTGCCGTCGCAAGGATGGCAAGATTATTCGCGCCGCGAAACCGACCCCGCGCGTTGCGAAAAACACAAACAATGGATGCTTTTTCGCGCAGCAAACGCCGAAGTGCGCGCCCGTTTATACGGCGAAATAGATTACGCCGCCCTCGCCGAAAAAAACACAACCAGCATCCCCGGCTTTCGCAAAGGCGATGTCGTGCGGGCGTACGATTCTGTCAGATAAAAGCGATGTGGAATCGCAAGCGCAAGCATTTTGCAAGATTAAAGAAACCGCCCGCCGTTGCGTCCGAAAACCGCCGAATCCGCCGAATCTCCGCAAACCGGCGGCGGCGGCGATTTGGAATGTATCGCTTTGCAAAATATTGTCAAAAGTTGGCGGCGGGGTATAATCGGATTTTTTGACAGGAGGAAATGCGATGATTTTTACGACAACGCCTTCGGTGGAAGGCAAAACTATCAAAAAATATCACGGCGTTGTCGCCGGCGAGGCGATTCTCGGCGTGAATATTTTTAAGGATATTTTCGCCGGAATCCGCGACATTGTCGGCGGGCGGTCATCCGCTTACGAAAAAGAGTTGGAACGCGCACGCGCCGCCGCCTTTGACGATTTGGGCGCGAAAGCCCGCGAATACGGCGCGGATGCGGTGGTCGGAATTGACATAGATTACGAAGTTGTCGGCAGCGGCGGCGGAATGCTAATGGTTTCCGTCTCCGGCACAGCGGTGTCGTTCGGCGGATAACTGCGGCGGGCGGGCATCAACAAGCGGCTGTATGCAATCGCGCCTTTGGAATGATGAAAGATTTTCCCAAACTTTTGTCTGCCCGTCCGGAAGGGGATTTTCGGATTTGCGCGCGGTTTTCGGACGGCGTTTGCGGTGCGGCGGATATGCGTTCCGCCGTTTTTTCGGAAGGCGAAATGTCCCGCCCGTTGCGCGACCCCGCATATTTTCGCCGATTTCGCATCGGACAATGCGGCGAAATTGTCTGGCCGAACGGTTTTGACTGCTGCCCCGATGCCCTGTATTTGCGCATTGCCGGAATTAGTTTTGACGAATTTGCGGGCAAACGACGCAAACCGGCGGCACAAAAATGACCAGCACAGCGGTGTCTTTCGGCGAATAACTTCGGCGGGGCGGTTATTCCGGGGCGATAAATGCCAGCGATGCGGCGGCGCACAGCAATAAAATCGCGCCCGCTTTTGCGGCGATATTTCCGTTGCGGGCGGCGGCGAATCGTTTTGCGGCAAGCGCATAACAAAATAAAACGCACAACTCCACCAAAAAAGATGCCGCCGCCAAAACCGCAACTTGTATTCCCGCCGGTTTTGCGGGATTGATAAAAAGCGGCAGAAAGGCGATGAAAAATATAATCGTTTTCGGATTCGCAAGTTGCGCCGTTAAACTTTCGCCGAACGCCTTTGCGCGCGAGGTTTTTTCGCCGCCCTTGCCGAAAAACATCCCGCCCGCCAGATAAACGAGATACGCCGCCCCGCACCATTGCACGACAAAAAACCATTCCCGCAACGCAAACAAAAACGCGCCGATTGCAGTCGCGGACAAAGCAAAATACAGCAAATTTCCGCATAAAACACCGGCGGCAACCGCCATCGCCGCCGCCATTCCGCCCGATATCGCGCGCGAAACGACCATTAAAACCGCCGGTCCCGGCGACGCCGAAAATGCCAATTCGGTCAGGCAAAACAACGCCAAAATTTCCGGGGCGACGGGCATTCAGCCCTTTTCGCCGCCTGCTGAGGCGCGGATTGTCGCGGTTGCCGGTTTTTTTGTATTCATTTTTTGGGCGGGAATCGGGCAGGGATATTGTACAGGAAAAACGGCGGGGGCGGAAAGTTTATGCAAATTGTCCGGCGCGGTGTATAATTCGCTTTCAATGGGATTCCCGTTTTTTAGCAATCCGTTTTTTGTCGCGTCCGTCCGCGGTCGCCGCCTCGCCGATTCCGATTCTAAAACGGCGGGGCAGAAAGAGAAATAACTTATGTCCGCCGCGAAAGAAATCCGCAACAAAATTAAAAGCGTCAAAAATACGCAAAAAATTACCAAGGCGATGGAAATGGTCGCCGCCTCCAAAATGCGCCGCGCCCAAGAAAGAATGCGCCGCGCCCGCCCTTACGGCGAAAAAATCCGCGAAGTGTGCGCCCATCTCGCCCGCGCAAATTCCGAATACCGGCACCCGTTTCTCACACCGCGCGCCGAAGTCAAAAACGCCGGGCTGATTGTCGTTTCCACCGACAAGGGATTGTGCGGCGGTCTCAATACCAACGCGTTGCGGCTTGCCATCGCGCATTTGCGAAAGATTGAAGACGGCGGCGGCGGCGCGAAAATTTCGGTTTTCGGCGGCAAAGGCGCGGCGTTTATGTCGCGCACCGGCGGAGATATTCTGTCGCAATATGTCGGCTACGGCGATTCGCCCGCCGCCGCCGATCTCATCGGTGCGGTCGGCGCAATGCTGGATTCTTATCGGCGCGGCGCGGTGGATCGCGTACATTTGCTGTTTACGCGTTTTGTCAATACCGTGAAACAAGAACCGGTAATTGAACAACTTTTGCCGATTTCGGACGAGGCATTGCAAGGCGAAAAACGCCGCTCCTATTCGTGGGATTATTTGTACGAACCAGAATCCGCGCCGGTGGTGGATACTTTGCTGACGCGATTTGTGGAGGCGCTGGTCTATCAGGCGCTTGCCGAAAATATCGCCTCCGAACAGGCGGCGCGAATGGTGGCGATGAAAGCCGCATCGGACAACGCCGGTAATCTGATAGACGAACTGCAACTCGTCTACAACAAATCGCGGCAGGCGGCAATTACCCAAGAAATCGCCGAAATTGTCGGCGGCGCGGCGGCAGTATGATTTTCGCGGCGCGGCGATTTCATTTATTTTCCGCTTTCGCCGGACGCGATGCCGGACGAAAAATTGCGCGTTTGGTTGCGTTGTTTTTGGCGATGGGCGCGCTTTCGGCGTGCGATTTTCGCGACATCGGCAATCTGAATATCAACAACGCGCCATCATCCGGCGACAAAAAGTTGCCCGTCATTCAACGCAACGCGCAAGACGGCAATGTGGAATTGGTTTTGCATCCGGTTTTGGTGTGGGACGAAGATGGCGCTTCGCCGCCGAAAACCGTCGCCTCAAAAGGGCGCAAATTTATCGTGCGCCATCGCCGCGCAAGTTTTTTAGAAAAACCCTACGCGCGGGCGGGATTGTTTTGGCATTCGCGGCTGGATTATATTTTTATGCCGATTGTCGTGCTGGAAGCGGAAACCGAAATTCGGCAAGTAGAAATTCGCGCCGGTGCCAATCGCGCAAGTTTGCGACCGGCGAAAGACGATTTTAAATTCACGCCCGCGCGCACAACGGGCGGCGGAGAAGTTTCGGCGGCGGTGTTTGAACTAAAACCGAAAACATTGCGCGCCATCTCAGGCGCCGAGGAAGTGCGACTAATTATAAATACGAATCACGGCGTACTTAATTTGGGTCTGGATGTCGTTTCTGGCAATTCGCCGGACGATTATCGGCGCAATGCGCGTACGCTGTTTGCGGATTTTGCCGCGCAAATGGCGGCGGAACAGGCGGGCGGATGACGGCGCCGCAAATTTATGCGTTTATTTTCGGGCGTCACAATGGCGCGCCCGCAACAGGAGAAAATCATGAGCAAAAACACAGAAGGTAAAATTATTCAAATTATCGGCGCGGTAATTGATGTGAAATTTCCGGCGGACCAAATACCGAAAATATACAACGCGCTTACCGTGCCGGACAGCGGCGGGTTGGTACTGGAAGTCCAACAACAACTCGGCGACGGAGTCGTGCGTACTATCGCGCTCGGCGCATCCGAAGGCGCGCGCCGCGGATTGCGTGCGGTGGATACCGGTGCGCCGATTGAAGTGCCTGTCGGACAAAAAACTCTCGGGCGGATTATGAATGTGCTGGGCGAGCCGATTGACGAAGCCGGTCCCATCGGCGAAGAATCGCGCCGCGCAATTCATCAACCGGCGCCGTCTTACGAAGAGTTGTCGCCGAATCAGGAGTTGCTGGAAACCGGCATTAAAGTCATTGATTTGGTTTGCCCCTTCGCCAAAGGCGGAAAAGTCGGGCTTTTCGGCGGCGCGGGAGTCGGCAAAACGGTCAATATGATGGAGTTGATTCGCAACATCGCCATTGAGCATTCCGGCTATTCGGTTTTTACCGGTGTCGGCGAACGCACGCGCGAAGGCAACGATTTTTATCACGAAATGAAAGAATCCAATGTTTTGGACAAAGTGTCGCTGGTTTACGGACAAATGAACGAGCCGCCGGGCAATCGCTTGCGGGTCGCGCTGACCGGTCTCACAATCGCCGAAAACTTCCGCGATGAAGGGCGCGATGTTTTGCTTTTTGTGGACAATATTTACCGTTTCACGCTTGCCGGTACCGAATGTTCGGCACTTTTGGGGCGGATGCCCTCGGCGGTCGGTTATCAGCCGACTCTCGCCGAAGAAATGGGCAAGTTGCAAGAACGCATTTCCTCCACCAAAAAAGGTTCCATCACTTCGGTGCAGGCGGTTTATGTACCGGCGGACGATTTGACCGATCCGTCGCCGGCGACAACTTTCGCGCATTTGGATTCCACCGTCGTATTGTCGCGGCAAGTGGCGGAGTTGGGGATTTATCCGGCGGTGGATCCGCTCGATTCCACTTCGCGGCAGTTGGATCCGCTGATTGTCGGCGACGAGCATTACGACACGGCACGGGCGGTGCAAAATACGCTGCAGCGATACAAAGAGTTGCGCGACATTATCGCCATTTTGGGAATGGACGAACTCGCACCGGCGGACAAACTCGCGGTATCGCGGGCGCGCAAAATCCAGCGGTTTTTATCGCAACCGTTCTTTGTCGCGGAAGTATTTACCGGTTCGCCGGGCAAATATGTGTCGCTGAAAGAAACTTTGCGCGGTTTTCGCGGCATCGTGGACGGCGACTACGACCATCTGCCGGAGCAAGCGTTTTATATGGTCGGCGGCATAGAAGAAGCCGAAGAAAAAGCCGCACAAATGAAGGCACCGGCGTAAGCGGGCGCGTTGTGGTAAAATCAGCGAACAGTTTAATGCCAAAGGAGGTCGCAATGAACGCGGAAACGCGGCGGGAAAAACAGCAGGCGGAGGTGGACGCCAATTTTGCGGCGTTCAAAAAGCGGGAACCGAAACTGCTTGCCCGACACACGGGCAAATTCGCGCTGATGAAGAACCGCGAAGTGGTGGAGTTTTTTGATTCCGACAAAGACGCGTGGGCGGCGGGTAAGTTGCTGTACAAAGACGATGTGTTTTCGGTACAGGAAATCGGCGCGCGCCCGATAAAACTTGGATGGATGGGATATGCCTTGTTTCACCGCGCACATTGACGCAAGCGGGCAACTGCTTGCAAACGTATGGGTAACCGATTCCGCGAAAGGCGAGGACGCGTTGAATCCGATTCTCGCCGACTTTGATCCCGAAAAATTGGATGCGCACGACGTGAGATATTGCCGCGCAATTCTGGATACCGGCGCGAACCGATCGTGCATCACCGAACGTCTCGCCGAGTCGTTGAATCTCAACATTTACGGCGTGGAGGGAATGGCTTCGGTTTCCGAGTCAACCGAGGCCAATTTGTACCGAGTTAATGTGCATGTGCCTTTCAGTGGCAAAACGAAAAATTTGGGCGACAAGATAGTACAAGAAATTTCCGTCAGCAATTGGATGGATGTCCGAGTACTCGGCATTCCCGGTATAGAGGAGTCATTTGATGTTTTGCTCGGAATTGATTTTATCCGCCAAGGCGCGTTGCATGTCAGCGGCGGGCATTTTACTTTTTGTATTTAATTTCGGGAGAGGAAAAAACGAATGACAAAAACAATTCATATTGAGGTGGTGAGTTCGGAGAAGGAGTTGTTTTCCGGCGATGTTGCGCTGGTGGTGGTGCCGGGAGAGGCGGGCGAACTCGGTATTTTGCCGGGGCATGCGCCGTTATTGGCGCGCATTAAACCGGGCGTGCTGAAAGTCGTCCCGCCGGAAGGCGGCGAAGAGTTTATTTATGTTTCCGGCGGCGTTTTGGAAGTGCAACCCGAAAAAGTCACCGTGCTGGCGGATGTCGCCGAACGCGGTGAGGCGTTGGACGAAGAACGCGCCGAAGCCGCACGGCGGGAGGCGGAGGAAAAAATCCGGAGTGGCGGTGCGGGAATGGATTATGCCGCCGCGCAGGCGGAACTTGCGCAGGCGGTGGCGCAGTTGCAGGCGATTCGGAAACTACGCGGAAAGTCGCGCGGGTGAGTGCCGCTAAACCGCCTTCCGCGCCCCGCAGCGTGTGGAGTTTTATCAAACAAAACGGTCTCGCGTGGTTCGATTCCGATACCGCCGGGCGGATGGTGTCAGACGGGGACGAGTTTTCGTGGGCGCGTTGTCTGCCGTTTATCGGTTTGCATTTGGGTTGTTTGGCGGCGTTTTACACCGGCGCGAGTGCGGCGGCGTTATGGACGGCGCTTTTTTGGTATGCGTTTCGCGTGTTTGCGCTAACCGGTTTTTATCACCGTTATTTTTCGCACAAAACTTTTAAGACAAACCGCTTTTGGCAGTTTATTTTTGCGGTATGCGGAATGACGGCGATTCAGCGCGGTCCGTTGTGGTGGGCGGCGCATCATCGCCGTCATCACAAATACGCCGACACCGAACACGATGCGCATTCGCCGTTGCGCGGCGTGTTGTGGAGTCATTTCGGCTGGTTTACTTGCGACAAACATTTTCCTACCCGTTATTCGGAAATTAAAGATTTTCGCCAATTTCCGGAATTGATTTTTTTGAATCGTTTTGACTGGCTGGTGCCGATAATTTTTCTCGCATCTTTGTACGGATTCGGCGAATGGCTGGCGGCGGCGCATCCGGATCTCGGCGCGAACGGATTGCAGATGCTGGTGTGGAGCGGATTTATTTCCACGGTGGCGGTCTATCACGCGACATTTTGCGTCAATTCCGTTTGCCATCTTGTCGGGCGGCAACCGTACCGGTCGGACGACCACAGCCGCAACAACTGGCTGGTGGCGCTTCTGACTTTCGGCGAAGGATGGCACAACAATCATCACCGCTATCCGGGAAGCGCGCGACAAGGTTTTCACTGGTGGCAGATTGATATTACCTATCAAATTTTGCGCGTCCTCGCGTTGTTGCGAATCATCCGCGATCTTAAACAAGTCCCCGAGGCAGTCGTTCGCGAAGCGCGTTAAAAAAATCCATTTTTCGCTGGAATGAAAAGTACCTCATTTCCGCAAAAACGGGAATTTAAAAATTCCGATTTTTCCGATATTTTGGATTCCCCGCCTGCGCGAGAAATGGCGACATTGCAAAAAAAACGGGGTCGGCGCGAGGCGCGAAAATTTATTCCGCGTCTTTGCCGTCCGTCATTTGTATTTTTTGTACTAATTCCGCAAGATTTCCGTGGCGAATAGCGCGGCGCAAATCGCGCATCAGGCGGCGGTAATGCGCGAGATTGTGAATCGTCATATAGCGCGCGCCTAACATTTCGTTGACCGCAAGCAGATGGTGCAAAAACGCGCGCGAAAAAGTGCGGCACACCGGACAATCGCACGCCGCATCGGGCGGCGACGGGTCGGCGCGATGACGGGCATTTTTTATCCGCAAAACGCCGCCGGAAGTATACAAATGCCCGTTGCGCGCGTTGCGGGCGGGCAAAACGCAATCGGTCATATCAATCCCGCGCGATACCGCCGCCGCAATGTCGGCGGGCGTGCCGACGCCCATCAAATAACGCGGTTTGTCCGGCGGCAGTTTTTGCGTTGTTGCCGCGACAATTTTTTCGCGCATTTCTTTTGTTTCGCCGACTGCCAAACCGCCGAGGGCGTAGCCGTCAAATCCGATTTGCGTCAACGCCGCCGCCGATTCTTCGCGCAAATCCGCAAAAATACCGCCTTGCACGATTCCGAATAACGCCGCCGAATTGTCGTGCGCAGTTTTGCAACGCCGCGCCCATCGCATGGAAAGTTCCATTGAACGGCGAATCGCATCTTTGTCTTTTTGCGGCGGCGGGCAATCGTCCAAAACCATCGCAATGTCGCTGCCGAGGGCGCGTTGAATTTGTACGCATTTTTCGGGCGTGAGCATTTTTTTTTCGCCGTTGTGCGGGGCGTAAAACAATGCGCCGTCTTCGGAAATAGTCCGCCGCGCGCGCAAACTGAAAATTTGATACCCGCCCGAATCGGTGAGAATCGCGCGCCGCCATCCGCAAAAACCGTGCAATCCGCCGTGCGCGGCGACAATGTCTTCGCCCGGTCGCAACCACAAATGAAACGCGTTTGCCAGCATCACATCAAAACCGAGTGCGGCAAGATCAGACGGCGGCACGCCTTTTACCGCGCCGCGCGTGCCGACCGGCATAAAAGCGGGCGTTTTAATGTCGCCGTGCGCGGTGGAAATTATTCCCGCGCGCGCCGCGCCGCAAATAGCCGAAACGCGAAAATGCATATTTTTAGTTGTAAATGTGCGGCGAGAATTTTTGCGTCATCGGCGGCGGTTTTGCAATTCGCGGGCGATTCGGATTCCGATTTTGTCGGGCGCACCATTCATCAAACTCGCAATAGTTTCTTCGGCGCGCGCGAAAATTTTGCGGAAAGGTTTTGCGATTTTTCCTTTGCGAAATTCGCCCGCATAATGAAGTTGAATCGCGCGCAAAACTTTTTCGGCATTGTCGGGATTTGCGGGCGGATATTTCCGATTTCCTTTACGAAAAAAAACGCGCGTGTCGTGTTTGCAACGCGCTGCCGTTTGCGGCAACTCAATCAATCCCGCCATTCCTGCTGCGGCGCGCAGCGTCCACGGATTGAAATTAAAAATATGCCCGTAATGAAACATATTGCCCCGCGATTTTTGCGCGGCGTAAGTTTGAATATTCGGAACTTCCACATACAGTACACCTTCCGGCGTCAACCGGTCGGCGATGATGTCGAGATATTTAACCGGATCGTTCAAGTGTTCCAACACATGCGACAGCATAATAAAATCAAACGAAACTCCGGCAAATATATCGGGCGACAAATGCGCGGTTTTAATATTTAAACCAAGCGCATCGCGGCAATAGGCGGCGTAGCCGGCGTTCGGTTCTATGCCCGCCGCTTCCTTTCCTAATTGTTTCATCAAAAAAACGAATTCGCCCGATCCCGCACCGATATCCAAAACCTTTTTTGCGGGCGATAACACATCGTCAAACTCGCGAATATATTTCGCAACGCGGCGAAAGTTTCGAAAAACTTGCCGCCGCCGCGGTCGGGTCGCGCCTTTGTAAGAAACGCGATAATCTTCGGCATAAAAACGCGCCAACGCATCGTCATTCGGAATCGGATCGTTGCGCACCAAACCGGTTTGCATATTGATGACAGTGCGCAACGGTTTACCGCGGCGATCGGTATCAGACACCATGCGCAAATCTTCGGAATTTCCCGCCGCCCAATCGGTTGGTTTTTGCATTATCGGATTCTTTTGTAAAAATCCGAATTTTACCGCAAATCGTCCGCTGTTATAAATAATGCAAAAACGCAAAATCGCTGGTTATTTTTCGCGCGACAACAACATCGCATCGCCGTACGAATAAAAACGGAGACGGCGGCGCACCGCGATTCGGCAAGCGCGCAAAACTTTTTCCCGCCCGCCAAAAGCGCAAGTTAAAACCAGCAACGAAGAACGCGGCAGATGAAAATTGGTCAACAACAAATCGGCGATGCGAAATGTAAAACCCGGTTTGATAAACAAATTTGTTTCCGTTTCCGCGGGACGAATTTCGCCGTCCGCCATCGCCGCCGATTCCAATGCGCGCAAAGTTGTCGTGCCGACCGCGAGAATGCGCGCGCCGCGTTTTTTTGCCGCGTTAATTTTTGCCGCGGCGGAGTCGGAAATTCGGTATCGTTCCGAATGCAGCGAAGTCGCCGACAATCCGCCGCGCAACGGCAAAAAAGTTCCGGCGCCGATGTGCAAAGTAATTTTTGCCAAATGCACGCCGCGCGATTTCAATTCCGAAAAAACTTGCGGCGTAAAATGCAATCCGGCAGTCGGTGCGGCAACCGAACCCGGGCGGCGGGCGTAAATTGTTTGATAGCGCATTTTGTCCGTGTCGTCCGCTTCGCGGCGGATATAGGGCGGCAGCGGCGTTTGTCCGCCGCGCATAAAACGCGGGCGGGCGGCAACCGGTTTTCCGCGCCGATCTTCCGCCCGCAACAAATAAAATCCGTCCGCGATTTTTTGTCGCACGACAAACGCGCCGGGCGCAAACAATCGCGCGCCGATTGCGGGCGGTTTAGAGGCGCGGATTTGTGCGAGTACTTCGCCGTCCGGCAAAAAGCGTTCGGCGAAAATTTCCGCGCGTCCGCCGCTTTCTTTCACCGCCGCAAGACGCGCCGGAATTACGCGCGAATCGTTTATAACCGCCAAATCGCCGCGCCGCAACAAAGACGGCAGCGAATCAAATTGCAAAATTTGTGGCACATTTTCGCGCGCATCCAAAAGTTTGGATTCATCGCGCCGCCTCGCCGGACGGCAGGCGATACGCGCCGCCGGCAAGGCATAATCAAAAGCATCCAAATCGTTCGGCGGCATGATAAAACGGTGCTGTTGAGAGGATTTGAACCTCCGACCTACTGATTACGAATCAGTTGCTCTACCAACTGAGCTACAACAGCGCACCAGAATTATACGGGAAAATCGCCCGCCGACTCTCGCAAAAGCCGGCACTTCCGCGCGGAATCCGATAAAAACGGGCATGTTCGCCGGAATCGCGGAAAATACCGCCGCCAAAAACCGGCGGCACGGCGCGTGGACAGAAAAACAATAAAATGCCAAAAAAGCATAAAAAGGGGTTGACATATTCCATTTTGTGTTATAATATATCCGAAGGACATTTTATTTATTATTGCAACGGAGACCAAAAAATGAGTATACGACTTGGGGATATCGCACCCGATTTTACGCAAGACAGCACCGCCGGAGAAATTCATTTTCACGATTGGCTTGGCGATTCGTGGGGCGTTTTGTTTTCGCATCCCAAAACTTTCACACCGGTATGCACCACCGAGTTGGGCGAAGTCGCGCGATTGAAACCCGAATTTGAAAAGCGCGGCGTCAAGGTTTTGGCGTTGTCGGTAGATGCCGCCGCCGACCAGAAAAAATGGGAAGGCGACATTGAAGAAACGCAAGGGCACACGGTTAATTTTCCGATGATCTCCGACCACGATTCCAAAGTATCCAATTTGTACGGAATGATTCATCCGAACGCCAACGATACTTTGACCGTGCGCACCGTGTTTATTATTGACCCCGCCAAAAAAGTGCGCCTGACTTTGACTTATCCCGCCAGCACCGGACGCAACTTTGAAGAAGTTTTGCGCGTGATTGACAGCATTCAACTCACCGAAAACCACAAAGTCGCGACACCGGTCAATTGGAAAGACGGCGAGGATGTCATTATCGTTCCCGCCGTATCGGACGAAGACGCCAAAAAACGTTTTCCCGATGGCTGGGAAGCGAAAAAACCGTATTTGCGGATTGTCCCTCAACCTCGCCGCTGATATTTTCTCTCCAAAAAGCGCGCCCGTTCCAGGGCGCGCACTTTTTTAAGCGGCGCGTTATTATCGGAAAGTTTTCGCCGTTTCCCGATTTAAGATTTTTGCCGCAACAAACGGCAACGCGTTTAAATCTGTTCCGATTTCGCCGCCGGTTTTTGCGACTTCGTCCGCCGCCGCCGCATGCAGAAATACCGCACCGCGCGCGGCAAATTCCGCGTCTCCGGTTTGTGCGACAAGGGCGGCTAACATTCCCGTCAAAACATCGCCCGCGCCTGCTTGCGCGAGTCCGGGATTACCGGCGGCGCAAATCGCCCATTTTCCGTTTGGATTTGCGATGATTGTGCCCGCACCTTTTAGCACGGCGATTGCGTTGTATTTTTGCGCCAGATTTTTCGCCGCGCCGATGCGGTCGGAATGAATTTCGGCGGCGGAAACTCCGAGTAATCGCGCCGCCTCGCCGGGATGCGGCGTGATGACGGACGGATGCCCGCGTTTTGCAAAGCGCGTTGCCAATTCGCCATCCGCGGCGAGAATATTAAGCGCGTCCGCATCGGCGACAATCGGCGCGGGTGTTTCGGTTGCCGTGCGGACGGCGGCGACATTTTCCGCGCCGAGACCGGGACCGATAGCGATGCATTCGGCGGCGGCGAATTGCGGCAACTCCGCGGCGCACCGCCACATAATTTCTGGACAGACAAAATCGTACAAAGGCGGCGAGGCGGCGGATAGCGCGAATACTTTTCCCGCACCTAACCGGACGGCGGCGCGCGCAGCCAGAATCAACGCGCCGGTCATTCCCGCCGCCCCGCCGACAATGGCGGCGATTCCGCATGCGCCTTTATGCGCGTTTTTTTGTCGCCGCAGTTTTTGCAAATTTAATCCCGCGGCGGAGTTTAGCAACACGCCGCACGGCGGCGGAAAATCGGCACATCCCAAATCTTCCACTGCAACATCGCCTGCGGCGGCGGCACCGTCGCCGGTGTATAAACCGGGTTTAGCGGCGAAAAAAGTAATTGTGCGCGCGGCACAAACGAAGTCGCCGCAAGCCGCACCGGTGTCGCCGTTGATTCCACTCGGCGCGTCTATCGCCAAAGTCGGAACGGTGCGGATTTGCCGAATCCATTTTGCGGCATTTCCTTCCGGCGCGCGCGAAAGTCCGATTCCAAACAAGCCGTCAATGGCGAGGGCGTAATCGGCGGCGGGAATGTCGCGCGCGATTTCGCCGCCGTTTTCGCGCCATTTTGCGAACGCCCGCGCCGCATCAGACGGCAACTTTTTTTCGTCTCCGGCAAAAGCGACGCACACTTTTACGCCCGCATCGCGCAAAATAGCCGCGGCAACAAACGCATCGCCGCCGTTGTTGCCGGGACCGGCGAGAATCAAAACCGGGCGGGAATCGCCGCGCAACATTTGCAGCACATGACCTGCAACCGCCGCCCCCGCACGGCACATCACGGCGAACGATTCTTCCCGCGCAAAAGCGGCGCGTTCCATTTCGCGGACGGCGGCAATGTCGTATAAACTCCGCATCCGAACATTATAAACGGGCGCATTCCCCCGCCCGTCATTCCCGCAAAAATTTAAAATTACGAATCCGTTGCGAAATGTTTTTTACTGTGTATTGCAAAATTCATTCTCCGAAAATTTTCGCCCCCCTTAATTTATAAACTTTTGCGGGCGAATTTGCGCTACTCTTTTCGTTTTTTTTGCACGGTTTTGTTGCAAAATCATCGCTATGAAAAAAGCGACAAGGAATTGATGAATGGCATTAAACTTTTTTGCGAATCTTGCAAGCAACTTCGTACAACGAATTGCAACGACACCAAAAACGCGCGTTTCAAGTTGAGAATTTATTCATACACTATGCGCAGGATTTTTGCTTTAAAAAAACGCTGCCGAATCGGGGCGACAAACGCGAACAATCGGCATTCCGTTTATAATTGTTAAAATGAAGTTGCGCGTTTTGGATTCGTTTATCGGCAATACGCCGCTGGTCGCGTTGCGGCGGATAGGGCGCGTCAATAACAATATCGTTCTGTTGAAAATGGAAGGCGACAATCCCGCCGGTTCGGTAAAAGATCGCCCCGCCCGAAATATGATTATGCGCGCCGCCGAACGCGGCGACATTCGCCCCGGCGATTCGCTGGTGGAAGCGACAAGCGGCAACACCGGCATCGCGTTGGCGATGATCGCCGCCGCCCTCGGTTATAAAATGCGTCTCGTAATGCCTGCGAATCAAACCGAAGAACGCAAACAAAGCATGCGCGCGTACGGGGCAGAATTGATTCTCGTTTCGCGCGAAGAGGGAATGGAGGGCGCGCGCGATTTGGCGGCGGATATGGCAAAACGCGGCGACGGTTTTATGCTAAATCAATTCGCAAATCCCGATAATCCGCGCGCGCATTACGAAAATACCGCGCCCGAAATTTGGCGCGATACCGGCGGCAAAATCACGCATTTCGTTTCCAGCATGGGGACGACCGGCACGATTACCGGCTGCTCCAAATTTTTCGCCGATAACAATACCGGCGTGCAAGTTGTCGGCGTGCATCCCGCCGAAGGCGCGCAAATTTCCGGCATCCGAAAATGGAAATCGCCGTATATTCCGAAAATTTTTGACGGGTCGCATATTCATCGGATTATGGAAGTTTCGCAAACAGACGCCGAAAAAACGATGCGGCGGGCGGCGCGCGAAGAAGGCATTTTTTGCGGCGTATCAAGCGGCGGTGCGTTGCATATCGCGTTGCAAGTCGCCGAAGAAACCGAAAACGCGGTGATTGTTTCCATCGCTTGCGACCGCGGCGACCGCTATCTTTCATCGGGCGTGTATCAATGAACGCGCCGATTCTCGCGTTTGATATTGAAACGATTCCGGACACGGCGGCGTTGCGCGCGTTGCGCGGATTTTCCGAAAATATTTCCGATTGCGAAGTGGTGGAAATGGATGCGCGTTTGCGGCGACAAGAAAACAAATCGGATTTTTTGCCGCCGCATCTGCATCGCGTTGCGGTGATTTCATGCGTCTTGCGGAGTTTTGAATCGCGCGGCGATTCGGGTGCGGCGGTGAAAATTTTTTCGCTTTGTCCGCCGGAATATGAAGAGGCGGAAGCGGTAAAAATGTTTTTTCGCGTCATAGAAAAATATACGCCGCAACTCGCCTCGTGGAACGGCGGCAGTTTTGATTTGCCGGTTTTGCATTGGCGGGCGATGAAATATGGAATCGCCGCACCGCGTTATTGGCAAACGCACGGCGCAGATGATGACGGCGATAAGTTTCGCTGGAACAACTACACTTCGCGCTATCACGAACGACATTTGGATGTGATGGACGCGTTGGCGATGTATCAACCGCGCGCCTATACGGGATTGGACGATGCGGCGCGATTGTGCGGATTGCCGGGCAAAATCGGCATCGGCGGCGCAAATGTGTGGGACGCATGGCAGGCGAATAAAAGCGAAGAAATCCGCCGCTATTGCGAGGCGGACGCGTTGCTGACTTATCTTTTATTCGCGCGATTTTTGCATTTTCGCGGCGCATTGCCCGATTTGGCGGCGGAAGAGGAACTCGTCCGTGCGCATTTGGACGAAACGCGATGGGCGGAGTTTCTGTCGCAATGGCGGCGTGATTAACGCGCGTTTTATTCCGGGTTATGCGCCGGTGTATGCGATTGCCGCTTTGTCGTTTTGCGGCGCGTTTGCGTTGTCGTTTCCGGCGGCGAGCGATTTTATTTTCGCCGGATTGTGGACGCCGCAATATATTTTATTGTCGCCGTTTGTGCATTCCGGTGCGGCGCATTTTTTGTTAAACATTCTCGGTTTGCATTATATCGGCGGGCAAATGTTGTTGCCGTTTTTGGGGGCGCGGCGATTTTTGTTGTTGTTTGCGGTGTCTGCATTGGCGGGCACTGTCGCCAACAATTTGCTTAGCGGCGGCGCGGCGGCGGGCATTAGCGCGGCGGTTTTGGGAATGCTGGCGTGTTCTTTGCATCGTTTTGCGCGAACGCCGATGCGTCTTTTGTTGGTGCATGATTTGTTGCGATTGCCGCCGTTTCCGTTATGGACATTCGCGGCGTTTGTCGTTTTTTTGGATATTGCCGGTCTGATTTTCGGCTGGCGTTTTTTTGCGCACTGGGCGCATTTGGCGGGTTTTGCGGCGGGCGGCATTTGCGGTTTTTTCTGGCTTTCACCGCGCAGACGGCGGCGAACGGTCGTGCGCCGGACTCTGCACTGACGGCGCGCGCGTGTTATAATATCCGCACCGTTTACGAAAAAAAGTTTGTGAAAAAAAGTTTGCGAAAACGAAACAATGACACGCTATTCCATTTTTACGCTGGCGCGAAATGCGCTGACTCACCATCGCGGATGGCAACGCGCATGGCGCAATCCGCCGCCGCGTCCGGAATATGACTATATCATTATCGGCGGCGGCGGACACGGACTGGCGACGGCGTATTATCTGGCAAAAGAACACGGCGCGGGGCGAATCGCGGTTTTGGAAAAAGGATGGCTCGGCGGCGGCAACACCGGACGCAACACGACAATTATCCGTTCCAACTATTTGCTGGAACCCTCTTCGGCGTTGTATAACCACGCAGTTAATTTATGGGGGACGCTTTCCGCGGAGTTGAATTTTAATGTGATGTATTCGCCGCGCGGGCTTTTGCATTTGTCGCATACGCTATCGGATTTGCGCGAAATTGGACGGCGCGGCGCCGCCAACTACGCCGCCGGCGTGGATACCGAAACGCTTTCGCCCGAACAAGTACAAGAACGCGTACCATTTATTAATTTACACGGACGCTATCCGGTACTGGGCGCGCTTTTGCAACGGCGAGGCGGCATTGCGCGGCACGATGCGGTGGCATGGGGATTCGCCCGCGCCGCCGATTCGCTGGGCGTGGATATTATCCAAAACTGCGAAGTCACCGGATTTGACATTAAAAACGGAGTCGCCGAAGGAGTGCGCACTTCGCGCGGAACGATTCGCGCGCGCAAAAAAATCGGCGCGGTCGTCGCCGGCAACTGCGGCGCATTGGCGGAAATGGCGGGATTTCGCTTGCCGATAGAAACATTTCCGCTGCAGGCGTTTGTGTCGCAACCGCTCGCACCGGTGCTAGATTGCGTAATTATGTCCAACACCGTGCATGCCTATATCAGCCAATCCGACAAGGGCGAATTGGTTATCGGCGGCGGTTCCGACCCGTATAACTCCTACGCCCAGCGCGGCAGTTTTGATCAGATTGAGCATGTCGCGGGACCGATTTTGGAGTTGTATCCGATTTTTTCGCGGGTGAATATGTTGCGGCAATGGGCGGGAATTGTAGACATTACGCCCGACCGTTCGCCGATATTGTCGGCGACGCCGATAAAGAATTTATTTTTCAACTGCGGCTGGGGGACAGGCGGATTCAAAGCAACACCCGGCAGCGGACACGCCTTCGCCGCAACTCTCGCACGCGGCGAAGAAAGCGAGTTATGCGCACCGTTTTCGCTAAACCGCTTCACCACCGGCGCACTCGTCGACGAATCCGCCGCCGCCGCCGTCGCACATTAAATTTGCCGGCGAAATCGCTATAATCAAAAAATGCCGCAAGCCGCTGCCGTTTTTTCCGATTTCGCCGCGTTGCGCGAAGATGAAAAGTTCGCCGCGAATCGCGTACATTGCGGCGATGCGATTTTGCTTTTGCGGGAGATCGAACAGAACGATATTTTTGATGTCGTTGTCGCCGACCCGCCGTACAATATCGGAAAAGATTTCGGCAATGATTCCGATTCGCGCGCGTTGCCCGATTATCTGAAATGGTGCGAGGAATGGATTTCGGAATGTTTGCGTTTGGCGAAAGAGGGCGCGCCGATTTACATTTACGGCTATCCCGAAATTCTCGCGCATGTCGCCGTCCGCCGTCCGCCCGACAAACAGCGGTGGCTGGTGTGGCATTATACGAACAAAACCGTGCCGACTTCGAAGTTTTGGCAGCGCAGTCACGAATCGATTTTATGCTTGTGGAAAGGCGCGCGTCCGCGCATTGATGTGGATGCGGTGCGCGAAGAATACACCGAAACTTTTCTGAAAAACGCCGCCGGAAAAGTGCGCCGCGAAACTTTTTGCCGATATAGTTCCAAAGGGCGAAAAACAATTTACGCCGCGCATCCGAAAGGCGCGTTGCCGCGCGATGTGTTGAAAGTTTCCGCGCTGGCGGGCGGGGCGGGATACGCCGAACGATGGTTTTATTGCAAAAGTTGCGGGCGGTTGTGCGAACCGCGCGAGGCGGAATCGCATCGCGAACATAATGTCGTTCGTCATCCGACACAAAAGCCGGTTTTGCTGGGAACGAAACTGATTACTTCCGCCGCAAAATCGGGCGGGTATGCGTTGATTCCGTTCGCCGGTTCCGGTTCCGAATGCGTTGCGGCGAAAGCGGCGGGCGTACATTTTTTCGCCGCGGAAATGAATCCGGATTATGCGCTTTTGGCGAACGAATGGTTGGCGGCGGGGCGAATCCGATGAACGATATGGAAAAAATAAACGCCTTTCTCGGCGATGTCGATTTGGCGAAATACCGCGAAAAGTACGCCCCCATTAAACTTGTGGAGTTGGATTTGCCGCGGCATATTCAGGCGATTCCGCATTTGTACCGCGAGTATTGGGAACGGCGCGCGCGGTTTCCGTCTTTTGAAAAATTCTATGATGCATACGCCGGGGATTTGCAAAAAGATTTGGAGGAGTTTCGCAGAGAAAAAATGTTCAGCGAAGAAACTTTTTATCGCGGTCTGCCCGCGCGCATCTACCGTACTTGGGCGTCCTTGCTTACGCAAATTCAGGGCGGTTATGCGGCGGAGAAAATATACGGGCGCGGCAATGTGGAGATGGGCGCCGCGCTGGATTATCAGGGCGTCGACATTCGGTTGACGGACGGCGACGAAGTCGTCAATTTGCAAATTAAGAAAGAGACGATAAGCCGCGAAGTGCGCACGCCTTGGCAACACATTAAGCGGAACATAAAAATTATCACGGTTATATATGAAGTACCGGGAAGCCGCCTGTTTCTAAAAAACGGCGAACCGAACACGCCGTTTCTTCGCTGGCGAGAGAAGTGGCGCGGCAAGTTAGCGCGTTTGGACAACGGATTTATCGTTTTTTTGCCCGAAATGTTCGCGCGCGACTATCTTAAAATGCCGTAGCGTGTTCTGTTTTGCCGATGACAAATTACCCCGCCGTGTTTTAATTTATCCGTTTGTTTTTTTAAGAAAGGAAAAGAAAAATGTTTCAAATCGCGCCGCATACGCGGCTTCGGCAATCGCCGTATTTTGCGTCGACGGTGGCGGCGGGCGTTACGACCTTTTCCACTTACAATCACATGCTGATGCCGATGGGATACGGCGATCCGGAGGCGGAATATTGGCGGCTGCTTTCCGGCGTTTCCATGTGGGATGTCGCTTGCGAACGGCAAGTGCAAATTACCGGACCGGATGCGGCGCAACTCGCACAAATTCTCGCGCCGCGCGATTTGTCGCGATGCGCAGCGGGACAAGGAAAATATGTCGCGATTTGCAATCATTCCGGCGCGCTAATTAATGATCCGATTTTGTTGAAACTGGACGAAAACCGGTTTTGGTTTTCCATCGCCGATTCGGATATATTTTTTTGGGCGCGAGCGATTGCGGCGGAACGCAAACTGCGCGCGGAAGTTTGCGACCCCGGCGTGTCGCCGCTGGCGGTGCAAGGACCGAAAGCCGAAGACACAATTGTTTCGCTTTTCGGCGAGACGGCGCGCGCGCTAAAATATTTTCATTTTATGGAAACTTCCGTATCAGGCGTGCCGCTGTATCTGGCGCGTTCGGGATGGTCCAAACAAGGCGGTTTTGAGTTGTATCTGACGGACGAAACGCAAGGCGAAAAGTTGTGGAATATCGTTCGCGAAGCGGGCGCACCGTTTGACATCGGACCGGGCTATCCAAATCCGTGCGAGCGAATTGAAAGCGGTTTGCTGTCGTGGGGCGGCGACACAGACGACCGCACGAATCCGTTTGAAGTGCGGATGGAAAAATATGTAGATTTGAATGCGCCGGACGAAGTTATCGGAATCGCCGCGCTACGCCGCATTCATAAACAAGGCGCAAAACGGCGGCAAATGGGAATCATTTTGGCGGGCGACAAACCGCAACCAGGTCATGCGGCGTGGCTGGATATTTTGCGAGACGGAAAAAAAATCGGCGACATGACAAACGGCGTCTGGTCGCGGCGATTAAAAAAAATGATCGGTTTCGCCCTCGTCCCCGCCGATTCCATTTCCGGCGAAAAAGTTTCAGTCATCAAAAACAACAACCAAATTTCCGGCGAATTAACCGAACTGCCATTTTGTTGACGGCGGTTTTTGGCTATAATGGGAAATGGCGATAAGTTTGACGAATAACGGAACAATGTTCGCCGATGCGATTTGACATTCAACGGAGAAATTCTATGAAAAACGCAAGTGCAAAACTCATTCATTCTCCTTTCGCCATGGTTTTGGCGAATTTTTCGCATTAGGGCAAAAAAATGTCTAATTTTGAAAATTTAGAGATAGCAGTAGACAAGTTGCGAGAGTCGTACAATGCTTTTAAGCAAGGCGGAAATGACATTTCTGCAGACAAGCCGGACGGTCAAGAATTTAGTGTGCGGGATGCATGTGAAATTGTTGAGGAATTCTTGGATGTGTTCGAGCAAGTTCGGCATAATCGGGAGAAATTTGTTCGCCGGATTTCTAAAATAGATAATGCCGTGTCGCATATCAATACTGTTAGCAACTATTTCGCCTCGGGTGATAGTGTCCAAATTTCGGGGCAGATACATCGCATAATTTTTTATATTCGTATATTTGAGAATTTGCTCATGGAGAATGTTTTACGAGAGTTAAGACAATACCATTCCGCCGCCAATCAAATATCATCCAAATTGCAGGAGCGGGACGCCGAAATTAAAAAGCAACATGAAAGCGTGCAGCAGAAAGCGAATCAATTGGATGAAGATATTGCTAAAAATACTTCGACAACGCAAGATTTAGAGAATTTGATTACACAAGCGCAACAGAATGCCGAGCAAGTTAAGGCAATTTGTGATGACGCGCAAGGAAATCAGAAAGTGATTGAACAATTCACAAAATTAATTAACGAAAGACAAAATAAAATTTCGGAGCAAAACGTTGCAACCGATGATTACAAAACGAAATTGGATGATTTTTCCAAAGAACACGAATCTCTTATCAGTGATTATAAAAGTATGCAGGATTCTTCATTTTCTCAAACAAACACCTTAATTAAACAAGCAGAAACCGCGTTGAAACATGCGGCGGCTGCAGGATTAAGTGGTGCTTTCATACAACGGAAAGAGGAATTGAGTAATAAGCATGTGAAAGGATTTTGGTTGTTCATATTGCTGTGTGCGTCAGCAGGGGCTATTTGGTTGGGCTGGGAGGCGATTAAAGTAATAGGCGAGTCGGGCAATTCCGGCATTGGCGCACTTGTTCGTGCGCTTATATTGTTTGTTGCTTTGGGCGTTGCAACATTTGCAGGCAACCAATACGCCAAAAATAAAACGGTTGAAGAGGACTATGCCTATAAAGCGGCATTAATCGCATCCTATCCGGGGCTTGCCAAGGAATTTGGTGAGGCGGACGAAGAGTTGCGAAAGCAGTATGTTCATAAATTGCTTAATGAAGTGTTGCAGGATCCTCAAAGGAAAAGGAAAGAAAGTAAACCGATAATATCTCGGTTTAATCCGGAAAACGACAAGTAAGAGTAAAGCGGTTTAACGGATGGTTAATCAATCCGCGCTTTTGCCAAATGGCGGCACGGCGAATTGCCGAAACAGAATTCGCCCGCGGCGAAAAATCGCGGGCGAATTGACGGAGTTGCTGTTTTGTTGATGGGGGCGGTTTACGCCGAAGTCGGCGCAATATCGTTGCAGTTTTTGCAGACCAGCGCCCAGTTCTCGTAAAACATGCCTTGAGCATGTCCAGGCATTTGTTGAAAATGAATATCCGCCGGAGCGACATATCCTTTTTCTGCGTCTTCGTCATTTTTGGGATTGGGATGTCTGCATTTGCTGCAGCGCATACCTTCGCAATAATACGCCGCCTCCCGCAAGTCATCCACATTGTCATTAAAATCAGGCAAACGCAGATCTTTGCGGAGCAATAAACACATTTCGCGCACATAAATGGAATGGCGCTCGCGAATCTCCGCCCCTCCGGGGCGTCCCATAATTTGCGCATAACGCCATACGGACCAAAGCGGATCTCCTCGCGCGGGAGACGCTTTCATGCTCTGCACTAGTTTTATTTTCGCCTGCCACGCTTTATACGCATGAACAATAGCGTTTTGCCAACCATTGGCAAAATTGTCCAACAACATATCTGCAAATAGAATAAGATGAATGACATCATGATTCTTTAATTTCAGCACATTTTCTTCCTCAAAGCGATAAAACAGAATGTCCAAAATTTCGTTGAATCGCACCACCTCATCCGAATGTATATGCATGTCGGAATTTCTGTGATAACAAGCGGACAACTCCTTTATGCTCGTAGAAACGAACGAAAATGCATCCTTTTCCCGCCGCTCCAGAAACAGCATAAGCGACAGCGCGGTGATTTTGCGCCGTTTGCTATAATCTGTGTCCGCCTTCCCGAACAATTTCTGACTCTTAAAAAACGGGGCGCCCGGCAACTCCGCCGGAAACGATTTTGATCGTTTATGGCGGTTGCTAAAATCACCCGGTTTGCCGCCGATGATGAGAACATGATCGCAAAATCCGCCCGGCATGGAATCCAATTTTTCCATATCCGAGAGCGGTGTCCCATTCTGCAGACGAATGAACTGCACACGTATTTCGTCATCATTACCGTCCATGAATATGACGGAAATTTTATGACTCAGAAATTTCTCTTTGTATTCTTCCAACGTCTCGAAGGTTTTGCCCGCCCAAGGGCATTTTTGCTCGCGCAAGAATTTCGGAAAATCCGGAGCGTTCTCCGGATCAAGAAGCGGAGGAATACGAGTTTTGATGGTCCCGCGCCCCAGCACATTTTTGGGCTTGGGTCCCGGTCTCTTATCCTCTGATTCAACGACGGGAGAATTGAACGCAAAGCCGCACAACGCATTGATGCGCTGTTGCCCGTCTATGATCTCGTGGCATCCATCTTCGTTGCGCGCCCGCAAATATATCGGCGGGATTTCATAACCGCGCAAAACAGAATCAATCAGCATTTGCATTTGCTGGTCTGTCCATACAACGCCACGCTGATACTCCGGATTAACGATCAGGAGATTCTGCGTAAACAAGGATATTAAATCCCGTATCGTTTTGATGTTTTTTTCGTCAGGATGTTTCATAAGATGTTTCCTTTCATGTAAAGTAAAATACGGCAACGCCGCGGTCAACTGAATTTTATAACATCGGCGCGCGTTTAGTTTCGTTTTGGAAATTTTTTTCGCGTAGTTTATCTAAAAATGTCAAGTCAAATCAATGGGATACATAGTATTGATTTTGATGATAAAGAGTTGGTAAATCATATATTCCATACTCTTGTTTTGCGGAAATGGTGAGTAAGATTATGATATCCCGCGTGTGATTTTTATTCGCATGAAACGATTATTTTGCCTGCGTGTTTTTTGGACAGGAAAAGTTGTTGCGCTTTGTGCAATTCTTTTAGCGGGAATTGTTTTATCGGGGGCGGTGCGATTTCGCCTTTTTGGATGTATGAAACGAGAGACGCGAACATGCCCGGCGGCAAAACGGTGGAACCGA
The DNA here is from genome assembly GCA_965221835.1 of Gammaproteobacteria bacterium. Classification (GTDB taxonomy): domain Bacteria; phylum Pseudomonadota; class Gammaproteobacteria; order Tethybacterales; family Persebacteraceae; genus Persebacter. The sequence goes on along the minus strand of OZ244916.1, from coordinate 1,703,433 downwards.
AAAACGATAAATCGCGCAAATATAACGCGCGCAAATCCAGCCGCACTTCCGCCCCCGCAATCGCGCCCGAACAGACATAACGCCCGCCGCGCGCAATCGCGCCGATGAGAATCGTCCAATAATCGCCGCCCGCAACATCGGCGACGACCGGCACGCAATCGCATCCGGTTTGCGCGCGCAACATTTCGCGTAAGTTTTGCGGTGCGCGCGGCAAAACATAATCCGCGCCATATTCGCGCACGGCGTTTTGTTTGGTTTCGGCGCACATCGCGATGGTTTTCGCCCCGCGTCTTTTGGCGAGTTGTATCAACGCCATTCCGACACCGCCGGAAGCGCCGGTAATCAGCACCGTGTCGTTTGCGCCGACATTCGCGCGCGACAACATTCCTTCGGCGGTGGAATAGGAAGTTGCAAACGCGGCGAGTTCGGCGTCCGTTAAATCGCACTGCACCGGATGTGCATGGCGCGCGTCAATGGTCGCGTATTCGGCGTAACCGCCGTTGCATTCGCTGCCGAAATAACCGGTTTTTTCCAAGTTGTGCGGGTCGTTCCAGTCGCGCAACCATGTGTCTATCAGCACGCGTTTTCCGCGCAAGGAATCGTCCGCATTTGCGCCGGTTTCTTCCACAACTCCGCAAACATCCGCGCCTTGTATGCGCGGGAATTGCAATGGCGCACCGCCCCATGTTGCGTCTTTGTCCGCCGCACCGGTCGCCTTGTCGCCGGTTGTGCCGCCGGAAACGCCGGACGAATACCATCCGGTGCGCGTATTAATATCGGTGTTGTTGAGTCCGCATGCGCGGACGCGAATCAATACTTCGCCTGCGCCGGGTATCGGTTTCGGAAAATCCGTGCGATATTCCAACTTTTCCATCCCGCCGTGTCCGGTCAGTACAAATGCGCGCATCGTGTTCATTTTTTTCTCCTTTTTTATAAAAAACGTTTTTTGTAAAAAAACGAAATCGGCGAATTCGGAGTACGGTTTTTGCGCCGCGTTATCATTTTTTTCATTTTCTTTGTAAAAAACGTTTTTTGTAAAATCCGTGCGGTATTCCAACTTTTATAAAAAAACGTTTTTTGTAAAAAAATGAAATCGGCGAATTCGGAGTACGGTTTTGCGGCGCGTTTTTTGTTTTTTTAAGAAAAAAATTAAACGCCTAACAAAATTCGCGCCGGGTTTTCCAGCGCGTTTTTAATTGCGCCCAAAAACAAAACCGCTTCGCGTCCGTCTATAATTCGGTGGTCGTACGACAAAGCGAGATAATTCATCGGGCGAATAACGACTTCGCCGTTTTCCGCTACCGGACGCGGTTTGGTTGCATGCACGCCCAAAATCGCGCTTTGCGGCGGATTCAAAATCGGCGTAGAAAGCATGGAACCAAACACGCCGCCGTTGGTGATGGAAAATGTACCGCCCGTAATTTCGTCCATCGTCAACGCACCGGTTTGCGCACGCGCACCGAAATCGGCAATATTTTTTTCTATGTCCGCCATGGAAAGCGAATCTGCCCCGCGCAAAATCGGCACGACCAAACCGCGCGGCGTACCGACTGCAACGCCGATGTCGTAATATTCGTGATAAACGATATCCGCGCCGTCGACGGACGCGTTGATTACCGGAAACTGCCGCAACGCCGCGACTGCGGCTTTGACAAAAAACGACATAAAACCGAGTTTGACGCCGTGTGTTTTTTCGAATAAATCGCGATATTCGCCGCGCAAACTCATTACCGCTTGCATATTTACTTCGTTAAATGTCGTGAGCGTTGCGGTATCGTTTTGCGATTGCATAAGGCGTTCGGCGATTCGTGCGCGCAGTTTTGTCATCGGTACGCGGTGTTCGCGTCCGCCGCCCGCCGCAGCGAAAACATCGCCTTTTGTGATTCGTCCGCCTTTGCCGCTGCCGGCAACAGTTTGCAAATCAACGCCTTGTTCGGCGGCGGCTTTTTTGGCGGACGGCATTGCCGCCGGTTGCGCAGTCGGAGTCGGGGCGGATTTTGTCGCCGCCGGAATCGCGGCGGGAGTCGCGGCGGCGGGCGGCGGTGTTTCTTTTACCGCCGGTTTTTCTTCGGGAATGGCGACGGTGTCGTCAATTTCGCCGAGGACATCGCCGGCGGCAACCGAATCGCCCGCGGATTTGACAGCGGTTTTTAATATGCCATCGCAAGGTGCGTATACTTCCAGCACGATTTTGTCGGTTTCCACCGAAGTCAGTACTTCGCCTTCGCGTACCGGTGCGCCGGGTTGTTTTTGCCATTCTAAAAGTACGGCTTCTGAAACCGATTCGGAAAGTTCGGGAACGAGGATTTTTTTCATTTGCGTCTCCTTGTCGCGGTTGTCGCGGATTTGGGTTTAAGCGCGGCGTCTATTACTTCTTCTTGTTGTTTTTTGTGCAACGCGCCGTATCCGGCGGCGGTGGAAGATGCCGAAGGACGCAACGAGTAGGCGAGTTTTTGTCCGGTTTGCAGATGGCGGCGAAGATAATGTTGAATGCGGTGCCATGCGCCCTGATTGCCCGGTTCTTCTTGACACCAAACAATTTCGTCCGCGTTTTTGTATTTTTTAATTTCGTTCGCGAAAAGGTCGTGCGGAAACGGATATAACTGTTCAAGTCGCGCCAACGCGATGTCTTTAATTTTTCGTTCGCGGCGGGCGGCGAGGAGTTCGTAATAAATTTTGCCCGCACAAAAAACAACGCGGCGGACAGCGGCGGGTTTAATGGAGTCGTCCGTATCGGGCAACAGCGGCGCAAATCCGTTTGCCGCGAGATCTTGCAAAGACGAAGTCGCTTCGGGATGACGCAGCAAACTTTTGGGCGTGATAACGACAAGCGGCATTCGCAACGGGCGCAACATCTGCCGCAAAAGTAAATGATACAGTTGCGCCGGCGAAGACGGAATGCATACTTGCATATTGTATTCGGAACATAGTTGCAGATAGCGTTCTATGCGTGCCGAGGAATGTTCCGGTCCTTGTCCTTCGTAGCCGTGCGGCAGCAGCATTACCAGATTGCACATCCGCCCCCATTTCGCTTGTCCGCTGGCGATAAACTGGTCTATCACCACTTGCGCACCGTTGGCGAAATCGCCGAATTGCGCTTCCCAAATTACCAGCCGCCGCGGTTCGGTTGTCGCGTAACCATATTCAAAACCCAACACCGCCTCTTCGGACAAAATGGAATCGATGACGAGAAAATCGCCCTGATTGTCGGACAAGTTGCGCAACGGCACGAACGCGCCGCCGTCTCGTTTGTGGCGTTTTTGGTCGTGCCAGACGGCGTGCCGGTGTGCGAATGTGCCACGCCCGCAATCTTGCCCCGAAAGGCGGACGGAATGCCCGTTTGTCAGCAACACCGCATAGGCGAGATTTTCGCCCATTCCCCAATCCAGCGGGCGTTTTCCCGCCGCCATATCGGCGCGGGCGGCGGCGAGTTTTTTCAACTGCGGATGCGCGGCGAAAGTGTCGGGAATGGCGGAAAGTTTGCCGCCCAGCGTTTTTAGTTGTTTTACCGATGCCACCGGTTTGGACGGACGCCAATCCCATTGATAGTTGTCGCGGTCGTATTTTGTCCAATCTACGAACGCGCTGCTGGCAGCAGGAACGACTTTCGGGTTCGCCGATTCGCCCGCCGCCAAACGGTCGCGATAGGATTTTTTCATCGCCGCAACTTCGTCATCGCTGACGATTCCTTCGGCGACAAGTTGGTCGGCGTACAAAGACGGCGACCCCGGATGTTTGGAAACTTTTTGATACATCAGCGGTTGCGTAATCAGCGGTTCGTCTTGTTCGTTGTGTCCGTGCCGGCGAAAACAAACCAAATCAACAACCGCATCCGCGCCGAATTCTTGCCGGAAAGCGAGGGCGGTTTCGGCGGCGAACGCCGCGCCTTCCACATCGTCGCAAAGTGCATGAATTACGGGAATTTCCGCCATTTTTGAGACATCCGAACAAAAGAAAGTGGAACGCGCATCGTCCGGCGTTGAAGTCGTAAAACCGATTTGGTTGTTGACGATAATATGCACCGTGCCGCCGGTTTTGTAGCCGCGCGCTTGCGATAAATTTAATGTTTCCATCACCACGCCTTGCCCGGCGTATGCGGCGTCGCCGTGAATCAGAATCGGCAATACGGTTTTGCGTTCGCCATCTCCGCGCCGGTCTTGACGGGCGCGTACCGAACCTTCCACCACCGGATTGGCGATTTCCAGATGGGACGGATTGAACGCCAACGCGAGATGCATTTCCGCGCCGTTGTCTTTGAGTGCGCTGGAAAATCCCATGTGATATTTCACATCGCCGGAACCGCTGACTTTGTGTTTGCCTTCAAACTCCAAAAATAAATCGGCGGGTTTTTTGCCCAGTACATTAATCAAAACATTAAGCCGCCCGCGGTGCGCCATTCCGACAACCGTTTCTTTTATGCCGCCGCGCAAACCGTTGAGGAGAATAATATCCAGCATCGGAATGAGTGTGTCGCCGCCTTCCAGCGAAAAACGTTTTTGTCCGGCGTAGCGGGTGTGCAGATATTTTTCCAGCAACTCCGCCGCCAGAATGCGTTCCAGCAAGGCGCGTTTTTGGGCGGGCGAATATACCGGGCGCGGTTTTTCCATTCGCGCGCGCAACCATTCGCGTTTGCGGCGGTCGCTGATGTGCATCCATTCGGCGACAACCGTGCCGCAATAAACCGATTTGAGTTTGGCGAGAATATCGGACAGCGGCGCGTTGCCGACACCGTGAATATCCGAATAAAAAGTGGTCGCCATATCCGATTCGTCCAGCCCGTTAAATTGCAGCGACATTTCTTCCAGCGGCGGCATTTCGTATTGAAGCGGATTGGTTTTTGCTTGTCGTGCGCCCAAAAAACGATATTGGTTGATGAGGCGCGTAACCGCCGCCTGTTTTGCGCCGTCCGCCGATACATTTGCGGCGGGACGCATTGCACGGGCGGCAATGGCAGCGGTAATGTCGCGATGCGAGGCATCCGCATCGGTGCGCAAACCGGAAAAATAACGCCGCCATTCTTCCGACACATTGTCGGGCGATTCTAAAAAACTGTCGTACAGTTCTTCCACAAAAGGGGCGTTGCCGCCGAACAGCGCGCCCCCGTTTTTCAACAAGCGATAATCGGACATGGTATGATTATAGAGGATGTTATCCCTGAACGAAACAAAAACGCGCCGAACGCCGATTATTTTGGCGGTGGAAACTTCCTGCGACGAAACCGCATGCGCGATATTGGCGGGCGGACGCATTATCGGCGAACGCGTTTATTCGCAATGGCGGCGGCACCGGCAATTCGGCGGAGTCGTCCCCGAAATCGCCTCGCGCGATCATTTGCGGCGATTGTTGCCGCTGATTGCCGGTTTGTTAAAAGAGTGCGGCGTAAAACCTTCGCAAATCGCCTATACCGCCGGTCCCGGTTTGGCGGGGGCGTTGCTGGCGGGGGCGACCGTGGCGAACGCGTTGGCGTTTGCGTGGCGTATTCCGGCGATTCCCGTGAATCATCTTACCGGTCATTTGCTTTCGCCGCTGTTGTCTCGCCCCGATTTTGCTTTTCCGTATATCGCATTGCTGGTATCGGGCGGACATACGCAGTTGTGGGAAGTGCGGGCGGCGGACGATTTTCATTTGCTGGGGGCGACATTGGACGATGCGGCGGGCGAGGCGTTTGACAAAACGGCGGTATTGTTGGGGCTGGGTTATCCCGGCGGGGCGGCATTGGAAAAATGTGCCGCCCGTGGCGATTTGAATCGCTTTTCGCTGCCGTCTCCGGCACAAAAAAAATTGAATTTCAGTTTTAGCGGATTGAAAACAGCGGTGCGGCGATTGATAGAACGCGAACCGGCGGCGGCGGCGGATATTGCCGCCGCATTTCAACGGGCGGCGGCGGCGGGATTGGCGACACAAGCGGCGAAAGCGATTGCGCAAAGCGGCATTTCGCGATTGGCGGCGGTCGGCGGAGTCGCACAAAATAACGAAGTTTGGGCGCATTTGCAAAAGTTGCCGGCAGATACACATCGCCCGCCCCCCGCCCATTGCGGCGACAATGCCGCAATGATCGCGCTGGCGGCATTTTTATCCCCGCCAAAATTCCCGCAAACCGGCGCATTTACCATAAATCCCCGCATTTTACCGGCGACAATATAAGGCGGCGGGGCGGATGATTTTCCGTTCACAAACATTTTCGCGAAGATGGGAAATTTCGCGATTTTAATTCTGTTCACAAATATTTTCCGCAAAAGATGAGAAATTTCGCGATTTTAGAAGGCGGAAAAAATTCGCGATTTTAATTCTGTTCACAAACATTTCCGCGAAGATGGGAAATTTCGCGATTTTATAGCGATTCTATCGCGATTCTAATTCGGGAATTCGGAAAAGTCCGGTTTTTATCGGAACGGGTTTTGCGCATTCGCCGCCGGGCGAATTGTCGCTGCGATTTCATAAAACGGAGTCGGCGGTTTGCGTTATTTCTTTCGGCTTTGTTATAATTTCGTTTATGCCTAATATTAAAGTTTTGCCGCATGCGGAGTTGTGCCCGGAAGGAAAAGTTTTGCAGTGCGATTCTGGAGAAACCGTTTGCGATGTTTTGTTGTCGCACGACATTGCAATTGAACACGCTTGCGAAAAATCGTGCGCTTGCACAACTTGCCATGTCATCGTGCGGGACGGCTATCGGTCGCTGGATGAGGCAACCGAAGACGAAGAAGATATGTTAGACAAAGCGTGGGGACTGGAACCTGAATCGCGATTGTCGTGTCAGGCGGTGATGAAAGACGCCGATATTGTCGTGGAAATTCCCAAATATACCGTCAATCACGCGCGGGAAAATCACTGATGAAATGGCGCGATTCATTGGAAATTGCGCAAGCGTTGGCGGATGCGCATCCGGAAACGGACCCGCGCACCGTCCGCTATACCGATATGCATGCGTGGATTTGCGCGTTGGACGGATTTGACGATGATCCGCAAGCATCTAACGAACGCATTCTGGAAGCCATTCAGATGGCGTGGATTGATGAAGCGGACTGATTCGTTTCCGCCCCGCCGTTGACTTTTGTCGTTATTGCGGGATTGTTCGGCGCGTTGCTGGGCAGTTTTTTGAATGTGGTGGCGTATCGTCTGCCGCAAATGGCGGTTTCCGGACTCGCACCGCACGGCAAATCCGCATCTTTTCTGGCGTTTCCCGCCTCGCATTGTCCGCAATGCAAAACGCCGATTCCGCCGTATCTAAACATTCCGGTTTTGGGCTGGCTGTTGTTGTGCGGACGGGCACGCTGTTGCGGAAAATCTATCAGCGCGTGCTATCCGCTTACCGAAGCATTCGGCGGCATACTTGTTGCGGCGGCGGCATGGCGATTCGGGGCGACTTTGGATTTTGCGTTGGCGGCGATTTTTTTGTTGACGCTTTTAATCATTTCCGTCATAGATTTGCGGCGATATTATATTTTGGATATTCTCTCGCTGCCGCTGTTGTGGTGCGGATTGTTGGCGAATGTAGACGCGCGTTTTGCGTTGTTGCCGAATGCGGTTTTGGGGGCGGCGGGCGGTTATGTCGGCATGCGATGCATTGCGGCTGTGGCGGCGGCGATATTTCGCAAAGACGCGATGGGCGGCGGCGATTTTAAATTGATGGCGGCATTGGGGGCGTGGCTCGGATTGTCCGCCTTGCCGTTTGTTTTATTTTTGGCGGCGGTGTCGGGCGTTTGTTATTCGGCGGCGTTTTATGTCGTCCGGCGGGCGCGGGCGGCGGCATCGGGAAGACGCGCAGCGCGTGGCGGATTCGTCAAAAGCCGTTTCAGTTTCGGTCCCGCACTTTCGTTTGCCGGCGCGATTATGCTGTTTTGGGGAGACGAAATACAACTCGCCTATTGGCGTTTTATTTTCGCATGATGACTTTCGGATTGACCGGCGGATTGGCATCCGGCAAAAGCGTTGCTGCCGAAATTTTCGCTTCTCTCGGCGCAACAGTAATAGACGCGGATGTTATTTCGCATTCGTTGACCGCGCCGGACGGTGCGGCATTGCTGGCGATTCGCGCGGCATTGGGCGATTGGGCGTTTGCGGCGGACGGTACTTTTAATCGCGCCGCTGTTCGCAAACGCGCATTTTCCGAATCGCAAACGCGGCGGAAGTTGGAAGAAATATTGCATCCGATGATTTTGACGGAAATACGAAAACAAATGCAAAACGCGCGCGGCGATTATATTTTACTCGCGATTCCGCTGTTGCTGGAAACCGGCATGCTGGCGGCGGATTGTCGCCGCATTGTTGTCGTGGATTGCGCGCCCGATACGCAAATCCGCCGCGCCGTTTTGCGCGGACTGGATGTTGCAGAAGCGAAAAAAATTATCGCCGCGCAACTGTCGCGCGCAGTGCGAAACGCGCGTGCGGATGATATTATTGAAAACGAAAGCGATATAAAATCGCTCACCGTCGCGGTGCAAAAGTGTCATCGCGCATTTTTAAATTTATCCGAAAAGGGGCGACAATGAAAAAAAGATGTGCAAGCATTTCGCGCAAAACCGCCGAAACCGAAGTGACGGCGGAAATAAGTTTGGACGGCGGCGATTTTGCGGCGGAAACAGGATTGCCGTTTTTTGACCACATGCTCGCGCAACTCGCCCGACACGGCGGATTCGGTTTGCGTTTGCAAGCCATTGGCGATTTGCAAATTGACGGACATCACACGACCGAAGATTGCGGAATCGCGCTCGGGCAAGCGTTGGCGGCGGCGTTAGGCGACAAAAGCGGAATCGCGCGATTCGGATTCGCTTACGCACCGCTGGACGAATCGTTAGCGCGGGCGGTGGCGGATTTGTCGGGGCGTCCGTCTTTGTTTTACGGGGCGCGAATTGCGCGCGCGGAAGTGGGCGGAATGGACGCCGATTTATTTCGCGAATTTTTTCAGGCGTTTGTCAATCATTCGCGCATTACGCTGCATCTGGATTTGATTCGCGGCGTCAATGCGCATCATCAAGTGGAATGTATTTTTAAGGCGTTTGCGCTGGCATTAAAAGCGGCGGTCGCCCGCACCGGCGACAAAACGCCGCCGAGTACCAAAGGCGTTTTATGAATCGCCGCACCCGTTTCTAATCGCAAAATGCAAATCGCTCTCGTAGATTGCGGCGCCGGAAATCTTCATTCGGCGGAAGCGGGATTGCGCCGCGCCGGGGCATCCGTGCGCATTACCGCCGATTCCGCCGCAATAGATTCCGCAGACAAAATCGTATTGCCCGGCGACGGCAGATTTGCCGCCTATATGAACGAAATGGATAGCCGCGGTTTGCGGGCGGCGATATTGCGCGCGCTGGCGGCAAAACCATTTTTGGGAATCTGCATCGGAATGCAAGTACTATACGAAGGCAGCGACGAAGATCCGCAAACGCCGGGGTTGGGATTGTTGCGCGGACGAGTCCGCCGTTTTGCGGATGCACCGAAAGTCCCGCACATCGGCTGGAACACGACTCGCGCGATGCGTTCGCATCCGCTGTGGCGCGGCGTTGCCGAAGACGAAAGATTTTATTTTATTCATTCCTATTATTGTCCGCCGGACGGAGACGCGATTGCAAATGCGCAATACGGCGAAAGTTTTGCGGCGGCGGCGGCAAAAAACAACATCGCCGCCGTACAATTTCATCCCGAAAAATCCGCCCGCGCCGGCGAAAAACTATTGCGCAACTTTGTCGCCGGATAAGCGGAAATCCGCCGTAAATCCGCCGTAAATCCGCCGCCGCCGATTGCAGTTTTTCCGATTCACTCTTTAATTTGCACAACTGCCTTCGCCTTCAAATCAACGAAAATATCACCGCGAAGTTTCGGAGACGAATCGGTTAGGGAAATTTTCGCAAATGTCGGGAACGGATTTTTTGGAGTTTCGTTCGCAAAAAATATCACCGCGAAATTTCGTAACTCGCATTTGTCGGCGGCGAATCGGTCAGGGAAATTTTCGCAAATGTCGGGATTATTTTTTTATGAAATTTCGTTCGCAAAAAATATCACCGCGAAATTTCGTAACTCGCAAATTTCGGGAGCGATTCGGTTAGGGAAATTTTCGCTGTTGCGGGATTATTTTTTTATGAAATTTCGTTCGCAAAAATATCACCGTGAAATTTCGTAACTCGCAAATGTCGGGATTATTTTTTTTATGAAAATTTCGTTCGCGAAAAAGGCGGGTTTTGGATTACAACTTGCCGTGGCATTGTTTGTATTTTTTGCCGGAACCGCATGGGCATGGGTCGTTGCGGCGGATTTTGGGGGCGGTGCGGCGGAACGGAGTGTTGTCGGTTTGTTGCGGGGCGGGGGCGGATTCGCCGCCGTCCGGTGCGGTCGGGGAATCATGCCGATATTGCAAATTGGTCGGGGCGGCAGGGGCGGGGTCGGGCGGTGCCTGCTCCCGCACCGTTAAGGCATACATTACCCGGGACGCCAACGCGCGCACATTAATTAAAAGTCGCTCAAACATTTCAAACGCTTCGCGCTTGTATTCCTGTTTCGGATTTTTTTGCGCCATCCCGCGCAATCCGATAGATTGACGCAAACCATCCAACGCCGCCAAATGCGCACGCCAATGGTCGTCTATAATGTTCAATATCAGCGAACGCAAAAAACGCCCCAGCCCTTCGGCATCCGCCGCCGCGGCTTTGGCGGCGAATGCTGCTTCCGCCTCTTCAACGATTTGCGCGACAATGTCGTCTCTTTGCAAATTCGGTTCGGCGGCGATGCGTTTTAAGGTCGGTGGATGCAGACGAAATTCGGCGGCGAGTATTTTTTCCAGTTCTGCGATTCGCCATTCTTCTTCGGGCGTATCGGGCGGCAGATAGCGGTCTATGACATCCCTTAAATTTTCGGTGCGCAACTCGGCGGCAATCGGTGCGATGTCTTCGGCGGTAAGAATGTGTTCGCGTTGTTCGTAAATCAGTCGCCGCTGCTCGTTCGCAATGTCGTCATATTCCAGAAGTTGACGGCGAATATCAAAGTTGTGCGCCTCCACTTTGCGCTGAGCATTTTCTATCGTGCGCGATACCATTCGCGCTTCTATCGCTTCGTCTTCTTCTATTTTTAATTTTTCCATCATGGACGCAACGCGGCGAGTCGCGAAAATGCGCAACAACGAATCTTCAAACGAAAGATAAAAAACACTCGCCCCGGGATCGCCCTGCCGTCCGGCGCGTCCGCGCAATTGGTTATCTATGCGCCGCGATTCGTGTCGCTCCGTGCCGATAATGCGCAATCCGCCTGCGGCAAGAACTTTTTCGTTTTGTTTTTTCCATTCGGTTTTTAATGCGGCGATTTTGTTTTGTCGCGCCTCTTCGTCCAGCGATTCGTCTGCGGCGGCGGCGCGTTCTTCGGCGTCCGTGTTGCCGCCCGGCACGATGTCGGTGCCGCGTCCCGCCATATTTGTCGCGATGGTAATGGCGCCCGGTCGCCCCGCCTGCGCGATAATGTGCGCTTCGCGCGCGTGCTGTTTGGCGTTCAGTACTTCGTGCGACAAACCGGCGCTTTGGAGCATTGCCGAAATTTTTTCGGAATCTTCAATCGCCGCAGTGCCGACTAATATGGGCTGTCCGCGAGTCGTGCAATCTTGAATGTCGGCGAGTACGGCGCGATATTTCGCCGCCGCCGTCCGATAAACGCGATCCAATTCGTCGTTGCGTACCATTTTGCGATGCGGCGGAATGTCTATCACTTCCAGCCCGTAAATAAAACCAAACTCTTCCGCTTCGGTTGTTGCGGTGCCGGTCATTCCTGATAGTTTGGAATACAGGCGGAAATAGTTCTGAAACGAAATGGAGGCGAGTGTACGATTTTCTTTTTGCACTTGAATTTTTTCTTTCGCTTCCACCGCCTGATGCAAGTTGTCGCCCCATCGCCGTCCGGGCATCAGCCGTCCGGTAAATTCGTCCACAATCACCACTTTGCCATCTTGCACAACATAGTCGCGGTCGCGCAAAAACAAATGTCGCGCACGCAATGCCGTGTTGAGATGATGCATAAGCGCGAGATTGCCGGGGTCGTATAGCGAACCGGATTTCAACAATCCCGCTTCGGCGAAAAGCGTTTCGGCGCGGGTGAATCCGTCTTCGGTCAGATGAATTTCGCGCGTTTTTTCGTCCACCGCAAAATCGCCGGGCGAATCGGAATCGGCGCACCGCACAAATCGCGCCGCTACCCGGTCGGCGGCGAGATAGGCGGAAACTTCATCCTCCGCATCGCCCGAAATAATTAACGGCGTACGCGCTTCGTCTATCAAAATGGAATCTACTTCATCCACAATCGCATAATGCAAATCGCGTTGCAATCGCGCATCGGCGGCATAACGCATATTGTCGCGCAAATAATCAAAACCGAATTCGTTGTTCGTGCCGTAAGTAATGTCGCTGCGATAGGCGGCGTATTTGTCCTCGCCCGTCGATTCCGGCGTATTGACGCCGATTGTCAATCCCAAAAAGTTGTATAGCGCGCCCATCCATTCCGCATCGCGCCTCGCCAGATAATTGTTGACCGTGACGACATGCACGCCTTTTCCCGCCAACGCTTCCAGACATACCGGTGAAGTTGCGGCGAGCGTTTTGCCTTCGCCGGTTTTCATTTCGGCAATGTTGCCGTCAAACAACGCCATTCCGCCGATTAATTGCACATCAAAATGCCGCATGCGAAGCGACCGCCACGCCGCCTCGCGCACAACGGCGAAAGTTTCGCCAAGCAATGCCGAAGTCGGTTCGCCGTTGTCGCAGCGTTCGCGCAAACGCGTATATTCGCGCCGCAATCCCGCATCATCCAGTTTTGCGAGCGAATCGGCGCGGGCGTTAATTTTGGAGAGTTTCGCTTTGTACGAGGCGAGTCGCCGCCCGCGCCGGGAACCGAAAATGCGGTTCAGCATTTCAGTGTTTTTTGCCGCGTTTGTCGGCGGCTTCTTCGGCGATTTGTTGTGCGACAAAACCGAGTAACGCCGAGGCGAATTCTTCGTCGCTTAATACGCCGGCTTCGGGACGCAACGGCGCTTTAATTTCAATCCGCATGTGCGTATCGGTTTTGGAAATCGCCACCGTAATCGCGACATCGGCGCGCCCTTCCATGGTCGGCACCGGAAGTTCGCCTTCGCTGATTTTTTTAATGCACGCTTCGCACAAATTTAGCGTGATATAGTCGTCGTTGCCGCGCCGTTGAATTTTAATTGTTTCGGTCGCTTCGGCGTTGTTGCAGTGTTCGCACTTCATCGTGTTCGTCAAATTTCCCACTCCGCCGGTACGGCGCGGGCGGCGCGCAGTTTTTTGACCGCTGATGCAACCGGGCGCGGGCGATTGTTGATGCGCACTTCGTAATGCAGATGCGGACCGGTAGACCGTCCGGTACTGCCGATTTCGCCAATAATGTCGCCGCGCCGCACATAACGCCCCGCCGCAACATACATCGTTTGCATGTGACCGTACAATGTGGAGACGCCATCGCCGTGCGTAATGCGCACCGCTTTGCCGTAGTTACCCAGCCAACCGGCGTAAGTAATAATTCCGGTTGCGCCCGCCAAAATCGGCGTACCGCGCCGCGCCGCATAATCGTAACCGGCATGAAACGCTTTGCGTCCGGTCAGCGGGTCGCGGCGCATGCCGAAGCGAGACGACAACCAATTTTTACCCATCACCGGACGCTGCAGCGGCACGGTGTCAAATGTCAACGCCGTTGATGCGCCGTGTTCGACAATCACATCGTGTTTGCGCGAATAAATGTTCATCAAATCGCGATAGCGGTTTATGTCGACCGTCTTTGCATCGCCGGTTAATTCGCCGCCCGAATCGCCATCCGAATCGCCGTCCGAATCGCCGTCCGAATCGCATGCCAGCGACGGCGCGATTGCCACAAAATCGCCCAGCCCCAGCCGTTTTGCCAGCGCATCGCCGCGCCCCCGCAACTCGGTAATTCCGGCGCGCAAGTTTGCGATTTCGTCTTCCATCATACTATGCAAATTACGGGCGTGCGTTGCTTCCTCTTTTTTGCGGGCGGTTTCAATTTCTGCCGCCAAAGACAGCGCGACCGGCGCGCGTTCCAGCAACCATGTTTCGGCGAGTTTGCGGGCGGTGCCGTAAATACCCGCCGCCGCCAGCAACAACACCGCCGCCGCCAATGCCCATGCACGGCGCGGATTCAATTCCAGCACCTTCGGGGCGGATATTTCGGAATCGGATTGAAAGATAATTTTCACGGTTGCGCTATTTTAACAATATAAACGGACTCGCCCAAATTTTACGCTTCGGCGTTTATGGTGCGCCATCCCATGTCCAGTATTTTCGCAGTTTCGCGTATACTAAATTCGGATACTTTGATTTTCCCAAAGAACCATTATAACGCCCCAGCGCGCGATTCAGGTCGCCGTTTTCAATATCCAAATAATGCCTGAGAATAATCGCGCCGTAACGCAAGTTTGCGCGCAGTTGAAAAAGTTTTCGTTCGTCGCCGTCGCCGATTTCGCGCACCCAAAACGGCATTACTTGCATCAATCCGCGCGCCCCGGCGGACGAAATCGCGTATTTGCGAAACGCCGATTCTACATGCATCACCGCCAGCACGAGTTGCGGGTCCAGCCCGGCACGAGACGCCTCGTAATGTACCGCCGTCAAAAAATCGCGGCGCGCATTGTCGTCTTGCAACACCGATTCTTCGGGCAACAACGCCGACAACCGTTTGCTCATTTCTTGCAACCATGCGCGCCCCGCTTCTTCGTTTGCAAAAAACAGACGCGGCACCGCCGCCGGACGGTCAATTTGCCGCCGCAACGACGAACGAACTTTGTCCGACATTTCTTCGTATTGTTGTTCGGCGGCATCTGCCGCTATGCACGCCGAGGCGAGAAAAAGCGCGACAACGCGCATTTTGTTTATCTGCAGTTTCGGCATCGGCGGTGCGACATTTATCGCCCGCGCCGCAACCGCAAGGCGTTCAGGCGTATGAATCCTTCGGCGTCCCGTTGCCGATAAATGCCGCCGTCGTCTTCAAAAGAGGCAACCGCTTCGTCAAACAACGATTGCGGCGAACGGCGGTCGCGCACTTCCATTCCTCCTTTGTACAAACGCAATGCGATTTCGCCGCACACCGGTATTTGCGATTCGTCAAACAACTTTTGCAGCAACTCGCGTTCCGGACTGAACCAATAACCGTTATACACCGCCGCCGCATAACGCGGCATCAAATCGCGGCGCAATTGCAAAACTTCGCGGTCCAAAACGAGTGCTTCCAGCACCTGCCTCGCGCGCAACAGCAGCGTGCCGCCCGGCGTTTCGTAACACCCGCGCGATTTCATTCCGACATAGCGGCTTTCCACAATATCGGCGCGACCGATTCCGTGTTTGCCGGCGATTTCGTTCAACGCTGTCAGCAATGCGGCGGGTGACAATGTTTCGCCGTTTATCGCAACCGGGTCGCCGCCGCGAAACGCGATGCGGATATCTTCCGCCGCCGCCGGTGCGTTTTGCAAAGACGAAGTTCGCTGCCACATCGCTTCTGCGGGCGGATGCGCCGGATCTTCCAACTCGCCGCCTTCGTAAGAAATATGCAACAAATTCGCGTCCATACTGTACGGTGCTTGTTGTCCGCGCCGCCCCTCCACCGGAATGCCGCGTTTTTCGGCATAATCTAACAATCGCGCGCGTGAATTTAAATCCCATTCCCGCCACGGCGCGATAACTTTAATGTCCGGCGCATGCGCGGCATAACCCAACTCAAAACGCACTTGATCATTTCCTTTGCCGGTCGCCCCGTGCGCCAAAGCATCCGCGCCCGCCGTCCGTGCGAGTTCCGCCTGCCGCTTTGCGATAAGCGGACGCGCGATAGCAGTGCCGAGAAGATATTCGTGTTCGTAAACCGCGTTCGCACGAAACATCGCCCAAACATAATCGCGCACGAATTCTTCGCGCAAATCTTCCAAAAAAATGTCGCTTGCGCCGAGTTGTTCCGCTTTTGCGCGCGCCGGGGCGATTTCTTCGCCTTGTCCGATGTCGGCGGTGAATGTCGCGATTTCGCAACCATAAGTTTCGCGCAACCACAGCAAAATAACGGAAGTATCCAGCCCGCCCGAATACGCCAGAACGACTTTTTTGACGGTTTCCGTCATAGCGCGTTTTCCGTCATCAACAATTCCAAAAGCGCCTTTTGCGCGTGCATCCGGTTTTCGGCTTGCGTCCATACCGCGCTTTGCGCGCCGTCTATGACTTCCGCCGCGACTTCTTCGCCGCGGTGCGCCGGCAGACAATGCATAAATAGCGCATCCGGTTTCGCCTGTCGCATCACTTCGGCGGACACCGCAAAATCGGCAAAATCGCGCCGCCGCGCGCTTTCATCTTCGCCCATTCCCGCCCACACATCGGTCATCACCAAATCGGCATCGCGGGCGGCGTGTGTCGGCGATTTTGCCCGCGAAACGGCGGCGGGCATTTGCGCCGGACAATAAGACGGCGGACATGCAACGACAATTTCCGCGCCGAACATTTCCGCACCTTGCGCCCACGAAAACAAAACATTGTTAAAATCGCCAATCCAAGCGATTTTGCGCCCTTGCAGCGAACCGCGCAACTCTTGATAAGTTAGAATATCGGCGAGTGTCTGACACGGATGCGAACGGTCGGAAAGCCCGTTGATAATCGGACAAGCGGAATGCGCCGCAAACGCCGTCAATGTTTCGTGCCGTTTTGCGCGAATCAAAATCGCATCCGCCATAGCGGAAATCGCGCGGGCGGTATCGGCAACAGATTCGCCTCGCGCCATCTGCATTCCCGCCGTATCAAAAACCATCGCCTGCCCGCCACATTGCGCCATAGCGGCGGAAAACGAAGCACGAGTGCGCGTAGAGGGATGTTCAAAAATCATCATCAAAACGCGTCCCGCAAAACGGGGCGTTCTTTTGCCGCCGCGAATCTCGGCTTTCATCGCCGCAGCGCGTTCAAGCAACCGCCCGACCGCAGCGGCGGACAAATCATCAAAATCCAAATAGTGACGACTATTCACGCGCAAATTGTATCATTTTTCCGACCATTACGCGGAATAATCCGCCCGCTTTCCCGTTCCGGCGGACTCTGAAATCTTTCCGATTCGCATTGGAAAATTCGGGCGGTTGCGGTTTTTATCGGAGGGATGTTGCGTTATTCTCCGCCGATTTTCCCGTCAACTTTCTTTCCAGACAGCGTTTTTCGGGTCGTAGGCGGGGGCGGAGAGAATTTTGGCGGGGCGCATTTCGCCGTTGAGAACGACATTTAATTCGCCGCCGCAATCGGTATCTGCGCGGATATAGGCGAATGCCAGCAGTTTGCCGACCGAGTGCCCGAACGCAACCGAAGTAATGCAACCCGCCCGCACGCCGTTGCAAAAAACCGATTCGCCGCCCGCACCATCGTGTTCGCCATCGCCCGCGATTTCCATATAAATCAGCCGCCAACGCGGATTTTCGCGGACAAGTGCGTTTTTGCCCGGAAATGTTTTCGTCAAATCGGCGAAACGCATCACGCCGGCTTCCGACATTCGGACTTCGTTCGTCAATTCGCCCGCCCCCGGGAACGCCTTTTCCATCCGCATCGCGTTCATCGCAAAAGCGCCATAATCCGCCAACCCGCGCGGTTTTCCGGATTCTTCCAGCGCGTCGTACAACGCCGAAACAGCGGACGGCGCACCGTGAAATTCCCATCCCGATTCGCCCGTATAAGACATCCGGCAAGCGAGAATTTCCGCCCCCGCAAAAACAGCGGGACGAATTTGCAACCGCAACAAATCAGCAGCGGCAGGAAAACAATCGGCGACAATCAGCCGTGCTTGCGGCCCGTTGATTGTCAACGCCGCCATTTCGGCGGTGCGGTCGTAAATTTGCACGGAATCCGGATGCGGACGAAAATAATCCAAAAGACGCGTTTGAAAAAACGCCGCACACGCCAGATAAAACCGTTGTTCGTCCACGCGCATCACTGTCGTTTCCAAAACGATTCGCCCGTTGTCGTCCAGCAAATGCGCAAGCGCGATTCGCCCCGGCGACGGCAGGCGATTCGGAATCAGCGAATCCAAAAATGCCGCCGCACCCGCGCCGCACACTTCGACTTTTGCGAAAGCGGAAATGTCCATCACGCCCGCCGCCGCCCGCACTTTTGCGACTTCCGCACCGACAACGGAATGCAAAACGGAATCGCGGCGGAAGGAATAAATATCCGCCTGCGCGACATTGTTTTTTGCAAACCATCGCGGGCGTTCCCATCCGCCCGCCGCTTCGTGTATCGCGCCTTTTTGTTTGAGTTTTTCGTACAGCGGACTTTTGACACCCGGACGGGCGGCGGGGCGGTTGAAATTTGGAAACGGCGTTTCGTGCTGCAATTCATAACTTTCGCGCGCTTTCGCCATTTGATAATCGCGATTCGCCCACGCCCCGAAACGCCGCGGATCAAAATCGCGCATGTTAATATCCGCGCCGTCGCCGGTCATCCAGCGAGACAAATGCAACGCCAGCCCCGGTCCCCAGCCGATTCCAATTTGACAACCGCAACAACACCAATAGTTTTGCAATCCGGGTGCCGGTCCGATAAGCGGCATCGCATCCGGCGGATACGAAATCGCGCCATGCACAACGCGGCGAATGCCCGCCGCCTCCAGCACCGGCATCCGCGCCAACGCGCGCGCCAGATAATCGCCCGTCCGGTCGTAATCGGGCGTAAACAATTCGTGTTCGCTTTCCCACGGCACGCCGTCATCCCACACGCTGTTCGGATTTTGTTTTTCGTAGACGCCGACAAGTCCCGATTGTTGCTCCATCCGCACATAGCCGGACACCGTCCGGTCGTCCCGCACCACGGGCAGTTCGCGTTCCAGTGCGGCAAATTCGGCAACCGCACCGGTGACGAAATAATGATGCGTCATTGAAACGGCGGGCAAATCGTAATCGTTCCACAACGCGATTTGACGGGCGAACATTCCGCCCGCATTGACGACATGGTCGCAAACAACTTCGCCGCGTTCGGTACAAACGCGCCATTCGCCGGACGCGGTTTTTTGAATGCCGGTCACGCGACAACGGCGGACGATTTTCGCCCCGTGCAATCGCGCGCCTTTCGCCAGCGCGAACGCCGCACCCGCCGGGTCCACATGCCCGTCATCCGGCGTATGCAACGCGCAACGAATGCCGTCCAATCCGTAAAACGGATGCAATTCGCGAATGCGGGAAGGCGCGACCATTTCCGCTGGAAATCCCCGCCCCGCAAGCGCGGAAGCGATGTGCCGCAGCCAATCTTCTTCGTCTTCGGTATATGCCATCCGCAAAGAACCGCAACCGTGCCATGTCGCCGATTGTCCGGTTTCTTCTTGCAGCCGCTGATACAATTTAATGTTGTAATCCACGCATTCGCAAAGAGACGCATTTGCGGTCGCGCGGGTGATTTGACCGGCGGCGTGCCAGGTACTGCCCGAAGTCAGTTCGCCTTTTTCCAGCAACACCGTATCCCATCCCGCCCGCGCAAGATGATACGCCAACGCGCACCCCATAATGCCGCCGCCGACAATCACCGCCCGTGCCGATGCGGGCGGTGCGGAATCAGACGGCAAAGCGTTCAAAGTTTTCATAAAATGCCTTCCGGCATTATAATCTTTCCGCCAGAATTTATACGCGAAAGGGGCAAAAAATGCATATCACTCCCGAAGAAGACGGCGCGCTGACCGCCCGCCACTATACCGCACCCGACATTTACGAGTCGGAACGCGCGCGCATTATGGCGCGTACATGGCAGTTTGCGGGGCATTCCGCGCCGCTGCGAAAGGCGGGCGATTATTTTGTTTTTGAGGCGGCGGGCGAAAACTGCTTTTGCGTCCGCGGCGAAGACGGCGAAATCCGCGCATTTTACAATGTCTGCCGCCATCGCGCGCACGAACTTTTGCGCGGGGCGGGCAATGTCCGCCGCATCACCTGCCCGTATCATTCGTGGACTTACGAGTTGGACGGGCGTTTTCGCAGCGCGCCGAATATTCGGGCGGTGGAAAACTTCTGCCGCGACCGCGCACATCTTCGCGAAATCCGCGCCGAAGTTTTTCACGGATTTGTGTTCGTCAATATGGACGACAACGCCGCGCCGATGGACGACTGGTTTCCGCGCGTACGCGAAGAAATCGCGGATTTCGTACCAGATTTGGAATCGCTTGCGCCGATGCGGTGGGTGGAAATTCCCGAAAATTGCAATTGGAAAGTATCGGTGGAAAACTATTCCGAATGCTATCACTGCGCGCTCAATCATCCGGCGTTTTCAAGCGGCGTCATCAAACCCGAAACTTACAACATTCGCCCGCAAGGATTTTGTTTGCGGCACACGACCGAATGCCGCCCGCCCGAAAAAATGTCCTATCCGCTAAATTTGGAATCGCATCCGCATGCGGGCGAATACAGTTCGTGGTTTTTATTTCCGATGTTTTCGTTTCAGGTATATCCCGGCGGCGTGCTGAACACCTATCACTGGCGTCCGCAAGGCGCAAAACGAGTCGTCGTCTGGCGCGGCTGGTATACGCCCGGCGGCGAAGAATCCGAAATGACAAACGCGCTGGCGACACAAGACCGTGAAACGACCGTCGCCGAAGACATCCGCCTCGTAGAATCGGTACAACGCGGATTAAACAGCCGCGGTTATGAAACCGGGCAACTCGTCGTAGACCCGCAAGGCGGCGTCAATTCCGAACACTCGGTACGCGAATTCCGCCGCTGGGTAGCAAACGCGCTGGCGAATTAATCCGCGCGGCAAACCACCGCCCGCCGCGCAACTTTGCGCCGTTTTATTCCCAGACAACGAACGGTTCGCCGAGAATTTCCGCGTCCGGCGACACACCGAGTCCGATTCCGGACGGCGGCGAAATGCGTCCGTTTTTGCGGGACGGCGCGGCAGAATCCAAACGCGGCGAAACATAACCTGACAAATCGCAAACATTCATCACCGCCGCCGGCGAAGTCGCCGCCGCCAAATGCAACGCCGCCGCTGTCGCAATGTCGCCGCCCCAACAATCTTCTATGCACATTTTCGCGCCCAAATGCAGACACAAATCGCGCGCCCGCCGCAACGCGCCCAAACCGCCGAATTTGGAAATTTTCAACGCAACTGCATCCATACATCCCAGCGAATACGCCGCGAGTAAACTCGCCGTGTCGTGCGCGTTTTCATCAATTTTCATCGGCAATCCGGTCGCCGCACGCACCGCCGCGCATTCTTCCAAAGTCGCACACGGCTGCTCCAGCATAATGTCCAAACCCGAAACCGCCCGCCCGACTCGCGTCGCATCCAAACGCGATGCGCCGCAATTCCAATCGCCATACACCAAAGAATCCGCGCCGACCGCTTCGCGCACCCGCCGCAACCGCGCAATGTCCGCCGCCGGATTATCGTCCGCGCCGAGTTTGACTTGAAACTGCATAATGCCTTTCTTTTTTTCTTCGGCGGCGATTTTCGCCATTTCGTCCGGCGCAATGCAGGTGATGGAATGATACAGCGGCAGCGATGTCGCCCGCAAACCGCCCAGCAACGCATACAGCGGCAACCCCGCAGCGCGCGCGGTAATGTCCCACAACGCGATGTCCAGCGGCGATTTTGCATAACCGTGTCCCGGCAGGGCGCGGTTTAGCGAATCCGTCAACGCCTCCGCCCCGACAGGATTCGCACCCAAAAACAGCGGCGCCAACTCCGCCAATGCGGGCGCGACTCCGGCGGAATAGGCGGGCAGATAGCGCGGAATGCAGCACACTTCGCCCCAGCCGCAAATTGCCGAATCGGTATCGGCACGCAACACGATAGTATCCACCGACTCGCATGTTTTGCCGCCGGTCATGTAATAGGCGGCATGGCTTTTGAGAGAGACCCGCCACAGCGAAACGCGGATTATTTTCATAACGCCGCCTTCGTTTTGCAAATATCATCCAGCGTGCGCAAAGTCGCATCAAAATCTTCGGCGGCGTGTGCGGCGGAAACAAAACGGCGCACGCCGGGCAACATATAATGTCCGCGCCGCAACATTTCCGAATCTAAACGGCGCGCCGCCGCCATATCGCTGCCGGCGACATCGGCATAGTTTTTCGGCGGCGATTCGCAAAACAAAAACTGCCACATGGAACCCGCGCGCGCGACAATCGCCGGTATGTTGCGGCGTTTTAATATTTTTTCCGCCTCGTCGCAAAACATTTCGGCATGCGCGTTCAACGAATCGTAAAATCCCGGTGTCTGCAATTCGTCCAGCATCGCCAAAGTCGCCGCCGCCGCCACCGGATTGCCGTGCAGCGTACCGTTAAAATACGCGTAGTTTTTTTCACCGCGCCGGGACGGGTCCGCCAAATTGATAACTTCCGCCTTTCCCGCAACTGCCGACAACGGTCCGCCGCCGCCGATGATTTTGCCGAAACTCGCCAAATCGGGACGAATTCCGGATGCCGCATGCGCACCGCCGTAAGCGATGCGAAAGCCGGTCACCACTTCGTCAAAAATTAAAACCGCATCCAGCCGGTCGCAAAGGGCGCGAAGTCCGCGCAAAAACGATTCATCCCCGGCGATAATTCGCTGCACCGGTTCCACAATAATCGCCGCCAAATCCGCCGCATGCGATTCGGCAACCGCCGTCGTCGCCGCCAAATCGTTAAACGGCGCAACCAAAATTGAATCGCGCGCACCTTGCGGCATACCGGCGGTATCGGCGACGGCAAGACAATCGGCGGCGGACGAAAATGCGGACACCATCGCATAATCGTGATTGCCGTGATAGGCGCCCGCGAATTTAAGAACTTTTTCGCGTCCGGTAAAGGCGCGCGCGAGGCGGATGCAATAGGCGGTCGCTTCCGAACCGGTGGTCGCATATACAATTTTTTCGGCGCACGGAATATCGCGCACGAGTCGTGCGGCGAGTTGCACAGCGACATCGGACAACGCACCAAACATGTGCATTCCGCGCGCGTTTTGCCGGTTTGCGGCGGCAACCACAGCGGGCGGCGAATGTCCGAGAATCAGCGCGCCCGCACCGGCGGCATAATCCACAAATTCGCGCCCGTCCGCATCCCAAAACTTCGCCCCTTCGCCACGCGCAAAGACAAACCGCACATCATCCGCCAACGCATAACCGCCCAGCCCGCCGCCCGGCAATGCCGCATCGGCAGCGGCGAACAATTGTTTTTGCGATTTTTCGGCGGACATTATTCCGCGCCCCTCGCAAATATCGTTTTAAGAATCATCGCATTTCCCCTCGCCCCGATTATAACGCGCCCTGCAAAAAATGCGAATGAATCCGCCGACTCCCCTCGCTTCCGTCATTCCAAAAATCCAAAACGCACGGGCGAAAGAATAGACGGCGAAAATCCCTTTCTCCGCCCGCCGATTAAAAGATTAATCCGCCCCGCTATGCAAATAGTTGGTTAAAATTTTAATTTAGTCGGCAAACCATTTTATTTTTTTGCAAACGGAAATATTCGGTTAGCAAACTATTTCATTTTTTTGGAAAACGGAAATATTCGGTAGATAACCAAAATGCCGAAAAAACGCAAAAAAAATCAGAGATTTGCGCGAATTCCGGCAAATTTTCGCAAAACATTCCCGCAAAGGGTTGACATCCGAATTCTTTTTCGGGTATGATGAAAGGGACGGCGTATGTCGGGGCGTTTTTCCCGGCGAAAACAAAAGGGATGGAAAAATGAAAAACAATCTTTGGAAAAAAACAGCGGCGATTTTCGCATTGTCATTCGGGGCATTGATTGCACCGCCCGCTTATGCGGAATGTGTACTTTGCAAACCTGCAGAAAGCGGCAATTTGTCAAAAGTGGAAATGCTGTTGGCAAACCGTGACGAAACACCGGTGGACATTAACGCCACCGACGAGAATGGACGAACTGCGCTTTTGCTGGCGGTAAAAGAAAATCGCACCGAAATCGCCGAGTTGTTGATAAACGACCCGCACGATCCGGCGGATGTGAATATCTCCAGCAACAGCGGACGGACTCCGCTGATGTGGGCGGCGCAAAACGGCAATCAGACGCTGGTGGAACTGTTGCAGGAAAAAGGCGGCAGTATTTCCGCAATCGGCGGCGGACAAAACAAATCCGTTTTGGAGTACGCTATGGACGGCGGATTTGATTCTATCGCCGAATATCTCGTGCAAAACGGGGCGGACTGTCCGAACGAAACCGTGCGCATCGGCGACTCGTGCATAAACCCGCCCGAATGCGGCGACAATATGCAACGGGGCGATGACGGAATCGCCTGCATCTGCCTTGATAGTCATGTCCCCGACAACTTCGGCGGCTGCGTTTTGGATTGCCCCGATTATCAGCATCCCGTAAATAACGCCTGCCAATGCATTGACGGCTACGAGATGGTAAACGGGCATGAATGCGTACCGAATTGTGCGGCGGACGAAGAGCGAATCTTTGGCGAGTGTGTTCCGAAATGCGACCCGAACACCGAAGTTCGCGACGGTTTTTCGTGCGTTTGCGTTGACGGCTATGAACGGAATTCGGCGGGCATTTGCGAACTGCAATGCGGCGAAAACGAAGTTCTGAACGGCGATTCGTGCGTTTGCGTTGACGGATTTGTTAGCATTAACGGCGGCGTTTGCGAAATAATTCCCATTTGCGTGGAAGGCGAAAACTACAACGATGCAATCAATATGTGCGATTGCGATACCGATAACGGCTATGAACGGAATTCGGCGGGCGTTTGCGAACTGCAATGCGGCGCAAACGAAGAGTGGCAGGGCAATTCGTGCGTTTGCGAACCGGGATTTGAACGGGACAACAACGGCGACTGCAGAATAATTCCGATGTGCGGCGACAACGAAGTTCGCAACGGTTTTTCGTGCGATTGCGTTGACGGTTATACTCGCATTAATGGCGTTTGCGAACTGCAATGCGGCGACAACGAAGAGTTGCAAGGTAATTCGTGCGTTTGCGTTGACAGATTTGTGCGCAAAAATGGCGTTTGCATTCTAGAACCGATTATTGCCTATTGTGAAAACGCAGGCAAGTTTTGGATGCCCGTTAGTAGGTGGTGCGTCAGCATTCCGCCAGTTTCGGAATCGTACTACCGTAACGCGTCATTTATAAAGGAATACGGCGACAACGGCGGCAATTTGCATGCGGTGGATTCGGGGCATTATGGGCGCAATTTGTTGTTGGCGTCGGCGCATCCTAATGCGCGGGATTCGCGCAACAAGATCGTCTACTTGTTGCAAAACAACGCGAATCCTGCTTCAAAGGCGGACCTCGGTTATACCGCACTGCATTACATCGTCTTTGGTTGGACGACCGCCGCGAAAGCGAATGAAAGGCGGGCGGCATTGCTGGCATTGCTAAACGGCGGTGCGGCGAGTATTGTCAATGCGAGAACCGATTCCGATGCCACGACCAGTGGACAACCGCAAGAGTTGGAAAGCGCCCTGCATTTTGCCGCAGCCGGGCATTACGGCACCCGACATGACCGATGGGGGGCATATAGTGTTTTGTTGGATCACGGAGCCAATCCCAGTTTGATAGATGGTGTTGGTTTCACCCCCTTTGCGGAGGCGCTTTTGTACGACATTCCGCTGAATTTGGTGCAGAAGAGCATCAACAAGGGGCTGAATCTGAACGGACAGGCGAGCCCAAATGCTACGCCGATTGGTTACGCGGTTTTTCAAAATCATGCCGATGCGGTCGGTGCGTTGGCGGACGCCGGGGCGGATTGTAATCGGCGGCAAGGAAACGGGCGGTCGGCATATAACATGGCGCGCTATTATGAGCGTTGGCATATACTCAACAATGTGTTGAAAGTCAAGTGCCATCACGCCGAAGTGCAGCACGCGAAAGCGGATTGTCAAATCGCCCCCGCCTCTTCGTCATTGAATATTGACACCGGGGAAGTAACGGAAATCCCGGCGCAATACGACGAGGAGTGCATCGCGGCAAACGAGGCGGAATATAATCTGCCCGTAGAACCGGAACCGTACTTCCTGCCGGAATAACCTTCTGTGCGGTAAAAATCCCCCGCTTTTGCAGGGGGTTTTTGCGGCGGAATATAATACGAATGCAAATCATAGGAGGTAGGAAAATGCGAAACATGCTTTATGCGATATTGGTAGCATTTTTACTTTCCGCATGCGGTGGTGGTGGCGGTGCCGCTCCGTCCGTGAATTCGGATGATTCGCCGCCGCCCGAAGAAACACGGCGGCTTACTCCGGCGGAGCAAGCGGAAGTGCGAACTGCGGCGAATCGTTTGCGTTCCGATTTGGATAGTTTGGAAAATAATGCGGAAGCGGATTCTTTGCGGCAAGAAATCGATGCCTTACTTGCAGACATTGACAACTTCCGCCTAACGATAACCGAGTTGCAAAACGAAATAGCAAACTTACGGTCGGAAATTGATACGCTGAAAGAGAAACCGCCATCGCCGCCGGACGAAACCACGACTCCGCCGCCGGACGAAACTACGACTCCGCCACCAGATGAAACTATGACTCCGCCGCCTGATGAAACTATGACTCCGCCGGATGAAACTATGACTCCGCCAGATGAAACTACGACTCCGCCGCCGGACGAAACTCCGACTCCGCCGCCGGATGAAACTATTACTCCGTCCGTGTACGACACCGCCGAATTTCGGGGAAACTATGCCTTGGCGAGAATGGGAGCGTTGCATGCGTACAATAATGGTGCGCACGGACAGGGTGTCACCGTGGCTATCCGAGATTCTGCAATTCGCAATACGCATGAGGATTTGGCGGCGAATATCGTTACGCTGGCAGAATCGGCACGAAACAATTTTAGTCAAGACGCCAATAAATCCCTACATGGTACGGCAGTTGCAGGCATTATCGCCGGGGCACGAAACGGAAACGATGTGCATGGTGTTGCACCATCCGTTAAAATTATTACCGACGTACCGCGAGCGCTGTCTTCCCATTATGAAAATGTGCGTATTCTAAATACAAGTTTGGGTTCTGCGGATATTGGTGTAAGCCAGACCGCAGGCGTAGCGGCGATTACAACAGACGGGACATTAATATTCCGCGCAAATGATCGCGCTAATTTATATGCTGATTTAGATCTTATTGAAGTGCGGGGTTTGTCAAACGACTATTACAATACCGTGCATAACACCATTAATGCACCGCAATTTGCCGCATATTATCCCTTCATTCGCCCTGATATAGAGGATAATTACTTAATGGTCGGCGCATTAAATACTTTGACTGTTGCCGCTCTGTTTACAAACGGATGCGGCGTAGCGATGATGTGGTGCGTTTTCGCATTCGGACAAAACCATTTAACAACGGACAGCGACAGCGACACTGCATATGAAAGGTTTTTCGGCACTTCCGCCTCCACCCCGCATGTATCGGGCGCGCTTGCATTATTAAAATCCGCCGCTCCCGAATTGCCGATGACGATGATTCGGCAAATTCTTTTAACGACCGCTACCGATTTGGGCGAAGAGGGAATTGATGAAGTATACGGATGGGGGCTTGTCAATATATCGGCGGGAATTGTCCACATAGAAAATTTGGAAATGGCAAATGGTTTAGCGTTGAGTTCGTTGCGGGAGAGTTTGCCGTCCGAAATGTCGCATTTGCGGGGGCGTTTGTCGGAGGTTTCGGTCGCCTTAAAAATAACGGATGATTCTTATTACAACATTCCGCTTTCCGATATTGTCGGCGGCGATTCGCAAAAAACAAAACTTGGAAATGCGGCGAAGGAAATGCAGGCGGATGATTTTACGGCGGGTGAAAGTTTTCGTTTTTGGGGCGGTTTGGAATATGACGGTTCGCGGAGTTCGTATATCGGCGAAGGAAGTTCGCCTTTTGCGGCGGAAAACGCAAGCGACACAGGCGGCTATGTTAAATGGACGACAAAAAACTACGGCGGCATTTCCGCATTCGGCGAATACGGAAGAACGCAAATAAAAGCGGATTACGATTCCGCTTCTTTTATTTCGCAAATAAAAAACGCACGGGCGGAAGAATGGACGGCGGGATTTCAATACCGCGATTTATTTTTGCATAACGACAACTTGCAATTTTCCGCCCGACAAGAATCGCGAATCAGCGGCGGCGAAATGGTTTTGCATTATCCGATAGCGGACGGCGATTCACACAAAGCATTCATCGGCGAATCCGTGCAAACAATCCGCACCGAAACCGCAAAAATCCCCATAAAACAAAAACCGCAAACAATCTACACAGCGGGCTATTCGCAAAAAACAGAAAACAGCAAATGGTCAGCGGCGGCGGAATGGAACTCGGCAACAAACGCAAAAGGATTTTCTTTCGCCATAGAATTGCAAATTCGGTAAGTTGGATAAAAATGAAACGGGTAATTTTGATTTTGATTTTTGCGTTGGCGGGGGATGTTTCCGCAAATGGTTGCGAAAAAATTGCCGATTGTTTCGCCGGACGGCAAGGCGTAAAAATGATACAAGATGCATTTAAGCGCGTTGACAAAAAAGGCAAACAATTTTTTGGCGGGGATTTTAAGGTAAAAAACCGCATTCGTTTTTCAACGAAACAAAAAACAATACAGGGCGATGTGGATGCGATTGTGCCGTTTAGGGGTGCATTTTTGCAGACGGGAATGACGGCGTGGGATTCGTCCAAAACGGGCGGACGGCGGGATGTGCGATTCGGCGTTGTGCGGCGGTGGACGGACGCCGAAAAATGGTACGGCGGAATGTTGGGCGGATGGATTTTCGCGCAAATGGATTCGGTAGACGGCGGGCGGCGGATATTTGGCGGCGGCGAATACAAAGGAAAATACGGCGGGATGTCGGCGAATTATTATTTCGGCGGCGGCAGAATGATGGCGGGCGGCGATTATCGTTTTTCGTTAAAACCGACTTCGCGTTTTTCGCTGAAAGGTTATGTATCGCATTGGAAAAGCCGGACGGATTCGGCGAAATATACGACTCGCGGAAAAATCGCGGCGAAATATGCTTTGCGCGAATGGTTGATATTTGGCGGCGAAATGCAACGGTCGTCTGCGGGAAAACAAACTCGCACGGCGACAATAGAAATGAAATTCGTTCTTGGTGCGAAAAAAATAAAACGGGCGAGACGCGCACCCGATTACGAAAAAATGCGATATTCGCCGGTTTCGCGATTTAAGCGAATGGAATACACCGCCCGTTAAATGCGATTGTTAAAAAAATCCGCCGTCTTCGTTCGCCGGTTCGCGTGTTTTGTATATTGTTTGTAAATTTTGTACACTGCAGGCGGATGATTTTGTGATGATGAAACGAATCGGCGATGTTTTGCAGGGGTTGGCGGACGGCGGTTGGCGGGAAAACTGGCGGCGTGCCGTTTTGCTTTCGCAAATGGAAGCGGCGGCGAAGCGGCATATTGCCGCCGCAGGATTTGACGAAATTTCCTGTTGTGCGGTGTCGTGCGAAGACGGCGAATTGCATTTGAAAGTCGCCGATTCGCCCGCTTATGCACGATTGCGGCAGATGCGGGAATCGTTACTGGAAAAATTGCAAGAAGAATTTCCGGAGATTAAATCGCTGCACTTCGGTATTCAACTTTAACGCCGCCGCCTACGCAATTGCGCAAACGATCACACAACAGCTTGCCCGGTCGCCATTTGTCGCCTAATGAAACGGCACAACATACATTGTCGTCTTCGTATTGCAGCACGATGTCGCAACTTCCTTCGGCGTCTTTTGCCGGCGACAAAGTTTCGTACAACGCGCGGGCGTTGTTGTCTGGTTTGCAGGTTGCGATAATTCGCCGCGCCCGCCGTGCGATATATTCTTCCAAAGTCCACACTTCCGACACCCGCGGACGTCCGCGATTCATATCGCCTTCTGCAATCAGCAAATCGCGTCCTTCTTTTAGTTTGCCGAGGTCGTCAATTTTTTTGCTGCTTACGATGGCTTCAAATTCGTGCGTGCTGTCGTCTTCCAAAATTAAAATTTTGTCGCCGGTTTTTTGTAATGCGCGCGGGGCGGAAACGCCGTTATAAATTCCGGCAACGCGGAACTTGCCGCCTTCGCCCGCTTTTTTTAGCGTTTTTGGATGTAAACCGAGGTCGCCCAAAAACGCTTTGTACAATTCATACATGGAACCGCTCAACGCAAATCCCATCGCGTTTTGTTCGCGGGTTAATCGTTCGCTCGCGTTCCACGGCGGCGTATCAGACAACGATGCTTCGCCGAAAAGTCCGTTGCCGGAACGCGCATCTTCGCGCGCAACAGGAAATGTTTTTAGAACGGCGGCGCGATTCGGATGCAGTTTGTCAAACGCACCGGCGACAATTAAATTTTCCACTGCCGCCGATGTTGCTTGTCGCTTGCCGGCGATGCGGCGGCAAAAGTCAAACAAATTCGCGAATGGTTTTTCGCCGCGTACTTCTGTCAAATCGTTGATGAACGCGCCGCCGACTCCTTTCAGCGATTTGAGTCCGTATACGATTTCGCCTTTGTCGTTGAGATGAAAATTTTTTCGCCCCGCATTAATATCTGGTTGCAAAAGACGCACGCCATCGTTGCGCGCGCAATGCATAAAATCTTTCAAATCTTTGTCTATGGCAGCGGCACTCATCGCCGCCGCGTACAATGCCGCCGGATAATGTACTTTGAAATACGCCGTCCGGTACGAAACGAGAGCATACGCCGCGGCATGCGCTTTCGGAAAACCGTATTCGGCGAATCGTTCCAGTTTGCCGAACAATTCTTTCGCATCTTTTTCGGACATTTTTGCACCTTGTACGAATCGGTCGCGTTGTTTTTTCATTTCTTCGGGTTTTTTCTTGCCCATCGCGCGGCGAAGAAGATCGGCTTCGCCGAGCGAATAGCCCGCAATTCGGCGCGCGGTTTCCATCACCTGTTCCTGATACACCCAAACGCCGTAAGTTTCGGCGAGCGATTCTTCCAAATCGGGATGCGGATAAGTGATGCGCCGCCGCCCGTGTTTGCCGTCTATAAACTCGTCCATAAACTGCATCGGTCCCGGACGATACAACGCGATAAGCGCGACAATATCGCCGAAACGGTCGGGTTTGACGCGGCGCATCATCTCGCACATGCCGCGCGATTCGCATTGAAATACGCCTTTGAGTTCGCCGCGTCCGTACATTTTGTATACTTCCGCATCATCTTGCGGAATTTGTTCCAGCGAAAAGTTGTCGGGCAATGCGCCGATGTCGCGCAACATCGCTTCGGCGTGTGCGAGAATTGTGAGCGTTTTCAATCCGAGAAAATCAAACTTGACGAGACCGGCTTTTTCCAAATCCGCCATATCCATCTGACTCACCATACTGTTCGTATCGGCGGCGGCATATAGCGGGCAATAGTTGACAATCGGTTCCGGTGCGATGAGTACGCCGCCCGCATGCGTACCGATGTTGCGCGGCAATCCCTCCACTGTACGCGCCAACGAAATAAGATTTTGCACTTCCGCATCGTCTTCGTTCGCCTGCCGCAACTCGCGCGATTCTTCCAGCGCTTTGTCTATCGTTATGTCCGGCGTGCCGGGAATGGTACGCGCCAGCCAGTCGCAACGCGAATAGGGATAGTTTAGCACCCGCCCGACATCGCGCACCGCGCTGCGCGCACCGATTTGTCCGAAAGTAACGATTTGCGAAACATGTTCCGCGCCGTATTTTTGCGCGACATATTCAATAACGCGGTCGCGTCCGTCCACGCAAAAATCTACATCAAAATCGGGCAACGAAACGCGTTCCGGATTCAAAAATCGTTCAAACAAAAGTCCGTACGCGATCGGATCCAACTCGGTAATGCCAACGGAATAGGCGACCAAAGAACCCGCGCCGGAACCGCGTCCGGGACCGACCGGAATGCCCTCCCGCCGCGACCAGCCAATAAAATCGGCGACAATTAAATAATAATCGGCATACCCCATTTTGATAATAATATCCAACTCATATTGCAAGCGCGATTCGTATTCCGCCTCCGCGCCTTTTGGAATGCCGCGTTTTTGCAATCCTGTGCGCGCCGTTTTCGCGAGTGTTTCCGCCGCCGTTTCGCCGTCCGGCGTTTCCATTTGCGGCAGATGCGGGCGAGACGGCGGATAAGCGAAATTGCACCGGAAGGCAATATCTGCGCTGTTCGCCAACGCCGCCGGCATATCCGAAAATCGCCGCCGCATTTCGTCGACGCTTAATAAATACGGCAAATCGGCGAACGGCGGATTGCGGTCGGCGGCGCTTAACGGCAAATTGTGCGCGATACAACGGCGAATCGCCAGCATTCGCACATCTTCCGCGCGCGTACATTGCACCGGATGCGTTGCGACAAGCGGTGCGCCGATTTTTTCTGCAACTGCGGACGCCGCCGCCGCGCCGTTGTCTTCTTCGCGGGCGCGCCATGTTTCCACATAAAAGCGGTCGCCGAAACATTCTTTCCATTGTCCGGCAACGGCAACGGCACGGCGCATTTCGTTATTTTCCAATGCGCCGCCGATTTCGCCGCGCGCACCGCCGGACAAAACGATGAGTCCGCGATTGTCGTCTTGCAACCAGCGCGGATTTATGTTGCCGCCGTTTTTGCCATAGGCGCGAGTTAGCAAGCGATTTAAGTTGCGATATCCTTCGTCATCGGCGCACAACAAAAGAAGATGATGTTTTGATTTGCGGTCATCGGAAAGCGGTGTCTCGCAGCCGATAACCGGTTTGATGCCCTGCTTGCGGCACGATTCGTAAAACTTTACCGCGCCGAACATATTGCCCAAATCGGCGAGACCGAGGGCGGGCATTCCCAATTCGGCGGCGCGCCGTGCGACGGTGTCGTCTTCATTTTTGTTTTGCGGCGACAGGCGGGCGGCGCCTTCGTTGACGGAATATTCGCTGTGAACGCGCAAATGTACGAAAGCGTTTTCCTGCATTTTGCAAGATTATAAATCAGAATGCGGCGGTGCGTCCGCAACAGATAAAATGCGGCGATTTGCAACGCATTATCGTAAAAAACCGCAATGCGGTATAATGCCGCACGCGATACGGGTCTGTAGCTCAGTTGGTCAGAGCACACGCTTGATAAGCGTGGGGTCGTTGGTTCAAATCCAACCAGACCCACCGTTATGCGCACAAATTCAATGTTTACCGGACTCATCACCGCGCGGGGCATCGTCAAAAAAATCACCGCCGCCGAGGCGGAGGCGGGCGCAAAAATTGTCATCGGTGCGCCCGGCGAATGGTTGCGAGGCGCAAAGCCCGGCGACAGTATCGCCGCAGACGGCGCATGTCTTACCGCCGAAACCATCGCCGCCGATTGTTTTTTTGCGACATTGTCGTCTGAAACCATCATTTGTTGCGCACCGTGGCGACAAAACGCCGCCGTCAATTTGGAATATCCTCTCGCCGTCGGCGACAAACTCGGCGGGCATTTCGTTTCCGGTCATATAGACGGAATCGCGCGAGTAAAATCCGCCGAAAAAACCGCGGACGGCGGACGGCGAATGGTTTTTACGCCGCCGCCGCCGCTGATGCGATTCATCGTCCGCAAAGGCTCAATCGCCTTGTCCGGCGTATCGCTGACGGTCAACGACACGAACGCCCGCGATTTTTCTGTGCAAATTGTCCCGCACACCCTTTCGCAAACGACTTTGGGAAATCTCGCCCCCGGCGACAAAGTCAATATGGAAACCGATTTGCTGGCGCGACATCTGCATAAACTTGCGGGCGGAAATTGATATTTTCCTGATATTTTCCGGCGGGAAAGGCGAAAAAAGCGCATCCCGTTTTCCGCAAAAAAATGGCAGCGGGCGGGGGATGAAATGGGCGCGAATGTGCTATAATGGCGGCGATGAAAATATCGCGTTTGTTTGTCGGGCGTTTGCGTGCAGGATGGTTTGCCGCCGCCGTTGCGTTGATTTGCACGGATGCCGCATTTGCGCAAGCCGCAGGCGGCGAAGGCAGTGCGCTGGCGAGTTTTGTGCCGCTTATTTTAATTATGGCGGTTTTTTATTGGTTGCTGATTCGCCCCCAACAAAAACGCGCCAAAGCCCACAAAGCGATGCTGGAAGCCCTGTCGGTCGGCGATGAAGTGATGACTTCGGGCGGGATTTTCGGCAAGGTGATTAAAATCACCGACAACGCGATTGTGCTGGAAACCGGCGGCGTCAATATTGCATTCCAAAAACAATCCATCCAATCGCTTCTGCCCGCCGGTTCTTTGGAAAAACTTTAATCCCCCGATGTCGCGTTTCCCGCTTTGGAAATTTGCGCTGATTGCCGCGTTGTTGTCGGTCGCAGCGATTTACGCCATCCCGTCCGCCTATTCCAAATCGCCGGTTTTGCAAGTGCGCGCTGGCAGCGTCAACGCGCCCCTTAATGCCGCGGTTTTGGACGCCGTACGCGGCGCATTGCAGGCGGCGGATTTGCAAGCCGAATCGGTCGCGCTGCAAGACAATTTAATAGAAGCGACATTCGCCGATTCCGAAACGCAAATCGCCGCCCGTGCGGTCATTGCCGAGTCGCTGGGCGGACGTTATGTGGTTGCCTACAATACCAAAACAGATGCGCCGGCGTGGTTGCGGGCGGTCGGGGCAAAACCGCTGTCGCTGGGTCTGGATTTGCGCGGCGGCGTTTATTTTCTTTTGCAAGTGGATTTGGATTTCGCCATACAAAAACGATTGAGTGGAATCGGCGGCGCGCTGGAAGAGGAGTTTCGCGGGGCGGTCGCGGAAACAGAAGGCAATACGCTGGTCGCCGAATTTCCCGATTTAACCGCCGCCGCCGCCGCGCTGGAAATGATTACCGACCAATTTCCGGCATTAATTCCCCCGCCGGAAACCGCGACAAAAATGCAATTCGCGCTGTCCGATTCGGCGCGGGACGAAATCGCCGAATTGACAATGCAACAAAATCTGGAAACATTGCGCAATCGCGTGGACGAGTTGGGAGTCGCCGAACCGGTCATCACACGACAAGGCGATTCGCGAATCGCCGTGCAACTCCCCGGCGTGCAAGATACCGCAAACGCCAAAAAAATTCTGGGACGCACCGCCGCATTGGAGTTGCGCGGCGTGGACGAACAAAAATCTTCATCCCGCGCGGTCATCCGCCGCGCCGAAAAAGGGCTTTTGCCGCCGCGGGGAGAGTTATTTTACGAACGGGACGGCGCGCCGCTGATTGTAGGAAAACAGGCGGTCATTACCGGCGAAAATATCACCGATGCGCGCCCCGGCTACAACCAAAACAATCAACCGGCGGTGCATATTGAGTTGGATGTGGCGGGCGGCGAAAAAATGAAACGACACACCCGCCCGCGAGTCGGGCAACGGCTGGCGATTTTATTGCGCGACAAAGAAAGTGCCGAAATTATCAGCGCGCCGGTCATTAACGAAGAGTTGTATGTCAATTTTTTAATTCACGGACAAATGAGTGCCGCCGAAGCCGCCGAATTATCGCTTTTGTTGCGCTCCGGTTCGCTCGCCGCACCGCTGGAAATTGTGGAAGAACGGACGGTCGGACCGTCGCTGGGGGCGGACAATATCCGCCGCGGTGTCAATTCGGTTATCGGCGGATTTGTCGCGATTGCGCTGTTTATCGCGGCGTATTATGCGGCGTTCGGAATCATTTCGGTGGGCGCATTGCTGGCGAATATGCTGATGTTGACGGCGTTGTTAGCGGCTGCAGACGCGACTTTGACATTGCCGGGGCTGGCGGGATTCGCCCTCACGCTCGGCATGGCGATAGACGCGAATGTGCTAATTAACGAACGAATCCGCGAAGAAACGGACGCGGGAAAACCGCCGGGAGTGGCGATTAATGCGGGCTACGGACGCGCCTTTACGACAATCGTAGATTCCAATCTCACGACTCTTATCGCCGGTGTCGCGTTGTTTTTGTTCGGTTCCGGACCGGTGCGCGGTTTTGCGGTGGTTTTGTGTTTCGGCATTTTGACTTCCATGTTTTCGGCGGTGCAAGGGTCGCGCGCGCTGGTCAATTTGGCTTTTGAACGGCGGCGGGCGAAATATTTGCCGCTCGGATTGCGCGCATTAAATCTCAAAAAAGTGTTGCCGCTGATGAAATATCGCGGCATTACCGGCGCGGTATCCTCGCTATTTCTTGTCGTTTGCATATTGTCGTTAATATTTCGCGGTTTAAATTTCGGCGTGGATTTTACGGGCGGCACGGTGATTGAAACCGCTTTTGAACGCGCGCCGAGTGTCGCGGCGGTGCGCGGTGCATTGGCAAAAACGGGACTCGCCGACTCGCCGGTACAACAAAGCGGCGACGGACTTTTTATTATCAAAGCCCCGCCCGAAGAATCGGGGGCGGAACTTTCCACGCGCGTGATGGAATCGTTGCGCGCTTTGGATGCGGATGCGTCGTTGCGGCGGCTGGAATATGTCGGTCCGCAAGTCGGCGACGAATTGTTTTTGGCGGGCGCGTTGGCGTTGCTCTTTGTCGTAGCGGGCATTATGATTTATTTATCTTTCCGCTTTAAGTGGCGAATGGCGGCGGGCGCGATTATCGCTAATCTTCACGATGTGGTTTTTATTTTGGGATTGTTTTCGCTGTTTCAATGGGAATTTAATCTGCCGGTACTTGCCGCGACTTTGGCAATTCTCGGTTATTCGGTCAACGAATCGGTGGTGATTTTTGATCGCGTACGCGAAAACTTTCGCTCAACGCGTTCGGCGGGCGGGGCGGCGGAAATGTTGGATGTGTCCATCACGCAAACATGGGCGCGCACGATAATCACGCACGGTTCCACGCAGTTGGCGGTTTTGGCAATGTTGTTTTTCGGCGGCGATGCGCTGTTTTTGTTCGCGCTGGCGCTGACAATCGGCATTTTTTCCAGTATCTATTCTTCGGTACTAATCAGCGGTCCGATTGCGCTGTATCTCGGATTGACGCGGGAAGATTTTATTGAAGAAAAATCCGATCCGCGCACGGAAAATCCGGCGGGCGCGGTGGTATAGTTTTTTTCCTGAAACGGAGAAATTGCTTTCTGTGCGGCAAAAAAAACGAGTATAATGCATTGCAAATTAATTTAACTGAAAAAGGAAAGTTATGATGAATATTAAAATCGTTGCGCTTTGTTTAACAACTGCGGGCAGTGTCGGCGGTTATTGGTTCTCGGAAAACTTTTTCGGTTTTCTGAAACAAAAAATGAAAATCGTCAAAAAAGAATTGCCCGCGCGCATTAACGATTTTGATAAACGGTGGACGAAAGTTAAATCGAACATTTACGAAATTCGTAATGCATTTATGCAAAAACCGGTCGCCGCTTAACTTAATTATTAACTTAATTAAGTACGCGGCAAATTGCATAAAAGGAGAAAACGGCGGCGGGCGGAGTTTTGCGAATTAAATTAATTCCGCGCATATCTTTTCCGAAAATCGGGCACGCCGATTATGGTGCCGCGATTGCATCCCTTCTCATTTTGATATATGCGGGCGCGACTTTCTGGTCGGTAAATGTCGGTCCGTTTGACAAGTGGCAGTTGTATCACTGGTATTTTCATTACGGCGAAGGGTATGTTCATCGCGGATTGGCGGGCTCGCTTGTCAAACTTTTCGCCGGTGTTCCTTCTCCCGCACAGGTGCAATCTGTCGTGCCGAAAATTCAAACTGCAATGACATTCATTAATATTTTGTTTTTGTGGGCGCTTTTATTTCCGCGCATTATTCTTAAATTTCCGCCGCCTTCGCGCGTTGCGATGCTGGCGTTTGCCGCGCTTTTGTTGTTGTCGCCGGTGTGGAAAGAATTCGCTTTGCATATCGGTTTTATGGATGTTTATGTTTTCTTTTTCGGGTTGTGTGCGGCGGCGGCGTTGGTCGGGCGGCGTCCGTTTTGGTTCGCGCTATTTTTGTTTGTCGGCGTTTTGTTGCATCGGCAAGCGATATTGTTTGCCGCCGGAATCGGTCTGGCGGCATTGCATGCGGCGTGGCGGTTGCCCGAATTTCGCGCCCGCCGAATGCATTGGGCGGCGGCAGTGGCGGCGCAACCGATGTTGTTTTTGCTTTTGTCCGTTCTGCACGACGGCGATGCTGCGGAACAACTTTTGCGCGCAACCGGATTTTCGGAAATTTTGACGCAAGTGGAACATTTGCGGGAAAGCAATTTGTCGGTCGGATTCGCAAAACCGCTGGAAAGAATATCCGAAATGTCCATGCATTCCCGCAACGCGTTAATCGGCGTTTTCATTTTCGGCGGTCCGCCGCTTTTGGCGGCGGCGACATTGCCGATTTGGACTCGCAAACTGCGTCTCCGATTCGCCGGCGATGACGAAAAAACGCGACAAATCGCGGACTATCTTCTGCCGTCCGCCGCGATATTAACGCTTGTGCCGCTGCAATTTGTTTCGGTGGATTGGGCGCGACATTTTTATCAGATGTGGATGTTGCTGGCGATGATTTTTGTATATTACGCGTGGTTTTTGTCGCCGATTCCGCAAGGAAAACGAAAAACGCGCGCGCAAAAACGCGGCGGCGGCGTCCGGCAAAACGCCCGGATTGCGGCGATTGTTTTCGGATTTTGCGGCTGGATGTTCGCCGGAATGCCATACATCACCGCCCATTTGGCGACACCGACTTTATTTCCATGCGCCCGTTTTTGCGTTGCGCTTTTGACTGCGCATGCGCCCGGTACGGTTGTCGCCGAGGCGATTACGCGATGGCAGATAAACGCGATTTTGCCCGTCTCCGTCAATCCCGCACATCATCGGCGTTCTTTGAATTTTCCCGAACTGCTGCCGTTAAGAGACGGTCGCTTGCTTGCATCCGGCGGCGGCATTACTTTGGCAAATCGCTGGTTTTCGGCAAACCCCGGCATCATTTCCTACAAAGCGATTCACAAAACGGACGCGCCGCAGCGGTTGGAATTGCTGATAAACGACCGCCCTTTTCAGCCCTCCGTCGCGACTTCCGGCGAAACCGAATGGCGAATTGGCGTCAGTTCTTTCGGGCAATATCATTCGGTGTTGCGCACCGCACCGAACGCCGGCGAAGTGGAATTAATTTCCATTCATATTGATACTTTTTCGCCGGACGGATAAACTCGCCGCTTTTATGCAAACGGCGGAAAACGGATACAATTCCGCCATGCATAACAAAGCATTTTGGGGCGGGGCGGCGGCGATGGCGGCGGTGCTGGCGTTGTCCAATTTTCTGGTGTTGATTCCGCTCGGCGATTTTTTGACATGGGCGGCGTTCAGTTATCCGCTGGCGTTTCTCGTTAGCGATTGCGTCAATCGCATCGCCGGTCCGACTTGCGCGCGAAAAGTGGTGTTTTTCGGATTTGTTTTCGGACTGCCGCTGTCGTTTTTTGTCGTGTATGCGGGCGGCGATTCGGCGGTGCTGGCGGTGCGCATTGCTGCCGCATCGGGAATGGCGTTTGTCGCCGCACAACTTTTGGATGTCGCCGTATTTCACCGTTTGCGGCGTGCCGCATGGTGGTTGCCGCCGCTCGCCTCTTCCGCACCGGCGTCTGTTGTCGATACTTTTTTGTTTTTCTTTCTCGCTTTTGCCGGCAGCGGCGTGCCGTGGGCGACATTGGCGGCGGGAGATTTGGCGGCGAAAATTTTGATGATTCTCGTGCTTTTGCCGCCCTATCGGATGATGACTTTTCGGACGGCGGCGGCGCGATGAAAGACGATATATCGGCACGACTTGCGCGTTTGCTGGCGGAGTTTCCGGCGGAAGAGATGAAAAAAAACGGCGCCGCCGTTGCCGCAGCAATTTTATCGCGATTGAATGTTGTCGGGCGCGAAGAGTTTGACGTCCATTGCGAAATGCTTTCTCGCGCGGTTATTCGTTTGCGCGCGTTGGAATCGCAAATTGCCCGTTTGGAAGAAGCGGCGGCGAATTCCGCAAAAAAACATCAGAAACCGCGCAAATAAACGCGCCCGTCCGCCGCATCGGAATCAATGCGGCGGACGAAACAAATAAGATTATTTGTCTGATGGTTGCAAATGCACCGCGATAGTTTGCGGTAAATCGCGATTTGCGCCGTTTGCGCCGTCTATAATCGCGCCGGCGATAATGCCGGGCGACCCGAATGCCGCAATACCCGCGCTATTGCCGACAATGTCGCTCGTCAATGCCGGAGAGGCGGTGACGGTTGTCGTTTTATAACCGTCTTTTTTGCAGACGACTTGAATCGGTTCGGCGGCGCGCGGAATATAAACCGCCCCCGGCGTAGCGACGGCTTTGAGATAGCCCGTGCTTTCGCGGTAAATGCGGCAATGCGCCTGCGGCGGCGTGCTGGTGATTTCCACTTTTTCATGCGTCCCGCGCAAGATGGTGGAACATCCGGAAACGGCGAGCATCGCCGCTAAAATTCCCCCGGTCAATATCGTATTCTTCATTTTTCGTCCTTTCGGCTTTCCCGCCGCACCCCGCGGCGTTGCTTTGGGATTATACCACAAAAATCTCCGAAAAAAAATAGCACCCGGCGGCGGGCGATTTATGCGCCGATGATTCGCCGTTTTTTATCGCAAAACCATCAAAGCGGGGCGGGCGTTTTCAATGCGGCGGTTGCCCGCGAAGACGAAACGCGAAAAGGGGCAGGGCGGCAAATAACGCCAGCGTTACCGCAATTCCGTGCGGCGAAATATCCATCGCCGCACCGGTCAACGCCGGCCCGAAAAGCGCGCCGCCGCCGTAGCAAAATCCGAAAAGCGCATTCGCCGCCGTAAGTTTCGCGCGCGGAAAAATGCGCGCCGCCTGCGCCAAACCAAGCGGATACACCGCCATCAACAATCCGCCCCAAACGCCCAGATACAAAAGTTTCGCCCATTGCGCCGGATCTTCCGCCGCCGCCGCACCGGGCAACAAAAACGGCAACGCCGCCGCCCCCGAAACCGCACCGAAAGCCGCAAACGCCAGCATTTTGCGCGAATTAAATTTGTCCGCCGCAACGCCCACCAGCGGCTGCAAAAGCAAAGTACCGACACTGAATACGGTCAGCAAAAATACCGCTTCCGCGATTCCAAATTCCAGTTTTCGCGCGTAAATCGGCAGCAAATCATACACCGACATTTCCGCCGCACCCAATGAAAACGCGCACACAAACGGCAGCGGTGCCGCCGCCAGCGGTTTCCAAAAACCGGCGGTAATTGCCACCGGAGTCGCGGATTTCGGGATTCGCGCCGCCGCCGCCAACACCGCGCCCGTCAATGCCAGCGACGCGGCAACGACAAACGGCGTCCAGCCGCGAATGCCGGTAAATTGCAAAATCACCGGTCCCAACGCAAATCCCAACGAAAAACCGGTCGCATACAAACCGAGAATTAAACTGCGGCGAGAAGGCGGCGCGAGAGTTGTAATAATCGTTTCCGCGATGACAAACACCAGCCCCACCGCCAGCGCGGAAATAAAATAAATCGCAAACCACGCCGCCAACGAATCGGCAAACAGCGGATAGGACAAATCGGCGGCGGCGGTAATCGCCAGCGCCCCCGACAACGCCGCGCCCGCCCCCAAACGGCGGACGATAAACGGCGCAAACGGCGTACCGACAATCGCGGCGAGTCCCAGCAACGCGCCGAATGCGCCGATAATCAGCGACGATTCGCCGCGCGCTTCCAAATTTAATGTGAGAGTCGGCAAAATCAGCGAACCGACACTCGCAAAAATCATCGTGCATATAATTGCAACGGCAATCGCCCACCCGTCCGCGCGGGTCATGTACAAAGACGCGCAAATCGCCGCCGCCCCGCTTGCGCCGTAATCCGTTTTCCGCGCGGCAAACGATAATCGGGATCGCGCACGGTATCGCCGTCCAGTTTGACCGCACCTTGCAAAATCAGCCGTTTCGCCGCCGAAGAAGTATCGGCAAGCCCCGCCTCTTTCAGCACATAAAACAACGGCGCATCCGCCTGCGGATGATAATCGGGCATATCCGCCGGTACTTCGCCACGCGCGAAAGTCGCCGCGAATTTTGTCGCCGCCGCTTCGGCGGCATTCGCCCCGCAAAAACGCGCCGCCAACTCGCACGCCAACATTTTTTTGTATTGCGCCGGATTTTCGCCATCCGCTGCGGCATCGCGCATCGTGCGAATTTCGTCTTCGCTGCGGGCGGAAAGCAACGCATAATAACGCCACATTAAATCGTCCGAAACGGACATTGTTTTGCCGTAAATTTCTTCCGCACTTTCGTCGACGCCGATATGATTGCCGAAACTTTTGGACATTTTGCGGACGCCGTCCGTTCCTTCCAGCAGCGGCATTGTTATGATGCACTGCCCCGCCCCGCCGTATTGTTTTTGCAATTCGCGCCCGACGAGAAGATTGAATTTTTGATCCGTGCCGCCCAGTTCCACATCGGCGTTCAAGGCGACAGAATCGTAACCTTGCACCAGCGGATATAAAAATTCGTGAATCGCGATGCTTTTGCGGGCGGCGTATCGTTTAGAAAAATCGTCCCGCTCCAACATTCGCGCGACGGTATGACGCGCCGCAAGTTGTATCATTTCGGCGGCGGACATTTTTCCGAACCATTCCGAATTGCGGCGAATTTCGGTTTTGTCGCGGTCCAAAATCTTAAACGCCTGCGCGGCATAAGTCGCGGCGTTTTCGGTTATTTGCGCGGGCGACAACGGCGGACGGGCGGAATCACGCCCGCTCGGATCGCCGATAGCGGCGGTAAAATCGCCGACAAGAAAAATCACGGTATGCCCCGCATCTTGAAAATGACGCATTTTTTGCATCAGCACAGTATGCCCGAGATGCAAATCGGGACTCGTCGGGTCAAAACCGGCTTTTATGCGCAGCGGTCGTCCGAGGGCGAGTTTTTGTTGCAGTTCGCCGTCCGGCAAAACTTCCGCCGCACCGCGCGACAATCGCGACAAAATAGAATCGTTTTTCATCCGCGAATTTTACTTAATGTGCGGCGTTTTCGTCAATCGCTTCCGTCCGCCAATGATCGCGGCGGCACAATCGGCGGGCGGCACATCCGACACATTCGTCGCTTTTGCGGGCGCAAAGCGGTGCGCCGCCGACAATTTGCGCGGCGGCAATGCGCAATCGTGCGGCAATGCGCAACGCGTCTCCGCCGGTTTCAATAGTTTTCGCATCATCCGCCGGACGGCAAATTCGCCATCGCGCTTGCGGTTTGCCGGCAACAATTTCATACAGCGGCAGTTGCGGTTCTTCGCCGGTTTGCATCGCTTTTTTGTTAGGCGCACCGCCGCTTTTATAATCGGTAATCGTCCATTCTCCGGTGCGGCTATTGCGGTCTATGCGGTCTATCCGCCCGCGCAATGCAAAACCGCCATATCGCGGCGGGAGTATCGTTTCCGCCGCACATTCCAACGCATCCGGTGCCCATCCCTCGGCACGCCGTGCGGCTTCGTTGCGGACAAATAACGCGCCGCGCAAAATCCAATGCTGAACGGCGAGTTTCGCGCCCGCGCGGGTTGCAGGCAATGCGGCGAGAGTCGTTTTCCACAACGCAAAAAGTTTGTCGGCATCGGTTTCGTCTCCCGCATTTTCAATAAAGTTTTTCAATCCGCGATGCAACAACGCGCCGCGCCGGGCGGGTAATAAAATATCGTCTTCCTCGCTTTCGTCCAGCCGCAAAAGATGATGCGCAAAAAAACGATACGGACAGCGCATTAAATCGGCGGCGGCAGTAATCCACACGGAATCCGGCGGCGCGCGCAATCGTCCGGCGGCAGGCGGCGGCGGACAAACAGAAAGACGGGAAGATTGCGCGGGCGGCGGCGCGATTATTTCCACAACGCCGCCGTTGTTTTTAATTTCGTCCGTCAGCAAAGTCCAAAAAGGCGAAGGCGCACAATCGCGCCCGTGTCCAGTTTCGTACCGCACTGC
Organism: Gammaproteobacteria bacterium; assembly: GCA_965221835.1. GTDB lineage: Bacteria > Pseudomonadota > Gammaproteobacteria > Tethybacterales > Persebacteraceae > Persebacter. The sequence goes on along the minus strand of OZ244916.1, from coordinate 1,659,704 downwards.
GGCAATGTGCGAATGCGATTTTATCAGGCGGGCGAATTGCGCGAGTTGACGGGCGATTTCCGTTTCGCGGGACGGCAATTGCATCGCCCGCCGTCCGTTTTCGCCCCAAAATAAATCGGGCGCAACCGGCAAGTTGCCGCCGTGTGCGCCGAGCAAAATAAGCGAATCAAAACGCCGCAAAGTTGTCGGCAAAACAAAACACGCGCGACCGGAAACATCGCCGCCGCCGCCGGTTTCGGTGCGCATAAACATCTGCAACCACGCGCGAAAAGCGGATGCAGTCAAACGCGATTCGCCATCCGCCGCCGCGAGTTTTGCGCGCAATCGCGCCGCAACCGGATCATCGCGCCACGCCGCCGCTGCCGCCGCCGAATGTGCGAGAAGCCACCGCGTCCATTCGCGCGGAGTCGCCGCGGACGGACATTTATCCCGCGCCGCCGCCAACTTTTCGGCAATCGGCGCAAATGCCGCATTTGCAAATCGCGCTTGTTCAAAATCGCGCAACGAATTCGGCAACGATTTATCGCCCGCAACAAGTTGCCGCCATTCTTCTGCGGCATCGGCGCGATGCGAATCGTATCGCCAAAACGGCGGCGACAAAATCGCGCCGAAACTCGCCGGGGTAAATGCAAACACCGCATCGCACCATTGCCGCAACGCACCGCCGAATGACAATGTTTCCATCCGCCATCCGCCATCGTCTTGTATGCGAATTCCGCGCGTTTCGGCAAGCGCCCGCAACCGCCTCGCCAGCAAACGGTCGTAGACGACAATGCCGACCGATTTATCCGCCGCCGCAAATTGTCGCACCATCGTCAACGCCAAACCGGCAGCGCGATTCAAAGAAGGGGCGGCGCCTTCAAAACAGCGAACAATGTGCGCAGCAGGCGGACGCCATTCGGCAATGTCGCCGTCCGGTGCGCTTTCGGGCGGCGCAAATATATCGGCACCGTTCGCGCACTGCCGCAAAAAATCGGCAATCCACGGGCGCGGCGATTCGCTTCCCGCAAAAACAATCGGCGGCGCAATGCGGGCGAATTCCGCCAATGTATCGCGGGCAATATGCAAACGCGAATGCAACAACTCCCACAACAGCGACACAACTTCGGTTTCGGGTTTGGAAAATCCGGCACCGGTTTCGCGCAACATTTCTTCGCACAATCGCGGAATTTCATCGGCGGCAATTGTCAAAGACGGACGCGATTCGACAAACTCATCAAAAAAATCCGCGAGGGCGGCGGCACGCGAAAATAAAATCGCGGCATTTTCAGACGGCGAAGAATCGTTGAGCAATTGATAAACAGCGAGAATGCGTTCGCGGCGAACAGCGGCGGCGGAAACTGCCGCAAGTCGGGCGGCAACAACAAGATGCGGGGCGCGAACGCATGCGGCGGCGGTTTGCAAATTGTCCGTTGAAATAACAGACGGCGAAAGTCCGCCGCCGTCTGCCGCCAAAAGTTTTTGCAAAACGGCAGAATCGCCATTGCGGGCGGTGATGCAAAGTGTGTGCGGATGCGCCCGCAAAAATGCGGCGGCGGCAACAAGCGAAGGCGCGATATTATCGTTCAAGATATTTAAGTTTGTCGGGTGCATCGCGCCATTCGTCCGCATCCGGCGGCGGTTCTTTGCGTTCGCAAATCACCGGCCATTGTTCGGCGAGTTCGCGATTGAGTTGCAAAAACTGCTGTTGTTCTTCGCCCAACTCATCTTCGGAAACGATTGCATTGACGGGGCATTCCGGCACGCACAGCGAGCAATCTATGCATTCTTCGGGATCAATCGCCAGCATATTCGGGCCTTCGTGAAAGCAATCCACCGGACACACTTCCACGCAATCGGTATATTTACATCGGATACATTTGTCCAAAACGATATAAGTCATTTATCCTCCTTTTATGCGATTATACAAAACTTCCCGACAAAAATAATAACGCCGCCCCGATTCCATTCCCCGCAAATGTTTTAAGATTTCTTGCAAATGTTTTAACCGGTCTCGGAAAATGTTTTAAGATTTCTCAAAAATGTTTTAATCGGTCTCGGAAAAATGTTTTAAGATTTCTTGCAAATTCGTTATTTCGGAAAAAATAACTTAGTCGACGGAAAGAGAAAAAAAGAACTTTCCATTCCCGCCTTTGCGGAAATGGTAAACTTTATTTTCGGTGAAATTCCGCCGCCTTTTTCGGAAATAGTAAACTTTATTTTCGGTGAAATTCCGCCGCCTTTTGCGGAAATGGTAAACTTTATTTTCGGTGAAATTCCGCCGCCTTTGCGGAAATGGTAAACTTTATTTTCGCCATTTCGCCTTTGCGAAAATTGGAATCCGGCGTAAAAATTAAATTGTGGAAAAAAAGGTTATTGCCAGCCGGGGACGCCGGTCATGTCGGGGAGTTCGTGAGCGATTCCTTTGTGGCAATCTATGCAAGTCAATCCCTGTTCGGCGATGCCGCGGCGGTGAAATTCGGCGGCGCGCGGCGATTGTGCGGCGAAATCCATGGATTCAAAACGATGGCAGTTGCGGCATTCCAAAGAATCGTTTTCTTTCAATCGCTTCCATTCCCGTTCAGCCATTTCGCGGCGGTGCGCTTGAAATTTTTCGCGCGTGTTGATGACGCCGAAAACCCAACCCCAAACCTCTTTGGAGGCGGCGACTTTGCGCGCGATTTTATCCGTCCATTCGTACGGCACATGACAATCCGGACAAGTCGCGCGTACGCCGGAACGATTCGTATAATGCACCGTCCGCTGCAATTCCGCATAAACATTGTCGCGCATTTCGTGACAGGAAATGCAAAACGTCTCGGTGTTCGTCAACTCCAACGCGGTGTTGAATCCGCCCCAAAACAAAACGCCCGCCGCAAATCCTCCGGCGGTTAAAAAACCCAGCGATAGACAAACCGCCGGACGCAAAACGGCGCGCAAAATCTCTTTCGCCGTTCGCCGCATCACTTATTCCGCCGGCAAATCCGCGCCGTCAATAAAATCGTTGGCGACCGGCGGCGGTGCGGCGGTTTGCGGTACATGACACTGCGTACAAAAATATCGCGCCGGTGAAATTTCGGAACGAATTTGCATATCGCGTCCGCGAAAATGCGAAACGCCCGCCATCGGTGCGCCGGTTGCCGCCGCACGGCGACGCGAATGACACGACAAACATTTGTTGCCGCGTACGCTGATTTCGTACCCTTCAATCGCGTGCGGAATGGTCGGCGGCTGTTCGGGATAGGCGCGCGCACGGCGAATGTCGCGGTCTTCATGCGGCGCAATCGGCGGCGGCGGTGCGGAAATGTCTATCGGCAAATCGCGGCGCCCGCCGATAGGTTGTTGCGCCGCCGCCGCCGCAGACAACGCCAGACAAAAAACAATCAGACGCGCCGAATACGAACCGCGCATTTCTTAAAATCCGTTTGTTTGGAAATCGGATCCGTGGCGTCCAACGTAATTTTGTTAATCAGCCGCCCGGCGTCAAACCAAGGTACAAAAATCAATCCCGGCGGCGGACGGTTTCGTCCGCGCGTTTCCACCCGCGCGCGCATTTCGCCGCGCCGCGATTCTACGACCGCCGCACCGCCGCGCCGCAACTCCAAACGCCGCGCATCATCGGGATGCATATAAATTAACGCTTGCGGCATCGCCCGATGCAACTCCGGCGTGCGCGCCGTCATGGAACCGGAATGCCAATGTTCCAAAACTCTGCCGGTGCAAAGCCAAAAAGGATAATCGTCGTCGGGCGATTCCGCCGCCGGTTCAAACGGTGCGGCAAAAATGCGCGCGCGTCCGTCGGCGTGTCCGTAAAAATAAACATCTTTTTCGGCAGACGGCACATAGCGATCTTCGCCGGCACGAAAACGCCAGCGCGTTTCGCGTCCGTCCACCACCGGCCAACGCAAACCGCGCGTGCGATGATAGGTTTCAAAATCCGCGAGGTCGTGCGCCTTGCCGCGCCCGAAAGCGGCGTATTCTTCAAACAATCCTTTTTGCGGATAAAAACCGAAAGCATCGGCTTCGTGATTTTCGTATTCCGCCGGAATGTCGGATACGGGAAACCGGTCGACCGCGCCGTTCAAAAACAAAACTTCGTACAGCGTTTTGCCGCGATAGGACGGATGCGCCCGCAAAACTTCTTCCGTCCAAGTTTCTTCCGTTTTGAATCGTTTGGAAAACTCCATTAGTTGCCACAAATCGGAACGCGATTCGCCGGGCGCGCGGACAAGTTGCCGCCAAAACTGAGTGCGCCGTTCCGAATTGCCGTACGCGCCTTCTTTTTCCACCCACATTGCAGTCGGCAAAATCAGGTCGGCGGTTTGCGCCGTCAAAGTCGGATAGGCATCGGAAACGACGATAAAGTTTTTCGGATTGCGATAGCCCGGATACCCTTCTTCCAGCATATTCGCCGCCGCCTGCATATTATTGTTGACCATCACCCAGTAGGCGTTAATATCGCCATCCCGCAAGGCGCGATTTTGGGCAACCGCATGCCGCCCGGGTTTCGCCGGAATAACGCCCGGCGGCAGTTGCCATATTTTTTCGGCACGCGCACGGTGTTCGGGATTGGCGACAACCATATCGGCGGGCAGACGATGCGAAAAAGTGCCAACTTCGCGCGCCGTCCCGCAAGCGGAAGGTTGACCGGTCAGCGAAAACGGCGAGTTGCCCGGCGACGAAATTTTGCCGGTCAACAAATGCAAATTGTACACCAAATGATTGCACCAAACGCCGCGCGTGTGTTGGTTAAATCCCATCGTCCAAAACGAAGTTATTTTAATGTCGGGATCGGCGTACAAATCGGCGAGACGGCGCAACGCATCTTCGTCCACGCCGGACAACTCTTGCACCCGTTGCGGCGTGTACTCGGCGACAAAAGCGGCGTATTCCGCAAAAGTCATCGGCGAAGAACCGCCCGCCGCCGCCGCGTTTGCGGACGATTTTTGCAGCGGATGCGACTCGCGCAATCCGTATCCGATATCGGTGTTGGCGCGGCGAAAAACCGCATGCCGCCGGACGAAATCATGATTGACCCGCCCGCTTTTAATAATAAGATTGGCGATTCCGTTCAACACGGCGAGATCGCTTTGCGGCTTAAAAACAATCGGCAAATCGGCGAGTTCAAAAGAACGGTTTTCAAATACCGAAAGTACCGCGACTTTTACATGCGGATTGGACAGGCGGCGGTCGGCGACTCGCGACCACAATATCGGATGCATTTCCGACATATTGGATCCCCACAACACGAACGCGTCCGCGGCTTCTATGTCGTCGTAGCAACCCGGCGGTTCGTCAATTCCGAAAGTGCGAATCATCGCCGCCACAGCGGACGCCATACAATGACGGGCGTTCGGATCTATGTTGTTGGAACGAAAACCCGCCTTCATCAGTTTGACAGCGGCGTATCCCTCCCACACCGTCCATTGTCCGGAACCGAACATGCCGATTCCATCGCCGCCCGCCGATAAACTTGTTTTTGCAAAAGAAAACGGCGGACGGGATTCTTTCTCCCATCCGCCGTTTTTGTTTGTTTTTGTAATCAGGCGATTACTGCACGTTCTGGCATAGAAAACGGACCCCGCCCCGCCGTATTTTCGTACGCGATTCGGACATACGCATTCATTCCAACTTCGGCGGCGTTAAACATAATCGTAAAACGGCTATGCCCCGCAGTATCTAACGAATGATAATCGGTTTCCGTCGGTTCAGTTCCCTGCGGGACAATCGCCATTTCTCGGGCTATGCGGCAGCGTTTCGGCAACCGCAATCGGTTCACCGCTTCCGTGCTTTGTTCCGTTGCCTCAAAAGTTATCGCCATCGGACGAATTTCCACAATAACAAGAGTCGGTACATCAGTCGGAAGTTCGGCGGGTGTACGCGTTGCTTTGTCTTCGTGGATTCCGAGATTTTCATAATCGGCGGGCGTGAGTTCTGCCTTACCCATTTTTATCCGCTGACGAAACGGCAAAACTACCGTGTAGGCGTTGTTGTCCGCTATCCGCATTTCGCCTATCGTAATTGCGTTATGCGTGTTCGGATTTTTATACACTTGATAGGCGGATTCAAATTGCAAGCGGAGTTGTGAAATTTCCGCAATATCGTTTGCATCAATTCCGAGACGAATTGCATCTTCGGTCGGCAATCCGTCCGCCCCCATTATGTAGTTCACCATTGTCAGCAGTTCTGCCGAATGGTCGGCGTATGTTTGAGATAATCTCATAGTTTTATTTCCTTTTTGGTTTGTGATTATTAAAATACCGGAGATATTAAAACATAAAACACGGGAAAAATGACAGCTGATTGGTCTCGGAAATGTTTTGCGAGGTCTACGAAATGTTTTCAGAGGTCTACGAAATGTGTTGCGAGGTCTACGAAATGTGTTGCGAGGTCTACGAAATGTTTTCAGAGGTCTACGAAATGTGTTGAGAGGTCTACGAAATGTTTTCAGAGGTCTACGAAATGTGTTGAGAGGTCTACGAAATGCTTTAAGAGGTCTACGAAATGTTTTCATAACCCTATTTTTTCGTTGCCGAAGTCCGAAAAATCCCGTTTTTCAGAGATTTATGCGTTTCGCCCGCATTTCCGCCCGCATTTTCGCAAAAAAAAGCGGCGAGTTTCCCCGCCGCCTTTTGTTTTCATCTTTCCGCCGTCAAAAACGATTAACGGCGTTAATTCGGACTTCCGCTTTGTTCGCATTCGGCGTGTAAAATCCGCCGATTTGCCATTGCGCATTTTCTTCACCGATGTGAATGTCGGCGGCGAATTTGTTTTCTGCCACTTCGTCCGCTGACAAAACGCTGCGCATGCGAAAATGCGCGGAAATGTTTTCGCGCGGAATGTCGCGCAAGAAAACGCCGAAAGAATACCCGCGCAGAGCGGTGTTTTCATGCACTTCGGAATCCACCCGTCCGGCGGAAAAACTCGCATACAAATCCGCACCAAACGGGGCGGAATATAATCCCGTCATTTTGCCGTAATGCGCCGCCGTTTCGCCGCTGTTTTCGCGGCGAAATCCGAAGTCCGCAAATAATCCCACCCGTTCGCCCTGCAACGGGGATGCGCGATATTCCAAGTGCATATCGCGCAATTCGGAATCGGCGGCAAAGCGAAAGTCGCCCAAGTCCGCGCCGTTTTGCAAATAGCCGCGAATGTTTTGCGACAAATCGCCGCGAAACGCGTCATCGCCTTCGTCCGGCAACTGATAATAACTGCGCGTACCAAGACCGGAACGCCCTTCGTACTCGCATTCCCATCGCCCGTATTCGTATTCGCATTCCCATCCGTTCGCGTAGTAGCATTCGTATTCGTCATCGTCCCAATAGCATCCAACGGGATTTTGTCCGTCACGAAGCGGCGGAGTCGGATTTCCATCCGTTGTCGGTAGTTGCGGCTCGACAATCTCATATCGTTCATCCTCGCATTCATATTCCTGCCGCCCGTTTTCGTATTCATAATAACAACGGGGATTCTGCGAATTGGTCAACGAAGTTGTCACGGTAGCACGATAGTCATCGTCATCGCATTCGTATTCGTACCGTCCGTATTCATATTCCAGATAGCATCCAGTGCGGACGGGCTGAACGGGGGGAGTCGGAGAAGGTGTTGTCGTTTCCGAATTTCGGATTTCATTCAACAAGGTGACCAAACGCCCATACTCCGCCTGCGTCAATGTCATTTGAACGACAATGCTTTCGCCCGCTTGCGCGTTAATGGATGCGCCCGCCGCCTTCAATGTATTAATTTCCTGCTGACTGCATTCGCTGCAAGACAATGTGCGTACCGTGGCAACGGGCTGCGGAGTCGGCGGAATTACGGACAGCGATTCTGAATTATTATTTCCGCCGCCGCCGCCGCAAGAAGAGAGAATTCCGGCGGTCGCAATGGTAAAAAAAATGATCGATTTTTTCATTTTTGTTCTCCTTTTTTTTTAGAGATATTAAAAGCGGTAATGAAGTCCGCAACGAAACGATTATACAAAAAAACGGCGGCAAATGCAAACCGAAAAGCGGGCGGCGGCGGTTGTTTTTTATCCGAAAGCGGCGTTTGTATAATTCGGTGATGGAAAATGATGCGGCGGTATTTTTGCAAGGGCTGACATTGAACGCCGGATTGATTGTTGCTATCGGTGCGCAAAATGCTTTCGTCCTTGCGCAGGGACTTTCGCGGAAATTTGTCGGTGCGGTCGCGCTGATTTGCGCGGTGTGCGATGCGTTATTAATCGTCATCGGAATCGCATTTTCCGGCATTGCAAAAGCGACCGGCGCGGCGGACATTTTGGTAGCGGTCGGAATCGCGTATTTGTGCTGGTTCGGTTTTCGTGCGGCACGGGCGGCGGTGCGCGGTCAATCACTCGCCGCGGCGGGCGTTTTGCCGCAAACTTTGCGCGGTGCAATTGCCGCATCGCTCGCTTTGAGTTTGCTCAATCCGCATGCCATTTTGGATATGGCGATTGTTTTCGGCGGAGTCGCCGCTAATCTTCCGGCGGCGGAAAAAACTCCGTTCGCGGCAGGCGGAATCTGCACTTCTTTTATTTGGTTTTTCGCACTCGGATTCGGTGCCCGCAAACTCGCGCCGCATTTGCGCAAACCGGCGATATGGCGATTCATCAACGGCGGGATTTCGCTGATGATGTTCGCCATCGCATTTGTTTTGTTGCGCGGATTATTTTGAAGTTTGCGGCGCGAATCGTCCGCCCGCGTTTACGCTTTCGCTTCTTTCGTTTCTTTCGTTTCTTTCGCCGGCGTTTCTTTCGCCGGTGCGGTTTCGCCGTCTTTCAGAACGCCGCCCGCCCGCATTATTTTTTTCTGCAATGCCGCCGCCTCAGTCGGGTGTTCTTTCATCCATTGCCGCGCGTTTTCTTTTCCCTGTCCGATGCGAACGCCGTCCAGCGAATACCACGAACCGGATTTTTGTACAAAACCGCGATCCGCACCGATTTCCAAAAGTTCGCCTTCCAGCGAAACGCCTTCGCCGTACAAAATTTCAAACATCGCAATCTTAAACGGCGGCGCCATTTTGTTTTTGGCGACTTTTACTTTTGTTTCGTTGCCGATAATTTCATCGCCGCGTTTAATGGCGGAAGTGCGGCGAATATCCAGCCGCACCGAAGAATAAAACTTTAATGCGTTGCCGCCCGTTGTCGTTTCCGGACTGCCGAACATCACGCCGATTTTCATCCGCAACTGATTGATAAAAATCAGCAACGCGCCCGATATATTAATGGAAGCGGTCAGTTTGCGCATCGCTTGACTCATCAATCGCGCCTGCAAACCGGGCAAAGACGCGCCCATTTCGCCGTCCAACTCGGCGCGCGGCGTAAGGGCGGCAACCGAATCCACGACGATAATATCCACCGAACCGGAGCGCACCAGCGCATCGGCAATTTCCAATGCCTGTTCGCCATCGTCCGGTTGCGACAACAGCAAATCGTCAATATTTACGCCGAGTTTTTGGGCATATACGGTATCCAACGCATGTTCGGCATCTATGAAAGCAGCGACTCCGCCCGCTTTTTGCGCGTTGGCGACGGTCTGCAAAGCGAGCGTTGTTTTGCCGGACGATTCCGGTCCGTAAATTTCCACGACTCGCCCGCGCGGCAATCCGCCGATGCCGAGGGCGATATCCAACCCCAGCGAACCGGTAGAAACGACGGCAACATCTTTCGGACGCGTATCGCCATCGCCGAGTCGCATAATCGCGCCCTGCCCGTAAGATTTGTGAATTTTATCCAGCGCGGCTTTAAGTTGCCGTTTTTTGTCGTTATCGTTCATCCCCGTTCCTTTTTGCAAATTTTTGGAAAGATGTATTTTAACCCAAACCCACCCCCGAAAACGAATCGGCGGGGGAGTTTTTTTGGGGCGCGCAAATCCCCGGTTTCGCGAAAGACAGGAAAACAACGCGAAAATATGTTAATATGGCGGGATGTCCGCGACCGCGCCGCTTTTGCATATCGCGCCCGATTCTGTCGCCGTCCGACTGGCGGATTTATTGAACGGCGATTTAAATTTTTACGGCACTTCCGGCAAATTTTGTTCTCACGGCTGGCATCCGTTTCCGGCGAAGTTTCCGCCGCAACTGCCCGCATTGTTTATTGAAAATATGACCGCCCCCGGCGACACCGTGCTGGATCCGATGGCGGGTTCCGGCACGACTTTGGTGGAAGCCGCCCGTCTCGGACGGTGCGCCGTCGGATGCGATATTGACCCGCTTGCCTTGATGGTGGCGGGCGCAAAACTTTCCCCCGCCGACCCCGCGCGAATTATCCAAACCGGTTTTGGAATTTTGGAATCCGCGAAACGCGATTATGAAAAAAACAAACGCGCTCTGCAACGCGAAAGAGAAACGCGGTTTAGCGCGGAAACATCGGCGTTTATTGATTACTGGTTTTATCCGGAAACGCAGATAGAACTGCTCGCGTTGATTCAGGAAATTGAAAAAGTGCGCGATGCAAAACTTCGCCGCTATTTTTCCATGATATTTTCCTCCGTCATTATCGCCAAATCGGCGGGCGTTTCGCGGGCGCGAGATTTGGCGCACACCCGCCCGCACCGCGTAGACGATAAAACGCCGCCGTCCGCGTTTGCCGAATTTCTTAAACGTTTGTCGCAGACAATCAAAGCGGGCGACAACACGGAAATTCACAGCGGCGCCGTACTAAAACAAGTTTTCGCGCAAAAAACCGGATTGCCCGCCGACTCCGCCGATTTAATTGTGACTTCGCCGCCATATGCGAACAACGCCATTGATTACATGCGCGCGCATAAATTTTCGCTGGTTTGGTTCAATCACGCCGTCAAAGATTTAACCGCCCTTCGTTCGCGCTATATCGGGCATGACACATCCGGCAAAAATAACGATGACGGCGTACTGCCCGTGCAGTGCCAAAAAACGGTGAACGCGTTGGGCGCAACTTCCGCATCCAAAGCGGCGGCGTTGCGCCGTTATTTTTCGGATATGCGCGATGTCATCCGTGAAATGCGGCGACTGCTTAAGCCGAATAAAACTTGCATTATCGTCGTCTCTTCTTCCGTTCTCGCCGGAACGGATGTGGAAACGCACAAAGGGCTGGCGGCAATCGGAGAAATGGAAAGTTTTGAATTGGTCGGTATCGGCGCGCGTCATATTAACCGCGACCGGAGAATGATGCCTGCCCGTTGGAGCAAAACCGCGTTGACGCAAATTGAAAATCGCATGCACGACGAATATGTCATCGGTTTGGTAAAGCGATGAGCCGGTCAATAATCCGGAAGTTGCGAGACGACTATCACCGTCGCATATTGCGGGAAGTGTTGCGATTTGACAACCGCAAAAAAGCATGGAACAACACCGACACGGGAAGCCGCGAAAGCGTTCGAATCGCCGCCGAAATGGTGGATAGCATTCTCGCCAACACCGGCGAAAGCGCGGGTACGAGCAAGCGCGTTGTGCAGAATGTGGGAAAACAATTTGAAGACGCAACGATGTGGTTTTTGCAGGAATCGTTCGCGCAAATTTCGCATTTGCGCCCCGGACAATGGCGCTTCGCCCCGGGCGGAAAAATATCCGATTTTAATCAATACGCGCATTTGCTTGAAATTGCAAAAGCATTAAAAGACAACCCGGAACTGCGGGCGGCATGGGGCGATTATATCGTCACGCCGGATATTGTCATGTCGCGCGCCCCCGAATCGGACGCGGCAATTAATAATCGCCGAAATATCATAGACGCGGGCAAAGATGTCGCGGGAGAAACGCCGCTGCGGGCGCGCAACTCCAAATCGCCAATTCTCCACGCCAGCATATCCTGCAAATGGACTTTGCGAAGCGACCGCGCGCAAAATGTGCGTACGGAGGGGCTTAATTTAATTCGCAATCGCAAAGGCGGAACGCCGCGCATTGTGGTCGTCACCGGCGAACCGTTGCCCTCCCGCTTGACACCGCTGGCGTTCGGCACGGGCGATATTGACTGCGTTTATCATTTTGCGTTGAAAGAATTGCAAGAAAGCGCGGGCGATTCCGACATGCTTAAAACGCTCATCGGCAGCCGCCGTCTGCGCGACATCAGCGATTTGATTTTTGATTTGGCGATTTGACGAAAAGCATGACCGCCACCAAATCCGACTCTGCGAAGGAAGTTGTTTGTGATCTTTTGCGGGTGATTTCGCGGGAGTTGCCGTTTGCGGTGGCGGAGGGGTTGTTGGATGAAAATTTGCGGGCGTTTATGGACGGGAAACTTGTCGGGCGGGGGCGCGATTCTTGGTTTCGGTGGGTGCGGTTTTTGCATTACAACGCTGACCAAAAAATGTCGGGTTTGGCGATTGATATTGAGCGGATGGAAGTTGCGGGCGATGTCGTTTCGGTGTTTGCAAAATGGCGCGGCGATGTCGGCGGCAAAATGCAGTTTTCCGAAACCGGCGAAGTGCGTTATCAAATTCGCGGCGGCAAAATCGTCCGCATCTGGACGCACAAAAAAAACTATGTTTTTATTTACGGCGCGAATATCGTCCGCCGTCCGATGTTTTATTTTTTGTTGTTGCGGCTGATGTTTTGGAATCCGAAATAACGCCGCCCGTTTTTTTAACGCAAAACTTTCAACACATCAATCACAGAATTTGTTTCGGGCGATTCGATGATTTGCATAAAACCGTCCGGCCATTCCACAACGGCGCGGACGGCGGTTTTGTCGCCGAGTCCGAAAGTGAGGGCGGCGCGCTGGTCGGTGGACATTCCGGTGTTGTTGTGCAATTCGCGAACGATACTTTTTTCGCCGTCCGCATAAACGACAAACGCGCGCGCACCGAATGCACCGACGGCATCCGGAAAACGCAAAGTCAAAAAATTATTTTCGGAGCGATTGAGAAAGGCGCGCCCGATGCCGGTCATGTCCGCCCAAAAAACATCGGGGCGTCCGTCTCCGTCCATGTCCGCAATCAGCGGTGCTTGCGAAAACGCGCGATGTTCCAAACCGAGTGCGGGCGCGTGATAGTACGCGCCGTCCCGCAAAACAAATGTTTTGTTCGGCAGTTTCGCAAACCGGTGCGGCGGCCATTTAATGTAGTTTTGTGCGACAAGCAACTCCAACTCGCCATCCAAAGTAAGATCTTCAAACGCCGCGCCCCATGCGAATCCGTAGCCGTCTAATTGATAATCGGCAGTGATGTCGGCGAATTTAAAATCGCCATCGTTGCGCAATAAAATCCAGCCGTAGTTGCGCGGTTGCGCATCCGTGCCATCGCCCGCCGCCTCCAAAACAAACGCCGGTACCGAAGTGCCGGAGTTGGTAAAAAACAAATCTTGATCGCCGTCCCGGTCTATGTCTGCTGCGGCGAGTCCCATCCAAAATCCCCAGCCGGTATTTGTTTTTTCGGAAGAAAAAGTACCATCGCGATTGTTGCGAAAAATTTCTACTTGTCCGGTATTTTGTGCGACAACTAAATCGTGCCAGCGGTCGCCGTTCAAATCTATAAAACTCGCGAGAAAAGTATTTTGCAAAGACGGTGCGCCGGATTGCGCGGTGATGTCGGTAAAAACGCCGTCATCGTTTCGCAAAAAAATGTTTGTTTTTGCATGAGTCGGATCGTTAAAAGTCGCCGAACGAAAATGCGCCAAATCCACGAACGCGCTGACATACAAATCGCCATCTCCGTCCCGGTCTATGTCGCCGACCGCGACATTAAGCGGCGCGGAATCGGGCGGCAAATCGGCGGGAATGCGTTGCCGCACAAAAACACCGCCGCGATTTTCGTATAAAAATACGCCATCCGCGCGCGACAAAATCAAATCCACATCGCCGTCCCCGTCCATATCAACCGAATTCGCACCGTGTGTCGCAGCGGTATCGGACAATCCGGTGTCGGCGATGATATTGACAAGCGCGCCGTTTTGGTAGGCAAAAAGCATATCGTCGTAGCCGTGTCCGCCACCGATAAAAATTTCTTCGCCGCCGTCTCCGTCAATGTCAATCGGAGTCGCCCCGACAAACGGATGATATTCTTCGCTCCATTCGTTCGCGCCGCCTTGCACGGCAATTTCGGAAAACGGCATAATCGCCGCACCTCCCGGCGGCAACGGACGCACATCCTCCCAACTACAAGACGCGCAAAAAAACGCCGCCGACAAAATCAAAACGCTTCGTGTTTTCATTCGGGTATTATAACAAATGCGGAAATTTTTTTTTAATTCCGCCCGTTGTTTTTTTCGGCGGAAATGTTTCGGCGAATCTCATTGCATTTTTAAATTAGCGATTCGGGATTTTCGCATGTCGGTGATAACAAATGCGGAAAATTTTTTTTAATTCCGCGCGTTGTTTTTTTCGGCGGAAATGTTTCGGCGGATTCGTGTATAATCTTTTTTTACAAAATCCCGGAGGGGAAAGGAGCAACACAATGAAACAAATGAAACTTTTGGCAATTGCCGTCGCCGCCGTTTTGTTGGCGGGGTGTGCGCCCGGCGCAGTAAATCTTGACGCCAATTTGCGAGCAAATTCTGAACGGCATTCGGAATTTGTGATGGGAGAGTCGACGGGAAGAAGTGCGAATGAATCTCAGTACGCCGCTCAATTAAAGACGGAAGTCGGCAAACTCTTGTCGCAGGATTTCTCTCCCGGCGCGAACGGCTTGGTCGTCAATCTGGAAATCCTTTATGTCAAACAAGGCGACCGATTTGACCGCTGGTTTTGGGGACCGTTGGCAGATTCCGATTCCGAAGGCAAAATTGTTGTTCGCGCCGAATTTCAGAACAGCGGCGGTGATGTTCTCGGCAGGGCGACTGCGACAGGCAAAATTGTCGTTGGAGCTTTTGGCGGTTCTTTTGACGAGGCGATAAGCAGTGCCGCAAGGCAAATTCATCGTGCCGCCGTTCAGCAATTTAAGCGGTAATCATCTTTTCGGCAAAAAACGGCGGGGATTCCGCATCCGCCGTTTTTCGATTCGCGGCGAAATTTGCTGAAACTCATTGCATTTTTAAATTAGCGATTCGGGATTTTCGCATGTCGGTGATAACAAATGCGGAAATTTTGTTAATGCCACATCCGCCGTTTTTCGATTCGCGGCGAAATTTGCTGAAACTCATTGCATTTTTAAATTAGCGATTCTCAGCGATTCGGGAAATTTTCGCATGTCGTTTAGCCGCCGTCTCTTTGCAAAAAAAGGCGGTAGGCGGGGTTTTCGGTTTCGCAGTGATGCGGATAATTTAAATCTTTCAGCGCGGCGGCGAATAGTTTTCGTTCGGCGGGCGGTACTTGTACGCCGACCAGAACGCGTCCGGCATCGCCGCCGTTGTTGCGATAGTGAAATAAACTGATATTCCAATGACGGCGCGATTGATCAAGCGAATTTAAGAAATGCATCAACGCGCCCGGGCGTTCGGGAAATTCAAAACGGTACAGCATTTCATTTTCGGCGGCGGCGCGTCCGCCGACCATGTGCCGCAAATGCAATTTCGCCATTTCGTCATCGGTAAGATCTATCGCCGGAAGTTTTGCGGAATGCAAATCGCGCAATACTTCGCGCCGTTCCGCCGCATTGCCGATTGCTGTACCGACAAAAATGTGCGCATCATCGCGGTCGTCCAGCCGATAGTTGAATTCGGTAATGTCGCGTCCGCCGAGCAACGCGCAAAACCGGCGGAAACTGCCCGGGCGCTCAGGAATCGTCACCGCAAAAAGTGCCTCGCGTTGTTCGCCGATTTCGGCGCGTTCGGAAACAAAACGCAACCGGTCAAAATTCATGTTCGCGCCGCATCCCAAAACGATGATATTTTTGCCGCGCCATCGTCCGGCGGCGGCGCGATTTTTCGCCCCCGCCAACGCCAATGCGCCGCCGGGTTCAAAAATCACTCGCGTATCTTCGTACAAATCTTTAATTGCCGCGCAAATTTCATCGTTGTTTGCGGCGACAACTTCATCTACCAATTCGCGAATGAAAGCGAACGGCAATCGCCCCGGTTGTTTGACCGCTACCGCATCGGCAAACGACCCGACATGCGGAAGACGCACCGGATGTCCCGCCCGCAAAGACGCGATAACGCTCGCCGATTCTTCCGATTCTACGCCGATAACGCGCACATTCGGGCGCAATGCTTTAACATAACCGGCGATTCCGGCGACAAGACCGCCGCCGCCGACTGCACAAAAAATCGCATGCAACGGCGCGGGATGTTGCCGCAAAATTTCGGCGGCGATTGTGCCGTTGCCGGCGATGACATCGGCATCGTCAAACGGCGGGATGAATGTCGCGCCTTCGGTTTTGGCGAGACGGCGGGCGAATCCGTCCGCATCGTCAAATGTATCGCCGTGCAAAACCGCTTTTGCACCGCGTGCGCGTACTGCCGCGACTTTTATTTTTTGGGCATGCCGCGGCATAACGACAGTCGCGCGACATTTCAGATGTTGCGCCGCTGCGGCGACTCCTTGCGCATGATTGCCCGCCGAAGCGGCGACGACTCCGCGTTGCAAACGGGACGGCGGGATGCGCGTCATTTTGTGATAGGCACCGCGAATCTTAAACGAAAAAACTTCCTGCATATCTTCGCGTTTAAGATGCACATTATTTTTGGTCATTGCCGAAATTTTCGGCGCAAATGTGAGCGGCGTTTCGCGCACGAGATCGTAAATGCGCGCGCCCAGAACGCTTTTTAGCAAGGCATCTTGTTTGGCGGCAAAACTTTTTTTATGCATCGGAGAATAAACATTTTATCGCATCGGAACGAAAAACCCGCCGCGTGCGGGGCGGAAAATCTGGTACAATGCGCTATTATGCACGATTCTCCCCCCGATTCTTCTGCGCCGACAAAAAGGACATGGAAAACGCACATCGTATCTTTGACGGCGGCGGCGGCGGTTTTGATATTTTTTGCGGTCGTTTCCGCCGTTATTGTCGCCGGAAAACCCGAACCGCAACAAGCGGAAGTGCGCGAACCGGTATTTTCGGTGCGCACGGCGGCGGCAAAAGTGACAGCGGTGCATCCGTCCGTTTTGTTGTCGGGTGAGACGGAAGCGCGCGATTATGCGACATTGACCGCGCCGGTGTCGGCGGAAGTTTTGTCGGTAGCATTTCGGGAAGGCGAATCGTTTGCAAACGGTCGCCGTCTGGTTTTTTTGGATTTGCGCGAACAAAAACTTGACGCCGAATCGCGCCGTGCCGCCGCCGAAGGTGTGCGTTTGCGAATCGCGACTCTGGACAAAAATCGCGCCGCCGACGAACGGCGGATGGACGAAATGCGGCAACTTCTGACATTGACGCAACGCAACTACGACCGCAACATTAAGTTGCAAGAAAAAAATCTGGTAACGCATGTACAAATTGAAGAATCGGAACAAACTTTGCGACAGCGGCGGCAAGAGTTTATCGCATTGCAAAATCAGGTGGACAATTATCCGCTAGAAAAACAGCGCATGGAACAAGAACTCGCAGCGGCGGAAGTGGCGTTAAAACAAAGCGCGTTGTTGATAGAACGCGGCGAAATGCGCGCGCCGTTTCCGGGGCGGGTGGTAAAAATCGCGACATCCGCCGGGGCGCGAACAGGAACCGGGGCGGCATTGATGGAAGTTTTCAATCCTGAAAGCGTTCGCATTCGCGCTTTGGTGCCGAATCGTTATGCGCATATATTGTCGGGCGGGGACGCAGTGCGGGCGGCATTGTCGCGCGGCGGCGAAAGTTTTGCGTTGACGCTGGCGGGAATGTCGCCGTTGACGCGGTCGGGACATGGCGGCGTGGAGGCATTTTTTTCGTTGCCGCCGGGCGACTGGGTACTCGGCGAAACTTTTGAATTTAGTTTGCAACTTCCGGCGGTGGACAATGCGTTGGAGTTGCCGTTTGACGCGGTTTACGGCGAATCGCGCGTGTATACGATAGACGAAGACGACCGCGCCCGCGGGGCGGAATGCGCGCGTCTCGGCGTGTCGCGCGATTCCGAAAATGTGCGCGCCTTGTTGCGCTGTCCGTCTGTTGCAAACGGCGACCGCATTATCGCAACGCAACTGCCCGGCATTGCCGAAGGCGCGAAAGTGCGGGCGATTTCCGAAATACCGTGAAAATCGGACCGCTAAATCTTATCGGCGCATTGGCGCGGCATCGTGTCGCACCGAATATGCTGATGTTGCTGATGATTATTGTCGGGGCGTGGGCGATTAGTCAATTAAATGTGCGTTTTTTTCCGCGTTTTGAATTGCAATTGGTGAGTGTTTCTGCCGGCTGGGAAGGTGCGGCGGCGGCGGATGTGGAAAAATCGCTGGTGGCGTTGCTGGAAAACGAGTTGCGGGCGGTGAGTAATGTGGAAAAAATGACTTCGGTATCGCGCGACGGTTTGGGAATGGTGTATTTGGAGTTTCCCGAAGAAATTGACATTGACGAGGCGGCGGACGAAGTTAAACAATATGCAGATCAAGCGGCGGCGTCTTTGCCCGCCGATGCCGATTCGCCGGAAGTGCAAAAACTCGTTCCCTACGACGAACTGATGCGTCTCGCTATAACCGGCGGTTCTGTTTCCGAATTGCGCAAAATCGCGCGGCGGTTTGAAGACGAATTGACCGCCCTCGGCGTGGCGAAAGTGGATATTAACGGATTGCCGCGCGAAGAAATTCAAGTGCGCGTACCGCGCGCCCGTTTGCTGGATTTGGATGCGACGGTACGCGATATTGGCGTTGTTGTTGCCGCACAAAACCGCGACATTTCCGCCGGTAATGTGGATTTGGGCGGCGGACAAAAGCGGCTTCGCGCCCTCGCAAAACGGGAAACTTTGTCCGGTCTTTCCGAAACGCCGCTGTCGTTTGCGGGCGAAGTGTTGCGGCTGGGCGATGTTGCCGATATTTCACGGCGAGTCGCCGACAACCAAAAAACGCAGTTTTTTAACGGTAAACCGGCGGTTGAATTGCATTTACGCCGCCGGTCGCAAGACAATACCATAGAATCTGCGCAACGAATTTACGAATGGCTGGACGAAAAACGCGCCGAGTTGCCGCCCGGAATTCAAATCACGCCGCACGACGAACGATGGAAGTTGGTGGAATCGCGCCTCGGTTTGTTGCTCAAAAACGGCTGGCAGGGAATGCTTTTGGTGTTGCTGATGCTATTTTTGTTTTTGAACGGGCGCACCGCTTTTTGGGTGGCGATGGGAATTCCGGCGGTATTTTTGGGTACTTTATTTGTGATGCACATGCTGGGCGGGACGATTAATATGATCAGCATGTTCGCGTTAATTATGGCGACCGGAATCATCGTAGACGATGCGATTGTGGTCGGCGAAAACGCGATGTACGAATTTGAACGCGGCAAAAAACCGCTGGAAGCGGCGGTATCGGGGGCGCAAGCGATGCTGGTGCCGGTGGTAGCGTCGACTTTTACGACAATCGCCTCGTTTTTGCCGCTGTTTGTCATCGGCGGCATTATCGGCGGAATTATTTACGATATTCCGTTTGTGATTGTTTGCATTTTGCTGGCGGCGTTGTTTGAGTGTTTTTTCATTTTGCCCGGACATTTATATCACGCGTTTTCGGGCAGTTCGGCGCGAAAAACAAGCAAAATTCGCCATTCGCTGGATACAGGATTTTTGCGGTTTCAGGAGGAAATATTTCGTCCGCTGGCGGCGGGGGCGGTGCGCTATCGGGGGGCGACAATGGCGGCGAGTTTGGGTTTGCTGATTTTTTCGGTGTCTTTGTTTGCCGGCGGTTTGGTGAAATACCGGTTTTTTCCGGGTACGGAACCGACGACTTTGCACGCCGATATTTCGTTTATTTCCGGTACTTCGCCCGACAAAGTACGCGACTATGCCGATGAATTGTTGACGGCGTTGCGGGTTGCGGAGGAGGAGTTTTCCGAAAAAGGGCTGATTTCGCATACTTCGGTGCGGTACGGGTCGGGCGGCAGCCGCGATTTGCCGCTTTCCGGCGATGAATATGCGCAAATTCGCGTGGAGTTGTCCGACCCCGAAACACGGCAAACCGCAAGTGCAGACATTCGGCGGGCGTGGGAAAAACTTGCGCCGAAAGCGGACGGTTTGGAGTTGTTAAATATGGAAGGGCAACGGTCGGGACCGCCGGGGGCGGATTTGGAAGTGCGTTTAACCGGCAGCGACATAGAAGTTTTGAAAGCCGCAGCGTTGGAAATTCGCGACATATTTGACGCAATTCCGGGCGTTTCGCAATCGCGGGACGATACGCCGTACGGCAAATCGCAAATTGCGTTTGAATTGAACGCCGCCGGACGGGCTGCCGGATTGACGACCCGCGATTTGGCGTCGCAGTTGCGGGATGCGTTGGACGGCTACAAAACACAAACTTTTTATGAAGGGGCGGACGAAGTGGAAGTGCGAATTATTCAAGACGGGGCGGATCGCGGCGGCAATTTGCAGGCGTTTTCGGTGCGTCTGCCGGGGGGCGGATTTGCGGCGTTGGAAGAAGTCGCCGCATTGCGTCCGCAGCGGGGATTTGACACAATTACGCGAGTCGGCGGTCGTCCGGCGATTAGCGTTTCGGGGCAGGTGGATTTTGCGGTGGTGGACGATTTGCAGGGATTGATTGCGGCGTTGCGGGAAGGAAAAGTGCGGGAAATTGCCGGACGGTACGGCGCCGATTTTTCATTTGAAGGGCAACAAGCGGATCAGCGGCGGACGATTGCGGATATGAAAACCGGCTTAATGATGGCGCTTTTGTTTATTTACATTATTCTCACATGGGTGTTTTCGTCTTGGAGCAAACCGCTGGTGATTATGCTGACGATGCCGCTGGGAGTTATCGGTTCGGTGCTGGGGCATTGGCTGATGGGAGTGGAAATGTCCATTTTGTCTTTTTTCGGGGTGTTCGCGCTGATGGGAATTATCGTCAACGATTCCATCGTGCTGGTGCGTTATTTTCAGGAGTTGCGGGCGAAAATGCCGGAGGCGGATGCGGATTCGCTGATTGTGGAGACCGCCTGTCGCCGTTTGCGGGCGGTGCTGGTGACATCGCTGACGACAATCGGCGGGCTGTTGCCGCTGATGTTTGAGAAATCTACGCAGGCGCAGTTTTTGATTCCGATGGCGATTTCCATTTGTTTCGGGCTGGCGTTTGCGACCGTCCTGATTTTGCTTTTTACACCGGCGTGTTTGTCGTATCATCAGTCGCTGATGCGATTTTTGGGCGCACAAACGCTGTTCCAAAAAAACAACCCCTTGCAAAAACCCGCGAATTAATTCGCCCGAACACTTGCATTAACGAAAAAAAATGTTATAATGTTATCAGTTTCGTCTCTGGGCGACTTGTCGCGAGGGCGATTTTTTCACTGAAACAAAGGAGTAAAAAAAATGAAATATAACT
This sequence comes from Gammaproteobacteria bacterium, assembly GCA_965221835.1. GTDB lineage: Bacteria > Pseudomonadota > Gammaproteobacteria > Tethybacterales > Persebacteraceae > Persebacter. The sequence continues at coordinate 1,638,454 of OZ244916.1, read as the reverse complement.
ATGGAAAAAAACAGCGTGGTGTTACGCTTGTGGAGATCGCCATTGTGTTGGTAATCATCGGTTTGCTGCTCGGCGGTATTCTTAAAGGGCAGGAATTGATCAACAACGCAAAGGTGCGCTCCATTGCCGACCGCCAAAACTCTATCAAAGCGGCATGGTTTTCTTTTATTGACCGCTATCAGGCGTTGCCGGGCGACTATCTCCAAGCACAACAAAATGTGCCGGGAGCGGGACCTGCGCTTCCCGTGAACATAGGCGGTGCCGGCGATGGGTTCGGCGATGGTACTATTATTGACACCGAGTCGCCTTATGCCATGCAACATTTGACCGGTGCCGGTTATTTGCGTTGTCCTCAGTGCACTCACGCACCTGCGACGGCGGCTGGCATATTGCCTTCTGCTGCAAACTCTTTGCAGAACCAATACGGCGGGGTGATGGCTATCTTTGTGGACGGGGCAGGTTTGGGTACCGCAAATGCCACCGACACTTATGTGCCGGTAACTGCCGGTGATCGGCGCCCCCGTTTGGGAGTTCATACCGGTAGCAACATTCCTTCCAACATCATCTCGGAAGTGGATCGCAAACTGGATGATGGCAGCCCCGAAACTGGAGATTTCCGTGCCAGCGACTATTCCACTACCGCTCTTAAGCCGGCAGCAAATTGCCTGGATTCCGATATCGACGCCGATGCGATCCAGAACAATGGAAACTATGCTGGACTCGATACGACCCAAGGTTGGCGGCATGCATCGGTACCGCCCGAGCAAAACTGCGGCGGGTTTGTATTTATCTAATCTCCGGTTATTCCAAACAACCGGAATCCAAACACCCCCTCGTTTGCGAGGGGGTGTTTTTTTGTACGCGCGATTTTATAAATGATTTCCGGCGTATCGCTGATTGATTCCGTCGTTTCCGCGCGCGGATTGTCCGGCAAGTTTTCGTCTTCGCTAACGCAAGAAGCCGCACGGGCGGCAAAAAACGCCGCCGCCGATTCATCACGCGAAGATTTTCGCAAACTCGGTTTAATTACGATAGACGGCGAAGACGCCCGCGATTTTGACGACGCCGTTTTTTGCACGACAACGCCAAACGGCGGATTCCGCCTGCGAGTCGCCATCGCCGATGTCGCCGCTTTTGTATTGCCCGACTCGCCGTTGGATACGGAAGCCGGACGGCGAGGCACTTCGGTTTATTTGCCCGACCGCGTACTGCCGATGTTGCCGTCCGCATTGTCGGACGACGCATGTTCGCTAAATCCGGACGAAGACAAACTCTGCCTGCTGTGTGAAATGGAAGTTTCCCCGGACGGCGAAACCGGAAAATATCGTTTCGCGCGCGGAATAATGCGTTCCAAACGGCGAATGACTTACGACGAAGCGGCGCGCGAAATGCGCGACAAATCCGCACATTTGCAACCTCTCGCCCGCCTCGGCGAAATACTCCGCGCCCGCCGCCGCGAAAACGGCGCGTTTATGATAGAACGCCCCGAAATGTGCGCGGTTTTGTCCGGCGGCAAAGTGGAAATGCGCACCATCCATCGCAACGAAGCGCACATGATGATTGAAGAATGTATGATTGCCGCCAACCGGTGCGCCGCCGATTTCGTCATCCGCCGCCGCCTTCCCGCCCTGCACCGCATCCACAAAAAACCGTCCGCCGACAACATTCGGATGTTGCGCGGTGTTTTGTCGCCGCTGGGTGTTTCGTTTCCGGCGCGCCCCGCCGCCGCCGATTTCGGCAAAGCGATGGACGCCGTTGCCGCCAAAGATCCCGCGCTGGCGGATTGCATTTTGCCGCTGGTATTGGGCGCATTGTCGCGGGCGGAATACGCACCGGACGAAAAAACCGGACATTTCGGGCTGTCTTGCAAACGCTATCTGCATTGGACTTCGCCGATTCGCCGCTATCCCGATTTGCTCGCGCACCGCGCCATTATCGCCGGTATCGCCGGCGAAAAGTTTCGCGCGCCCGATTTGACGGCGGTCGGCGCGCATTGCTCGCAAACCGAAGTTATCGCCGACAAAGCGGGCTGGGAATGCCGCCAAAAACTGCTGTGCCTCAACGCGCAAGACAATGTCGGAAAAGAATACGAAGTTGTCGTGTCAGGCGCATCGTCTTTCGGACTTTTTGTCGTCGCGCCCGAACTCGGTCTGGACGGAATGTTGCGCCTGTCTTCGCTGCCCGGCTATTGGAGTATGGACGCGGACAACCGCCGCGCGACCCGCCGCAAAGACGGAAAAATCCTCGCACTCGGTGCGCGTTTGCAGGCGCGATTGTCGTCCGTTCTGGCGGAAAAAGGACGCGCCAACTTCAGCGCGACATCCATTGACGGCGCGACCGCATAAACGGCGGCGCCGTACCGCCGACACTTCGCGCGATACCGCCGAGTTTTTTGTTTGCGGACGGCGCGCCGTATTCGCCGCATTAAATACCGGACGCGTCCGGCAAATATGGATAGACCGCAAAGCCGGGCATGTTTTTACCGCGCCCGAAAATGCCGAAGTTAAAATTACATCAGCGGCGGAAATCGCCGCACTCACGGGCGACACCGCGCATCGGGGAATCGCCGCCGCCGTTTCGCCGCCGGAAGCGATTTGGGAAGATTTTTGCGCCGCCGATGCGCCGCTGATTGCGTTGGACGGCGTTACCGATACGCGAAATCTGGGCGCGGTGATGCGAGTTGCGCGGGCATTTTCCGCCGCCGGAATCATTACGCCGCGCCGACGCACGGCGGCATTGACGGCGGCGGCGGCGAAAACAGCAGCGGGGGCGGCGGCGTTTGTCCCGCTATATCGGGCGGCAAATCTGCATCGCGCCTTGTCCGAATTGCGCGCGGCGGGAAAAATCATTGTCGGCGCAAGCGAAAAATCGGAAACTCCCGCCGCCGATGCGCCGCTGAATGCATGCTGGATTTTTGGAGACGAAAGCGGCGGCTTAAGAAGATTGACCGCCGAAAGTTGCGATATGCTTGTCCGCCTGCCGACCGCAGAGGGAGAGGCGGGATGTCTAAATGTCGCGACCGCCGCCGCCGCCTGTCTGGCAATTGCCGCCGCCCGCAATCGGCTCCCCGGGTAGGACTCGAACCTACGACCCAGCGGTTAACAGCCGCTTGCTCTACCAACTGAGCTACCGAGGATTTGGTGCAATTATAACAAAATTTTCGGCGGCGCAACGCCGTTTATTCTTCCATTTCGGCGCAAATAAAATTGTTGGCGGCAAAAAAATCTTCCATCTCGCGAATTGCCGCCGCCGCCGCCGCTTTGTCTTCGCCGTGAAAAACCAGACGGCAAACATAATCGCCGTTTTCTTCGCGCGGATAACTGCCGATTTTCAGTTGCGAATACCGCCGCTGCACATCCGCCAACGCGGCGGCGAATTCGCTTTCGGGACATTCCGCCCGCAAAGTGCGAAAATAACGGCGCGGATAATCGGGCAACGCCGCACACGCCGCCGCCGCCATCAAACGAAAAATCGCCGGCACTCCGGCGCAAATGAAAACATTTTCCATTACAAAACCCGGCGCGCCGTCATATTCGCTTTTTAGAATTGTCGCACCCGCCGGGGCGCGCGCCATTCGGCGGCGGGCGGCGGTAAATTCCAAACCGCGCCGCCGATAAAACGCCGCCAATACCGCCGCCGCATCTTCGTTTTCTTCCACCGCCGCACCAAACGCCAACGCCACTCCGTCCGCCGTCATATCGTCGTGAGTCGGACCGATTCCGCCGCCGGTAAAAACATAATCGTTCGCCGCCCGCATTTGTCGCAACGCCGCCGCAATCGTTTCCGGTGCATCCGCCACAATTTGCGCCTCATTCACCGCCAATCCTTTCGGTGCGAGAATAGCGGCGAGCGCGGGCAGATTTTTTTCCGCCGTCCGCCCCGACAAAATTTCGTCGCCGATAATTAAAAAACCGATGCGCGTCATTTGCGGATTATCGCCCGCGAACGAAATGCGTTAAAATCCGCGAAAAAATTTATTCGCGGCTGCTGCCCGTGAACGCCATCAAAAGATGCATCAAACTCTGGAATAAATTCAAGAGCATAATGTACAATGTCATTGTCACCATAATGTAGTTGCTTTCGCCGCCTCGCACGACATTGTTTATGGTGTATAAAATAAACGCGGACGCAATAACGATAAACACGGACGAAATCGCCAGCGACAATCCGGGAATGTTAAAAACAAATGTCAGCAATCCCAGCACAAACGCCATCCACATTCCGATGAACGCCATTTTGAAAACAGACGGCGAAGCGAGATTGCGCTTTGTCGTTGTTGCATAACCGGCGAGAATGAAGAAAATCGCCGCCGTGCCGCCGATAGCGGTTGCGACAATTTCCAACCCGTTGCGCAAACTGCCGAGTGCATAGCCGACCAGCGGACCGACAAAATAACCCATCACAAAAGTAAACACCAGCAACCAGCCGATACCCGCCACGCTATGACGGTTGCGAATCACCATCGTCTGCAATCCGAACATCGCACCCAAAAATACAACTATGGACAGCAAGCCGAGATACTGCATCATCGGAAAAAGTGCGCCGAGAAGTGCGCCGAGAATTGTCGGCAACAAAGTTATGCCCAACAATAAATAAGCGTTGCGAAGAACGCGGTTAGTTTGTGCCGCCGGTAAAACCGGTGCGGCGGCGGAAGCGGAAGAATACATCATTATCGGGTCTCCTTATAGAACTTATAGAACTTATAGAACGGTAATATCATTACTTTTGATTATAACCGCAACGGCGGAAAAAATCAAGTGCGCGGGTCGGTCTCCATAAAATGCGTCCGCCGCCCGATTTGCGAAAACCATTCCGCCAACTGCGGACGAGAATCACGCCAATCGCCCCAACCGGTTTGCGGCATTCGGAAAAGCCAAAAATCCAAAAAACAAAAACACGCCACATCGCTGACATCCACCACATCCCGCATCGCCACATCTTTTTCCAGCATATCCAAAGTGCGTTCCGCCTTGCCGAGAAGCCATTTTCGCCACGCCGGGTCAGGCGTCATTTGCGGGGCGGATTTTCCCGCCATAATCAAAGTCAACGCCGAATCGGTCGCCCCTTCCACCAACGCTTCGCGCGTTTTGGCGGCAAAACGGGCGGCGGAATCGGCGGGCAAAAAATGCGGCGCACCCGACAAATAATCCAAATATTCGCAAATCACACGCGAATCCATCACCGCCTCGCCGCTGTCCAAAATCAGAACAGGCACTTTGCGCATCGGATTGACGGCAAGCACTTGCGGGTCATCTTCCCACACCGCCACCGGACACATTTCGCATTCAATCCTTTTTTCCAGCGCAATAATTCGCGCCTTGCGGGCATAAGGGCTTGTCGGAGTCATCAATAATTTCATTTTAATTTTTCCTTTCGGCGGCAAAAAATTCCGCGTAAACTCGTAAAACTAATCCGCAAAAATCCGGCGGCGAATCGTATTATGCATTATAACATTTTTCGCAAACGCCGCACCGATATTAAATAAAAACGCCGCCCGAAGAAGCGATTTACCCGGCGGATAAAATCCGCAAGTTTCGTTTCTGGAGAGCGATGCGGATAAAACTCCGCCGCAGATTTACACGATAAACGGCGGAAAGTTTTTCGGATTTCGCCGGAAATTCCCGCCCGTCCGCCGCCGCCGTTTTATTTTCGTCCGCCGCATTGTCCGCGATCGCGCAGGGCGTGATCGGCGAGAACGAGTGCCAACATCGCTTCTGCAACCGGCACGGCACGGATTCCCACACACGGATCATGCCGTCCGGTCGTAATAACGGCGGTTTCTTTTCCGGCAACAGATACCGTCCGCCGTGGAATGCGAATGCTTGCGGCGGGTTTAATCGCCAAACGGGCGACAATTTCTTGTCCGCTGGAAATACCGCCCAAAATCCCCCCGGCATTGTTAGCGGCGAATCCGCCGGCGGTCATTTCGTCGCCGTGTGTGGAACCGGTTTGCGAAGCGGCGGCGAATCCGGCACCGATTTCCACGCCTTTCACGGCGTTAATTCCCATCAGGGCGGCGGCAATATCGGCGTCCAATCGGTCAAAAACCGGTTCGCCCCATCCCGGCGGCACATTGCGGGCGGAAACTTCCACAATCGCACCGCACGAATCGCCTTGCCGCCGCAATGTTTTAATTTTGTCTTCCAACTGCGGAACGGCGGCGTTGTCGGCAACAAAAAACGGATTTTCGGCAACGGCTTTCCATGATTTAAACGGCACATCTATTCCGCCCATTTGCGCCAATCGTCCGCGAACTATAACTTTCCATTGCGCCAAAACTTTTCGTGCAACCGCACCGGCTGCAACTCGCATGGCGGTTTCTCGTGCCGAAGAACGTCCGCCGCCACGATGATCGCGAATGCCGTATTTTTTCCAGTAAGTAAAATCGGCGTGTCCGGGACGGAAAACTTCACGCAAATTTTCATAATCGCGCGATTTTGCATCGGTATTGCGGACGAGAATGCCGATGGGCGCACCGGTTGTTTTGCCTTCAAAAACGCCCGATAAAATTTCGGCGCGATCTTTTTCACGCCGCTGAGTCACATGTTTTGATGTGCCCGGTCGGCGGCGGTCCAACTCTTTTTGAATGTCGCTTTCGGCGAGGGCGATACGGGGCGGACAGCCGTCTATAACGCACCCCAACGCCGCCCCATGACTTTCGCCGAAAGTAGAAACACTAAACAACTTTCCAAATGTATTCCCCGCCATAGCGGGATTATACAGCACTTTCGCCGCCGCCGCCCGCCTTTCAGTTTGTATTTTCCGCCGTTTTTTCGTATAATCTTTCCGTTGCGGAACATTCCGCTTTTAATATCCATAAAAAGGAAAATGAAAATGAAAAAACGAACATTTATTATTTCGCTGTTTGCGGTTTTGTTTGCGGTTTCGCCCGTTGCAGTCGCCGGTTGCGATCCTGTTAAAAATTCCGTAGATTTTTGTCTCAAACAATCTGGGGTGAAAGTGCCTGATGTGAAAAAACCTGTAAAAAAAGTGTTAAAAGGCGGGAAAGAGTTTTATAAGAAAACGCTTGATTCCAAAAAAATTGCGTGGATGGATAAAGGAATGGATGCGGTTAAATCCAAACTTAAAGATGGAGATTCTGCGAAATTTCGGAATGTGTATTTCATTAGAGGAACAAAAGGAATTCCGGTATCTTGCGGCGAAGTTAATTCTAAAAATTCTTTCGGGGCTTATTCCGGCTTCCAACGATTTGTTTCTGGCGGAGATGTAAGATTAACTTTTTTGGAAGAGGAAGTATCTGATGACTTTGGAAATGCTTGGAAAACACTTTGCTTATAAAAGGAGAACAAAATGAAACACAGAACAACTGCGGCAGAGAAAGACGAATATGATTCTGAATCCGTTGAGATTGCGAAATTCGGCGACATTCAAGGCGGGAGGTACGATGTTGTCTTAACCAGAGATGGAAAAAATCAGGGCGGATATGTTCGCGATGCGAAAGGCGTTCCCGTGGAAAATAACACGGCAATTCTCTGTGAAATCATCGATCAATACAAACTGAAAATTATCAAGCATTACGCCGAAGGGGAAAGTGAGGGTAAGACAAAAAGTCCTCATCAACTTGCACGGAAAGTGATAAAGGCGTTGCGGAAAAAGGCAGAATAACAAAAAACGGGCGGGATTCCGAATCCTCGCCTTTTTTGTGCGGGAATGCGGGCGGAAATGCGTAAATTGATGAATTTCCGTGTGTTTGCGGCATTTTGGTTATCTACGAAATGCAACGGTATATCTACGAAATGCAACGGTATATCTACGAAATGCAACGGTATATCTACGAAATGCAACGGTATATCTACGAAATGCAACGGTATATCTACGAAATGTTTTCGTATATCTACGAAATGTTTTCGTATATCTACGAAATGCAACGGTATATCTACGAAATGCACCGCAAAGGTTATTTAATGGCATAATCGGCGGGCGAGTTGCCGAATCGGGCGGCGATGTGATTTTCCAAAATCTCAATAAAATCGGCGGCAATAGAATCGCCCGTCAAAGCGGCGACTTTTTCGCCCGCCACAAATACCGGTGCGACCGGATTTTCGCCGCCGCCCGGCAACGAAATGCCGACATCCGCATGACGCGATTCGCCCGGTCCGTTGACGATGCATCCCATCACCGCCACCGATAAGTTTTCCACGCCCGGATATTGTTTTTTCCATTCCGGCAAACTCGCCGCAATGTGCGATTCTATTGCCGCCGCCAATTCACGAAATGCCTCGCCGCTTGTCCGTCCGCATCCCGGACACGCCGATACTTGCGGCGAAAATGCCCGCAATCCCATCGCCTGCAGCAAATCCGCACACAATCGCACTTCGTCTTTTCGTTCCCCGCCCGGCGGCGGAGTCAGCGATGCACGAATCGTATCGCCGATTCCTTCTGCCAGCAAAACCGACAACGCCGCCGATGTTGCCGCCGCCCCACGAATTCCCATTCCCGCTTCGGTGAGACCGAGATGCAGCGGATAATCGCATTCCGCCGCCAGCCGCCGATAAACCGCCAGCAAATCGGGCATGCGACTCGTTTTGCATGAAATGACAATTCGGGCGGGCGGCATTCCCAAACTTTCCGCCGCCCGTGCGGATGATAATGCAGATTCTACCAACGCATTTTGCAAAACTTTTTCGGACGGCAGCGGCGTTTTTTGTCGCGCATTTTCGTCCATAAAACGCACCAATAATTCTTGATCCAAACTGCCCCAATTGACTCCGATTCGCACGGGTTTTTCGCGTTCGTTTGCGATGCGGATGATTGCGGCGAATTGCGGGTCGCGTTTTTCGCCACGACCGACATTGCCGGGATTGATTCGGAATTTTGCCAGCGCATCGGCACATGCGGCGTTTTCGGCAAGCAGTTTATGTCCGTTGTAATGAAAATCGCCGATAAGCGGTGCGGCGATTCCTTCATCGTTTAGACGGGCGCGAATTTCGGGAACTTTGCGTGCCGCCGCCGAAGTATTGACGGTAATGCGCACCATTTCCGCCCCTGCCTGCGCCAATGTTGCGCATTGTGCCGCCGTTGCCGCCGCATCTGCCGTATCGGTATCGGTCATCGCTTGCACCGCAATCGGCGAATCGCCGCCGATGCGGACATTGCCAATTTGTACCGCGACCGATTTACGCCGCCGCCGGTACGGCGAATTCACGCCTCCGCCGTCTGCGCGCCGAGTCCCATTGTTCGCGCGCGTACTTCGCCCGCAAGTTGCCCGCACGCCGCCAAAATATCATCGCCGCGGGTTTTGCGAATCGTAGTTGTAACGCCCGATTTGATTAGCGTATCGCGAAACGAAAAAACGGTATCGGCGGAAGAAGGCAAATACGGCGCCCCCGCAAAAATGTTAAACGGAATTAGATTAACTTTGCAACGAATGCCGTGCAAAAGGCGCACCAATGTTTTCGCGCGCATCGGCGAATCGTTTATGCCGCGCAACATCACATATTCAAAAGTAATAAACGCCCGCGGGCGGGAATGTAAATGACGGCGACACGCTGCCAGCAAATCGGACAGCGGATATTTGCGGTTAATCGGCATCAGCACATCGCGCAACTCATCGGTCGGCGCATGCAAAGACACCGCCAGCGACACATTCGCCGCCGCCGTCAATCGCGCCATCGCCGGCACAATTCCGGCGGTAGACACCGTCACGCGGCGCGGTGCCAGCGCATAACCGTGCGGGTCGGTAAATACCGAAAGCGCGGTTAATACTGCGTCCAAATTCAACAACGGTTCGCCCATTCCCATCATCACCACATTTGTGATTCGGCGCGCATCCGCCGCCCGCACTTGTCGCAACTGCCCGATAACTTCGGCGGCGGACAAGTTGCGCGAAAATCCTTGTTTGCCGGTCAGACAAAAACCGCACGCCAGCGCGCAACCCGCCTGCGAGGAAATGCATAAAGTATTGCGCGTTTTTTCGGGAATCAGCACCGTTTCTATACGCCCGTCGCCGATGTCAAACAGCCATTTGCGCACGCCGTCTGCGGAGTCGGTATCCGATGCAACCGGCATCGGCGGGCATTCTGTTTCCGCCGTCAATCGTTCGCGCAACGGACGGGGCAAATCGGCAAACGCAGCGGGCGGCGATTCGCCGCGATGAAGTCGCCGAAAAACTTGCGAAGCGCGATAAGGTTTTTCGCCGCGCCGCTCAAAAAATCCCGCCAATGCGGCGCGGTCGTAATTCAGCAAATTTTCCAAGAATCATTCCCCCGCATCGGGGAAGAAAAATGCGATTTCGGTGCGCGCATTGTCGGGCGAATCGGAACCATGCACGGCGTTCGCTTCCACATTCGCGGCGAAATCGGCGCGAATTGTGCCGGGTGCGGCATTCGCCGGATCGGTCGCGCCCATCACTTCGCGATTGCGGGCGACGGCGTTTTCGCCTTCCAAAGTCATCGCCAGCACCGGTCCGGAAGTCATAAAATCCAGCAGCCCTTCGTAAAACGGTCGCGCCGAATGCACGGCATAAAACGCGCCCGCCGACTCGCGCGACAAAGTCAGCATTCGCGCGGCAACAACGCGCAAACCGGCGTCTTCCAAACGGGCGATAATCGCGCCGATTTTGTTGCCGCGCACGGCGTCCGGCTTGATAATGGAAAGGGTGCGTTCTATCATTTTCGTTCCTCCGTAAATTTATTCGATTCGCTTATTGTAGCACTATTTTCGCCGTCCGCCGCATTTGCGCCATAAAAGGCGTGCTATAATGCCATTTTCGGCGGAGTAGCTCAGCCGGTTAGAGCAGCGGAATCATAATCCGCGTGTCGGGGGTTCGAGTCCCTCCTCCGCTATTTTTTCATTACCGGAGACGATTTTGAGCGTTGCGATTTTATGCTGCGGCGGCACGATTGACAAAATATATTTTGACGCCAAAAGTTCCTATCAAGTCGGTGCGCCGGCGGCGACGGACATTTTCGCCCGCGCGCGTGTTTTGTCGCCGTTGCCGCCGGTGTCTTCGTTGTTCAAAAAAGATAGTTTAGATATGACCGCCGAAGATCGCGCCGCCGTTGTTGCCGCCGTTCGCACAACGACAGAATCGCGAATTGTCATCTGCCACGGCACCGATACGATGGCAGAAACCGCCCGCGAAGTCGCCGCCGCACAAACCGGCAAAACGGCGGTTTTTGTCGGCGCATTTTTGCCCGCCGTCTTCCGCGACAGCGATGCCGATTTCAATCTCGGCTTCGCCTTCGCCGCCGCACAAACGCTCCCGTCCGGCGTGTATGTCGCCATGAACGGACAAATTCTCCCCGCCGAAAAAGCGCAAAAAAATGTGCAAGCGGGGCGTTTCGAAACCGCCGAATAAGCGACAACTCCCGCTTTTTTATCGCCGCCGCCGCCGATACATTCCAGCACGATTCCGGCAACCGCTGCTAAATTTTTTTCGGCGGTATTTGGATTTTTTTGCGCGATATTGAATATAAAAAGCGCGTTTTTGGGCGCATTTGCAAACATTGAATTTTTTCTTGGAAAATAAGTTTAAGAAATTGAATTTTTAACTATGGCAAAAATGATAATATAGGAATTTTACTGACGGTCGTCTGATAAAAAATTTTTTCACAACGGGAGGAAACGAGTGGGTTATTTGGAAAAACACGAAAATATCACCGCGCCGATGCGCGGCGAAGCGGTGGCGACAACGGAAAACATGCCGCCATTTAAAGCACAAAGCGACGGGCGGCTGGCGAGTTATCAGGTCATCCGCCGCAACGGTACGGTGGTGCAATTCAACCGGCAAAAAATTGTCGTCGCCCTGACAAAAGCGTTCCTTGAAGTGGCGGGCAGAGACGCCGCCGATTCGTCCAGCGTATACGATATGGTGGAAACCGCCGCCGACCGGGTTGTGGCAAATTTATTCCGCAAAAAACCGATGGCGGGCAAATTTCACATAGAAGACATTCAAGACCAAGTAGAGCTCGCGTTGATGCGCGGCGAAGGCGAATTTCTTCCCAAAGTTGCCCGCGCCTACGCCATTTATCGCGAAAAACGCGCCGAAGTGCGGCGGCAAAAAGCGCGCGAAATTCTCCCCCGCCAGATCCGGATGATAGTCGCCGGCGGCGAAGACAAACCTTTGGATGTCCATGCGTTGCAGGAACAAATTAACGATGCATGTCGCGATGTAAAAGATGCGAACGCGGATTTTTTGCTGCAAAGCGCGTTGCGCGAAATGTATGACGGCATTCGCGAACACGAAGTGTACACTGCGTTATATTTGGCGGCGCGCGCCCTGATTGAGCGCGAACCCGCCTATTCGCGGGTTAGCGCGCGGCTTTTGTTGGATGCGTTGCGGCTGGAAGTTTTCGGGCGTCCGGTGCGGCGGGCGGAAATGGAAAACTTATACGCCGACCATCTCGCCGAAATGGTGCGGCGCGGAGTCGACGGCGAATTGCTGAATCCGCAACTGGCGAAAAAGTTTGATTTGCGCCGTCTCGGCAAAAAGTTGCGTCCCGAACGCGATATGCAATTCGGCTATCTCGGTTTGCAGACATTGTTTGACCGCTATTTTCTCCATCTCGGCGGGCGGCGGTTGGAAATGCCGCAGACATTTTTTATGCGCGTAGCGATGGGGTTGGCGTTGAACGAAAGCGACCCGAACGCGCGCGCCGAAGAGTTTTACGATATTTTGTCGTCGTTCCGTTTTATGAGTTCCACGCCGACTCTTTTCAATTCCGGCACCCGTCATTCGCAGTTGTCCAGTTGCTATTTGACGACGGTAAAAGACGATTTGTTTTCCATTTTTGAGGCGTACCAAGACAACGCGATGTTGGCGAAATTCGCCGGCGGACTCGGCAACGACTGGACGCCGGTGCGGGCGATGGGTGCGCACATCAAAGGCACGAACGGCAAATCGCAGGGCGTGGTACCGTTTCTCAAAATCGTCAACGACACCGCAGTAGCGGTCAATCAGGGCGGAAAACGCAAAGGTGCGGTTTGTGCTTATCTGGAAACATGGCATTTGGATATTGAAGAATTTTTGGAGTTGCGCAAAAACACCGGCGACGAACGGCGGCGAACGCACGATATGAACACCGCCAATTGGGTGCCGGATTTGTTTATTAAAAGAGTGATGGCGAACGCGGAATGGACTTTGTTTTCGCCCGCCGACACGCCCGAATTGCACGACCTTGTCGGCGAAAAATTTGAACGCGCCTACACCAAACGCGAAACGCAAATGCGCGACGGTACCATTCGCGGAAAAATCGTTTCGGCAACAGATTTGTGGCGCAAAATGTTGACAATGCTGTTTGAAACCGGTCATCCGTGGATTACTTTTAAGGATGCGTGCAATATCCGTTCGCCGCAACAACACACCGGCGTCGTGCATTCCTCCAACTTATGCACCGAAATCACACTCAATACAAACGAAAAAGAAATTGCGGTATGCAATCTCGGTTCGGTCAATCTGCCCGCACACCTAAAAAACGGCGAACTGGACGAAGAAAAACTCGCCGCAACCGCCCGCACCGCCATGCGAATGTTGGACAATGTGATAGACATCAATTATTACGCCGTCAAAAAAGCCGAAGATTCCAACAAAATTCACCGTCCGGTCGGTTTGGGAATGATGGGTTTTCAAGATTGCCTGTACGAAATCGGCGCGCCCTACGACTCCGAAGCGGCGATAGAATTCGCCGATCGCGCCGCCGAATCGCTTTGCTATTACGCCTATCTGGCGTCTTCCGAACTCGCCGAAGAACGCGGCGTTTATGCATCTTATAAAGGGTCGTTGTGGTCGCAAGGAATTCTGCCGCAAGATACGCTGCGAATGTTGGCGCACGAACGCGGCGATTCGCCCGCCCCCGGCGCTTTGGACGGCGAAGATTCGTTGCACGGAGAATTTTTGCAAATTGATTTGTCCGCACGGCGGGATTGGAAAACATTGCGCGCGCGAATTAAAAAACACGGAATGCGCAACTCAAACTGCGTTGCCATCGCACCGACCGCAACAATCGCAAATATTGTCGGCGTGACCGCGTCCATAGAACCGACTTATCAAAATATTTTCGTCAAATCTAACTTGTCCGGCGATTTTACCGTCGCCAACGATTATCTGGTGCGCGAATTGAAAACGCTCGGAATCTGGGACGACAAAATGCTGATGGACATAAAATATTTTGACGGACGGCTGGACCAAATCGCCCGCATTCCCGCGGAAGTGCGCGCCAAATATCCGACCGCTTTTGAAATAGACCCGAAATGGCTGATAGAATGCGCCGCGCGCCGCCAAAAATGGATTGACCAAGCGCAATCGCTCAATCTCTATATCGCGGAACCGTCCGGGCGCAAGTTGTCCGAAATGTATCAGTTGGCGTGGTTGCGCGGATTGAAAACGACCTATTATTTGCGTTCCATGGGCGCGACTTCCACCGAAAAATACAGCACCAACACCGGCGCCCTCAACGCCGTCCCGGTCGACGGCGGCGAAACCGCCCAACAATGCGCCATAGACGACCCGGAATGCGAGGCGTGTCAGTGAATGTGGAAAAACTTGACAATTTCGCCCCCGATGATGTAGAATTGCAGGTACAACTCTCCCGGTGTTTCGTCGCCGGGCGCGGAGAGGAAGATCTGCTTTCTCTCCGCATTTTCTTTTATATTGATGCGCTCAATTTATATTACGGCGCGCTAAGACACACTTCTTTTCGCTGGCTGGATATTGGCGCATTTTGCAATGCCATATTGCGGGAACGGGCGCATTTTAATACGGTCATCGGGGCGGGGGCGGGAACGCGTCCCGTTAAAATTGCGGGCATTAAAATGTTCACCGCGAATCTCAAAAAAATGCCATGGGACCCGGGCGCCTCCGATCGTCAAAAACTTTATCTTACCGCGCTTCGCGCCCATGTCCCGCTGCTTGACATTCAGTACGGCAAATTTCACGCTCACGAAGTGGCAATGCGCGATGCGAAATGTCCGGAGAAAAAACATAAGGTCATTCGTCCCGAAGAAAAAGGGTCGGATGTCAATCTGGCGTTGCACATGCTGAACGACGCCGTCAACGACGAATATGACTGCGCCATTATGGTGTCCAACGATACGGATTTGTGTCAGGCGTTGGAAATGACGCGGAAACGCAAAAAATTGGCGGGCGTGGTGTTCCCGATTAATGGGCGGCGGCGGGCGGCAAAATCTCTGAAAAATTGCGCAGATTTCTACTTGCAAACAAGCAACGCAATGCTGGCATTTTGTCAAATGCCCGACCGGGTGTCCGCCCAAGGCGGATTTTTACGCAAACCCGATTCGTGGAATGTCGAATTTGACGGCGATAAATCCGCTTTGCGGCGGTTCGCTGAATAATCCCCGATGAATTCGGCGATGTCCGACTGCCGCATTCTTTCCGGCGACAATCTGCCGCATCTGAAAAAGATGGCGGCGGAATCCGTTTCGCTTGTGTACATAGACCCGCCGTTTAACACCGGAAAAATCCAGCGGCGGACGCGCATTAAAACGGCGGCGGCGGAAAACGGCGACCGCACTGGTTTCGGCGGGCGGCGATATCGGACGGAAGTTGTCGGCGAATCGGGTTATGCGGATTCGTTTGCGGATTTTTGCGGATTTTTGCGCCCGCGTTTGGTGGAGGCACATCGGATTTTGCGGGCGGACGGCAGTTTATTTTTTCATATTGATTGGCGCGAATCGCATCGCTGCCGGCTGTTGCTGGAAGAAATTTTCGGCGCAGATAATTGTATCAACGAAATTATCTGGGCGTACGATTTCGGCGGACGCGGCAAAAACCGTTGGGCGATGAAACACGACACGATTTATTGGTTTGCGAAAGACCCGCAAAACTATATTTTTAATTACGATGCGATAGACCGCATTCCGTATATGGCGCCCGGTTTGGCGGGGGCGGAAAAGGCGGCGCGCGGCAAAACGCCGACCGATGTGTGGTGGAATACGATTGTCGCGACAAACGGGCGGGAAAAAACCGGTTATCCGACGCAAAAACCGCTGGCGATTTTGGACAGAATCGTGCGCGTGCATTCCCGTGCGGGCGACACGGTGTTGGATTTTTTCGCCGGCTGCGGCACGACCGGCGAAGCGGCGTTGCGAAACGGGCGGAAATGCGTTTTGGTGGACAAAAATCCGGAAGCGATTCGCGTGATAAAACACAGAATTAAAAATCTCCGATAAGCCGCCGCCGCTGGTGCGCTTCCGAAATATTTTTGCGCGCGCAAACCCCCGATTTATCCGCCCGATTATATTTTGCAAACGGCGATTGAATGGTAAACGATTTATATGCCTTATAATGCATTTGTAAAACGACCGGGGCGAAAAGGCGAAAAGGCGAGGCGACGACCGGGGCGAAAAGGCGCGGCGAAAAAAAAATTGATTGTCTTTTCCGCCGATGGTCCGTTTAAGACGTTTAAGGTCTAATTTTGATTAAAAAAAACAACATCTAAAAAAGGGGTGAAAATGAGTACTTTGCAATGGCAGAACAATACCGCGGCGCAAAATTTTGACGAAAAAAAATTGCTGACCAATCCGCCCGCGACAGATGCGCCGCGCCGCGTACGCGTGGACGACAAACGCATCATCAATTGTCGCGCCGACATGAATCAACTCGCGCCGATTAAATATAAATGGGCGTGGCAACGTTATCTGGACGGCTGCGCGAATCATTGGATGCCGAACGAAATCAGTATGCAACGCGACATAGAACAGTGGCGCGATCCCGCCGCGCTGACCGCCGACGAACGGCACATGCTAAAACGCAACTTCGGTTTTTTTGCGACTGCCGAATCGCTCGCCGCGAACAATATTTTGCTCGGCACTTATCGCCTCATCACCAATCCGGAGTGCCGTCAATATTTGTTGCGGCAGGCGTTTGAAGAGGCGGTGCATGTGCATGCCTATCAATACATCGTGGATTCGCTGGGGCTGGACGAAGGCGAGATTTTCAATATGTATATGGAAGTGCCGTGCGTACACGACAAGGATGCGTTTTGTCTGAAATACATAGACACGCTGACCAATCCCGATTTCCGGACCGGCACCGAAGCGGCGGATCGCGATTTATTAAAATCGCTAATCGCTTTCGCGATGATTATGGAAGGATTATTTTTTTATGTCGGCTTTGTGCAAGTGCTGGCGTTGGGGCGGCAAAACAAAATGACCGGCTGCGCAGAACAAGTGCAGTATATTTTGCGAGACGAATCGCTGCATCTCAATTTCGGCATAGATGTCATCAACACAATCAAAATTGAAAACCCGCGTTTGTGGACCGCGGCGCTCAAAGAAGAGGCGCGGGAAATGATGCGTGCCGCCGCCGAACTGGAATGCCGCTACGCCGAAGAAACAATGCCGCGCGGAATGCTCGGATTGAACAGCGATATGTTTCAGGAATTTTTGCGCTTCATCGCCGACCGCCGATTGTCGCAAATCGGATTGGATCCGATTTTTGACAACGCCAAAAATCCCTTCCCGTGGATGGGCGAAGTGATTGATCTCAAAAAAGAAAAGAACTTTTTTGAGACACGTGTGGTAGAATATCAAACGGGTGGAAAACTAAATTGGGAGTAAGTTATTCTTTTTTATTTTGGTTTTCCTTTTTCTGAGACCTTAAAATAAAGGAGAGTCCCCATGGTAAAAAGAAAAACTGCAGCATCCAAAAAAGCGGGGAAGAAAACCGCCGCCAAAGTCGCCGTCAAAAAAGCGGCAAAGAAAACCGTCGCCAAAAAGAAAACGGCGGCGAAAAAGAAAGTCGGCGCGAAAAAGAAAACAGCGGCGAAGAAAGCCGGTAAAAAGAAAGCCGGCAAAAAGAAGGCAGCGAAAAAGAAAGTCGGCGCGAAAAAAGCGGCGAAGAAAGCCGGTAAGAAGAAAGCCGGTAAAAAGAAATCGGCGAAAAAGAAAGCCAGCAAAAAGAAAACAGCGGTGAAGAAACCGGCGGGGAAGAAAAAGAAAGCCGCCAAAAAGAAAGCCGCCAAAAAATCTAAAAAGCAATAACTTGCCGCTTGCCGGAGTATCCTCCCGGTCGCAAAGACCGGGATGCTTCGCCGCCTTTTTCGGAAATGCGGGATTTCCGGCGCACGGTATCTGTTGTTGCAACCGATTGATGAGTACCGTCTTAACCATACGGGCGAATGAAATCGCCTCGTTGCGCGATACAAAACGGCAACTGCTTCGCAAAGTCGCGGATATGGAAGCAATCGCGCACGAAAACGACATCGCCGTTGCGATGATGCATCGCATCGCATTATTGCTGATTGCGCGCGAATCCGATTGGCGCAAAAAAACCGAAAAAATTCTGCAACTCGGAATGAAAGCCGTCGGCGCGCACATTTATACGCAACACGGCGGCGAACTCGCTGCGGCAATTTCCCGTCTGCCGGCGGGCGGACGCGCCGATACCGCCCCGCTGCACGATGGCGTAAAACGCGGCGCGCTGTATTATCATTTGCCGCTAAAAAGTGGACGCCGCATCGCCGGATTATTGACTTTGACTCTGAAAAACAAACAAGATTTGCTGGAAGGGGATGACGAGTTTTGCCGCCGTCTGGCGTCATTGCTGACATCGGCGTTAATGGCGGATTCCGCCGGATGAACGCCCCTTTTTGCGCGCAGGCGGCGGAGTTTATAGAAGAAGCGCGGACGGCGCGGCGATTGTCGCCGCATACGGTGGAATCGTATCGCCGCGATTTGCAAATATTGGCGACCGTCAAAGACGATGCGACTGCAATTCGCGGCGATGAAATCCGCAAACTTTTGGAAAAAGAAGGCAAACGCGGCGTATCCACATCCTCAATGTCGCGCCGATTGTCCACTTGGCGGACATTTTTCGCCTATCTGCATCGGCGCGGAAAAATCCGGGTCAATCCCGCGCGCGGCATACGCACGCCCCAAAAACCGGCGCGTCTGCCGCGGGCGATAACGCCGGACGAAACCGCGCATTTTTTGGATTCCGCCCCCTCTCCGAACAAATGGCTGGCAACGCGGGACGCGGCAATGTTTGAGTTGCTGTATTCGTCCGGCATGCGGGTCGGCGAAATGCTCGCCCTGAATACGGAAGATGTGGATTTTAATGAACGCGTCTTGCATATCCGAATCGGCAAAGGCGGGCGCGGGCGCATAACGCCTTTCGGAAAACGGGCGCTTGATGCCCTGCAAATATGGCTTGCCGCAAGACGGGCAGTCGCCGCCGATACAACGGCGTTATTTATCAACCGGCGCGGCAATCGGTTGCATTCCCGCACCGTACAAATGCGCACCGCACAACGCGCCGCCCTCGCCGGATGCGCGAGACGCGTCAGTCCACATGTACTCAGACATTCCTGCGCCTCTCATTTTCTGCAATCCAGCGGCGATTTACGCGCAACGCAAAACTTGCTCGGACATGCCGACATCGCCTCCACGCAAATTTATACCCGTCTGGATTTTCAGAATCTCGCCCGCGTATATGATCGCGCCCATCCGCGCGCCGCAAAAACGCACGACAAATCATAACGCAAACTGCATAACGCGCCGCATAAACGCCGCGCGCATATTAATCCCCGCCCGGCGGACACAGCGGACACAGCGGACAATTGGGCGGACATTGTACGAAAAACGGGCGGCTTGTCGCCGCCCGTTTTATAAGAGTTGCCGGAATTAACGCAGGGGCGGGGCGTAAATCAAACCGCCGCGGCTCCACAAATCGTTAACACTGCCTTCGCGCTTCAAACCGATGGGCGTGTTTTCGCCGACATTGGCTTCATAACTCTCGCCGAAGTTGCCGACTTGCTTTACGGCGTTGTAAAAGCATTTGTCGTCCAACGATTCGGAGATGAGTTTGCAAAGTCCGCCTTCTTCGCCGACCAGACGCGCAACCGCAGGGTTGCCCGTATCCGCGCCGTCAATGTTGGACGAAGTCACGCCAAGTTCTTCGGCGTTCATCATCGCAAACAGCACCCATTTGACGGTGTTGAACCACACATCGTCGCCTTGGCGAACGACCGGACCCAACGGCTCTTTGGAAATGGTTTCCGGCAAAATGACATGCGCGCCCGGATCTTTCAGTTCGCTGCGAATCGCCGCCAACTGCGATTTGTCGGACGACAAAATGTCGCAGGCGTCCGCTTCGTATCCTTCGCGCGTCTGCACCGAAGTGTCAAACGGTTTCGGCGTAAACGCCTTCAAACCGTTGGCGCGGAAGAAATCGCCGACCGCCTGTTCGGTGGTGGTGCCGGCTTGAATACAAAGCCGCGCGCCGCCCAATCCTTTGGCGGACTCAACGCCCATGGACTTGCGAATCATAAAACCCGCGCCGTCAATGAAGTTGTAGTAAGTGAAGTTCAGCCCGAGCGAGGAATCGCGCGAAAGCGTGTGCGTGGTATTGCGCGACAAGACATCCACTTCGCCGGACGACAGCGCGGTAAAACGCTCTTTCGCCGTCAGCGGAACGAATTTGACTTTGTCGCGGTCGCCCAACACGGCGGCGGCGAGACCATAGCAGACATCGGCGTCAACGCCTTGCATTTTGCCGGAATCGTCCGGCGCGGAAAAGCCCGGAAGCCCTCCATCTACGCCGCAGACAACTTCGCCGCGCGACTGGACATCTTCCAATGTCCCCGCCAAAGCGGCGGGCGCGGAAAAAGACAAAACGCCGGCAAGCGCCAGTGTTCCAAGTGTTTTTGTGTGTTTCATGATGCTCCTTTCTGGTTTGTATCAAAATGTGAATTCGCCATTCCGAATCTCGCGAAAAACGGCGCGCTCATGCGTTTGCGACTCCGCTTTGCGCAAAACAATTGATGCGTTTTTTAATTCGGGCGACGGTGTTGCGATGTAATAAGTTTTTGCCGACTGCGCAATCCAAAGTTGATTGCATTTCGGTAAAAGCCGCGCGAAATCCGTCTTTGTCTTTTACGGCGGCGCGCGCTTTTTTGATGGTTGTGCGACAGCGGGAGCGAAACGCCTGCCCGCGCAATCGGCGCGTGTTGTTTTGACGCGCCCGTTTTTCGGATTGTTTGGTATTTGCCATTTGTAATTCAAATAAGTTGTAAAAGCGAATTAATTATAACATATATCGAACAATCCCGCCCATTTTTGTTTTTTTTATGCACACCCGCCCGAAATTTGTGGACTTTCGCCGCCGTTTCGCGCGGAAATTGGCGGAAATTGGCGGAAAATCCGTCAGCGCGGCGGTTTTTGTCGCAATCGCACCGATGCAGCGTGCGCATACAATCCTTCGGCGTGCGCGAGAACGGCGGCGGTTTCGGCAAAATCCGCCGCCCCCGCCGGCGACATCCGCAAAACACCCGTGCGTTTCATAAAATGCCCCGTATTTAACGGCGATGCAAAACGCGCCGTCCCGCCGGTCGGCAATATATGATTCGGTCCCGCACCGTAATCGCCCAGCGGAGTCGGCGAATGCACACCGATAAATACGCCGCCCGCGCCGTGTATGCGCGCCGCAACCGCATCGGCGTTGTCGCACATTACTTGCAAATGTTCGGGCGAAATGTCGTTCGCGATTTGAATGCATTTTTCCATATCGGGCGCAAAAATCAGTGCACCACGCGCCGCCAGCGAATCGGCAATAATCGCCGCGCGCGGTTGCAGCGGCGTTTGTCGCGCCAACTCCGCCGCAACTTCGTCCAAATGCCGCCGCGACGGACTGATAACGATACTTTGCGCGGCAAAATCATGTTCCGCTTGCGCAATGACATCCGCCGCAACCCATTCCGGCGGGGCGGAATCGTCGCTAAGAATCAAAACTTCGGACGGTCCCGCCAATGAATCCACGCCGATTTGTCCGCACAACTGTCGTTTTGCTTCGGCGACAAATGCGTTTCCCGGTCCGGCAATCACATCGGCGCGGGGGACGGAATCGGTGCCGAATGCCGCCGCCGCAACCGCCTGCGCGCCGCCGCACAATAAAACTTTGTCCGCCCCGGCGATTGCCGCCGCCGCCAAAGTCAGCGGCGATACCGCGCCCCCGGCGGCGGGAGTCATTAAAATTATTTCGGAAACGCCCGCAACTTTCGCCGGAATCACGCCCATCAAAACCGAAGACGGATACGCCGCCCGCCCGCCGGGGGCATACACCGCCGCCCGCAAAACCGGCGCGATTCGTTCGCCGACAACATTCCCGCACGCATCCGTGCGTTGCCACGAACGCGGTTTTTGCCGCCGATGATACGCCCGCACACGCGCCGCCGCAGATTTCAGCGCGGACAACACCGGCGGCGAAAGCGTCTTTCGCGCCGCCGCAATGTCGCCCGCGGACGCATACAATTCGGCGGAAGAAGCGGGGCGAAAATCGTCAAACTTCGCGCCATATTCCAAAAGTGCCGCATCGCCTTCGTCGCGAACCCGGCGAATAATCGCAGAAACGGCGGATTGAATATCGTCCGCCGCGGGCATTTGCAAAAGTTTTGCGAGTGCGGCGGCGAATCCGTCCGCATCCGCTTCCAGCCGGCGAATCATCGCGGCGCGTCCGCACAATCGGTGCGGGCGAGATAATCGGCAATGCGGCAGCGCAACTTTTCGGCGGGCGGATGACGGCGGGCGGCGATGCGATTCATAATAAACACCGCGGAAACGGACATAATCGTCTCTCTTTCTTCCAGCCCGTTTTCGCGCAAAGTTCTGCCGGAATCCGCCAAATCCACAATCATATCGGCGACTCCGATTTGCGGGGCGATTTCCAGTGCGCCGTGCAATTTAATGATTTCCACCGGCTTGCCTTTTTCGGCAAAATGTTCGCGCGTCAGATTCGGATATTTTGTCGCGACAAGCGGCGTTTCGCCATTTTGCGGACGATACGCGGACGGCGCAGCGACAACCAAACGACAGCGGGCGAGTTGCAAATCCAGCGGACAAGTAATTTCGGACATTCTTCTTTCGGCGAGAACATCACGCCCGGCAATTCCCGCCTGCGCCGCACCGCACGCCACAAAAACCGGCGCATCCTGCGCCCGCACCCGCAACAACCGCACATCCGGCGAATCGGTGCCAACAACAAGTTGCCGCGTTTTCAACGCCGCCGCATCCGGCGCAATCCCCACCGCCCGCAACACCGACAAAACCGAATCCCAAATCCGCCCCCGAGAAACCGCAAGAGTTAACATGAGGGAATTATATCAGCAGCGCAAAAAATTATTTTTCAGGCATAAAACCGCCGAAACAAATTGACTGCCGCAAAGTTATAAACTGCGGTATTTATTAAATTTTTTGCCCGTAATTTTTATATTTTTGTCTTTTATCGTACAATAGCGAGCGGGAATGGTTGGGGATATTTTGGACGGAAACTTAATCCCGCCACACGAAAAGGGAACTTAAAAAATGAATCAAATAACTAAAAGCCGGGGGATGGAAGCGGATTTTCCGCTTGACGGTTATGTTGAGCGCCAAATTAAAGACGGTTACAAACGCAAGTGCGCGTACCCGAACAACGGCGTCCCGAAATTGAAAAAAGGAGACAATCGGGGAGTCCGTTCTCCGCTCATCGCGGCGTTCGGCTTGGACAAAAACGGGGAATAAATCCCGTGATTGTATCCACCGAAGCGCCGCCTATTTCCGAAACTTTTTTTGCGGACATTATGGACGAGGAAGAGTTTGTTGCGGCAATATGGGCGGAGTACAAATATGAAATAGGATTTGCCTGCCTCAATCCGCAGTTCTCAAAAAGCGCGATGCATGACGCCTATCAATGCTACAACATTGAGCGTTTGGATGACGGAATGAAAGATTCGTCCCGATGATTTTAAGCGAACCGGATGCCTTTCCTACTGGTTGCGCCGCCACAATCCCGTTTATAACTGGCAAGAAACCGACGATATTCCGTCGCCCAAACAGAAGAAAATCAGGGAGTTTATTTTTGATTACGGGCATGTATATCCGGCGTTCATTATCGGATATAAAGTTTGCTTAAAATATCGCAACCTGCCCGCAAACAAAGCGACGCCGGAACTGGACGAAGATTTTCTTCGCAGCATCTGCTATATGATGAAATACAAAAGCATATCCCCGCACGCGATGGGAATGATTTATCGCGCCTTGTTTTTCGTACCCGCATCCCAATAATTCCCATTCAATTCCTTTTCCAAAAGAATTAGCGCGGCGATGCGGCGGATGATTTCGGTGAAGGTTTTGGCTTCTTCGGGGCGGAGGGGGCGATGTAGAACTTTTTCGGCGCGGTAGGAAAGCCATTTTTTGGGCGGTTGAAATCCGCCGATGCGATATTTCCAGACGCGGGCGGGAACGCATTCCCAGCGGGATTCGGCATTCAAGCGGACGGCGAGCGGCGCGCCCAAACTATCGGCGAAAGGCGCATATTCGGGCGGCAAAGTCATCGCCTCGGGTTTGGCGGCGCCGGGATATGTTTTGCCCGCACCGTCCTTGTAGCCCCACGATTCGGAAAGCGCAAGATTGTTTGCGTTGCCGCGGAATGTCGCCAGCGGGGCGAGATGCGTTTGCCGGAGCGGCGTTGCGATGTCCAAAAGCGCGCGCACTTTTTTGCCGAGGGCGGCGGAATGTCGCAAAGTTTCCGCAGACGGCGGCAGCGGGATTCGCGGCCAACCGATTCGCAATCCGTCGGCGTTTTCGCTTTGATAATCGGGCGCATAGCAGACGGCGAGCGAATGCAGCCAGAGAATTTCCGCCGCCTCTTCGTCTTCGTCCGGATTTGCGAATTTTAATTTTCGTAAATACGCCCGCGCAGTTTCGGAGAGATTCGCCGTCCGCCGATTCCGTTTTTGCGAAACCAAATCGCCGTCCGATTCTTCGGGCGAGTACAAATAAAACGGAATGCAACGCGCCAAACTTATCGCGCCGTAATCGCAAAGCGCGGTGGTAAAAAGTGCGGGCGCGCCTTCGTCCGTTCCCATGCCTCTGGGACGCGAAACAAGAAAAGAATTGCCGGGCTTAAATTGTTTCCACAATTTCGGACGGTTTCTGTTCCATATCGGTCTTATGCCCGTGTAATAACAAAAACGCTCGTCAAACGCCGCATTTGTATAGCGGGCGATATTGTCCGAATTGAATTGATGATGCACCGCGTTTTTCCGCGTCTCTTTTGCGTTCAAATCCGCGGCATTGTTCACCAGCCCCGCGCCAGCCCGCAGATACTCCTCCCATTCAATTTCGGAATTAAAATAATCGCGCATGCGACTTTCCAACGCATCGCGGTCAATGTCAATCAATGCGCCGCCGCGCGCTTCCACCATGCCGTTTTCCATTTGTTCGTACAGTTCGTCAATCGCCGCCCACCGCGCAAAATCGCCGGAAACGGCAAGCGGACGAAATGACAATTTATTAAACTCGTCCGGATTCGCCTTTTCGTACCGCGCATTAAATTTCGCGCCGGTTTCGTCCAAACTTGCAAGCAGTTGCGCGCGCCGTTCTTCGGCGTCCGCCGCGTCTATGTCGTTGCGATACAAAATTTCCGCGTCCGATTCCGAACCGCTTGTTTTGCAAAACAATCCAACGACGATTCCCTGCCGAATGCCCGGCGAAAAACCGCGCATCGCAAACACCGTGTTGCTGGAACGCCCGTCCGGGGCGCGTTCGCTTTTGTTGCGGTCGCCGTGCATATTTTCCACCCATGCGCGGTCAAAAGTCCGCAGCAAACTTTTGCGCATAACGACAAACGACGGCTCCGCCGTGTAGGAATAGTTGGAAATAAACGAAACGATTCCGCTGCCGGTTTTGGCGATTCGCTTTTCCGCCATCGCAAAAAACCGTACATACAAATCGTCCAAATTAAATTTGCGCACGCCCCATTCCCGGTACAATCCCGCCTTGTACGCCGCGACCAAATCCTCCTCTTCTTCCGGACTCGTGCCGGCGAAGGCGTTATAGGGCGGATTTCCCAAAATCACCAAAATCGGTTTTTGCTGCTTGATTTCGTTCGCCGCATCGCGCTCCTCTTCCAGCCCCGGAAAGTTGTCCAGCGGCGGCTGTTCGGCGGGCGTCCAGTTTGTCAGCGAATTCGTCAGATAAATCGCCGCCCGTTCATCGTCCTTCAGCGGCGCGCCGAAATTTTTCAACAACGCCCCGATTTGCCAATGAGCGACGACATAAGAGGCGGATAAAATCTCAAACCCGATGACGCGCGTTTGCGCCGCCGTTTTCGCCGCCGCCGCCGCCAAATCGCCGTCGCCGCGCGCCGCGCATGTTTTGTGAATCCGCCGCAAAACTTCGGCGATATATGCGCCGGTGCCGCCGCACGGATCCAGAACATACACATTGTCGGCGGCGAATCCGTCCGCGATTTGCAATTCTTCGCGCAGCACCCGGTCGACGCGCTCCACCATATAGCGGACGATTTCCGGCGGCGTATACCAAACGCCCATTTCCTTGCGCAAGGTGGGGTCAAACGCCGCCAAAAACGGTTCGTAAAAATGTTGAATCGCTATCGCCGCATCCGCGCCGCCGAACAATTTGCTTTTTTCCGGCACGCGATCCAGTGCCGCCGCCGCGCCGTCCAGCATTTTTTCCAGATTCATCCGCCCCAGATTGTCGGGTTTGGAAATTTCGCCGAACAATGTCTTCATCACCGGATTTTTCAGCAGCCATCCGGCACCGCGCCAATGGAACGGAGTTTCGTCCGATTCCATCCACGCCGAAAACATGCCGTAGACAATCGTCTGCGCCAAAGTGGAGCGGAAAAACCGCCCGCCGTCCGCGCCTTCAAACTTCATTTGCAGCGAAGATTCCAGCGCGCCGCGCAAATTCCGCATCACCGATTCGTCCTCGTCTCGCTCCAGACGCGCCAGAATTTCGCGCGCAAATGACGCCAAAATGCGCGCCAAATCTTCGGCGGAGGCAATCGGCGCATTGTGCGACAAAGCGCGCGATAAAAATTGGCAAATCTCCTCCGCGCATTCGGCGGCGGTCTTTTGCGGGTGTTCCGCCCGCTGCCAAAACTCCTCCTCGCTTGCGGCGATGGCGCGGCGGTCAATTTCGCGCACCGCGCCGTTTTGCATTTCCGCCAGCGCGAATTCGCGGTAGTTCGCCGCCAGCACGACTCCGCTTGATAGGGCGTATTTCTTCACCTGTTCGGAATTCAGCAACTCGCCGATGTCCGCGGAAAGCGGCTTAATTTCCGCCGCGCCGCGGGCGGGTTTTTCGGCGGGGGCGGACGATTTGCGGGTGCGCCGCAACTGCTCTTCGGTGTAAAAACCGAAATCGGGAACGCCCGCCGCCGCGCCTTTCGGCTGCGAAACAATGCGCACTTTCGGCTTCAGTTCCTCGCCTATTGCGTTCAACAATTCCTGCAGCGGCGGATAATATCCGGTTTCGGGCGTGACCACGCCGCGGCATTCCCGCATCCGTTGCAGATAGCGGATTATTTTGGTTTCGGACGGCGTACGCGGCATCGCAAACCGCGATATTACACGATCTGCGGCGGACGCGCGAATCCAGCCGGAAAGTATAATCCGGGCGGAATCGGAGTTATGCCCGTTTTCGCGCCAGTTTTTTGGGTGCGGAAGATTTTCGGGCGGCGGAAGATTTGCGGGCAGGGGTTCGCCGGTTTTTGCGCCGTTTCACCAGCGACTTCAATGCGTCTTCGTAGTGCGATTTCAGTTATTCGCCGTCTTTGGCGAGCAGCGTTTCCCAGCGATATTGCGCGGGAATCGGGCTTTCGCGATTGTACGGCGGAAGCGCGCGTTCGTCCGCCATTTTGAGAAACAAAAGATAAGTCAACTGTTCCACATAATCCGCACAACTCATGCCGTCGTTCATCAAAACATCGCAAAAGTCCCAAAGTTTTCGCGTAATCGCGGTGGAGGATATAAGGCGTCAGCCGAACGTATCTATTATCAAGCGAGATATTTTACGCTCGCCGCTCGGATAACAATAAAACTCTTTGATCGCACTTATGGAAACCCACCGTACGGATTGCCGCAACGCGCCGGCAATTTTGTCAAATTCTACCTTGTCGCTATCGGCGTAAAATCCAATCTCCCGCCTAGAGTCAATGGTGTTTGACTCAACGACTTCCAACCTGCCGTTGCCCGTGTATTTGTTAAATTGGACAATGTTCACTGCCATTTCCTCCGGATCGCCGAAAGAAGAATGCGAATCCATGATTCCCGCGTCCGCCTCCGTGAGGGTATATCCCTTTTTCTCACCTTGCACAGAATGGGAATAGGAGCGCAATTCATCAATAGCCCCTTTTTTAATGCGGCGTGTAATGTCATGCATGGGATCGCGCATCATATCCGCCCCATATTGCACAATTTTGTTGACATTAATCTCAACATTACCCTGCGCGGTTATGTCGCCGACATATACATCGCCAACATCGTTATTATCGCCAACAATAACGATGGGTTCCTTATTTATCTTTTGTCGCACATTAGCCACCTTTCTATAAAAATCGAGCACCACCGACTTTAAATGAGACAGGGGATGTTGCAAATCATTCGGATTTGTCGCTACCAGAAGAGCTTGCGCCAACGCGGGAGCATAAACAAGCAATTCCATAAGAATGGATCCTTTATCCAATGAGCGCATAGACGCATGAAACCTTGCTCGCGGCACATAACCCGCGCGGCTTTTGCCTTGATACGCGAGATACGCACGATCCAATATGCGTTGGTACGAGCGCAAAATCATAGCGAACTCGTCAAGATAAATTGAATCTATCTTTTTTCCGTCAAGGGCGAGCATAATGCGCTCTTCATTATTCTGTGCGTTCATAGCATTCTGCTACTGCAAAAACTCCTCCAAAATTCCCCGCCGCGTTTGCGCTACGCGAGATTCCGCGTGGCAGATAGTTTCGCCTATTTTATCCGATTTCGCCGAAAAATCGTTAATTTTTCCGGCAATTTCCGCCTGTTTTGAGGGCGTAACAGAACATCGCCGGGTTGAAAATGAGAAGTGGAACTTTTTCATCTTTGTCGCCGAAAAAGTGCCTGTTATTTTTATGGTATGTGGCACGATGTGTTCCATACGACATACCGCAAATGCGGAAATTTTGCGGGGGCGGCGCGCGGACGCAAAACATTCGCAAAATCCTGCAACGCTATTTTGCCTTCTGCATTTTCGGTAAAATGATTCCAAATTGTAGCGCGCGTTTGTTGCAATTTGTTTCTTGTGTTTTTAACATAATCGGACACGGATGCAAGCCGCGCAAACTGCGACTCAATCCGCGCGACAATTTCGCGTTGCACCGCCATCGGCGGAAGCGGTATCGGAAATTGCCAGAGTATGCTGCCGGAAATCGCGGTAAATGTTGTACCCGTCCCCATTTCTCCGATTATACCCTCCATAGCCCGCATATACCAAAACAGCCATTTTGTCGTTAGTAGCCCTTTTTTCGGGCGCAAAATACCGAGACCGCGCCCGATGCAGCATTCCGTATCAGCGATATTCACCGGTCCCACGGAGGCGCGGACGGAAATCAGCACATCGTCCGGTTGCGCGATTTTCATCGGCGCGCTGCACCATTTTCGGACGGCGGATTATTTCGGCGGCGTATTTTTCCGCCTGCATTTCCGCGCCGGACAGGGGAACGCCCGCCTGTTTGGCTTCTATGATTCCCGCCGCTTTTCCGTCCAGATACAACGCATAATCCGCCGCGCCGCCGCCCGCCGGAAATTCGCGTATCACCGCGCCCGCCGCGTTGGCATTTTCGCGGTCAAATATTTTCCATCCCGCTTTTTCAAGCAAAATATCTATTTTTACGCGTTCTTTGTCTTCGGCGGTTTCCGGTATTGTCGGCGGGCGGAAAATATTCAATATTTCCCGTCTCCGCGCCCGATTGTAATACGCCGCCCCGAAAACAGGTTATAATGCGGGCGGGTATGAATGATATGGTTTCGGTTTCGCTTTTGGAAATTTATGGCGTGGCGCGTGATGCGTTGTTGCGGGCGGGGGCGGACGGCGATAATGCCGATGCGGTTGCGCAAACCGTTGCCGATGCGGAACGGGACGGGGCGCATTCGCACGGATTGTTTCGCATTCCCGGGTATGTCGCCGGATTGAAAAGCGGAAAAGTCAACGGGCGGGCAAATCCCGCACCGCAAACGGACGGGGCGATTATCCGCTGCGACGGGCAAAACGGTTATGCACCGCTGGCGTTGAATCGCTGTTATTCGCCGCTTGCTGCTGCCGCTGCCGAATATGGAATCGCCGCGCTGGCGTTGACAAAATCGCACCATTTCGCCGCGTTGTGGAACGAAACCGAATCGCTTGCCGCGCGCGGAGTCGCTGCTTTTGCGTGTGTGAATTATCTGCCGTCAGTCGCGCCTGCTGGAGGAAAAACCGCGCTTTTCGGCACGAATCCGATTTCGTTTGCGTGGCCGCGCAAAGATTCGCCGCCGCTGGTTTTTGATATGGCAACCGCCGCCGCCGCAAAAGGCGAAGTGCAAATCGCCGCACGAGACGGCAAAACGCTTCCGCCGGGATGCGGGCTGGACGAAAACGGCGAACCGAGTACCGATCCCGCCGCCGTATTGCGCGGCGTATTGCTTCCTTTCGGCGGCTACAAAGGATCCGCGTTAGCGATGATGGTGGAATTACTCGCCGCCGCAATGGTCGGCGAACGATTCAGTTTTGAATCCGCCGCCGAAGACAACAAAGACGGCGCACCGCCTCGCGGGGGCGAACTCATCATCGCAATGTCGCCGCAAAAACTCGCCGGCGATGGCTGGGAATCGCACGCCGAAAGTTTTATCGGCAAAATGGAAACAATGCCCGGCGTCCGCACTCCCGGCGCGCGGCGACACAAAAATCGCCAAAATACCGGCAACCGCAACATAAACGCGGAGTTGCTGGAAAAAATACGCGCCTTCGCAAAATAAACGCGCGATTCGCGGATTCGTGCAATTCGCGCAACTCGCAATTAAATCTGTAAAATCCGTCCGGCGGAAATTAATCCGTAAAATCCGTTCGGCGGAATTTGGTTTTTTTGTTAAATTCTCAGATTCGCAGATTCGCGCAACTCGCAATTAAATCCGTAAATCCGTCCGGCGGAATTTGGTTTTTTGTTAAATTCGCGGATTCGCGCAACTCGCAATTAAATCTGTAAAATCAGTCCGGCGGAAATTAATCCGTAAAAATCCGTCCGGCGGAATTTGGCTTTTTTGTTAAATTCGCGGATTCGTGCAACTCGCAATTCGCAACTCGCAATTAAATCTATTAAATCCGTCCGGCGGAAATTAATCCGTAAAAATCCGTCTGGCGGAATTTGGTTTTTTGTTAAATTCGCGGATTCGCGCAATTCGCAATTTGCGCAACTCGCGATTAAATCTGTAAAATCCGTCCGGCGGAAATTAATCCGTAAATCCGTCCGGCGGAATTTGGTTTTTTGTTAAATTCGCGGATTCGCGGATTCGTGCAATTCGCAACTCGCAATTAAATCTGTAAAATCCGTCCAGCGGAAATTAAATCCGTAAAATCCGTTCGGCGGAATTTGGTTTTTTTGTTAAACCTGTGCTATTATCGGGGCGAAGAGTTAATTTTTACGAGAGGATAAAAAATGCAAAACAATAAAACAAACAATGTCGCAGCAGGCGGATTCTGGCACGGAATCCATTCGGGAATGGGACTCGCATCCAAAGGAATGATTGCCGCGTTTGTCGTATTTACCGCACTAAATGTGGAGTTTGCGGGCGGCGTTTATGCGGCGGTACGCGGATGGGTAGAATCTTCGCTCAATTGGTACTACATCACGACCGTGACCGGAATGTTTTTTGCCTGTATGTTTTTGATGTTCAGCAAATACGGCAGCATCCGCCTCGGCGACGACGACAGCCGCCCCGAATTTCGCAACTTTTCGTGGTTTGCGATGTTGTTTTCCGCCGGAGTCGGCATCGGTATTTTGTTTTTCGGAGTCGCCGAACCGATGTTTTATTTTGACAACTCCGCCGGTTTCGGCTATCCGAACAATCCTTTCGCCGATTTGACGGGCGCAACCGAAATGACCGAACAACGCGGAATTGCGGCGATGCGTGTCACTTATTTTCATTGGGGATTTCACGGCTGGGCGGTGTATGTCATTGTCGGATTGTCGCTCGCCTATTTCGGTTATCGGCGCAAACTGCCGCTGACTTTGCGTTCGGCGTTATATCCGCTCATCGGCAACAAAATTTACGGTCCGGTCGGACACGGCGTAGATTTGTTGGCGGTTTTCGGCACCGTTTTCGGCGTAGCGACTTCGCTCGGATTGGGCGTGCAACAAATGTCCGCCGGCTTAAATCATCTTTTCGGCGTAGACGCCGGACTCACGACTCAAATAATTCTTATCGCCGTCATTTCGGTTATTGCGACAATGTCCGCCGTTTCCGGCGTGGGCAACGGCATCCGCATTATCAGCGAATGGAACATTTATCTGTCCATCGTCTTGCTGGCGTTTTTCGTTTTCGGCGGACCGTTTCAATGGCTGATGGGCTTTTTCATCACTTCGCTGGGCGATTATTTGTGGAATGTGATTCCGATGGGATTCCAAACTTTCAACTCCGAAGGTGCAGCAAAATGGCAAGGCGGCTGGACGATATTTTATTGGGGCTGGTGGATTTCGTGGGCGCCGTTTGTCGGAATGTTTATCGCCCGCATTTCACGCGGTCGGACGATTCGCGAGTTTATGGTCGGCGTGATGTTTGTGCCGACAACCATCGCGTTTTTCTGGCTGTGCATGTTCGGCGGCAACGCGATTTATTTGGAATTGCAGGCGATGGAAAGCGGCGGCAACGCAGGAATTGCCGAAACGGTAATGGCGTGGAATCTGCCGCAAGCGTTATACGGCACGATTGACCAAATCACCGGAATCGCATGGCTGAATTGGGCGATGGCGGCGTTGGCGACTTTTCTTTTGGCAACATGGTTTATCACTTCGTCCGATTCCGGCACATTGGTAATTACGACAATGTTGAGTATGGGCGACGACAATCCGCCGAAAAAATTCCGCATCATCTGGGGAATGGGCGAAGGATTTGTCGCCGCCGTGCTTTTGGCGGTCGGCGGACTTGCCGCCTTGCAAACCGCCTCCATCGCCGCCGCCTTACCGGTCAGCGTCATCATGATTCTAATGACCTGGGGCTTATTCAAATCTTTAGAAACAGACCCCGCCATCACCGGCAAAGGCGACCTGGAAATAAAACCAACCCCCGCGGAATCGGCGGCGGGGTGAAATTTTTCCGGAGAATAGTGTCCGCTATTCCTCGGCGGACAAATGCCATGTTATTTTTTTGCCAATATGTTCTTCCCAAATTTGCCGGTGGTTGGCGGGAGCATTAACGCCTTCCCGTTGAATGTAATGCACATTGACGGAAAGCCCTTTTACATCGGGGCAGTCGCCCTCGCATAACGGAATATTTCCGTAATGTTTTTCTATATCGGTGTGCTGCAGCATATCCGACACCAAAAAAACATTATTTACGCCCTCCTTCTTTAAGGCAGCAAGCGTTTCCAAAATCGGCGATTCGTCCGCTTCCGGCAAATTAACCGCCTTGTCAAACTCCGTCTGCACAGCCGTTAGAAATTTCTTTCTGAAATCGCGCTCCGCCACCAAACTGCCGGTAAGCCACGAAGGCGCGGTTCCTTTGCTCCACGAAACACACCAAGGTCCTGCACGAAATTGAGAATCATTTTTCGCTGTTTTGGGCAAGTCCCGAATGGAAATTCGTTGAAAAGGCGGAAATTCTCGAAGCCATTTTTCCACCCAAATCGCCGCCGCCTTTCCGTCTTTTTGCGGGATGGCGTTGGAAGTATCCACAAGCACGACCGAAAATTCGCCCTCGGTTATGCCAAAATAATTTTGCCAATAACCGCCTTTGGGGCAAAAATCTTCCCGCATCTCCCTAACTTGCTTGGCAACATACGCAACATAAGGCAACAAACCTAACAAACCGGAGAATACAATTATCATTATAATTGCCAATATACGCTTTGCTCCCGCAGTCATTGCTGATTTGTATTTATATTAATTTGTTGATGGGCTCTCTGGGCATCCTCGTTAAGATCATTCATTATTTTGTTATAATCTTCAACAAAAGATGTTCTTTCCCCGCTGCTCCACTTACTCAATATTTTGTGGGCTTCCTGAATACTTGTGAATCCGCTGCTCACATCTTCCCAAGAAGGGAAATTGAAATCAGGCAAATCCTCGGATGAATAATTCGCCACTTGTGTGGCACCAAACCCGGCAAGGAATGCTGTTTCTACAACTGGGCGAACCCCCGCATAATTTACTTTCAATATTTGCCAATGCGCATCCGCGGCAAAAACCAACTCTTTGAGTCCTTGGTAAAAAATTTTAATATCATTATAGCGGGAATCGACTTGCCCCTTATAATCAATTAAGATTCTACTTACTCCCGCGTGATAACCGCGTTCTTCATCATCAAGGGCTTTCCATTGGTCATATAATAAAAATTCCGGCTCCCAGCGCTTATATGCCCGCCAAAAAGCAACGGACGCAAACAAAATCCCAAGCAATGCGAATAAAGACATTGCCAAAACAGGATCTATTCCATCATCGTCAAATTGCGATACTTGCTTGTAGCGATATAATGCAACACCAACATTTACCGCCAAAACAAGAACAAACCATAAAATGAAATACCAAATAATTATTTTCTTCTTGCGGTGAAAATGGTCAAATACAACCCCCAAACCAAGCCCAAGTCCGCCTACATTAATAAGAGAAATTGCAATAGCAAAACCCAATCCTGCAATAAAACCGCCGGCAAGCACTTCGCCCAACAAAAACGACCCAACAATTCCTTCAAGCAACAAACCGCCGAGGAAAATGGCAACAAGAACAACTATATCCTGATCCGTATTGCGGGGAGGAATTTTGATTTTTTCCTCGTCAATATCCGGAAACCGTTTTTTAATATCGGCAAGTGCGCGATTATATTCCTCCTCCTTTGCCGCATATCCCGTGCTGGTAATCAAAATATTTTCAAATTTTATTTTAGCATCATTCCGAATTTCACTAAAGCCCGAAACCATTTTCATGGCAATTCCGGCACCGTGTTGCGCCACTTGTACGCGCAAATCACTAATAATGTCGCCAATAGCATGGGAAAACATTTCAACCGTTTTAGCAATAACCCCGGCATAAACCGTTAAATGTTGGGCGCCGCGTCCGGAATTAAACGCACTTTCTGAGCATTTTTTAACAATGTTATCCATTATATTTTCCTTTCAGGACAATCAAGCATTTCGCCGTCCGCGTTCATGCACCGTACTTCCACCGGCGGCGAAACGCGGCGAACGGCGCGGGCAAATTCGCCGGCGGTAATTCCGACTTTTTTGACAAGAATGCATACCGGCTTTCGTTCTGTCATGCGGGCGTAATGCATCGCTTGTCCGGCGCACTCGTACGCTTTTTGCGGGCGACCAAAATCAAACTCCACCGCCGCATTTTCCAGCAAACAATCCGGCTTCGTGCCGTCCGGCAATACGGCGCGCGAATCGCCGTCCCGCGTCTCGCACCACGCATCCGAATAATCACGCTCTTGCATTTGGGTTTTTTGTGTCCCGCAACCGCCCAAAAAAAGGACGATCGCCAATATCCCCCGCCGAAGCAAAGGCAATCGTGGCGGCTCTATTTTCATTAAATTTTCGCATCTCGGGACATTCCTTGCATTTTACCAAAAATCCGCCCCCGAAAAAGCGAAAAAATTTCGGGCGGGAATCAACCGCGTTTTTTCGGTGCGGGGTAGAACGCGTTAATTGTTCCCCGCTATCGGAATTCCGATAGCGGTCGGCGTATTGCGAATAAGAATGTCCGTTATTCCGGATATTCTTTCATTTCATGTATTTTCATAGAACCGCGTTTCAGCAACGGCAATTCTTTCTGCAATTTTTTTGCCATCGCCTGCTTTTCATCCGTCCAATTTTCAACATCCAGCACACAAAAAGATTCCGTGGGATATTCAGCCCACGCAGGTTCCAGCGCCAGCCCGACAATTTGCTTTGCGGCAGGAAAATGAAGTTTTGCTACAAAACAATACTTGGAAAGCGTTTGTTGCCGTATTCTTTTATAATCCGGCGAATCCGAACGAGGCGCCACCCAAAAGATATATGCTTTGTTCGGACGCTCCTTGACGCCAAATGCACTAATCGCCTGCATCCTGTCGTCATTGCATTGCAGCATCAAGCCGCATATGATCTTTATCAATTCGCGCCGCATAAAACGCGACTCTGTCGCCAAATGCCTCAAACTCGGCTCAACCTCGGTAAGTGCAATATCGCATTTAACGTATTCGCGATAAGTATCTCCTTCAATTAATCGATCTATGATTTTATCCCAAATATAGCTATCCTTGTTCGCCTCCTTGCGAGCCAAATACCGCGGATGCTTTTGCATATATTCCCAAAGACACTCGCAGAACACACTGCCGCTCTCCACTTGGGTGTCATCGCATAAATCCAAATACGCCAACATTTGCCCTTCGTCGTCCACTTCAATATAAGAATTTCTTTTACTAAGCATTTTTTCGCGACGGAGTAAATAGTTTATGAAATCCGCAACGGTATCATGTTCGTTAAATACAACATCCAAAGCAAAATCATCAAATACATGAACAAATCCCTTATCCAAATCTGGTTGTCCCATAACAAACGGCTGATTATGTTGAGAAAGCCCGTGCAGGGATTTTATCTGCAAGCCATTCCCGCCAAGATTAGAGTCATATTTAGCATACTCCGAACAAGCGGCGCGAACGCCCAACGCGACACAGATTCTGTGAATCTGCATGTCACTGACAGGGAAGGAGAGAGGAAAGTTCTCTTTGCATTGCGCGTCCAAAAATACCTGATTCGGACGCTTCCGAATCCATCCCTCTGCACGGAATATTTGCTTGGCGGACGCATCAATCGCCTTTTTATACCAGCGCGCCCAGGCGGTATCCAAACTCGCTTCCATGTTAAAGGCGATGTCTTTAATCGAAAATATCAGCACATGATTGTCGAAGACAACCAGCATGTCGCACAATTCCTTGCCCGGTCCCCGGTAGGGATTCATGTATTTCCATAAATCCAAAAATGCGCGCTTGCCCAAGGTGTGCAAATACTCCTCGGAATTGTTTGTTCCTGTGCTTTTGTTTTCCATACCTCTATTATACAAATCTCCCAGCAATCCACCCCGCTTTTCGGCGGGGCGGTTATGACGGTGGCGGGCGTTTCGTGTGGGCGAAAAGATGCACCATATAATCGGAAAGGAAACATGCGATAATGAATTCTCGGAATTCATTATTGCCGATACTCGTGAGAAATTCGTTCACCGGAATCCAATCGCCGGTGCGGGATAAAACAAAAACCGCGCCCCAAGAACAAAACCGCGGAGGCAAAACGAACATATCCCAAACTTTTTTTCGCCCGCCCGCAGCGTAATACAGCGGCAGAAAAAATCCCGTCAAAGCGACAAACAATTCCACGAGTATGCGCGGTTTCTGGTCAAGCCACGACGACACATTATGCAAATTCGTTTCGCCTTGATCATTAAACGGTAAAAATTTCTCCGGCGTTTCCCATCCGAAATACCATTGCCCCAACTCGCCTCTTCGCCGGCAAAATATACGAGTGCCGCAGTCCAAATCGCAATGTACCAAAAGCGAACGCGGGAATGCGGACGCATTGCGATAATGCAAAATCCCGCAAAAATGCCGGGAAAGCATGCAACAACAGTCAGATGTTCAAATATGCCGCCGCCATTGACGCCGTCTTTTGCCAGCATTGATGAAAATACGGCGGGATAAAATACTGCAAGCAAAAGCGACGAAAAACAAACGGACGATGATATTGCGGTTTTCAGCACGGTTTTCTCCTATGGAAAACCCGGCGACATGCCGGGCGGCTGATAACGCGTCACCAGTTATGAAGACACTGCTCCCTTTTTCCCGAAGGTATTTTATAAGGTCGCACCCCCGGCGATGGGGGACTGGTACCGCGTTATCAATCGTTATTTTACCATAAAATCCGCCGCACCCCTTAAAAACGAACCCGCGAAAAAGCGAAAAAAAATTTATTTGGCGGGATTTGGGTGGAAAAAATGTATAATTTCCCGGTCATAATATAAATAGAACAGGAGAAAGAGAAAATGTCGGATATTGAAATCGCGCAAAAGGCGAAAATGCGGCCGGTTTTGGAACTCGCCGCCGAACGATTTGGAATCGCTTCCGAACGGATGGAGCCGTTTGGTTATTACAAGGCGAAAATATCGCCCGCCGCCCGCCAAAAACCGGACGGCAAACTGATACTCGTTTCCGCCATCTCGCCCACTCCCGCCGGCGAAGGCAAAACCACAACTTCGGTCGGTCTCACGGACGCACTCAACCACATCGGCAAAAACGCCGCCGTTGCGTTGCGCGAACCGTCGCTCGGTCCCGTATTCGGAATGAAAGGCGGTGCCGCCGGAGGCGGTTATGCGCAAGTCGTGCCGATGGAAGATATCAATCTGCATTTTACCGGCGATTTTTCTGCCATTTCGCTGGCGCACAATTTGCTGTCGGCGGTAATTGACAATCATTTGCATCACGGCAACGCACGGCGGCTGGATTCGCGGCGCATTTCGTGGCGGCGGGTGGTGGATATGAACGACCGCGCATTGCGCAATATCGCCGTCGGTCTCGGCGGTGCGGGCAACGGATTCGCGCGCAATGACGGGTTTGATATTGTTGTCGCTTCTGAGATTATGGCGATTTTGTGTCTTGCCGAATCGCTGGCGGATTTGAAGGAACGGATTTCGCAAATCACTGTCGGGCTGGATATGGACAAAAAACCGGTTACCGCCGCCGATTTGGGCGTTGCCGGGGCGATGACCGCGCTGCTAAAAAACGCCGTTGCGCCGAATTTGGTGCAGACGCTGGAAAACAATCCCGCGTTTATTCACGGCGGCCCGTTTGCGAATATCGCGCACGGTTGCAATTCGGTTTTGGCAACGCGAATGGCGCTGGAAATGGCGGATTATGTCGTTACCGAAGCGGGTTTCGGCGCGGATTTGGGCGCGGAAAAGTTTGTGGATATCAAATGCCGCAAAAGCGGATTGCGCGCGGAAGCGGCGGTTTTGGTCGCAACTTTGCGGGCGGTCAAATATCACGGCGGAGTCGCGCGCGCCGATTTGGAAAACAAAAATACGAAAGCCGTGCGTGACGGATTCGCCAATGTTCGCCGCCATTTGCGCAACATTCGCGAACATTACGGGCTTCCGGCGGTTATCGCGCTCAATCATTTCGCCGCCGATTCGGACGATGAAGTCGCCGAATTTCGCGCCCTTTGCGAAGAGGCGGGCGCGGAAATGTCGCTGTGCCGTCACTGGGCGGACGGCGGCAAAGGCGCGGCAGAACTCGCCGAAAAAATCGTTGCCAAATGCGATTCTGGCGGCGAAATGAAAAATTTATACGACGATTCTCTGCCGCTAAAAGAAAAAATCGCGGCGGTAACGCAAAAAATTTACGGCGCCGGCTCCGTTTCCTTCTCGCCGAAAGCGTCCGCCGATATTGATTCATGGCAAGAAAAATGCGGCGATTTTCCGGTGTGCATCGCCAAAACGCAATACGCTTTTACCAACAATCCGGCGGATCGCGGGCTGCCGCAAGACGGCTACGATTTTGCGGTTTCCGAAGCGCGTCTCAATACCGGCGCCGGATTTGTCGTCGTCCTCGGCGGCGATATTATGACAATGCCCGGATTACCGAAAACGCCCGCCGCCTGCGCGATTGATGTCGACAAAAATGGCGCAATCAGCGGCTTGTTCTAAAATCGCCGAAGAAAAAAGCGCTTTGCGAAAACGCGTGCTGTGCGCCCGCGCCGCAATGCCGGCGGCGGTGCGGGCGGCGGCATCCGCCAAAATATGCGCCGCGATGATGCAACTCCCCGAACTGATTCGCGCAAAATCCGTTGCCGCATTTATGCCGACCGCGGAAGAAGTGGATATTCGCCCGCTGCTCGCCGAATGTCGCCGCGCCGGTAAAAATATCGCCTTGCCGCGCGTTTGCGGACCGCGGCGACTCGCATTTCATTTTGTCGCGGAAACGGACGCGCCGCGACTGCGGCAAGGATATAAAAATATTCTGGAACCGCAAGAAAATTTTCCATCTGCCGCGGTGCAAACATTTGATTTTGCGATTATTCCCGCAACGGCGATCGATTCGCATCTTTTTCGTCTGGGATACGGCGGCGGTTTTTATGATAAACTGCTATCCGATTCTTGTTTTCGGGCGATTGCATGCGCGGCGGTGTTTCGGTGTCAGCGAGTGTTAAAAGTACCGTCCGAATCGCATGATCGGCGGGTTGATATGATTTTTTCGGAGTAAGGAATGGACGACAAATTTTGGCTGTCTTGCGTGTCGCATTTGCGGGAGAAGTTTGACCCGAATATCTTTGACGCGTTTATTTCGCCCGCGCGTGTTGAGCGGGGCGAAAACGGCGAAGTGCGGGTTTTCGCGCCTGACCGCTCGTCCGCGCGATGGCTGAAAAACAATATCAGCGAAACCATCTCGCAACTCGCCGCCGGACATTTTGACGAACAACCGGACATTTCTTTTCATACAGCGCGCACAGAAACGCCCGAAAATTCGCCGACTGATGCCCCGACAACGCCCCGCCCCGCATCCGCCGCCGCATCCGATTTGCGTCCCGATTTTACTTTGGCAAATTTCGTTTGCGGGCGCGCCAACGAATTGGCATTAGCAGCGGCGCGCAACATCGGCGACGGCGATGCGCGGCTTGACAGTTCGCTTTTGTTTTTGTACGGCGGGGCGGGAATGGGCAAAACGCATCTCGCCCAGGCAATCGGCAACCGCTATTTGCATTTACATCCCGACCGGCGGGTGCGTTATGTGACGGCGCGCGATTTTATGCACGAAGTCATTCACGCTTGCCGCACGGACCGGCACGGGCAGTTCAAAAATCGGTATGGCAGTTTGGATATGCTGATTGTGGATGATATTCAATATATCGGCGGCGACAACAAAGAACGCACGCAAGAAGAGTTTTTTTTCGTCTTTAACCGCCTGAACGACCGCAACAAAAAAATTATCATCACCAGCGACCGCGCCCCGGCGCGGATGGAAAAGTTTCCCGACCGCCTGACTTCAAGATTTATTTACGGCGTGCCGGCGCAACTAACGCCGCCAGAACACGAGTTGCGCGAAGCTATTTTGCGCCACAAAAGCCGACAACGC
Organism: Gammaproteobacteria bacterium; assembly: GCA_965221835.1. GTDB lineage: Bacteria > Pseudomonadota > Gammaproteobacteria > Tethybacterales > Persebacteraceae > Persebacter. The sequence continues at coordinate 1,597,376 of OZ244916.1, read as the reverse complement.
AACATCCAACTCAGCCCCGAAATTTTATATTTCATTGCCGAAAAAATAAAATCCAATGTGCGGGAGTTAGAAGGGGCGTTAAATCGCGTCATTTCCACCAGCCGCTTGCTCAACAAACCCGTTTCCCTGGAACTTTGCAAAGACGCGTTAGCAGATTTACTGAGTCCGGAACGAGAAAGCGTCAATGTGGAAACCATCAAAAAGCAGGTTGCCAACTTTTACCGGCTGCGTGTGTCCGATTTATCTTCGCCACGGCGGCAACGCCAAATTGTGCATGCACGGCAGATGGCGTTTTATCTTTGCCGCGAAATGACCAATTTTTCCTACCCCGAAATCGGCGGTTATTTCAACCGCAAACACACGACCCCCTTGTACGCTTGCCGCCAAATGGAAGAAAAACTCAACACCGACTCCCGATTGCAAGAAGAAGTGGATATCCTCAAAATGCTGATTAAATCCTGACTACCAATTGTGCAAAACCCGCCCTTTTCACCGCCGCCCGAACCGATATTGACATGTACGCAAATGTTATGCACAACCTTTTGTCGCCGCCGCCGGACGAATATCGCCCGCCCGCAAACCGTTTTCAAATTTCGGGCGTTATTGACAATGCATAACATCATCAACGTTTTTAATATATAATATGTTTACAAAAACGGAAGGAAGCAAATTATGAAAATCAAAGGAACCAGAGACCAGTTTCTCAATTGCCTGTCCAAGGTAAGCCCCGCGACCGATCGCGCCAATATCAATCCGATACTTTCCAATGTATTGCTGATTGCGGACACCGGTTCGGTGGACATTATCGCGACCGATCAAGAAACGCAAATCAAATCGCCGTGCGAAGTCAAGGCGAACAAAAAATTTAACGCGACCGTGTCGGCGAAAAAATTTCACGATATTTTACGCCGTTTAGATGCGGAAGGAATCGTATCGCTGGATTACAACGAGGGCAAAGACGGCAATGCGTCCATCAATGTTTCCTCCGGAAAAGTGCGTTATAAACTTTCCACGATAGACGCTTCCGAATTTCCGCGTCTCGGTGAAAAAGCGTCTTTTAAGGATTTGTTGAAAATTCCCGCCGATGTTTTTCTGAACGCGCTGAAAATGGTTTCGTACGCTTCGGCGGTCAATTCGCATCGGATGAATCTCAACGGCATTTTATTGGAAAGTTCCGCCAAAAAGTTGCGTCTTGTCGCCACCGACGGACATCGAATGGCAGTGCAAGATTTGAAATGCAAAGATCATTCGCCCGAAGAAACGCAACTAATTTTGCCTCGCAAAAGCGTGAATGAATTAATTCGCAATTTACCCGGCGAAGGCGATTCGGAAATTGAAATTAAATACAGCGACCGTGTTGCGCGTTTTTATGCAGCATCTTTTGAATTAACGACTTCGCTGATTTCCGAATCGTTTCCCGATTACAACTCCGTTATTCCACGCAACAACGACAAAGCCATTGTCGTTTCTCGCATGGAGTTGCTCAACGCCTTATATCGGGTATCGGCAATTGCTACCGACCGCGATCCCACAATTGTCATTAATTTTGAAAAGGATTCCACAAAACTGGAACACACTAACAAAGATGGCGAAACCGCGAACGATGAAATTGCCGCAAAATACGAAGGCGAAATGATTGAAGTCGGATTTAATAATCAATATCTGACGGATATGTTGACCGCCGCAACGGATGACGGATTTCAGATAAATATTTTGGATTCGTCCAGCAGCGTTTTGTTTGAACCGGCGGGGCAAAAAACCTCCTCGTTCAAATATGTCGTCATGCCTGTTCGCCTTTAATTTTCAAACTCTTAAACTCCAAACGGATATTTCCCATGGCGACATCGCAAGGCGATTATAGCGCATCGCAAATTAAAGTACTGAAAGGGCTGGAAGCAGTCCGCAAGCGACCGGGAATGTATATCGGCGATACCGGCGACGGTTCCGGTTTGCATCACATGGTTTTTGAAGTTGTGGATAACTCCGTGGACGAATCCCTCGCCGGTTATTGCACTCAAATTCGTGTCGTTATTCATCCCGATAACTCGGTCACCGTTACCGACAACGGGCGGGGTATTCCGGTGGAAATGCATCCTACCGAAAAACGCCCGACTGCCGAAGTTGTAATGACCGAATTGCACGCCGGCGGCAAGTTTGAAAATAACGCCTACAAAGTTTCCGGCGGATTGCACGGCGTAGGTGTTTCGGTGGTAAATGCGTTGTCCGAAAAACTAACGTTAACGGTGTGGCGGGACGGCAAAATTAATATGATGTCATTTGCGCGCGGAATTGTTTCCGCACCGCTGGAAGTACGCGGCGAGGCAAAACGAGTCGGTACCGAAATTACTTTTTTGCCGGACAGAGAAATATTCGGCGACATTACTATTCATTGGGATATTCTGGCACGCCGTTTGCGCGAACTCGCGTTTCTCAATTCCGGTTTGGAAATCGCGCTTTGCGACGAACGCAACGGGCGCGAAGAAAAATTTAGTTACGAAGGCGGCATTCGCGAATATGTGGCGTTTATGAACAAAAACCGAACGCCGATTCACCGGCAGATTTTTTATTGCCGTGGCGCAAAAGACGGTGTTGAACTAGAACTGGCGATGCAGTGGAACGATTCGTATCAGGAAAATATGATTTGCTACACAAACAACATTCCGCAACGGGACGGCGGCAGCCATTTGACCGGATTGCGTTCGGCGATGACGAGAACTTTGAAAAACTACATAGACAAAACGGAAACCGCGCGCAAAACGAAAGTGGAAATCGGCGGCGATGACATGCGCGAAGGATTGGGATGCGTGTTGTCGGTCAAAATTCCCGACCCCAAATTTTCATCTCAGACCAAAGAAAAACTTGTGTCTTCGGAAGTGCGTCCGGCGGTGGAAGAAATTATTGCCGACCGCCTGATGATGTTTTTGATGGAAAATCCGTCCGAAGGAAAAGTAATTGCCGGTAAAATTTTGCAGGCAGCGCAGGCGCGCGAAGCGGCGCGAAAGGCGCGTGAAATGACTCGCCGCAAAAACGCATTTGAAACCGCCGGATTGCCGGGCAAACTCGCCGATTGTCAGGAACGCGACCCGCACAAAAGCGAGTTGTTTTTGGTTGAGGGCGATTCGGCGGGCGGTTCCGCAAAACAAGGGCGCGACCGCGGTGTGCAGGCGATTTTGCCGTTGCGCGGAAAAATTCTAAATGTGGAAAAAGCGAATTCGGGAAAGATTTTATCATCGCAAGAAATTATGGCGTTATGCACCGCAGTGGGCGGATTGAACGCCGCCGGCGACGATGTGGAGTTGGAAAAAGTGCGCTATCGCCGGGTGATTATTATGACCGACGCCGATGTGGACGGCGCGCACATCAGCACGCTTTTGCTGACATTTTTCTTCCGCCGAATGAAAACGCTGGTGGAAGCGGGTTGCGTTTATCTGGCACAACCGCCGCTATACAAAGCGAAACACAAAAAAGAGGAAAAGTTTTTGTTGGATGATGGCGAGATGAACGCGTATTTGTCGTCCCTCGCGCTAAAAAAAGCGTCTCTGGAATATGACGGCGGCGCATTGGAATCGGCGGCGTTCGCGCAGGCGGCGGCGTTGTGGTGGGAGGCGGAAAAAACTATTGCCGCCCATCGGCGGGTGATTGACGAAAAAGTGTTGACCGCGGCGCTTTCCCTTACCGATTCGTTGAGTGTGGAAGATGAAGCAGCGGCGGAAGAATCGTTGCGGCGTCTGCATTCCGTTTTGGATCCGGCGGACGGCAAAGCGATAAGATTGCGCACGGCGCGCGACGAAGAACACGGAAAATGGTATTTGGCGGGCGAACGCGACGAACACGGCAATATTCATTCGTTTCGGATTGACGACAAATTTTTGAAAAGCGATTCTTACAAACGGCTTTTGCAAATCGCGCAGACATTGTCGCCGCTGATGCGCGCGCACATTCGGGTGTCCATTAACGAGGACGGCGGCGAAGTGCGCGGTTTTCCGGCGGCGTTGGAATGGCTGATGAAGCGCGTAAAATCGGGAATTTCCGTGCAACGATTCAAAGGTCTGGGAGAAATGAATCCGGACCAATTGTGGGATACGACGATGAATCCGCAAACCCGCCGCCTTTTGCAGGTGAAAGTGGAAGATGCGCAGCAAGCGGATGAGGTGTTTTCTATGCTGATGGGCGATTTGGTGGAGCCGCGCAAAAAATTCATCGGCGATAACGCCCGCGAAGTCGTCAATCTGGATATTTAATCGGCGGATGACGAAAACGCTGATTGTCGCAGAAAAACCGTCGGTCGCCGGCGATATTGCGCGCGCCCTCGGCGGGATGAAACGGCAAAAGGATTTTTACGAAGGCGATGATTATATCGTCAGTTCGGCGGTCGGGCATCTTTTGGAAATGACCGCGCCGGAAAGTTTTGAAGTCAAGCGCGGCAAATGGAGTTTGTCCAACTTGCCGGTGTTGCCCGATTATTTTGATTTGTCGCCGATTAAGGCGTCTTCCGAACGCCTGCGCGTATTGCAAAAACTATACCGCCGCGCCGATATTGGCGATGTCATTAACGCCTGCGACGCTGGACGCGAGGGGGAGTTGATTTTTTATAATCTGATGCGCTATTTAAACAAAAGCGGCGGCAAAAGCAGCAAAGGCGCAAAACGGGTGCGGCGGTTGTGGTTGAATTCCATGACACCGGCGGCAATTCGCGCCGGTTTTGCGAAACTGCGCGAAGATGACACAATGCGCCCGCTGCAAAATGCGGCAGTGTGCCGCGCCGAAGCCGATTGGTTGGTCGGCATTAACGCGACTCGCGCAATGACCGCGTTGCGTTCTTCGGGCGGCGGATTTTCTCTCACGACCGTCGGGCGCGTACAAACACCGACTTTGGCGATTCTTGTGGAACGCGAACGGCTGATTGCCGCGTTTGTTTCCCGCGATTATTGGGAAGTGCGCGCGACATTCGCCGCCGCGAACGGGGAATATGCGGGGGTGTGGCACGATCCCGCCGCCGCCAAAAACGCCGTTAAAAACGATAAAGACGACAAACCGGAACGCATTTTTACGCCCGGCAAGGCGGAAACTATCATTGCCGATTGTCGCGACAAAACCGGGCGGGCGGAAGAAAAAAAGCGCCCTTCTTCCGAAGCATCGCCGCCGCTGTTTGATTTGACTTCGCTGCAGCGCGAGGCGAACGCCCGATTTGGACTTCCGGCACGCGCGACTTTGGGTGCGGCGCAGGCGTTGTACGAAAGACACAAAATGATTACTTATCCGCGCACCGATTCCAAAGCGTTGCCCGAAGATTATCCGGCGACGGTCAAAAAAACGCTGGCGGCACTCGCGCGCGATGGCGAGGGATTGGAAGAATTCGCCGCCGCCATTTTAGAAAAAAATATGGTCTCGCCCGCCAATCGCAAAATCTTCAACAACGCCAAAGTTTCCGACCATTTCGCGATAGTGCCGACCGGCGAAATTAAAACGGGGCTGAAAGATGTGGAGCGCAAAATCTATCGCGCCATTCTCATCCGCTTTTTGTCGGCGTTTTATCCGCCCGCCAAATACGAAATTACCGAACGGCGCACGATGGTCGGCGATCATCCGTTTTTGACGAAAGGAAAAATTCTGATATCGCCCGGCTGGCGGGAAGTGGGCGGGCAAATGCCCCGGGATGCCGTTCTGCCGCCGCTGTCGCCGGACAACGAAGCGGGGGGCGAAACGGTGGCGGTTGCCGATGTGCAATCCGAACAAAAAAAGACGACTCCGCCGCCGCGCTACAACGAGGCGACTTTGCTGGCGGCAATGGAAGGCGCGGGAAAATTCGTAGAAGACGAAGAGTTGCGCGAGGCGATGCGCGAACGCGGAATGGGCACGCCGGCGACTCGCGCCTCCATTATTGAAGGGCTGGTGCGCGAGCGGTATGTCGTGCGGGACGGGCGCGAACTCGTGCCGACACCGAAAGCGCAATCGTTGTTGCGTTTGTTGCGCGCGCTGAAAGTGGAAGATTTGACTTTGCCCGCCATGACCGGCGAATGGGAACACAAACTGCGGCGCGTGGAAAACGCCGATTTTGACCACGAAAAATTCATGGCGGAAATTCGCGTATTGGCGACTCGCGTTGTGGCGGCGGCGAAAGAATGCGGCGAAGTGGAAAATATTTCGGGCGATTACGCCGATTTGGCGGCGAAATGTCCCGCTTGCGGCGGCAAAGTGCGCGAGAGTTTCCGGCGATTTTCTTGTCAAAAATGCGCGTTTTTTATTTGGAAAGACATTGCCGGACGCGAATTTTCAATTGCCGAAGCGGAAACGCTTTTGCAAGATGGCAAAACGGCGGAACTGGACGGATTCCGCAGCCGCCTCGGGCGCGAGTTTTCCGCCGAAGTGTTTTTGCGCCGGGACGAAAACGATGTCTGGCGCGCGCAGTTTGATTTTGAGCAGAGCAGCGGCGCGACATTGTCCGCCGAAGAATTGAACGAAAAAGCCGTTGTCGGTCCGTGTCCGAAATGCGGGGCGCAAGTGCGCGATGCGGGCGCCCGCTTTATCTGCGAAAAAACGCCCGGGTGCGATTTCGGCATGGCGCGCCGCTTGCTAAATCGGGAAATGAAAGAAGAGGAAATTGCCGCGCTATTAAAAGACGGCAAAACCGCGCTTTTGTCCGGTTTTATTTCCAAAAAAAATCGCCGCCCGTTTTCGGCACATTTGACGATGACCGCAAAAACCGGCAAACTCGGTTTTGAATTCGCGCCTCGTCCCGCAGGCAAATCGGCGGCGGCGGCGACAGCGGCGGCGAAAAAATCCGTCAAATCCGCCGCGCCCGTCAAATCCGCAAAACCGGCGGCGGCAAAAAAGTCCGTCAAATCCGCAAAGTCCGCGCCGCGAAAAAAATCATAAATATCTGCCGATAAAAGGCGGCGGCGGCGGGGTATAATGGCGATATGTCCACGAGTCAGCATCTCCATATTGTCGCTTCGCCGGAAGCACCGCACGCGATAGCCGCGGAACGGGCATTGCTGGGTGCGTTGCTGTATAACAACGATTTGTGGGACGAAATTGACGGCGATCTTGCGGTGGAGCATTTTTACGACAAACGGCATCAGGTTATTTTCGCCGCCGTCCAAAAATTATTATCCGAAAGTCGCGCCGATGTCGTGCTTTTGGTGCAGGCATTGAAAAATGACGGCAAACTCGGCGATGCGGGCGGCGAAGAATATGTTTTTGAAATTGAAAATATCAGCGCCGCGATTATCAATGTTTCCGCCTATTCGGAAGAAATTAAAAAAACCGCGATGTTGCGCAAAATGCACGGCATTTTACAAAACGCGCACGCCCGCGTTTTGCATCCGGGCGGCAACACGCCCCGCGAAATTTTAGACGAAACCGAAGCGTTGTTGGGCGAAGTCGCCGCGGATACGCATTCCGGCGGTGGTTTTGTTTCCGCCGCCGACAAAGCGTCCGAATTTTTTCAATATCTCGCGAATATCGTCAATAAGGGGGAGTTTGACCGCCTTCTCGGCATTAAAACCGGTTATTCGCGTTTGGATCAGATGACAACGGGATTGCACGGCGGCGATTTTATCGTGTTGGCGGCGCGTCCCGGCGGCGGTAAAACCGCGTTCGCGCTGAATATCATCCGGCATGTATCGGCGACCGGCGATGGAGTCGCGGTTTTTTCGCTGGAAATGTCCGACCGGCAGTTGGTGATGCGAATGATGTCGCAGGATCAGATAGATATGCAAAAAATGCGCACCGGCAAGGATTATCGCGGACGCCCGATGTCGGCACCCGATTGGCAGGCGTTGGGACAAGCCGAAGGGCGGTTGCGCGAACGCCATATTTATATTGACGACAGCAGCGTGCTGAATATTTTGGATCTCAAAAGCCGTTCCCGCCGTCTTGCGCGGCAGTTGGCGCGCCAAAAAGTAAAACTTTCGCTTATTGTGGTGGATTATTTGCAGTTGCTAACCGCCCATTCGCCCAAAGATCGCGACAATCGCGCGCAGGAAGTCGCCGAAATTTCGCGCGGAATGAAAGCGTTGGCGAAGGAGTTGGATGTGCCGGTTATCGCGTTGTCGCAGTTGAACCGGAATATCGCGATGAAAGACGGCAAAGGACGCGAACCGCAACTTTCCGATTTGCGCGAATCGGGCGCGATAGAACAGGATGCGGATATCGTATTATTTTTGCACGAAGAAAAAAGCGAGGAAGAGGATTACAACAATCCCGCCGAAGAGGGCGTGCAAATCCGGCTGATTGTCGGCAAACACCGCAACGGTCCGGTCGGGCGCATAGATTTGCGGTTTCATAAACGTTTTTCGCGCTTTGCCGAAATCGCGTCCGATTCGCGCGGCGGGGCGGCACACGACAATTTCTAATTCGCCGTGCGTGCGCGCCGCATTGCCGTCGTGCCGTATACCGCCGCGGAAATGTTCGCGCTGGCGGATGACATTCGCGCCTATCCGCAATTTTTGCCGTGGTGCGCGGCGGCGGAAGAAACGCGAGACGGCGAAAAAGTCCGCGCGACTCTGCACATTCGCTATCGCGGATTGAAAACATCTTTTACGACCGACAATATTCATTCGCCGCCGTCGCGGATAGACATGCGTCTCGCCGCCGGTCCGCTGAAATCGCTTTCCGGCGGCTGGCGTTTTGCCGATTTGGGCGACGGGCGGTGTCGCGCGGAGTTTTTTTTGGATTATCGTTTTGCGCCGGGACTTTTGGGGGCGGTGTTTGAAAAAATATTTGACGCGATTTTCGGAAAGTTTGTGGATTGTTTTTTACACCGCGCCGAAAAAATATCGGGACGGCGAATCAATGTCGTTGTCGCTTCCGCCGCGGAAGGAGAAAAAAATCTCGTGTTGGCGGATGGCGCGACGGTCGGCGATGCGTTGCGGGCGGGCGGTTATGCGGATGCCGAATCGGCGGGAGTTTTCGGGCGCATTTGCGAAAGACAAACGCCGTTGTCTGCGGGCGACCGGGTGGAGATTTATCGCCCGTTAGACAATGATCCGCGCGCGGCACGGCGGGCGAGGGCGAAATGAAAGCGAAGAAAAATTCACCGGCGGCACGGCGGGCGGCGCAAAAATATATTTGCGAAAACCGGCGTGCGCGGCGCGATTATGACATTCTGGAAACTTTTACCGCCGGTTTGGTTTTGCAGGGCTGGGAAGTAAAATCGGCGCGCGGCGGACGGGCGCAAATTTCCGAAAGTTATGTCGTCCCGACTCGCGGCGAGTTTTTTTTGTTGAACAGTCATTTTACGCCGCTGATTTCGGCGTCTACGCATGTGGAAACCGCGCCCGCCCGCAGCCGCAAACTGCTATTGACCGCGCACGAAATCCGCCGTCTGCTGGGAAAAGTAAAAGAGGCGGGATTGACTTTGGTGCCGCTAAATATGCATCTTTCGCGCGGCAACATCAAACTGCACATCGGACTCGCGCGCGGCAAAAAACAACACGACAAACGCCACGACACCCAAAAACGCGACTGGCAACGACAACAACAACGCATCCTAAAAACCGGCAAACGGGAGTGATTTTTGGTTGCCGTTTGTTTGAGATGTCTGGCGTTCATCCTTTTTCGGAGAAAAGCAAGTCGCACAATAACATTGTTGGTAGTTTTTACAGTATGCGTTGTTTGGCGCGATTTTTCGCCTGCTCTTTCACCAAAGTTGGCGGCGTATCAAAATGTACGCCGGCCAGCACATCCGCGGCGGTGAGAATCTGCAGAGTCTTAAATTTCGCTGAAAAGTGCCCCGTTTGATAGGGCAGAACTCGGCTGTTCTCCGCGCGCCGGGACATTTCCGCGGTTGGTTCGCGGTCCAAAATCAATCCGCCCATTTTGGCTCCCGTTCTATCCATCACGCCGAGCAACTGATCAAGATGAGCCGGTTGCGCTTGTTTGCCGGTTTTTACGCTGATAACAAAATCGCCCCAGCGCGCTTTTTTGCCCTCCCCCCCGAGATGAATGCGAATAATGCCGTCCACCCCGCCATCCGCTCCTTTGCCGCCGACGATTCCGCCTACGCGCTCCACAAGCCACTTTTGCTTCGCATATGGCGCCAGACGGTCATATTCCCGCCGCGTCTGCGGGTCGCATTCCGTCAGGGAATAATCGCGTTTTGCTTTTAACTGCAGACGACTCTCGGCGCGCGATTCTATGTGCGACATTGCCAAACTGGAAATGTCAATGCCAATCCACCGCCGTCCAAGATTGTGCGCCGCGTCCACGGTCGTACCACAGCCGCAAAACGGGTCAAGCACCAGCCCGCCTTCCGGACAGCTCGCGCTGATGATGCGCTCCAGCAACGCAACCGGTTTTTGCGTCGCGTACCCCATCATCTCTTCCGCGCGGCTGTTCAGTTCCGGTACATCGTCCCATAAATTTGTACAGGGAATCCCTCTGCTCTTATTCAGATAATACTTGCGATCCGGAAAACGCCCGCCAAAGCGATACGGCCCCTTTCCGTCCTTGTCATCGTGCTTGTACTGTGCGCGAACATATTCTTCGCGCAACGGCGCATGCGGAATGTTCACCGCGCCGGCTTTCGGCATGCCGTAAAACAGGATTGAATCCGTTACCGCGGCAAATTTGCGCGTGGCATTGGCTTTTTTCCCGCGATAACGTTTCCACACCAATTCATTGCGAAAGTTGGCGCGCCCGAACACCGCATCCATCATCACTTTCAGATAATGGCTGGCGGTCGGATCGCAGTGCAGATAAATGCTACCGGTCGGCGATAGAACGCGCTGCATCCAAATTAGACGCTCGGTCATGTACACCAAATAATTCAGCATGCGCCGATCGTCGTTGCCGCCGCGCAATAACACATTCACCCACATTACAATCAATTCTCGCAATCCGGACGAAATTTCCATTCGATCCAGCATGTCGGTGAACGCCAGACGCAACTGATCGGCGTGATGCCCGCTCCAAGTGTCGCTGAACGCCGCTTGTTGCGCATCTTTTCCGCCCTCGCGGAAAACGATGTTATACACGCGATTGGAGTTAAACGGCGGATCCAAATAAATCAAGTCAGGTTGCACCCCCTCCTTTTCTAACCGTTTAAGCACCTCCAAGCAATCGCCACGGTACAGGCGATTTTGCCACACTAATGGTTTGCCCTTTCCCATCATATCTCCGCTTTTTGTGCGATAACCATTCACCACCATATTAAAACATAGTCGCGCCCGTTGCGAAAAAAAATCGCGTCACGATCGCCCGCGGCGGTCGGATTTTCCGATCGCCCGCTTCCTTGTCCGTTCTCGAAATTTTCTTAAAAAAACTTCGCGCGGGAAGGGATTAGAAAATCTTAATTGGGGCGAAAAATATTTTAATTGGGAGGGTGTTTTTGGGGGGATTTTTTGTTATAATTTGTTTCTGCAGGCATTTTTTTTATACACAACAAAGGAGAACCTGATGAACGCCGCTCAATTGATGAAAAAGATTAAAGCCGAGGAAATTCGGTTTGTGAATTTCCGGTTTACCGATTTTTGCGGGAAATTTCATCATATCACCGTGCCGGCGGACGAAGTGGATGCCGCTTATTTCGCCTTTGGCAAAAACTTTGACGGCTCTTCTATTCCCGGCTGGCGTGCAATTGAAGATTCCGATATGGTGCTGAAACCCGATTTGTCCACCGCCGTTATGGATCCGTTTGTCGACGAACAAACGCTTGTTTTGATTTGCGATGTTTACGAACCCGCCGACAACAAACCTTACAACCGCTGCCCGCGTTCCATTGCGGCGATGGCGATGGAATATTTGCGCAAAACCGGAATCGGCGACGGCGCGATTTTCGGACCGGAACCGGAGTTTTTTATTTTTGATTCAGTCCAATGGACGAACGAAATGCACGATACCGGCTACAAAATCCACAGCGAAGAAGGCGCATGGGCGTCCGGAATGGAACTGGAAGGCGCGAACACCGGACACCGCCCCGGCGTGAAAGGTGGTTATTTTCCTTCGCCGCCGGTCGATTCGCTGGTGGATATGCGCAACGAAATGTGCATCAAAATGCGCGATTTCGGCGTGATTGCCGAAGTGCATCATCACGAAGTCGCAACCGCCGGACAATGCGAAATCGGCACCCGCGGCGGTCCGCTGGTACAACGCGGCGACCATAATCAATTTCTGAAATATGTCGTCCAAAATGTCGCTCACCAATTCGGCAAAACCGCGACTTTTATGCCGAAACCGTTGCGCGGCGACAACGGCAGCGGAATGCATGTGCATCAATCCATTTCCAAAAAAGGGCGCAACATTTTCCAAGGCGACAAATACGGCGGATTGTCGCAGGAGGCGTTGTGGTATATCGGCGGCATTATGAAACATGCGCGCGCGCTCAATGCGTTGACGAACGCGTCCACCAATTCTTACCGGCGGCTGATGCCGGGTTTTGAGGCGCCGGTAAAACTCGCCTATTCGGCGCGCAACCGTTCGGCGTCCATTCGCATCCCGCATTCGTCCGCAAAATCGCGGCGCGTGGAAACCCGTTTTCCCGATCCGTCGGCGAATTCCTATTTGTGTTTTGCCGCCTTGTTGCTTGCCGGATTGGACGGCATTAAAAATAAGTTGGACCCCGGTCCGCCGAGCGATTTCAATTTGTATCACACTTTTCGCAACAGCGATGGCAAGATACAAAAAATCGGCGAGTTGTGCGGTTCGTTAGCGGACGCGCTGGACGAATTGGACAAAGGGCGCAAGTTTCTCACTTCCACGGGCGTGTTTACGGATGATTGCATAGACGCCTATATCGGCGTAAAACGCGAAGAAGTCGCCCGTTTTCGCGCCGCGCCGCAACCGGTGGAGTTTGAAATGTATTATTCCTGCTGATTTCGCCCGCATTTCGCCGTCTTTATCGGCGGCGCGTTTTTGCAAAAATGTGCGGGCGGTTTCGGTTTATAGTTTGCGGTTTATAATTTGCCCGATGAAAAATATTGACAGCCGCGTTGTCGTGTCTTGTGCGGGCGGCGGCAAGACGACCGAAATCATCAATCGCCTGATGACTTTGTTGCGCGCGGGTGCGGCGCCGGGCGAAATTCTCGTTATCACTTTCACCAACAAAGCGGCGGGCGAAATCCATTCCCGGTTGCTGGAAAATTTGGCGCAGGCGGCGCGCGATGACGAAAAAATGGCAGCGTTGCGGCGGCGAATGTTGTTGGGCGCATCGCCGCGCGATACGATTCAGGCGCACACTTTTCACGGTTGGTTTTTGACTTTGTTGCGTTATTTTCCGGGGGCGTTTTTTAATCTGCGGACGATTTGCGCGGACAGCGGCGCGTTATTTGACGAAAGTTGGCGGCGATGGCAAAAACGCGCCGAAGAATCGCCGACACCCGAATTAAAAACCGTGTTGCGCGAACTTTCGCCTGCCGCCCTGCGCGAAATGTGCAAACAATTTATTTCCTCGTACACCGAATATCGCGTTTGGAATTCGCGTCCGCCGTTGCCGCCCGTCAATCTTGTCGCAAAATGCGAAGGGCGGCGGGGCGCGATACGAAAAACCGCCGCAGCGTTTGCGGCAATTTGCGCGGACGGCGGCAAAACAGCAACAAAAGCACGCGATGCGGCACGGCGACTCGCCGCCGATGAAACGACTCCCGAAGAAGAAGAAAAAAACTTTTTTACCGGCGACGGCGGCGTTTTTTCGTTGCTGGAAAAACATACCGACAAAACCGGCGGTTCGGGACGATTGCGAAAATTGACGAACGCGATTCGGAATTATTTAATGTTTCGCGAAGAAATACGCGCAAACGAATTCAACGCCGCCGCCTTGACGGTGTGCGCCGATTTTGCGCGCGAACGGGACGAATTGTTGACGGCGCGCAACGAAATGACTTTTGACGATTTGGAATGGGAAGTGTATAAAAGATCGGAGGCGGGACGCATGCGCGAAAAGTTATCCTACCGATTATCCGCGCGCTACCGGCATATTTTGATTGACGAATTTCAAGATACCAGCCCGCTGCAGTGGGATATTGTGCGCGAATGGTTGCGGGATGCGCACGGCGAAGAATCGCCGTCCGTGTTTATTGTCGGCGATCCAAAACAAGCGATTTACGGATTTCGCGGCGGTGAATCGCGCCTTCTCGGCGAGGCGGAAAACTTTTTGCGCGATTATTACGCCGCACCGCCCGCCGATTCGCGAAACGATTGTTATCGTTGCGACAAAAAAATTCTCCGATTTGTCAACGCCGTTTTTGATGGCGATTCGCCGACCGATTTTGTGCCGCATCGCGCCGCCGGAGCGAATGTCGGCGGGCGCGTAGAATGGCACGCCGATGCGGAATCGCCGCTGCCGCCGAAACAAATTCGCATGCGCAATCCGTTGCACGAAATCGCGTACGCGGATGAAAAACCCGTGCGGCGGGCGCGGGCGGTCGCGGCAAAAGCGGCGGAAATTTTGCATACTTGGCATATTCCGGACGGCGATACGATTCGCCCTTGCCGCCCCGAAGATATTTTAATTTTGATGCCGCAAAGAACGCACGCCGCCGCATTGACCGATGCATTACTCGCGCGCGGAATCGCATGCACGGGCGAAAGTGCATCGTTTTTGGAATCGTTTGAGTGCGCGGATATTTTGGATTTAATCGCCGTTTTGCTGTTGCCGTCCCGCGATTATGCGTTGGCGCGTGTGCTAAAATCGCCGCTGTTTTCGCTGTCCGATGACGAACTTTCCGAACTTGTCGCGATGGCGGGCGATTCGTTGTGGGACAAACTCGCGCAAACTTCCGCACCGCATTTTCGCCGCGCGCGCATTTTATTAAAATGGTGGCAGCGACGGGCGGAAATGACCGTATTGCCGGCGCATGATTTTTTGTCGCGTTTGTTTGCGCAAGGAAATGTGTTTGCGCGTTATCGCGCCGCATCGCCGTCGCCGCTGCATTTTCGCATTGAAGAAAACTTGTCGCGTTTTTTAGATTTAGCGTTGCAAATTGCGGGCGGTGCGCGTCCGTTGTTGCGGCAGTTTTTGGATGAAGTGCGCCGCACGGGACCGGAAAATATCGCAGCAGCGGCAGGCGGCGAATCGTCCGCCGTGCGCCTGATGAGCGTTCATGCCGCGAAAGGATTGGAAAGCCCGATTGTCATTCTCGCGGACGCGGATATGACTCGCAAAGGCGGACGCGGCGACAGCATTGACATTTACGCCGCCCGCCGTCCGGGCGAAAATGTGCCGGACCGATTTATTATTTCGTTGCGCGGTTATCGTCTTTCGTACCGGAAAATGAAACAGCGGGCGCGGGAAATGGCGGAACGCGAAACGGTGAATTTATTTTATGTGGCAACAACGCGCGCGCGGCGGGCATTGGTTATTTTTTCGGCGGCAAAACCGGCGGGAGTTGCGGGGCGGGCATATCGGGAAATGCGGCGATTGTCGTCCGCCCGTCCGGACGACCGGCAAATGGCGTTGGGCGATTCGTTTGTCGCCGCCGCAACGCCGCCGCCCGCCCCCGATTCCGCCGCCCCGATTGCCGACATTAAATTCGGACAGCGCATTTCTCAAACCGCCGCCGCAGTACACGGCGAAATCCGCCATCGCATTGTCGCGCTTTTACTTTCCGGAATTCCGCCTGACACCGCACGCCGTCTGGTTGCCGCCGAAGATGCGCAATGGCAAGAGGCGCAACAAATCGCAAACTCGCCGAAGTTGCAAACCATTTTGCAAAACGCCGAAGAAGTTTTGGTGGAACGCGAATTTTTTCTGCACGGCGAAATCGTCCGCCCCGATTTGGTCATCGCGCATTCCGATGCGATTTGGATTGTGGATTACAAAACCGGCGAGACAAATCCCGCCCGTCATCTGCCGCAACTACAAAACTATCGCCGCGCCATTTCCGCACACTACCCCGCCCGCCCGTGTCATCTCGCCGTGCTGGACATCCAAGGCGAAATGCACATTTTGAATTCTGAATAGGCGCGGGAAAGTTTGTTTTCGGCAATCGCATCCCGCCGTTTGCGTTGCTTGGAAAAAGCGTTATAATGCTAATTGCTTATTTACTCTTTTACTTATTACTTTTCATCTACGGGCAGGTCATGGAACAATTCATCAAAGTTGGAAAATCGGGAAACGCCGCTTTTATTCAGGCGCGATTGGTCGCGCATCTTATCCCGGAAGACGGCGGCTATGTCGCGCATTGTCCGGCGTTTCGGGGTGCTATCAGCCAAGGCGACACGCTGAAAGAAGCGAAAGCGAACATTAAAGAGGCGATAGAACTCATTCTGGAAGTGAGTTTTGAACGCGGCACATTGGCGAAACGAATCGCCCATTTGAATGCGTACGAACGCAAATCGCACAAACCGCCCGCCGCCAATTGCCGCGAAATTCGCATTCCCGCCCGCATTCCGTTGCCATCGGCGGCGTGAGCAACAAACTGCCGATTATCAGCGGCAGACGAATGGTAAAGTTTTTGGAAGCGCGCGAATTTTTGCAAAGACCGCGAAAAGGCGGCAGCCATATCACAATGGATAAAGGCGGCATTGAGGTGACCGTGCCGGATCATAAAGAATTGAGACCCGGCACACTGTCGCGCATTTTACGCGATGCCAGAATTGACCGCGAAGAATTCATTCGCGCGATTCGTTCGTATTAACGCGCAAAAAATCCATTATAAACGAATCCCCGCCGCCTGCTTTTGCGGAAACAAGAACTTTGCGTTGTATAATCTTTCCGTTGCGGACATTCCCGCTTTTATTATTCCAAAAAAAGGAGAACAGAATGAAAAAACGAACATTTCTTATTCCGCTGTTTGCGGTTTTTGCGTTGGCGATTTCGCCGATTGCGGTTGCTGACAAATCCGGGGATACGCATCCTGCAGAATTTGCCGACCATCCGTGGATGCACGCGATTGTTCACGGCGATGCGGCAGAAATTAAGCGTCTTCTTGAAGATGGCGACCCGAACACGATTATTGAAGACGCTCCCATTTTGTCGGTGGCGGCGTACAATGGACAAATTGAAATTGTCAATGTGTTGTTGTCGGCGGGGGCGAATCCGAATTTGACGGACAATAAAGGTACCGCTCTTATGCAATTATCGGCGGGATTGTATCGTATTAGCGAAGCAATAGACAGTGATGGCGGCGCGCTTTTTGTATCAACAATATTAAAATCCCATCCGGAATTAGCCGAAGAGATGCGTTCGGAAGGCATTGACCTGAACGCGTGGACGGAGAAAGACACGGCTGATTTAGTGTTGGGAATGGAAAAGTTGTATGTCCAAATTGCCGAATTGTTGTTGTCGGCGGGCGCGAATCCAGATGCGAGAGACAAGAGGGACGAAACGGCTTTGATGAAAGCGGCATATAAAGGACATGCCGAAATTGCCAAAGTGTTGTTGGCGGCAGGAGCGAATCCGAACGCAAAGAACAAACAAGGTAGAACGGCGTTGGTTATTGCCAAAACATGGGGAACTCCCGAAATCGTTCGCATTTTGGAAGAAGCGGGGGCGAAAGAATAACAAAAACGGGCGGGTAAATTTTTTCGCCGTTGCTGGTTTTAATAAAACTGGATTTCCGTTATAATCGCGGGGTTGTGTATTTCGAGAGGAAATGAAAATGAAAACAAAAGCCGCTGTTGCGTACGAAGTTGGAAAACCTTTGACGATTGAAACTATTGACATTGCGCCGCCGAAAGATGGCGAAGTTTTGGTGGAAATAAAAGCGACCGGGATTTGTCATACGGACGAATTTACATTGTCGGGCGCGGATCCGGAAGGCATTTTTCCTGCCGTTTTGGGACACGAAGGCGCAGGCGTTGTCGTGGAAACCGGCGCCGGCGTGTCATCTGTCCGCACGGGCGACCATGTCATTCCGCTTTATACGCCCGAATGCCGACAATGCGATTATTGCACTAGCGGCAAAACAAATCTCTGCCAAGCCATTCGCACAACGCAAGGGCGGGGCGTGATGCCGGACGGCGAATCGCGTTTTTCGGCGGGCGGCGAAAAAATCTTTCATTATATGGGGACTTCCACATTTTCGCAATACACCGTGCTGCCCGAAATCGCCCTCGCCAAAATCCGCCCCGATGCGCCGTTTGACAAAGTTTGCTATATCGGTTGCGGCGTGACGACCGGAATCGGGGCGGTGATTAATACCGCAAAAGTGCGCCCCGGCGACAATGTTGTCGTTTTCGGTTTGGGCGGAATCGGGCTGAATGTCGTGCAAGGCGCGCGTTTGGCGGGCGCAAATCGCATTGTCGGCGTGGATATTAATCCCGCCCGCCGCGAAATGGCGGAAAAATTCGGCATGACCGATTTCGTCAATCCGAAAGATGCGGGCGATGATTTGGTTTCGTATCTCGTCAATCTTACGGGCGGCGGTGCGGATTTTAGTTTTGAATGCATCGGCAATGTAAATACGATGCGGCAGGCGTTGGAATGTTGCCACAAAGGATGGGGCGAATCGGTAGTTATCGGCGTCGCCGGTGCGGGCGAGGAAATTTCCACCCGCCCGTTTCAACTCGTCACCGGAAGAGTATGGCGGGGCACCGCATTCGGCGGCGCCCGCGGTCGCACCGATGTGCCGAAAATTGTGGACTGGTACATGGACGGAAAAATTCAAATTGACCCGATGATCACGCACACAATGCCGCTGTCCGAAATCAATCGCGGCTTTGATTTAATGCGCACGGGAGAATCGATTCGCGGGGTGGTGGTCTTTTGATTGCGGGCGGCGAAATGTTATAATCGCGATATGACTTTCGCGGTTTTTCTTTCACATTTGGCGGAGCAACTTAATTCGGCGGTTTTTGTTTTACTGCTGATTTTGGGCGTAGCGTTTTGGGTGGTTTACAAAATCGCCCGGCTTATCGCTGTTTGGGAAGACCGCGACAACGAGTTGACAAAACTTCGCGCCGATTGGAATCGGGACATTCCGCCGTTGCAGGCGAAAATGAATTTGGTTTTCCAAAAGTTATATGCCGATACTTCCGTCAAAGCCGAAAGCCCGACGCGCCTTACCGAAGTCGGGCGGGAAATCGTCCGCGTTTTGGATGCGGAAAGCGTAACCGAAACGCATCTCGGCAAACTTCGCGAACTCGTCGACCAAAACGCACCAGAAACCGCGTACGATTTGCAGCAGGAATGTTTCGCCGTCGTGGATCGGCACATGCCCGATTTGCTGGACGATGCGCAGTTGCGAATCGCGAAAGATCAGGCATTGAAACACGGCATTCCGTTAGACAACGCGCTGGCGGTTTTCGGCGTTTTGTTGCGCGACCGCCTTGCCGCCGAAAAAGGAATATCACTCGGCGACCCGGACAAAACCGCCGCGGAATAATCGCTGCGACAAAATTTCCGAACTGCTTTCGCAAAACACCGGACAATTTTTATCCCCGCAAATGCGCGGGAATGTTTTGCTCTTCCCAAAGTTGCCGCAAAATTTGCATTTCCGATTCTGTCGGTTTGTAATGCTCGTGCATCGGCCGTTGCGAATGATGATATATGCAAAGGCACTGCAGATTTTTGTAATCGCAATCCGATTTGTCGCCGTTGATGTGATGGGCGTCCGTCAGTCCGGTATGTGTGCGGCAATCTACGCCGCATTTTTCGCAAGTATAGTTTTTCGCCCTGCGGAATGCCGCGGAGATGGAATTCCAATTTGAAGGATAGCCGGACGGTGCGGCGGGTGTTTTAAGTCCTTTAATGAAATCGTCCCATAGAGGATTTCCCCGATGATGAAACTCTTTTAGAGTTTTGGCGCTGCCGTATTTTGCGACTTGTGCGGGTTCATCGTAAAGCCATTCTTGATCTTTGACGGTATCCGGTACGCGCCGCCCAATTTTCTGAAATTCGCGTATGCAGAATTGACACCACGCGAGATGAATTCGTGCGTCCTTTGCCTCCGGAAAATCAACCGTTTGCGTACTTTCAATTGCGGGAGTTTGACGATACCGATGCTGTCTGCCTTGGAATGCAATCCTTTGCAGATGCTGGCAGTAATAAAAGTGGATCCTGTTGCCGCCGTAATAACAGCCATTTTCGGCAGTATTGGCGGCGCGTTCCTCCTTACCGTGATAATAAGGGTTAGTGTGGTCTTTGATATAGGCAAGATGCAATTTAACGCCGATGATAATCGGTTTGCCCGGATTGGCGGCGGCGAGCTCATGCAGTTTTTCGCCGGTGATTTCAATTGGCGCGTTCTTCGTTTCATAATCGCCGAGTGGCGCGTCAACGCTTTCGCGTATGCGGTCGAGTTTCGCCGTGATTTTCGCGCCTGCGGCGTTTAGTTTGTCAAGATTCATCGGTATCGTTTTTCGGAATGCAGGGGCGGCAGGAAGTTTCGGGGCGCGAAACCTTGTCGTACGCCCCCGCCCTTTGACAAGATTTTGTCAGCAGTTTGAATTCCACGCGCCGCGAAAAACTTTTGTCTTCTTCGCCGTTTACTTTGCAGATGCACTGGCTGGATGATAATCCGTTTGCCGTGACCAGTTCGTGGACGATATTTTGATATTGCGCGGCTTCCGGAACATTCTTTTTGTCCAGCACATACTCTACGATGTTGCGCGCACGCCGCTGCGACAGATCCAAATTGGCGATATAAGGATCTTTGTTGGGATCTTCCCATTTACTGGAAGTATGCCCTTCAATGCGGATCGCCAGCACTTCGCTCGCGCCGAATTTTTTCCGTATTTGTGTAATAACGCTCATATAGCGGGGAAAGAAATCGCGAATGGCGGTTGCGAACCACTTTTTTTGGGTGATGTCGGCGGAACCGCGCTCAAATAATACGCGCTGATTGGTGAATCGGATTGTCAAATCTTCTTCCAGCACTGCGCCCCATTCCCGAAAGTTATCGCGGAAAGGCGCGCGGAATCCGGAATCCAGAATTGCCCTGGTTTCCGCGCACCGTTCGGCGTTCTTCTTTTTTTCCTCGTCCAGAACTGTATTGCGAATATCCGCGCGAATTTCCTTAATTTGCTCGGCGGATTCTTTTCTCTCCCGATCAAAATTGATAAAAAGAATCATCGCAATTAGCATAAAAATCAGCATCATGACCGCCATCAGATCAGACACAGGCGCCCACTGTTCGTCATCGGAATGGTGGCGACCGCGAATCAGCATCGCTTATTGTCGCGGGTTTTGTATGATTTTCGCCAACTGTTCGGCGACACCGACAATTTGCCGTCCCCAATTGTTTACGATTGCGGTCAGCGCATCCGTGGTCGCTTGGGCATTTTGTTCCGTCATTTGCGTCAGCGCGGTTTGCGTATTTTCTACGCATTTTTGGGACGCTTTTTGCGCTTCGTCAACAATTCCGCGAATATCTTCCCGCTGTTGATTCGCGGCGTTGCGGCTTTCGTCTATCCAGTTTTCCGCCGCCGTTTTAATTTCCGCGGCGGAATCGGTTGCCTGTTTTTGGATGGTTTCCGCCAGTTCCGAAATCGCGTTTTGGGTTTGCGCAACGGATTCCCGCATCGCCGTTTGCATTTCGTCCGCTGTCGTTTTTATCGCCGTCTGATGTTGTTCGGCGGCGTTGCGACTTTCCGTTATCATTTCTTCGGCGGTTTCCGTCAATTTTTCGGCGGTGCGGGTGATTTGCGTTCCGACATTTTCAATATGCGTTTGCGATATTTCAATGTGTCGTTGCGCCAAGGCGGACGCTTTTTCGTAAGCGGCGGTAATTGTATTTTCCAAACCGGTGAATCCTTCGGCGGATTTTTGTAAATCTGCGCCGATGGAATCCAGATTTGCTTTGATAACCGGAAAAGATTCTTCCGCCGATTTTTTCATTTCGGCAAACGCCCGCAAACGCTCATCCAATTCGCCCATTAGCGTGCGCAGTTGCTCCATCGTCGCCGGAATGCTTTCGCACTCGGTGCGGATTTGCGTTATGCCCGCCGCCGCCGTTTGGAATGCGGCGGTTAGTTGTTCCACATGCGCACGATGTTCTTCCTGCCATTTTTTAATGGCTTGCGTTGCCTCGTTGAATTGCTTAAATGTTTCGCCGAATTGGCGAATCAACGCCTCCTCTATCTTATTCAGCATTTCGCGCAATTGTTCGCGCAGCACTTCGTTCGTCTTTTTCAACTGTGCGACAAGTTGGTCGGCGATAACTTCGCGTAATTCGTTGGTCAAACCGTCCAAACTTTTAACAAGCGAACGATAAACTTCGTCCGTCAATTCGGCGAGCCGGGCGTCCATTTTCTTAAAACCGTCGCTGTTTTCGTTGCGTAGTTTGACGAGTTGCGAGGCGATGCTGGAATCGCTGTCGCCGGCGATGGATTGTTTGATTTCGGCGGCACCGTCGCGATATTCCGTTTGCAAGCGGGCGATTTGCGATGACAAACTTTTATCGCCTTCGCCGACAATTCCGTCTTTGATTTCGCGCAATAATTCGGTCGTTTCTTCTTCTATCGGAAGCGGGGCGGGGTCGTTTTTTGGCAGATGGTGCAGAGTGATTTTTGCGACAAATGCCGAAAATAAACCGATTAAACTTGTGATGAACGCCGATTTCATTCCGGCTAAAACTTTCGGAATGCTGTTCACCATCGCTTGATGGTCTAAACCGCTTCCTTCCGCACCGGTTTGGAAATCGGCGAGGGCGATAAAAGTTCCCCAAAATGTGCCGATAATTCCCGCCGATACCATCAGGGCGGGCGAAACTTCGCGCAACTTTTTGCCGACAAAAGACGCCGCAAATAATCCCGCGCAAATCGCCAGAACCAGCCATGTGATGACATCCGGCGGAACCGAAAGCAAATTCTCGAGAAAATCGTTGATATTAACGGAAATAACGGAAAAAATCCTTTCGCAAATAAATAGGCGGAAAAAAAATGGATTATATCAGACGATTTCCCGTTTTCCCCCGTTTCCCGTGAAACCGGGTTGTTTTAAGGGGCGGGTGGGGCGTGTTATAATGCGGGGATGAAACGGATTTTGTTGGGGGTTTGCGGCGGCGTTGCGGCTTATAAGGCGGCGTATTTGGTGCGGCTTTTGGCGGCGGAAGGGGGCGAAGTGCGGGCGGCGATGACTCCGGCGGCGGAAAGTTTTATTGGTGCGGCGACTTTGCGGGCGTTGAGTGGGCGGGAGGTGGCGTGCGGAGATTCGTTTTCGCCGGACGGAATGGCACATATTTCGTTGACACGGGCGGCGGATATTTTTGTGGTTGCGCCGGCGACTGCGGATTTTCTTGCGAAAGCGGCGGCGGGAGTTGCCGACAATTTGCTTTTGTCCGCATTTTTGGCAACGCCGCCGGAATGTCCGCGTTTTGTCGTTCCGGCGATGAATCCGCAAATGTGGGCGGCGGCGGCGACGCGGCGAAATATCCGCATTTTGGCGGCGGATGGCGTTTTTATTCTCCCGCCCGACAGCGGCGATGCGGCATGCGGCGAAAGCGGCGAGGGGCGGATGATGGAACCGGCGGAAGTTGTCGCGCATTTGCGGGCGCATTTTTCCGCGCCGTTGGCGGGACGGCGGGCGATTGTCAGCACCGGCGCGACTCGCGAAAAAATTGACGATATGCGGATTATCAGCAATATTAGCAGCGGCAAAATGGGATTTTGCATTGCCGAAAGTTTGCGAAATGCGGGGGCGGAAGTGCGGATAGTTGCCGGACAAACTTCCGCGCCGGTGCCGATTTCGCTGGCGGGAATTCCGTTGCGGCGGGCGTTTTCGGTGGCGGAAATGCGGGCGGCAGTTTTGGAAGAATGTCGCACCGCCGATATTTTTGTTTCTGCGGCGGCGGTGTCGGATTTTTATCCGGCGACTCCGGTTGCGGGCAAGATTCCGCGGCAAAAAGGGGAGATTGTTTTGCGGCTTTCGCCTGCCGAAGATATTTTGTCGGCGGTTATTTTGCGCTATCCGCATCTGTTTGCGGTCGGATTCGCCGCACAAAGCGGCACGGCGGCGGCACAATTGCGGGCGGGGCGCGAAAAAATGCGGCGCAAAAATGCTGCGATGTTTGTCGTCAATTCGCTGGAAGATGCGGGCGGCGACAGCAGCGAAATGACGATTCTCACGGCGGCGGACAAAATTTTAATTCCGCGCCGCAGTAAAAAAGAGGCGGCGGCGGCATTGACGGCGGCGATTGCTGCACAAATGGTTTCACGGGAAACATTAATAAAGGAGGCGAAATGAGTAGGACAATTTTTTGCGTAAAACTGCAGCAGGATGCCGAAGGGCTTTCCGCCCCGCCGTATCCGGGACCGCTTGGACAGCGGATTTACGAAAATGTATCCGCCGAAGCATGGCGGGCGTGGCTGGAACATCAAAAAATGTTGGTTAACGAATACCGCCTGAATCTCGCCGATAAACGCGCCCGGCAGTACATTACCGAACAGACCGAACGGCATTTTTTCGGCGATGGTGCGGAAACCGCTTCGGGTTATGTGCCGCCTTCTGAATGAAAATATCGCTTAAATGGCTGCAAAATGTCGCCTTCTCCGCCGAAAACGACAGCGGCAATCGCATCGTTTTTGACGGACCGCCCGAATATGGCGGCGAAAACGCCGGAATGCGCCCGATGGAGGGAATGTTATCCGCCGCCGCCGCATGTGCCGCTTTTGATGTCGTCCGCATTCTGCAAAAATCGCGACAAGATTTGCGGGCATTGCGGGCGGAAGTTGCCGCCGAACGCGCCGATTCCATTCCGTCCGTATTTACGCGCATTCATTTGCATTTTATTGCCGAAGGCGAAGTGCGCGATTCGGCGGCGGAACGCGCCGTCTCTCTCGCCGTGGAAAAATATTGTTCGGCATTGTCAATGTTGCACAAAACCGCCGAGGTTACGCATTCATGGGAAATTCGCGCTTGAAACGCATTTTTTGGCGCATTTCGGCGGCGGCGATTTTGTGGTTGACGGCAGTCGCCGTTGCCGCACCGGTGCCGCCGAAAGTCAATTCCGACTCTTACATTTTAATGGATGCCGCAACCGGCGCGATTTTGGCGGAACGAAATGCCGATTTGCGTTTGCCGCCCGCATCTTTGACAAAAATCATGACCGCTTATCTCGGTTTTCGCGCATTGCAAGACGGGGCGTTGACGATGACGCAAAATGTGCGGGTATCGCGCCGTGCGTGGGCGCAAAATGTCGTCGGTTCCAAGACATTTTTGCAAGTGGATACCGATGTTTCCGTCCGCGATTTGCTGTACGGAATCATCATTCAATCCGGAAATGACGCCTCTATCGCGCTGGCGGAAGGATTATCCGGCGATGAATCGGCGTTTGTTGCGGCAATGAATGCGCGGGCGGAAGAATTCGGAATGCAAAATACGCGATTTGCGAATAGCACCGGATTGCCGGACGAAAATCATTATTCTTCGGCGCGAGATATGGCGATTTTGGTGCGGCGGACGGTGCTGGATTATCCCGAAAACTATGCGATATATTCGGACCGGCAATTCACTTATAACGACATAACGCAGGACAATCGCAATACTTTGCTGGATGCTTTTTCGGGTGCGGATGGCGTAAAAACCGGGTATACAAAAGCGGCGGGTTATTGTTTGGCGGCATCCGCCGTGCGAGACGGGCGGCGATTAATCGCCGTGGTAATGAAAACCGATTCGGCGAGGGCGAGAAGCGAAGAAAGCGCAAAACTTTTGACATTCGGCTTTTCCGCCTTTGTAAATCGGCAAATGTTTGACGGCGCGAAAGTCCGAAAAATACCCGTTTTTCAGGGAAATAACGATTTTGTCGCCGCCCGTCCGGCACATTCCGGCGTTTTTACATTTCCGAGAGGGGCGGAAGCGGAAATCGGCTATTTTCCCGCACAAACGCCATTAATCGCACCGATTGCGAAAGGCGATATTGTAGGAAAAATCATCGTCCGCATAAACGGCGAGGAAACGCAAACGCCGGTTTTCGCCGAGTCCGATGTGCAAAAAGCGGGGCTGTGGAAGAGTGCCGTGGATTATATGAAATCCGAATATCTCGGACACGATTCGGCAATTGAAAAATGGTGAAATAACGCCGATTTCCGCCCCTTGCGGACGATTTGGTTACGGAATTAATTCGTTCAGTTAGCAAACGAAAACATTTCGTAGATATACCGTTGCATTTCGTAGATATACAGAATCATTTTTGAGATATACGAAAACATTTCGTAGATATACCGTTTCATTTTTGAGATATACGGAATCATTTTTGAGATATACCGTTTCATTTTTGAGATATACAGAATCATTTCGTAGATATACCGTTTCATTTTTGAGATATACGGAATCATTTTGTAGATATACGAAATCATTTCCGAACGCACGAAAATGCCGTTCCCGCCCGTTTTTTTGCGGATTCGGGCGGGGTGTGTTATACTTCCGTCAATTAATAAAAGGAGACGGACATGAAAAAAACAATCCAAAAAATCGCCATTGTCGCCGCTGTTTTGTTTGCGGCGGATATTTCATTTGCGACGGTAGTTAGCGTGAATAGATGCACCGCCGCCGAGTCATCTGCAAGACATGCGGTTTTGCGAAGAGATCTTGCTGATGCGGAAAAACTTTATCATGCAGAATATCAGGCGGCACATACTGAGTATGAACGATATATCAAATCTTTTTTTAATGACCCGGGAACTCCGAGAGGCAATGAGTTTAATATAAGAAGAGTGGCGAATAACGTACTAAATCCAAAAGTTGCACGGGCGAATAATGCACGCACCGAACGGAGAAGGGAAGCGTACAGAAAATATGCGGAATCTTTAAATAATTGCACCGGCAAAGCCGCAAAAACCGCAACTGCAGAATCGCCCGCAACCGAATCCGCCGCCGAAGTGCAAACGGAATCCGTCGCCGAAGTGCAAACCGAAACTTCCGCCGAAGTGCAAACAGAATCCGTCGCCGAAATACAAACGGAATCCGCCGAAGTGCAAACCGAATCCGCATCCTCCGCCGGAGTGCAAACGGAATCCGCATCCTCCGCCGAAGTGCAAACCGAATCGCCCGCAACCGAATCCGCATCCTCTTCGGGCGGCAGCGGTGTCGCAATCGGGGCGGGCGTTGCCGTTGTCGGTGCGGCGGCAATGTTTTTATCCGGCGGCGATTTGTCGCTATTTAGTTTCGCCCCCGATTTTCACAACTCCGCAATCGGCGGACGAATGGATTTTCGCAAAGAAAGTTGGCATTTTTACTATTCCGCATCGCAAACAAACGGCGACTTCGCAAACTTCCGCTATACAAGCGGCGGCGAATACAAAACCGATTTATTTGCGGCAAGTTTTTCCGAATCCGTTGCCGGCGAAACGGCAGATTATGATTTTTCGCTGTCGGCAAATTTGCAAAACGGAATCTGGAAAATATCGCCCGTTTACCGAATGCATTCCGAATACGAAAAAGGCAAAACGGAAACTGATAACTCGTTAAATCTGGAAATCGTTTTACAAACTAATCGCTGGACGATAACGCCGTCCGCCGGTTTTCAATGGCAAAACGATTTCGCCGAAAACGGAAAACTCCAAATAAACGCGATTTATCGTTTCTGATTCTTAATTCGTTATTTCCGAAAAAATAACTTTGTCGCCGGAAAGAGAAAAAGAACTTTCCATTCCGATGTAAATCGGAATCTCCCGCAGAGATTCCGGCGTTCGCCGGAATGGAAAATTTATTTTCGGCGGAATTCCGCCGCGTTCACCTCGTCATTCCCGCGAAAGCGGGAATCCATTTTTACCGACAAACTCCCGCATTCACCTCGTTTTTCACAAAAAAATGCGCGGAAATTCCAAAATTAATTTTTGCGTAAAATTCGCGAAACTCCAAAATTAATCTCCCCGAATAGATTCCCGCTTTCGCGGGAATGACAGCGTTTTTTCGGCGGAATTCCTCCGCGTTCGCGAGAATGAAAAAAAGAGACGGCGGGGGTGTGCTACAATAACGCAACCGGCGGAAATTTTCCTTTGCATAAAAACGGAACGAGGAGGCGATGATGCAGTGTTTTTTGAACGGCGAATGTATGCCGATGGCGGCGGCGAAAATATCGCCGTTGGATCGCGGTTTTTTGTTCGGGGACGGCGTTTATGAAGTGATTCCGGTGTATGACCGCAAAATGTTTTGCGGCGGGCGACATTTTCGCCGACTCGCACGCAATCTTGCGGAAATCGGAATCGCGTTTGATGCGGAAACGCTTCCCGCCCCCGCACAAAAATTAATTGATGCCGCCGACACCGGCGATTTGTCGCTATACATTCAAATTACGCGAGGTGCGGCGGCGGGACGCAAACATTATTTTCCGGTGCCGCCGCCTTCTCCGACTGCGTTTATGTTTGTTTCGCCGCGCGAATCGGTGCCGGAAGAAAAAATTCGGCACGGCGTTTCGTGTCGCACGATGGACGAATTTCGTTGGTTGCGCGCGGACATAAAATCTGTTTCGTTGTTGGGTGCGGTGTTGATTGCGCAAAGTGCGGCGGAAAACGAAGACGAAGAATTGATTCTCATTCGCGATGGAATGGCGGGCGAAGCGGCGACATGCAACATTTTTGCGGTATCGGGCGAAACGATAACTACGCCGCCCGCCGATTGTCGCATTTTGCCGGGCGTTACTCGCGAAGTCGTTGCGGAGTTGGCACGGCGCGAAGGAATTGCTTTTTGCGAACGCGACATTCCGCGCGCGGAGTTGGCGGCGGCGGACGAAATTTGGTTGACTTCTTCAACGCGCGAAGTGCAACCGGTGACTTTGTTAGACGGCGCACCGGTCGGAGACGGCAAACCCGGCGCGATATTCGCCGCCGTATTTGCGGCGTTTCGCCGGTTTGTAAAAGATGGCGGCGAATGAAGACATTGCAACGCAAGCCGCCGAAGATGCGGCGGCGGCATTGGCGGAAGATATTGGCGCAGGCGATTTAAGCCGCGCGCTTGCCGATTCCGATTCGCCGTGCGGCGGCGTTTTATATTGCCGCGAAAATGCTGTGTTGTGCGGGCGACAATGGTTTGAGGAAAGTTTTTTGCAATTAGATTCGGCGGCGCGATTTGTCTGGCACTGCGGCGAAGGCGAAGAAATGCGCGCCGATGCGGCGGTTTGCGAAGTATCGGCGATTCCCGCCGCGCTTTTTGCGGGCGAACGCGCGGCGATTAATTTTTTGCAAACTTTGTCGGCAACCGCGACTGCGGCGCGGCGGTTTTGTCGTTTGGCAAATGGCGCGACAATTACCGATACGCGCAAAACGATTCCTAAGTTGCGGGCGGCGCAAAAATATGCGGCGCGCATCGGCGGTGCAAAAAATCATCGGCGCGGATTGTTTGACGAAATTTTAATTAAAGAAAATCATCTCGCGCTTTGCGGCGGAATTAAAAATGCGTTGACGCGCGCGAATCGGATTGCGCCGCCTGAACGGATTCAAATTGAAGCGCGCAGTTTGGACGATGTTGCGGCGGCGATTGCGGCGGGGGCGACTCGAGTTTTATTGGATAACTTTTCGCCGGACGATTTGCGGCAGGCGGTTTGCAAATTCGGCGCGCGCGCGGAGTTAGAAGCATCCGGCGGCATTGACGAAAAAACGATTGCAGAAGTTGCCGCAACCGGCGTGCATCGCATTTCACTCGGCGCGATTACAAAAAATATCCGCGCCGTGGATTTTTCTTTTTTGGTATCGACAAATTCCCGCGAACACGAAAAAATCCCGCGAAAATAAAATTTTTTATTTCCGGGAGATTAATTTCGGAATTCCCGCAAAACGACCGGAAAATAAAATTTTTCATTCTCGCGAAATTCCGCGAAAATAAAATTTTTTCATTCCCGCGAAAGCGGCGAAATTCCGCGAAAAAACGCCGTCATTCCCGCGAAAGCGGGAATCTATTCGGGGCGATTAGTTTTGGAGTTTCGCGAATTTTACGCAAAAATTAAGTTTGGAATTTCCGCGCATTTTTTTTTGCAAAAACGAGGTGAATGCGGGGATTTGTCGGTAAAAATGGATTCCCGCTTTTGCGGGAATGACGGCGGGAATCCGCACATTTTACGCGAAAAATTAATTTTGGAATTCCGCCGAAAATAAATTTTCCATTCCCGCGAAAACGACCGGGAAAGTACATTCCATTCCCGGAAAATTCCGCGAAAATAAAATTCATCATTTCCGCGAAAATAAAATTTTTCTTTTCGTCAAAAAGATTATTTTTCCGAAATAACGAATTAAGAATTAAAAAGATGAATTGCGTTTATTTGGAATCGGGCGTTTGTCGTTGCGAATCGTCGCCGATTTGTGGAAGACCGGAAACGGCGTCGCCGATATTGACGCGGTTTGTATGCATCCATCCGGCATTAACTTCCAGCGCGTATAAAACGGCGGCGGGGGCGCAATGCAAAGTTGTGGTGCGCGGTTGCATTATTGCTGCGCCGACAACTTTTCCCGCCGCATCAATAAACATCACATCCAGCGGAAAAGAAACATCGCGCATCCACATACAAGGTTCGGACGGTTGCGAAAACACAAACAAAATTCCCGTGCCCGGTGCGGGTTGCGGGCGATGCGAATAACCGGCGCTGCGTTCTTCGGGCGTGCGGGCGAGTTCGGCGCGCACATTCGTGCCGTTAATTGTTAGTGTTTGCGTTTGCGGTGTTTGCGCCGCCGCCGCCGCCGAGATACACGACAAGACGAACGGCATTATAATCGGCAAACGCGAAAAAAATATACGCCATAACGGGAAAGGAATTTTCATGAACGATTTACCAAAATACGCGCGCGTTGTCGTCATCGGCGGCGGCGTTGTCGGCTGCAGTATTTTATATCATCTCGCCGCAAAGGGCGAACGGGATGCGTTGCTTTTGGAACGCCGCGAATTGTCGTGCGGGTCGTCGTGGCATGCGGCGGGGCAGTTTCACATCATCAATTCAAACGCGAATTTGTCGGCGTTGCAATTGCATACGCTGCAATTTTATCCGCAACTGGAAGCGGAGGCGGGGCGTTCCATCGGGCTGCATCGCACCGGCGGAATTTATCTCGCGTCTACCGAAGAGAGAATGAATTATCTGATTCAGGAACAGGCGAAAAATCGCGCGCAAAATCCGGAAATGCGTTTTATTTCTTTGGCAGAGGCGGCGCAAATGCATCCGCTGATTGACCGAAAACATTTTCGCGGCGCGTTGTTTGATCCGCTGGACGGACATATTGATCCGGCGGGTGTTGTGCAAGCGTTTGCCGCTGCCGCCCGCAAACACGGCGCGCGCATTATGCAAAACACGAAAGTGTCGGCGCTTCGTCGTTGCGGCGGCGAATGGGAAGTGCAAACCGATGGCGGAATTGTGCGCGCCGAAATTGTCGTGAACGCCGCCGGATTGTGGGCGCGCGAAGTCGGCAAAATGGCAGGCGTAAATTTGCCGGTGCAGGCGATGGAACATCACTATCTCATCACCGAACCGCTGGATGAAATTGAATCGCTGGCGGGCGAGTTGCCGGCGATGGTAGATTTTGACGGCAACGCGTACGGGCGGCAGGAAGGCGGCGGAATGTTGTTGGGCACTTACGAAGAAAACGGTTCGCCGTGGGCGGAAGATGCGACGCCGTGGGATTTCGGTCATGAACTTTTGCCGGACGATTTATCGCGAATCGCGCCGCGGCTGGAAGTTGCATTTCAACATTTTCCGGCGTTGGCGCGGGCGGGAATTAAAAAAGTCGTCAACGGTCCGTTTACTTTCGCACCGGACGGCAATGCGTTGGTCGGACCGGTGCCGGGCGTTCCCGGTTTTTGGTCGGCGTGCGGCGTGATGGCGGGTTTTTGTCAGGGCGCGGGAATCGGAAAAGTTTTTGCCGATTGGATGTTGAACGGCGAACCGGGAATGGATGTTTTTGCGATGGATGTCGCCCGTTTCGGCGATTTTGCAACGCGCCGTTATACGACCGCGAAAGTTGTGGAAAACTTCGGGCGGCGGTTTCAAGTTTCATATCCGAATGAAGAGTTGCCCGCGATGCGTCCGTGGCGAACGACCGCGCTTTATGATCGTTTGCGGCGGGCGGGTGCGGTGTTCGGCAACAGTTTCGGATTGGAACACGCGCTATATTTTTCGCCGGACGGACGACCCGATGCACCGACATTTTTGCGTTCGGAAGATTTTCCGCATGTCGCCGAAGAGGCGCGGGCGGTGCGCGAATCGGTTGGTTATATTGAAATTGCAAATTTCGCAAAACACGAAATTTCCGGAAAAGACGCAGCGCAATTCTTAAACCGAATTCTCGCATGCGATTTGCCGGAAATCGGACGGATGCGTCTCGCACCGATGTTGTCGGCGGGCGGCAAACTCATCGGCGATTTGTCGGTTGCAAAAATCGCTACTGACAAGTTTTTGCTTTTCGGTTCCGGTGCGGCGCAACTCGCGCATCGCCGTCATTTTCTCGCGAACATTTCGGGCGATGTATCGGTGCGCAATCGGACGGCGGAATTGCACGGGCTGGCGATTGCCGGACCGGCGGCGCGCGAATTGTTGTCGCGTTTGGCGCGTTATGACGATGTGTCGGCGGCGGCGTTCCGGTTTATGGATATTCGCGAAATGGAAATCGGCGGCGTGTCGGCGTTTGTCGCGCGGGTTTCATTTACGGGCGAGTCGGGTTATGAAATATATTGCGCACCCGATTGTCTTGTGGCGTTGCACGATGCGATTTGTGCCGCCGGAAAAGATTTGCGATTGCGCGCATTCGGGGCGCGGGCGTTGATGTCGTTGCGGCTGGAAAAAGGATTCGGCGCATGGTCGTTGGATTTTCGCGAAGATTTTACGCCCGCCGAATCGGGTTTGGATGCGTTTATCAATTTTCGGAAAAAAGATTTTATCGGCAAAGAATCGGCGAAGCGCGACAAATCGCCCGCCCGCCGCCGCGTTTTATTAATCGTCAATGCGGCGGAAGCGGACGCAAAAGGCGACGAACCGGTTTATGCCGGCGATGCGCATATCGGTTTTATCACTTCCGGCGGCTACGGGCATTGCATCGGCGAGAGTTTGGCGATGGCGATGATTGATTCCGCCCGCATCAAAGAGGGCGCGAAATGCGCGGTGGAAATTTTAGGCGATTTGCGTCCCGCCCGAATCTCTCTCCGCCCGCCTTACGATCCCGAAGGCGAAAAAATGCGAGGATAGTTTTTTCACCGCATTCCCGCAAATATGAAGAAATCCCGCCGAAAATTAAATTTTTCATTTTCCGTAAAATCCCGCAAATGCGGATGAATTCCGCCGAAAATAAAATTTTCCATTTTCTGCAAAACTCGCAAATGCAGATGAATTCTGCCGAAAATAAATTTTCCATTTTCCGAAAAACCGGAAACATTTCATTCCCGCGAACGCGGCGGAATTCCGCGAAAAACCGCCGTCATTCCCGCGAAAGCGGGAATCTATTCGGGGAGATTAATTTTAGAATTTCCGCAAATTTTACGCGAAAATTAAGTTTGGAATTTCCGCGTATTTTTTTGTGAAAAACGAGGTGAATGCGGGAGTTTGTCGGTAAAAATGGATTCGGCAGATTCCAGTCCGAAGTGCAACAGAGGAGCCAAAAAAAAGGGGGACGGAAGGATAATCCTCTTTTGGCTATTTGTTATTACTTCGGAGGATCTTATGTACACCCATCTGTCCCTTTCTCATCGTATCACAATTTGCGTCCGCCTGCGGCAAAAAACATCGCAACGAAAAATCGCAAAAGAACTCGGCGTCTCTGTTTCCACCATTTCACGGGAAATCAAACGATGCCGGCGGCAATACAATCCCGAAGTCGCTCATCATCGCGCCAAAGTGCGACGACGACGCGCCTCTGAACGCCCGCGCAAACTTTCCGATGCCGTATTGCGCGACTTCGCGTTTTGGATGAGGAATCATTATTCGGTGTCGTCCGCCGCGGTGTTTTTGCCGGTCGGAAAAAGCGCTTTGTATAACTGGTTGTGGAAAGATGTCTGTCGCGGTTCGCATTGTAAGCCGCCGCGTCCGCGCAAAAGTATTGTTTGTTGCGCGCCGCACCGGCAAATGAGTTTCGGCGTGGGGCATTACCGCAAACGCCCGAAAGACGGGCGATTCGCGATGATGAAAGACGCCGCGCCGATTGCCGGTCGTCCGGCGATTGTGAATGCCCGCGGACGATTCGGCGATTGGGAAGTTGATACGATGTATTGGCAAAAACGCGTGATGTCGCTGTCCTTGCGGGAACGCAAAAGCGGTTATGTGCGATTGTTTTTGTTGCCGAACTATTCGGCGGACGAAACGGCGAAGCGGATTATTCATCTGCTGCGCGGTTTGCCGGTGCACACGATGACGAGCGATGGCGGTTGGGAATTCGTCCGTTGGCGAAAGGTAGAAAAAGCGCTGGGCATAAAATGGTATGTGAGCGATCCGGGACGCCCGCAACAACGCGGTGGCGTAGAGCAAATGAACGGTCTCGTGCGGCGAATGGTAAATCGCGATTTACATCGCTACGGCTTGCCGAAGGCATTGCGCCGGGCGGAAAAAATATTGAATCATCGCCCAACACCACGCCTGCAATTCCGCACCCCCGCACAACAACTCGGACTATGCTAATATATCCCAACTGTTGCACTTCGGACTGGAATCTGCCTTCCCGCTTTCGCGGGAATGACGGCGGGAATTCGCACATTTTACGCGAAAAATTAATTTTGGAATTCCCGCAAAACGACCGGGAAAAGTACATTCCATTCCCGCGAACGCGGCGGAATTCCGCGAAAAAACGCCGTCATTCCCGCGAAAGCGGGAATCTATTCGGTGCGATTAATTTTAGAATTTCGCGAATTTTACGCGAAAATTAAGTTTGGAATTCCCGCGCATTTTTTTGCAAAAAGAGGTGAATGCGGGGATTTGTCGGTAAAAATGGATTCCCGCTTTCGCGGGAATGACGGCGGGAATCCGCACATTTTACGCGAAAAATTAATTTTGGAATTCCCGCAAAACGACCGGGAAATAAAATTTTTCATTCCGGCGAAATTCCGCGAAAATAAAATTACGACTCGCCCCCGACATTTGTCGGGGGCGAAACAAGTACGGCGGAGTTTACTCCGCCCCCGCAATTTCCGCCTTCCCGCCGCAATCTATCGTTCGCGAAAAATGCCGGGTTTTGCAGCAGTAAACTGCTGCGGCTGATTTCGCCCCCGACAAATGTCAGGGGCGAGTAAGAACGCGGAGGAATTCCGCGAAAATAAATTTTTCCATTTCCGCAAAAATGCCGCGTTTGCGAGAATGGAATTTTTCTTTGTGTTGCAATAAATTCGTGGTTAAGTGCAAAACAGATTTTATTGATATAATCGGTTCGTGTTTGATAAAAACGCGTTTATTATTTAAGGAGGCATTTTGATGAAAAAATTGAACTTAATAATTCTGGCGATTTGCATTGCGATTTCGCCTGCTGTTGCCGCGCCGTCTCGCGCGCAAAAAATGATGATTGCGGCGGCGAATCCGCTTGCCGCCGAAGCGGGTTTGGCGATATTGAAACGCGGCGGCACGGCGACAGATGCCGCTATTGCCGCGCAACTCGTATTAAATGTTGTTGAGCCGCAATCGTCCGGAATCGGCGGCGGCGCGTTTTTGTTGCATTGGGATTCTGCAACGAAAACGCTGGATACTTTTGACGGACGCGAAACCGCCCCCGCAGCGGCGGACGAAAACTTGTTTGTCTCTGGCGGCGAAAAAATGAAATGGCGCGATGCGGTTGTCGGCGGACGCGGAGTCGGCGCGCCGGGATTGCTTGCGATGTTGGAAATGGCACATCGCAAACATGGCAAATTGCAATGGGCGGAGTTGTTCGCGCCGGCGATTCGCATTGCCGAAGAAGGATTCGCCGTGTCGCCGCGATTGTCGGAATCTATCAAAAGCGAATCCGAAAAAGGCGGATTGGGGCGTTATGCGGCGGCGCGAAAATATTTTTTTACTGCCGAAGGAAAACCGTTGTCGGCGGGGACGATTCTTAAGAATCCAGAATTGGCGGAAACTTTTCGCAAAATCGCGGCGGGCGGCGCGCGCGTTTTTTATGAAGGCGACATCGCCCGCGACATTGTAGATGCGGTGCATAATGCCGCCGACAATCCGGGCGTGCTTTCCGTCGCCGATTTGCGAAACTATCGCGCGAAAATGCGCCCTCCTGTGTGCGCGTCATATCGGGGGCGGCGTGTGTGCGGAATGGGACCGCCGACTTCCGGGGGATTGACGACATTGCAAATTCTCAAGATATTGGAAAACTTTGATTTGTCCGCGATGCGACCGTTATCGGCGCAGGCGGCGCATTTGTTTTCGCAGGCGGCGCGATTGGCGTATTCCGACCGTGCTGCACACATCGCGGATTCGGATTTTTATCCGACTCCGGCGGCGCGTCTTTTGGACGAAGAATATCTAAAATCGCGCGCGCGATTGATTAATCCCGGGCGCGATATGGGCGAGGCGGTGCAGGGATTGACGACTACCGCCGCCGCGGAAATATCGCGCGCGTTGCCGTCTACGACTCATCTTTCTATTGTGGATGCGGACGGCAATGCGCTTTCTATGACTTCCAGCATAGAAAATGCTTTTGGTTCCACATTACTCGTACGCGGATTTTTGCTGAATAATCAACTCACCGATTTTTCGTTTGCGGCGGCGGATGAAGACGGTGCGGCAATCGCAAATCGCGTGCAGGCGAATAAACGCCCCCGCAGTTCAATGTCGCCGATAGTTGTTTTTGACAAAGACGGTATGCCGTTGTTGGTTGTCGGTTCGCCGGGAGGCAGTCGCATCATCAACTATGTCGCACGGACGATTATCGCGATTTTGGATTGGGATTTGAATGCGCAAGATGCGGCGGCGTTGCCGCATTATGTCAATCGCAACGGTGCGACCGATTTGGAAAAAAATACTGCCGCCGAATCGTTGCGTGACGAATTGGAAAAAATGGGGCATAAAATTAATATCCGCCCGCTTGTCAGCGGTTTGCATATTGTGCATTTTGTCGACGATGAATTGCAAGGCGGTGCAGATCCCCGCCGTGAAGGAATCGCAATCGGGATTTAGTTTTGCGAAAAAAAAGTAAATCCCATTCTCGCCTTCCCGACTCGCCCCCGACATTTGTCGGGGGCGAAACGAGTTCGGCGGAGTTTACTCCGCCCCGCAATTTCCGCTTTTCCGCCGCTGTCTATCGTTTGCGGAAAATGCCGGGTTTTGCAGCAGTAAACTGCTGCGGCTTGTTTCGCCCCCGACAAATGTCGGGGGCGAGTAAACCAAAAAAAGCGGCGAGTTTCCCCGCCGCCTTTTCTTTTTTTTCGAAATTAAAAACGATAAACTGCGTTCATTTGGAGTTTGCCGTTTTCGGTAAATTCCCCGAAATTTTGCCAGCGGAAACCGGCGGAGGGGCGGATTGTCCAGCGGTTATAACGCAAAACGCTTTCTAGATTTAATTCGTTTTGCGTTTCGGTTTTTATGCCGGAATCGGATTCTTTCCATTCGGATTGCATTCGGTAAACGGGGGAGATTTTCCAGATTCCGTTTTGTAAATCCGCCGACAGCGAAAAATCATAATCCGCAGTTTTGCCGCTGACCGATTCGGAAAATGTCGCCGCCCAAAAATCCGCTTTATATTCCGCTTTTGACAAATAACGAAAATCGCCGAAATCGCCGCCGGTGTTTGTTTGTCCTGCCGACCATTGCATCCGCAAGTTTTCGTTAACGGCGTATTCTATTTTTCCGCCCGCCCGCACAAAATAATCGTTTTCGGTCAGAGAATAGCCGAATTCGGGCGAGAATGCGAACGCATCGGCGGGGCGACCGTCGTGCAAGAAATCGGCAATCGCATACATCGCCATTGCAACTCCGACCGCCCCGATAATCGCAACTTCGGCATCGTTATTTCTCGGCGATGCAACGGCAATCCGAATCTCGTTGTCGTTAAAGAAAATCCGATTTCTGCCGTCCGCAACAACCACAATTATTAGGCGGTCGGTTGCGAGATTAAAATTTTCGGGCATTTGCGGAAATCCGTCATCGCCGAAAAGATTTTCATCATCGCAATTCGGCATATTTTCGGCGGCGTCAAAACCGGCGGATTTGCGAATTATGCATTCGTTTGCATTTACATTTTCCGGAAATTGCAACGGGGCAGATTCCGCCGCCGATGCAATCGCCGCCGTTGCCGAATCGTTTCGCACAACAGGAATTCCGCAAACTTCGGCGACTTCTTGTCTGTTGTTTTCGCTGAATATAAATCTCGTTTCCCATCGTGCGTTTTCGCATGATTCGGCGGTATATGTCGGCGAAACGGAGACGGTTGCCAAAACTTCGGCAATCGGGCGGCAAGTTTCGCCCGCATTTGCAGGATTTACAAAATTCGCCCCGCAATCGGCAACGCACATTGAACCGTCATAAAAATCCGGCATGTTATTTTGTCCGCAATCGGCGGCGGCAATCGGGCGGCAAGTTATTCCATCGCTTTCCGTTAATGGGCGGTCATCGGGGCAAGTTGCAACGCATGCATTGTTGTCAAAAAATGGCTTTTCCTCCGTGCAGTCCATTGCATCTTCCGCAGTGCAGAAAAATGTATTTTCGTTATTTCTCAAAATCGGAAATGCGGAGTTAAGACATTCGCATGCAGTTTCATCCCCGTTTAATGTTGCATTGTCGGTGCAATTCGGTGTCGGGTCGTCGTCTGAGCAAAATCCGGTATTTGCAGCACTCGGATTAAAAAACATGAACCCTGCATTTACGCAATCTTGCATATCTTCCGCCGCACGGCAAGTTTCCGGAGTTTCCTGAACCGGGGAATCAAACGCACAATCGCACATTCCATCGCCGTCTCCATCCGTAAAGGTCGTGCCTAATCCGCAAGTTAGCGGAATCGGTGCGCAAGTTATCTTATCTGCTTGCAATTCGTAGCCGTTATCCGTATCGCAAACGGCGTCGACAAATCCGTACAAATCAGATGATATTTCGGTTGCTTGCCGATTCGTGTTGCTGTCAATCCAAAATTCGCCTACTTGCAACATATCAGAAGTGCGAGGAGCAACGGCGGGAGTCGGGAGTCGTATTCCTTCGCCGCTTGCCATAAATAAATCTGTACCGTCCGTGTAAACTCGGACGGTTTGACGAAAATCAGTACCGCCTTCATCTCTAAATTCTATTCTATGTCCCGCACTTAATACGCCGCTATTAGGCAATACGGGCAATCCGTTTTGCAAATCATTTGCACCGGTATTACCGGGAAGTTCCCGAAAAAAAGAACGGGTATTATTTTCGGCGGTATTTTGATTTCTGCCCGCCGCCCTATAAGCGGCAACTATTGAATTGACAATATCGTCTACCGGCGTATTTCCTAAAATAGTATTTACCGAATTTGAACCGAATATTTGATAATTTAGCATTCCAATATCCGAATAAACCCGTGCTTCCGCTTGCGATACATATTGTGCATTTGCGGAAATGTTAGACAATCCCGCCACAAAAAAGGCGGCGAAAAGAATGATTTTTTGGATTGATTGTTTCATGGTTTTGCTCCTCTGATAAAAATGTCTGCGAAAGTATAACACACATTCCGCCCGAATTTGCAAAAGGCAAGCCCGCTGAAAATAAAAAAACGGACAGGGACAAAAACGGGATGGAATCGGAAAAAAAGCGGACAAAAACAGCGACGAAAATGCATAAATCGCTGATTTTCTGTGTTATTTGCAGAAGTTTTTACATTAGTATACCTTTTTACTACACTGTACTTTGCAATAACTACACTGTTCATGCAAATTACTACACTAATTATTGCATTTCCCCCCTAAAAACACCATCTCCTCCCCTGCACACCCCCCTCAAAATGCCCACAATTTGAAATAATAGTATAGTACTTTGCATTAACAGTGTAGTAAATTGCTATATTAGTGTAAGGATTTGCTGACGGAAATGGAAAATCCGCCCGAAAATGACGGCGGGAAGGCGGGATTTGTCGGCGAAAATGACGGCGGCGGGGGAGATTCCGATTTACATCGGAATGGTAAAAAATGAAATCGGCGGGGCGAGGCGGGGAATAAAACCGGAGATTTTTAACTTATAAAATCGGCGAATCGGGCGGGCGGGGGAAAATTAGGGAGGCGCGAACGCCGGTTTTGGTGTTTTCCAGTTTCGCTTCGCCGTTGTGTTCTTCCATAATTTTTCGCACGATAGAAAGACCGAGTCCCGCCCCTTTTTCCTTTGTCGTTTGATAGGGGTCAAAAACTTTGTGCAATATTTCGGCGGGGACGCCGCCGCCGTTGTCTTCTACTGTCAATCGCACGGAATCGTTTTGTTGCATTGTGGATATTGCGATTTGCGGGCGGGGGACGGCGGCAACCGATTCCACGGCGTTGCCGAGGAGATTGTGCAATGCTTGTCGCAACAGTACCAAATCGCCGCTGATAGACGGCAGATTTTCGCCCCATTGCATTTGCAATTGCAAAGACGGGCGTTCGTATAGTTGTGCGATTTCCGCCGCAACGGTATTGATATCTAACAAAACATGCCGCCGGATTTTTTTGTCGGCATATAACCGAAAAGCGTCTACCATTTCTTGCATTGCTTGCACTTGCCGGATGATTGTTGTGGAAAGTCGTTGCAGAATTTGTTTGTCTTCGCCTTGCAGTTTCGGCGAGAGTTTTGTTTGCATTCGTTCGGAAGCGAGTTGAATCGGCGTTAGCGGATTGCGAATTTCGTGTGCGAATCGGCGTGACGCTTCTTCCCAGACAATTTCTCGTTCGGTTTGGATTTGATCGCTGATGTCGTCTGCGACAATTAATGCACCGCTGCCGCAAGCGGGCGGTAGACGACGCAGGCGGATGACCAGAGTCCGCCCGTCTTTTAGCGGCATTCGGCGTTCCAGATTTGCGTCTCCGCACATGACTTCGTCTATCATGGAGGCGATTTGCGGCGGTGTTTTCCATTGCGAATAATGTTTGCCGATAAAGTTTCGCATCGGAGTTCCAAGCATTGTTTCGGCGGTTTGATTGAATCGGGTGAGTTTGCCGTTCGCGTCTACTGTTAATACGCCCGAAGTCATGGAGGCGAGAAGATTTTCCAGATAGGCATTTGCTGCACTTAATGCAGTTTGTCGTTCGCCGATTTGTCGCCGTGATAATTGCAAATCGTCTACCATTGCATTAAACGCCCGTGATAACTCGGCGATTTCATCGTTATGATCTCCGACCGGCAATCGGCGGCTGAAATCTCCTCGTCCGACTGTTGTTGCCGCCCGTGCCATGCGAGTTAGCGGGCGAAAAAACTTCGCCCCGAGATAAATGGAAGTACGCAACGACAACGCTAATGCGATGACGAATGCAAGCGTGAGCGTTGTCATAAACGAAAATAAAAGTCCGCGCCGTAAAATTAGTAGATTTTGATATTCGCGTCTTCCGCGTTCTACTTCGGCGATTCCTTCGTCTATGTCTTCGGGTAATGTTCGCGATGCTTTTAATGCATAACCGCTGCGGCGATGCGGCAGACGCAAAACGACTTCCAGCAAACGCGGTTTGCCGTCTGCAACTCGCAAATAAGTATTTCCCCGCCGCAAATCATTCAATGCAGGTTGCGATAAAGGATCGCCCGCCCCGGCATAACCGGGGGCGGGTGTTCCGTTTTTGTCATAAATGACGATGTCGTCCAACTGATATAACAATTGCAAATCGTCCCGCCAAAAAAGCGGTTGCGCACCGTTTAATGCGTTTGCTAAATTGCGTGCGTCCCGCACGAGACGATTAAATTCCAAACCCAAAACATGTTTTCCGAATTCTTCGCCTTTGTTGAACGCATCTCCCAGCGGCGTTTCAAACCACGATTCAATTCCGCGAAATACGCCGTGTGCGGATACCAAATATAATGCGCCCGCCGGCAAGAATGCCACTGCCAAAAACCATCCCGCCAATCGTGCCGCCAATCGTGAACCGCCATCGCCTTTTCGCCATCGTCGCCAAAATCGGATTGCCGCAACGACGATAAGGGCGGACATAACGACAATCAAAACGATGTTCGCCCACAACAGCGGATACAACAATCCGCCGGTAGAATCGCGTTGCAATGCGACAACTTGCGTTGCAGCCAGAACCGTTAACGGCACCGCCAGAAGCGTATAAAAAAGCGATGATCTCACTCGCGCAAATCCGCGGCAAAACGTTGCCAGCCGGAATCTATTTCCCATTCGCCGGTCAACAGCGAAATTTGCAAAGGTTGCGGGAGATGATCAATCAGCATTTCATAACGGGCGACAACATACATTTCCGGCAATGCAAAAATGTCGTTCAGTCCCGAACTTTTTTGCGGGGCGGCGCGCAATCGTCCCGCCCGCATTAATGCTTCCGCCAAAGTTTTGTATTCTTCTGCAACGCCTCCGGCGGCGAATGTGTAGCGGTTTAGCAAAGAATCGTATACGATTTGTACTTGCCATGAAATATCGCCGAGAGTACGGTCGGGTAACCAATCGCGGTTTTGCATAAAACGCATTTCAAATTTTAATTTAATAATGTAGCCGCTTTCTAAAAGCGGGCGAATTGTTTTTTCTGAACCGGCGGATAAACGGGCGCGCAATGCATGACCGTCCGGCGTATTTTCAAACCACACTTCTTTTACGGCGATGTCGTGTTCGTTTTCCGCCGCCGCCGGAAAGCACAGCAAAAGACAGACGGCGGCGATGCGGCTTATGCGATTCATCGGCGCGAATCATGCAAACGCACGAGTCCGTCAATGGTCGGATAGGGTAAATGTTTTGTCGTTTTCGGCAGCCACGGCAAAAGCGATTCGGCGTTGCCGCCGCCGACAATAAATCGTGCGCCCGGCAAAATGCGCCGCCGCAAAAATAATGCCGCCCCGACAATTGCCGATATTGCGCCGGTTGTTGTTGCGTCATTTGTATTTTTCGGCGGCAATGTGATTTGCGCGTTTTGTCGTGTTGTTTGCAAACCGGCGCGAAATGCCAGCATTTTTATGGAAAGATCCACGCCCGGCAAAATCGCGCCGCCGACAAAAACACCGTCCCGCCGCAAAAAATCAATTGTCGCCGCCGTCCCGGCGCAAATCATTGCAACATCGCGCCGCAACGGACGCACCGCTATCAATGCCAGCCAGCGGTCGACGCCCAAAGGCGGAAGATAGCGACTGACGATTCCGCCGCCGCGAGTTCGGGTTTTGACAAACTCCACTTTCGGACACGGGCGCAATGTGCGACATAAGTTTTCGCGCGACAATGCCGCACCGACATGCGACACTCGCGCATGCGAGACATTTTCGGCGGCACGGCGCAACTCCGCCAATTCCGCAAACTCCGCAAACTCCGCCGTTGCCGATTCGCGGTGCGGGGTGATTTCCGCCGATTGCACTGCGGAAGGTCGTCCGTTTTGTACGGTCGCCCATTTGATTCGGCTGTTGCCGCAATCAACTGCCAGCCACATGAATTTCTCCCGAAATGTACGCGCGTATGCCGCCGTGTTGCCGAATTAGAAGCGCGCCATCTTCGGCGAATCCGGCGAACGCGCCGCGCACTTCTTCGTTGCCGGAATGAAATCGCAGGTCTTCGCCGCTTTGTACAAAATGTGCGGTGCGGGCGTCCGGCAAAAATGCCGCTAATCCTTCGCGCGCAAAAACGGCGCATGTTTTTGCGATTGTCCGGCACACTTGCGCGGCGCATTCGTTGCGGGATTTTGCCGTCAATGCCGCCGCCGGACGGGCGATATGATTTTGCAGTTGCGAAGTCATGACGAGATTGATTCCCGCCCCGGCGATAATGTCACTGTTTGTTGCATCTATTAAAATGCCGCCGATTTTTTCGCCGCGCGCGTTCATTAAATCGTTCGGCCATTTTAGTCGCAGATTATTTTTTTCGCCGCCGAGGGCGCGCCACAATGCCGCCCCGATTGCCAGCGAAAGTCCGCCCGCAGACGGCGGTGCGGCAATTCGCACCGATGCCGCAATCGCCCCGCCGGGCATTGTGCACCATTTACGTCCGTAGCGTCCGCGCCCGTTTGTTTGATGTTCCGCCAAAAATACGCTATCCGGTTTCGCCCGTTTTGCCAGCGCGTTTGTACTCGGCGTTTCGTTTTTAATGACGATAGAAAAATCCGTCAATGCGGACGATAAAAAATTAATATCCAGCCATTGCGGTGCGAAAGTCAGTTGCCAATCGCCCGCCGCGTTTTGTTTTGCTGCGCCGTAAATGTCGCGCAATGTCGTCAGACGTTTTTGCGTTTCCGAAAGCGGTATTGTCAAATCCGCCGCAAGTTTTTTTATGGTGCGCGTTTCCCCGTCCAGCGCGCGCATAAGGGGAATGACATCAAAAAGCGCCATCGCATTTTATGCGTTTTCGGCGGCGCGCAAATATTCCCACACATAATCCGCAAAACTCCATCGCACCTGCAAATCAAAAGTCGGTTTGTCGTCGCGTTGATACAATAAAACGCCCGCCGCACCGAAACGGCTTTGCGCATGGTCGCCCGCCGCAAATGTCCGCGGATGCAAATCCAGCGGACACGCCGCCGCCAACGCATCGCGCGCGCCGTCTCCGGCGATTTGAATGATTGTGTAATAGTCGGAAACATCCACAATCGCCGCATGCGTTTGCGATGTTTCGGTGCGCAAGCGGTCGCATAACTTTTGTCGCACCGATTCGGAATCGCGCACCAGCCATTCGTCCGGTCCCAGACGAAATATGATTTGTTCGCCTTTTGTCGTTGCGGCGTGATGCGATTCCGGCAAGGCGATGCCGAGTGCGTTTTCAAATCCGCCTGCGAATTGTGCGTCGCTGATGTTGCCGCGAACGACAATCGCGCTTTGTCCGATAACTTCGCGCATTTGCAAAGGACCGCCTGCTGTTTTTGCGGCAAGCGGCGAACGCAAAACGATTTTATCCGTCACGGCGTTTTCCTTCCGCATCCCAAAATACGGGGTCGGTAATTTGTGCTGCAAATCGCCGCCCGTCCGGCGATACGGCATATACGGTTTCGCCGTGTCGCGAAAAACCGTCTTTTATCATCGCCAGCGA
This sequence comes from Gammaproteobacteria bacterium, assembly GCA_965221835.1. Taxonomy (GTDB): domain Bacteria; phylum Pseudomonadota; class Gammaproteobacteria; order Tethybacterales; family Persebacteraceae; genus Persebacter. The sequence continues at coordinate 1,552,547 of OZ244916.1, read as the reverse complement.
AATGGAACGCGAACGGGCGGGGCTGATATAGGAAGAAGTGACATAACCGTGCGAGGCGAACGGCGGACGGGCTTCGGCATCCGGCGTGATGCATGCGCCTTCCGGAATAATGGTTTGCACATCGTCGGGCAACAATCCGACAAACTGCGGGCGACCGGCGGCGGCGAGGGCGGGACGCGACAAAGAACGCCGCCCGAGATAATCTTTTTTGGATAGCATCCACGACAATCCCATATCCACGGGCGAAGTCGCGCCGTCCGAATCTTGTCCGGCGATAATATATCCTTTTTCGGCGCGCAAAACCCGCATTGTTTCGGTGCCGTAAGCGGTAATGTCGTGCGCCGTTCCGGCGGTGCGGATTTGTTCCCAAACATACAATCCGGCACGGGCGGGGACATTAATTTCAAACGCCAACTCGCCCGAAAAACTAATGCGCCCGATTCGTGCCGCAACGCTTGCTACTTTCGCTTCGCGTATTGCCATAAACGGAAAATCCGCCGCCGCCAGCGATATATCGGTCAACGCGGACAAAACTTCGCGCGATTTTGGACCGACCAGCGCGATAACCGCCCATTGTTCGGTAACGCTTGTACAAAATACCCGCAAATGCGGCCATTCGGTTTGCAGCCATTCTTCAAGCCAATTCATCACCCCGGCGGCGTGTCCGGTTGAAGTCGTGATATGAAAATGATTTTTTGCCAGCCGCATAACGACTCCGTCGTCAAACAGCATTCCATCTTCGTGCAACATCAATCCGTAGCGGCAACGTCCCGCCGCCAGCGTGCCGATTGCGTTGGTGTAAATCATATCCAAAAACTCCGCCGCATCCGGTCCTTGAATGTCTATTTTTCCGAGTGTGGAAGCGTCCATCATTGCAACTTTTTCGCGTGCGGCGCGACATTCTCTTGCAACCGCCGCCGCTTGTGTTTCGCCCGCCAGCGGAAAATAACAGGGGCGTTTCCATTCGCCGACATCTTCAAATATCGCGCCATTTTTTTCGTGCCACGAATGAATCGGCGTGCGGCGCACCGGCGCAAACAAATCGCGCCGTGCTGCACCGGCAATCGCACCGAAAGCGGTCGGCGTGTATTGCGGGCGAAAAGTAGTGTGTCCGGTTTCCGCCGGGGTGATTCCGCGAAAATGCGCGAGCAAAGTCAGCGCGTTGATATTGCCGGTTTTGCCTTGTTCGTTGCCGAATCCGGCTGCAGTATAACGTTTCATGTGTTCCACCGATTCGTATCCTTCTCGTGCGGCGAGGGCGATGTCGCCGGCGGTAACATCGTTTGCCAAATCCGCAAAATGTTTGCCCGGTCCCTCTCCCGGCGGATGATAGGTTGGTACCAGCGGCACAAATAGCGGCGGGCATTCTATCGGCGGCGGAGATGCGGACGGAATCGCCGGTTTTGCGGAAAATCCCGCATCTCTCGCCGCCGCCGCTCCCGCTTCCGCCCCGCCGGCGAGACATTCCGACAACGAAAACATTCCCGCCGCCGCCCCGCATGCCCGACACGGATTAATGGGTTTTGCCGTTTCAGGCACGAACGCGCCGCATTGTCCGCTCCATTTGAGTTGTCCGCCCGATTGCGAAAATAAATGCGCGCCCGGCGTCCAGCCGCCGGAAATTGCCAGCACATCGTACAAAGAGGAAAATTTGTCCGCTTCTTCGGCGATAAAATCGGCTTCCGGCGATATTTTTGCCAATCCGACATTTAACGATTCGCCGACCGGATGCGCGTTGCAAACGCCGTAGCCGGTATGTACTTTTATGTTGCAATCGCGCGCACGGGTTTGCCAATAGCCATCCGCATCGCCGCGAATGTCCGCGATTTCCACGCGCCGTGCGCCCGCTTCGGCGGCGGCGAGGGCGGCACGATAGGCACTGTCGTTGTTGGTGAAAAATAAAATGTTGCGCCCCGGCAAAACACCGTAGCGGCGAATATAAGCGCGTACCGAATCTGCCAACATCACGCCCGGGCGGTCGTTGTCTACAAAAACCGGCGGGCGTTCTATCGCCCCGGCGGCGATGACCGTTTGCGCTGCGCGAATTTTCCACAACCGCCGCCGCGGATTGCCGGGCAGCGATTCTTCGGCGATTAAAAAGTTGTAATCGTGATAGCCCTGCACCGCCGTGTGCGGCAGCAAAACGACATTTTCCATTGCCGCCAAATGTTTGACCGCGTTTTCCGCCCACTGCATCGCGGGAATATTGTCAATCGTTTCGTCGTCGCCCGCGTTCAACAAATCGCCGCCAAATTCGGGATTTAAATCTGCCAGAATCACGCGCGCACCGGATTTTCCGGCGGACAAGGCGGCGGACAATCCCGCCGGTCCGCCGCCCGCAATCAGCACATCGCAATGCGCATAGCGGTGAATATAAGAATCGGCATCTTTTTCGCGCGGCGGTTGTGCCGAAGAGGCGGCACGGCGAATGATTTTTTCGTACAACATCCACAAACGCGGCGGCCACATAAAAGTTTTGTAATAAAAACCCGGCGGCAAAAGTCGTCCGGCGGCGGAAAATATCGCGCCCAAATCAAAATTGACGGACGGCCAGCCGCTTTGCGCCCGCACTTCCATTCCGTCTTGCAGCGGGGCGATTGTTGCGCAGACATTCGGCAAATGTTTCGCCCCTTTGCCGACCGATACGAAAGCGTTCGGTTCTTCCGCCCCCGCCGAAAAAACACCGCGCGGGCGATGATATTTAAAACTGCGGGCGACAATTTTTACGCCATTCGCCAGCAACGCCGAAGCGACGGTGTCGCCTTCGTAACCTTGCATCGGTTCGCCGTTAAAATTAAAATAAAAAGGGCGTTCGCGGCGGATGCGCCCGCCTGTTTGCAGACGATTTTTTTGATTCATGCGAGTTCGGCGGCGTTGCCGTCCGGCGATGCGGCGGCGGATTCCGCTTTTTGGGCGGCGGCGGGTTTTGGTGCGCCGATTGTGTAGGTGCCGTAAATTTCGCCGGTGAGCGTATTGCGCGCCATCTGAAAAAAGCGGCGACATCCTGCGGCGTGCATCCAACGTTCATAATGAACGCCTTTCGGATTTTTGCGCGCAAATAGATAATCCGCCCATTCGGCATCCGACAATGCGGCGGGGTCGGCGGGGCGTGCGATGTGCGCTTCGCCATGATGGGAAAACTCGGTTTGCTCGCGTTCGCCGCACCACGGACATTCAATTAATAACATTCAAATCCCCTTATCAAAAAATCCGCAAAAAAATTTCGCAAACTTCATTCGCAAACTTCAATTATACCAAAACTTCGCGCCCTTCGGAACGGCGCACCCCCGAAAAAAAATCCGCCGCAAAACGCGCAAACCAAAAAAATGATGAACATTTGTTGCAACCGGTTCTTTTTTTTCCGGTTTATATGTATAATCGGATTATGTCGGGAAAAGAGAGAATGAAGGGCGGGCATCATATTCCGCTGCATCGGGACCCCAAGATTCGCGGAATGGCGTTTCAGGCGGCGGCGGTGCTGTTTTTTGTCTGGGCGATCGGCACGATTGCCGCCAATACCGTTTCCAATATGGAAGAACGCGGCATTATCCTCGGATTGTCGTGGCTGGAAAAACTCGCGCCGTTCCAAGTCGGATTTTCGCCGTTTTTGGACAATACGCTGGGCGATAATTCGTACTGGCGTATCTTTTTTATCGGCGTACAAAACACGATTTATGTGAGTATTTTCGGCATTATCGCGGCGACTTTGCTCGGATTTGTCATCGGCGTGATGCGCTTGTCGCCAAATTGGCTGGTCGCCAAAATCGCTTCGGTGTATGTGGAAATTTTCCGCAACATCCCGCTGTTGTTGTGGTTTTTCTTTTGGTATTTCATCGTATTTTTGCCCTCTCTGCCCGGCGTACGCGACAGTGCTTCGTTTGCGGATTCGGTATTTATCAACAAAGGCGGTTTATATTTTCCGCGCCCGGTCATAGAACACGGAGTTGGTGCGGGGATATTTTTGCTGATTTGCGCCGCCGCCATCGGCGGAGTTTTTTATCTTGCGCGATGGGCGAAGCGGCGGCAAGATGCGACCGGCAAACAATTTCCGATGTTGCCCGCATCTTTGGGAATTTTAGTTATCGCGCCGGTTATCGGCTTTTTCATTTCGGGTTCGCCCTATTCGCTGGAATATTCCGAACTCGGCGCGTTTCAGTTATCCGGCGGAATCAATCTGACGACCGAATTTTTTGTCGTCTGGTTCGCGCTCACGACTTACACGGCGGCGTTTATCGGCGAAAATGTGCGCGGCGGCATTCTCGCAGTATCGCACGGACAAACCGAAGCGGCGCGCGCATTAGGATTGCATCACGGGCAAAACATCAAACTCGTCATTATCCCGCAGGCGATGCGGGTGATTATTCCGCCGACTATCAGCCAATATTTAAATCTCACCAAAAACTCCACTTTGGCAATTGCCATTGCGTACGAAGAAATCGCCTCCATTTGGATGGGAATTTCGCTCAATACGACGGGGCAGGCACTGATTATTATCGCGATGACGGTCGGCGTTTTTTGGACATTATCGTTTTTGACTTCGGCGATTCTAAATTGGTATAACAAACGGGTGCAATTGACCGAACGATGAGCGAACACATTCCAATTCCCGCCAGAGAACCGCCCGCTTCTTCGGTCGGCGTTCTCGGCTGGATGCGCGCGCATTTGTTTTCGTCGTGGTTTAATGGCGCGTTGACGCTGCTGATTTTGTGGGCGTTTTTGCAATTTTTGCCGCCCGTTTTTCAATGGATTTTCGGCGCCGCGACATGGGGCGGCGATTCTTCGGACGCATGCAAAACCGATTTCGTCAGCGAAGACGGCAACACCTATCGCGTCGACGCCGCAGGCGCATGCTGGACTTTTACCAAAGTACGATTTACGCAAATTATGTTCGGATTGTATTTCGCGGCACATCCGGGCGAGGTGTGGCGACCGACTCTGATGTTCGCGCTTTTCGCCGCATTAATGGCGCCTTTATTTTTCCCGGCATTTCGCTGGAAGATGCCGCTGGGACTTTTCAATTTGCTGGTATTTCCGGTTATCGCCATCGCGCTGGTGCATGGCGAATGGCTCGGATTGCCGGTTGCCGAAACGAACGAATGGGGCGGTTTTATGCTCACTTTCTTTTTGGCGGCGGGCGGCATTGTCATCGCGTTGCCGATTGGCGTTGTGATGGCGTTGGGGCGGCGTTCGCATCTGCCAATTATCCGTTCGCTGTGCGTGTTTTATATTGAGTTGTGGCGTGCCGCACCGCTGATTACGATTTTATTTATGGCGTCCAATTTGTTGCCGCTGTTTTTTCCGTCCGGCGTAGATTTTGACAAAGTTGTGCGCGCCCTTATTGCGATTACGATGTTTCAATCCGCCTATACCGCCGAGGCGATTCGCGGCGGGTTGCAGGCGATTCCGAAAGGGCAAGGCGAAGCCGCGGATTCTCTCGGAATGGGTTATTGGAAAAAAACCGGATTTATCGTTCTGCCGCAGGCGATGAAAATTTCCATCCCCGGCATCGTCAACACTTTCATAGAATTGTTCAAAGACACGACTTTGGTCGGCATTATCGGCTTGCACGATTTTCTCGGTAGCGCGCAAATCGCCGCGCGTTCGCCCGAATGGAAAGGATACGATTTTGAGGCGTATGTTTATGTCGCGCTGATATTTTTCATGTGCTGTTTTGCGATGTCCAAATACAGCCAGCATTTAGAAGCGAAACTGGACACCGGACACCAAAGGCGATGAAATCCGCCGCGCCCGTTTTTATCGCCGCCTTCGCATTTTTGCTCGGCGGCTGCGGAATGACTCCCTACGCCGGAATGGAATCGCGCCCGATTAAGGCGCTGTCGGCTATGGAAACGGCGGCGTATTTGCGCGGCGAAGGGGCGGGAATGGCGATGGCGGCGGAACTCAACGGCTATCCCGGTCCGCTGCATCTTTTGGAATTGGCGGACGATTTGCCGCTTTCCGATTTTCAGCGCGGCGAAACCGCGCGGCTGTTTTCGCAAATGGGGCAAGAGGCGCGCCTGCTCGGCGAACGCATCGTCGCAAAAGAGGCGGAACTGGATTCGCTGTTTTCCGAAAAGCGCGCCGACGATTCTTCGCTGCGCGAAATCGTCGCCGACATCGCGCGGTTGAAAGGCGAATTGCGCGCCGTGCATTTGAAGTATCATCTGAAAACCGCGCCCCTGTTGACCGCCGCGCAAATCGCCCGCTACGAAGAATTGCGCGGATATGCGCACGCGCATTAACGGCGGGCGCGAAAATTTTTTTACCCAACAAAGAAGAGGAGAAGCACAATGAGCGAAGCAGAACAATATTACAAAAAAGGCACACTTCCGCATGCGACAAAAGCGATTCCGAAACCATCAGACGCCCCGGAAGTATGCGTTACGATGAGCGGCGTCAACAAATGGTACGGAGAGTTTCATGTATTGCGCGACATCAATTTAGAAGTATGCACCGGCGAGCGAATCGTTATTTGCGGTCCGTCCGGCAGCGGCAAAAGCACGATGATTCGCTGTCTCAACCGGCTGGAAGAACATCAGGAAGGGACGATTATCGTAGACGGCACCGAGTTGGATGACGACATCAAACACATTGACCAAATTCGCCGTGAAGTGGGAATGGTGTTTCAGCATTTCAATCTTTTTCCGCATCTCACGATTTTGCAAAACCTGACTCTCGCCCCGATTTGGGTGCGCAAAACTCCCAAAAAAGAGGCGGAAGAAATCGCGATGCATTATCTTTCGCGCGTAAAAATTCCGGAGCAGGCGGACAAATATCCCGGGCAACTTTCCGGCGGACAACAGCAACGAGTCGCCATCGCGCGGTCGCTTTGTATGAAACCGAAAATCATGCTTTTTGACGAGCCGACATCCGCCCTTGACCCCGAAATGATTAAAGAAGTTTTGGATGTGATGATAGAACTCGCGCAAGAAGGAATGACGATGTTGTGCGTCACGCACGAAATGGGATTCGCCCGCACCGTGGCGAACCGCGTCATTTTCATGGACGCCGGACAAATCGTTGAACAAAACGAACCGGAAGAATTTTTCAACAACCCGCAAAACGAAAGGACAAAACTTTTCCTGAGTCAAATTTTGTCGCATTGAAGGGATGGCGATAAAAAATCGTTATGATTGAAATTGACAAGATTAACATTGACAAAATAATCGGGCAAATCCAGCGGACGCTTTCGGACGCCGGATTTGATTACAAGGAAAGTATCACAAATTTTCGTCAGTGCGCTGCCATGAAACAGCGAAAAGAAGGCGAGGAAAAATTCTGCATGCGCGATCATATTAGAGGGTTGTTGTATTCGCAATTAAGCAATCAACGCCCTTGGGCGGGCATAGAGAAGAATCTTGACAAAATAGATGAGATTTTTATGCACTACGACTCTGCGGAATTGAAAGCGGCGTGCGGGGCGGATCTGGCGTGCAAAATTAAAGAAATTAAATGCGGCAACCGGAGTATTAACGCCCAAATGGAACATCTGGCGGAAAATATTCGGATGCTGGAATTCATAAACAAAAAGGAAGGCGGACTTGACCAGTATGTCGCCTCTCAAACTCCGGGAAAAATTGCGAAAGAACTTAGCGCAGGAAAATACAAACTGCAGCAAATCGGATTCGCATTGGCGACCGAATATCTCCGCAATGTCGGCGTTGACACGATGAAACCGGATTTGCATATTTGCCGAATAATCGGTTCGGAGCGATTGAATTTCATCGCCGCCCCCGAGCCAAAACCGGAAGCCGCCCACGAATGCCTGATGAAACTGGCGAAAAAATCCAAACACAGCGCAACATATATTGACAATTTATTATGGATGTTCGCCGCCAAAGATTACGGCGAAATATGCACAAAAGAACCGAAGTGCAAAAAATGCAGCGTCTCACTTTGCAAGCGTTATCCTCTTTCGCATTGAAGGGGGCGGGAGATGTTGAAAGTAGAAAAAGAGGTATTGGCGTTTGATTCCTTTTTGCTTGAGAAAGGAATTGAGCGATTCAAAGAAAAGTCCGGATGGGAGAAGGATCTCCGTTCGTGTTTTTACCGAAAGCGCGTACGCGAGCAGAAAAGTGGGAAACCTCTGGACGGCGGTGTTTTATGCTGTAAATTGCATGAATGGAGTGCTTTGCGTAGAAGCCATCCCGGACTGTGCGGAAGATGGGAGAGCAAGTTTGGTGATTTGGAGTGCGAATATCGCAAAATTTTGCGTCTCAAAAAACCGAGTATTGAATCTTGTGAATGGAATTCGGTGAAGAAGTTATTTTATATTGCGCATGCCATAAAAGGCGTGGACTCCGCCGTGTTCGCCAGTAAACTTTGTCATTTTATTTTGCCTTCGGTGTTTACGGTTGTGGACAATGAGGTGATGCGCCTTTATTTGAACAAGGAACAGTACGGTCAATACTGGAAATTTTGTCAAAATCGGTGGAAAGCGTGCGACCAAAAGACGCTTATAAAGCGGATGCAAGATGTCGTGGGCGGCGATTGGTTCGCAGATTACCCGTTTGCGACAAAAATCGCGGAACTTTGCGTGATGGGGCGGCGTTAATTTTTTAACGCGAATCGCATGGCGGTGGCGGTGTGGAGTTTGGTGGTGTCAAAACAGGGTAAAGTAAAATCGGATTCCGAAACTAACATTCCGATTTCGGTGCATCCGAAAATGATTCCGTCCGCGTCTTTGCAACGGGCAACGATTTCCAAAAATGCGCGTTTGGAATCTGCCCGAATTTCGCCGCGGCACAATTCTTCGTAGATAATCCGGTGCAATTCGCGGCGCGATTCTTCGTCCGGAATTTGCGCGGCGATTTTATGTCTGTCGCGTAAATAATCGCGGTAAAACGGATCTTCCATTGTGTAGCGCGTTCCCAGCAGCAGCGGTTTGCGGCACGCCGATTTTTGTATTGCCGCCGCCAGCGAATCGGCGATATGAATCAGCGGAATCTTAACCGCCGCCGATACTGCATCGGCGCATTTGTGCATCGTATTTGCGCAAATCAAAACGCATTCCGCGCCGCCTTTTTCCAAATCGCGCGCGGCATTCGCCAAAATTTCCGCCGCCGCATTCCAGTCGCCCGCCGTTTGCAAACGCGCGATGATGGCGAAATCCAAAGACCGCAAAACGATGTCGGCGGAATGCAAACCGCCCAAAGAATCCCGCGCGTTTTTGTTCAGCAAATCGTAATATGCGGCGGTGCTTTCCCAACTCATTCCGCCGATTAAGCCGATGGTTTTTACTCTCCGCCGACGAGCGGTTTCCATTCGCGTCCTTCAAACCAGTATTTGCGGCGGTCTTCCAGCCAGCCGTCTGAAGTGCGGAGGCGGATCCAGTTGTTGATGAAATTTAAGCCGTCCGGGTCGCCTTTGCGAATCGCGATGCCCGACAAATCGCTGCGCAGATAATCGTCAAACGGAATAAACAACTTTTCCGGATAGTCCAGCGCGGCGTCTGTGTGTCCGGGGGCGCCCGCTACCCATGCGTCCGCCCGTCCGTTCAATACTTCTTGCAAAGCGGCGGCTTCGTCGTCAAACTGCCGGATTTGCGCTTTCGGCATTTGCGTCCGCACGACTTCCACCGGCGTTGTGCCGCGCCGCAAGGCGAAAACGACATTTTCGTCGTTGTAGGCTTCCGGTGTTGTTAGATGTCCGGCGCGTTCGCGATTTGCTACGACGCCGATGCCGAGTTCGGCGTAGGGGACGGAAAAGTTGACTTGCAGATTGCGGGCAGGCGTGACGGACATTCCCGCGATAATCAGGTCAAATTTTTTGGACAGCAGCGCGGGGATGATTCCGTCCCATCCGGTCGGGATAATTTCTATTTCTACGCCCATATCCGCCGCCATTCGCCGCGCGACATCGGGTTCAAAGCCGATAAACTCACCGTCTTTTGCGCGCATCGCCCACGGCGTAAAACTGCTGAGTCCGACGCGCAAAACGCCGCGATCCAGCACGCCTTCAATCGTTTCCGCCTGCGCCGCACCCGAAAGCGCGAGTAAACATGCGATAATTGCCTTTGTCGTAAATTTCATCGTTTTTCCCTCCTTGTGAAACCGTTATTAAAACACATTTTACGATTTATCTGAAAAAATATCGCGGCGCGGCGGCGAATGCTTGCGTTATGGCGGTTGCGGCGGTGCTTGTTTGGCGCGGTGTGGCGATGCTGGAATATGATTGGCGATGGTCGCGGGTGCCGCGTTATATTTTGCGGCGGGCGGATGGCGAATGGGTTGCGGGTCCGTTGTTGGAAGGATTGTGGCTGACTTTGCAGTTGTCGTTTGCGGCGGGCGTTTTTGCGGTGATTGTCGGATTGTTTGCGGCGGCGGCGATGCTGGGAAGAATGCGGTCATTTCGCGGTCTGGCGCACGGTTATGTCGTGCTGATGCGCGGGACGCCGCTTTTGGTGCAATTATATTTGCTGTATTTTATGTTTGGCAACGCGCTGGCGTTTGACCGATTTTTTGCGGCGGTATTGTCGCTGGCACTTTTTGAAGGAGCGTTTGTCGCCGAAATTATTCGCGCCGGAGTTGCCGCCGTGCCGTCCGGACAAAACGAGGCGTCTGCGGCGTTGGGAATGTCGCGTTTTGCGCGTTGGCGGTTTGTGCTTTTGCCGCAAACGTTGCCGCTGATTTTGCCGCCGCTGGCGAATTTATTTGTATCGCTGATAAAACATTCTTCCATTGTGACGATTATCGCTATTGCCGATTTGACGGACGCGGCGCGCAACATTATTTCGGAAACTTTTCTTACTTTTGAAATTTGGCTGACGGTCGGTGCGATGTATGTGCTGGTGTGTTTGCCGCCGGCGCGTGCGATTGCGGCGTGGGAACGCCGTCTGCGGGCAAAGCGATGAATCGCCGCACAAAAAATCGCGCTTTGGAATTCGCATTGTGGACGCCGCTGATTGCGGGGGCGGCGTGGTTTGCGATATCGGCGGGGGGCGAGTTTTCGTATCGCTGGGATTTTGCGCGGGCGTGGAGTTATGTTTTTGCCGATGACGAAAACGGCGGTTATGTGACGGGACTTTTGCTTTCCGGTCTTGCCGGGTCGGTGCGACTTTTGATTTTTGCGGGGGCGTTGTCGTTGTTGTTCGGCGCGCTTTTGGCGGCATTGTTGTTGTCGCCGTTGCGCGCGCCGGCGGTGTGTTATGTGGAAACTTTGCGCAATTTACCGCCGCTGGTATTTATGTTTATTTTCTTTTATTTTACGGCGGCGGGTTCGTTTTTTCCGGCGATTTCGGGCGATGGTTTTTGGGTGCGATTGTTGTTCGGCGATCCGAAACGGGCGGGCGATTTTATCGGCGGCGCGATTTGTCTGGCGATGTTTGAGGCGGCGTTTTTTGCGGAAGTTATGCGCGCAGGCGTGTTGTCGGTCGGGCGCGGACAACGGGATGCGGCGCGCGCGTTGGGACATTCGCGTTGGCAGACTTTTCGGCTGGTGATTATGCCGCAGGCGGCGCGAAACATTGCCGCTCCGCTGGCGGGACAGATGATTTTGTTGATTAAGGATTCGGCAATTTTGTCGATCATTTCCGTGCCTGAATTGACATTTAGCGCGCAAGAAGCATCCGTTTCATCGCGGCAAATTTTTGAAGTTTGGCTTTTGGCAGCGGCATTTTATTTTATGCTGTGTTTTCCGCTGATGTATTTGGCAAAAAAAATGGAAACGCCCCGCCGCTAATTTTTTTGCCGAAAATCCAAAAATTCAATAACCGATTCAGTTGCACAAAAATTCGCGATTCAAATTGATGCACATGCGCGAAAATTTTGCACAAAAATTCGGATTCGGATTAACGCACATGCGCGAAAATTTTGTACAAATTTAAATTCGGTTTCGCGACAATTTTTTTCGCAACAATTTTTAACCGCTTTTGCATATTCCAAATTAATTAAGCGGCAAAAATGACGGAAAGAATTTCCCGCCCGTTTTAATCCAAAACTTCTTTTATTACCGCGACAACGCTGCCGTTGAACGAATCGCGCATGAGCGAAAATACGGCATTTATGTTGTCACCGATTTCGCCGTGAAAAAACGCGAGGGCGGGAATGTTGAGTCCGCTGCCGCGCAAACGCATTCGCAAATGTTCGCGCCCGCGTCCGAGCGGACGGATTTCCGATACCGCAAACGCCCCCGCAAACAAAGGGCGCGCAAATCCTCCGCCCCATACAATTCGTTCCAGATAACCGACTGCGTCCGGCGTGATTTCTTCCGGCGGCGGCATTTCGTCCACTTGCCATCGCGGTGCGGCGGCGGGCGCATCCCGGCGGCAACATTCCGTAAACGCTTGCGCGAAAGGCGATATTTCGCCGAGCGAAACTCCGACCGCTTGCGAATGTCCGCCGAAATTGATGACCGGCGCGATTTCGGCAGCGGCGGCAACAAGGGAATGCAAATCTCGTCCCGGCGGTGCGCGTCCCGACCCGCGCCAAAGTCCGTTTTCGCGCGTAAAAGCCAGCGCGGGAATGCGATGCGCGTCTGCGAGTTTGCCCGCGATAATTCCCATAACTCCCGATTGCCATTTTTCGTCCGCCGCGATAACTGCTGCCGCATCCGGCGGCGGTGCGGGAATTTGCGCCATTGTCGCCGCCACAATTTGTTTGCGTTTTTCGTTGAGTGCCGACAACGCCGCCGCTTTTTTATGTGCGGTTTTTTTGTCTTCCGCCAGCAAACATTCCATCGCCGTTTGCGTTTGATTCAATCGTCCGGCGGCGTTGATTCGCGGCGCAACCGAATGCCCGATGTCATCGCACGAAAGATTGTCAGCGCGGCGCGGTTGTACTTCGGCGAGCAATGCCGCCAATCCCGCCCGCCCGTCGCCGCGGCGAAGACGCGCCAATCCGCCGCCGACCATCGCGCGATTTGTCGCATCCATCGGCATACAATCGGCGATGCAACCGACCGCGACCAAATCCAAAAACGGAGTCATTTTCAACGCCGCCCCCAGCCGCGTTCGCAATGCCGCCATCGCATAAAACGCGACTCCGACTCCCGACAAATTCGCCCCCGCTGATTCGCCGCCGTGCAGGCGCGGATTGACAATGCAATCGGCATCCGGCAGTTGCGGCGGCGGCAGATGATGATCGGTGATGCATACTTTCATTCCCAATTGTTTCGCCCGCGCCACGGCATCTGCGGCGGCGACTCCGTTGTCCACGGTCAATAAAACGGATGCGCCTTCCGCGGCGGCGGTTTCGGCAATTTCGGTGTGCAATCCATAACCGTGCGTTTTACGGTCGGGAATTTTCCACGACACATTCGCGCCGAGTTTTTCCAAACACCGCACCGCCAATGCGGTTGCGCACATTCCGTCCGCATCATAATCGCCGACAACGCATATTTTTTCGCCGTTGCGAACGGCAGCGGCGAGAATGTCGCACAACTTTTCCATGTCCGGCAAAACATCGGGCGGCGGCAATGCGGCAAGCGGCGGCGCAATGTCTTCGCTGCCGGCAATGTCGCGCGCCGAAAGTATGCGCGCGGCGAGGGGCGGAACGCCTTCGCTTTGCAGTTTGCGGCGCAACGCTTCGCGCCCTTTGCGGACGGAAAAAGTCAACCGCCGCCTTGCAAGATTTTTGCGCCGTTTTCGCCGCCGACAATCACGACATCGGCGCGGCGAATCGCAAAAATACCGTTGTCCACCACGCCGGGAATCGCGTTAATTTCTTTTTCCATTTTTGCGGCGGCGGTGAGGTCCAAACCGGCGGTATCCAAAATCCAGTTGCCGTTATCGGTGATAAATCCTTCGCGCCATTGCGGCGAACCGCCCATTGCGGCGAGTCGGCGGGCGGCAAACGAACGCGCCATCGGCAACACTTCCACCGCCAACGGAAAACGCCCCAGCCGCGCGACCGGTTTCGCGGAATCGACAATGCAAATAAATTGACGGGCGCATCCGGCGAGTACTTTTTCGCGCGCATGCGCACCGCCGCCGCCTTTTAACATTTGCCGATTGTCGTCAATTTCGTCCGCGCCGTCCACATAAATATCCAATTCGGAAATGTCATCGTTGCATCGGAATCCGGCGGCGGCGAGAAGTTTTGCGGTGCGTTCCGAACTTGCACGCACGGCGGAAATTTTATCGCGCAAATCGGGCAACAGCGAAACAAAACACTCGGCGGTGGAACCGGAACCGACACCCAGCGACACTTCGTTTTTAATCAACGCCGCCGCCGCTTCCGCCGCCGCCCGTTTTTCCCGTTCCAATTTTTCCGTCATAAATCCGATTATAACAAATCACCGCCGCCGCCCGCCTTTCGGTTTACATTCGCCGCCGTGTTAAATCACATTTCGGCGGGTAAAAATTTAATTTGGTTAGCAAACCGTTTCATTTTTTTGCAAACGGAATCATTTCGTTAGCAAACAAAATCTTTTTTAATCCAGCAATTCGCCGGAAAAAGGCAGGAAATCAGCAATTCACAAATTTTCTTGCCGAACCCGCCAGTTTTTTTGCGGATTCGGGCGGGATGTGTTATACTTTCGCCCGTCTTGATTGCGAAATCCCCCCGAAAGCCGGGGGTGCCGTCCGATAAAACACCTGCGGGAAATGGGCGGCGGTATCTTTACATTTCGCGATACAAGACAACGCCCGGCGGTGTCGGGCATCGTGCGGGCGATTTCCCGTTTATTAACAATGAGAGGAAATGAAAATGAAAAAGAAAAAATTGGCATTTGCCATCGCCGCCGCTTTTGCGGCATCCCCCGTTGCCGCCGAAGAGTGGTCTGTCTCGGATACCGGGGCGGCAATCGCTGTTGTCGGTGCCGGAGTCGCCGCCCTCGGGTACCTTTTGGCAAGCGAACAAGAGGACGAGGCGGATGATTGTCGCCGTACCAATTCCGGCGGCGGTTCTCTCGTCTGCCTAAACCAGGGCGAACTTGACGATAGAGTCGATACTTGGGAAACTGTCGGCATTGTCGGATTGGCGGGCGTTGGCATTGGCGGAATTATGTATTTGTCCGATACAGCGGCAGCCGCCGGTTTTACCGGAATCAAATCCGTGATGGATCGCCATATTCATTCCATTCGCTACACGGCGGATAAAGAGAATTTAATGAAACTCTCTTATCATTCGCCGGATGTTTCCGGAATGGTTTTGTCCTATTCGGGAATCAAGGGATTCGGATTGTCAAAAGAGTGGACTTTCTAACTCCCAAATAAAAACCGGCGGGGATTCCGAATCCTCGCCGTTTTTTTTCGACAAATGCGGGATAAAACTATCCGCGATTAAATTCTAATGCTGTGCCGCGTACGGAATCGTTAATTTTTCCGTCTTGCCAGACGCATTCGCCGTTGACGAAAGTTGCAAAAACTGAATGCCGGAAAATGTCGCCGCAAAACGGAGTCCAGCCGCATTTGCTGATAACAAAATCGCGCGGTGCGATGCCGTCCGGTTTTTCGTCTATTAAAACAAAATCCGCCCAATATCCTTCGCGCAAATAGCCGCGATCTTTTACCGCAAAAATATCTGCAACCGAATGTGCTGCACGCGTTGCAATTTGCGGATAGGTTAAATCGCCGTCCGCCGCCAATCGCAAAAACGCGGGCAATGCATATTCCGCCAGCGGCATTCCCGCCGCCGCTTTTTCGTAAGGCAAATCTTTTTCGTGCGGCAGATGCGGTGCATGGTCGGTCGCCAAAATATCAATGATTCCATCGGCAACCGCCCGCCGCAAAGCGTTTCGGTCGGTGCGGGTTTTAATCGCCGGATTTGTTTTCCAACGCATTTCCATTTTTTCATAACCGGAATCGTCAAACAACAAATGATGTGCGCATGCTTCGCAAGTGATTTGTTTTTTTGCGACATTTCCCGCCGCAAACAATTGCAATTCTTTTTTTGTACTGATGTGCAAAATATGCAAACGCGCGCCGGTTTGTTTTGCTAAACGAATTGCGATTGAAGACGATTCATAACACGCATCGGTATCGCGAATTTGCGGATGCATTGTTGCGGGAATTTTTTCGCCATAACGCAACTTTGCCGCTGTTAAATTTTTACGAATGCGCGGAGTCGATTCGCAATGCGTTGCAATTAATGTCGGTGCGGCGCGAAAAATTTCCGCGAGAATTTTTTCATCATCCACCAACATATCACCGGTAGATGAACCCATAAAAATTTTAACGCCCGCAATTTGCGAAGGGTCGGCGGCGGCAATGTCGCTGATGTTATTTTTGGCGGCGCCGAGATAAAAAGCGAAATTGACGCGCGAATTTTTGGCGGCAATACGGCGTTTTTCGGCAATTTTTTCCATCGTTAAAGTCGGCGGAATCACATTCGGCATTTCCATATAGGAAGTGATTCCGCCTGCGGCGGCGGCGCGGCTTTCCGATGCGATGTCGCCTTTGTGTGCGAGTCCCGGTTCGCGAAAATGAACTTGGTCATCAATTAAACCCGGAAACAAAAGTCGTTCTTTTGCGTTTATTATTTTTTCGTTTTGCGTCGCCGAAATCGCGCCGCCGATTTTTGCGATGCGTCCGTTGCAAACGCGAATGTCGCCTTCCCGAATCGCGCCCTCATTCACGATGCGGCAGTTTTGCAAAACAAAGTTCGCGGCGGGCGATTCCATTTGCGAATTATTTTTCATCGTTGCCGACAATTTCGCCGCCGCCTAAACAAACATTGCCATCGTACAAAACTGCGAATTGCCCGGGTGCCGCCGCCCGTTGCGGTTCGGCAAAAATGATTTCGCCGCCGGAATCATCCGCCCGCGACAAGACGCAACTCGCCGGCGATTGCCGATGTCGCAGTCGCGCTTCGTATACCCGTTGCGGCGGCGGCGGAGTGCCGGAAATCCAATGCGCATTTTGGAATCTTACCCGCACCGAATACAACATCGGATGAGTCGGATTTTGCACGACGACGAGAACATTTTCGCGTTGCCGTTTTGCGGCGACAAACCATGCGCCGCCGTTGCCGCCGCCGATTCCGCCGATGTGCAAACCGCTTCGTTGACCGATAGTGTAAAACGGCAGTCCGCAATGTTCGCCGACAATGTCGCCGTCCGGCGTATGGATTTCGCCCGGCGTTTCGGCAATATATTTTTTTATAAACGATTCAAACTTTCGCGCACCGATAAAACAAATTCCCATGCTTTCGCGGCGACTCCAGTTGCCGAATCCGGCGGCGCGTACTTCGGCGCGTACTTCCGGTTTCATTTTTTCGCCTAATGGAAAAATTGCATCTGCGAGTTGCACCCGCGATAATCGGTGCAAAAAATAACTTTGGTCTTTTGCCGAATCTTCGCCTTTTAACAATTGTATTTCGCCATTCATTTCGCGCGTTCGCGCATAATGTCCGGTTGCAACAAAACGCGCGCCGCGTTCTTTTGCGCGGCGGCGGAACATGGAAAATTTAATTTCCGAATTGCAAAGTACATCCGGATTCGGCGTTAGTCCATTTTGCAACGCGCGCAAAAATGGTGCAAAAACGTGTTTTTTGTACTCGGCGGCGAAGTTGTCAATATGCAATTCTACGCCTAACTTGTCGGCGACAGCGGCGGCGGCGAATAAATCTTCTTTGTCGGCGCAACCGGAATCGTCGTCATCATCTTCCCAATTTTTCATAAACACCGCCGATATTTTCGCGCCCGCTTGTTGCAACATATACGCCGCGAACGCCGAATCTACGCCGCCCGACAATGCGACGGCGATGGCGGTACCGGACGGAAAACTTTTCATCCCGTCTATTTTACACTTTCCGGCGAAAAGAGTCGGATAAAATGGCGAGTCCGACAGCGGCGGTTTTTGTTTACAAAAAATTTATTTTGCAAAGGCGGCGGGGATTTGGAATCGCCGCCATTTTCGCGGTTTATTTTTGGCGATTATCGGCGTTTTTGCGGGCGATAACTGCGAAAAATTGCAAAAACCGCAAGTTTGCGGGGCGGCGAAGTATGGCAATCGGGATTTTGCGGAGTATAATTTACATTCCATGCAACCCGAACAATCGCCCGCCCCGATAGAAACGGGGACGGATTTTGTCCTCATCAAGGGCGAAACAACCGATGGTAAAAAATTTCGTCCGAGCGATTGGTGCGACCGACTGCACAGCACTTTGCGGGCGTTGGATCAGGAAGAATACGAAGAATGCGTGGAATATGTGCATCTCGTGAACAGCAAAAACGGACGCGGAATTCTCATAGACCGCGCTTTGAAAACCGTCAATCCGATGTTGTTCGGATTTTTTATGAAGTTTGTAGAAAACAACGATTTGTCCGCGACTTCTTTTACCAAAGAAAGTTGGGACACCGTCAAAAACCGAGATTGACGGTGCGCCGTTTTTCTCGTTAATCCGCACGGCGGAATAATGACGGCGATGACCGTGCGGCAATTTGCATATTTGGGCGGTGCGCCGCCGGAGATGCGTTTTCGCCGCCCCGCCGCCCGCGAAGTTTTTTTTGTTTCCGTTTGCCGTTTGCCGTCCGCCGCCGAAGAATCGCGATTGCGGCGATTGCTTTGTGCGGACGCAGTGTTTGCCGATGCGGCGGATGAAAATGCTGCGTTGATTCTTCCCCGCCCCGGCGTTGTTTCGCCGTGGTCGTCCAAAGCCGGGGGCATTCTTCGCAACTGCGGTTTGTCGTTTGTGGAACGAATGGAACGCGGCGTTTTGTTGCGCACCGAAGATGCCGAAGAAATTGTCGACCGAATGACGGAAGTTGTTTTGCGTCCGCCTTCGTTTGCAAAATGGCGGCAGTTGTTTGAAACTCCGCCCCGGCGGTGCGAAGAGGAGATTTTGCCGACTGCCGATTCGCTTTTGCAATTGAGCAAATCGCGCGGCTGGGCGCTTGCCGCCGAAGATGTTGCGCATTTACGCGATCTGTATGCAAGATTGGAACGCGCACCGTTTGAGGCGGAAGTGATGATGTTTGCGCAGGCGAATTCTGAACATTGTCGCCACAAAATTTTTCGCGGAAAATGGGCGGACGGCGGCGATTCGCTGATGGATTTAATCCGCCGCACACACGACAATGCGCCGGACGGCGTGATTACGGCGTTTTCCGACAACGCCGCGGTGATTTGTGCCGCCGCCGGTGAAGATTTCGCGCCCGCCGAAGACGGCATTTATCGGCGCGGCGAAGGCGGACTTTTGCTTGTTGCCAAAGCCGAAACGCACAATCATCCGACCGCTATTTCGCCTTTTCCGGGTGCTGCAACCGGCAGCGGCGGCGAAATCCGCGACGAAGCCGCCGCCGGACGCGGTGCCGCTTCGCGCGCCGGTTTTGCCGGTTTTGCCGTGTCGCATTTGCAAATCGTCGGGGCGGAAAATGCATTGCATGCGCCGTCTCTGCATCTCGCTTCGCCGCTGGCGATTATGATTGATGCACCGCTGGGGGCGGCGGGATATTGCAACGAATTCGGGCGTCCGTCTTTGGCGGGATTTTTTCGTTCGCTGGAAGCCGTTGCCGGACGCGACATCGGATTTCACAAACCGGTAATGTTGGCGGGCGGATTCGGTCAAATGTTGCCGCATTCGCCGGGCAAAAAACCGATACCGCCGGGCGCGAAAATTGTACAACTCGGCGGACCGGGATTTCGCATCGGCGTAGGCGGCGGGGCGGCGTCTAGCCGGGACGGCAACGAAAACGATTTCGCTTCGGTGCAACGCGACAATGCCGAAATGCAAAGACGCGCGCAGGAAGTTATTGACACTTGCCGCCGTGCGTCCGGCGGCGGAATGTTGCTGTCGCTGCACGATGTTGGCGCAGGCGGAATCGCGAACGCGACTGCCGAAATGATTCACGATGCCGGAGTCGGTGCGCGCATTCGCTTGTTTGCGATACCGGCGGAAGACAAAAGTTTGTCGGACGCGGAAATTTGGTGCAACGAATCGCAGGAGCGTTATATGCTGGCGTTGGCGGAAAAAGATATGGCGGCGTTTGCCGCGATTTGCGAACGCGAAAACTGCCCTTTCGCCGTCATCGGCGAAGCATCGGCGGACGGCAAAATCGTGCTGGAAAAAGAAGACGGCGGCGCGGCGGTGGATTTGCATCTCGGCGACATTCTCGGCGACATTCCCCGCCCGCCGTTGGTCGCAAAACCGGCAACAACACCGCCGCCGCCGGACGGCACATTTCCCGAAATGGAGTTGGCGGATGCATGTCGTGCGGTGTTGCGTCATCCGACGACGGCTTGCAAACGATTTTTGATTTCTATCGGCGACCGCACAGTCGGCGGATTGACAGCACGCGATCAAATGGCGGGACCGTTTCAAGTACCGGTTTCCGATTGTGCGGCGTTTTTTAACGATTATGACGGAGTCGGCGGTGCGGCGTTCGCGTTGGGAGAACGTCCGGAAATTGCAATGCTAAATCCCGCCGCCGGGGCGCGAATGGCGATTGCCGAAGCGTTGACAAATTTGGCGGGTGCGGGAGTCGGTGCGTTGCGGCAGGTGAAGTTGTCGCTCAATTGGCTGGCGAATTGCGATTCCGATATTGGCGGTTTGCGCGATGCTGTGCGCGCCGCTTCCGAGTTTTGCATCGCTTTGCAAATCGGCGTGGTGGTCGGCAAAGATTCGCTTTTTATGCGCGCGCAAACGGAATCGGGCAAGACGGTGGAATCGCCGCCGTATCCTGTGGCGGCGGCGTTCGCACCGCACGACAATGTGGAACGCATTCTCACACCGCAACTTTGCGGCGGCGATTCGTTTTTGATGTTGGCGGAACCGTCCGGTACGCGGCGGTTGGGCGGCGGCGTATTTGCACAAATTTGCGGTGCGCGCGATTTGCCGCCCGACATTACGGCGGCGCAAGCGGCGGCGTTCTGGCGTGCGGTCGCCGAATGTCATGCGCGCGGATTGTTGCGGGCGTATCACGACCGTTCGGATGGCGGTTTATGGGCGTGCGCTTGCGAAATGGCATTTGCCGCCGGAATTGGCGTAACGCTGGTTTTAGATTCACTTTTTCCGGCGGCGCAAACGGATGGCGGCGAAACCGGCGATATGTTTTCGGCAGCGGGGCGGCGGCGAATGTTTGCCGCATTATTTAACGAAGAAGCGGGGGCGTTGTTGGAAGTTGCGGCGGCGGATGCGGCGGAAGTTTTGCAAATTTTCGCCGCCGCCGGAATGGCAAAACAATTGCAAACAGCGGGGCGCATCAACGACGACGGGCGAATGAAAATTCACTGCGGCGGAAAAAAGTTGTTAGATTGTCCGCTGGACGAATTGCGGCGTGAATGGGATGCAGTCAGTTATGAAGTTTGCCGCCGCCGCGACGATGCGCAATGCGCGAAAGAAGAACACGAATGCGCGGACGCGGGATTGTTTGCGCGTTTGCCGGAAAGTTTTCCGCAAGATTATCGCGCACCCGACTTTGCAATCGGCGGTGCGCGTCCGCCGGTCGCGATATTGCGCGAACAAGGCAGCAACGGACAACGCGAAATGGCGGCGGCATTTGACCGCGCCGGATTTTCGGCAACAGATATTATGACAAGCGATTTGCGCACCGGACGGCGGCGGCTGGACGAGTTTGTCGGCATCGCGATGTGCGGCGGATTTTCATTCGGCGATGTGTTGGGGGCGGGACGCGGCTGGGCGGAAGGCATTTTGCAAAATCCGATGCTTGCCGATATGTTTGCCGCGTTTTTTGCCGACAAAAAAACTTTCGCGTTCGGCGCATGCAACGGTTGTCAAACATTGTCGTTGTTGCAACCATTAATGCCCGATTCCGGTTCGTGGCGATTCCCGCGTTTTGTCGCGAATCGCAGCGGACGATTTGAGGCGCGTTTAATCATGGCGGAAATATTGCCGTCGCCGTCGCCGCTTTTTGCGGGAATGGCGGGGGCGATGTTGCCGCTGGTTTCTTCAAACGCCGAAGGGCGTGCGGTGTGGGACGGCGACATGCGCGCGGCGGCAACATTGCGATTTATAAACGGCGACGGCGCGCCCGCCGATTCATATCCGCAAAATCCGGCAGGCGGCGACGGACAATGCGGTTTTTGTTCGCCGGACGGCAGTATCACAATTACAATGCCGCATCCGGAACGGGTGTTTCGCCGAAAACAAATGTCGTGGCACCCTCCCGAATGGCAAGAAGACGCCGCCCCGTGGCTGCAAATGTTTTGCAACGCGCGGCGTTTTGTCGGCTGATGTTGCGAATCGTTCAGTTGCTTCCGCGCATGCACGAAGGCGGTGCCGAACGCGGTGCGGCGGATCTGGTGCGCGAACAACGCGGCGCGGCAGAACATATTATCATTGCCGAAAAAGGGCAACTTGCCGCCGAAGTTATCAACGAAGGCGGGCGTTTTTTGCCGTTTCCGATGGCGTCTAAAAATATTTTAACAGTGCCGCGGCGGGCGGCGGCGTTGCGAAGTTTGCTGCGCGAGTTGTCGCCAGATATTGTGCATGTGCGCAGTCGCGTACCCGCGTGGCTGCATTATTTTGCTAATCGTCAATTGCATATTCCGACAGTGTCCACCGTACATGGAATCAACAGCGTCAATGCGTACAGTCGCGTGATGGTTTTGGCGGACGCGATTATTTGCCCCGGTTCCGCCGTTGCCGCACATATTCGCACCGCGTACGGTGTGCAAGATTCCACAGTCATCGGGCGCGGCATAAACATTGCATATTTTGATCCCGCGGCAGTGCGCACCGAAGAAGTGACGCGTTTGCGCGAAGAATGGAATCTCGCCGGAAAAAAAGTTATTTTGCATGTCGGGCGATTGTCGGCACAAAAAGGGCATGAAGTTTTATTGCAAACATTGGCGCGTTTGCCGGACAATTATGCGGCGGTGATTGTCGGCAAAGGAACGCGGCTGGCGCGATTGCAAACATTGGCGCGGCGTTTGGGTGTGGCGGCACGCGCGAATTTTGTCGGCGCGCGTTCTGACATGCGCGAAATGTACGCGCTTGCCGATGTGGCGGTATCGTGCGCGATTAAACCGGAATCGTTCGGGCGCACTATCGCCGAGGCGTTGGCGATGCGGGTGCCGATGATTGCCGCTGATCATGGCGGTGCGCGCGATATTATTGTCGGCGAATGCGGCGGCAAACTGATTCCGCCCGGCGATTCCGCCGCCCTCGCCGCCGCCTTGTTGTTGCCGCCGCCCGATGTTGCCGCCGCCCGCACCCGCATTCAATCGCATTTCACTGCCAAACAAATGGCGAACGCGACTCTCGCCGTTTATCAAAAAGTACTCGCCGCCCGCCGATAAACTTTCGCGAAAAAAATGCTGTTCTGATAAAAAACCGAAATTTTCAGATAAACTAATTTCCCGCGAAAAAATACTTTTCCGATAAAAACCGGAATTTTCCGAAATTTTCAGATAAAATTATTTCTCGCAAAAAAAATGCTGTTCCGATAAAAATCAAAGTTTTCTGAAATTTTCAGACAAAATGATTTCCCGCAAAAAACGCGCTGTTCCGATGAAAATCAGAGTTTTCCGAAATTTTTAGATAAAATCGGGGAGATTTTTTCCTGTGCGGAAATGGGACGGGGGCGGGAACGGATGGGGGAAATTGCAGAAAATACGAATTTTTATTGCACTATGGTTTGTCCGCCGAAAAAGAGAAAATAATCGTTTGTTTGCAAATCCGGAGTCGGAAGTTGCAGATGAAATAAAGTATCGCCGTTCGCGTTTTCGTCATCGTCTAACCATTGGCAGAGGTCGGTTAAATCCGCGCCGCCGCCGCCCTGATTGGCGAGAGTGATTCCGGTGGTGGAAATGTAAGGGTTTATGCCGACGGTCATGCCGGTGATGCAGCGAGTCGCAAAAAGCGGGGCGGGGCTGTATATCATCACGGCTTCTGCGTCAATGTGCGTTTGTCCGCCCGCCGAAACTGTCGCACCGGCGGGGACGACAATCGCCTCGCCGTGTTGAAAAACAAAATCCGCCGGTAAAACTGCCGCCGCGTCCGCGCCCAACGAAACGGCGAATTCGTTCGCCAAAGTTAAGCCACTTAACGGTACGCCGTTGCGTGCAATGGTCGCCGCCGTGCCTTGGTTAATTTGTATTGTCGCGGCGGCGATTGTGACGGTGAAAGAGTTGGTAACGGTGATCGGCGACGGTGCGGCAAATCGCGCGCCCGCTGCAACCGATACGGTGATTCCGCCGCCGCATGCGCCGCCGTCCCGGCAGTTTGGCGAAACCGCGTAAAAAATATTTTGGTCTTCTATAAATGTGCGCGCATTCCGCGACAATCCGCGCGAATCAAAACAAGGCGGATACGGATGCAGATTGTCGCGCGAATCGGTTTCTTTCGGATCTGTTTGTTCGCGCCACGGATAAATGATTTGCGGCGCAAAAATTGTAATGCTCGGGCGCGGAATGTCGGCAAGAAGAATGACCGCGAAATTCCGCCGCGTAAAACTTTCCACATCCGGTTTGTAGTTGTCGCTTTGTTGCAAAGTTGTCGTTATGCCGTTCGTAACTAAAATCGCGTCATCGTACAAAAATGTTAAATCCGAAAATTTTTCTTGAATGAAAACGGAAGATTGCAAAAACAATTGGTCTTGCGAAGAGATGGAAATTGTATTCACGGCAGAAGTGATTATCGCATCGCTCAAAAATCCCGTTTTCGTTTCCGTCAAAAGCGAAAGTCGCGTTCTGTTGTTCGCGATTCGCATTGTCGTTCTGTGATGTTCGGGCAACCATCCGCCCGTCATTCTTTGCGAAGAAAGCGGCGCGCCGTTTGCGACAATCGCATCTGTATTGCCCGCCAGAATTGCATCGGCGCCCGGCGGCAAAACATTTCCGGAAATCAGTGCGGCGGAATCGATGATGACGGACGCCCCGGCGGTTAAAGTAATTCGTGCATAACGCGCAAGCGTGATTGTGCCGTTAATCGTCGTCGTATTGTCGGCGACAACGGCGGAGACAATCGCTACCGTAGCGGTTGCCGGAAATGCGGTTAAAAATCCGGAGTCGTTTTGCAGCGTGATTGTCGCCATTCCTGTTCCGCCCGGACGCGCGACATTCGCCGCCGTCGGCGACAACAAAGTAACGCCAGCAATTTTGACGGTCGCGTCCGCCGTCAAATGATGCGCCGCGCAATGTCGCGCGCGATTGTTGATGTGTTGTGCGGTATTCGCCGCCGGAATTGGATAAAAACCGAAAACATTTTTCCAGTCGACGAATGCGCGATAAATTTCCGCGAGCGGCGAACGGGCGGCGGGCGCGTTATGCACCGCCCCGATTCCGGCGGCGGCGAGATAGTTGCGCATAAAATTTCCGTCCGGATTTAACAAATCGCTCATGCCGATAAAATCAATTTGATCGTCAAACTCCACCGTTGTCGTTGTCGCCGCCCCCGCTGCAGAAGGTTGCGGCATTTGCACAAAAACGCCGTTCGCATCTGCGTTGCTTTCTCCCCCCGCCGATTCAAAATAAGCGGACGCGTTAACATCGCCCACATTTAACGACAAAGTCGCGAGTGTTTCTTCTGCTTTCCGTCCCTGTCCGGTTTTTCCGGGCGCCAACACAACGGCGGCAACGCGGGAATTGACAGTCAGCAAAAGCGAAGTGCGCGCCGGTACAAAATATGCAACTTGCAACCATCCCTCCGTTTGCGCGTCCAGCCGATGCATATTTAACGGCGCGCCGTTTGTCGCCGGGGCGAAGTTTTGCGCTACTGCATACCAAAGCATGCCGCCGCCGTCAAAGTCACCGGCGAGTCCGTCGTTAATTTCGTTTTCGGGAATAAGATTTTCTTCGGGGTCGGGAAACTTTTGCCGGTACGGCAATCGTCCGAATCGCGAACCGGAATCTAAAATGCCGTTCGTGATATTTCGTCTGCTAGGTCCGTTCGCACCGCAATGCGGATCTTGCGTGCCGTCCAAATCATGGTCGCCGATATTGTCGGGGCAAGGCAACATCAACAATCGCGGAAAAATTGCCGCACCGCCCGGGCGGGCGATATTAAAAGGACGCGCCGGGCGCGATAGCATATAGTTGAAGAGTGCGCGGCGGGCGTTTTTTGCGGCATTTTTTGCGGCAATGGTGCGGCGAATTTCCGCGGATTTCAAATCGGCGAATCCGTCATACACCAACGCGCTTGCGAGCGAACCGCCGGCGATCACCACAATGGCGACAAATACCGCAATACCGCGTTGTTTTGCCATTCGCCGATGCACGGCTTATTGCGAAATATCTACGAAATGTCCCTCTATTGCGGCGGCGGCGGCAGTTGCCGGACTGACCAAATGCGTGCGTGATTTATAACCTTGCCGCCCTTCAAAGTTGCGGTTTGAAGTGGAAGCACAACGCTCAAACTCGCCCATGCGGTCGGGATTCATGCCGAGACACATGGAACATCCGGCATAGCGCCATTCAAAACCGGCGTCTTGAAAAATTTCGTGCAATCCTTCTTGTTCCGCTTGCAGGCGGACGAGTCCCGAACCTGGTACTACAAGTGCTTGCCGGATTGTGCGGGCGATGCGCCGCCCTTTGACGATTTCGGCGGCGGCGCGCAAATCTTCTATGCGCGCGTTTGTGCATGAACCGATAAAAATTTTGTCGGGGCGAATATCGCGAATCGGCGTGCCGGGAGTGAGTCCCATGTAGGCGAGGGCGTTTTCCATTCCGGCGCGTTTAATCGGGTCGGATTCGTTTGCCGGGTCGGGCACGGCGGCATCGGCATCGGCGACCATTTCGGGCGAAGTGCCCCACGATACTTGCGGGCGAACGGCGGCGGCGTTCAGCGTTTCTTCGCAATCAAATTCGGCACCGTCGTCGGTGTGCAGCGTTTTCCAATAATCGCATGCGCGATTCCACATTTCGCCGTGCGGTGCGAGGGGGCGGTCTTTCAACCATTCCAAAGTTTTGTCGTCCGCACCGATCATTCCTGCGCGTGCCCCGGCTTCTATGGACATATTGCAAATCGTCATTCGCCCCGCCATATCCATCGCGGAAATTGTATCGCCGGCGTATTCTAAAACATGTCCGCCGCCGCCTGCTACGCCGATTTTGCCGATGAGTGAAAGAATAATATCTTTGGCAAAAACACCGCGCCGCATTTCGCCGTTGATATTGATTCGCATCGTTTTTGCGCGCCGCATCGGCAGACATTGAGTCGCGAGAACATGTTCAATTTCGGAAGTGCCGATACCGAAAGCGAGACAGGCGAACGCGCCGTGCGTGCTGGTGTGCGAATCGCCGCAAACGACGGTCATTCCCGGCAAAGTCGCCCCTTGTTCGGGACCGATAATATGCACGATTCCTTGTCGTTCGTCGGTCAGCGGAATTTGCATTACGCCGAATTCGCGGCAGTTATTTTCCAGCGTTTCAATTTGCAGACGCGATAAATCATCGGCGATTTCGCCGCGCGTATCGGTCGGCACATTGTGTTCCGGCACGGCGAGAATGGAGTTTGTGCGCCACGGCGTGCGTTTTGCGGTGCGCAAACCTTCAAACGCTTGCGGGCTGGTTACTTCATGCACGAGATGGCGGTCAATATAAATTAACGCGCGCCCGTTTTCATCTTCATCCACCAGATGCCGTTGCCAAAGTTTTTCATACAATGTTTTCACGGACGGAATTATAACAAACCGCCCCGCCGATTCCGTTTTTTCCGATAAAATTCCCCGCCGCCGATTTCAGCCGATTTTGCCGCCGATTTTGGCGAAATGACGGCGGAAAAATTTCATCCGCCGCCGCTTGCGGCTTTTTGCAGGCGGTCGTGTGTTGCAATCCATTCGGGGGAGTCGGGCGGCGTTTCGGCGACAATGCAATCGGCGGCGGTGTCATCCAACTCGCGCAACAATGCGTACAAATTACGCGCATAATCGCGCGGATTTTTCGCCGCCGCCCGCCACAAAACAGTATCCGCATCGGGCGGACAAATGCGCGATAACACCGCCGCGTTTCTGCCGAATTGGTTTGCAAAGTTTTCCGAATTCAAAAGTGCGGGCGGCGAAATGAAAAGCGGTTTTTGCGGCGCGTAATGTGTTTTTAAATTGCCGGGGGCTGCGACCGGCGGCGGCGGCGACAATGTCGTTTTTGCGGCGGCAGCGATTTCGTCCGCCGTCAACATTCCCGGGCGGACGACCGAAACGCACCCGTTGAGACATGCGACAATCGCCGATTCCAAACCGATTTCCGCCGCCCCGCCGTCCAAAATATACAGCGATTTTTCATCTGCAAACTCCGCGCACACATGCGCTGCCGAAGTCGGGCTGATTTTGCCGAAACGATTTGCGGACGGTGCGGCAACTCCGCCGCCGATTTTTTTTAATAACGCGTTTGCAACCGGATGTGACGGCACGCGCAATGCGATTGTTTCCGCGTTCGCGTTCGCAACTTTTTTCTTCGCCGGCAAAAGCAAAGTCAGTGCGCCGGGCATGAACGCCGCCGCCAAATATCGCGCAGTTTGCGGAATTTCCGCCCATTGCGCAGCGTCCGCAAACGAATGCAAATGCACAATGGACGGATGATTTTTCGGGCGGCGTTTTAGTGCGTACATCGCCGCCATCGCGTTTTTATTTTCCGCCATCGCACCGAGTCCGTACACGGTTTCGGTTGCAAAAGCGACCGCTTCGCCGCGCAAAAGTCGCCGCGCTGCTTCGTCAATATTTTGTCCGACAATCGGCATTCGCGTTTTATCAGACGAGATTGCAAACCCAAATGCCGACATCAAACGGGCGATTAAATTTCCATCCGACACCGGGCAGAACGCCCGCCCGCGCAAAACCGCATTTTTCGTGCAACCGGACGCTTTGCGGATTCGGCAATGTAATAAACGACACCGCGGCGCGCATTCCGTCCGCCCGCAATGTTTCCAAAAGCGCGTTCATCAATGCGCCGCCCGCCCCGCGTTCGGTTTTTTGTGCGGCAACATAAACGCTGATTTCCATCGCATAACGATAGCCGCAACGCGAACGAAGTACATCGGCGTACGCATAACCGCAAATCGTGCCGCCGTTTTCGGCGACAAAAAACGGCGCTTTTTTGTCCGCGATTAAACGCGAAAAATATGCAACATCGGGCGGTGCTTCCTGCAAATTAAAAGCGGTATGCAAAACATAATGCGCGAATATTTCCGCGCATTCGGCGGCATCGTTTGCGGCGGCGGGGCGCACGCGCAAATCCGATTTTCCCGCCGTCATTCAATTATTAAATCGTCCGGATAAGACGACAGCAACTCCGCACCGGTTTCGGTAATCAAAATTTGTTCTTCAAACTTCGCGCCTTCGCCGCCCGCAACTTGCCCGACATAACTTTCGGCACACAAAACCATTCCCGGCAAAATGCCGCCTTTTAGCGGCGCATCCGCATTCCACTGCCACGAAAAAGGCACGGACGGATATTCGTCGCACAATCCGACTCCGTGCGCGATGCTGGAATAATGTCGATATTTTTCGGGCGGATACGCCAGCGCTTTTTGCGACAACGCGCGCCATTCCATTCCCGGACGCAGCAACTCCGAATTGTGTCGCACTTGTTCCACCGCACGGCGATGCAAATCTGCCTGCGCGGCGGACGGTTTGGATTTTCCGACCAGCCATGTGCGCGAAATGTCGACACACATTCCGAAAGAACCGATTAAATCGGTGTCAAACGCCAGCAACTCGCCCGCCTGAATCGGGCGCGAGGACGATTCTTGAAACCACGGATTTGTGCGCGGTCCCGCCGCTAAAATGCGCGTTTCTATCCATTCGCCGCCGCGCGCGATGCTTTCCGCATGCAGATGCGACCACAACCGGTTTTCGGAAACGCCCGGACGGGCATGCGATTTCATGACATCAATCGCCGAATCGCATGCGGCAATCGCGCATCGCATCGCCCGAATTTCGTCTTCGCATTTAATCATCCGCGCGCATTCCATCACTTCTTCGCCGCCAACGATTTCAATTCCCGCCCGCCGCAAATAGTCCGCGCCTTCGGGATTTAATTTGTCCGCCGCCAAACGATTCCCGCCCGCTTGTTTTGTCAATTCGGCGATTTCGTCCGCCCATTTTTGCGCGTGTTTGTCCAATCCCGCACCGGACGAAAAATAAAACCACGAAATCGCGGGGCGCACTTCGTCTATGCGGCAGTTGTGTGCCGACAAATGTTCGCAGTTGTGATAATCAAAAACAATCAGCGGTCCTTCGGCGGCGACAAAACAATAACGCGCCGCATTGTGCGAAATCCACAATTGCATATTTGTAGAATCGGCGGCGTAGCGGATATTTAGCGGGTCAAAAAGTACGGCGGCGGCAATGTCGCGTTTTTTCAATTCATCGCGCACCCGCTGCAATCGGTATTCGCGAATCGCGTCCATGTCCGGCAATTCCAGCCCCGCCGCCCGCCATTCCGAAACTGCCGGTTCGCCCGGTCCGAGTGCGTGCATATTCAATGCGGCATCGTAATCGTAAGGCATTTTCGGCGTCCGCCGCGCCCCGATTTTGGAAATATAACGCCCCGATTCCATCGGCGGATTATACCGCAAAATCGGCGCGACGGTTTGACGGCGAAGTTTGTTAAAATGCGGACGCGATGAAAAATACGGCGTTACGCGGCGGCTTTCCTCCTTTTCCGAAAGGGCGGTTTGACATTTTATACGCCGATCCGCCGTGGGATTACAAAGGGCAATTGCAACATACCGGTGCGGGCGGAAAAGATTCAGGCGGTGCGATTCGGCATTATCCGACGGCGACCGTTTCGCAAATGTCCGAATGGAATGTTGCGCAAATTGCGGCGGAAAACGCGCTTTTGTTTATGTGGAGTTCGTCGCCGCATTTGGATCAGGCGATTGATTTGGGACGGGCGTGGGGATTTCAATGGGCGACCGTCGCGTTTGTTTGGGACAAGCAAAAAGTCAATCCCGGTTTTTATACGATGTCGCAGTGCGAGTTGTGTCTCGTTTTTAAGCACGGCAAAATTCCCGCCCCGCGCGGTTCGCGCAACGAACGGCAATTCGTATCGGAAATGCGCGGACGACATTCCGCAAAACCGAACGAAGTTCGCGACCGCATCGCCGCAATGTTTCCGGAACAGAAAAAAATTGAATTGTTCGCCCGCCAACAAACCCCCGGCTGGACGGCATGGGGACTGGATGTAATTTCGCCCGATGGTGCGGCGACTGCGGGATAATTGCGAAAATCGCCGCCCGTGTTATACTGCTATTTTTTGCACAGGAGAAATGAAATGAAAATCTTTTATCAGAAGGACGCGAATGTTAAACTTTTGCGCGGCAAGAAAATTGCTGTGATTGGCTACGGGTCGCAGGGACACGCGCATGCGAACAATCTCAAGGATGGCGGATTTAATGTCGTTGTCGGCGTTCGCAAAGATGGCGAATCGTGGAAAAAGGCGAAAAAAGCCGGTTTTGCGGTTGCCGAACCGGCGGCGGCGGCGAAAACCGCCGATCTCGTGATGATGCTGATGCCGGACGAAATACAGGGCGATTTGTATCGCGATTTTTTGCATCCGAACATGAAAAAAGGCGCGGCACTCGCCTTTGCGCACGGATTTAACATCCATTACAACCAGATAGAACCGCGCACCGATTTGCATGTAATGATGATTGCACCGAAAGGACCGGGGCATTTGGTGCGTTCTACTTTTGTCGCCGGCGGCGGTGTGCCGTGCCTGATTGCGGTTTCCGCCGGCGGTGCAAAAGCACGCGATATGGCACTCGCTTATGCCGCCGCTATCGGCGGGGGACGGGCGGGCATAATTGAGACGACATTCCGGGACGAAACCGAAACCGATTTGTTCGGCGAACAGGTTGTGTTGTGCGGCGGGCTGGTTTCGCTTTTGGAGGCGGGTTTTGACACGCTCGCCGAGGCGGGATATGCGCCCGAAATGGCGTATTTTGAATGTCTGCACGAATTGAAACTCATCGTGGATTTGTTGTATGAAGGCGGCATCGCTAATATGCAATATTCCATTTCTAACACCGCCGAATACGGTTGCATCAGTCGCGGACCGCGGCTGATAAACGAAGAAACGCGCCGCGAAATGAAAAAAATTCTCGCCGAAGTACAAAGCGGCGAATTCGCCCGCGAATTTATCGGCGAATGTCGCGCAAACTCGCCGACATTGAAAGCGAAACGCCGCCGCACCGCCGAACAGGAAGTGGAAAAAGTAGGCGAACGATTGCGGGCGATGATGCCGTGGATTGGCAAAAACCGCCTCGTCGACCGCGACAAAAACTGATGGACGGAATCGCCGCGACTCCCGCACCGCCGTATTATGCGGTGATTTTTACTTCCGTGCGGGGGGCGGACATGCGCGGTTATGCCGCCGCCGCCCGCGAAATGGAAACGCTGGCTTCGCGGCAATCCGGCTTTCTCGGATTTGAATCTACCGGCGCGGAAATCGGAATTACGGTGTCGTATTGGCGCGATTTGGAATCCGTCAAAAACTGGAAGTGCGACGCCCGTCATCTTGCCGTCCAAAAACGCGGACGGGCGCAATGGTATGCCGATTATCGCGTCCGCATCGCGCGGGTAGAACGCGAATACGGGCGGGCGGAATCTTGCAAAACGGATTCGGCGGTTCGCTGATTGCCGTTTTTGCGGATATTGTTTTAGCAAACCGATGACAATCGCGCCCGAAGGAAGATGGATTGTCGGCGGCGTTTTTGTCGTTGCGGCGGTTGTTGCTGTTTTGGCGGGTGCGTGGTCGCTGCCGTTGTGGGCGGCGACTTTGTTTGTGGCGCAGTTTTTTCGCGAACCGCAGCGCGATATTGATGTCGGCGAGAACGAAATCGTTTCGGCGGCGGATGGCAAAGTTGTTTTTGTCGGGCGCGCCCCGAATCCGCTGAACGGCGCCGAATCGCTCAAAATAAGCGTTTTTATGAATGTTTTTAATGTCCACGCAAATCGCAGTCCGGCGGCGGGCGAAGTGTCCGAATCGCGGCGTTTTCCGGGGGCATTTTTTAACGCCGCATTAGACAAAGCATCCACACAAAACGAACGGCATCTTATCGCAATCAAAAGCGCGCACGGCGAAATCGTTTGTATGCAAGTGGCGGGATTGTTGGCGCGGCGGGTGTTGTGTTATGCGCGAGTCGGCGACCGTTTGTGCGGCGGTGAACGCTATGGTTTTATTCGTTTCGGTTCGCGTGCCGATTTATATCTGCCGCCGAATTTGCGCCCGGCGGTCGCGCTTGGCGATTCGGTTGTCGCCGGCATTACCCGCGTGGCGGCGCAATGAATTCGGGCGGCAATCACGAACGGCGAAGCGCGCCGCGGCGGGGAATTTTCCGCCCGAAACCGCGTCACGCGGTGTATTTGTTGCCGAACGCGTTTACGACAGCGGCATTGTTTGCGGGATTTTTTGCCATTTTGCGGGCGGTGGAAGGCGATTGGCAGACGGCGGCGGCGGCGGTTGCAATTGCCGCATTGTTGGATGCATGCGACGGACGAATCGCCCGCTGGACGGGTACGCAAAGTTCGTTCGGTGCGGAATATGATTCGTTGGCGGATGTGATTTCTTTCGGAGTCGCCCCGGCGGTGATTGCGTATCAGTGGACGCTTTCCGGTTTGGGCGATGCCGGTTTGGTGGCGGCGTTTTGTTATTGTGCGGCGACGGCGTTGCGGCTGGCACGATTTAATATCAACAGCGGCGATGACCGCCGTTTTTTCATCGGCATTCCGTCTCCGGCGGCGGCAGTGTTGCTGGTTTCGTATATCGCGTCCATGGACGCATGGGGATTTGCCGGCGGAGTGCGCGAAATTGCGTGGTTGAGTGCGGCAATTTGTGCGGCGGCGGCGTTGACGATGGTGGGCGGTTTGCGTTATTACAGTTTCAAGGATTTGAATGTCCGCCGCCGCCGGGTGCCGTTTCGTTATGCGGCGTTATTTTTTGTTGCGATTGCCGCCGTGTATGCGTTTGCCGATACGCTGATGGAAGTTTTGCTTGTCATTCTCGCGTTTTATTTTCTTTCCGGATACGCTTATGCGGTGTGGTGGTTTTGCACCCGCCGCCGAGACGGTGCGCCGTCCGGCGAAGATTGAACCGCGCACCGTGCGGAACCGGTTTATAATTTTGTCCGATGTATCCGAGTCAATATAAAAGTACGCTGGCGCGCGTTTTTGCGGATGCGTGTGCGGAGTTGTCGTCCGCCGCCGTCTCGCCGATTGAAACGCCGCGCGAAAAGATGCGGGGCGATTTTGCATGCGCGGCGGCGTTGCAATTGGCACGGATTCTTAAACGACCGCCGCCCGACATTGCCGCGGCTATTTTAAGTCGCGCCGCGTTGCCCGATTTTGTGGAAGAAGCGAAAATTGAAGGCGGCTATATCAACATTAAAATTAAGGCAGTTTCCAAACTCGCTATCGTCGACGAAGTATTGTCTCGCGGCGGCGATTTCGGGCGCGGCGAAGACAAAAACGAATCGGTATTGCTGGAATTCGTTTCGGCGAATCCGACAGGACCGCTGCATGTCGGACACGGACGCGCCGCCGCTTATGGCGATTCGCTGGCAAATATTCTGCAATTCGCCGGCTGCAAAGTAATGCGCGAATATTATGTGAACGATGCCGGACGGCAGGCGGAAATTCTCGCGGCATCCGTCTGGTTACGCCGCCTGTTGCGCGAACGCGGGCGCGGTGAAGAAATTCCGGCGGGCGCTTATCGCGGCGATTATCTCGCCGCTGCCGAATCGGAAACGCGCGTTTTGCCGCCGCCCGCATCGCCGCCGGATGTAGACCGCATTCTTGCCGATATGCGCGCAAATTCCGCCGACCGTGCGGGCGACATTCTCGCCGCCGCGATGGGCGAAAGTTTTCCCGAATCGGCGCGCGCCGCTTTTGTCCGCGCCGTTTCCGACCATGTGTTAGCGATTATTAAAACGGATCTTCGGCTGCTCGGCGTGCGCGATTTTGACAATTGGTTCAGCGAACAATCTATGCACGACAAAGGGTTGCCCGATTTGGCGATTGACAAAATTCGCGAACATTCGCCGGATGCATTATACGAAAAAGACGGCGCGCTATGGTTTCGGGCAACGGCGCGGGGCGATTCCAAAGACCGCGTTTTGCGGCGGGCGGACGGACGGCGCACTTATTTCGCCGCCGACATCGCCTATCATCGCGACAAGTTTTCGCGCGGGATGTCCCGCCTGATTAATGTGTTGGGCGCCGATCATCACG
Source organism: Gammaproteobacteria bacterium (assembly GCA_965221835.1). Classification (GTDB taxonomy): domain Bacteria; phylum Pseudomonadota; class Gammaproteobacteria; order Tethybacterales; family Persebacteraceae; genus Persebacter. The sequence continues at coordinate 1,517,540 of OZ244916.1, read as the reverse complement.
GTTATGTACCGCGCCTGAAAGCCGCCGTCGACGCACTCGGTTGCGATTCCGAAAAAATGGAAACGGTGCTGATTCAATTTGTCGCGCTTGTCAATCAGGGGCAGCGAATGAAAATGTCCACCCGCGCCGGGGAGTTTGTGCGGCTTTCCGAATTGATAAAGGCGATAGGCAAAACTGCGGCGGAAGGAAAAGATGCGGCGCGATTTTTTTATGTAAGTCGCAAAAATGATCAGCATTTGGATTTTGATTTGCGATTGGCGGCGGAACGCAGTCGCAAAAATCCGGTGTTTTATTTGCAATATGCCTATGCCCGTGCCGCGTCCATTTTGCGGAGTTGGGGCGGCGATGTCGGGGCGTTGTGCGGGGCGGATCTCGCGGCGTTGACGCAAAATCCGGCGGCGGCGGCGTTGTGCGCACGGCTGGCGGAGTTTCCGGTTGTCATATCGCAAGCGGCAGATGACCGCGCTGTGCATTCGCTGGCGACATTTTTGCAAGAGTTGGCGGCGGCAATGCATCACTATTACGAACAAACGCGCATTCTCGGCGAAACGCCCGATGCGGGAATGCGCGGACGATTGGCGTTGTTGGCGGCGGCGCAAACCGTCTTGCGCAACGGTTTGACATTGCTCGGCATTTCGGTGCGGGAGAGTATGTAAATGGCGCGTCCGCCCGTTCGCCGCCGCCGTAATTCGCCGCCGAAAACGGGCGGATTCTGGCGCGGCGTGTTTTTGCTGGTACTCGGATTTACCGGCGGTGCGGGCGCGGCGGCATATTTTGCGGCGCATGTCAACAATTTGCCGCTGCCGCTGGTGTCGCCGCCGACTCGCGATGCGGAAAGTTCGGTGGAAGATAGTTTGAATCGCACCCGCCGCGAAACATTAGAATTTCACGAAACTTTGCGCGAACGCCGCGCGGTACCTGCCGCTTCGGAAAACGATTCGCCCGCCGCGCCCGCCGATGTTGCGCCGCGCCGGTTTGTTTATTATCTGCAAATCGGCGCGTTTGCAAAGCAGGAGACGGCGGACGAGTTGCGCGGCGAACTCGCATTGTCGGGCGCGCAAACTTCAATTCGTGCGGGAGAAGGCGGCGTTTTTCGCGTGTGGGCGGGGCCGTACGATTCCGAGGAAGCGGCGGAAAAGGCGCATGCAAATCTGGCGTTGCTGGGATATGATAAAATACAACTATTAAAATTAGCCGAAAGGAACGACGATGAATAACATAAATAAATTTTGGCGGGCGCTGGTATGCGCGATTGCATTGACGCCGTTTGCGGCGGGTGCGCAACTTTCGCCGCGGGAAGGGGCGGATTATATCGCGTTGTCGCCGCCGCAACCGGTGCGGGTGTCGGAAGACAAAATAGAAGTGCTGGAATTTTTCAACTTTTCCTGCCCGCATTGTTTTCGTCTGCAAGGCATTATGGCGCGGTGGAAACGCGATAACGATTTGTCGGATGTGACGCTTTTGCATCAGCCCGTCATTTTCCGTTCGTATGCCGGACATTACGCGCGGGTGTTTTATACGCTGGAAGGGTTGGACAGAGTGGACGAATTGTACGGCGGCGTTTTTCGTGCAATTCACCGCGACAAAAAGTTGCTGAACAGTCAATCGCGTTTTGTGGATTGGCTGGAAGAAAACGGCGCGGACGAAGATCAAGCGGACAAAATATACGAATCATTTTCGGTCGGCACAAAAGTCGCGCGCGCACAACGGATTACCGAAGCGTATGGCGTAAACAGCACGCCGCAAATCGCGATTGCCGGAAAATATTTGCTGACTCCTTCCGTCAGCGGTTCTTTGGAAAGAATGATGGACATCGCCGCCGCGTTGGTTAAAAGGGAACGAAAAGAACGCGGATTGTAAAAATGTCGTTCAAGACGCACAAGGTTTCGTTTCCCGGTTCGCAAGGCGGCGAGTTGGCGGCGGTGCTGGAAATGCCGGATGATACGCCGCGTTGTTTCGCCTTGTTTGCGCATTGTTTTACATGTACAAAAGATATTTTTTCGGCGCGTTATCTGACTTCGGAACTTGCGCGGCGCGGTTTTGCGGTTTTGCGGTTTGATTTTACCGGTTTGGGCGCATCCGAAGGCGAGTTTGAAAATACAAATTTTTCGTCTAATGTGCGCGATTTGCAGTGTGCGGCGGACTATCTGAAAAGCGCACACGCCCCCCCGGCGTTGTTGGTGGGGCATAGTTTGGGCGGTGCGGCGGTATTGTCCGCCGCCGTCGACATTCCCGAAGCGCGTGCAGTGGCGACTGTGGGTGCGCCCGCCGAACCGGCGCATGTGCGACATTTATTTACGGGGGCGGAAAGCGAAATAGACGAAAAAGGCGAAGCCGAAGTGCTGCTTTCCGGGCGTCCGTTTCGCATCAAAAAACAATTTTTGGACGACATTGAATCGGTGCGGCTTTGCGAACGAATCGCGACGATGAACAAGGCGTTGCTGGTGATGCATTCGGTTGCGGACAAAACGGTAGGAATTGAAAACGCTGCCAAAATTTACGCCGCTGCCAAACATCCGAAAAGTTTCGTCAGTTTGGATCGCGCCGACCATCTGCTTTCCGACAAACGCGATGCGGTATATGCATCGGGCGTTTTGGCGGCATGGGCGGAACGATACATTCCCGACCCCGCAAACTAAAACTACTCGCCGCCCGCCGATAAACTTGTTTTTGCAAAAGAAAACGGCGGACGGGATTCTTTCTCCCATCCGCCGTTTTTGTTTGTTTTTGTAATCAGGCGATTACTGCACGTTCTGGCATAGAAAACGGACCCCGCCCCGCCGTATTTTCGTACGCGATTCGGACATACGCATTCATTCCAACTTCGGCGGCGGAGAACATAATCGTAAAACGGCTATGCCCCGCATTGTCTAATGAATGATAATCGGTTTCCGTCGGATCGGCGTTCGCGATAGTAGCGGGGCGACCAATCGCAATGGAGTGCGATTTAACGGCGTTGCGCTTTCCCCGGGCGACATCATCATTGCGGCAACGGATAATAATTTGAGCGAAAATGATAACTTGCGGGAGGGATCCACCACGGCACGCCCGCTTTTCCGGTCAAACTTGGATTATCCGCGAACTTATCGGGTATACAGCGATGCGAACTCAACCGACTATCTCGCCGAAGGCGACCGGACAAGCGAACGGCGGCATGCATGCAACAATTTGGCGACAGACGAATTTTGGATAGACGCAAACGGTGCGGAAACAAACCAAGTCAATCAAGCCCGCCGATTCAACCCGTCCCCGCCCAACTCCGGTTCTTAATCTTTAACCCAAAAATACCATTCCCGCAAAAACCGGAATGGTATTTTTTTTCGTTGCCTTCGCGGAAATGGTATTTTTTTGCCTTCGCGGAAATAACGGCGCGGATTTAAATAACGGCGCGGATTTAACAATCAGCGAACGCGGAAATGAATGACATCGCCGTCTCCCGCAAAAATGGTATTTTTTTCACCTTCGCGGAAATAGCGGCGCGGATTTAAATAGCGGCGCGGATTTAACAATCAGTGAACGCGGAAATGAATGACATCGCCGTCTCCCGCAAAAATGGTATTTTTTTTCGTTGACTTCGCAGAAATAACGGCGCGGATTTAAATAACGGCGCGGATTTAACAATCAGCGAACACGGAAATGAATGACATCTCCGTCTCCCGCAAAAACCGGAATGGCATTTTTTTTCGTCCCCTTCGCGGAAATAACGGCGCGGATTTGACAATCAGCGAACGCGGAAATGAATGACATCGCCGTCTTGTACGGAATATTCTTTTCCTTCGGCGCGGAGTTTTCCGGCGGTGCGCGTTGCCGCTTCGCCGCCCAACTCCACAAAATCGCGCCAATCGCAAACTTCGGCGCGGATGAAACCGCGCATGAAATCGGTGTGAATGACTCCCGCCGCTTGCGGGGCGGTCATTCCGCGGCGGAAAGTCCACGCCCGCGCCTCTTTTTCGCCCGCCGTAAAATAAGTCGCCAGCCCCAGCATATCAAACGCCGCCCGCGCCATCAGCGATAAGCCGGTTTGCGTCCGCCCGAAATCGCGCAACATTTCCTCTTTTTCCGATTCGGATAATCCCGCCATATCCGCTTCGGTTTGCGCGCAAATTACGACAAACGGCGCATTTTCCGCCGCCGCCAAATCCGCCGCCGCGCGCACATGCGGATTGTCGTTTGCATCGTTTTCGTCCGTGTTGGCGATGTATAAAACCGGTTTGCGCGTCAAAAGAAAAAGCGAATCGGCGGCGGCGGATTCTTTTTCGTCCAGCAAGACATTGCGCGCCGATTCGCCCGCGCCCAGACAGGCGGCGAGTTTTTCGCACGCCGACAACAATACGCGCGATTCCGCATCGCCGCTTTTGGCGATTTTGGCGTTTTTTTGCATCGTCCGTTCGGTCGTTTCCAAATCGGCGAGGGCGAGTTCGGTATTGACGACCGCGATGTCGTCAGCGGGCGACACCCGCCCCGCAACATGCGTTATGTCGCCGTCTTCAAAACAGCGGACGATGTGCGCGATTCCGTTTGTTTCCCGGATATGCGACAAAAAACGGTTGCCGAGTCCGGCGTTTTGCGCCGCCCCCGCGATGAGTCCGGCGATGTCGACAAACTCCGCCGCCGCCGGTACAATGCGCGCCGAATGTGCCGCCGCCGCTACTTTGGCGAGACGCGAATCGGACAACGGCGCGCGTCCGGTGTTCGGTTCAATCGTGCAAAACGGATAGTTTTCCGCCGCCGCACCGCTTTCGGTCAGCGCATTAAAAAGCGTGGATTTGCCGACATTGGGCAATCCGACAATGCCGCACTTAAGCGCCATCGGTGCGGGCGGCGACACTGCGGGCGGCGTCTGTTTTTTCGTCCGGCGTGTGCAGTTTCAGCATCGCGGTTTGCCAATCGCCCGCGCAAATATGTTGCCAGACATTCAGCGCGCGGTCAATCGCGCGGTCAATCGCCTCGCTTTCTTCGTGCGGTGCGCGCGACAAAACATAACGGGCAATGTCGCCGCCGCCGCGTTTGCCGACACCGATTCGCAGCCGCCAATAATCGCCGCCGATGGCGCGGGTAATATCTGCCAGCCCGTTATGACCGGCATCGCCGCCGCCGAATTTAAGTTTTATCGCCCCCGGCGGAAGATCCGCTTCGTCGTGCGCCACCAATATCGATTCCGGCGACATGCGAAAATAGCCGCTTGCCGCCGCAACCGCGCGCCCGCTGTCGTTCATAAAAGTCGCGGGACGCAACAAGCGATAGTGCGGCGTTTTGGCGAATTGACCGTGGAATTTTGCGGAAAACGCCGCATTGTCGCGCGCGGCAACGGCGTCAATAAACCAGAATCCGGCGTTGTGGCGGGTTTGGGCATATTGCGCGCCGGGATTTCCCAATCCGACGGCAAGAATTCCCATCCGCGAAGTATAACGCAAAACGCCTGCCGCCGCCAAATCGCGCGGGCGTGTTATAATTTAAAAATCTGAAAAAAAGGAGTATTTAATGGCGAAAAAATCTCATCCTTATATTGACGCATTAAAAGTCAGCGCGCTGATTTTTGGCGTGACCATTCTGATTATCGTTTTTCTCGCGCTGTATGTTGCGGCGTCTGTGCGCGAAAGCCGGACTGTGGAACCCGCGCGTGCCGAACAAAACATTGCGCCGCCCGGGCGTTTATATTCGCGTTAATCCGTGCCGCCTGATACCGCGCAACTCGCGCCCGACGGGCGATTGCGCCACTTAATCGCGCTGGCGGGAATTCCCAAATCGTTGCTGCAAAATATATTCGCGGATGCGGATGGTTGGGCGGCGGGCGGCGGCAGACCGCTGACCGGGCGTTTGTTTGTCAACATTTTTTTTGAAAGCAGCACGCGCACCCGCACGGCGTTTGAAGCGGCGGCGAAACAATTGGGGGCGGATGTCGTCAATTTGGACCAAATGACGATGGCGGGCGAAAGCAAACAAGAATCGCTGGAAGACACGGTGCGCACTGTCGCCGCCATGGGCGCATCCGGAATCGGACTTCGGCATGCAAAAGCCGGTGCCGCCGCCCGTGCCGCTTGTGCGGCGGACGAATTCGGCGTCGCCGTCATCAACGGCGGCACAGGTTGCGAATCGCATCCGACTCAAGGATTGACGGACGCCTACACATTGCGCGAAATTTTCGGCGAAGATTTTTCCGCGATAAAAATCGCGATTATCGGCGATGTTTTGCATTCCCGCGTGGCGCGTTCGGATATTGAAATTTTAAGAACGATGGGCGCAAAAGACATTCGCCTCGTCGGACCGCCCGATTTATGCCCGCCGCATTTGGGCGATGAGTTTTCCGCGCCGGTATTTTCAGACATGGACGAAGGATTGCGCGATGCGGATGTTGCGATGCTGTTGCGCGTGCAACGCGAACGCTTGCGGGATAAGTTGTGCGATTCGCCGGCAGCGTATTTCGCCGGCTACGGAATGACCGCCGCGCGGCTGCGGCGATTGAAATCGTCCGCGGTGGTGATGCATCCCGGTCCGATAAATCGCGGAATGGAAATCGCGGACGAAGTCGCGGACGGCGCGCAATCGCGGATTTTGCGACAAGTCGCGAACGGAATGGCGATTCGCAAAGCGGTGCTGGCGCGGCTGTGCGGGGCGGAAATTCGCGCATGACGCGCCCGGTATTCAATGGGGGAAACGATTCATTAATCGCAAAATGCGGGCGTTTGCTTTCCGGGTATGCGAAATCCCGTCCGAATTGCGGATGCGATTCTTTCGCGGAAAAACGCACTCCCGCAACCGCGGCGCGCGGCATAGTTTCGGGGGGTGCATTGAGGAAATTCGCGGGTACCGTCATTCCCGAGATTATTTTCATCGCCGCCGCCGTTATCTGGTTGGTTTTTTATTTGCCGCCGCCGGTGCGAACCATTTTTCGCGAATGTCAAATTAATTTGGCATGCGTATCGCTGATTGCGGTGGGCGGGTTTCGGTTTGTACAAAATTTTCCGCCCCGGCAAGGGAAATCACAATTCAGAATAATGGCGGAGATTCGCAAGATGCGGTTGTGCGGGGCGGAAGGATGAATCATTTTTCCGATTTGGCGGCGTTTGTGCGCGCGGTGCCGGATTTTCCCAAAGCCGGAATCGTATTTCGCGACATTACGCCGTTGCTGGCGAATGCGGCGGCGTTTGCGCGGGCGGTTTCGGCATTGGCGGCGGCGACAAAAAACGCCGACATTATAGCGGGCGTGGAAGCGCGCGGATTTATTTTCGGGGCGGCGGTGGCGCGGGAGTTGAATTTGCCGTTTGCGCCGTTGCGAAAGCCGGGTAAACTGCCGTGTCCGACAGCATCCGCCGCTTACAAACTGGAATACGGCGAAGACGAAATACACGCCCATGCGGATGCATTTCCCGCCGGGGCGCGGGTGTTTTTGGTGGATGATCTCATCGCAACCGGCGGCACTTTGCGCGCCGCCGCCGAAGTCGTGGAAAAACTCGGCGCATCCATAGATTCGGCGGCGTGTCTAATTGAAATCGCCTCTCTCGGCGGACGCGAACATTACGGTCGCCCGCTGCACTCGGTTTTGCAATACTAAAACCGCACTTGTCGCGAAGTTTCCAAAGTCGCGAAGTTTCCAAAGCCGCGAAGTTCCAAAGTCGCGAAGTTTCCAAAAAAAACCGCCGCCCGTTTTGCAAAAGGCGGCGGCGGTTTGGTGCGGCGAAACTTACCGCCCGTAAATATCAAACGAAAAATATTTGTCGTTGATTTCTTTGTATTTGCCGTTTTCGCGAATCGCTTTGATGGCGTTGTTGAGTTTTTCGCGCAAATCGTCGTCTTCTTTGCGGACGGCGATGGCGATGTCGCCGAAATATTCGGAGTTGGTATAGGTGTGTCCGGTTGCTTCAAACTCGGGATTTTTTTTCACCCAATCGGTTTGCACAAATTGGTCGGCAAGCACCAAATCCAACCGCCCCTGCGACAAATCAAGATGCGCGTTTTCCAGCGTATCGTAGCGGCGTACATCCACATCCTTAAATTCTTCGGTGAGGAATGAATCGGTTACGGTGCCGCGCTGAACGCCCACTTTTTTGCCCGCGAGTCCGTTGTACGAGACGCGAAGAGCGTTGCCTTTTTTGCGCACGAAACGCGCACCGTCTTTGTAATAATGATCGGTAAAGGCGACTTCCCGGCGGCGTTCTTCGGTGTCGGACATGGACGCGATGATAGCGTCAAACTTTTTCGCCTGCAATGCGGGAATGATGCCGTCCCAATCTTGCTGGACGAGTTCGCATTCCGCGTCCATTTCGGCGCACAATGCGCGGGCGATTTCAATATCAAAACCGACAAGTTCGCCGTCTTCGTTGACGGCGGAAAAGGGCGGGTACGCGCCTTCAACGCCGATTCGCAAATCCGCCGCCGCCGCAAACGGCGACAATGCGGTCGTCAAGGCGGCAACCGCCGCAATCAACCATTTTTTCATTTTTTGATTCTCCTTTTATTAAAAAAAGCGGACCTTTTTCCGCCCGCAGAATTATACCCGTTCCGGACGAAAACGGAAAATTCGGCAATCATGTATAATGCGTTTGCGGCACTGGTTTTTTTTATGGGTTATCCGCGCCGCACTTTTTAACAAAATGAAAAAGTTATGCATTATGCGTTTTTCGCCCGTTATAAACTTTCGTCCGAATAAATGAAGTTGCGGGCGGGAATTTGTATGGCGGCGTTGTGCGGGGGGGCGGCGGCGGAAACGGTGACACTTCTTGCAAACGGCGATTTGTCGGCGTGGGAATATCAGAAGTTTGACGGCATTGCCGAAACAAAATACGAAACGCGGTTTGACGATTCGCTGGGGGCGGCGGCGGTTTTTGCGGACGGAAACGGCGGCGCATCCGGCTACATTCGCCGCATCGGTTTATCGGTGAACAAAACACCGTGGCTGCATTTTCAATGGCGCGTGGACGCCGCCGCCGCCGGATTTGACCAGCGCGAAAAAGACGGAGATGATTTTGCGATGCGCGTTTATTTTGCGGCACGGGACGGATTGAAATATAAAAGTTTGTCGCTGGTGCGTGCGCGCGGAAAACGCGGCGATAGTTGGGAAAGTCCATATTCCAAATGGTATAACGATTTGCGCATTTATGTGGCGGGCGATGATGTCGGCGAATGGAAAACTTTTTCGGTAAATCTCGCCGATTTGTGGCGCGAATTGTTCGGCGATTTGCCGCACGAATTCGGTTTGGTCGGATTGATGACGGACGGCGATTCGGCAGGCGTGCAAATGCGTGCGCGTTACGGCGGAATTGTTTTAACCGATTCCGAAGAATCGCCTTTCGGCACTTTCGGCACTTTCGGAAATTGACGCGCGAATTTTGTTATAATGGCGCGGATAAATGACGGCGAATTGTGCGGCGAATAAACGGGAAAATGGTGAATTAAATGTCGCCAACCGGACATTGTTCGTGTGCGATAATATCGGCGTTTTGGACGGCATAAACTCCGCTTGCATAGATTTAATTTATTTGGACCCGCCATTTAATTCAAACCGCAACTATTCCGCACCGATTGGCAGCAAAGCGGCGGGGGCGGCGTTTAAAGATGCGTGGACTTTGGACGATATTGATTTGGCGTGGGTGGGGCAAATTGCCGAACGGCATCCGTCTTTGGCGGCGGTGATTAATGCGGCGGGATTGGCGGGCGGAAAAGGCGACAAGGCATATTTGGTTTTTATGGCGAGGCGACTTTTGGAAATGCATCGCATCTTAAAACCGACCGGCAGCATTTATTTGCATTGCGACCCGACAATGTCGCATTCGCTGAAAATGCTGATGGATTCTATTTTCGGCAAAAAGCAGTTTCGCAACGAAATCGTTTGGTCGTATCGCCGCTGGGCGGGGCGGGCGAAAAAATTTCAATCAATGCACGATGTACTTTTGTTTTATGGCAAATCCGGCGATTATGTTTGGAACTGGCCGAAAGAACCGAAATCGCCCGGGACGCCGCATTATAAACGGTGGAATGTCGCCGACAAGGATGGCAAACTGAAAACTTTCGCCGACAAATCGGTCGCCGTTTCCGAAACAAACATGCGCGATGTGTGGGAAGTGTCGTGGCTGCAATCGCAATCCAAAGAACGCACCGGCTATCCGACTCAGAAACCGCTGGCGCTTTTGCAACGAATCATAAAAGCGTCTTCGGACGAAGGCGATGTGATTTTAGATCCGTTTTGCGGCTGTGCGACGGCGATGGTGGCGGCGGAAATGTTGGGGCGGCGATGGATTGGCGCGGACATTTCGCCGATGGCGACAAATTTAATTCAAGCGCGTTTGCAAAATGCGCAAGATATTCTCACAACAAAAGGTGCGTGGAAAAAAATATCGGTGCGCGAAGATTTGCCGGTGCGAACAGACGAAGGCGATTTAACCGTAAATCCGAAAATATACAGTCATGAGTTATACGGAATGCAAGACGGAAAATGCGCGGGTTGTCGCCACGAATTTCCGTTTCGCAATTTAACTGTGGATCATAAAGAATCGCGCGAACAAGGCGGGCGCGATATTAAACCGAATTTGCAATTACTTTGCGGCTGGTGCAACAGCGTAAAAGGCACCCGCCCGATGGCATATTTGCTGGCGCGATTGAAAGAAGCGAGGATTATTTGATTGCGGCGAAGAATCGCCTTTCGGCACTTTCGGCACTTTCGGCAATTGATGCGCGAATTTTGTTATAATGGCGCGGGCAAATGACGGCGAATCGCATGGCGAATAAACGGGAAAATGGTGAATTAAATGTCGCCAACCGGACATTGTTCGTTTGCGATAATATCGGCGTTTTGGACGGCATAAACTCCGCTTGCGTGGACTTAATTTATTTAGACCCGCCATTTAATTCAAACCGCAACTATTCCGCACCGATTGGCAGCAAAGCGGCGGGGGCGGCGTTTAAAGATGCGTGGACTTTGGACGATATTGATTTGGCGTGGGTGGGACAAATTGCCGAACGGCATCCGTCTTTGGCGGCGGTGATTAATGCGGCGGGATTGGCGGGCGGAAAAGGCGACAAGGCATATTTGGTTTTTATGGCGAGGCGACTTTTGGAAATGCATCGCATCTTAAAACCGACCGGCAGCATTTATTTGCATTGCGACCCGACAATGTCGCATTCGCTAAAAATGCTGATGGATTCTATTTTCGGCAAAAAGCAGTTTCGCAACGAAATCGTTTGGTCGTATCATCGGTTTAGCAGGCGGGGAGGCGCGTTTCCGTCCATGAACGACATTATTTTATATTACGGCAAAAGCCGGGAAAGTATTTTTAACAAACTGGAAACTGCCGCCCGGGACGAAACACGGTACGCGAAAGGGTATCATACCGTCGTGGATGGCGGCGTCCGCCGTTTGCTGGTGTACGACCGACAAAAAGCGGCGGAAAAAATCGCGGCGGCGCGTGCGGAAAATATGGAAATCGTTCATACCAAAGCGCGACTGCCGACAATCGGCAATGTGTGGGCGGATATTCCGATTATTAATCCGATGGCGAAAGAACGCACCGGCTATCCGACTCAGAAACCGCTGGCGCTTTTGCAACGAATCATAAAAGCGTCTTCGGACGAAGGCGATGTGATTTTAGATCCGTTTTGCGGCTGTGCGACGGCGATGGTGGCGGCGGAAATGTTGGGGCGGCGATGGATTGGCGCGGACATTTCGCCGATGGCGACAAATTTAATTCAAGCGCGTTTGCAAAATGCGCAAGATATTCTCACGACAAAAGGTGCGTGGAAAAAAATATCGGTGCGCGAAGATTTGCCGGTGCGAACGGACGAAGGCGATTTAACCGTAAATCCGAAAATATACAGTCATGAGTTATACGGAATGCAAGACGGAAAATGCGCGGGTTGTCGCCACGAATTTCCGTTTCGCAATTTAACTGTGGATCATAAAGAATCGCGCGAACAAGGCGGGCGCGATATTAAACCGAATTTGCAATTACTTTGCGGCTGGTGCAACAGCGTAAAAGGCACCCGCCCGATGGCATATTTGCTGGCGCGATTGAAAGAAGCGAGGATTATTTGATTGCGGCGATTGTTGCGGCGATAAAAAACCGGTGGGCGCTACTGGGATTGAACCAGTGACTTCCGCCGTGTGAAGGCGGCGCTCTCCCGCTGAGCTAAGCGCCCGAAAATGTTATTTTACATCACAGACGAATAACGCCGTCAAAAACAAAATTGACGCTGCCTTGCAGCCATGCCGATTCGCCGTCTCCGCGCCATCCGCATAACAATTCGCCGCCCGCCATTCGTACGCGCACGGGACTGCGATGTGCGCCGCCGCGAATGAAAACTGTTGCCGCCGCAACCGCCGCGCTTCCGCATGAAGGCGTTTCGCCGACTCCGCGTTCAAAAACGCGCGCATAAATTCCGTCTTCTTCGCGGCGACAAAATGTCGCGTTGACGCCTTCGGGAAAAAGCCGCCGCCGGTCATTCAACGCCGCTCCCGCCTCCGCAATGTCGTCCGTTTCGCCGACAAAAACCGCATGCGGATTGCCCAGCGACAATGCCGCAAATCGCCCGGGCAAAAGCGCACCGCCTTCCGCAGCGGATGGCGAATACCACAAATGTTCTTTTTTGCGCCGCAACGGAATTTTCGCCGGGGCGAATTCCGGCACGCCCAGATAGGCGCGCACTTCTTTTTTGCGGGCGTCTTCGGTAATGATTTGTGCGGTGTTTGTCCGCAAGCGAAGTTTTCGCCGCCGCGCGAGTCCCCGCTGTCGCAAAAACGCATGCGCACATCGCGCACCGTTGCCGCATTGTCCGACTTCGCCGCCGTCCGCGTTGATAATCCGATAATAAAAATCCGCACCGCCGCCGCGCGGGCGTTCCAAAATTAAAATCTGGTCGCAACCGATTCCCAGACGGCGCGAAGCGATTTTTATTGCCGGAAAGTTTGGCGGCAGTTTTTGGCGCACCGCGTCAATGACGACAAAATCGTTGCCGCCGCCGTGCATTTTTGTAAAACGAATATCAGGCATAACGCGGCGCCTCCCCTTCGGGGCGGGTTTTGAATCGCCGATGCAGCCAGTAATATTGCGCCGGGTCGCGGCGAACTTCCGCGCCGATAATTTCGTTTATTCGTTTTGCATCCGCGGCGGCGTTCGCGCCGGGAAAATTTGCTAGCGGCGGCGACAATCGCAACGCATAACCGTCGTCGGTACAAAATGAAGTCAGTACGCGCACTTCCGATTTTGCAATTGTCGCCAGCCGCGGCGCGGTTGTCGTTGTTGCGGCGGCGGCGACGCCGAGGAAGGGCGCAAATACGGAGTTTTTGCGCCGCCCCGCGTCCGTGTCCGGCAAATAAAACAACAATCCGCCGCGTTGCAGATGACGGGCGCATGTGCGCATCGCGCCGTTGCCGGTTGCGGAGATTCCGACCGCGCCGAATTTCTCTCGCAGTCGGCGGTAAAACAAATCCCAAAAAACATTGTGCAAAGGGCGATAGTGAAACATTGTTGCATCGCCGGTTTCCGCCGTCAATCGCAAACCGCCCGCCCCGGCGGCGACAAAATGCGGCGCACACAACAACACCGAACGCCCGCGCAACTCTTCCTCGCCGTCCAGCCGCACCCATTTTTTAATATCCGCGGCGGACATTCCGAGAATGGCGCATTCGTCCAAAAGAACTGCGCCCAAAAGTTGAAAATGCCGCCGCAACACCGCCTGCCGCCGCGCCGCCGTAAATTCGGGAAACGCCAGCGACAAGTTTTGCATCGCGATTCGCCGCCGCCGCCGCAACAGCAATCTTGCAATGTCGCCCAGCCGTGCGCCGAGATATCGCCGCCCGCGCAACGGCAACCGCCCCAAAAGACGCAACAAAAAAAATCCCGCCGCCGTCAAAACAATTCTCCGGTGTCGTCCGCAGTGTCGGCGGTAGCGGGCAACGATTCCTGATAAAAATATTCGCGCCTGCCGGCGGCGGCGTCTTTTGCCGACAGCAGCCGTCCGGTTTCGCCGTCAATATCGGCGGCGACAATTCCCGGCGGCGGGAGATATTGCGCTTCGCGCCGTCCTTCCAGCGCGGTCGCCATAAAATCGCCCCATATCGGCAACGCCGCCCGCCCGCCGGTTTCTTGTTTGCCAAGCGGACGCAGCCGGTCGTAGCCGATCCACGCCACCGCGACAATGTCGCCGCCGAAACCGCCAAACCACGCATCGTAAAAGTTGTTTGTCGTGCCGGTTTTGCCCGCCAAATCGGCGCGATTGACGATATTGAGAACGCTTCGTCCGGTGCCTTCTTTTATCGCGCTTTGCAAAAGCGAAGTCATAATAAATGCGTTGCGCGCATCTATCGCCCGCCGCCGTGATTCAAAATCCAACTCGTTTATGATGACATTGCCGTCATAATCTTCCACGCGCGAAATCAGATAATCTTTTACGCGAAAACCGCCGTTGGCAAATACCGAATACGCCAACGCCAACTCCATCGGCGAAGTCGCCCCCGCCCCCAATCCGGTCGTCAGATACGGCGGATGATCCCGGCGGCGAAATCCGAAACGCGTAAGATGATCTCGCGCGTACGGAATGCCGATAAACTTCAGCAAATGAATAGTCGCCAAATTTTTGGAACGCGCCAACGCACGCCGCAACAAAATCGGACCGTCTGCTTTGCCGTCGTAGTTGCGTGGTTCCCAACTTTCGCCGCTGCCGGTTTCTTCGGGCGACAAAAATATCGGCGTATCGGGAAGAATGCTGGCGGGATTTAATCCTTTTTCCAACGCCGCCGAATAGATGAACGGTTTAATGCTGGAACCGGGTTGACGGCGCGCCTGCACGGCGTGATTGAACTGATTGCGATTGAAATCAAAACCGCCCGCAAGCGCCAATATCGCGCCGTCTTCGGGCGCGAGCGCGACCAATGCCGCTTCCGCCGAAGGTGCGGAAACGAGTGAAACTTTTTCATCGTTGTCTACGAATCGTACTATCGCGCCCGGTGCGAGTTCGGGTTTTTGTCCGCCGCCGGGCAGATGACGGCGCAATCGCCCCAGCGCCTTGGCGGAAATGGTGCGCCGTTTTCCATCGGCGGCGATGAAAGATAATCCTTCGCCGTTAGCGGCGACAATGACGGCGGCGTTGAGTCCGCCGACCGGTTTTGTGGCGCGCAGTTTGGCGACAATTTCTTCGGCGGTCAATCCGCGCACATCCAAAAAAGATTCCGGACCGGCATAGTCGCGCCGTGATTCGTGCGCCAGAAGTCCGCGCCGCACCGCGTGTACCGCCGCATTTTGCAGGCGCGTTTGAATGGTCGTATAAATTTTCAATCCGCGTTCGTACGCCTCTTCGCCGAAATGATCAAGCATCCGTTGCCGCACGGATTCGGCGACGAACGACGCTTCTACATCGCGCTTTTGCGCCGCCGAACGCAACGGCGGCAACTCCGCCGCAACCAATTCCGAATATAGCGTTTTGTCTATGAGTCCGCCATCCCGCATCCGCCGCAACACATGCGTTTGCCGCAGTTTCGCCGCATCGGGATGGCGACGCGGGTCGTAAGCACTCGGTGCTTTCGGCAATCCCGCCAGCAACGCGATTTCGGCGACCGCGAGTTCTTCCATCGGTTTGCCGTAATAAGTTTGAGTAGCGGCGGCGAAACCGAACGCACCACGCCCCAAATAAATTTGATTCATATAGCGTTCCAAAATTTCGCGTTTGCCGAATCGTCTTTCAATTTTCAAGGCGAGAAGAATTTCGGTAATTTTGCGAGTCAGCGTTCGTTCGCGAGTCAGATAAAAGTTGCGCGCGACTTGCATCGTAATCGTACTCGCACCTTCGCGCCGCCCGTGAAAATAACCCAAGGCGGCGCGCGCTACGCCAAAAATGTCCAGTCCGCGATGCGAGAAAAAACGTGCGTCTTCGGTTTGCAAAATCGCGTTGACGAGCAGTTCCGGAAATTCATGATAGGCGCGATAGGCGCGTTTTTCTTCTCCAAATTCGCCCATCAAATCGCCTTCGCTGGTGTATACGCGCATCGGCAGACGCGGGCGATAATCGGCGAGCGCGTCCAGTTGCGGCAGTTTCTGATAAATCACCGCCAAAGTAATGACGGCAAAAAACGCGGCATTGAGCGCGCCGAACACGCCGCCCCAAAACAAAATTTTTAACAACCGCATCATTCGCGCGATTTCCGCAACGCCAAACAATGCGCCGTCATCGCCCACAACGCCAGCAACGCCGCCGCCCACAACATTGTCGCCCCGACAACGGATGCGAAAGCGAGCAAATCGCCGGCAAACAAACACGGCACCGCAATCATTTGCGTCGCCGTTTTCCATTTTCCGGCGGCGGATACCCGCACGGCGCGTTCCGCACCGGCGAGCGCCGCCCATTCGCGCAACGCCGACACAACAACTTCGCGCGCGACAATCAGCAAACTCGCAACAACCGGCGCGCGTCCAGCATCCACCAACAAAAGCAGCGCGGTGACGACAAGAATTTTATCCGCCACCGGATCCAAAAACGCGCCGAATCGGGATTGTTGCCGATGGCGACGCGCCCAATAACCGTCCGCAAAATCGGTTGCCGCCGCGAGCAAAAAAAGCGCGGTTGCCGCAATGTCCGCGATATTTTGCGGCGCGGAAGTCCACAGCGGCAGCCAAAACACCGCCGCCAATGCCGGTGCCGCCGCCAGCCGGGACGCCGATAAAATATTTGGGACGGTCATTAATTTCATTCGTGCAGAGAATCGTAAATGCGTTTTGCCAGCCGCGGGCTGACCCCTCTAATTTTAATCAATTCTGCCTCGCCCGCCGCACGCAATCCGCGTAAACCGCCAAAATAACCGACAAGCGCGCGCCGCAACTTCGGGCCGACGCCTTCAATTTCTTCCAGCGATGAGGTGCGGCGTTTTTTATCACGGCGCAGACGATGACCGCCAATTGCAAAGCGGTGCGCTTCGTCCCGCACTTCCTGCAAAAGATGAAAGGCGGAATCGGTTTCGTCCCAGCGCATGATTTCGCCGTCTTCGGCAATCAGTTTTTCCAATCCCGGGCGGCGTCCTTCGCCTTTCGCAATGGCGAGAATCGGAAACGAAAACGCCGCCGGAATTGCCGCCCGCGCCGCCGCCAATTGTGCCGCGCCGCCGTCAATTAAAACCATATCGGGCGGCGGCGTTTTTTCGGCGGCAATGCGGCGATAACATCGTCCGGTCGCCTCGCCGATAGCGGCAATGTCGTCTCCGCCTTTCGCCGAAATCGCGTAGCGGCGATAATGCGAAGTATGCGGTGCGCCGTCAACAAAAACAACCCGCGCCGCCACCGGCGATTCGCCCGCGCTGTGACTGACATCAAAACATTCAATTCGTGCAGGCGGGGCAATGCCCAAACGGTCGCCGAGAATGCGCAGTTTTTCGGCGGCGGAATCGCGTTTAGCACGCCGCAACGAAAGCGCCACGGCGGCATTGCGGGCGGCATCTTCGGCGCGGCGTTTTTGTATGCCGCGGGCGGATGCGACAATCGGCGGCGATTCCGGCAACGGCGACGGGCGTACTGAAACGACAATTGCCGGCGGCGTTTTGACCGCGGCGTAGTGTTGCCCGATAAATGCCGCCATCGTTTCGGCGGGAGTTGCGGAATGCGTTTTTTCGGGAAAAAACCGCCGTTCGCCGAGTCGCCGCCCGCCGCGTACCATCACGACATTGACGCAAGCGTCATCATTTTCGCAATGCACGCCGATGTAATCAATGTTCGCGGAACCGGAATCTTCCGCAAAATGTTTCGCGCGCATCACCGACAAAGCGCGCAAACGGTCGCGCAAAGCGGCGGCTTTTTCAAACTCCAACTGCGCGGCAGCATCCGCCATTCGCGCGCGTAATTCGGTTTCCACACCGCGACTATCACCCGCCAACAATGTTTTTGCACCGCGAACATCGGCGGCGTATTGTTGCGGCGACACGGCGTTTACGCAAGGCGCGCTGCATCTGCCGATGCCGTGCAACAAACACGGACGGGCGCGATTCGCAAACGCCGAATCGGCGCAAGTGCGCAATCGGAATACGCGCTGCAAAATATTAATCGTCTCGCGCACCGCACCGCCGTCCGGAAACGGTCCGAAAGATGCGCCGCCGTCTGTCGCTTCGCCGCGCGCGTACATCAAACGCGGATAGGCGTGCGCGGTCATTCGCAAACGCGGATAAGTTTTGTCATCGCGAAAAAGAATGTTGTAGCGCGGACGAAGTTCTTTAATTAAATTATTTTCCAAAAGCAACGCGGCGTGTTCCGATGCGACAACCGTAACTTCCACATCGCGCATCGCGTTTAGCATCAGGCGAATGCGCGGCGAATGCCGTGTCCGATGAAAATAAGACGCAACCCGCTTTTTGAGATTCGCCGCCTTGCCGACATACAACACCGCGCCCTTGCCGTCCACAAATTGATACACGCCGGGCAAGGGCGGAATGCCGTCCGGCGGTTTTTGCGGTCGCGCGTTCATATTTCGCATTTTACAACCGAAACGCCGCGCTTCACCGTTCGCACAAAAATCAATATTTTTTTCCGCCTCCCCGCCCCCGTGTCAAATCACATTTCGGCGGAAAAAAAAGTACATTCCATTCCGGCGAAATTCCGCGAAAATAAAATTTTTCATTCCGGCGAAAGCGGCGGAGTTTCGCGAAAAAACGCCGTCATTCCCGCGAAAGCGGGAATCTATTCGGGGCGATTAATTTTAGAATTTCCACAAAAAGACCGGAAAAAGTACATTCCATTCCCGCAAAACGCGGCGGAGTTTCGCAAAAAAACGCCGTCATTCCCGCGAAAGCGGGAATCTATTCGGGGTGATTAATTTTGGAGTTTCGCGAATTTTACGCGAAAATTAATTTTGGAATTTCCGCGAATTTTTTTTGCAAAAAATGAGGTGAATGCGGGAATTTGTCGGTAAAAATGGATTCCCGCTTTCGCGGGAATGACGGCGGGAATCCGCACATTTTACGCAAAAATTAATTTTGGAATTTCCGCAAAAAGACCGGAAAATAAAATTTATCATTTCCGCGAAATCCTGCGAAAATAAAATTTTTCATTCCGGCAAAACGCGGCGGAATTCCGCGAAAAAACGCCGTCATTCCCGCGAAAGCGGGAATCTATTCGGGGCGATTAATTTTAGAATTTCCGCGAATTTTATGCAAAAATTAATTTTGGAATTTCCGCACATTTTACGCGAAAGTTTGGAATTTCCGCGAATTTTTTTTGCAAAAAAATGAGGTGAATGCGGAAATTTGTCGGTAAAAATGGATTCCCGCTTTCGCGGGAATGACGAGGTGAACGCGGCGAAATTCCGCCGAAAATAAAATTTACCATTCCGGCGAACGCCGGAATCTCTGCGGGAGATTCCGATTTACATCGGAATGGAAGGTTCTTTTCCCGCCGCCTTTTCTTTTTTCTTTTTCCGGCGACAAAGTTATTTTTTCGGAAATGACGAATTAGAAATTAAAAACGATAAACCGCGTTTATTTGGAATCTTGCGTTTTTCAACCAAATTTTTTTTAAGTCAGCAATTCGCAAAAGCGGGAATTCGGCAATTCGCGCATTTTCGTTGCCGTCCGCTATAATTTCGCGGTGGAATGGTGGATTCCGATTACTTTGTTCGCTGCGGTGATGCAGGTCGCGCGCACCGGTTGCCAAAAATCGCTGCTGCCGGTGTTGGACGGCGAAACGATTACATGGTTGCGTTTCGGCTTTGCGTTGCCGTTCGCGCCGTTGTATTTGTGGTTGTTGCCCGGCGAAATTCCCGCGCCGAATGCGCTTTTTATTTTTTATGCGGCGGCGGCGGGCGTTTTGCAAATCGGCGCGACATTGTTGCTTGTGCGATTATTTGCGCGGCGCAACTTTGCGGTTTGCACGGCATTTTCCAAAACCGAGGCGGCGCAAATCGCGCTTTTCGGCGCGCTGTTTTTCGGATTGCCGCTGTCGCCGGCGGGCATTGCCGGAGTCGTCGTCGGGGCGGCGGGCATTTTGCTTCTCGTCCCGCATAACGGCGATAAGCGAACGGCGATTGTCGGAATATGCATCGGCGGCGGTTTCGCATTGACCGCGTTATGCATAAAGCGGGCGGGTGCGGCGTTGCCGGATGCGTCGCCGATTGTTGCGGCGGCATTCGTGCTTTTTGTGATGTTGTTTTTGCAGACGATTCTGGCGGGCGGATTTTTACTTTTGCGCGGAAAGTTCAATTTTGCGGCGATTTGGCGGGTACGCCGCCGTGCTGTTGCGGTTGGCGTTTGCGGATTTTTGGGTTCGGTCGGTTGGGCGAGTGCGTTTTTGCTGGCACATCCCGCCCTTGTTAAAACTTTGGCGCAAGTGGAGTTGCCGCTTGCCTATTTGTTGGGACGCGCCGCTTTTTCCGAAAAACCGCGTCTTTCCGAAGTTTGCGGAATGTTCGCCTGCGCCCTCGCCGCCGTCATTTCCGCATTTGCTTAATTCATCGGCGGCGGAATTCTGCGAAAAAAACGCTGTCATTCCCGCGAAAGCGGGAATCCATTACGGGCGATTAATTTTGGAATTTCCGCGAATTTTACGCGAAAATTAAGTTTGAAATTCCCGCACATTTTTTTTGCAAAAAACGATGTGAATGCGGGAATTTGTCGGTAAAAATGGATTCCCGCTTTCGCGGGAATGACGAGGTGAACGCGGGAATTTCCGCCGCTTTTTCGCCGCCTTTTTTCCGAAATTAAAAACGATGAATCGCGTTTATTTGGAATCGGGCATTTTCGGAAAAATCGTTTGCGTTTTCCCAGCGGAATCCGGCGGAGGGGAGAATCGTCCAGCGGTTATAGCGGAAATTTCCTTGCAAATTTAATTCGTTTTGCGTTTCCGTTTCGCCTTTTTCGTATTCGGAATGCAAACGGTAAACGGGGGATATTTTCCAGATTCTGTTTTGCAAATTTGCCGAAAGCGAAAAGTTATAATCCGCCGTTTCGCCGGAAACTGATTCGGAAAATGTTGCGGTCCAAAAATCCGCTGTGTATTTTCCGCCGCTTTCGTAGCGGAAATCTTCAAATTCGCCATTTGCGTTTGTTTGATTTGCGAAATAATACAAATGCCAATTGTCTTTTCGGAAATCCGCCCGTCCGCCGACATTTGCGGAATAGCCGCTTTCGGTGATGCGGTAGCCGAAATCTGGCGACATATTAAAAGACGGAACGCCGCCTGCCAAAAATACCGCTATCACTCCGACAGCCAAAAGTCCGGTAGCGGTATTGATAGATTTTACCCTTCTCTCCTTATTATCCGCCCGATTTTGCGGTGTTTGCGTTGTCGGATTTTGCGTTTGCGGCGGTTGCGTTTCCGTGTTGCCGTCTTGCGAAATCGGTTCGCAAGTTGTCGTAGAATCTGCAACAAATCTATGGTCTGCATCGCAAACGCACATCGTCATATCGTCCGGGTCATTTGTCGCATTATTTCCGCAAGTTGCGGGAATCGGTTCGCAAGTTGTTGTGGAATCTGCAACAAATTGATGCCCGGAATTGCAAACGCACATCGTAATATCGTCCGAATTTCTTTCCGCATTATCTCCGCAAGTTGCGGGAATTAAGCAACTTGTCATATCGGGTTGCAATTCATAACCGCTATCCGTGTCGCAAACGGCGGGAACAAATCCTCTCGCCGCCGCTATGTCAGTTTCTTCCCAATTGTCATCAAGGTAAAACTCGCCGCTTTCGGCAACGCCTACCGTTCCGCTGTATTGTGCAAACGCTAACTCCCCGCCCGGATTTGTCGTATAAATCCGCACGGTCGGAGGAGTAATAACATTCCGTGGGTGATCAAATTGTCCTAATTCAACACTATCGCCCGCTTTAAAAAATACTGTCATGCCATCTAACAAATAACACAATCCAACAGAAGGACATTCTTCACCCGCAGTAGTACCAGCAATAAACGCAAATTGGACAGCAGGCATATAATTCTCTTCATCCCTTTTCATATAAATTTCCGGTATTGTCATATCAAAGTCAATAGTCGTATCACCGACTGTACGGGTATATCCCGGTTTTGTCCAAACTTCCGCCATTGCGGGCGTGTCAACTCCGACTTGTGCATTTGCGGAAGTTGTAAATCCCGCCGCAAAAAAGACGGCGGCGGCGATGATGATTTTTTGGATTGTCGCCGAAAAAACGGCGGCGGAAAGTGCAGAAAAACCGCGTATACACGCGCCTTTTAGAGAGTTATACCCCCCCCCCCCCCCCCCCTTAACAATTTGAAAGCCGCAAACGGCGGCAAAAACGCGATTGATGATTTGGTTGGTTATCGTTTTCATTTCTGTCTCCTCTATTAAAATAAAACATTACCGAAAGTATAACACATCCCGCCCGAATTCGTAAAAGGCGGAAATGGAAAAAGGGGCGGCGGTAATTCCGCGAAAAAACGGGCGGGAATGGAATCGGGGGTGGCACATTTTACGCGAAAATTAAGTTTGGAATTCCCGCGCATTTTTTCGCAAAAAACGGCGTGAACGCGGGGATTTGTCGGTGAAAATGGATTCCCGCGTTCGCGGGAATGACAGCGGGGAGGGCGGGAATTTGTCGGTGAGAATCGGGCGGCGGCGGGGCGGAGTAAACTCCGCCGTACTTGTTTCGCCCCCGACAAATGTCAGGGGCGAGTCGGGAACGCGAAAATTACGGCGGGGGTGGCGGTTCGTCGTTGCGGATGCGGAGGAATACGGCGAATCGTGGTTTTCCGGTGTTTGTTAATCCGCTGTGGCGGTAGGTGATAATCGCACCGAGGGGCGGCGGCGATTGGCGTTCGGCGTCCGAAAATCCTGTGCCGATGCGAAAGCGGATTCCGTCTGCGGTTTCCACTTCCAAACTGCCTAACATTCCCGCAAACTTTCCCTTGCCCGGATGGTGTGCGATAACTTTCGCTTCTGCGTCCGCAAAAGGTTTTACTTTTAATAAATCGGCATTTCGTCCGCTGCGGTAGGGGGCGTTTTTGCGGCGTAACATTACGCCTTCGCCGCCGCCGTTTGCGATGGTGCGCATCATTGTTTGCAATTCTGCCGCATCTTGCAATTCGTGTTGTGCGACAACGCGCAAATGCGGCAATTTTGCCGCTGCGACAACTTGCCGCATTTTGGCGAGACGGGTGCGGAAATCGCCGGGTTCTTGCGGCATATCAAATATCATATAGTTAATTTGCCGCCATCCTTTGTGCGGTTTTTGGCGGCGGACGATTCCGCTGATATTTTCGAAATCGCCGCGCCGACTCCACAATTCGCCGTCTAACGGAAAATCGGGAAATCCGCGCAAAAACCATTCTGGTGCGGCGAAAATATTGCCGCGTCTTGAACGCAAAACTTTGCCATCCCAATAAGCGCGAACGCCGTCCAGTTTTTCGCTGGCGTAATAATCGCGAACATCGGCATCGCCGCGATAGGGGCGTGCCAAAGTTAAATCGGGTGCATTCGCAGCCGCCGCAAATGTTGCCGCCGCCAAAATCGCGCATAAAAACGGCGCGATGATTCTGCCGCCGCGCATGGCGGGGCGTTTGTTGGAATGTTGCGGGGGCGGATTAACCGCCGATTGCCAGCGCTTTCAGCACCAGCAACGCTTGATCATATTGATGATCGTCTTGCGGGATAAAGGGGGTATCGGCGGTTTCTGTTTCTTCGGGGGTTTCGCCGTCTTGCAACTGGGGATTTTCCAGATGTCCCGCCAAATCGCTTTCGCGCAAAATGATGCCGTTTTCGTTTTCTTGTTTGACGCTGTTGGCGGCGAAAACGGGAATGTCGGGCGTGATTCCGACCGCTTGAATTGAGCGGTCGAGCGGCGTAAAATAGCGCGCTGTTGTGAGTTTGATGGCGGTTTTATTGGCGGCGGACGGCAGCCGCAAAAAAGATTGCACGGACGCTTTGCCGTAGGTGCGTTGTCCGACAATGACTGCGCGGCGGTGATCTTGCAATGCGCCGGCGACAATTTCGGAGGCGGAGGCGCTGCCGTTGTTGACTAACGCGACTATTCGCACTTTTTTGATTTCTTCTTTGTTTTCTAATCCGTGATAATAGTTTGCGGACGCTTGCAGATGGTTTGCGCCGTTGCGATTGCGGTCGCTGACGACGGTAACGCCTTCGGGCAGAAAAATAGAGGCGATGCCGATGCTGGTTTCTAAAAGTCCGCCCGGATTGTTGCGCAAATCCAATATTAGACCGCGCAACGGCGCGCCGTTTTCGGCGTACAATTTGTCAATCGCTTTGATAGTATCTGCAACCGTTTCGCGTTGAAAGCGGTTGATGCGCAAATAGCCGTAATCGGGTTCTGCCAGCGATGCGACTGCTGTCGGTGCGACAATTTTTTCGCGCAACAATATCACCATGCGCGCGCTGTCTGCGCCCGGCGTGAGAATATCCAGCGATACTGCGCTTTCAATTTCGCCGCGTATCATTCCGACCGCTGTGTTAATTTCCATTCCTTGCGTGGATTGTCCGTCAATTTTGACGACAATGTCGCCGGGGCGCAAACCGGCGCGCGCGGCGGGCGTGTCGTTGATGGGCGATACTACTTCTACCCAGCCGTCTCGTTCGCCGATATAGATGCCGACTCCGCCGTATTCTTCGGCGTGAATGCTTTTTTCGAATGCTGCTACCGATTCTGCCGACAAATAAGCGGAATGCGGGTCCAAACCATCCAGCATTCCGCGAATGGCGTTTTCAATCAGCGCATCGTCCGAAATTTCTTCTACATAACTTTCTTTTATGATGTGGAAAACTTCGGTAAATTCGCGCATTTTGGCGAGCGGAAAAGTTCTTTTTTCGTCATCGGCGAAAGCGGATTCGCTTGTGAGTGCCGTCCAAAATCCGCCGCCGAATAATACGACTGCAATTGTGAAAGCGGCGAGCCAGCGCATCGGAATCAGCGTAAATCGCCGGGCTGCGCCGCGAAATATGCCGCCAAATCTTGCAAATCTTCGTCCGAAAGCGGGGCGGTTTGCGCCGCCATTATCGCGTTCTGGCGTTCGCCGGATTTGTAGGCACGGAGAACATACAGCAAATATAAACGATGTTGTCCGGCGATTTTGGGATTGTCGGCGATGGGCGTGTTGCCGTTCGCGCCGTGACATGCCGCACACGGTTCGGCTTTTGCCGCCCCCGCTTCCACATCGCCCGCCATTGAAACGGGAGCGGCGGCGGCGAACAAAATCGTCCAAATCGTTAAAATTGTTAAAAGTTTTTTCATTCGCCATCTCCGCCGCCGGCGTACCAATCGGCGAGCAATTTAATATCTTCGTCCGAAAGTTGTGCGGCAATGCCGGTCATGGAAGGATGTTTGCGTGTGCCGTCACGATAGGCACGCAAGGCGGTTTCTATGAAAGCGGCGTTTTGTCCGATGATTTTTGGCACCGGATACACTTCGGGGAAAACCGAACGATAACCCGGAATGTCGTGGCAACCGACGCAATGATTGGCTTTTGCGGCGGCACTGTCGCCGGGTTGTTCGGCGAACGCCGCCGCCGACAACAGCAACGGCAACAAAACAAGGCGGCGAAAAAACATCATCGGAAGCGAAGTATACCACGCCGCCGCAAAACCGCAATAGCCGGGCGCGTTCATTCTTCCGGCGTTTGCATCGCGTTTTCGAGCGAGCAACGCATTTTTTCGCTTATCATCGCTTCGGATTTGCGCAAAGCGTCTGTTATGGCGGCGGCAACGAGGTCTTGCAGCATTTCGCAATCGCCGAGAATGGCGGCGTCAATGTGTATTTTTTTCGCCCGCCGCCCGCCGACAAGACACAGGCGAACCATTCCGCCGCCGGCTTCGCCGACAACTTCCGCTTCGCTGAGTTCCTTGCGCGTTTTTTCCATTTGTTCTTGCATTTTTCGGGCGTTTTTGAACAAATCGCCGAATTTAAGATTCATCATATTGTCGTTCATGGGGTGTCTCCGGGTGATAAACTTGAATGCTGTCCGGTACCAATGCCGCTTCCGGGGCGATTGCCAGCAATTCGCGGACAAATGGCGCACCGGTCGCCGCCGCATATAACTCTTTTTTGCGGGCGGCGGCGGCGGCTTCGTCTTCGCCGTCTTGCACTAGTACCGAAAACTGCGGATGAAAATTTTCCCGCAGTTGTTTTTCCAATTCGGGCAACATTGTTTTGCGATTGTGTTTTTGCGATTTGTCGGCGCGCAAAATGATGCCATCGCCGGACAACTCAACCGGAATGCACATATCGGCGAGGGCGCGCGCGGTGCCGTGCAATTTGTCGCGCATTTCCCGCCATTTTTGTGCGAGCGAAACGCCGTTTATCGCCCCGCCGTTTATCGCGATTTTCGCGGTTTCATTCGCGGTTTCATTTACGATTTTATTCGCGGTTTTATTTGCAATTTCAATTTCATTTGCGCCGTTTACCGCATTATTTTTCGCGGCGGCGGTATTTTTCGCATTTCCGTTTATTGCGGATTCCGCATTTTTTTCGGCAGCGGATTTTGCGATTTCATTCGCGGTTGCATTTACGATTTTATTCACGGTTTCATTTGCAATTTCAATTTCATTTGCGCCGTTTGTCGCGGATTTCGCGGCGGCGGCGGTATTTTTCGCATTTCCGTTTATTGCGATTTCCGCATTTTTTTCGGCGGTGGATTCCGCGGTTTCATTCGCGGTTTCATTTACGATTTTATTCGCGATTTTATTCGCAATTTCAATTTCATTTCCCGCGCCATTTGTCGCATTATTTTCCGCGGATTTTGCGACAGGGGCGGATTTTGCGGTTTCATCTTTTATATTTTTTGGGGCGGGATTTGGCGGGGCGGAAAAATCGCCTTCTGCGGTACGCGGCGCAAAGCGAATCATGCGCAAAACCGTCATTTCAAAACCGGTTTGCGCATCCGGGGCGAACGGCAGTTGCGTGCGTCCGCGTACTGCAATTTCGTACATCAGTTGCGTTTCATTTTCGTCGTATAGCGGCGCGAGCGATTCTATCATTTTGCGTTCTTCCGCGCTTTCGGCGGCGGCATCGGGGGCGGCGCGAAATAGCGCGATTTTGTAAAAAAGCGTTGCCAAATGTGCTAACGCGGTGTCGTAACCCGCGCCGTCATCGCGCAAACGGGCGGCGAAAGATGGCACTGCGCCCGCATCTCCGGCGGCAATGGCGCGCAATATATCCGCGAGAATTCCCGCGTCTATGTCGCCGGTGATGCGGCGCACCGATTCGGCTTCCAGACGACCGTCGTGATGGGCGAGTGCTTGTTCCAAAATGCTTAAACCGTCGCGCATACTGCCGCGTGCAAGGCGGGCGACGGCATTGACTGCGGCATCGTCAAACTCGCGTCCTTCGGCGCGCAATACTTCGGATAATCGCGCGGCGATTTGCGCCCGTTCTAGCGGACGCAACGCAAAACACAAACAGCGCGAAAGAATTGTCGCCGGCAACTTTTGCGGGTCGGTTGTCGCCAACACAAATTTCAGATAATCCGGCGGTTCTTCCAGCGTTTTAAGCATTGCCGCGAAGGCGGATTTGCTGAGCATGTGCGCTTCGTCAATGATAAAAATTTTATATTTGCCTTGCACCGGCGGATAGTTTGCGCCTTCCAGAAGATTGCGCATTTCTTCAACTTTGGTATGCGAGGCGGCGTCCAACTCTATGACATCCAGCATCCGCCCGGCGGTGATTTGTTCGCAGATTTCGCATTTCAGGCACGGTTTGCCGTCTTCGGCGTGCGGGCAGTTTGCCATTTTGGCGACAATGCGGGCGAGAGTCGTTTTGCCGACTCCGCGGGTGCCGGTAAATAAAAAAGCGTGATGCAAACGCGAATCGCGGGCGGCGTTTTGCAGAACGCGCGCCGTGTAGTCGTGTCCGACCAATTCGGAAAATGTTTGCGGTCGCCATTTGCGGGCAAGCGACAAAAACGAAGAAGATGCGGCGTTCATAAGTTTTTAAGACAGGCGGGTCAAGTTTCCGGCACTGGCGGAGGGCGATTAGGGCTGCTTCCTTCCGAATCTGACCCGATTTTCACCGCACCATGCAGAACCGACCCGCCGCACGATTATAACCGATTTTTCCGTACGCCGCAACTCGCCGCCCGAATTCACGGCGCGGGGCGAATTCGTTATAATAAAAGAATGCTGCTGGGATATGAATGGCGGTTTGTTGCGGGGCTGGCGTTGACCGCCGCTATCGCCCTGACTTCGCTGACGTTGGCGTTGGCACTCGGACTCGCAGGGGCGGCGGCGAAAACTTCGGCGAATCGGTGGGCGCGGCGTTGTGCGGGAATTTATACGACCGCCGTGCGCGGTATTCCCGAATTGGTTTTTATTCTTCTGGTTTATTTTGAGGCGCAAAAACTGCTCAATTTTCTTTTGTCCGATGCCGATGCGTCCAGCGGCGAAGTATTGCAAATTTCGCCATTCTGGGCGGGCGCGGTCGCAATTGGTTTATTTTATGGCGCGTATATGACCGAAACATTTCGCGGTGCGCTTCTTGCCGTGCCGGACGGACAACGCGAAGCCGGTTTGGCAGTCGGATTGTCGCGGCGGGCGGTATTTTGGCGCGTTATTTTTCCGCAAATGTTGCGACACGCCTTGCCCGGAATCCGCAACAATTGGCAAGTTTTGTTGAAAGCGACCGCGCTGGTATCGGTGATTGGATTGTCCAACGATATGATGGCGGTGGCGAATCAGGCGAAATCGGCGACGCGATTGCCGTTTTTATTTTACGGTGCGGCGGCGTGCGGTTATTTGCTTTTGACGACCGCAAGCGGTTCGGTATTTGATGCGATTGACCGCTATGTGCGGCGCGGGACGGCGTAAAATGGAAGTTTTCGCGCACATTCTGCAAAAATACGGCGCTTTGTATTGGCAGGGGTTGCTGATGACCGTGGAATTGACCGCATTATCGCTGGCGGCGGGATTTGTATTGGCGTGGCCGCTGGCGGTTGCATTGCATTCGCGGCGGCGATTGGCACGAATTCCGGCGCGCGGATTCGTATACATTATGACCGGCACGCCTCTTCTGGTACAATTGTTCCTTGTGTATTACGGCACCGGACAATTTGAAGCGGTACGCGAAAGCGCGTTGTGGCATTATTTGCGCGAACCGTATTGGTGCGCGTTGGCGGCGTTTTCGCTGAACACCGCCGCCTATTCCGCCGAGATTTTCGGCGGCGCGATTCGCAACACCGCGCCCGGCGAAATAGAAGCGGCGAAAGGAATGGGAATGGGCGGGATGCAAATTTTTACGCGCATTGTCGCGCCCTCGGCGTTCCGGCGGGCGTTGCCGGCATATGGCAACGAAATGATATTTTTAATGCATGGCACATCGCTGGCAAGCGTCGTTACTATTTTGGATTTGACCGCCGCCGCCCGCGAAACCGCCTATCGTACTTTGGCGAACAGCGAAGCGTTGCTGGTTGCCGCAGTGTTGTATATGGGACTGACCGCCTTGCTGGCATGTGGCGTCAAGTTCGGCGAAAAACGGATGCTGGCGCATTTGCGACCGGCAACAATATGAAAACAAAAGGAGAAGTTATAATGCAATTGCAAAAACACATTCGCCGCACGGGTGCGGTGTTTATCATGGCGGCGGCGGCGGTATGCGCGCCGGTTTATGCGCAAACGGCGGACGAAGAAACGCGCCGCGCCGAATTTTTGCGCGAGTTATACGAAACATTTCCGGACGCGAGTTCTTTGGTAGCGTTGCGGTCAAATCTGGACATGGAAATCAGACGGCGGGCGATTACCGCCTTGCGCGATGACGAATCGTTGCCGTCGTTCGGTGCGGAGGAAGGCGCGCTGGTCGTGGAGTTTTCCGATTATAACTGCGGCTATTGCAAGCGGATGTTTCCGCTTTTGCGTGACGAAAATGTGCGCGTAAAAGTCGTGGAGTTTCCGGTGTTGGGCGCGGTTTCGGCACAAGCGGCGCGTTATGCGTTGGCGGCGGAAAAACAAGGCGGCTACACCGCTTTTCACATCGCGCTGATGGAACGCGGCGGACGTTTATCCGAAGAAGGAATACGCGAAGCGGCGGATGTTGCCGGATTGGATTGGGAACGCCTGCAATTGGATAGCGAAAGCGAAAGTGTCAACGAATCGTTGCGCAAAAATCAACGTCTGGCAAATCTGCTGGAAGTGCGCGGTACGCCGTTTCTGGTTATCGGCGAACGCACCGTCCCGGGCGCAGTCGGTGCCGAACGCCTGAAACAACTTCTCACCGAAGCGGCGCAATAAATCCCGCAAAAAATACCATTCCCGCGAACGGAAATTTCCTTGATTCTAATTAGAATAAATTAGAATAAATTAGAACAAGGAAGATTCCGGCGTTCGCTGGAATGGTGCTTTTTTCGCTGTTATTTGTCGTTTGCGGGGGCGGTGCGGTTTTGTAAAAAAACGCGCTATAATGGGGGGGAATTTCGTTTATCACACAAAGGAGTAATTGCAATGAAAAATAAATTGATGAGTGTTTTTGCCGCTGTTGCGTTGTCGGCTGCGGGAGTTGCCGCCGACAAACCGGTTGTCGCGGTTTCGCAAATTGTGGAACATCCCGCATTGGATGCCTGTCGCAACGGATTGCTTGCCGGATTGCGTGACGCCGGATTTGTGGCGGGCGAAGATTTTATTTTCAAGTTCCAAACTGCGCAAGGAAATCCGGCGACGGCGGCGCAAATCGCGCAACAATTTGTCGGCGAAGGCGCGGATGTTTTGGTCGGAATCGCGACTCCGTCGGCGCAAGCGTTGGCGAATGCGACTAAAACTATTCCAATTATTTTTTCGGCAGTGACCGATCCGGTCGGGGCGAAACTGATGAGCGATATGGCAAAACCGGACGGCAATATCACGGGTTTGTCGGACATTTCGCCGGTCGCACAACATGTCGCCATCATGCGCGAAATTGTGCCGAATATGAAAACCATCGGAATCGTCTACAACCCGGGCGAGGCGAATTCGTTTTCGCTGATTGAGTTATTAAAATACGCCATCGCCGATAACGGGCTGGCGTTTGTAGAATCGCCCGCCTCGCGTACTTCCGAAGTCGCTTTCGCTGCGCAGTTGGTGGCGGAAGAATCCGATATTGTTTATGCGATGACGGACAACACGGTAGCGTCCGCTATCGGTGCGTTGGTGGCGGCGGCGGATGCGGCAAAAACGCCGGTTTTCGGTGCGGCAACTTCTTATGTGGAAGACGAAAACGGCAAGGCGGTCGGTGCGGTTGCGGCGGTCGGATTTGATTATTATCAAGTCGGCTATCAAACCGCCGATTATGTCGCCGGCGTTTTGCGGGGCAAAAAAATCGCCGATATGCCCGCACGAATCGCCAAAGGAACAGACATTTATATCAATCCGTCCGCCGCCAAAAAGAACGGCGTGGTACTCCCGAACTCGCTGACGGCAAATCCGACAAAAGTTGTCGGGGAGTGATAAGGGAAAGAGAATGTCAGACATTAAAAAATATATCCGCGAGGCGCGCGGCTGGATGGAAGAACTGCAAAAACAGGACGGCAACGAGGCGGAGACACGCCGCCGCATAGAGCGAATGCTGGAACGCATTTGCGGCTACGATGCCTTTAAGCATTTGTCCAGAGAGGACAGCGTCAAGGGCGCAGGCGAAACCGAGCACGCGGATTTCACCATCCGGGCGAAGCCCGATAAAATCTCGTTGGTACTTGAAATTAAAAGAGTCAATATTGACCTCGCCAAAAAACATCTCAATCAGGCGGAGCAGTACGCGACCAAGTTAGGGTGCGAATGGGTTGTTATTAGCAATGGGCGGCAGTGGCAGTTGCATCATTGGGACCCTTCGCCGCCCGCGGAAATGCAGTTGGTGGAATCGTGGGATGTAATTCATGACGCGCCCGACCAGTTGGCGAAAAAATTTGACATGATTTCTTTCCAAAGCGTACGAAGAGGCGCACTGGATAAGTTGTGGCGAAAAGAAAAATCGCTTACACCGCGCGCACTGATTTCGGGGCTGGTATCCGAACCCGCGCTTAATTGTTTGCGCACGGTGTTGCGAAAAGAAGCCGGTCATCGCCCGAATCCGGAAGATATTGTATCGGCGATGCGTAAAATTTTTAATGACAACGCATTGCGCGTTATGGATGACATAAAAATTTGTCTGCCATCTGCGGACAAACCCAAACACCAGACAAGACGGGCAAAAAACGATGTCGCGGAAACGGAAACACCGCCGCAAGAAAATCCGCCGTCCGCTTTGTCCGATAATTAAAACGATTTGGCGGCG
Source organism: Gammaproteobacteria bacterium (assembly GCA_965221835.1). GTDB lineage: Bacteria > Pseudomonadota > Gammaproteobacteria > Tethybacterales > Persebacteraceae > Persebacter. The sequence continues at coordinate 1,485,394 of OZ244916.1, read as the reverse complement.
GGGCGCATAAAACAATGAGCGCACTCGCATTTTGGGGGGCGTTGGAGTTGGGCGTGATTTATGGCGTCGTTGCTTTCGGCGTATTTCTTACTTTTCGCGTTTTGGATTTTCCCGATTTGACTGTGGAGGGAAGTTTTCCGTTGGGCGGTGCGATTGCAGCGGCGTTAATTGTCGGCGGTGCGGGTGCATGGACGGCGAGTTTTGCGGCGGCGGCGGGCGGTGCATTGGCGGGAATGATAACCGCATTTCTCGCCGTGCATTGCGGCATTTTGCATTTACTCGCCGGAATTCTCACGATGCTGGCGGCGTTTTCGGTCAACTTGCGCATTATGGGGCGCCCGAATATTTCGCTTCTCGGCGAAGAAACTTTATTTTCGCCGCTGGAAAGTTTCGCGTTGGATTTGATTTATGCGCGTCCGTTATTATTATTTTTCGCGGCGGCGATTTTGATTTTGATTTTGACGCGAATGTTGCTTTCCGAAGCCGGATTGGCGATGCGGGCTGCCGGCGGCAATCCGAAAATGTTGCGCGCGGCGGGCGGAAATCCGGGCAGTTATGTGTATTTGGGAATGGCGATTTCAAACGCGTTGGTCGCATTCGGCGGCGCATTGTTTGCACAATCCGCCGGATTCGCCGATGTCACAACCGGCGTGGGGACGATTATTTTCGGGTTGGCGGCGGTCATTTTGGGCGAAACGCTAATTCGCGGAAAAGCGATTTGGATTAAATTTGCCGCCTGTTTGTGCGGGGCGATTTTATATCGCCTTGCGGTCGCCTTGGCGTTGGGCTACGACGGATTCGGATTGCGGGCGTCCGATTTGAATCTGGTCACCGCGATTTTGGTCGCGCTGGCATTGATGGCGCCGAAAATCCGCGCGAAGATTCGCGCGCGAAAATGACGCGAAAATGATTGAAGCGCGCGACATTTGCGTATCGTTTCATTCCGGCACGCCGTTGGAAACCGCGGCATTGCGCAAGACGAGTTTTTGCATTTCGCGCGGCGAATTTGTTACCGTCATCGGTTCAAACGGCGCGGGAAAAAGTACTTTATTGAATGTGTTGGCGGGCGACATTTTGCCAAATTCCGGCAACATTTTTTTGGACGGCAAAAACGCGACTTCGCTGCCGCCGCATCGGCGCGCCGGAGTTGTCGCGCGCGTATTTCAAGATCCGCTTGCCGGTACTTGCGCCGACCTCACGATTGAAGAAAATATGTCGTTGGCGGCGGCGCGCGGACGGCGGCGCGGCTGGCGATTGGCGGTCAACGATTCGTTACGCGCGCATTTTCGCGAACGACTTTCGCCGCTGGGTTTGGGATTGGAATCGCGTCTCGGCGAAAAAGTGGGGCGGTTGTCGGGCGGACAGCGGCAGGCGTTGAGTTTGATTATGTCGGTTTTGGAAACGCCGCGCGTTTTGCTATTGGACGAACACACGGCGGCGTTGGATCCGCGAATGGCGGCGTTTGTTTTGCGTTTAACGCGCGAGTTGGGGGCGCGACACAAAATGGCGATTTTGATGGTGACGCATTCGCTTTCGGCAGCATTGGCATGCGGCACGCGCACGCTAATGTTGCATCAAGGAAAAATCGCATTAGATGTCGCCGGCGACACCCGCCGCGCAATGCACCCCCCCGATTTACTAAAACTCTTCGCCCAAAACGCCGGCGAAGAAGCGGACGATGATAGGTTGTTGTTGGGGTAGGGAAAATTTGTACATGGTTGAATTATAGCGCATGAGAACATTCCGCAAACCGTCTTCAGCGGTTGCGATATGAACTAGAATCATGAATCATCTACATTCGGAAGTGGGGGTTTTATGATTTCGGTATTGTTGCCTGTCATCGCTTTGATTGCATCAGCGACACTAAGCACACCCTTATCGTTTGTGCAATGATAGCGACATTTTGCCATTATCGCCATTGCTACATGATTGGCATCAGCGAGATCCAATTTCAATTCGCGCCGCAAGCGAGATATTTGTTCATGCAGTCCCGGAGGATCTGCCACAGGGTCCATTTGCCTCATGACCTCTGTTCGGGCCATGGCGGCACGAATGCCATTCTTTTCCCGAATTAGAGATTCCGGCATTTCAGTTTCAAGAATAGAGGGGAGAATAATACGATATTTCCCGGAATTAAGACCAAGAAAAATATCGCGGACGCCATTCGCCAATTCCTGATCGTTATGTTCGCCTTTTAACCACGCGAGCAGAATAGAAGAATCTACGCTCAACAGCACGTTTAATCCGTTTTTGCCCGCAGATCGCGCAGATAATCTTCCACAGTTTTGTCTCCAGTAATGTCCGGAAATTCACCGTACATATCCGATAATTGAGGTAATGCGTCGCCGCCGGGGATGAGCTCAATTTTGCCCATCTTAATATAATGTGGCAAGAACGCGCCAGGGTGATAGCGCCCAACGCCACTAATCTTAACGATTTTCCCAATGGATTTGATGACATTATCCCAAAAATCGTTGCCGAAGTCGACTGTTATCGGTTTCGTCCCCTCAATTTCAGGATAAATTTTGAGTCGTTTTTTTCCATGAATATTTAACCAATCCAGCCGTCCCACAGCGTAGGTTTGAATCTCCGCATTCTGCGGGAACATGTTTTTGACCACGGAAATGGTTCTCTCGCCGTTATCCAGAATTATGCCTTGTTCATCGGATTCAAATTTGATGGATATTTTTTTATTGTGGGGTTTGACTAAAGCATCGTCATATCTGCGCAGAAAATCATCAGGAACGCCTTGTCGCGCTCCCGACCGCAGATACTCGCTCTGTTCCGCGAATTTGGCAAGAACTCTATTACCCTGATCTCGATAGCGACCTTCGGAAGGAAGAGTGCATTCCATACACGCCGGGCTGCTATGCGACAAATTGGAGAGGGGAATATCATATTTAACATTTTTCCCCAACGCGCTTATAGCCGCTTGCTTCAGCAACTGATACCCTTGCAATGCCGCATTCAAGAACTCCGGCACGGTCAGTTCGTTGCCGACCAAATCTTTCGACCGTTCCACGGAAATTTTGATTTTAGGGCTTTTCATACCATTCGTATACAGTTCAACGAATTGTATCACAGCCAGTTAAATTCCGCCCAATTGCCGATAATTCGCCGTTCTCCGAAAAGTGATACAATCCCCGCATGTCCAAATATAATCAAAAATGGGCGCGGGGGGAAACTTTGGCGGCGTTTTGTTTGTATTGTCGGATGCCGTTTAGCAGGGTTCACAGTCGCAATTCGGTCATTATCGCGTTGGCGGAAAAGATGGGGCGGACATCCGCATCGCTTTCCATGAAAATGGGAAATTTGGCGTGGCACGATCCGAAAAATCCGAGTAGTTTGCGGCGCGGTTCCAAATTGGACGCAGCGATTTGGGAAGAGTTTTTCGCCGATCCGGACAAATTAATTTACGAAAGCGAACAGGCATTCGCCGCGTTTAACGAACAGTCCGTAGAGGCGGATGCGAAGTTGCCGCCCGACATTGCCGCGATGCCGGAAGGCGAAGAACGGGCGCGATTGGTGCGCGTCCGCGTCAATCAGGGATTTTTTCGCCGCGCGGTATTGTCCGCTTACGGCGAAAAATGTTGCATTACCGGATTGGGTGCGCCGGAGTTGTTAAACGCGAGTCATATCGTTCCTTGGCATGAAAATCGCGGGCGATTGGATCCCAGCAACGGGCTTTGTTTGAACGCTTTGCATGACCGCGCATTTGACCGGGGATTGATTACAGTGCGGACGGACGGCGCGGTAATGGTGTCCGGCGATTTGCGCGAAAAGGCGAAAACTTGCCGCGAATCCGCTTTCATTATCGGGTGCGACGGGAACAAAATTGACGAACCGGACAAATTTAAACCGGCAGCGGATTTTTTGGAATATCATCGCAGTCATATATTTGTTGGAACATAGTTGCGATGAAAATATCGTTCGCGAATGGCGGAAATTTCCGAATTTTTACTGGCGAATTTGCGTGGACTTTTTTTGTGGTGGTGGGGGGATGTCTGCTGGATTGTCGTGTGCGGGTATTCGCGTACTGGGTGCGATTGATAACGATCCCGATTGTCGCGAAACCTACGAGGCGAATCATCCCGATTCTAAATTTATACAGGCGGACATTACCGAAATACGCCCCGATAAGTTGACGGCAGAACTCGGAGTTGAAAAGAACGACGATAATCTGCTGTTCGTCGGATGCAGTCCGTGTCAGTATTGGAGCATAATTAATTCCGACAAAAGCAAGTCGCATAAATCTCGGAATCTTTTGCATGATTTTATGCGATTCGTTCGGCACTATCGCCCCGGTTTTGTGTTGGTGGAGAATGTGCGCGGCATAAAACGCAATGCGAAAGAAAGCGGGTTGGAAGACATGTTGCGTTTTTTTGATAATAACGGTTATAAATACGATTTTGATATTTTGGTGGCGGCGCACTACGGCGTGCCGCAGTCGCGCCGCCGTTTCGTTTTGATAGCGTCCCGTGTTGCGGAAATTAAAATTCCCCGCACCGGAAATGAAATCGCCATCGTCAAAGATAAAATCGGCGAAAAGGCGGAGTTGCCGAAAATTGCCGCCGGCGAATCGCCGCCCGCCCGCGATTCGCTGCATCGTTCTTCATCGTTAAGCGAGAAAAACATTGAGCGGCTAAAATTAACGCAGGAGGGCGATTTGCGTTGCAATAAAAGTTGGGCGCAAGGCGATCTGTTAATTCCAGCGTATAAAGACAAACCCGATTCTTATTTTAAGGAGAACTACGGGCGCATGGCGTGGGACAAACCCGCGCCGACAATTACTACAAAATTTTTCGCGCTTAGTTGCGGCAGATTCGGGCATCCCGAACAAAATCGCGCTATTTCTTTGCGCGAGGGGGCGTTGTTGCAAACTTTTCCGCGGCACTACAAATTCAAAACAAAATCTATTGCGGCGACAGCGAAACTTATCGGCAATGCGGTGCCGCCGGAACTTGCGCGGCGTATCGGAAAATATTTGGTAGAACAGGCGCGCCGTGGCGGACATATTTGACGCGGAGAATCGTTCGCGGGAGAATCGGTTTGCGGAAATTTCCGAATTTTTACTGGCGAATTTGCGTGGACTTTTTTTGCGGTGGCGGGGGGATGTCTTTTGCTTTTGGGAATGCGGCATTAAAAATGCTTTTTTGCAAACGCGGGCGATTACGCTGAATTGTGGGGTAAATATAGTACAATTTCGCGGATGGCGGAAATTTCGGAGTTTTTGTTGGCGAATTTGGGGTGGGCTTTGCTGGCGGCGTTGGCGGCGGGCGGCGTGATTGCGACAACTTTGCGGGACGGGGCGAAACTCGTGGATCATTCGGATGCGGTTGTGTTGGTCAAAGGCGGCAAGGGCGTTTTTGTGGATTTGCGGGGTGCGGCGGATTTTGCGCGCGGACGGATTGCGCAATCGCGACATATTCCCGGCGATGAAATTCAAAAACGCGCTGCCGAACTTGACAAATATCGCGAAAAACCAATCGTCCTAATTTGCGAAAACGGTTTGCAAAGTCGCCGCCGTGCGCGCGAACTTGCCGCCCTGGATTTTAAACAAGTTCGCGTTTTGCGCGGCGGAATGCTGGCATGGACGGACGCGCAACTTCCCGTTCTCAAAAAACAATAAAACGAAAGGAAAGCAATGAACGACAAAACCGAAAACATAACCGACAACGCCGTCCCCGCCGATAAAAACGGCAACGGCAATACCGGCGGCATCGCGCCCGCAGGCGAAAAATCGGCGGGCAAAGCCGGTCCGACATTCCGAATGGAAAATATTCTCATCAAAAATCTTTCTTTGGAAATGCCGTCCAAAGTGGTGACGCCCGATTTCGGCGAAAAACCGACGATGAAAATTGAGTTGCGTACTTCAACGCGGCGGTTGTCGCGCGAAAACTATTACGAAGTCGTGCTGGAAGCGAATTGCCGTTTGCAAAATGGCGAAGAAACGCAACTTCTCGTGGAAGTCGCGCAGGCGGGAGTCGTTCTCGTGGAAAACGCCCCGCCGCAACTGCGCGAACGCATTCTCAATATTCACGCGCCCGAAATGTTGTATCCGTATATTTCGCAAACTGCATCCGATTTGCTGATGCGTGCCGGTGCGCCGCGATTGTTTTTGCCGCCTTTTAATTTTCGCGCGGTCTACGAACAAAAACTTCGCACTGCCGAGAAAAAAATTGCCGAAGAAAAAAACAGCGGCGACAAACCGGAAAAAGTGTCTTGAAATTCGTTTCGCAAAAAAAGTTTGCGGCGTTTTTGTTTTGCGCGGTCGCTGCCGTTTCGCCTTCGGCAGCGGGCGTTGTTTTGCGCGAGGCGGCGGTGTTGTACGATTCGCATTCTGCGCAATCTACGCCGTTGCTGATTTTGACCGCCGGTTATCCGTTGCGCGAAATCAGTCGCGTGGACGGATGGCGGAAAATTTCGTTGTATACCGGCGAATCGGGTTGGGTGCGCGAACGACAAGTGCGTCCGTTGCGGGCGGGCGTTGTCGTTGCCGAACTCGCCGCAGTGCGCGTTTCGCCGGAAAATAACGCGCCCGAATCGTTTTATGCACGGCGCGGAGTCGTGTTGGAAGTTTTGCAAAATACCGGCGCATGGCTGGAAGTGTTGCATCCGGACGGCGAAACCGGCTACATTCGCATCGCCGATATTTGGGCGAATTTCTGAATGGGGCGTTTTTTTGCCGGTCTGGCGCGTACCCGCAAACAAATGCCGTCCGAATTGGACGCCGAATATGACAAGGCGTTTGCGATGTTGCGGGACGGTTTGATTATGGCGGATGTCGGCGTGCGTACCGCCGATTCTATTGCCGAAGCGGCGCGCGCACGGGATGAAAATCTTTCGCCGCATCGCCGTTTGGCGGCAGAAATCGCCGCGCGATTGATGCGGGTGGAGGCGACTCTTTCCACGGCGGGATGGAAACCGTTTGTGATTATGGTGATGGGCGTGAATGGTTGCGGCAAAACGACAACTATCGCCAAACTGTGCCGCCGCCTGATGCAAGACGGCAAAAAAGTATTGTTGGCGGCGGGCGATACTTTTCGCGCCGCCGCCCGCGAACAATTGCAAGAATGGGCGGACAAAACCGGCGCAGCGGAGTTTGTTTCCGCCGCCGACCCCGGTGCGGCGGCATTTGACGGCGTACGCGCCGGAATTGCACGGGAATGCGATGTGGTCATTATTGATACCGCCGGACGGTTGCCGACACAATCGCATTTGATGGCGGAACTCGGAAAAATCCGCCGTGCCGCCGCCAAAGCGATGCCCGGCGCACCGCACGAACTTTTGCTGATAACGGACGCCACACTCGGGCGCAATGTTTTGCGACAAGTGGAGGCATTTGCGGAAGCGGCGGGCGTGACCGGCATCGCTTTGTCCAAACTGGATGGTTCGGCGAAAGGCGGATTTTTGCTGGAATTGGCGGAAACAATTCCGCGTCCGGTGCGCTTTGTCGGTCTCGGCGAAGGCGCGGACGATTTGGAAGTTTTTGATGCGGACGAATACGGGCGGGCGTTGGCGGGATTGCAAGAATAGGCGCAAAAAACGGCGTTTTCCCCGATTCGCCCGATTAAAAACCGTCATTTCGGACGGGCGCAGAGGCGGGAGTTCCAAATCCCGCCGCAAAAAAAAATTCCCAAAAATGCGCCGCGCAGTTGACTGATTCGCGGCAATAGTGTTTAATTACCATCGGAATGAAAAAAGCGGAACATATTATTTTGGGCGCGGGCGGCGCGATTGTCGCTTTCGTTGCGGCGGTTGCATCTGCGGCGGCGGCGATTTCTTTTGCGGCGGCGGCGGTTGCGGTGTGTTTGCCGCAAACGATGATGCTTTTTTTCGCGCGTCGCTGTCCGGCAGATAGCGCGTTTTCGTTGGCGGCGGGAAAGTTTAGTTGCACGATTTTATTTCTCGCTGTTGCGGCGCGATTGCTGGCTGCCGGCGAGATATTCGCCGCGCCGTTTTTTGTCGGCGGGGCGGCAGCGGCGTTAATGTTTAATGTGTTTCATATCGCGCGTTTGGTGCAAACGGAGGCGGCATAATGGCGGGTGCAACGCCGTGGCCGGATAATCTTTCCGATTATATTCGCGGGCATTTGTCCAACTATTCGGTCGGCGAAGTCGGCGAAGGTCCAGTTACATGGGCGTTGCATTTGGATACTTTGCTGATTTCGTGGGCGACTGCGTGTTTCGGTTTATTTTTGATGTACAAAGGGGCGGCGGGGGCTGTGGTGCATGCGCCTTCCAAAGGGCAGGTTTTTTGCGAAATGCTGTGCGGATTTTTTGACAAACAAGTGCGGGAGTTGTTTCCGAACGCGCCGCCGATTGTCGGTCCGCTGGCGGTGACGATTTTTGTCTGGGTATTTTTTATGAATTGTATGGATTTGGTGCCGGTGGATTTGGTGGCGACAAGCGGCTATTTTTTGACCGATTCGGTGCCGCATTTCAAATTGTTGCCGACGGCGGATTTGAGTTTGACGGCGGCGATGGCGTTGTCGGTTTTTGCGATGACGATTTATTACAACATTAAAACGAAAGGCGTTGGCGGTTTTGCGCACGAAATAGCGGTTGCGCCGTTCGGGGCGGTCATGGCACCGGTCAATATTTTGTTGCGTTTGGTGGAGGAAGTCGCCCGCCCGTTGTCGCTTTCCATGCGTCTTTTCGGCAACTTGTTTGCGGCGGAAATGATTTTTCTTCTCATCGGCGGCGGCATTTCATATATTGCGGTGGGCTTGTTCGGTACCTGGATTTTGCAGTGGATTTTTGGCGGGCCGTGGGCGATTTATCATATTTTGGTGGTGCCTTTGCAGGCGTATATTTTTGCGGTTTTGACGGTCGTTTATCTTGCGATGGCGCATGAGAAACATTAATATTATCGGGTTCATTTATCACAGGAGACAAGCATGAAACTTAAAAACACGTTGATTTTCTTTTTGGCAATATTGCCAATGCAGGCGTTCGCGCAAGAATCGTCCGACCTGGTCGGCAAGGGGCTTGCGACAATCGGCGCCGGACTTGCCGGTTTGGGTGCGGCAGTCGGCATCGGTATTCTTGCCGGGCGGCTGTTGGAGGCGATTTCGCGTCAGCCCGAACTGGAAGGAAAACTGATGGGGCGGTTCTTTCTTACCGTCGGTTTGACGGATGCGGTGCCGATTATCGCCATCGCGCTGTCGCTGGTGGTATTGTTCGGATAATGCCGATGAAACGCGCGCGCATCGCTGCGGCGGCGGCGGCATTGTCGGCGGCGATTCCGGCGGCGGCGGAGGGGCTGAAACTTCTCAGTTTCACGACGCTTCTGGGCGAAATCATCACTTTCGCCATTTTGGTGGCGGTGGTGATGAAATTCGTCTGGCCGCCGCTGATGAACGCCGTAGAAACACGTCAGAAAGAAATCGCCGACGGTCTCGCCGCCGCCGCACAAGGCAAGGAAGATCTTGCCGCCGCCGAGGCGCGCAAAAATGAATTGCTTGCGGACGCCCGCACACGCGCCGGACAAATACTCGCCGAAGGCGAAAAACGGAAAAGCGAAATCGTAGAATCCGCCCGCGGCGAAGCCGAAGCCGAAAACGCCCGCATTTTGGAACAGGGGCGCCGGACAATAGAAATGGAACGGGCTGCAATGTCCCGCGAATTGCAAGAAAAAGTCGGCGAGTTGGCGGTAGCGGGCGCGTCCCGCATTCTTGCGCGGGAAGTTGATGCCAAAACGCACACCGAAATCATAGAATCGCTTAAACAAAAGTTATCCTCATGAAAGCCGCCTTGCCTTACGCCGCCGCCGCTTTCGCTTATGCGAACGGCGAAGGCGACAATACGGCGCGCCAATGGTCGCGTTTTTTCGCCGCTATTGTTGAGTCCGAAGAAGTTATTGTTCGGGCGGTGCGCGCGATGCGGGGCGGGCAAGATGTTTTGGCGGAAGGCATTATCGCGGCGACGGGGGCGGAAAAATCGTTCGCCAACTTTTTGCATATTGTTGCCGCCGCCAAACGAATGGATATATTGTGCGACATCGCCCGCCGCTACGCCAAATTGTACGCCGAAGCCGCGGGCGTATTGGATATTCGGGTGGAAACCGCGCAGCCGATGGAGTTGGCAGCACGCAGCGAGTTTGATCGCGCACTCGTCAAATGGACCGGCAAAAAAGTACGCGCGCTATATTCCGAAAATCCGGCGTTGCTGGGCGGCGTCCGCGTATATCTGCAAGACAATGTAATGGACGCCAGCATTCGCGGACGGATTGACCGTCTCGCGGCGGCGATAAACTGAAACAGGAGAATCTTCAATGAAACAATTGAGCCCGTCTGAAATTAGCGAAGTCATCAGACAAAAAATCGGCAATATGAATTTGGACGCCGAAATGCGCAACGAGGGCGTGGTGTTGTCGGTCAACGACGGCATCGTCCGCATACACGGGCTTTCGGATGTGCAGCAAGGCGAAATGCTGCAGTTTGCCGGCGCGAACGGCGGTTTCGGTTTGGCGTTAAATTTGGAAGAAGATTCGGTCGGCGCGGTGGTGCTGGGCGAATACGGACACATTTCCGAAGGACATCGCGTTTCCTGCACGGGGCGGGTGCTGGAAGTGCCGGTCGGCGAGGCGCTTGTCGGGCGGGTGGTCAATCCGCTCGGAGAACCGATAGACGGCAAAGGCGCGATAGATGCGACACACCGCGAGGCGATAGAAAAAATCGCGCCCGGCGTGATTTGGCGGCAAAGCGTTTCGCAACCGCTGCAAACCGGTCTGAAAGCGATTGACACGATGGTGCCAATCGGGCGCGGACAACGCGAATTGATTATCGGCGACCGCCAAACCGGCAAAACCGCCATCGCGGTGGACGCGATTATCAATCAAAAAGGGCAAGATTGCATTTGCGTTTATGTCGCCATCGGACAAAAAGCGTCTTCGGTGGCGGCGGTCGTGCGCAAGTTAGAAGAACACGATGCGCTGGCGCACACTATCATCGTTTCGGCAACCGCTTCGGACGCCGCGCCGTTGCAATATATCGCGCCCTATGCCGGATGCACGATGGCGGAATATTTCCGCGACCGCGGGCAAGACGCGCTGATTATTTACGACGATTTGACCAAACAGGCGTGGGCGTATCGGCAAATTTCGCTGTTGTTGCGCCGTCCGCCGGGGCGCGAAGCGTATCCGGGCGATGTATTTTATCTGCATTCGCGCTTGTTGGAGCGCGCCGCGCGCGTCAATCCCGGTTATGTGGAACAACACACCGGCGGCAAAGTAAAAGGCAAAACCGGTTCGTTGACCGCGCTGCCGATTATTGAAACGCAGGCGGGCGATGTCACCGCGTTCGTGCCGACCAATGTCATTTCCATTACGGACGGACAGATATTTTTGGAGACGGATTTGTTCAATGCGGGCGTGCGTCCGGCGATGAATGCGGGGCTTTCGGTGTCGCGCGTAGGCGGTGCGGCGCAGACCAAAATCATCAAAAAACTCGGCGGCGGCGTCCGTCTCGCGTTGGCGCAATACCGCGAATTGGCGGCGTTCGCGCAGTTCGCTTCCGATTTGGACGATGCTACGCGCGCGCAGTTGGAAAAAGGGCGTGTCGTCACCGAGTTGATGAAACAAAAGCAATATACGCCGTTTTCGGTTGCCGAGTTGGCGATAACGCTTTACGCGATTGAAAAGGGATTTTTTGACAAAATCAGCGTAGAAAAAGCGTTGCAAACCGAAACCGATTTGCAAAAAGAAATGAAAGCGCGTCACGCCGATTTGATGGCGAAAATAGACGCAACCCCCGAACTCACGGACGAAATAGACGCCGCCCTCAACGATGCAATGACGGCGTTTTTTGAGAACATGCCCGCCTAACACAGGCGGCAGCGCGTTTTCCGGCGAAAACCGGAACACGTTTTTCGGAATCGGAATCAGAATCAGAATCGGAAACGATGCGCCGTTTATGCGACATTTTCCGCCGTTTGCGAAATCGCCGGACAACGCAAAATCATAATCCGCCGAATCCGCCGTTTTAGAATGCGCGAAAATCCCGGTTTTTGCCGGAATTTTATAATCTGTTTTAGAATGCGCGAAAATCCCGGTTTTTGTCGGAATTTTATAATCTGTTTTAGAATGCGCGAAAATCCCGGTTTTTGTCGGAATACTATTTGCTTGCCGTTTCTCGCCCCGCCCGGTGCGGCGACATTTCCGCGTATTAAAAAACGGTGGAGGCGGCGGGAATTGAACCCGCGACCTTCCGGATGCAAACCGGACGCTCTACCCCTGAGCTACGCCCCCGAAAATACGAAAATGCAATTGTATCGCGTTTCACCTTTTACACGACACCTAAAACAAAGCGCGTTGTTTTGCGGGTGGGGGGCGGAAGAGGTCGTGGCGGAGGGGGGTTGTGCGGGGGGAGTCCAAAGCGAGGCGGCGGCGGGCGGCGGCGAATCGTTGCGCAATCAAATCCGCCAAAACGCCGCGCCCGCGATGACGGGCGAAAAATTCGGGATTGTAATCGCGTCCGCCGTGCATTTCCCGCACTTGCGCCATTACTTTTTCCGCCCGTTGCGGCAGATGTGTTTCCAGCCATTCGCGAAAAACTTCTTTCAATTCGTGCGGCAGACGCAAAATCACATAACCGGCGGCGGAGGCGCCCGATTGTGCGGCGGCGGCGAGTAGCGATTCTATTTCGCTGTCGTTGACCGCCGGAATTATCGGCGCTTGCAGGACCGACACCGGCACGCCCGCATCGGCGAGGGCGCGAATGGTTTTCAGTCGCCGTTGCGGGGCGGCGGCGCGCGGTTCCAGTTTGCGAGTCAGATTTGCGTCCAGCGAAGTGAGCGATATGGCGGTTTCCGCCAGCCCGTTTTTTGCCATTTCCGACAAAATATCCAAATCGCGTTCTATCAGCGCGGATTTGGTGAAAAGCGAAACCGGATGGCGGCATTCGGCGAGAATTTCCAGCATTTGTCGCGTGATTTTTAGACGGCGTTCTAGCGGTTGATACGAATCGGTATTAACGCCCAGCGATAGCGGGCGCGGGCGATAGTGCGGATGCGACAATTCGCGCCGCAACAATTCGGGCGCGTCCCGTTTGGCAAAAATGCGCGTTTCAAAATCCAGCCCCGGCGACAAACCCAAAAACGCGTGCGACGGACGCGCAAAACAATAAACGCAACCGTGTTCGCAACCGCGATATGGATTCGCGGAAAGTTCGTGCGGAATGTCCGGCGAGTTGTTTTCGCTCAAAATTGTTTTTGCCGTGTCCCACTGCACGATAGTTTCGGGCGGCGGCGGCGAATCGTCGCGCGCCCAGCCGTCGTCAAACGGTTCGCGGGTTGTGTCGTCAAATCTTCCCGCCGGTGCGCCGATTGCGCCGCGCCCTTTTATTGCCGAAACATTATTCGTCATCGCGCGAAGGCGGCGGTTATTCGCGTTCGTCGGCGCCTTCTAGTTGGCGTCCGGTTTTGCGGTAGTAAAAAACTTCCGCCAGATTTTTTACGCGGTCGCCGATTCGTTCCAGATTGCTGGCGATGGAAATCGCATGCACCAAAGAATGCGCGTTGCCGTCTCCGCCGATTTGGTTTTCTACCGCCGCGTCTACGACTTTGCGAAAAATGCGGTCTATTGCCGCATCGCCGCACCGCACTTTTAATGCGGCATCCAAATCGTCCGCAGAGACGGCGGTGATGCATTCTTCAAACTGCCGCCGCACTTCGCGCATCATATCCAGCAGCATCGGAAAAATTTTAAGCGTTTCTTTGTGCGATACGAACGCTTCCACGCTGGTTGCGAAGTTTTTGACATAATCGCCGATGCGTTCATATTCCACTGCGGCGAACAACGCGCTAACGACTTTGCGCAAATCTTCCGCGACCGGCTGATAGCACGCCAGCACCGCAATCGCTTGCTGCAACGCTTTACCTTCCATTTCGTTCAGACGCGAATCGTTGCATCGCACGATGCGCGCGCGTTCTAAACTCATGTCTGCGAAAGCGGTTTCTATTTCCGACAACTGCGAACGGACGGCGGATTCCATTTCGGTCAGCAGATTTGACATTTTTGTCATTTCGCGGTCGTAAGCGGGATTGGTGTGCGGCAGATGTTCCATCATTTTTTTGTCCTCCGTACGATTTTAACGGATAACCGCCAAAAACGCGTTTTGCGGCAGTTTTGCAAATGCGCCGCCGCCGTTCTTTTCAATAAAATCAACCATAACGCCCGGTAATATACGCTTCGGTGCGTCCGTGTTTGGGGCGGGTAAACATGGTATTTGTGTCGCCCACTTCTATGAGTTCGCCGAGATGAAAAAACGCCGTCCGCTGCGAAGTACGCGCCGCTTGTTGCATTGAATGCGTGACGATGACAATCGTATAATCGCGCCGCAACTCAAACATCAATTCTTCTATGCGCCCGGTCGCTACCGGATCCAACGCCGAACACGGTTCGTCCATCAGCACGATTTCCGGCGCCACCGCCAACGCGCGGGCAATGCACAATCGCTGCTGTTGTCCGCCGGATAACTGCGTGCCGGGAGCTGCAAGTTTGTCGCGCACTTCCTCCCACAAACCGGCGGCGGTAAGACCGCGTTCCACAATGTCGTCCAACGCCGCCCGCGATTCCGCCATGCCGTGAATGCGCGGTCCGTAAGCGACATTGTCGTAGATGCTTTTCGGAAACGGATTCGGTTTTTGGAAAACCATTCCAACGCGCGCACGCAACTCCACTTCGTCGTAGTTCGGGCGATTGACATTGTCGCCGTCCAGCAATACTTCGCCTTTTACGGTGCAATCCGCCACCAAATCGTTCATCCGGTTCAGGCAGCGCAAAAAAGTCGTTTTGCCGCAACCGGACGGTCCGATAAGGGCGGTAATTTCTTTCGCCGCGATTTGCAAATTGACATTTTTGAGCGCGTGAAAATCGCCGTAATGTACATTTAAATTTCGCGTTTCTATAATCGGCGCGTTCACCATTTTGTCTCCAGCCGCCGCCGCAAAAACACTGCCGCCGCGTTCATCATAACCAAAAAACCGAGAAGGACGAGAATTGCGGTTGCGGTGCGTTCGGCGAATCCGCGTTCGGGACTGTCCGCCCACAAAAAAATCTGCACCGGCAATGCGGTCGCCGCATCCGTAAATCCGGCGGGCGCATCGGCGATAAACGCCGCCATTCCAATCATCAGCAGCGGCGCGGTTTCGCCCAACGCCTGCGCCATTCCGATAATCGCGCCGGTGAGAATGCCCGGCATCGCCGCCGGTAAAACATGATGAAAAACGCCTTGCATTCTTGTCGCCCCCAGCGACATCGCCGCCGCCAGCAAAGACGGCGGCGCCGATTTTAATGCCGCCCGCGCCGCGATGATGATTGTCGGCAAAGTCATCAGCGACAAAACCAGCCCGCCGGCAAGCGACGACGAACGGGGCAATCCGAAAATGTTAATCAGTACCGCTAATCCGAGTAAACCGAAAATGACGGACGGTACGGCGGCGAGATTGTTGATATTGATTTCAATAAAATCCAGCCAGCCGTTGCGCCGTCCGCCGCGCGGTGCGAACATTTCCAAATAAACCGCCGCCAAAACGCCCGCCGGAAAAGAAATGAAAAACGCCAATGCCAGAGTAAAAAATGAACCGCGCAATGCGCCGCCGATTCCCGCCAATTCGGCGTTGCGCGAATCGCCGGCGGTAAAAAATGTTGCGTTGAATCGCGTGCGTACGCGCCCGTCTGTTTGCAATGTTTTTAGTTTTGCGATGTGCGTTTTTGGTACGCCGCGCAATTGCAGACGGTCGGCGTTTTCCGCGCCTTTAAAAAATGCTTCGGCGCCTGCTCCGGCGGGCAACCACACTTCTTCGCGCCGTCCAAGCATTTCCGGATTTTGCAATACGATGTCGCGCAACAAAACGCCCGCCCCGTCGCTTACGACTCCGCCGGCGAGGCGGCGTTCGGCGCGTCCGCCATCTGCGGCGAATTCGGTTTGCAATGCTTTTTTGACGAGACGGCGATAGGCAAGCGCGGATTTTTCGCCATCTGTTCCGACAACCGCGGGGTCTATAAAAATTTGCATTCGCACTTCGGCGAGCAAAAAACCGCGCCATCCTTTCCACGCCAAAGACGCAAAAAGCCCGCCCAAAAACACAATCGCCAGAAAAATGCATAGCGCGGCGGCGTACAAAAAACGTCGTTCGCGGGCGTAGCGGATGCGAAGGCGGGCGTTATTCATATTGCCGCCGGTATTTGCGCACAACGCGCAACGCGAGAAGATTCAAAAATAAAGTGATGACAAAAAGCGCGAGTCCGAGGGCGAACGCCGCCAATGTTTTCGGGTCGTCAAACTCCTGGTCGCCGGTCAGAAGCGTGACAATTTGCACCGTGACGGTCGTGACCGCTTCCAGCGGATTTAGCGTTAGATTCGCCGCGACTCCCGCCGCCATTACCACGATCATCGTCTCGCCGATAGCGCGCGACAATGCGAGCAAAATTCCCGCCGCGATTCCGGGCAATGCCGCCGGCATTACCACTTGATACGCCGCTTCAAAACGAGTCGCGCCCAATGCCAGCGCGCCTTGCCGCAACGAATCCGGCGCGGCAAAAAGCGCGTCTTCGGACAGCGAAATGATGAAAGGAATCAGCATAACGCCCATCACCAGCCCCGCCGCCAACGCCGATTCGCCCGCTACTTGTATGCCCGCCGCACCGCCCAAATCGCGCAACAGCGGCGACAATGCCGCAACCGCAAAAAATCCGTATACGACAGTCGGCACGCCTGCCAAAATTTCCAGTAGCGGTTTGATTCGTGCGCGCGTTTTTGCCGCCGCAAACTCCGCCAGATAAACCGCCGCCACCAGACCGGTCGGCGTAGCGATTGCCATGGCGACGGCGGTAATCAGCAGCGTACCGACAAGAAGCGGCACGAATCCGAACGCGCCTTGCGCACCGATTTGATCTTCGCGTATTGCGATTTGCGGACTCCACAAAGTACCGAACAAAAAATCGGCGGGCGATACCTGCAAAAAAAATTGCAATGCTTCGGCGGCGATTGCAAATACAATTCCCGCTGTCGTCAGAGTCGCCAACGCCGCCGCCCCCGCCAACACCCACAACGCGAGATGTTCAAATCCGGCACGCGCACGGCGGCGGGCGCGACAAAGGCGGCGCGTATGCAAAACTGCCGCCGCCGCCGGCATTGTCGCCAGCGCGAACGCCATCCACACGGAAAACGCCGGTAAAATTGTCTGCAACAAAAATATCGCCGCCCCCCCGGCGATTGCGGCGGTTGCGGCATATTTTCCGTAAGAAGACGGCGGCGAAGGTGCGGCAGTTGCGGCGGACGGGGAGGCGGCAAAGAACGCGCCGCCCGCACAAAGGCAAATCCATGCAAAATACCACGGCGCGATATCCCAATTCATTTTTTGTTGCGATTTGTTGCGAAAATGACGATAACGGAATTATACGCCGCTTTTGGCGTATTGCCGCCTTATAACTGCGGCATCGGCGTGCGCGTTTGCGCGGCGGTTTCGGCGGCGGCATATTCGTCCGGCGGCAACGGAATTAATCCGCGGTCGGAAAGCGCACCAAATTCGCCCATGATATCTTCTGACACAAAAAACTCCACAAACGCCGCCAGCCCCGGCGTTTTGTCGTAGCGTCCGAGATTGGCGTAAAAAAATAGCGGGCGCGAAATCGGATAGTCGCCGTCCGCAACGGATTCAAATGTCGGCGCGATTCCTTCTATCGGCAACCCGCGTACTTTGTCGCGATTTTCTTCCAAAAAACTGAATCCGAAAATGCCAAGCGAGTCGGGATTGGCAACGAGTTTTTGGATAATCAAATTATCATTCTCGCCCGATTCGATATAGGCACCGTCTTCGCGTACGCCGTGGCAGATATTTTTGTATCGCGTTTTGTCGGAATTGTGCAACGCCCGCAGCGAGTCGTGCGCATCGCCGCATCCGGCATCCAACGCCAACTCCGCGAAAGCATCGCGCGTGCCGGAAGTCGGCGGCGGTCCATACACGCGAATCGGAATGTCGGGCAATTCCGCGTTTATGTCGCGCCATGTTTGGTGCGGATTGTCTTGCAAATTGCCGTTCGCATCCGGCGTTTGTCGCGCTAACGCGAGAAATAACTGCCGCTGTGTCAGCGCGAAGTTTTCTTTTTCCGCCGCCCGCGCGACCACAATGCCGCCGTAGCCGATTTTGATTTCCAGAATTTCGCGAATGTCGTTTTGTGCGCACAATTCTTGTTCCGATTTTTTGATGCGGCGCGAGGCGTTGACGATATCGGGTGCGCCGCCGCAAAAAAGTTTCAATCCGCCGCCGCTGCCGGTGGCTTCCACTTTCGGCGTTTTGCCGCCGTAAACTTGCGCGAACAATTCCGCCGCTACCGTGGAAAACGGATATACCGTGGACGACCCGACAATATCAATCGCCGCCGCCGGAGACACTGCCATCGCAAATAAAAGCATCCCGATTTTTGTCATGCGGCGAACGCCCCGCTGGCGAATATTTGCGCCGCTTGTGCCGGAAAGGCGAAAGCGAGGGATGAAAAATTTTTTCGTCATTTCGTGAATTGTAGCACGGGAAAACCGCGCCCGCGCAAAACATTCTGGCGGTGCGGGCGGCGGTGTTATACTTTCGGGCGTGGTCGCTGTCAGCGTTATCGTTCCGCTGGCGGAAGACGATGACGCATGGCGGACGTTGCTGGAACGGCTGCCGCTCCCCGCCGATTGGGAGTTGTTGCTCGCCGCCGCCGCGCCGCCGCCCGCCGATTGGCGGGAATCGCTTTCGCCGCGCCGCCGATGGTTGCATTGCCGCCGCCGCGGACGGGGCGCGCAAATGAACGCGGCGGCGGAATCGGCGGACGGCGAATTATTGTGGTTTGTGCATGCCGATTCGCGATTGCCCGACAACTTCGCCGCTGTCGTTTCGCGCGCCGTTGCCGCCCCCGCCGCGTTGTATTATTTTGATTTATATTTTTATGATGGCGGTGCGCGGATGATTCTCAACGAATGGGGCGTGCGATTGCGGTGCGCGATTTTCGGCAATCCGTTCGGCGATCAAGCATTTGTCGTGCGCCGCGATTTATTTGTCCGTCTCGGCGGCTATTCCGAATCGGCGGCGGCGGGGGAGGATCATCTTTTTGTATTGCGGGCGGCGCGAACCGGAACGCCGGTGCGCCGTCTCGGTGCGGCAATCGGTACCAGCGCGCGTACTTATATGAGTCGCGGTTGGTGGCGGACGGTGCGGGATTATCAAAAAATATGGTGGCGGCAGTGGCGCGCGCGATAAACGGCGCGCTGGCGGTGTTCGTAAAAACGCCGGAGTTGTCGCCGGTTAAAACCCGTCTGGCGGCGGACATCGGTGCGGCGGCGGGAGTGCGGGCGTACGAAGAAATGCTCGCCGCCGCCGCCGCAATGATGCGGCAAGTGCGAGATTCGGGCGTGGCGGTATATTGGGCGGTCGGCGAAAAAGAAGGCGTAACGCACCCGCGTTGGCGCGAGTTTCCCGCCGTTTTTACCGGCGAAGGCGGGCTGGGCGACCGCCTGAATCGCGTTTATGCAATGCTTCGCCGCCGTCACGGAATTGTCGCCCTCGCCGGTTCGGATTGTCCGGCGTTGGATGCCCGCACGGTGATTTTTGCATTGACGAGGGCGCGCGAAAATGTCGTTGTCGGACCGGCGGCGGACGGCGGTTTTTATCTATTCGCCGCCGCCCGCCCCGTTGCCGCCCGAATCTGGAAATCGGTTTCGTACAGCCGGGACGACACATTGACGCAGTTGCTGGCGCATTTTTCCGGCGAGTGCGTCCGGTTGCGGACGCTTACCGATGTGGACGATTTACGATCGTGGCGGGCGGCGAAAATGGACATATCCGGATAGCCGCACCGCGAAAAAATTAATGCGGATATTTTGTTTATGTTATAATAATGCGCGGTTTTTTGCAACAGGAGAAATACTTTTATGGCAATATTAATCAGAGGAATTATCGTTATTGTCGGACTTGCGTTGGCGGCGTTCGGTGCGTGGCTGGCGGCAACCGGCTATGTTTACAAAGATATCAGCAACGCGCCGTTGCGGGCGAATGTCCCTCATTCGGCGAAAGTTATCGGTCATGCGCGAACAATTATCCGGCAAATTCCGAAAGAATACCGCGAAGAACTTAATCTCGGTATCGGCGATTCCGATATGTTTTATCCGCTTGCTGCTGTCGGCGGATTGATTTTTTTCATCGGATTGATCGCCGCCTTGAACGGCGCATTTCGCCGCAAACAACCCGAATGGGCGAAAGGCGAGGTGGAAAAAGAGGCGGATGACGGGCGTATTGCCGACAATCTGATTCCCGTCCAGCCGAAAAAACCCGCCGAAGCACCCGCCGCCGCCGGCAATGTCATTTCCATTGACGAAGGCGGAATGGATATAGAAGAAGACGAAGCGGAAAAGTTGCGGGATGTCGGTCATCTTGTTACAATCAGTCAGGCGTTGCTTGAACCGGCGACGGTCAAACTTGTTTTTCAAACTTTTCGCCCCGATATGGAACAGTATTTTTCGCTGTTTAACGAAGACGGCGCGGAAAGATTTGCGCATCAAATATTAAATTCCATCATTTTGCGTCATCGCCGTCACAGCAAAGAAATCACCGCCGACCAATTTCAAACGCAAGATGTTCGCATCATAGAATGCGAACGCGAAACGATTTGTCATCGCTATATGCCGCCGAAAGAAAAAATGGTTTCCGATGCAATTCGCGAAAAAGCAGGCAAAGTATACGACTCTTTTACGCGCTCCAAAATTCAAAAAGAGGTTTCCGGCGAGGCGGATGATTGGCGCGATGTTTCTTTGCGCAACGCTACCGAAGTGCTTGCCGTCAAAACCGCATTGGATACCGCCGCCGCCTGAGTCGCCGTGCGTATTGTCGTCGCCGGCGGCGGTGCATGGGGAATGGCGTTTGCCGGTGCAATCGGCGGCGAGTTGTGTTTTTGGTCGCGCAATCCCGATTCCGCCCGCCGTGCCGCACAACAGACGGGCGGCGAATTTACAACAAACTTGGAAGACGCCGCCGCCCGTTGCGATTTGGCGATTGTTGCGGTCGGCAGCGGCGGTTTTACCGCAGTATTGCGCCGTCTTGCAAATTGCACCGCGCCGATTCTCTGGCTGACAAAAGGATTTGGCGAAGACGGTCGCCTGTTATGCGAAACGGCGAAAGAGATTTTGCCGCCCGATTCCATTTTCGGTGCGTTGAGCGGTCCGACATTCGCCGCCGAAGTCGCGCGGGGATTGCCCGCCGCAATGGTCGCCGCCGTCAATCGTCCGGCGGCGTTGCCGGCAATTTGCGAAAAGTTGCACCGGAAATTGTTGCGTTTGTATCCGCTGGAAGATCTGACCGGCGTTTGCGTGGCGGGCGCGTTAAAAAATGTCATCGCAATTGCCGCCGGAATTAGCGACGGATTGCAACTCGGTGCGAATGCACGGGCGGCGATTATCACCCGCGGGCTGGCGGAAATTTCCGCTTTCAACCGCGCCGCAGGCGGCGACGAACGGACATTGTCGGGCATCGCGGGAATCGGCGATTTGCTGCTGACTTGCACTTCCGATTTGTCGCGCAACCGGCAATACGGATTCGCCCTCGGCAGCGGTCGCCCGCCGCTTGCGGCAACAGTGGAAGGAATCGCGGCGGCGGCGGCGGCAATGCGGCGGTGCCGGGAATTCGGCATTTCCGCGCCGATAATCGCCGCGACTTGCGGCGTTTTGCACGAAGGCGAATCACCGAAACACGCTGCGGAAGTTTTATTGTCGCGTCCGCCGCCCGCATGCGCCGGTTAGGGTCGGTTTTATTCGCTTTATGGCTCGCCGTTTCTACGCCGGTGTTTTCGCTGCTGGCGATATTGTCTTCGCCGCTGCCGCCGCTTTGGCGGTACCGAATTATCGCTCGCTGGTCGCATTTGGCGATTTTGGCGGCGCGAATTTTTTGCGGCATTCGCTACCGCGTTTTGGGGATGGAAAATCTGCCCGCCGCGCCATGCATTTTATTGTCAAGACATGAATCGGCGTGGGAGACGATTGCATTTCAGGCGATTTTTCCGCCGCATGCGATTGTTCTCAAACGGGAATTGTTGCGAATTCCGTTTTTCGGTTGGGGCTTGGCGCGCATGAGTCCGATTGCCATTAATCGCGCCGATGGACGCCGCGCATTGCGCGAAATCCGCGAACAAGGGCGCGCACGAATTGCCGCCGGAATGTCGGTTGTGGTATTTCCCGAAGGTACGCGAATGTCGCCCGATTCTTCGGCGGAATGGCATCCGGGCGGTGCGTGGCTGGCAAAAGAGGCGGGCGTACCGGCGGTGCCGGTGTCCGTGGATAGCGGACGATGTTGGTCGAAAAACGCGTTTTTTAAGCGGGCGGGATTGATTACCGTGCGAATCGGTCCGCCGATTTCCCCCGATTTGCCCGTCAAAGAAATAAACGCGCGCGCCCGCCGATGGGTGGAAGCGGCGCGGGCGTTGTGATATAATGCGGCAATGATTTTCACGGACGAAAAACAATGACCGTGCCGCAGTTGCTGGTGCATCACAAAAAAGACAATGTCGGCGTCGTTGTCGTGGAAGATCTCGCCGCCGGGTCCGAAATGTTGTGCGTTGTCGTGGAAGACAACTCCGAATTTACGCAGACCGCCGCCTGTGCCGCACCGTTGGGACACAAAATCGCGCTGGCGGATTTGCAAACCGGCGATGTCGTTTACAAATACGGCGAACATATCGGAAAAATGATCGCGCCGGTCAAAAAAGGCGGCTATGTGCATGTTCATAATCTTAAAACTTCCCGCTGGTAATCGCCGATGATTTCGCATTTTTACGGATTTCGGCGCGAAAACGGGCGAGTCGGCGTGCGCAATCATGTCGCTATTTTGCCGGTGGATGACATTTCCAACGCCGCCTGCGAGGCGGTCGCCGCCCAGATTCAAGGCACTTTGCCGCTGCCGCACGCCTACGGGCGTTTGCAATTCGGGGCGGATTTGGATTTGCATTTTCGCACGATGATCGGTGCGGGAAGCAATCCGAATATCGCGGCTTGCATCGTTATCGGCATAGAACCGGGCTGGACAAAAATTGTCGCGGACGGAATCGCCAAAACCGGCAAACCGGTGGCAGCATTTTCCATTGAACAAAACGGCGACATTCAAACCGCCGCCGCCGCCGCCCGCAAAGCGCACGAATTTGTCCGCGCCGTCAGCGGATTGCAACGCGAAAAATGCGACATCGGCGAGTTGTGGATTTCCACCAAATGCGGCGAATCCGACCCGACCACCGGTTTGGCATCTTGCCCGGCGGTGGGAAATATGTACGACAAACTTTTACCGCGCGGCGTCACCGGCGTCTTCGGCGAAACTTCCGAATTGACCGGCGCCGAACATTTATGTCGCGCGCGCGCCGCAGACGACGAAGCGGGCGAAAAGTTTATGCGAATTTTCGCCGCCTATCAGCGCGAAGTGATTGAAGCGCACAAAACTTCCGACTTATCCGAATCGCAGCCGACCAAGGGAAACATAGAAGGGGGTCTTACGACAATAGAAGAAAAGGCGCTCGGCAATCTGGAAAAAATCGGCAAAACTTCGCGCTACATAGACGCATTGTCGCCGGCGGAAACGCCTGCTCGCGGGGCGGGATTGTATTTTATGGATACTTCTTCGGCGGCGGCGGAGTGCATTACTTTGATGGCGGCGGGCGGTTTTGTTTTGCATACATTTCCCACCGGACAAGGAAATGTTGTCGGCAATCCGATTGTGCCGGTCATAAAAATTTCCGCCAATCCGCGCACGGTGCGGACGATGGCGGAACATATAGATTTGGATTTATCGGCGGTATTGCGCCGCGAAATGACTCTCGGCGAAGCGGGCGACGAACTAATCGCGGAAATTGTCCGCACCGCAAACGGACAAATGACCGCCGCCGAAATCCTAAACCACCGCGAATTTGTCATGACAAAGTTGTATCGCTCGGCATAGTTTTCGCCGCCCGATACGGCGTTTTGCGCGTCAAAACTTGCCGCGTTTTTTGTTGAATCTCAAAAAATAAAAGTTTATGAAAAAATCGTTTGTTGACAAAATGCTTCGCTTTTTGCCAGAGTTTTTCGCCGCCGTCAAAGAACGCGCCGACGGACACACTCAATCGGCGGCGGCAACAACGGCAACAAAAACGGCGGCGAAAAAGCGAAAACCGGACGAAGTTTCCTCCCCGATTTCGGATAGCGAAACATGGGAAGAAATTAAAAAATTCCGAAAAAAATCCGGCGCGACTTGGTCAAATACCCGCAAAGGCGTTTTATCTTTGCAAGGCAAACGACACAAAAAATTCGGCACACCCAATGTAGAAAGAGTTTCCAAATCCATGGTACGCCGCATCATGCGATGCGCAAATGTAGACGCCGCCCGCCTCGAAAAACTACTTGACGACAACGGAAAATAACAACGGATTTTTTTTGATGCGCATCGGTTTTCTCCTTTTTTGAATGCACATTTTACCGAAATTTTCTTAAAATTTTTCCCCGAAGTTTTCGTAAAAATTTTCCAGAGTTTTCGTAAAAATTTTCCAGAGTTTTCGTAAAACTGTATTAAGTTTCCGAATTCCCGGAAATATTTTTTACACAAAACTTTCCGAATTTTTAGAAAAATCTTCCAGAGTTTTCGTAAAACCGTATTAAGTTTCCGAATTCCCAGAAAGATTTTTTACGCAAAAATTTTCCGAATTTTTAGAAAAATCTTCCAGAGTTTTCGTAAAACTTTGTTCCCGAAAACCCGAAAATAGTTTCCGTTATCTTTTCCTTTGCAAAGACAACAAAATTCCGCACAAAGCCGAAAAAATCCGGCAAAAACAACATTTGCGCCGTTTGCGGACAAAAAAGCAGCGGATTTCCCCGTCGCCTTTCCTTCCATTCCGATGACATTTTGATTAAAATTAACCTTACAACAAAATGCGACGGGAATATAAATTTTTCGGATACTCTTTTACGCCGATGTCCCACTTAAGCGAATTTTCCAGTTTGGTTGTCGCGTTATGAATGCGCATACTGAAAACCCAGCCGCCGTCAAAAGACAAAATCAGCGTCGTGCCGCCGTCTTTTTTGGGGACGATGGACAGCAAAGATTCGGGAAGTTGAATTTTGTTGCACGACAAACTGCCGCCAAAATTAAATCCCTGCACGAAAACCGATTCTTCTTTGCGTTCCAAATACGCCATTACTTTGTAATAATCATGCACGCCGACCATATAACGGGCGAAACTCTTGCAAACGCCGGAATCTTTGGCGAGCATGGAAAATTCCTCCATAAACGCATTGAGAACCGGCGCATACACTTTTTCGCGCTTTTCGTCCATTTCGTTCCAATTACGCGCGCCCTTTTCTTTTGCGTCATCCACCGCCTTAAACGCGGATTCCACTCGCCGAAAATATTTGTCGGAATGCGTACAACCCAAGTTCCATTTGCCGCAAAAATTCGGCGCGGTTCTTTGCAGACGCGAATTTTTCATAACGGCATTGTTCAGTTTGACGGAAATGCCGAGTTCGTTATTTTTCAATTTCAATATCAATACCAAATCGCGCGGATCGCCCTCTTGTCCGACTCTGTCCGGTTGCATTCGCACTTCGCAAACGCCTTTTTGCTGCAACGATTCAAGTTCAAACAAATGGTTCACGCTTGCGGTTGCGGCGGCATTCAATCGCCGCCGCATATCGGCGGACGACTCATTAAAATCGGCGCCCGCCGTTCGCGTAATGGCGCTTTCTTGCAACGATGCGCCCGCGGCGACACTGACTATCCGCATCGCTATCGCATATTCCAAAGCATTGCCGGTAGCGTCTTGCCGTCCCGTTCCTCTATTCACAACGCCGAAACCGCCCGCCCTTGCAATTCGCCGAATTTGTCCGCAAGTTCGGGAGACAGAATCAGCAATTCGCGGCTGTTTTTGTCGTTGCTCATTCCGTAGCGCCATTTCGGCGTCAGCGATACAAAACCGCGATATAAATGTCGCGCCCGTTCGCAATCGTTATACGAAAGCAACCATCGCCCGCCGCGCGAAGTCAAAATATCGCGCAGTTTTTCGTGGTCAAATCCGCGATGTCCGTTGCCGCGCGCGCCGTATAAATTCTGATTTTTCAGCATATACGGCGGGTCGGCGTAAATCATCGCGTTCGGATGCGCGTTGATAGAATCGGCGAAGTCGGAAGTTTGCACGGAAAAGTTGCGCCGCACTTTGTCGGACGGAAATTTTCGCAATCGTTCCACCGCGCTGGGCGTAAATCGCGGATGCCCCGGCGACATTCCGCCGCTTAATGTACAGCCCGAAAAAGACGCACGATTAATGACAAAAAACGCGGCGGCGCGGTCGGTTTTGTCGGCGATTTCCGTTTGCGTTTTTTGCAGGCGATAAAAATCTTCCCGTTTTATGGTCGGCAAAAACGCGGATACTTTTTCGGCGAGCGTTTCGCGGCGAAAAATTAATTCATGCCAAAACTCCGTCAGCGGCGCGAAGTTGTCATAGCCGAAAACGCGCGTTTTGCGGGCTGATGCGCAATGCAATTCCAAAGAACCGCCGCCCAAAAACGGCGAGCAAATTTCGGATTCGTCCGGCGGAATGTATTCGGCGAGAATTTTAACGGCGCGCTGTTTGCCGCCCGGATAGCGCAACACTGTTTTTGCTTCTTCTTCAAACATGATATTTATTTTCTTTCACGCAAATCAAATTCGGATTATACGCGAAAAAAAACGCCCGCGCGGATCTTTTTGCAAATTTATTTTTCGCGTTCGCAAAAAAAGTTATTCCCCGATAGTTTCGGTGTCGGGGGCGCGGGAAATGTTGGGGAGGGTTAATTCTTTTGTTTGTTGTAGCATTTGGAGATTTTGCAAAAAATTTGTTAATGCGCCGACTGAGACGAACGCGAATTCGCCTGTTGTTTTTTCGGCGAAAGTATGATCGTCCAAAGTTGCATTATTCGGACCGAATCCGAAAAATGCGCCTAACACTTCCACAAAATCGGCGCGGAGAATTTCGGGGGCGAACTTTTCGCGATGCGGCGATGATAAAAAATATTCCTTCGCTTCTTCGCGTGAAAAAATTTCGCGTTTTTCCATTTTTGCCAATGCCGCCGCGAAAGTATCCAAAATATATTCGTTGGAATTTTGTCGCGCCAAAGAAAACGGATATGAAATGGAACTGTATACGCTATCGTTGCGAAATCCGGCGGCAGCGTTTTTGCGAACGATTAATTCTTCCAATGCGTTTTGCATTTGCGCGGACGGCACGGCGACGACGGCGCGATATTCATGCGGATTGTCCAAAAAGAATTGCATCACGGTTTCTGTAAAAACTTCTGATTGTTCTTTGCAAGTATTTATTAAATGCACGACCGTCCATTTTCCGGCGGGATGATTGCGGTAAACTAATCCGCCGTGCGTATAGTTCCACGCGCCGATTTTTTTGACGAATCTTTTTTCGGGCGCATCGGAACCGGCGCGTCCGAGTAATGCAACTTTCGCATCGGTCGTTTGCAAATATTCCAAAACTTTTTCCGATAATGCTGCCGCTTTACGATTTCCTTCCGCGCCCATTTTTACGGTCGGGCATTCGGCGGCGGCGGCGAAGGCGAATGCGTTCGGCAAGGCGAATAAAAATGCAAAAAGAAATATCCGAATGTTTTTGTTCATGTTGTTCGAAAAAACCATATTGTTTTGTGCAACGGGATTTGTTTTGCCGCCGCGTTTTGTAGTAATATGTCGCATTGTATTTAAGGGAAAGTTATGATTTTTATTTTGCTGGAAGCCCTTCTCGCGTTGCTGATTGCAGGAATTTTCATTTGGTGGGTTGTGCCGCCGCGCAAAAAATAACTCGCAATTTGTCGCCGCCGCCGCCGTCATCCATGAAAATCGGCGGGGGCGGCGGGCGGATTGATTTTGCCGGTGCGGACGAGAAAATCGCCGAAGGATTCGCTGCTTTCGCGGGCGGCGGCGTATTCGCCGAAAAGCGGCGACAAAAACGCGACAATGTCTGCTTCGCGCATGTTATTTCCCGCCAAGGCGGACAATCGCGAACCGTCCGCCGCCGCACCCAAATATAAGTTGTATCGCCCGGGCGATTTTCCGACCAAACCGATTTCGCCCAAATACGGGCGGGCGCAACCGTTCGGGCAACCGGTCATGCGAATGCTAATGGGATATTCGCTTAAACTGTGTCGCGCGAGTTCGGTTTCCAATCGCGTCACCAAAGTCGGCAAATAGCGTTCGGCATCGGCAAACGCCAGCGGGCAAGTCGGCAACGCCACGCACGCCATCGCGTTACGCCGCATTCCCGAAAGTCCGGAAAAATCGCATGACACTCCGCGCCGCGAAAAAACTTTTTCCACCCGTTCGCGCGATGCGATATTAATCAGCATAATATTTTGATTCGGCGTCATGAGAAAATCGCAACACGACAACGCGGCGGTTTCGCGCAATGCGTCTTTTAATGCGCCGTCCGCGATGCGCCCGTTTTCTACAAAAATGCCGAGTGTCCAGAGTCCGTTTGATTGTTTTTGCCAGCCGAGAATGTCTTCGCGCCCCGACCACGGCGGCGTTTTTTCGCACGGCGGCAATACGAAACCGGCGCGGCGGCATAGTTCTTCGCGAATAAAATCTTTTCCGAGTCGCGCGATAGTGTATTTGAATCGCGCCTGTTTGCGGTCGCTGCGATTGCCATAATCGCGCTGAATTGTGGCGAGATGCCACGCGACATCCGCCGCTTGAGACGGCGCGCAAAATCCGATTTCATCGCCGAGACGCGGATAAGTTTCGCGAACGCCGAAAGTCATTCCCAAACCGCCGCCCGCGAGAACATTGAAACCGCGAAGTTTTTCGCCGCGCACGACAGCGACAAAACCGACATCTTGCGAATAAATATCCACATCGTTT
The DNA here is from genome assembly GCA_965221835.1 of Gammaproteobacteria bacterium. Lineage (GTDB taxonomy): Bacteria > Pseudomonadota > Gammaproteobacteria > Tethybacterales > Persebacteraceae > Persebacter. The sequence goes on along the minus strand of OZ244916.1, from coordinate 1,456,508 downwards.
GCGGGCGGCACGGCGACGGCGATTTTGAATTTGCGCGGCAGATAATGTTTGCCGTATAGCGGTTCTGCGGCGCGAAAATCGGGACCGGCGGCGAGTTTTTCTTCGCCTAACCAAATCTCAAAATAGGCGCGGGTACGCGGCAAAAGCGTCGCGCTGATTTGTGCCGCCGTGTCGTGCGCCGCGGCATGCACCGGCGACAATCCGGCGTGTGCCGAACACATTACATTGCGATTGACATCGCCGCAAGCGGCAACCGAATCCAACAACCGCCGCGCGCAAGTTTGCAACAACGGGCGAAGATTGTCGCGCGGCACGCCGTGAAATTGCAGCGTCTGCCGGGTTGTCAAACGAATGCTGCCGGCGCGGGTTAAATCGGTTGCGGCGGCATCCACCGCCAGCCATTGCGCCGAAGAAAGTACGCCGCCCGGCACGCGCAAGCGAATCATAAACGAAAAATCCGGTTCCAGTTTTCGTGCGGCACGGTCGGCGCGATTGTCGCGGTCGTCTTGCTGATAAATTCCGTGAAATTTAATTAAACTTTGGTCGCCTTCCGCGAGTCCGCCCGTGAGTTCGTCTTCCAATCCTGCGGCAATTCCGCCGCGCAAATAGTCGCTTCGGTCTTTGACCGTTTCCACTTCGGACGGATTTGCCGCCAGTTCGTCCGCGCTTTTCGGAATCGGCGCGCTGTTTTTTGTTTCAATAGACATCTCGTTGATACCTCCCTGCCGCCCGCATTTTTTCCAGATAAGAATCGCCATCGCCGCCGTGCGCGCGGACGATTTCGCGCAATTCGGCATGGACATCGCCCGCCATTCGTTTTTCGTCTCCGCAAACATAAACGCATGCGCCGCTTTCCATCCACTGCCACAAAGTTTCGGCGTGACGGCGCATTTTATGTTGCACATAAACTTTTGTCGGTCCGTCGCGCGAAAATGCTGCATCCATTTTTGTCAACGCGCCCGATTTGAGTCGCGAAAGCCATTCGGTTTGATAATAAAAATCTTCGCGCCGCCGCCGTTCGCCGAAAAAAAGCCAGTTTTTGCCGTTGCCGCCGCGTTCTTCGCGTTCTTCCATAAATGCGCGAAACGGTGCGACACCGGTGCCGGGACCGATCATAATCAAAGCCGCGTCATTGTCGTCCGGCAAATGGAAGTTTTCGTTTTGTTGCACAAAAACTTTCAGCGAATCGCCTTCCCGCAAACCGCCCAAATACGAAGAGCAAACGCCCGTTCGCACGCCGCCGTTCGCGCTGTAATAAAAATCGCGGGCGACAAGCAAATGCGCTTCGTCTTCTCGCGCCCGCACCGAAGAAGCGACAGAATACAGGCGCGGAGTCAGTCGGCGGACGCATTCCAGCACTTCGCGTCCCGCTTCCGGCGGCGGCGGAAAGGCGCGCAACAAATCGCGCAAATCGCGTCCGGCGGCGAATTGTTTCGCGCGTGCCGTATCCGCAAAACCGTCGCCGGTGTCGGCAATCGCGGCATAACGCGCCAGCACGGCGGGCGACAAAACGGAAATATCCAGCCGCGACAATAGCCATTCCGAAACCGCCGCCCGTTCGCCGTGCAATTCAATTTCGTCTCCCCATTCCAATTTTAATAATGCGGCAATTTGCGCCGCCCGTTCGCTTGCGTTTTGCGGCCAAACGCCCAGCGAATCGCCGGGGCGATATGCAAGTCCGGATCCTTCAAGCGATATTTCTAAATGCCGCGTACCGCGTCCGCCGTTGAGTACGACATTTGCCAGCACCGGCGCGGAAAATGGATTTTGCCGGTTGTGAGTCGCGGCGAACGATTCCGCCGTTGCCGCCGTTGTTGTTGCAATTGTCGCCGCCGCAGACGATTCTGCCGCCCGCGCAAGCGATTCGGCGGCAGCGTTTTGCCATTGCGCCGCACCGCGTTCAAAATCCAAATCGCATTCAATCAATTCGCCGAGCGAAGACGCACCGAGTGCGCGCAATCGCGCATCCAAATCGCGTCCGGCGCGACAGAAATGGTCGTAACTGCTATCGCCCAATGCCAACACCGAAAACGACAAATCGGGCAGTTGCGGCGCGCGCGCACCGCGCAAAAAATCAAAAAACGCCATCGCCGAATCCGGCGGGTCGCCTTCGCCGTGCGTGCTGACAACGGCAAACAAAAACTTTTCCCTTTTTAGTCGCGCCGTTTTGTAATCGGACATGGAAAAAACATCCGCCGTCATTCCGCGTTGCCGCACCGCCGCCGCCGCTTGTTCGGCAATGTCTTTGCAGTTGCCGGTTTGCGAACCATACAAAATCGTCGCCCGCGGCGGTTCGGCGGCGGGCAATGCGGGGACGGCGGCGGTCGGAGAATGCAATCCCGCCAAATAACCGCTTAACCAATCTAACTGCCGCGGCGTGAGTTGCGCCGACAGCCGTTCGGCTTGTTGCATTTGTTCAGGCGACAGCATCAATTTTTTCCGGGACAATTGCGCCGTTTTCATCGTTCGCATTTGCATCATTTACGCGCGTTGCGGGCGGTTGCAGGCGCGGAAAGGGCGGTTCCGCATCCGTCAATTCGGCGGGCGCGCAATGCAGCGAAACCGTTTCGCCGACAATCAAAAGCGCGGGCGACACCAACCGCGATTCGGCACGCGCGGAAATGTCCGACAACGCGCCGACAATAATCCGTTGCGCAAAAGTCGCGCCGGCACAAATCACCGCCGCCGGCGTTTCCGCCGCGAGTCCGGCGGCAACAAGATTTTGCGCCGTCTCTTTCAGATATGCGCCCGCCATATAAAACGCGAGTGTGCATTCCCGGTCTGCGGCGATTTTGCGCCAATATTTTTTATCGCCCATATCGCGGCGATAAGCGGTGCAAAAACGCACGCCGCGCGCCGCATCGCGATGAGTCAGCGGAATTCCCGCCGCCGCCGCACAACCGAGTGCCGCGGTAATTCCCGCCGCCGTTTGAAACGAAATGCCCGCTTGTTGCAACGCCTGCATTTCTTCGCCGCCGCGCCCGAAAATGAACGGATCTCCGCCTTTCAATCGCGCCACCCGCAACCCTTGCCGCGCACGGGAGATTAAAATTTGATTAATTTCTTCTTGCGAAACGGAATGAAAATCGCGCCGTTTGCCGACAAATATTTTTTCGGCATCGCGCCGTGCCAGTTCCAATACCGCCGTCGACACCAAACGGTCATACACCACCACATCGGCTTTTTGCAAAAGCCGCAACGCGCGCAAAGTCAGCAAATCGGCGGCGCCCGGTCCCGCACCGATAAGATACACTTCCCCGGCGGCTATTTCATCGGCGGCAAATCGCCGCAACTCGTCATCCAACAATTCGCCGCCGCGTTTTTCGTCGCCCGCCAGTACGGCTTCCGCCGCCGCACCGTCCAATATCCGTTCCCAAAATAACCGCCGCCGCGATTCGGGTACCGCCGCTTTAACTTTGTCTCGCAATGCGCCGCACCATTCGCACAATCGTCCGGTCGCAGGGGCGAGCAACATTTCCATTCGCGCCCGCACTCTTCTCGCCAATACCGGCGATGCGCCGCCGGACGAAACCGCCGCCACCAACGGCGAACGGTCAATTAATGCCGGAAAAATAAAATCGCACAAAGCGGGATTGTCGACCACATTGACCGGTACGCGGCGTATTTGTCCGTCTTTGCGTACGCGGCGATTGAGCACATCGTCATCGGTTGCGGCAACGGCGATAATGCAACCGTCCATATCGGCGGAATCGTATTCACGCCGCCGCACTTCGCCGCCGCCGTTGCAAACAATTGCGGCGAGCGGCGCATCAATTTGCGGCGCAACCGCAATCAATCGCCCGCCCGCCCGCACGAGCAACTCCGCCTTGCGCAACGCAACCGCACCGCCGCCGACCAGCAATATCGTCCGCCCGCGCAAATCAAAGAAAAACGGGAAATATTCCATTAAGCGTTATATTATATTAAAGAATATCTTTTAAGTCAATTATTCTTTTTTGTTATATGCAATTTTTCGCCGCAACTCCGCCCAAACGCGCCGCAACTCCGCCGTAATTCCGTATTAAAAAACGCATCCCGCGCGGGCGGTTTATAACTTGCCGGTGGAACCAAAACCGCCTTTTCCGCGCGCGGTGACGAGCGAAAAAGTGTCTACAATTTTCAACTCCGCGCGGGCAATCGGCAATATTATGAGTTGACAAATTCGTTCGCCGGGTGCGATTTCGTACGGCGTTGCGCCGCGATTAAACAAGGCGGCACGAATTTCATCCTGATAATCGGCGTCAATAACGCCTATCGTATTCGCCAAAACGATTCCGTGTTTTACGCCCAACCCGGAACGCGGCGCGAGAATTGCCATATAGTTTTCATCGCGAACGGACAAAGCGATTCCGGTGCCGACAATTAAAGTGTCGCCCGGAATGATGGTTTGCGGCGATTCCAAACACGCCCGCAAATCCATTCCGGCGGCGGCGGCGGATTCGTATTGCGGCGGCGGAAAATCGCGCCCGACTCGCGCATCCACAATTTTTGTTTCTATTTGCAAAGGCGCGCGCGACATTAAATTTCTTTTTCCAATGCGCGCCCGACAAATCCTTTTCCGACCGCACGCAACGGAAGATCCAATCCGAGTTGCGGCACGCGTTCTGCAATCCATGCGGTAAAAGTGTTGCTGTTCGGACCGGGAAAAGCGCGATAAGTGCGGGGAAACGGATATTCCGCCGCCGCTTTTGCGATTGCCGCCGCCAGCGATTCCGCTTCCGCACCGCGTACATCCACCAATATGCGCGGACGCCCGCCAAACCAATGCCGGTCCGGAATATCTTCGGCGATTCGCAATGCCGGAAGTCCACGCCGCAACCGCCAGCCGACAACTTCGTACACCGTATATGCCGCAGCGTTTTCGGGTTTTACCGAAATCCAAGTATGATCGGCGAAAATTCCGCGCCATCCCCACAACCGTGCGGCGTACGCTTGAATAACCGCACCGCGTTCCGCATCCGGAGACGGCGCAAGATTCGCCGATGCGCGAGTCGCGCTTTCCCAGTTATGCGCCGCCGCCCAATCCCAAACCGCCGCCGCCAAAAGCGCGAACGCAATCGCCCGCAAAAATATCCCCGCCCGCCGTCTTGTCAAAATCATGCCGGAATTATAGCGGAAATCCCGCCTTTTCCGCCCGCCCGTTATATTTCTCCCGCCTCGCCCGCTTCCATTCCCGCAAATGCAGGAATCTGCACGCGCAAAGTACGCGCAAATCGCAAACTTCCGCCGCAAATCGCAAATGGCGTTTAACAAAACGGGATTTGATTTGCAGACCATTTTTCCCAAGCGGGAAAATTGGTTATTTATTCTCTATGCGAAAATCCGTACGCGCAAACTTCCGCCGCAAATCGCAAATGGCGTTTACAAAATCAGGGATTCCCGTATTTTGGCGGGATGGTGGGCGCTGAGAGATTTGAACTCACGACTTTCGCCTTGTAAGGGCGACGCTCTTCCCCTGAGCTAAGCGCCCGCCGTGGAATTATAACCGTCCGCCCGATAATTGTTCACGAATCGGCGAAAATATGTTAATATGGCGTTATGACCGTTATTTCGCCGCCGCATATTATTCCGCTTGTCCGCAAACTGCGAGATGCGGGCGTTCCACAAGCCGCCGCCGAAGCCCTCGGCGAAACGATGGAGCAAGTTGTCACGCGGGAAGAAATGCAGGAATTTGCAACCAAAGCGGATTTGAAAGCGGCAATAAACGAGTTAGAAATCAAAATGAAAGAGTTAGAAGCCAAAATGAAGTTGGCGATTTCGCAGTCGGCGAAACAAATGATGGTATGGACAATTGCCGTGCAGGGACTCGGCGTTGCCATTCTTGTTTTAATTCTCAAATAATCCCGCCGCCCGCTGTCATTTCGCCGTTATGGAAGAATTATTAAGCGAATTTGCAACCAAAGCGGATTTGAAAGAGTTTGAAATCAAAATGAAGTTGGCGATTTCGCAGTCGGCGAAACAAATGATGGTATGGACAATTGCCGTGCAGGGACTCGGCGTTGCCATTCTTGTTTTGCTTCTAAAATAATCCGCAGTATCCCGCCTGCCCGCCAATTGCGGGATTTTTTGTTGCGATTGTTGTATTAATTCTTAAGCGGACGGTTGGCGTATTTACGGGCTTTTTGGGGTGGTGTGTGCAAAAAAACAACAGAGATTATATTTTTTTATGGCGATTTGGTATCTTTTCGGGGAAAGGTGTTGTATCATTATCGTATTGGCGCATTCCGAAAAAAGATTTGGGGTGCATTTATTTACTCTGAAAGGAGACAAAAAAATGAAAAAACAAGCACTTGCAATTGCGATCGCATCGGCGTTGGTAGCACCTTCGGCTTTTGCGGCACAAGACACTTCCGGAATGCAATATACTTCCGCCGCGGAGGGTTTTTACGCCTCTATCCGCGCGCAGGTTGATTTTAGCAACGGAAACAATGACGCGGATCTGAATGAAGGTTCCAGCCGTATCGGTATTCGCGGCACGAACGATCTGGGCGGCGGTCTGGAAGGGTTCTATCAGTGGGAATTGGGCGTTGGAATTGATGACGCCAATGAAGAACTTGACCAGCGTTTGGGTCTTGTCGGTTTGCGTGGCGCTTTCGGTGAAGTCGTTGCCGGTTCTTTTTGGACGAACGATTACAACTGGACGCACGGTTCTACCGATATCGCGAATGTTTATTCCGGGTATTTGAACTACTCCAATGTACGCGAAGCGCGTTCCGAGCGTTCCATCCAATACACCACGCCGGATCTTAACGGATTCCAAGGCGCGTTTTTGGTTGGTGTTGGCAACAGCGATAACGATGCTGACGGCGACAACGGCAACGATTTGGATTCGTGGAATCTTTCCGCACAGTACGCTATCCAAGGATTTACCGTTGCCGGTTCCTACAATGTCATTACGGACGGGCAAGTGGCTAGCGGTTCGAACGACCCTTCTACCTGTGCAGTAAGTATAACCTCCCCAATCTCAGTCCCAGTGACCCTTCCCTCCGTATTTACGGAATTGGGTGAGGCTGATTGCAATACTCTCAACCAAACCATCAGTATCCCCAATGCTAATGGTCCTATCCCCGTCAGCATCGCAGGCAATTTTGAAGCCGCTGATGATAGCAGAGCGTACGAAGATCTGACCTCGTGGACGATTCGCCTCGGCTATGCCCAAGATAACTGGTATGTCAACGGCTGGTACGGCGAAGACGACAGTAGCGAGAGTATCCGACCGGATGGCACTGCGAATGCAGACGCCGAGTTGTTTTCGGTTGCCGGCGGTGTTGCGGTTGACAGAGTTAATGTTTACGCTCTTTACGAAGCGGTGGAAAATGCCGATGGTGGTAGAGTAGGCGTAGAGGACTCTTATGGTACTCTCGGCGTTCAATACACTCTCGGTTCTAACTCCCGTGTGTGGATTGAATATTGGTCCCGGGATTTGGACAGCGATCCGGCTGCTGAAGATGTCATCAACATCGGTCTTCGTCACGACTTCTAATTTGTGTGAGAAGACACGAAAAGGGCGCCTCACGGCGCCCTTTTCTTTTTAACCCACGCCCTTTTCATCCGCCGATTTTTATGTTATAATAATCGCAACGCAAAAGGAATAGTTATGGAAACGATTCAGTTTGGAATATCTATTGCCGTCGCCATTGCGGCGGGAATATCGCCAATAATTATCGCCGCTTGGAGAATTAGCGGACATATTGCCGATCTCGGCGGACAAATTTCCGCCCTTTCCGCCCGAATGGACGGAATAGAATCGCGTCTCAGCAAACTTGAAACGGAAGTCCACGCCATAAACGAACATTTCCGTTCTTCCGCCCGATAAAACTTTTTCCCGGCGATTTTTTATGTTATAATAATCGCAACGCAAAAAGAAAGGAAAATTTTTATGGATCCGAATGTCATTACAACTTTTGCAGGCGTTATCGCTATTGTTGTCGCCGCTTGGAGAATTAGCGGACAGATTTCCAATCTCGGCGGACAAATTTCCGCCCTTTCCGCCCGAATAGACGGAATAGAATCGCGTCTCAGCAAACTGGAAACGGAAGTCCACGCCATAAACGATTATCTCCGTTCTTCCGCCCGATAAAACTCCGATAAAATCCTGCGGATTTATTCCGCCCACGCCGCCCGCATCATCGCAACGCCGTAAGCGTTGTTTTTTTGTGCGATATGCAAATCGGCGGACGTTAATCCGCCGAGGGCGTAGACCGGCATCGGCGATTCCGCCGCGATTTCGGCAAACTTTTCCCAACCCAGCGGCGGCGTATCGGGATGCGAAGGCGTTTTGCACACCGGCGACAAAACCACAAAATCCAAATCCAATGCGGCGGCACGGCGAATATCCCGTGCCGAATGACAAGACGCCCCGACCCATTCAAAAGACGGGCGTTTTGCAAAACGGGCGAGAGAGCGCGCACTTAAATGCAATCCGCCCGTTTCGGCGGCGAGAAATTCATCATCGTTCGCGCACAACAACGCCCCGTGTTCGCGGCATGTATCCGCCACCGAATCGACGAACATCCCGCGCGAGACGGGCGGCAGATTTTTGTCGCGCAACTGCACAAACGAAAAACGCCCCGCCGACAACGCATTTTCCAGACGCCGCACCATCACCGCGGTGCCGAAAACTTCGGCGGCGGTAATCGCATATAGCGGCGGCAGACGCAGCCATTTGCAAATCCTTTCGTTCATCGGCAACAGCGGCGACGGCATTGTCCGCACCCATTCCGCATTTTGCCCCTCGCATCCGCGCGGTTCGCCTTCGTATTCGCGGACGATGAAAAAATGCAAAAATATGCCGCCGGGATATGAAAATCGCCGCCGCACAAACGGCGCGGCATCGCGCACGACAATGCCGGTTTCCTCGTGCAATTCGCGCGTCAAGGCGGCGGCGGGCGTTTCGCCTTCATCCACTTTTCCGCCGGGAAACTCCCAATGTCCCGCAAAACTTTGTCCGGCGCGCCGTTGTTGCATAAAAAGCGCGCCGTCCGCGCGGCGGATGATTCCCATCGCCGCCTGCCGTTCCGGATTGCCGGACATCGGTTAATCGTCCGCCGTGCCGGCGGCGGCGGCAACCGCAAAATGACGCGCCATTCTGCCGTTCATCGCGCCGCGTTCTTCCGCCCATGCCCGCGCCCGCCGCAACAAGCGGGGAGATGAACGGACTTTGTAAAATGTCAGCCAGCGGATGACGATTCGTTCGTATTCTTCCGCAGAAATGTCAAAAAACGGCACCCACAAACCGAAACGGTCGGCGAGCGCGAGTTTTTCTTCTTCGGTTTCCGCGCCGTGAATTTCGTCAAAAAACTTCGCCTCGTTGTCGGCGAAATCTTCGCTTGTCAATCGGCGGCGGTTGGAAGTTGCATAAACGCGCACATTGTCGCCCGCCGCGCCGAGTTGTCCGTCCATCGCGCTTTTAAGGCGCTGAAAATTTTCGGTCGCACCGCGCGGAAACGACAAATCATCGCAATAAACAATAAACTTTTCGCGCCGCGCCGCCAATGCCGGAAAAAGGCGCGGCAACTGCGAAAGCCCTTCGGCGTCCGTTTCTATCAGGCGCAATCGCGCCGCATAACGCGACAATACGCCGCGCATCACGGACGATTTTCCCGCCCCGCGTGGTCCGGTCATCAGCAAATGATTGGACGCCCGCCCGCGCAAAAACGCGACCGTATTGCGTTCCGCCAAACGAATTTGTCGTTCCAATCCGTGCAAAAGCGGCAATGTGTCGTCCGCCGCAAACGGTGATTTTTGCAATTCGCCGCCGCGGTCGGCGCGCCATCGCCAGCAATGTCCGCCGTCAAATATTTCCGGTTGCGGCGCGGTATTTTGCATTGCGCGGGCGATTTTTTCCAGCGCGGCGGCAATGCGCGCGCCATCTTTTTGGTCAATCATAACGGATTTTCCGTCATTGTTCAGGAACGATAATCGGCGTTGATTTCAATGTAGCGTTTTGTCAAATCGCATGTTTTTATCGTTTGCGAATGCGCGCTATCGCCGAGAATTATTTCTATTTCCACTTCGTCCGCCGAAAGCGCGGCGGCGGTTTTTTTTTCGCAATAGCGCGAATCCAATCCGCCGCCGCGAATGACCGGCAAGCCGCAAATCCGCATTTGCATTTTGTCCGGCGCAAATCCGCCGCCGGCGTTGCCGATTGCCATCAAAAATCGCCCGACATTCGCATCGCCCGCCGCCAACGCGGTTTTAACCAGCGGCGATTTCGCCACCGTCGCCGCCACATTGCGACAAATCGCGCGCGATTTTCCGCCGCGTACGCGCACGGCGACAAGTTTGCTCGCGCCTTCGCCATCCCGCACAATCGCCTCCGCCAGTTCGGCGCAAACTTCGCGAATTGCGTTTTTCAATTCCCGCACCGAATTGCCGCGCCGCGGGCGGCGTCCGGTGGCGATTAACAAAAACGAATCGTTAGTAGAAGTATCGCCGTCCACGCTGATTGCATTAAAAGTATCCGCGACAATTTCGCGTTGCCATGCCGCCAAAGTACGCGGCGAAACGGCGGCGTCCGTCGCCACAAAAGCGAGCATCGTCCCCATATTCGGATGAATCATCCCCGACCCTTTGGCGATTCCGGTAATTGTCAATGTGTCGCCGCCGATTTTGATTTGGCGAAACGCACCTTTTGCGACCGTGTCGGTTGTCATAATCGCGCGGGCGGCGGCTTGCCAATTGTCGGCGGCAAGTTGCAGGGCGCATGTTTTTAAACCGGCGGCATATTTTTCCATCGGCAGATATTCCATAATCACGCCGGTGGAAAAAGGCAAGACGGCGGCGGAATCGCAACCGAGAATGGCGGCGAGCAATTTGCACGATTTTTTCGCATCCCGCAATCCGCGTCCGAGTGTACCGGCGTTGGCGATTCCGGCGTTAATTACCAGCCCGCGAATGTTGCCGCCGCCCGATTGCAAATGCGCGCGACATATTTCCACCGGCGGGGCGGGATATAAGTTGCGCGTAAAAACACCGGCGACCGCCGCCCCCGGCGCGATTTCCACCGCCGTTAAATCATCGCGTTTTTTGGATTTAATCGCCCGGGCGCAACCAAGCCGCACGCCGTCTATGGGCGGCAAAAACTCCGGTGCGCGCAAACTAACCGCCATAACCGGCGCATAAATTGGCGCGAAAAATGGCGCATAAATTGGCGCGAAAAAGAATGCCCGGAGCCGGACTCGAACCGGCAAGCCGTGAGGCGGGGGATTTTAAGTCCCCTGTGTCTACCATTTCCACCATCCGGGCTGATGCGTAAAATGGAGGCGGGAGTCGGAATTGAACCGGCGTTGGCGGCTTTGCAGGCCGCTGCATAACCACTCTGCCATCCCGCCGAGAGGCGCCAAAAAAATGGAGCGGGAAACGAGATTCGAACTCGCGACCTCAACCTTGGCAAGGTTGCGCTCTACCGGCTGAGCTATTCCCGCCCTCGCAAAAATACCATTAAAACAAATATTCACACGAATGCTCCCCGCGAAACGCATTAACTCGCCGTTTTTTTTGCGGCAACATCTGCGTGTATCTTAAAATATTATAACAAATGGATGATAATATACGCAAATGCCGATAAAAATTTTGGACGATTTTGCGATGTCGCGCCTTCGCACTGCGTCTCCGGCGGCGATTTTCAATGACTGGTTCGCCGCCGCCGCTGCCGCCGTGTCGCAACCGGAAGCGGCGTGTCTTGCTACTGCAACCGCCCGCGGAATGCCGCAAGCGCGAACGGTTTTACTCAAAGAATTTCGCGGCGGCAAGTTTGTTTTTTTTACCAACAGCGAAAGCCGCAAAGGCGAATCGTTGCGCGAAAATCCGCGCGCGGCGCTTTTGTTTTATTGGAGTTCGCTCGGACGGCAAATTAAAATTGAAGGCGATGTCGCGCCGATATCGCGGCGGCGGACGGCGGAATATTTCGCGACCCGTCCGCGCATCAGCCAAATCGGCGCATGGGCGAGTGCGCAATCGCGTCCGATAGAATCTTTCGCCGCTTTTGACGAAAAAGTGCGGGCGGTCAAACACGATTTCGCCGCACCGCCGCCATATTGGAACGGTTATGCATTGACGCCGTTGCGAATGGAGTTTTGGCAGGAAAGAAAAAATCGCCTGCATCGCCGTGTCGCATTTTCGCGCGCTGCGGCGGGACAAAAATGGCGCAGCGAATTTTTGCAACCATGAACGCGCCGCGCCCCGTCATATTAACCGGAATGCCCGGCGGCGGCAAAAGTGCAGCGGGACTCGCGTTGTCGCGTCTTTTGCGTTGCGATTTTATAGAAACAGATGCGGCGGCGGAAGCGGCGGCGGGAATGCCGGTCGCCGACATTTTTGCCAAACACGGCGAAGCGCATTTTCGCGATTTAGAATCGGCGGCGTTGCAATCGGCAATGCAAAAAAACGCGGTAATTTCCACCGGCGGCGGAGTCGTGTTGCAAGACAAAAATCGCAAAATGATTCGCGGCAGCGGACGGGCGGTTTATTTGCAGGCGTCTTTGCAATTACTTACCCGCCGCTTGCAAAAAGACGCGACAACGCGCCCGTTGCTGGCGGGAAAAAACATTGCCGATTCGCTCGCCGAATTGTTAGCGCACCGCGAATCGCTGTATCGGCAAACCGCCCATTTGACGGTGATGCAACACGAAGACGACACGCCCGCTGATGTTGCCGCCAAAGTTTGCGCCGGATTGCGACATTTGGAATGACGCCCGAAAAAGTTGTTGTCCGCCATGTTGCCGGAGAATATCCGGTTTTTTGCGGCGCGAATTTTTGCGACAACGAAATGGTGCGCGCGTTTTGTGCGGCGGGAGTTGCTATGCTGATTACCGATGAAACCGTCAAAAAATATTGCGCAGAATATGAAAAAACTTTTCCCGTTTATGCAATTCCGTCCGGCGAAAAACATAAAACTTTGCAAACGATGGAAAAAATTTTGGACGAACTTGCGGCGCGAAAAATGCGGCGCGACGGTACCCTGATCGCTTTCGGCGGCGGCGTTGTCGGCGATGTTGCCGGTTTTGCGGCGGCGAGTTATATGCGCGGCGTCCGTCTGATTCAAATTCCTACGACATTGCTGGCGCAAGTGGATGCGGCGGTCGGCGGCAAAACCGGCGTCAATCATTTGCGCGGAAAAAACTTAATCGGCGCGTTTTATCAACCGGCGGCAGTGTTTTGCGATTCGCGTTTTTTGTCTACTTTGCCGGAACGCGAGTATCGCGCCGGTCTGGCGGAAATTGTTAAATACGCGATGTTAGGCGATTATGATTTTTTTGTTTATCTTGAAAAAAATGCCGAAAAACTTTCTGCGCGCGAATCCAAAACAGTGAATGATGCGGTTTTGCGTTCGGTGCAAATGAAAGCGAAAATTGTCGGCGAAGACGAACGCGAAACCGGCGGGCGGCGGGCGTTGTTAAATCTCGGTCATACTTTTGCGCACGGATTGGAAAACGCCGCCGGCTACGGCGAATGGCTGCACGGCGAAGCGGTTGCCGCCGGATTGGTTGCCGCTGCAAAATTGTCGGAAAAACTAAAAACCGGAATCGTTGCCGCTGATGTCGCGCGCGTTTCCGCATTGCTGAAAAAATTTAAATTACCAATTTCCTTCGGCGGTGTTTCTCTGCAAAAAATTGAAAATTCCATGAATATGGACAAAAAGTTTATTGCCGCCGAATCGCGATTTGTTTTAATAAACGCCATCGGCGATGCGCAATTGTACGCGGTTGCCGACAAAAATATTATTTTGCAAGTATTGGAGGAAATGCAATGAACTATCCGCGCACGAGAATGCGGCGGCGGCGGGACGGCGGCTGGATGCGGCGGTTGGTTGCCGAAAATACGCTGTCGCCGGACGATTTTATTTTGCCGCTTTTTGTTCACGAAGAAAAAGCGGACGCCGAAATACAATCTATGCCCGGCGTTTTCCGGTTGGGCGAAGACGGACTTTTGCGTACCGCCGAACGCGCGTTATCTTTGGAAATTCCGGCAATTGCATTATTTCCCGCAATTCCCGATTCGCAAAAAACGCCGGACGGAAACGAATCGCAAAATCCGGACGGACTTATTCCGCGCGCAATTAATTCCATAAAAAAACAATTTCCCGAATTGGGAATCGTTTGCGATGTTGCATTGGATCCGTACACTTCGCACGGGCAGGACGGAATAATAAACGACAGCGGCGAAGTTTTGAACGACGAAACGATTGCAGTATTGATAAAACAAACGCAAACATTGGCGGCGGCGGGGGCGGACATTGTCGCACCGTCCGATATGATGGACGGACGAATCGGTGCGTTGCGCGATGCGTTGGAATCGGGCGGATATTCGCGGATTAAAATTTTGTCGTACGCCGCAAAATATGCATCGGCATTTTATGGTCCGTTTCGCGATGCGGCGAATACGGCGGCGGCGTTGGGGGCGGCGGACAAGCGGACTTATCAAATGGATTTTCGCAACCGCCGCGAAGCGTTGGAAGAAATGCGTTTGGATTTGGCGGAAGGTGCGGATATGTTGATGGTAAAACCGGGGCTGCCGTATTTGGATGTTTTGCGCGATGCGGTGCGCGAGTTTGATGCGCCGATTTTTGCGTATCAAGTATCGGGCGAATACGCGATGATTTGCGCCGCCGCCGCCCGCGGCTGGATAGACGGCGACCGCTGCATTTTAGAATCGCTTTTCGCATTCAAACGCGCCGGCGCCCGCGCAATTCTCACTTATTTTGCAATAGACGCAGCAAAAATGTTGCGGCGTTAATTTTCGTTCACCGATTCCGTTCAGCCCGATATTTATCGGCGGCAGAATTGCGCGTTTTGCAATTAATTTTTTTGCAGTTAATTTTTTGCGATTATTTTTTTTCGCGATTAATTTTTCGCGGTTAATTTTTTGCAATTAATTTTTTTTGCAATTAATTTTTTTGCGATTAGTTTTTTTCGGTTGCGGCGCGGCGGTTGCGGGCGCGGAGGTCGGCGAGGCGGGCTTTGATTTTAATTTCCATTCCGCGTTCGGTCGGCAAATACAATCGCGGCGCGCGCATGCCGTCCGGAAAATAGTTTTCGCCTGCGGCAAAACCGTCCGGTTCGTCGTGCGCATGGCGATATCCTTTTCCCGCGCCGATTTCTTTTAAGAGACGAGTCGGTGCGTTGCGCAAATGCGGCGGCACGGCGCGCGAACCGTCATTTTTAATAAAATCGGCGGCGCGCTTAAATGCGGCATAAACGGCATCGCTTTTCGGTGCGCATGCCAGATAAACCGCCACTTGCGCCAGCGCGAGTTCGCCTTCAGGCGCGCCCAGACGGCGAAAAGCGGCATCCGCTTCCAATGTCAAACCGAGCGCACGCGGGTCGGCGAGTCCGATATCTTCGGACGCGATGCGCACGAGTCGTCTGCCGATATAACGCGGGTCGGCGCCACCGTCCAGCATCCGGCAAAACCAATATAACGCCGCATCCGGGTCGGAACCGCGCACCGATTTGTGCAACGCCGATATTTGGTCGTAAAAGTTGTCGCCGCCTTTGTCAAATCGCCGCGCGCGTACGCCCGCCGCACGGCGCACGCTTTCCGCCGACAATGTTTTTTCGTCCGCGGCGGCGTTTTCTAAAATGTTGAGAAGTCGCCGCGCATCTCCGTCCGCCAATGCGCATAATTCGCGCACAACATCGTCGGACAAATTCAGTTTTGCGCGCGCGGCGGCACGGCGGGCGACAGCGGCGAGTGCGGTGTCGTTCAGCGAATGCAAAACAAATACCGTCAGCCGCGACAACAAAGCGCGATTCAATTCAAAAGACGGATTTTCGGTTGTTGCACCGATGAGCGCGAACAGTCCGCTTTCCAGATGCGGCAAAAAAGCGTCTTGTTGCGATTTGTTAAAGTGATGTACTTCGTCGACAAACAACGCCCGCTGTCTTGCCGGATTTTTTTCGCGGCGCGATTTTGCTTCGGCGATGACGGCGCGTACTTCGCGCAATCCGGCGGTGACCGCCGACAATGCAAACCAGTCCGCGTTTGCGCGAACGGACAATACGCGCGCGAGAGTCGTTTTGCCGCAACCGGGCGGTCCCCAAAGTATCATGGACGGTAGCGGCGTTTCGCCCGTCAATACGCTCGCTAACGGCATTCCCGCACCGAGCAAATGGGATTGTCCGACAATATCCGCCGCCGTTTCCGGACGCATCCGGTCGGCAAGCGGGGAATCGTTCATTCTTCGCGGATAATGTCGGTACCGGCGGGCGGGGTGAAGGAAAAAATAGAATCGTCCGCGACGGTGCGGTCTATCGATTCCACTCGCAAGCGCGCCGTGCCGCCGAACGAATCTTTTAATTCCATCAATACCAATTCGCCGTCCGCCGAAAAACCGAGACGCATGGCGCGCACGGGTTGATCTTCGTCGCGCGCTTCCGCCCCCGCCCAGCGCAACGCACCGCCCGCACCGGAAGTAAGAATATAAGTGTCGCGCAAAGAATCCAAATCGCCGGACGATAGCAAATCTAAAAGCGCGGATGTGCCCGCCGCCGATTCCGCCGGACGCACAATTGCTTGTTGCAAATCCGGTTCGTAAGTCCAGATTTGCGCGCCGTCCGATACCATTACAATTCCGTCCGGCGGGTCGTATTCCATGCGAAAAAAATGCGGGCGGCGATGCCAGAAACGTCCGCCGGTTTCGTCCAAAGTTTCGCCGTTGTCGTCTAACGCGGTCTGCCGAAAAACGATATGCACCGCCGGGGTGTTATGCAAAAAACGCCGCAACAACGAAAGTCCGTCATCGTTCGCCGCTATCGCTCCGGCGGCGAATGTTGCGATAACGGCGGCGGCAATTAAATGTCGCATTCTTTGCGGCGGCAGTCGGCGACAACATAAACCGCACCGCCGCCGCGATTTTTTTGTAGCGCGGTTTGATAATGTCGCACGGCGGGCGAGTTTACTTTTTCAACCTTGCCGCAGCGTGAGCAAACGAGTTGCGGCGACGGTTCGGCATGCGCTAATGTATACAACGCGCCGTGGTCGGCGGGAATGCGCCGCGCGAGTCCGGTTTCATATAAAGACGACAACGCGCGATACACCGTAGCGGGCGGAATGCGCCGCGATAAACGCCGCACAATATCCGCCGCCGAAAGACATTTGCCGCCGCGCAACGCCGCAAACACCGCCCGCCGCCCGGCGGTAGGATGCAATCCGGCATTTTGAAGTAGCACACGGTCGTTCATGGTTTTATAAATATGGTAAACTTTCATTATATTATATGTTGATGATGTCTTTTTTCCGCCGCCTTTTTTGCGCGGTCGCCATCGCCATGGCGACTGTTGTCGCCGGTTGTACTTACAAAGGCGAAATCCGGCAAGGCGATATCGGATTGTCCGAAAAAATCGCCGAATTGCAAATCGGCATGACGCGGGACGAAGTGCGCGAATTGTTCGGTACCGACATTACGCCGCGCGTTTTTCGCGACGACGAATGGATTTATTATTATCGTCATCGCATCGCCGGTTTTATTCCGAAAGTAAAAAGCGGCGGAGTCGTGCTGGCGTTTGACGGCGACGAACTCGTCCGCATTGACCCGCTTCCGGACGCGGATACGCCCGAAGAATAATGTTGCGAGTCGGCGTGTCAGGAGTCGCCGGAAAAATGGGGCGCGAAATTGTCGCCGCTATGCGCGATTACAAAGAAATAAAATTGACGGCGGCGTTGGAATCGCCCGATTCTCCGCATCTCGGCGAAGAATTGTCGGGCGTGCCGATTTCCGGTTCGTTTGTCGCCGGGGCGGCGGATGTGTTTATAGATTTCAGCGTGCCGGCGGCGGCGACAAATCTGGCGGCGCAGTGTTGTGCCGCTAAAACGCCGCTGGTCATTGGCGCAACCGGTTTCGCCGAAAACGAAAAGGCGGCGTTGTCGGCGGCGGCGGCGGACATTGCGCTTGTCGTGTCGCCGAATATGAGTGTCGGCGTGAATGTGATGTTTTTGCTTGCCGAATTCGCCGCCCGCCGCTTGCGTGATTGCGATGCGGAAATTTCCGAATCGCACCATCGCGGCAAAAAAGACGCGCCTTCCGGCACGGCGTTGCGTCTCGGCGAAGCGGTTGCCGCCGCAACGGGAGTCAATTTCGCCGACAATGCGGTATTTTCCCGACACGGGCGCGACAATGTCCGCCGCCGCGGGCAAATCGGATTTTCGGTCGTACGCGGCGGCGACATTATCGGCGAACATCGTCTTCTGTTTGCGGGCGAAGGCGAACAACTGGAAATTGTTCACCGTTCTTCGGGACGCGCAAACTATGCGCACGGCGCGATTGCCGCCGCCCGATTCGCCGCCGCCGCCCCGCCCGGTTTATACGACATGCGCGATGTGCTGGCGTCTCGCGATTTTTCCTGATATTTTGCGCGTTCGTCCCGCGATAAAATGCGGGCGATGAAATACGCGGTCGTTCCTTTGCGGCGCATTGCTGCCGATTCGTTCGCGCGCGACAATGTTGTGTTGGTGCGGTTGCTTTCGCTTTGTCCGATGTTGGCGGTATCGGTTTCGGTTTCCGCTGCGGCATATCTCGGCGCGCTTTCGGCGGCGGTGATGGCGGCGGCGGGTTTTGGCGTTTCCGTGATTCGCACGGCGGTGCCGGAGGGCGTTCGGCTACCGGTATTTTTGCTGATTGTCGCCGCGCTGGTTGCCGTCGCCGATACGACAACGGCGGCGTTCGCGCCGGAAATGCATCGCCGTCTGGGAATTTTTCTGCCGCTGATTATTACGAATTGCGCGGTGCTGGCGCGGCTGGAATTGTTCGCCCGCCGACATTCTCCGGCGGCGGCGTTTGCGGACGGAATGGCGGCGGGCGCGGGAATGTTGGCGGCGATTGTCGCGCTGGCGGCGGTGCGCGAATTGTTGGCGACCGGCGGAATTGCGCCGTTTTTTGCGGGTGCGCCGTTGCTGTCATCGGCGGCGTTACCGGCGGGCGGATTTATACTTTTCGGGCTTTTGATTGCGGCGGCGCGCGCGCTAAAACTCCCCGCCGCATAACGATGAATTCGGATACGCAAACCGAACGGGCGCGTTTTTTCCGTCAATTGCATCAGCGCGGAAATCCTTTCGTGTTGGTGAATGTGTGGGATGCGGGCGGCGCAAAAGCAGCAGCGGCGGCGGGTGCGGCGGCGATTGCAACAACTTCCGCCGGACACGCGCGAACGCTCGGCAAATCGGATCTCGGTCGCATCACGCGCGACGAATCGCTGGCGCATGCGGCGGCGATTGCGGCGGCGACAAATGCGCCGGTCAGCGGCGATTGCGAAAACGGCTACGGACATTCGCCGGAAGATGTCGCCGCAACGGTGCGCGCATGCATTGCCGCCGGATTGGCGGGATGTTCCATAGAAGATACGATGTTGCCCGATTTGTCGCCGTATTCTTTTGCCGATTCCGTTTTAAGAATAAAAACCGCCGCCGCCGCCGCCCGCGATGCGGCGGACGATTTTGTCATCACCGCGCGCGCGGACGGGGTAATGCACGGACATTACGATGTGGACGAAGCGATTCGCCGTTTGCGCGCGTTTGAATCGGTCGGGGCGGATGTTTTGTACGCGCCCGAACCGCCGGATATGGAATCGCTGGCGCGCATTTGCGATTCGGTTTCGTCGCCGGTCAATGCGCTGGCGGCGGGCGCATTTTGCCGTTATTCGCTCGCCGATTTCGCGCGCATCGGAACCGCTCGCGTAAGTTTAGGTTCCGCCTTGTCGCGCGCGGCATGGCGCGCCGAAGAAAACGCCGTGCGCGACATTTTACAAAACGGTTCTTTCGCATTGTTGCGCGAAGAAAATGAATAATCGCGACAAACAAATGCGCATCCCGAATTTCGTCAACTTCGCATTTATTGACGAAATTTTTGTACTTGTAAATTTTGCAAAAATCGGAAATTGGCATATAATGCGAATAATCGGCGATGATGCTGGACGGTAAAGGAGCAAGAAAATGAACGACGATAACTATACAGAATATTTGCGGAAACACAGTTATGTGGACCGGCGGATTTTGGACGGCGAAACGCGCAAAATCGTTTTTCCCGATACCGGCGGCATTCCAAAAACGCGGGTGCAGTCGGCGCACATTCCTTCGCCGGCAATTGCGGCGTTCGGTCTCCCCGAAGATAACTTCGGCGATTCCGAAAACGGTGATTGATTTGCAGCCGCCGATAGAAGCGGATATTTTTGACAAACTTCGGAAAAAGGAATGGTTCCAAAATTTTGTTTACCAAGAATTTAAGTACGAAGCGGCGAAGGCGGGGCTTAAACCGAAATTTTCGTCCGATTTATTGCACGATGCGTGGCAGTCGTATATTTGGGATATTGAGCGACCGGACGACAATATGCAACCCGTCGTTCCCGATCATTTTAAGCATTGCGGCTATCTCGCTTATTGGTTGCAGCGGCACAGTCCCGTCGCCTTTTGGGAACCGTCCGCGGACGAATATGAATTGGACACCGATGCAAAACAATTCCGGAAATTAATTGACGGCTGCGGACGCGCCTATCACGCCTTTTCGCTTGGCTACCGGATATGTTTTTTCTTTGAACAAAACAAGGAATCGGAAATCAGATTGCCGCGTCCGATAAACGCGGATTATATTCGGCACATTTCCTATTATATGAAATATAAAAACGTCTCGCCGCATGCGATGGGGTTGGTTTATCGCTCGCTGTTCTGGGTGTAGCGGCGCGTTTGCGCTTAAAATTTACAAAATGAAAATTCCGAATTCGCCGCGGGCGGGATTTGTTTTGGGCGTTGCGGGCGTGGCGATATTGTCGCCGGACGCGTTGCTTTTGCGGTTGTTTGGCGGCGACAACTTTGCGCTTGTCGCCGGACGCGGTTTTGCACTCGCGATTTTGGCGGGCATTTGTTTCGCCGCATTGCCGGCGTTGCGGCGCGATTTTGTTTTGCGTCCGGTGTTGATATATGGCGCGTTGTATGCGGCGGGGTTGGCGGCGTTTCCGATGTCGGTGCGGCATACGCATGTTGCAAATACGGTGGTGATTTTGGCGGTCGCGCCGCTGTTGTCGGCAATCGGCGCGAAGTTGTTTTTGCGCGAACATATTGCCGCCCGCACTTGGGTGGCATGCGCGGTTTCGGCGGCGGGATTGGCGTTGGTGTTTGCGCCGGAATTGGCGAAAGGCGGCGGTTTCGGGGACGCGCTGGCGTTGATTGTCGCGTTTTCGCTGGCGGCGTGTGCGATTTTTATCCGCCGTCATCCGAATGTCAATTTGGTACCCGGAATGGCGTTCGGCGGTTTGATTGTCGCCGCGATTTATGCGCCCTTTGCCGATTGGAATCTGGTGCCGCGCGATGTCGGTATTCTCGCCGTGAACGGGGCGGTGCTGTGGTTGGCATTTATGGCGATTATTGCCGCCTCGCGTCGTTTGTCGCCGCCGGAAGTTAATTTGCTTTTTTTGTTGGAAACCGCGCTGGCACCGTTGTGGGTGTGGCTGGCGTTGGGCGAACGTCCGCCGGCGACGACGGTGGCGGCGGGCGTGTTGATTGCGGCGGTGTTGGCGTGGCATTCCGCGGCGACTTTGCGCGACTCGGCGCGGGGGCGATTCGGCGGATGATTTTTGCGCCGCCCGATTGGCAACTGATTTCGCTGGCATTGGCGGCGTGTGCGGCGGGGGCGTTTACGCCCGGACCGAATAATGCGATTTGTATGTCTACGGCGGTTAATTTCGGATTTCGCCGTGCGTTGCCGTTTGCATTGGGTGTGACTTTCGGATTTCCGATTTTGGTGCTGGCGACGGGGGCGGGAATCGGGCGATTATTATCGTATTTGCCGCAATTGCATTCAGCATTAAAAATCGGCGGCGCGTTGTTTTTATTATATCTGGCGTGGCGGATTGCGACCGCACGGGCGGCGGACGGCGGCAAAACGCGCGCGCCGGGATTTTTTCACGCAATGGCGTTTCAATGGATAAATCCGAAAGCGATAACTTACGCTTTCAGCATTGTCGCCGTTTTCGCGCGTCCGGGCGATTTGTGGACTTCCGATATATTTTATTTGGCGATAGTGAGTATGGTTGTCGCATTGGGGTCTACTTTTACATGGGCGGCGTTCGGTTTGGGCATTCGCCGATTCTTAAAAACGCCGCGCGCATTGGCATGGTTTAACGGCATCATGGGCGCGTTGCTTGCATTCACGGCGGTATTGATTTTTTTTGTTTAAGGCGCGAATTGTTTTGCGCGTTTTTTCCGCCGCTTGCGGGAATTAATTTAAATGAATGTATGATATATTTGTCAATAATACGGAGGAAATAAAATGATAAAAAAACTTTTGGCGGTTTTGGTGTTGGCAGCGGCGGCGGCGGCGGCGGAAGAGACGCATGTGTGGTACGATTATGAAAGCGGACTCGGCGCGGACGGTTATGATGTCGTGGCGTATTTTGACGGCGGCGGTGCGGTGCTTGGCGATGCGAAGTTTTCCGCCGAATATGGCGGTTTGTTGTGGCATTTTACAAACGCCGAACGGCGCGATTTATTTGTCGCCGCGCCGCAACAATATGCGCCGCAATACGGCGGATATTGCGCGTACGCCGCTTCGTTGAACGCGCTGGCATTCGGCGACCCGGAAGTGTGGACGGTGCATAATGGCAAGTTGTATTTTAATTACAACAAACCGACTCGCGCAAAATGGGAAATCGGAATCAACGGGCGCATCACAAAAGGCGACATTTACTGGCGGGATTCGGTGCTTGCAAAATAAACCGGACATTCCGCAATGGACATTGAAACTGCGAATGCCTTTCGGCGTTTTTGCGGTGCATTGCGACGATTTTGCGATATTGGAAACGCGTTATTTGCCGCCGCAAACCGCCGCGCTGCCGCCGCAAACCGCCCTCGCCGCCGAAGCCGCGCGACAGTTGCGCGCCTATTGGAAAAATCCGCGCCGCTTTATATTTGAGTTGCCGCTACTCGCCGCCCCGACCGCACATCAACGCAAAACACGCGCGGCAATGTTGCAAATCGCGGGCGGCGAAGTGCGGACTTACGGCGAAATTGCCGCGCAAATCAATTCTTCGGCGCGCGCAGTCGGCGGTGCCTGCCGGGCGAATGCGATGGCGCTGATTGTGCCGTGTCATCGGATTGTGGCGGCGGACGGATTGGGCGGTTTTATGAGCGAACGGCGCGGCGTACATAGTACGAAAATCAAACAAACGCTTTTGCGGCACGAAGCGGGATGAACGCGGACGACGATGTCGCGGCGGGTTTTTGTCGCCGTCTGATGTTTGCGGAAGGGCGCGGCGAAAAAACCGTTGCGGCATATTCCGCCGATTTGCGCAAATTGTCCGCTTTTTTGACGACACGCGGTGCGCGGCTGGATGGCGCAACGGCGGACGATTTACGCGCGTATTTGTCGGCAATGTTTGCAAAAGGGCGCGGTGCGGCAACGGCGGCGCGGGCGTTGTCGGCGATGCGCGGGTTTTACCGTTATCTGGCGGAAACCGGCATGCGCGCGGATGATCCGACAGCGGAAATTATTTCCCCCCGCCGCGTTCGTCCGTTGCCGGCGCAGTTGAGCGAAAAAGAAGTGGAGCGTTTGCTGGATATGCCGGATGTTGCCGCACCGCACGGTTTGCGCGACCGGACGATGCTGGAATTGATGTATGCCTGCGGCTTGCGGGTGTCGGAGTTGGTCGGATTGGAAACGGGCGCATTGCGCGCGGATGCGGGCTGTTTGCAGATTATCGGCAAAGGCGGGCGCGAACGGATTATTCCGTTTAACGATACGGCGGCGGATTTTTTGCAACACTATTTGCAGATTGCGCGCCCGCTGTTGTTGCGCCGTCCGACGGATGCATTATTTTTGAGTACGCGCGGGGCGGCAATGAGTCGCCAGATGTTTTGGATTTTGGTAAAACGCTACGCGTCTCTCGCCGGATTGCGCGGTGCGCCGTCTCCGCACACTTTGCGCCATGCGTTTGCGACGCATTTGGTCAATCGCGGGGCGGATTTGCGGGCGGTGCAAATGATGCTTGGACACGCCAGCATTTCCACAACGCAAATATACGCGCATATCGCCGCCCGCCGCCTCGCCGAAATGCACAAAAAACACCATCCGCGCGGATGAAAGCATCGCCGCGGGCGCGTTTATGCAAAAAAATATCGCGGAGAATGCGGAGAACGGAAGCGATTCAGCGTTCCGCCGCGCATTTTATTAAAATGAGTCGCCGCGGGCGCGTTTATGCAAAAAATATCGGGGCGAATGCGGCGAACGGAAGCGATTCAGCGTTCGCCGGCGGGCGTTTTATTAAAATGAATCGCCGCGGGCGTTTATGCAAAAAAAATATCGCGGCGAATGCGGAGAACGGAATCGATTCAGCGTTCCGCCGCGCATTTTATTAAAATGAGTCGCCGCGGGCGCGTTTATGCAAAAAAAATATCGCGGAGAATGCGGCGAACGGAAGCGATTCAGCGTTTACCGCCGCGCATTTTATTAAAATAAGTCGCCGCGGGCGTTTATGCAAAAAAAATATCGGGGCGAATGCGGAGAACGGAAGCGATTCAGCGTTTGTCGCCGCGCATTTTATTAAAATGAGTCGCCGCGGCGGGCGTTTATGCAAAAAAAATATCGCGGCGAATGCGGAGAACGGAATCGATTCAGCGTTCCGCCGCGCATTTTATTAAAAAAACAGGGCGTAATCCGAAGATTGCGCCCTGCGGTTTTCGAGGGGTTTTGAGGAGAGGAGAGAGAGAGCCCCCCGAAACATGGTTATTTTTTGGCGGATTTTTTGGCGCGCGCGATTTCTGCGATTTCTTCATCGCCGTTGTGCGCAACATTAATTCCGTCCACCGTCGCACGACACGAAGCGCGGACACCGTCTTGCAGGGCGGCGTTCGCGGCTTTGACGCCGGATACCCATTGCTGTCCGAGTGCTTCCGCTTGCGGCGTAAGAAACGGTTTGCCGTCTTTGACCGCGCCGTCTATCACCGATTCTACCCATGCGAAATGGCGGTCGGACGCTTGCGCGATGTCTTCCACCGTTTCCCGGACGAAATCAAGATAATCGGACACCGATTTTTTGACTTCCGCGGAATCGGGGGCGGACAAGTTGTTTTGCCATCCGTTGTTTTGATCCGCGATTTTGCGCGCGAAATCAAACTGCCGCGCCGCGATTTTGGACGAATAATCCGCCGCCGCCATCACTGCGTCGTTAAATAATTTAAATGCTTCCGCATTGTGGAAAGGTTGTGCCGTGTAGTTCATAGTTTATAACTCCTTTTTTGTGTTTATTTTTGTGCGCTGCATAAATATGCAACATCCTTATTATAAACATTATTTCGGGTTTTTTCAAGAGTTCGGACAAATATTTTTGTGCATTGCAAAATAAATTGTGCGAAAGCAATAAAATCGCGGTTTTATAAGGAAATACGAAAGATACAAAAAAACAACAAATCATTTATTTCGGCGGGGCGGGCGGGGCGGACGGCGCGGGGGAATCGGAAAAAACGGCATAAGATTAGCATTTGACGGCGGGTTGTCGGTAAAATAAGGGAATGCGAATTATTTTGTTGGCGGCGGTTTTGGCGTTGTGGGCGGGGGCGGGGGCGGCATCCGCCGGCGAAATAGATGATTTTAACAAAGTTCGGCGGCATTTTATCAACGGGCATGCGACATCTTTCGCCCGCGATGCGCGCGCCGTTGCCGCCGATAATGTGTATTATCCGCTGGTTTCGTATTGGGCGGCGGCGTTGGATTTGCAACGCGGACGCCCCGCCCCGTTGGAGAATTTGCGGCGCGAATCGGAATCGCATTATGTGCGCGAACGCGCGGCGCGGACATTGGCGGAGCATTATATGCGCGCCGGGGCGCAGGCGGATTTCGCCGCAGTTGCCGATGTGTCGCCGTGTGCGACTTTGCTGGCGGCGATTCATGCCCGAAAAACCGGCGCCGCTGCGGTACGCGCGATGTGGCGCGGCGAACAAGATTTTCGCGACCCGATTTGCATCAATGCCTATCGTCATGCGCGGCGGGACGGAATGTTGACCGAAAACGACATGCGGGAAAAATTGCACGGGCTGGCGGGCAGCCGGTTGCTTGTTTCTTCGCGGCGGTTTTTGCGGCATTTTCCGATTTCCGGTTTGTCTTATCGCGCCGTGCGAAAAGTGGTGTTGCGCGCAAGGCGGCATATTCGCGGCAAACATTCGCTGGCGACTCCCGCGAATCGTTCTTTGGTGATGATTGCCGCGATGGCGGCGGCGAAACACGATTCCGCATTGTCGGCGCGGCGATGGGCGGCATTTTCGCGCTATTTTAATGACGGCGAAAATAATCAGGTATGGGCGAAAATCGCCGAACATGCCGCGCGCGCGCATCGGCGGGAGGCGATGATGCTTTATCGCCGCGCGCCGTCTTTTGCAAACTATGACGAAAATATGCGGGCGTGGCGGGTGCGGGCGGCGCTTGTCGCCGGCGATTACGCCGATGTCGTGCGCACTGTGCAACAAATGCCGGCAGCGGAATCGTCGTTGTCGGCGTGGCGATATTGGCGGGCGGCGGCATTGGCACACACCGGCGACCGCGCCGAATCGGAAAAACAAATGCGCGCCCTCGCCGCGGCGGAAGACGATTATTACGGACTTTTGGCGCGGGAATCGCTTGGCATTCCGTTTGTGCGGGAAGATTCCGAATCGCCCGTTGCGGAGGCGGCGCGCGGCGGTTTTGCGCTGGCATTGGCGGTACGCCGCGCCGGACAACCGCGTCTGGCGCGACAAATCTGGACTTCGGCAATTGCGCATTCCGCGCCGTCCGATATTTTGGCGGCGGCGGGGGCGGCGGATGCGGCGGGATGGTATCTCGCTTCCATCAATGCCGCAAATGCCGCCGGCGCACCGCCCGCACATGCGTGGCGTTATCCGACTCCCTATCGCGACACGATAGAAAAATACAGCGACAAATTCGGGCTGGAAGAGGCGTTTGTGTATGCGCTGATTCGCCGCGAAAGCCGTTTTATGCCCGATGCGATATCGTCCGCAAAGGCGCGCGGATTGATGCAAGTTTTGCCGTCCACTGCCAAAACGGTGGCGCGGCGGCACGGATACAGCCGCTATCGCTTATCGCGTCTTACGCGGGTGGATACGAATGTGATTATCGGGACGACTTATTTGCGCGATTTGGGGCGGCAATTCGGGGCGCATCCGGCGCAAGTCGCCGCCGCCTACAATGCCGGTCCGGGACGCGCAAAAAAATGGCGCCGCAACATAAACGACACGCTGGCGTTGGTTGAAAATATTCCGTTCCGCGAAACGCGTTTATATGTCAAAGCGCTTCTCGCCGCGCGCGCGCATTATGCGTTGCGTTTCGGTGCGCCGTCGGCATCCATTCGCGAGTTGATAGACCGCGAGATTTTCGTCCCGCAAACGGCGTCAGTCAATTAGCGTTTTTAGTACGGCGGTCAATTCTTTTTCGTCACGGGTATCGCGCCATTCGCCGTCTTGCCAGCGAAAATGCCGCCCGCCGTTGGGTGCGGCAAGCCATATTTCGCGCGCCGCCGTCTGCCGGTTGATGATAATCGTACCGCCGTTGTCCATTTGCGCTTCAAGGATATGCCCGTTGGAATCAAAATCAATTCCGGCATTGTCCAGAGTGGATTCTAAATGCGCAAAAAGCGCGTCGCAAAGATTGTGATAATCGTGTTCGTCGGACATAGCGAAATTATAACAAAACGCGCCGCGCCGTACAAATAAAACAGCAGTTGCGGCGCGAAAAATTTTTTTATTGCCGCGCGGTTTCGGCAATTTGCCTGATAAAACGCTACAATTGCCGCCGATGAAAAAAATCGCCGCCCTGCTACTTTGCGCGCTGTTGCTTGCCGCCGCTGGTTGCGGCAACAAAGGACCGCTGCGTTTGCCGCCCGCCGAGTCGCGAGACGGATGATTTCGCGCCGCGGCGGACGATTGTGGATGGAGGAGGCGCCGTTGTCCGATATTGCGGCGCAATTCGGCACGCCGTGTTATGTGTATTCGCGGCGAATTTTGCTGGAATCGGTCGCCCGTTTGCGCGCGATGTTTGCCCGCAGTGCGCCGCGTTTGTTTTTTGCGGTGAAGGCGAACGGCAACTTGTCGCTGTTGCGGTTGTTGCGCGAAGCGGGATGCGGATTTGATATTGTATCGGGCGGCGAGTTGGCGCGAGTGCTGGCGGCGGGCGGAAATGGCGCGGATATTGTTTTTTCGGGAGTCGGCAAAAGCGCGGCGGAAATACGCGCCGGTTTGCGCGCCGGAATCGGCTGTTTCAACGCCGAATCGGCGGCGGAAGTGGCGCGTCTGGAAGAAATCGCCGCCGCCGCGGGAATGCGCGCACCGCTGGCAATTCGCACGACTCCCGACATAGACGGCGGCACGCATCCGCATCTGACGACCGGCGTTGTCGGCGGCAAATTCGGCGTTCCGCCCGCCGAATCGTTGCAATTGGCGGCGCGGGCGGTTGCTTCCGCGCATTTGGATTTTCGCGGTTTCGCCTGTCATATCGGTTCGCAAATTGCGGACGGGCGCGCATATATTTCCGCCGCCGCAAAAATGGATGATTTAATTCAAAATGCGCGGCGGGACGGAATCGCCGTCCGGCATTTGGATATGGGCGGCGGTTTTGCGGTAGATTACGAAAACGGCGATGGCGTTTGTTTGGATGCGGCGGCATACGATGAATATTTGGCGCAAACATTTTCCGATTTGGAAATATGGATGGAACCCGGACGGGCGGCGGCGGCAGCGGCGGGCGTGCTTCTCACCCGCGTGGAATATG
This sequence comes from Gammaproteobacteria bacterium, assembly GCA_965221835.1. Classification (GTDB taxonomy): domain Bacteria; phylum Pseudomonadota; class Gammaproteobacteria; order Tethybacterales; family Persebacteraceae; genus Persebacter. The sequence continues at coordinate 1,427,773 of OZ244916.1, read as the reverse complement.
TCAAAAAAAGCGGGCGGGAGTTATTTTGGATTGCGGATGCGGGAATGAATGATTTTCCGCGTCCGGCGTTGTACGGGGCGCGACATCGCATTGAAACAACCGAAAACGGCGGCGAAATTCGCACCGGTGCGGTGGCGGGACCGGTTTGCGAAAGCGCCGACATTCTCGCGCACAACTGCGAATTGGCGGCGGAAGAAGGCGACATTCTCGCGGTGCGCGATGCGGGGGCGTATTGTGCGGCAATGTTTTCGGGCTACAACGCCCGCCCGCGTCCGTGCGAAGTTTTGGTTTCAGGCGCGGAAATTAAACTGATTCGCCGCCGCGAAACAATTGACGAAATGCTGGCGGACGAAAAATCGTTGCTATAAAAACGCCGCCGCGAATCCGGATTCGGGGATTCGGTTTTGGATTTAGTTTTAGAAAATGCCCGTTTTTCACGGCGTGCTGTAAATTGAGTAAAATATGAAAATGCGCGCAATGACATGGAAAACGGCGATAGGCGGCGCGGTATTTTCGTTACTTGCCGCTTGCGGCGGCGGCGGTGGCAGTGTGCCGCCGCAAATGGAACCGGAACCGGAAGGGGTGCAATTACCGCCGCCGAATCCTTCGGATGGAACGAATTACCGGATAAACAACGAATTTAATCGCAACTATGGGTTGGGGCGGATTAATGCGGACGCCGCTTATCAGCGTGGTTATTGGGGGCAAGGCGCGACGGTCGCTATTATCGATTCGGGAATTCGTCTTTCGCATAACGAGTTTCGCAACAGCGGCAGAATTGTCGCTTACCGCGATTTTTTTACGAACGGGACGATTCAAGATTTGAGCGGACACGGTACTTTTATCGCCGGAATTATCGGCGGGGCGCGTGATGGTTTGAGCGTACATGGAGTCGCGCCTTCGGTTTCCATGATTCCGATTCGGATAGGGGGCGAGAACGGCGGCGTTAGTTTTAATCTTCAACACGAAATCCCCGCGTTCCAGTTTGCGTTAGCAAACGGTGCGCATATTCTCAACAATAGTTACGGTTTTTTGGGAACGACAGTTATCGGAACATATCAAGGACAGACGAGGTTGGTAAATATTCCGTATTTCGGTCCGCTGATTGCTCAGCAATGGCAATTTAATGCGATGAACGATGTGGAGAATGTTATCGGCGACAAGGATGCGGTGGTGGTATGGGCGGCGGGAAACGAAGGATGGCAAAGCGGCGGTGCGGTAGAATTGCGCAGAACGGACGGAAGTGTGGATAGGGCGATAAGCATTGCCGATTTACTCGCCGGCTTTAATGCGCAACAAAGATTATCCAACGACCGGCAATTGAACGGGTTGCTGGGGACGATTCGAATCACGGTGCAAGAGACGGGTGCGGTTTTGCGAATCCCCGAATCGGGTAGCGATTTTTACGCACTTTTTCCGCATTATTATCCGCAACTGACCGACCGCTGGCTGGCGGTTGTTGCGATAAACGAGAATGAAAACTCGCTTTGGTATGGCAGAATCGGACACGGCAGCAACGGTTGCGGCGATGCGAAGTTTTGGTGTATTTCCGCACCCGGGGCGAATATTACTTCCGCCGGAATCGCATCCGATTCCGCCTATTCTGCCGGCAATGGTACTTCGTACGCCGCCCCGCATGTCAGCGGTGCGTTGGCGATATTGAAAAGTCGTTTACCGAATATGCCGATGTCGGTAGTGCGTGCGTTGTTGTTGCGCACGGCGGATGATCTTGGGGCGGAAGGCGTGGATGATGTTTACGGCTGGGGTTTGGTAGATTTACAAAAAGCGGTGACGGTGCAAGGCAATGTGGAATTAGCGGTCGACAAAGAACCGCAAAGCGGCGGCATCGGAACCGGCACCGGCAACGGCGTGCGTTTAATGGATGCGCGAATTGATTTACCGGAAAGTTTTGCGGCATTGCGCGGGCGATTGTCGGAAATTTCGGTAGCGGTTTCGGTTTTTGGAAATGCGCATTACAACACGGCGTTAGAAAGCATTGCGCAAGTGTCGTCAACTTCGGCGACTCTCGGTGCGGCGGCGGCGGATATGTTGTTGCCGGACAATGACAATCGTTTTTCGGCAGGAATATTTTTTGCGGCAACGGACGAAAACGCGTTTCGTTATGCGGGATTGGATGCGGCATTGCCGTTTGCGGGCGAATGGCGTTTGCGGCATGATTTTTGCGGCGAAGAATGCGAAGAATCGGTGTGGAAAGAATGGAATGCATTTGCGGACGGCGAAGGCGGTACGCCGTTTTTTGCGGAAGGTCGCGAGAGTTTTATGTTAGAAAAACGCGGCGAAGGTTTGCGTCCGTTTGCATCATTTAGCGGCGAAGTTCACGGCGAAGATAGATTGCAATATCGTCAGTTTGGATTGCGTTGGACCGGCGGCGGCGAAGGTTTATCGTTTTCGGCGGAGTTATCGGAAATAAGAGAAAGTGAAAGTTTTCTGGGAGCATCATTTGGCGAGTTGGGCGACACATCGGCGAAGACACATCAAGGTCGTTTACTTTTGCGAGGCGGCATTGGCGGCGGTTGGGAGGGTTTTGCATTTTATGAAAGGGCGCGTGGCGAAGTGGAAGTATCGGGCGGCGAGTTTTTGCAAGATGTTTCGGATTTGCAGGCGTGGGGTTGGAAAGCGGGATTGCAGCGTGCGCATTTATTGACGGGCGGCGACAAGTTTCGTTTTTCGTTCGGGCGAAAGACGACGGTGCGGCGAGGCGAAGCGGCATTGCGATATAGTCGTGCGGTTTGTTCGGACGGCACGGCGGGCGATTGTTTTAGCGAAGCGGCGTTCGGAGATGTAAAAGGCGCACCGGAAATATACACAAAACGGGAACAAGAAGTGCGATTGGAAAACCGCGAATTGGATTTATCATCGCTGTCGGATTTGATATTGTCGGCGGGTTATTCATCGCGCCTATTATCGGACGGCGAATTTTCTTTGGGTTTGGAATATAACACCGCATCGCGCAAAAGCGCAATATCCGCGCAGTTTCGGATTCAATTTTAAGAAAAAAGTTGCATCGCGCAAAAGCGCAATATCCGCGCAGTTTCGGATTCAATTTTTAAGAAAAAAGTTGCGTTCGTTTTTTGCGGCGTTTGATAAATTGAATAAAGTTTCGGATTCAATTTTAAGAAAAAGTTGCATCGCGCAAAAGCGCAATATCCGCGCAGTTTCGGATTCAATTTTAAGAAAAAAGTTGCGTTCGTTTTGCGGCATTTGATAAATTGAATAAAGTTTCGGATTCAGTTTTAAGAAAAAAAGTTGCATCGCGCAAAAGCGCAATATCTGCGCAACTCCGGATTCAATTTTAAGAAAAAAGTTGCGTTCGTTTTTTGCGGAATTTGATAAATTGAATAAATTGAGTAAAATATGCAAATGCGCACAATAACATGGAAAACGGCAATTGGCGGTGCGACATTTTCGTTGCTGCTATTGCTTTCCGCATGCGGCGGCGGTGGCGGTGGTGGTGCGCCGTCTACCGAAACACCGCCGCCGTCTACCGATGCGGAAGTGCGCGCTATGGCGCAGAGAAGTTTGGATATTGCAATGGAAACATTAAATGATGTGCAACCAACTACGCCGGAAGAGAGAGCGTTGTCGGAAGCAATTGAAGATTTGCGGGCAGCCATTGCCGACAGTCAAACGACGATAGACCAATTGCAAGAAAGCATAAAACAACTGGAGGAAAGATTAGAACAACTGCAGGAAAGATTGGAGGAACCGCCGCCGCCGCCGCCGCCGCCGGAAGTGGAGCAGCCGGTGGTGATTGTGCCGCAGGCGATTGGGGCGGTATTGTCGTTTATGGCACAAGTGTCGACAAGTGTCGGCGTAACCGTACAAAGCGTGAGCATTCCCGCCGCTATGGTGGAATCTATTTTGGGTGCGCAAACCATAACATTGAACGACCAAAATTCCAGACCGATGATGTATGTGCGGGATTTCACCGAGGCGACAACGATAACGCAAGCGGACGGTTCGCAAGTGGTATTGCCGCCGCAGATTATCACCATCGGTACGGGGGTGGTGTTGGAAACCGAATTTATGACAATAAGCGTGAACTCCGAGGACGATGTTCCGGCGGGGCATCCGATGTCGCTGAGAGTTGCGCTGATGACTTTGGTGTCGTTGACGATTCCTATCGGCGTGTCGCCGCCGTCTGGCATATTGGTAGATTTTGAACCGAAAGGCGGTACGGTAACTATTACGCTTACAAATTCGCCATCGCCATATATTCCCGCTTCCGTTCCCGATTCGTCCCGCACCACTAATACTTTAAGGGAAGTTGTCAATACGACAATAAACGGCGGTGTTTTGACGGCAACGATGACGATAACGATAACGGAAACCCAGGCACCAACGGCTTTGGTTGACGGCGTGCAGACGATAACGCTGGCGGAAAATTCGCCCGGACCGGGACCGGTGAATGCTGCTTTTCCGGGCGGTGCGTTGTCGTTTAGCGACAGGGCGAAAGCGATTGCGCAGGCGGTGACGGTTGTGACCACAACTGTTACTTTAAATTTGAACGGCGGCAATGCGCCGGTTATCGCTACGCTGTCGGTATATCATTTTTTTGCGGCGACGGTGACGGTTGCCAAAGTACCGCAGTACGAAAACTATCTTTTGGTAACGACCGCAACGACGACGGTGACGATGACGACTTATTCGTCCACGATGACGGTGGTGGAAACAACGACGAATACGATTATGACAGGCACACCGATTATGACAAATTACATGCGTGGCACGGTCGCTTATTACAACAACGGATTTTTCGCCTTTGCCGAGTTACCGCCGCCGAATCCGTCAAACGGGGTTAATTATCGGACTCCCGAATTTGGCGGAAGATTTGTCAACGGAAAATACGGGCTGGATAGGATAAACGCGGACGCCGCTTATCAGCGTGGTTATTGGGGACAAGGCGCGACGGTCGCCATCATAGACACGGGAATTCGCCTTTCGCATAACGAGTTTCGCAACAGCGGCAGGATTGTCAATTCTCGCGATTTTCTTACCGGCAGACCGGGCATTCAGGATGCGCACGGACACGGCACTTTTATCGCCGGAATCATCGGCGGGGCGCGCGACGGGCAGGGAATACATGGAGTCGCGCCTTCGGTTTCCATGATTCCGATTCGGATAGGGGGATCGGCGCGCGATGATCTGAGTTTTGATGTTAGTCACGAGCAAGCCGCATTCAATTTCGCGCTAAATAACGGCGCGCATATTCTTAACAACAGTTACGGACTGGTGCCCATAACATTGTTAGGTACATATCAGAGCCAGGAGCGGCTGGTGGAGATGCCGTATTTCGGTCCGTTGATTCAGTTTTCATGGCAATTTAATCGAATGAGAAGTGTGACGCGCACTGTGGAAGACGCGGATGCGGTGTTGGTGTGGGCGGCGGGCAACGAAGGATGGCAAAGCGGCGGTTCGGTGTTGTTGTATAACACACAGAGAACTCCTGTCAGTGTAGTCAGCATTTCGGATTTGGTCGCCGGATTTACCGCGCAAAGTTTGTTGCAAAACGGGGACGGGCGTTATTTGGGCGGATTGAGCGGATTGCTAAGTACGATACGAATCACGGTGCCGAATACGGGTGCCGTTTTGGGAATTCCCGAAACGGGTAGCGATTTTTACTCGCTTTTTCCGCATTATTATCCGCAACTGACCGACCGCTGGCTGGCGGTTGTTGCGACAAACGATAATGAAAATTCGCCCCTTTGGAGCGGCAGTAACGGTTGCGGCGATGCGAAGTTTTGGTGCATTGCCGCACCGGGGCAAAATATCTATTCCGCCGATATTGATCACAACTCCGACTATCGCTACTGGAACGGTACTTCGTTTGCCGCCCCGTATGTTAGCGGTGCATTGGCGGTATTAAAAAGTCGTTTGCCGGATATGCCGATGGCGGTGGTGCGTGCGTTGTTGCTGTTTTCGGCGGAAGATCTTGCGCCGGGGGGCGAACGGGTGGACGACAATTACGGCTGGGGACTCGTCAATTTGGAACGGGCGGTGACGATGCAAGGATCCGTGCGTCTCGCCGATTCGTCCGCATTGTCATCCGCGATTTCTTTGCCGCCGCCGAATCCTTCGGACGGAACGAATTACCGGATAAACAACGAATTTAATCGCAACTACGGGCTGGGGCGGATTAATGCGGACGCCGCTTATCAGCGTGGTTATTGGGGACAAAGCGTAACGGTCGGCGTATTAGATACGGGAATGCTTACTTCGCATGTGGATTTGCGCGACAATATCGTGGCGGGCTACAACTTTTTTGCCGATAACGGCGAGATTACCGAACCGATAGGGTCTTACAATCCCGACGGACACGGCACGGCAGTCGGCGGCGTAATCGCTGCGGTGCGCAACACGCTTGCCGGTTCCGCACAAGGCGTTGCACCGCAAGCGAAACTGATGCCGCTGCAACTCGCAGACAACTACGGGCGTTTTGTCGGAGATTCGACGGCGGCAATTCGGCATGCGATTGACAACAATGTCAAAATCGTCAATAACAGTTGGGGGCGGTTTCTGGGAAGGGTGGGAACATACAACGGACAACGCTATCATGTGCGCATTCCCGATTTTAATTTTCCCGGCGGCGAAAACTATAACGCGATTGCCGCCGAAGTGCGGGGCAAAGATGCGGTGCTGGTGTGGGCGGCGGGCAACGGCGGCTGGAATTCCGAAAACAGCCAAATTATTTTGTGTGACGAATTAAAACGCGCGTTCACCGGAACGGGATGCGGGACGGAAGTGAGGGTATCGCAACAAGATTTTCGCAACGGATTTGATTTTGAAGAGTTTAACGCGATTTACACTTATACGCTGACTTCGGGAATCCCCGGCGCATCGCCGACGGTGATTACCGAGACATATTCCACGCCCAGCGGCGGCAGCAAGCTTAGCGATACTTTTCCGGGCAATATCACCGGTCCGCATGCGCGTTTACCGGTCGCGCATCCAGAATTGACGGATCGCTGGCTGGTGGCGGTTGCGACAGACGAAAACGATAAAATTACGGATTTTAGCAATGGTTGCGGCGACACAAAATTTTGGTGTCTTGCAGCACCGGGGATTAACATTTCCACAACTTCCGGCGCAGACAACAATCGCTACGAAGACTATGACGGTACTTCATTTGCCGCCCCGCATGTTAGCGGGGCGTTGGCGGTATTAAAAAGTCGTTTGCCGAATATGCCGATGTCGGTGGTGCGTGCGTTATTGTTGCGCACGGCGGATGATCTTGGGGCGGAAGGCGTGGACGATGTTTATGGCTGGGGTTTGGTGGATTTGCAAAAAGCGGTGACGGTGCAAGGCAATGTGGAGTTGGCAGTTGACAAAGAACCGCAAAGCGGCGGAATCGGTACCGGAACCGGCAACGGCAACGGCGTGCGTTTAATGGATGCGCGAATTGATTTACCGGAAAGTTTTGCGGCATTGCGCGGGCGATTGTCGGACATTTCGGTAGCGGTTTCGGTTTTCGGAAATGCGCATTACAACACGGCGTTGGAAAGCATTGCGCAGGTGTCATCAACTTCGGCGACTCTCGGTGCGGCGGCGGCGGATATGTTGTTGCCGGACAATGACAATCGTTTTTCGGCGGGAATATTTTTTGCGGCAACGGACGAAAACGCGTTTCGTTATGCAGGATTGGATGCGGCGTTGCCGTTTGCGGGCGAATGGCGTTTGCGGCATGATTTTTGCGGCGAAGAATGCGAAGAATCGGTGTGGAAAGAATGGAATACATTTGCGGACGGCGAAGGCGGCACACCATTTTTTGCAGAAGGTCGCGAGAGTTTTATGTTAGAAAAACGCGGCGAAGGATTGCGTCCGTTTGCATCATTTAGCGGCGAAGTTCACGGCGAAGATAGATTGCAATATCGTCAGTTTGGATTGCGTTGGACGGGCGGCGGCGAAGGTTTATCGTTTTCGGCGGAGTTATCGGAAATAAGAGAAAATGAAAGTTTTTTGGGTGCATCATTTGGCGAGTTGGGCGACACATCGGCGAAAACACATCAAGGGCGATTGCTTTTGCGAGGCGGCATCGGCGGCGGCTGGGAGGGTTTTGCATTTTATGAAAGGGCGCGTGGCGAAGTGGAAATATCGGGCGGCGAGTTTTTGCAAGATGTTTCGGATTTGCAGGCGTGGGGATGGAAAGCGGGATTGCAGCGTGCGCATTTATTGACGGGCGGCGACAAGTTTCGTTTTTCGTTCGGGCGAAAGACGACGGTGCGGCGAGGCGAAGCGGCATTGCGATATAGTCGTGCGGTTTGTTCGGATGGCACGGCGGGCGATTGTTTTAGCGAAGCGGCGTTCGGCGATGTAAAAGGCGCACCGGAAATATACACAAAACGGGAACAAGAAGTGCGATTGGAAAATCGCGAATTGGATTTATCATCGTTGTCGGATTTGATATTGTCGGCAGGTTATTCATCGCGCCTATTATCGGACGGCGAATTTTCTTTGGGTTTGGAATATAACACCGCATCGCGCAAAAGCGCAATATCCGCGCAGTTTCGGATTCAGTTTTAGCGATCTAATAAAAAACGATACTGGCATATTTCCGCAGCTGTTTCGGATGCAGTTTTAAGAAAAAAAGTTGCGTTCGTTTTTTGCGGCATTTTATAAATTGAATAAAGTTTCGGATTCAGTTTTAAGAAAAAGTTGCATCGCGCAAAAGTGCAATGTCCGCACAGTTTCGGATTCAATTTTAAGAAAAAAAGTTGCATCCGTTTTGCGGCGTTTGATAAATTGAATAAAGTTTCGGATTCAATTTTAAGAAAAAAGTTGCATCGCGCAAAAGCGCAATATCCGCGCAACTCCGGATTCAGTTTTAAGAAAAAAGTTGCATCCGTTTTTTGCGGCGTTTGATAAATTGAATAAATTGAGTAAAATATGCAAATGCGCACAATAACATGGAAAACGGCAATTGGCGGTGCGACATTTTCGTTGCTGCTATTGCTTTCCGCATGCGGCGGCGGCGGTGGCGGTGGTGCGCCGTCTACCGAAACGCCGCCGCCGTCTACCGATGCGGAAGTGCGCGCTATGGCGCAGAGAAGTTTGGATATTGCAATGGAAACATTAAATGATGTGCAACCAACTACGCCGGAAGAGAGAGCGTTGTCGGAAGCAATTGAAGATTTGCAGGCAGCCATTGCCGACAGTCAAACGACGATAGACCAATTGCAAGAAAGCATAAAACAACTGCAGGAAAGATTAGAACAACTGCAGGAAAGATTGGCGGAACCGCCGCCGCCGCCGCCGCCGCCGGAAGTGGAGCAGCCGGTGGTGATTGTGCCGCAGGCGATTGGGGCGGTATTGTCGTTTATGGCGCAAGTGTCGACAAGTATCGGCGTGACCGTACAAAGCGTGAGCATTCCCGCCGCTATGGTGGAATCTGTTTTGGGTGCGCAAACCATAACGCTGAACGACCAAAATTCCAGACCGATGATGTATGTGCGGGATTTCACCGAGGCGACAACGATAACGCAAGCGGACGGTTCGCAAGTGGTGTTGCCGCCGCAGATTATTACCATCGGTACGGGGGTGGTGTTGGAAACCGAATTTATGACAATAAGCGTGGACTCCGAGGGCGATGTTCCGGCGGGGCATCCGATGTCGTTGAGAGTTGCGATGACGGTTTTGGAGCCGTTGACGATTTCTATCGGCGTGCCGCCGCCGTCCGGCATATTGGTAGATTTTGAACCGGAAGGCGGGACGGTAACTATTACGCTTACAAATTCGCCATCGCCGTATATTCCCGCTTCCGTTCCCGATTCGTCCCGCACCACCAATACTTTAAGGGAAGTTGTCAATACGACAATAAATGGCGGTGTTTTGACGGCAACGACAACGATGACCATAACGAAAACCCAGGCACCAACGGCTTTGGTTGACGGCGTGCAGACGATAACATTGGCGGAAAATTCGCCCGGACCGGGACCGGTGAATGCTGCTTTTCCGGGCGGTGCGTTGTCGTTTAGCGACGGGGCGAAAGCGATTGCGCAGGCGGTGACGGTTGTGACTACGACTGTTACTTTAAATTTGAACGGCGGCAATGCGCCGGTTATCGCTACTTTGTCGGTATATCATTTTTGGGCGGCGACGGTGACGGTTGCCAAAGTGCCGCAGTACGAAAACTATCTTTTGGTAACGACCGCAACGACGACGGTGACGATGACGACTTATTCGTCCACGATGACGGTGGTGGAAACAACGACGAATACGATTATGACAGGCACGCCGATTATGACGAATTACATGCGTGGCACGGTCGCCTATTACAACAACGGATTTTTCGCCTTTGCCGAGTTACCGCCGCCGAATCCGTCAGACGGGGTTAATTATCGGACTCCCGAATTTAATCGCAACTATGGGTTGGGGCGGATTAATGCGGACGCCGCTTATCAGCGTGGTTATTGGGGGCAAGGCGCGACGGTCGCTATCATCGATTCGGGAATTCGTCTTTCGCATAACGAGTTTCGCAACAGCGGCAGAATTGTCGCTTACCGCGATTTTTTTACGAACGGGACGATTCAAGATTTGAGCGGGCATGGTACTTTTATCGCCGGAATTATCGGCGGGGCGCGTGATGGTTTGAGCGTACATGGAGTTGCGCCTTCGGTTTCCATGATTCCGATTCGGATAGGGGGCGAGAACGGCGGCGTTAGTTTTAATCTTCAACACGAAATTCCCGCGTTCCAGTTTGCGTTAGCAAACGGTGCGCATATTCTCAACAACAGTTATGGCTTTTTGGGAACGACAGTTATCGGCACATATCAGGGACAGACGAGATTGGTAAATATTCCATATTTCGGTCCGCTGATTGCTCAGCAATGGCAATTTAATGCGATGAATGATGTGGAGAATGTTATCGGCGACAAGGATGCGGTGGTGGTATGGGCGGCGGGAAACGAAGGATGGCAAAGCAACGGTGCGGTAGAATTGCGCAGAACGGACGGAAGTGTGGATAGGGCGATAAGCATTGCCGATTTACTCGCCGGCTTTAATGCGCAACAAAGATTATCCAACGACCGGCAATTGAATGGGTTGCTGGGGACGATTCGAATCACGGTGCAGGAGACGGGTGCGGTTTTGCGAATCCCCGAATCGGGCAGCGATTTTTACGCACTTTTTCCGCATTATTATCCGCAACTGACCGACCGCTGGCTGGCGGTTGTTGCGATAAACGAGAATGAAAACTCGCTTTGGTATGGCAGAATCGGACACGGCAGCAACGGTTGCGGCGATGCGAAGTTTTGGTGTATTTCCGCACCCGGGGCGAATATTACTTCCGCCGGTATCGCATCCGATTCCGCCTATTCTGCCGGCAACGGTACTTCGTACGCCGCCCCGCATGTTAGCGGGGCGTTGGCGGTGTTGAAAAGTCGTTTGCCGAATATGCCGATGTCGGTGGTGCGTGCGTTGTTGTTGCGCACGGCGGATGATCTTGGGGCGGAAGGTGTGGATGACGATTACGGTTGGGGACTCGTCAATTTGGCACGGGCGGTGACGATGCAAGGATCTGTAAGTATCGCCGATTCCACAATTTTTTTGCCGCCGCCGAATCCGTCAAACGGGGTTAATTACCGCAACAACGAATTTAATCGCAACTACGGGCTGGGACGAATTAATGCGGATGCCGCTTATCAGCGTGGTTATTGGGGACAAAGCGTAACGGTCGGCGTATTAGATACGGGAATGCTAACTTCGCATGTGGATTTGCGCGACAATATCGTGGAAGGATTTAATGTTCTCAAAAACAACAACGCGATTGATGACCCGTTCGGAATCGGACACGGCACCGCAGTCGGCGGCGTGATTGCCGCAATGCGCAACTCGCTTGCCGGTTCCGCACAAGGCGTTGCACCGCAAGCGAAACTGATGCCGCTGCAATTCGGAGATGATTTCGGCAATCTTGTCGGCGACTCAAATGCTGCAATACGCCATGCGTTGGCGCACAATGTGCGGATTATCAATAACAGTTGGGGGACGGTGCAGAGAGTGGTCGGAAAATATCGGGGCGGCAATGCGCTTTGGCATGCATACATTCCCGACACGACTCCGCTGTCCAATTCCCGTTATTCCAATCTCGCCGCCGAAGTACGCGGCAAAGATACGGTGCTGGTATGGGCGGCGGGCAACGGCGGCTGGAATTCCGAAAACGGTCTCATTCGCTTGTGTCTAAATTTGAAGGACGGGTTTACGAATAGACCATGCAGCAATGGGTATGGGGCGGCAACGCAACAAGATTTCATTAATAATTTTGTTTCTGAAAATTTTGTTTCTCCTTCTTATACTTACACATTAACTTCGCGTGTTGCCGGGGAACGAGTGTTTACAAGAACGCCGGTAACTTTGCGAGGTATCGGCGCGATTTCCAATTTGAATATCGCCAGAAACTATACCGATCCAAATGCGCGTTTACCGATTGCACATCCAGAATTGACGGATCGCTGGTTGGTGGCGGTTGCGACAGATGAAAACGATAAAATTACGAATTTCAGCAACGGTTGCGGCGATACAAAATTTTGGTGTCTTGCCGCACCGGGGGTTAACATTTCCACAACTTCCGGCGCAGACAACAATCGCTACGGAAACTATGCCGGCACTTCATTTGCCGCCCCGCATGTTAGCGGGGCGTTGGCGATATTAAAAAGTCGTTTACCGAATATGCCGATGTCGGTAGTGCGTGCGTTGTTGTTGCGCACGGCGGAGGATCTCGGGGCGGAAGGTGTGGACGATGTTTATGGCTGGGGTTTGGTGGATTTGCAAAAAGCGGTGACGGTGCAAGGCAATGTGGAGTTGGCAGTTGACAAAGAACCGCAAGGCGGCGGCATCGGAACCGGCAACGGCAACGGCGTGCGTTTAATGGATGCGCGAATTGATTTACCGGAAAGTTTTGCGGCATTGCGCGGGCGATTGTCGGACATTTCGGTAGCAGTTTCGGTTTTTGGAAATGCGCATTACAACACGGCGTTGGAAAGCATCGCGCAGGTGTCATCAACTTCGGCGACTCTCGGTGCGGCGGCGGCGGATATGTTGTTGCCGGACAATGACAATCGTTTTTCGGCGGGAATATTTTTTGCGGCAACGGATGAAAGCGAATTTCGTTATGCGGGATTGGATGCGGCGTTGCCGTTTGCGGGCGAATGGCGTTTGCGACATGATTTTTGCGGCGAAGAATGCGAAGAATCGGTGTGGAAAGAATGGAATACATTTGCGGACGGCGAAGGCGGCACACCATTTTTTGCGGAAGGGCGCGAGAGTTTTATGTTAGAAAAACGCGGCGAAGGTTTGCGTCCGTTTGCATCATTTAGCGGCGAAGTTCACGGCGAAGACAGATTGCAATATCGTCAGTTTGGATTACGCTGGACCGGCGGCGGCGAATGGTTATCGTTTTCGGCGGAGGTGTCGGAAATAAGAGAAAGTGAAAGTTTTCTGGGTGCATCGTTTGGCGAGTTGGGCGACACATCGGCGAAAACACATCAAGGTCGTTTGCTTTTGCGAGGCGGCATTGGCGGCGGTTGGGAGGGTTTTGCATTTTATGAAAGGGCGCGTGGCGAAGTGGAAATATCGGGCGGCGAGTTTTTGCAAGATATTTCGGATTTACAAGCGTGGGGATGGAAAGCGGGATTGCAGCGTGCGCATTTATTGACGGGCGGCGACAAGTTTCGTTTTTCGTTCGGGCGAAAGACGACGGTGCGGCGAGGCGAAGCGGCGTTGCGATATAGTCGTGCGGTTTGTTCGGATGGCACGGCGGGCGATTGTTTTAGCGAAGCGGCGTTCGGCGATGTAAAAGGCGCACCGGAAATATACACAAAACGGGAACAAGAAGTGCGATTGGAAAATCGCGAATTGGATTTATCATCGTTGTCGGATTTGATATTGTCGGCAGGTTATTCATCGCGCCTATTATCGGACGGCGAATTTTCTTTGGGTTTGGAATATAACACCGCATCACGCAAAAGCGCAATGTCCGCGCAACTCCGGATTCAATTTTAAGAAAAAGTTGCATCTGTTTTGCGGCATTTGATAAATTGAATAAAGTTTCGGATTCAATTTTAAGAAAAAAGTTGCATCGCGCAAAAGCGCAATGTTCGCGCAACTCCGGATTCAGTTTTAAGAAAAAAGTTGCGTTCGTTTTTTGCGGCGTTTTATAAATTGAATAAAGTTTCAGATTCAATTTTAAGAAAAAAGTTGCATCGCGCAAAAGCGCAATATCCGCGCAGTTTCGGATTCAATTTTAGCGATCTAATAAAAAACGATACTGGCATATTTCCGCCGCTGTTTGGTCGTCCGCAGTTTTGATTTTAATTAATGCGTTATAATTTACGCCGATGAAAAAACGCGCGGTCTTTTTTGTTTCTGACAGCACCGGCATTACGGTGGAAGCGTTGGGGCGCAGCGTGTTGGCGCAGTTTGAGGGCGTGGAGTTTGCACAACGCACTCTCGCTTTTGTGGACGACGAAAAAAAAGCCGCCGATGCCGCCGCGCAAATCCGCCGTGCCGCCGAACAAGATGGCGTCCGCCCTATTTTGTTTTATACATTCGCCGATGAATCGCTCGGCGAAGTGTTGCGAAACTCCGGCGCGATGCCGATGGATTGTCTGGAAATATTTACGCGCCCGTTGGAATCCGAACTCGGCGTGCGCGCGTCTCATTCGGCGGGCGTGTCGCATTCCTTTCGCGAAAAAGGATATCAGCGGCGCATAGACGCGCTTAACTTTGCGATGGATTTTGATGACGGCGGAATGGTGCGCGGACTGGAACGCGCCGATATTATTCTTGTCGGCGTTTCGCGTTCCGGTAAAACGCCGACTTCGCTGTATCTCGCGTTGCATTTCGGCGTGTTTACCGCGAACTATCCGCTGGTGGACGAAGATTTAGAAAGCGATTGTCTGCCCGCGCCGCTGCTAAAACACAAATCAAAAATTTACGGCTTAACAATTTCGCCGGTGCGTCTCGCACAAATTCGCGAACAACGCCGCCCGGGCAGCGGCTATGCGCAACCCGCAAAATGCGAACAAGAAGTGCGCGCCGCATTACGACTTTTTCATGCATGCGACATTCAATATTTTGATGCGACAAATCGTTCGGTAGAAGAGTTGTCTTCCAAAATTTTGAAAGAGGCGGATTTGCTTCGCAATGAAGAATGACTCCCGCAGGCGGGATGTCGTCCGCCGTCTACTTTTTTTCGCCGCGCCGCTGACTTTTGTCGTCATTGTCGCGGGCGCCTATACGCGTTTGTCCGATGCCGGTCTGGGATGTCCGGATTGGCCGACATGTTATGGCGTTATTGTCGGCGTGCCGGATGCCGCCGCCGCCGCCGCGCATTCGCCGGAATCGCCGCTGGATGTAAAAAAAGCGTGGATAGAAGTTGCGCATCGCTATGTCGCGGGATTGCTCGGTCTGGTTGTTTTCGCCGCCGCCGTGTTGTCGTTTCGCACCGCAAATCGCGCGCCGCTGTTTGTCGCTGCGTTGGTTGTTGCGCAGGCGTTGTTGGGAATGTTGACGGTCACTGAACGGTTGCGCCCGATAGTGGTTTCGGCGCATTTAATCGGCGGCATATTTATTTTTGCGACAATTTTATATGCCTGCACCCGCCCGCTTTTGCGGCGTCCGCCGTTGCGTGCGGCGTGCGTTGTTGTTGCCGTTTTTTTGACGGCGCAAATTTTTTCAGGCGGCTGGGTCAGCACAAACTACGCCGCATTGTCGTGTCCGGATTTTCCGCGTTGCGGCGGTGGCTGGTTGCCGCCGGTGACGGATTGGGGCGGTTTTGTGTTGGGGCGGGAATTGCATTTGGATTCTTCCGGTGCGCCGGTGTCGGCGGCGATGCTGGCGACAATTCATTGGGCGCATCGCGCGTTGGCGGCGATAACGGCGGCGGTGCTTTGTATTTGGAGCGCGCTGTTGTGGCGGGCGGGAATGCGAAGATTTGCCGCCGCTACATTATTTTTGCTGGCGATTCAAATCGCGCTTGGAATTGTCAATGTTCTTGCCGGTTTGCCGCTGTGGTCGGCGCTGGCGCACAATGCGGTCGCCGCGCTTTTGGCGGCACAAACGGCGGCGGCGGCGGCAAAAATCTTTCGTCCGCCCGCGGCGGGGTATAATTAAAAACAATTCGCGGCGGCAAACGGGGCATTGGCGCGGCGGATAAAACTGACATGCAAAAAATATGCGAACGATAATTTTTGACGGCGTCCGATTGCGCGCCCGCGATTTTTGGTTATTGACCAAACCGCGGGTGGTGTCGTTAATCGTTTTCACCGCCGCTGTCGGTGCGGCATTGGCGGCGTTGAAAAATCCGGTTGCACCGCTGGCGGCGATGTTGTCGCTGGTCGGCATTGCGCTGGTTGCCGCTTCCGGTGCGGCGTTTAATTGTCTCGCCGAACGATATCGGGATGCGGTGATGACGCGTACGCGTTTTCGCCCGTTGCCGGACGGACGAATCGGTGCCGCCGATGCGGCATGTTTTGCGGCGGTACTCGGTGCGGCGGGATTGTGGATTGTCGCCCGTTTCGGCGGCGGCGTGGCGGCGTGGATGACGGCGGCGACTTTTTTCGGTTATGCGGTCGTGTATACCCTCGTGCTTAAGCGCGCGACTCCGCAAAATATCGTTATCGGCGGTGCGGCGGGGGCGATGCCGCCGGTGCTGGGATGGACGGCGGCGGCGGGCGAATTGACTCACGAACCGCTGCTGTTATTTTTGATAATTTTTGTCTGGACGCCGCCGCATTTTTGGGCGCTGGCGCTTTATCGCACCGATGATTATGCCCGTGCCGGATTGCCGATGTTGCCGGTAACGCACGGCAAATCCTTCACCGCCGGACAAATTTTGTTGTATTCGGTGATGCTGTTTGCGGTGTCGCTGTTGCCGGTCGCCGCAGGAATGGCGGGCGTTATTTATCTTTGCGCCGCCGTCTTGCTGGGCGGGCGTTTTGTGCATTCGGCATGGCGCGTGCGCTGTGCGCCGACAGAATCCGAATGCCGCCGATTGTTTACATTTTCCATCACCTATCTCGCGTTGCTGTTTTCCGCCCTTTTCGCCGACGCTTTCATCCGCGCATTTTCAGGGTAATTTTCCCGCCCGTTATGATAGTTTGGGGCGGTGAAACTATCATAAGGAAAATCTTATTATAGTTTGGATACCTCAAACTATCATAAGGAAAATCTTATTATAGTTTGGATACCTCAAACTATCATATAATAGAGATTATGATTGAAGTAGAGGCATTTCAGCCGGGGAAATATGTGCAAAGCGGCAAGTTTCGCTGTTTTGTGCCGTCCCGCGTGAACGCGGAATGGGAATGGAAAAGCCAAAAAATCAACATTTTATTGGAATCCGCGTCCAATAAGTTGGGCGAATTAAAGGGGCTTTCGCGACAAGCACCGAATGTGGATTTATTTATTTCCCTTTCGGCGGATGCGGAGGCGACATCTTCCAGCCGCATAGAGGGGACGCAGACCGAGTTGGACGAGACGATACAGTCGGAACTGGCGATTTCGCCCTCGCGCCGCGGCGACTGGCGCGAAGTACGGAATTATATTGAGGCGTTGCGCGAGACGCGGGCGAAGCCGTTGCCGGTATCTTCGCGGATGATTCGCCGTGCGCACAAAACATTGATGCGCGGCGTGCGCGGCAAAAACAAGGCGCCGGGCGAATTCCGCCGCGCGCAAAACTTTCTCGGCGCGAAAGAAAATCCCGATTTTGTGCCGCCGCCGCATTTGGAGGTTGCGGCGTTGATGTCCGATATGGAAAAGTTTTTGCACAACGAAAAAATTGATGCGCCATGGTTGATTCGCATCGCCGTCGCGCATTATCAGTTTGAAACCATTCATCCGTTTTTGGACGGCAACGGGCGCATCGGGCGATTGATTATCCCGTTGTATATGACCGAAAAAGGAATGACCGACAAACCGCTTTTGTATATGTCGCGTTATTTGGAAAAAAATAAGGCGCGATATTACGACAATCTGATGCGCGCGCGCGGCGGCGAAATGGAAGAATGGCTAGTGTTTTTTTTGCGCGGCGTGGAATATGCGGCGGCGGCGGCGGCGCGCGACCTTGACGATACGATGCGCCTCAAAGAAACCGCGACCGCGCAAATTCGGCAGGAGTTCGCCCGCAGCGATAGCGCACTGAAATTATTAGACGCGCTTTTTCGGCATCCGGTTGTCGACATTGCCGATGCGGCGCGGGAATGCGGCATTACCCCCGCGGCGGCGCGTACATTAGTGGGAAAAATGTGCGACATAAAATTGCTGCGCGAAGAAACCGGACAACGCCGCAATCGCCTGTTTTTCTTCCGCCCGTATTTGGATATTTTTAATCGCTGACCGGGCGGGGCGATATTCGCGGCGGGGTGATTTTCGGCTATAATGCGCGGATGATTGAAAATCCTGAAAAATATGATTGGGCGGCGGCGGCGAAAAAAATGTCGCCGGAAGGGCGATTGTTTATCAACGGCGATTTTGTCGATTCGGCGGACGGCGGGCGATTGCGAGTCGTAAATCCCGCAACCGGCGAAGTGTTGACCGAAGCGGCGGCTGGAAGTGCGGCGGATATAAATCGCGCTGTTTCCGCGGCGCAGGCGGCGCACAAAAGCGGGGCGTGGCGACATTTGCCGCCGCGCAAACGGGCGGCGATAATGATGCGCTTTGCCGAAAAAATCAAACAAAACGCGGAGATATTGGCGTTGCTGGATACGCTTTGTATGGGCAAACCGATTGCGCAATCGTATAGCGGCGACATTCCCGAAGTCGTCAAAACGATTCGTTTTTTCGCCGAAAGCATAGACAAAGTGGAAGGCAAAGTAACGGCGACTCGCCGCGAAGTTTTGCATTATGTCGTGCGCGAACCGCTGGGCGTGGTGGGGGCGGTTTCGCCGTGGAACTATCCCGCATTGATGGCGGCGTGGAAGTTCGCGCCCGCATTGGCGGCGGGAAATACGGTGGTATTGAAACCGGCGGAGCAGGCGCCGCTTTCGTGTCTTTTGCTGGCGCAGTTGTTTTCGGAAGCGGGCGGACCGGACGGCGTTTTCAATGTCGTCAACGGATTGGGCGAAGTTGCCGGGCAGGCGTTGGGGCGTCATCCGGATGTGGCGAAAATTACTTTTACCGGTTCCACCGAAGTCGGAAAAAAAATGCTGATATATGCCGGCGAATCAAATATGAAACGAGTCGGGCTGGAATGCGGCGGCAAATCGCCGCAGATTTTTTTGGACGATTTGCCCGATGCGGATGCGGCGGCGGATGCGGCGGCGGCGGGCATTTTTGCGAATGCGGGACAGGTGTGCAATGCCGGTTCCCGTCTTTTGGTGCATAAAAAAATGCGCGATGTTTTTGTGGAAAAATTCGCGGCGGCGGCGGCAAACTATCGCCCCGGCGATCCGTTGCAATGGAATACGACTCTCGGTCCGCTGGTGTCGCATGCCGATCAAAAACGCGTTTTGGGATGCATAGAATCGGGCGTGCGGGACGGTGCGGCGATTGTATTAGGCGGCGGTGCGGCGGCGGATTTTCCGGCGGGCGCGTTTGTGGAACCGACATTGCTGGCGGATGCCCCGCGCAACAGCGCGATGGCGCGCGAAGAAGTTTTCGGTCCGGTGGCGGCGATGTTGCAGGTGG
Organism: Gammaproteobacteria bacterium; assembly: GCA_965221835.1. Classification (GTDB taxonomy): domain Bacteria; phylum Pseudomonadota; class Gammaproteobacteria; order Tethybacterales; family Persebacteraceae; genus Persebacter. The sequence continues at coordinate 1,408,135 of OZ244916.1, read as the reverse complement.
ACGATTTGCAAGATGCGTTGCAATTGGCGAACGACAGCATTTACGGATTGGCGGCGGCGGTCTGGACGTGCGACATTGCCCGCGCACATCGGGCGGTGCGCGAGTTGGAAGCGGGCGTAATTTGGGTCAATTCGTTTCACGAAGACGACATGACTCAGCCCTTCGGCGGCTACAAACAATCCGGCAACGCGCGCGACAAATGTTTTGAAAGTTTGCTGGAATACACGCAAATTAAATCGGCGTGGGTGGATTTGCGCGGCTGATGCGCCGCCGCCGTTCGCAAAAGTTCATACAAAAGCGGCGTTTTCGGTTATAATCCGCACATATTTTTTTGCGAAGTTGTCGGAGGTTTGTCAATGATGGAACATCATTATTATCATCAATCGGTGCGTCCGCGCGGACCGCTGGCGCGATTGCTGATTGCGTTGTCGGCGTTGTCGGCGGCGATTTTGTTTGTCGGCGTTTGTTTGCTGACGATAAACGCGGTGAGCGAATCGGACGGCGACACGGCGGCGGGCAGCAGCATTAAATTTTATGCCTATTCGGGCGGCGTTGCGGCGGGCGGTTACGATGTCGTTTCGTTTTTTACGGAAGCGCGCGCGGTCAAAGGCGCGCCCGAAAACTTCGCGGAATGGGGCGGCGAAAAATGGCATTTCGCATCCGCCGAAAACCGCGCGGCATTTCTCAAAAATCCGTTGCACTACATTCCGCAATACGGCGGACATTGCGCCTACGGCGTATCGCAAGGCTATCTGGTGCGCGGCGACCCGCAAGCGTGGAGCATCCACGACGGCAAGTTATATTTGAACTACAACAAAAACATCCGCATCGCATGGCTGGCAGCCGCCGCCGAATTCATCACCCAATCCATCCCAAACTGGCAAAAACTTAACCGCTGATTTTCTTCGGAAAATTGGTTAAAATCATCGCCGCCGCCGTTGTAAAATAAGGGCATGACCCAAAAGCAACTGCAAGACGAAATCGCCGAAGTATGGGCGTTTTTTCGGAAATCCACCGAAGAATATGACCGACGGCAGCGCGAAGCGGACGCCGAACTGCGCAATTTCCGGCGCGAATTCGGCGACTATCAAGACACCGCATCCAAATCTTTGGAACAGGAATTCGCGGATGCCTTGCGCGCAGCGGGCGAAATCGGCGGCGTGCGTTTGGATGAAGTGCGGACGAACGAACATGCGTTGCGGACGCGGGGCAAATTCGGCAAGGAATACGACATTGTCGCGGTCAATGGCGGTGATGTTTTTGTCGGCGAAATCAAGCACAAACTGACGGAAGAAAAAGTGCGGAAGTTCGCCGAAAAGCAGTTGCCGCATTTCGCCAAAAGTTTTCCCGCCACCGCGCGCGGCAAAAAAATCATCGGCATGGTCGGCGGCGCAGTGATTGATTCGGCAGCCGCCGCAACCGCCCGCAAAATGGGAATGTTCGTCCTCCGCCTCAAAAACCGCAAACTCGCGGTGGACGCGCCGGGGGAATGAATGAAACTTTCGCGTTCTGGGAATTTTGGAAATGGTCGCTTCAATTGTGGGGCGTTATCGGAACTTGGGTCGCCAGTTTCGGTACCGTTGGTGCGGTTGTCGTCTCCCTTTGGTTGGCATATCATCAAAATGCGATTCGTCTGCGCGTCAGTGCGTCATTGGGACGTTCGGTAGAAACGGGCGGCGGATCTGTGAAACGATTTTGTTGGATACGCGTGACTAATATCGGGAACAGATCTGCCAAAATCGCCATTATTGCGTGGAAGATAGGACGTGGTAAAGCCAAGAAAAATTTTATCCAGTTGTTTTCGTCTAATCGTTATGACATCTCGGATGATATTCCCAAAATTTTAACCGAGGGTGAGGAAGCCAATTATTACCTTCCTATTGGTACGCGCGACGAGTATGATTGGTCTTTGAAGTTTGTTCGCTCAATGAAGGAATGTGGGTACGATGAAATGCACCTTAAAACGCTTAAAATTGTTATCAGTACCTCGGTTGGACGAACATTCAAAGCGAAAACCGATGTCCGTCTGATACAATATTTGCTTGAAGAATATAGAAAGATTAATTCATAAATGAAACTCATTGCACAAAGAACCCGGAAACTTTTCTATGGCGGCGACAATCTGGCGGTAATGCGCGGTTTGGACAGCGGCATTGCGAATTTGATTTACCTTGACCCGCCGTTTAATTCCAAATCCCTTTACAAGGGGGCGATGGGAACCGCTGCGGAAAAACACCAATTTAAGGATACTTGGAAGATGACGGACATCAACGCCGACGAGTTAAACGATCTTAAAAATTGCGCGCCGGACATTCATTCTTTAATCTCTCTACTGGGCGGCATACACGGCGAATCGTGGCATGCGTATTTGACTTTTATGGGCATCCGCCTGCTGGAAATGCGGCGGCTGTTAAAAGATACGGGGAGCATTTATCTGCACTGCGATCCGACAATGTCGCATCCGCTAAAATTGATAATGGATTGCGTGTTTGGAGCGAATAATTTTAGGAATGAGATTGTTTGGGCGTACACCGGACCCAGTAGCCCGGGCATCAGACAATTTCCGCGTAAACACGACAGCGTATTTTGGTACTCCAAAACAAACGAGTGGACTTTCAATCGCGAGGATATGCGCGTTCCTTATAAAGATCCTAAACAAACTTTACGCCGCGCGTTTGATGCAGGGCGCGGCATCGGGAAAAGCGAGATTGAAAAATATCGCGCGCGTGGCAAAGTGATAGAAAACTGGTGGACGGATATTGCATTGGCGGTGCGCAGCCCGAATGAACGCACTAGTTGGGCGACGCAAAAACCGCTTGCTTTGTTGGAGCGAATTGTAAAAGCGTCCAGCAACGAGGGCGATTTGGTGCTTGACCCGTTTTGCGGATGCGCAACCGCATGCTTCGCCGCCGAAAATCTAAATCGCGCTTGGATTGGAATTGATAAGGACAAAGAATCCGCGGAAATTTTTCGTCTACGGGCAAAAGGTAAACCCGGAATATTGATTGCGGGCGAAATTATAGACGCAAGCAGAACAGAATGTCTGCCCGTTCGCGCCGAAATGCAAAGCCGGCTAATTTCCAAAAGACATTGGAATCAAGTTAAAGCCGAACTTTACGAAAAGCAGGGCGGTAAATGCGCTGCCGCACCGTTTTGCAAAAACGAAGTGCCGGTGGAAATTATGGAAATGGATAGAATAAAATCGGGCGCGCGCGGCGGGCGGTATGTGAGAGACAATGTGCAGTTGTTATGCCCGCGCTGCAATCGCGTCAAAGGGGCGGGGACAATGGCGGCATTAAGACGAAAACTGGCGCAGGGAAAACTCTACGACGAATTATAAAAAAAGGGAAAGAGTTGAACGAGTTGGCTGCAGATTTGATTTTGACGACATTCGCCTCCGCCATCCCGCCGATTTCCCGCCCCGCAAATGCGGGATGGTGGATTTATTCCTCCGGCAATCGGGGTTTTTTGGCTTTGACGCCGAGGTCTAAAAGTTTGTTTGCGCGTCCGATTAAGTTGCCGCTTCCTTCGCCGAGTTGTTTTTGCGCTCTGTCGCAGGAATCGCCCGCTTTTTTTAACGCCGCGCCGACTTCGTCCAAACTCTCCTTAAACAAAACAAATTTATCGTACAAATTTCCGCCTTGTCGCGCGATTTCCTCCGCGTTGCGGTTTTGCCGTTCCAGCCGCCAAATATGCTCCGCCGTGCGCAATACCGCCATCAACGTAGTCGGCGCACACAAAATAATATGCCGGTCGTAAGCGTACGAAAATAAATTTTTATCCGCCCGCAGCGCGGCAAAAAATGCCGCCTCCACCGGCATAAACATAAAAACAAAATCGGGCGCGTTGAGATTTTTTTGCCGCGAATAATGTTTGTCGGACAATGCGGCGATATGATTTCGCACCGCCGCCAAATGCCGCGCCAGCGATTCTTTTTCCGTTGCCGAATTCGCCTCGGCGGCAACCGAATCATGATAGGCGCGCAGCGACGCTTTGGAATCAATAATTAAATGTCGCGCTTCGCCGTCCGTCCCGCCCGGCAAATTGACGACCACATCGGGGCGCAATATTTCGCCGTCTTCGCCGCGTCCCGCTTTTTGCGTTTCATATTCTTCGCCTTCGCGCAAACCGGAGTTTTCCAACAAATTCGCGAGCATGATTTCGCCCCAATCGCCTTGCGTTTTGCTATCGCCTTTTAGGGCGCGCGCCAGATTATCGGCGGATTTGCCATATTCGGCGGCGTTGTTTTGCAAACTTTCAATCTGCTGTTTCAATGCCGAACGGTCTTCGGCGTCTTTCGTATGAATCGCGTTGACTTGCGCGCGGAATTTTTCCAAATCTTCTTTTAACGGCGCGAGAATTTTTTTGCTTTCCGCGCCGAACTTCGCGCCTTTTTCTTCCAGCACGGTTTCCGAAAGATTCTTAAATTGTTCTTTCATACTGTCGCGAACTTCGGTTAGCGTTTCCACAGTTTTGTCCGCGTTTTTCAATTTTGTTTCCATTTCAGAAACGCGCATTGCCGAATTTCGTTCGCGTTCGCGCAGAGAGTTATTTTCGTCTTGCAGTTTGGATTCGTTTTGTGTCGCCGCGTTCGCGCGTGCCGTTGCCGCCGCTTCGTCGCGGCGAAGTTGTTCGGAATCGGCGCGTAATTTGTCGCGTTCCGATTCCGCTTTTTCGCGCGCGGCGGATTCTTTTTTCCAAAGCATAAAACCGCCCGCGGCGGCAAATGCTAAAAGTCCGGCGACAAACGAAATCCATTCCATAAAACTAAATTCCGATAATGTTATGTTCCGGCCCGCGCGGAAATGCGGTGATATTTTCCGCGCCGTTTTCGGTGATTACCAAAATATCGTGTTCGCGATAACCGCCCGCACCGGGCATGCCTTCCGGAATCATAATCATCGGTTCCATAGAAACAACCATTCCCGGACGCAATTCGGTTTCTACATCCTCGCGCAACTCCAGCCCCGCTTCGCGCCCGTAATAATGACACAAAACGCCGAAGGAATGCCCGTAACCGAAAGTGCGATATTGCAACAAATCGTGCGCCGCATAAATTTCATTCAACGCGCGCGCAATATCGCAACATTTCGCGCCGGGGCGAATGCGTTTTAATCCTTCTTCATGAACGAAATTGTTAACCCCCCACAGTCGCTGCGATTCGGAATCGGCGTGCGCAAAAAACAATGTCCGCTCCAGCGCGGTGTAATAACCGGCGATCATCGCAAAACAATTCAGCGACAAAATATCGCCTTTTTGTACGCGCCGTGTCGTCGTCGGATTGTGCGCGCCGTCCGTATTAATCCCCGATTGAAACCAAGTCCAAGTATCCATCAATTCGCCGTCCGGAAAACGCCGCGCGATTTCGCGCACCATCGCGCGCGTTGAATGCAACGCGATTTCGTATTCGGGCGCGTTATCAGAAACCGCTTCGCACAATGCCGCACCGCCGATGTCGCAAACTTGCGCGCCGTGTTTGATGTGCGCGATTTCTTCGTCCGATTTGATCATCCGCAACCGCATTGCCGCGGCGGAAATGTCGACGAATTCGCATTCCGGCATCGCCTCGCGCAAACCGCGCATCGCGTCCAAAGTGAGATGATCATATTCCACGCCGATTTTTGCGCGCGCTGGCAAAACTTCGCAAACCGCGCGAAAAAAGTTGCCGCGCCGCCAATCGGTATAAACGATATTGTCGCCGACCGTGCGCCGCGCCGGTTGTCCGCCGTCTATGTTTGCGGAAATGGAAATCGCTTCGCCGCCGACAATCGCGAGTCCGTACGGACGCCCGAAAGCGCAATACAAAAAATCGCCGTAATAATTAACATTGTGCGCGGAAGTAAAAAGCGCGCAATCCGCCCCCGCCGCCGCCAACGCGTTTTGCAAATCCCGCCGCCGCCGCGCATATTCCGCATCCGAAAAAGTATGCCGCACCGCCGCACCATTTTTAATCCGTTTCGTATCTTCCATTTTTCCCCGTCCTTTTTTGATAAAAACCAATTATGCCGCAAGTTTGCGAATAGTTGTTTTATTTACATTAGTTTTAATATGAGTGATAATTTTGGTGCGGATGTCGGCGGGGACGCGCAGACATGTATCTTCCGGCAATGATTTGTCGGCGAGAAGTCCGAATTCGCCGTTTTCCACTATTTTCGCGATTTCCGGATCGTGCAAACATGCCTTAAAAATGTCTATTGCATCGGCTGTTTCCGGGGGCGCATTCTGCAATGCGGCGGCGGCGAATTTTTCCGCTTCCTCATCCAAAATTGCCTCGCGGTCTTGCAGTTCGTCTGCCTGTTCAAAAAGCAATTGCAGCACTTCGCCGATGTCTACGCCTCTTTGTAGTTTCGTTTTGTGTTGTTTCGCTATTTTTTCCAGCACGCTGTTTTCTTGCGGATGATTTTCGCGGCAGATTTGTTCCGCATATTTTATCCGCCCCTGTTCCATGGCTTTGCGCAGTTTGTTGTCCGCGGCGAGTTTGTTTTGCGCGCGAGATTGTTCGTTTTCGTCAATTCGCATTATGTCCAGCACAATTTCGCCTTCCATTGTAATTTCATCGCCGCCGCGGTAGATGGTTGCGCCCGGTCGTTCGTCCGGCGAGGCGGAGTCGGGATTTGTATCGCCGCGTTCTTCGGGGTCGGAAGACAGCGGCAGTTTTTCGTCATATACAAAATCTTTTTGGAAATATTCGCAAACGGCAAAAAAATCAAACAGCGCAAATTGTTCTTTGCGTTCGCTGCGTTCGTTGTTGCCGTCGTTGTACAAAAAAGTATGCGGGCGGGTGCCGCGTCCGCGCATTTGGATGAATTCGGACGGCGAAAAAATCGGGCGCATAAAACAAATATTGAGAATGTCCGTGCAGTCGTAGCCGGTCGTCATCATTCCCACGGTAATGCAGATTCGCGTTTTGCACGAATCGTAGCCGTCCGGTTGCGGCGTTTTGCCGCCCAAATTGTTGTTGGCGAATTGTTTGGCATAATCCGCCGCATTGGGGATTTGCGAAGTGATTTGTATTGCAAAATCGGAACAGTATTTTCCCGGAAATAATTCGGCGGCGAGTTCGTTGAATTTCTTCGTGATTTTTGCGGCGTGTTTTTGGCTGACGCAGTATACGATGGTTTTGCCGATGTCGCCCGAAATCGGATCGCGCATTGCGCGTTGCAAAAAGACGCGGCAAAATGCATTGTTTGTCGCGTCCGAAAAAAGTTTCTTTTCGTAATCCGCCCCGCGATGCGGTCCGCTGGTTTTGTTGCCGTCGTCGACGGGTCCGATAATTTGACCGTTTTCGTCTTCGGTTGCGGCGAATGAAAAACCTTTTTCGGAAAGCAGTTGCGAGGTGACCGTGGTGCGGGAAATGAATGTGCGCGGATAAATTAAATGTCCCTCGCGTACGCCGCTGTTTAAATCGTAGCGAAAAGTCGGCGTGCCGGGTTCGCAGCCGAAAGTGCGATAAGTATCGCGCAATCGGCGAATGTCGCGTTCGGCATCGCTTGCACCGGCGGCGTTGCGCAAATAATCTTTCGGCGTGGCGGTGAGTCCGAGTTTGTGCGCGCAAAAATAATCAAACAGAGGGCGCGCACCGCGTCCGTTAATGGCGCGATGTGCCTCGTCGACAATCAGCAAATCAAAATCCAGCGGCGAGAATTTTTTGTGTTTGTTTGCGGCAATCAACGCCTGCACGGTGGAGACGGCAACATCCGCATTGTTCCAGTCATCGCGATTTTGTTTATAAACGACCGTCCGCCACGAGCCGCTGAAATATAAATCAAAATTCGCCCGCGCCTGTCCTTCCAGTTCCAGCCGGTCTACGATAAATAAAATCCGGCGGGCGTTGCCGGTGGCGAGAAACAATTTTATCAACGCCGCCGACACCAGCGTTTTGCCGGTGCCGGTTGCCATTTCCAGCAAAAATTTGCGCGCGCCGCCGCCTGCCGCCCGTTGCACCGCTTCCACGGCGGCGATTTGATAATCGCGCAATCGGCGGCGTTTGTGCGGCGGACAATCCGCGCCTTGCACATCAAAAATATATTCTTCGCCGATTTCTTCCGAACAAAATGCGCGCGGTTTTACCGTTCTGTCGAGTCGCCGTTTCAATTGTTTTTGCGATGGAAAGGCGGGAATTGGTATCGGTTCGTGGAGGGCGATTTCCCAAAAATAATGTTCTTTGCCGTTGGAGAGAATGACGAAAGGCGCTTTGATTTTTTCGGCGTATTCGCGCGCCTGTTCTTTTCCGGCGAGTGCATCTGTTGTTTCGCTTTTTGCTTCCAGTACTGCCAGCGGAAAACGGTCGTTTGTTTCCAGCACATAATCCGCCGCCATATTTCGTCCGCCGCCGGCGATTCTTTGTTCGGCACGGACATTCGGCGATTTGTCGCCGGGCAGACGCCAGCCGGCGGTGCGCAGTTTTTTGTCTATGACAATTCGTGATTCGGCTTCGTTCATCGCAATGCGATTATACAACGGCGGCGGCGAATATTTATTTTTTCTCCCCCCAAACTTTTGCGAGAGTCGCCGCGATTTTTTCCGCCATTTTTTCCGCTAGTTCGCGACATTCAGCGACCGCCTGTTCTTCGGATTTTATTTCGGCGACAATGCGTTTTTGTTCTTTCAGAGGCGGAAGGGGGATTTTTACAGTTGCCACATCTTTGGCATAGACATGAGGTTGCGCCATTCCCGAACGCAAGGAATAGATTTCTTGCTGAATGTTTTTCAACATACAATAAACAAATTTCATATCTAATTCTTCGCCGTTTGCTTGTATGGTTGTGCAGTCGGATGCAAATATCGGTTGCGCAAAAAAATTAACAAATCCGGCGTACGCTCCCGAACCGCTGATTGTAATTGTATCGCCATTTCTGTTGGAACAATTGTGAAAATATGCGGGTTTTTGTCCGCCCGCTATCACGGGAACATCACCGACAGCCACATCTTTTTTTGTAATTGCTTGCCCTCGGCGAACAGCGCAAATTTTGTTCAATTCCACCATCGTCCACGCCGGATTTACATTTATAACCGGTCGCCAATTGTCCACAATTTGTTGCGCGCCTTGACGCACTTTTTCGTAGTTCTCTATTTCCGCGACAATGCGTTTTTGTTCTTCCATCGGCGGAAGAGGGATAACAAGTGAACTTATTCCTCCAAATGTTAGCATTTGGCGGATAGAACCGTGTGCGTTGGCGCGGATATGTTTTATGCCCTCCTTGCTTTTCAGCAAAGATAACAAATAAGACGGATGCAGTTTTTCGTCTTTGATGCGAAAAACCACATACATCGGGCTAACTGCGCCATGCTGCGCAGTGGAATTAATTGCCACCGAGCCGACATTAATTCTCGCCGGATTGTAGGCGAAATCGCCAGCAGCAACTTGCTTATAATTTGAAATGTTATCGGAAGCAATTTTTTTGCCAAATTGTTTATTCGGATTAATAAATCCTTTGGTGTTGGAAATAGAAAACACCTCAACAATTTTGTTGCCGATTCTCTGGCGTTGTTCCTCAATGTAATCTCCCAATTTTACCATCGGATACGCGCCGACATTTGCGGCGATTTCAATGTAGCGGTCGCCGACAAGATTATATTCGCCGTCTTCGGCGATTTTATCTTTTGCGACAACTTGCGCGATTTTATTTTTAATTTTTTTGCCGTCCCATTCGCAAATAATCCGCCGCGCTTCCGGCAAATCAGAACCGGAAACCGGCGCGCGTTTCGCCCCCAAATCAAAACCGTCATTTTCTATTTTTACGAATAAAATGTTTTTGTACGAACGCCGCATGCGGTCCAAAAATAAAACCGAAGTTTTTACGCCCGAATACGGCTGAAAAATCCCGGAAGGCAAACTCGCGACCGCATACAAACCCCATTCCGAAATCAACATTTTACGCAAATCTTTATATGCCCGCTGCGATTGAAAAATAATTCCTTCCGGCACGACAATTCCCGCGCGTCCAGTTGCATGAAGATGTTCGGCGATGTAATCTACAAACAAAACTTCGGCGCGGCGCGCATTGACTCTAAATCTGTCGTGCGGTTGAATGCCGCCTTTCGGAGTCATAAATGGCGGATTCGCGAGAATGACGGCGTATTGTTCGCGCCAAAAAGTATCGTCGCTGAGCGTGTCGTATTCCGCTACTTGCGGCATTTTTACGCCGTGCAGATACAAATTGACCGTCGCCAATCGTGCCATTCCGGGGTCTATGTCGCGCCCGATAATATTTTTCGGCAATGCTGTTTTTTCGGTTTGCGTCAGTTTGTCGCCGGGTCTTTTGTCGCTGTTCGCCGCCATAATGTGTTTGTGTGCCGCCGTCAAAAATCCCGCGCTGCCGCAAGCGGGATCCAAAATGCGTTCGCCTTTTTTCGGATTGACGATGGCGACAATGAAATCTATGATATGGCGAGGCGTGCGAAACTGCCCCGCATCGCCTTGCGTTCCCATAATGGAAAGCAAATGTTCGTAAGCGTCTCCCAAATCTTCGGTGTCCGCGCAGTCCAATCCGTCAATTTCTTTTAGAAATAAACCCAGCACTTTCGCGTTGCGAAACGGCGAATCCGCGCCGCGCAACATATCGCGAAAAACCGGCGGCAGTTTTTCGTTTGCTGCCATCGTTTCCGTTGCTTCGCGGTATAGTTTCAGTTTTTCGTCGCCGCTGATTTGTGGCGACAGCAGTTTGTCCCACGCAAAACCTTCATATTTGCCGACAAAAAAAGCGCGGCGTCCGCCCGCCGCCACGGCGCGACAATCCAATTCGTGCAGATATTTATAAATCAGCGCGGTCGTAATCTGTTCTACTTGCCCTTTCGGGTCGGGAATAATTCCCACCAGCACATCGCGCGCGCCGTCTATGCGCCTTCGGTTGTCGCCGTTCACAACATTTTTTCCGATTCTAAAACTTTGCGGGCGGTGCGGAAGCATTCCAGGGCGGCGGGGACGCCGCAATAAATGCCGATAATATGTACGGCGGCGCGGATTTCGGCGGCGGTTGCGCCGTTGCGAATTGCACCGCGACAATGCAATTCCCATTCGTGCGTTTTGCCGAGTGCGCCCAACATTGTCAAATTCATCAGCGAACGCGTTTTCGCATCCAGCGCATCATCGCCCCAACCGAAACCCCAACACCATGCGGTCATCGCTTCTTGAAACGGGCGCGTAAAATCGTCCGCCGCGGCGAGATTGTCGTCCACATATTTCGCGCCGAGTGTTTCGCGTCGCTTTGCGAGTCCTTTATTAAAAAGATTGTCGTCCATCGCGTTTTTCTCCTTTCGCCGTTGTCGGCGTTTTATGTATTTTTAACAACCGCATTTTTTTCGCGGCGAAAACGATTATAAAACATCGCGGGCGGTGCGCCGAATTAGTGCGATTAGTGCGGCGCGTTTTGTGCGCGATACAACTCTGCATACAACGGACAATCGCGGAGCAAGTTGTTCGGCGAATCGTTTGCAATCAGCCGCCCGCCGTCCAATACCAAAGCGCGGTCGGCGAAACCGATTGCCGCAAAACGATGCGCGATGACGAGTGCGGTGCGTCCCGTCAAAAGTTTTTGCATTGCCGCGCGAATTTTATTTTCGGTTTCGGCATCCAATGCCGAAGTCGCTTCGTCCAAAATGACAATCGGCGCATCGCGATAAAATGCGCGCGCCAATGCAATTCGTTGTCGCTGTCCGCCCGAAAATAATCCGCCGTTTTCGCCCGCCGGCGATTCCGCTCCTCGCGGTAAGGCGGCGACAAAATCTTCGGCGGCGGCGCATCGCAATGCGTCTTCAATGCGCGCGCGATTTTGCGAAGTCGGCGTTTCGGGCCAGCAAACATTTGCGGCAACCGAATCGTCAAACAACAATGTATCTTGCGTTACCAGCGCGATTTGTCTTCGCAACGATTCCAAAGTTAATTCGCGAATGTCTGTTCCGTCTAACAAAACTTTTCCTTTTTGCGGCGAATAAAAACGCGGCGGTAAATTTGCAAGAGTCGTTTTGCCTGCGCCGGAACGCCCGACCAGCGCGGCGGTTTCGCCTGCCGCGATTTTTGCCGATACGCCGCAAACTGCGAAATCCGCCGCACCGGGATATTTTACATAAACATTGTCAAAAACGATTTCGCCGCGCGCGCGTTTTATGATTTTTGTTCCGCGATTTTCTTCTTCCGGCGAATCCAAAAAACCGAACACTTCGCGCGCCGCCGCTAACATTCCTTCCAGCAAAGTCGCCGACCGCGTAATCGCCCGCACCGAACGCGGCATCAAAAGCATACAGCCCAAAAACGCCGCGACATCGCCCGCCGTCATTTCGTCCGCCGTCAATGCATCCGAAACATAAAACAAAACGACAACCGAAGGCACCGATATTAAAATCATGGAAAGCGGTTGCCCGGCGGCGATGACAATTTGCATGCGCAACAACGCCGCCCGCAAAGACGAAAACGCCCGCCCCAAAATATCGCGCGCAGCACCCGCGCCATGCACTTTTATCATCGGCATTAGCGCGATGGATTCGTTGAGGCGGCTTTGCATTTGCGCCATTTCTTCTTGCGCGCGTTCCGCCTTTTTTTTCATTCGCCGCGCCGAATAACGAATCAACATCGCGGTCGGCGGCATTGCCAAACATAAAATCAGCGCGAGTTGCCATTCCAGATAAAACATTTGCGCCAGATAAAAAAGCGTTTTTAATGGTTCCTGCACTAGCGCGGTGAGAATCGGCAAAGACGCACCGGTCATGGCGGGAACGAAAGCGACAAATCGCGTCGTGGTTTTGCCGGTTTTTTCGCTGTCACTCTGCGGACGGCGGACGAGTTTCGCTGCCATTTCGCGCCGCAAATCGCGTTGCATCGTAATATCCAACCAGCCGCCCAAATAGGCGCGTCCGTACATCGCCAGCGGCAATAAAATCAAAACTGCCGCCGCAAAATATGGAATGTTTTCGCGCGAGACGAGAAAATCGCCGCTTCCGTCCAGCAACGGTTTTAGCATCAACGCCAGCAAAGGTTCCAAAATCGCCGCCGCCGTCATACAAACCAACATCCCCGCCAACGCGGAACGATACTTCCCCAAACGGGAAAGAAACCGCTTAATTAAATTGCGCCGCGAATAGGTTTGCATAAAACAAGAATTATAAACCGCCGCCGCGTGATAATATAACGGGTTTTATGACAACCGCACCGCCCGCCGATTTTCCGCCGATTTATGTCGTTTCGCTCGCCCGCGCAACGCAAAGACGCGCGGACATTTCCGCCCGTCTGCAAGCCGCCGGATTGCAATACGAGTTTGCGGATGCGGTGGACGGACGAGACGAAAAAATGCGCGCCGCCTTTTTGCGCGAAAGAAAAATGATGGTGGACGACCGGATTTATCGCTTGACTCGCGGACGCCCGCTTTCCAAAAGCGAAATCGGGTGCTATCTTTCGCACTATCAATTGTGGGAACGCGTTGCCGCCGAACAACCGGAATGCGCGTTGATTTTTGAAGACGATGCGCGATGGGACGATGATTTTACGCGCGTTGTCGCCGATATTGTTTTATGCAAACAGCGATGGGGTTTGTGTTTGCTGACAGACGACAAAGGAAAATGCGCCTTTCGCAAATTGCATCCGGTCGGCAACGGTCGCCATCTCGGCTATCCGCTAAAACGCACGATGGCGTTGGCGGGTTATTTAATTAAACCGCGCGCGGCGAAACAGTTGTGCGCGCGTTTGCGAAATGTCCGCGAACCGGTGGATATCGCCTTGTGCCGCCATTGGGAATGGGACGACATGCGTTTGTCCGTCCGCCCGCACCCTGTTCGCCACGACGAAAACGAAACAACAATCGCCGACCGCGGCGAAACCGGCGCACAAAGAAAAATACACCACCAACTCTGCGGCGGAATCATCAACACCCCCGAATGGTGCCGCCGCATTTTTCATTATTGCACGATTCGGCGGGCGAAATAAAATCGCAACGATGTTGCAGTTTGCGGGGTAAAGTGTGGGGGGAGGTGGGTGCTATAACAGTTCAATCTCCATCCCGTATTCATATGATTTCGGGGACGATTGATAAATCTTTGTTTTACGGCGACGAGCAGCATCAATGATTTGCTGTTTTTTCACATCCGTCATTTTGCACCCCAAAATCACGCCGTCAAGCAACCCCTCTTTCAATTGATAAAACCCCGCTCCCTGTGATTCCGACAGCACAGGATCTTTTGATTCACCGAAATCCATTCCGGTGATAGGAGTTTTCACGCGAGTATCATACATTATCGCGCGCCATTCTTTTTCATATTGCCAATCTTTTGATTTGACGCTATGAACAGACCCGGGTTCATGGGGAACCATCTGGTGCGAATTGCCTAATCCCAACATAGGATATTTATCCTTATACCTCACCATATTTATGAATGTAAACGGAAAACAATCTCTCCCGTGTTCTACGGATTGGTAAATATGTCCTCTGAAATCAAACATAAGGCAACATCCTCTGTGGTTGTCCGCATAATGCGCCCACATCACAACAGAATCATTTATTTCCGAAAAACAATAAATGCCGATATTGGCGGCATCAAAATCAAGCGCCAGTTGTTGCGAAACCTGCATCGCGAGTTCGTCATCTTCTATTATCCGCCGCTGATATTCTCGGCTTTGGGATTTTGGCAAAAGCATGCTAGTGTCCCGATTTTCGCGTTTCATTTGTTCAACTTTTGCATTGTTATATTCAATTATTTTTTTCCGCTTTTCGGGAGTGGAAAGATCCAATACAAACTTGCAGTCAAAAGGGTCATTAAGTTCTCCCCGGTTTGGAAAATAAACCTTTCCTTCACTTAAAACGGACAAGGCGCGTTCATGCGAAGTATATTTATACAACCAATTGGGGACACACAACAGTCTCGATAACATTGTCATGCGTTAGGACAACACAGCCGCCTTTCCGCGTCCGGGGTTGTTTTGTCAATCTTTTTCGGCATCCCTTCATCCTCCTATTTGGTTATTTCTGGCTACCGTGGTTGTATTATAGAATCAATTCAGCAATTTTTTAATACCAATGCCGTCCCAATTCCGGCATCGGAAGGACGCGGCGCGGTAATATATTTCGTATAAGTTTGTATAAATATATGTAAAATTTATACGAAGCGAGTTGTTATTTTCCATAAACTATTCATTTTACATATATTTGTGATGCGCGCATATTTTTATTTGCTTTGTATAAGTTTGTATAAATATATGTAAAATTTATACGAAATAACTTATAATGAATGGATGAAAAAACCGCTGGCACCGCCGGGGTTTGATCTTGCGCAAGCGCTGACAAGCATGACTAAAGATCTGGAAATGTCCGTAAAGGGCGACATTTCTGCGACAAAACGCCTTGAACAGTGGCGTTCTCCTACAACCGCCAAAGGAAAATGCGCCTTTCGCAAATTGCATCCGGTCGGCAACGGTCGCCATCTCGGCTATCCGCTAAAACGCACGATGGCGTTGGCGGGTTATTTAATTAAACCGCGCGCCGCGAAAAACTTATGCGCGCGTTTGCGAAATGTCCGCGAACCGGTGGATATTGCCTTGTGCCGCCATTGGGAATGGGACGACATGCGTTTGTCCGTCCGCCCGCACCCTGTTCGCCACGACGAAAACGAAACAACAATCGCCGACCGCGGCGAAACCGGCGCGCAAAGAAAAATACACCACCAACTCTGTGGCGGAATCATCAACACCCCCGAATGGTGCCGCCGCATTTTTCATTATTGCACGATTCGTTCGGCGAAATAAAATCGCAACAACGCGGCAGTTTGCGGGGTAAGATGTGGGGGAGGTTATAATTTGATTGTCAAACAACCGATGAGGACAATATTATGGCGCACAAATGGCAACCGATTGCCGATCTAGACGAAAGCGATATTAATCAGCCCGTCCACGAAGAACTGCGGCATCTCGCCGAAATCTGGCGCGAACAACAAACGGGGCTGGACGAAAAACAACTGCATATATTCAACGAAAAACTCAAGCGCGAATGGGCGATTGAAACTGGATTGATTGAACGCGCCTATCATTTGGACAGAGGCACTACCCGGTTGTTAATTGAACGCGGCATCAGCGAACGGTTGATTCCGCGCGACAACGGGCAAAATCCCGGCATTGTCGCCGCTATGTTGCGCGACCACGAAAATGTCATAGATTGGTTGTTCGATTTCATCGGGATCGGGCGCAAATTGTCGGTCGGCTATGTAAAAGAGCTGCATTCCGCGATGATGCAGAATCAAAAAACCGCGGCAGGCGTGGATAAATTCGGAAACAAGATGGAAATTCCCCTTTTGCGCGGACAATTGAAAAAATTGCCCAATGACCCCGTTACGGTCGCCGGCGAAACACACGAATACTGTCCGCCGGAACAAACGGCAAGCGAGATGGACAGATTAATTGAGATGCATTTATCGCACAGCGCCCGTAAAATCCCGCCGCTGGCGGAAGCGGCGTGGCTGCACCATCGCTTTGTTCAAGTTCATCCGTTTCAAGACGGAAACGGGCGAGTAGCGCGCTGTTTGGCGTCTTTGATATTCATTAAGGAGGGATGGTTCCCGCTGGTTGTTCGCAACGAATTGCGGGAGAAGTATCTGGATTCTTTGGAGTATGCGGACAACGGCGATTTGTCGCCGCTGATTAATTTTTTTGCGGGCATCCAAAAACGATTTTTTGTCGACGCGCTCGGTATTGCCCGCGCCATCACGCACCAAGACACGGCGGATTTGTCGCACTCCGGGCGGTTGTTTGCGGATGCCGGATCGTCGCACACGCCGGAATCCTCCTTGGTCGCCGCGGCAATGCGCAAAATCAAACAACGCAATCAGGATTTGATGCGCGATTATGAGGAAGCAAAGAGCATTGCGACATCGCTGCATGCATCCGCTTGCGAACGCCTTGAAGGGATTAAAGAGCAGGTTGTTTGCGCCGCAGAGAACAACGAGGCGGAAGCGTGGGTGTCCCATGCAAAAAACGGCGAATCTAACGATTATTTTTTCGGCAACCAGGTCGTTGCCGCCGCCAAACATCTCGGTTATTATGCCAATACAAGCGTTTACCGCGCATGGATACGGCTGGCGTTAAAAGCGGAGCAACGAGAACGCGCCGAGATACTCCTGTTTTTTCACGGAGTCGGTCCTTATTACCGGGGGCTTATCGGTTGTTCCGCCTGCTTCATTCTGCGCGAACGAACGGACGAGGGTACGCAAATTTCGGAGCCGAAAATCATCAGCGACGAGGTTTTTCAGATTAACTATAAAGAGCCGCCTGAACAGGTGCGAAAGAGGTTTGAGTCGTGGCTGGACAAGGTAATTCCCGTGGGCATCTATTACTGGCAGGAAACTTTGTAGTTCGCGCCGTCAATATCAATTTCTCCGCGAAATTGGGGTTATGACACGGTGAAATAATCCGAAGTTTGCACGATGAATTCGGGAAATGTTTTTCGTATAAATTTCAGGTAAATTTGTGTAAATTTACCTCAATGCGCTAAAATGAATGGATGAAAAAACCGCTGGCACCGCCGGATTTTAATCCGATTTCTGCTATTGATGATTTTTGGAAACGGGAAAAATTGCCTGCGCCAAAAGGCGGTGATATTTTTGTTTCTGCCGAGATGCCGTCTCCGGTTACCGAAAAAGGGGAGTACATTCACTGGGACAAACTGCGGCATTTGTATCCCGTCGGCGCCGCCGAGGCAAATCGCCGATGGCAACTTCTTAAATTTGCGCGCACGGGAAAAGGATATGCCTTGCCGTTTGCGGACGAAAAAGGGCGGCAGTTCTGGTTTTGTCAGACGGAGGCGTTGGAGCAGTTTCAGCATTGGGTGGATCAGCGCGCCGCCGGATTTTTGGGCGCGGAAGAACCGAAGGCGTTCAACAAAGAACGGCAAACGCGTTTTCTGATGAACGGGCTTAAAGAGGAGGCGATTCATTCCAGCATTTTGGAGGGGGCGGCGACCACCGTTGCCGCCGCGCGTGAAGTACTGGCGCGCAAAAATCCTAAACCGGGCAACGACGCCGAAAGAATGTACATTAACAACTATCGCGCAATGCAATTCATGCGCGAAATGCGGGATAACTTGACGGCGTCCGCTGTTTTGGAACTGCACCGCATTTTGGCGGAAGGGACGATGTCGCCCGAAGAGACGGGGCGGTTGCGGCGGCGCGATGATATTGTCGTATCCGACAATACGGACGGCGCGGTTCTGCACGAACCGCCGCCCGCGTCGACTGTGAAAGCGCGGATGAAGAAGTTGTGCGATTTCGCTAACGGCAAAACGCCGAAAACATTTTTGCATCCG
This sequence comes from Gammaproteobacteria bacterium, assembly GCA_965221835.1. Lineage (GTDB taxonomy): Bacteria > Pseudomonadota > Gammaproteobacteria > Tethybacterales > Persebacteraceae > Persebacter. The sequence continues at coordinate 1,389,860 of OZ244916.1, read as the reverse complement.
GCAATTCGCGCGATGATTGTGCATTTTATGATCGGCTTCATTCATCCGTTTGCCGATGGCAACGGGCGGACGGCGCGCGCGTTGTTTTATTGGACGATGATGAAAAACGGATATTGGCTGATGTCGCATGCGTCCATTTCGGAAGTCGTTCGCCGCGCGCCGGGGCAGTATAAGCGCGCGTTTTTGCTGACCGAAACGGATGGCAACGACATGACATATTTTTTGTTGCATCAGGCGAAAGTCGTTCGCAAGGCGTTTGAGCGGCTGGACAAATATGTTCGGAATGAAACCTGCCGCGTTCGGGAAGACGAAAATGTGCGGCGGCAGTTGGCGGAAGTTTTCAATCTCCGGCAAGTTACGTTTTTGCGCCATGCGGAAAAGAATCCCGGCGATTTTTTTTCGGTATACGAACATCAGGCGCGGCACAATGTTAGTTATCCGACTGCGCTTTACGATTTGCGGAAACTGATGGATTTGGGTGTTTTATCCCGCTACAAGCGGGGCAAGGAATATGTTTATGAAATTCGCGAAGGTGCGCTGGACAAATTAAAACGCAAGCGGCGTTAGCGGCGTGGTTTGCGGTTTGCGTCTGGCGGGAATTAAATCCCGATTGGATTTGGGGCGTCGGGGTTGATTTTGTATTTTTTGATTGCGTCTGCGGCGGCTTTGGCGGGGAGTTTGCCGTCGGCGGCGAGGGCGGAAAGGGCGGCGTGGGCGATGGCGTGCCGGTCTACTTCAAAATGACGGCGCAAATTCCATCTGGTATCGGAGCGTCCGAATCCGTCCGTGCCGAGTACGACATAGCGCGCCGGGACGAATGCGCGAATCTGGTCGGCGAACATGCGAATGTAATCGGTTGCTGCGACAACCGGCGAATCGTCGCCGGATAACATCGTTTCGGCGTGCGACATTTTCGGTTTTTTGTCCGGATGTAGCGCGTTCCATCGTGCGCAATCGTGACCGTCGCGCGCTAATGCGTTGAAACTTGTCGCGCTGTATACATCCGCCGCGACTCCGAAATCGTTTTGCAACAAATCCGCCGCGGCGATTGCTTCTTGTAAAATCGCGCCGCTGCCGACAAGACGCGCGTGCGCTTTCGGTTTTTTGGCGGCGCTTTGCAAAACGCGATGCAGTCCGCGCAAAATGTTTTGTTCCGCACCTTTCGGCAAGGCGATGTGGCGATAGTTTTCGTTCATCAGAGTTATGTAATAAAAAACATCGCGCTGTTCTTGCAACATTTCGCGTACGCCGTTTTGGATGATGACTGCCAATTCGCATGCGAACGACGGGTCATAAGAACGGCAGTTCGGAATAAGTTGCGCTTGAATTTGGCTGTGTCCGTCTTCGTGTTGCAATCCTTCGCCGTTGAGAGTCGTGCGTCCGGAAGTCGCGCCCAGCAAAAAACCGCGCGCGCGCATGTCGCCCGCCGCCCATGCGAGATCGCCGATTCGTTGAAATCCGAACATGGAATAAAAAATAAAAAACGGCAACATTTGCGCGCCGTAGTTGCTGTATGCGGTCGCTGCGGCGATCCACGACGACATCGCTCCCGCCTCGTTAATGCCTTCTTGCAAAATTTGCCCTTTTTTGTCTTCGCGATAAAACATCATTTGGTCGGCGTCTTCGGGGCGGTATAACTGCCCGTGTCGCGAATAAATTCCGAGTTGGCGAAACATTCCTTCCATTCCGAAAGTGCGCGATTCGTCGGGGACAATCGGCGCGACATGTTTGCCGATTTTTTTGTCGCGTACGATTGCAGATAAAATGCGGACGAACGCCATTGTGGTGGAAATTTCGCGTTCGCCGGTGTCTTCTAAAAGTGCGGAAAAAGCGGACAACGGCGGTGCCGGCAGCGAATTTGGCGATTTGCGGCGGCGCGACGGAACACCGCCGCCGAGGGCTTCGGTGCGCGATTTGAGATAGCGCATTTCGGGGGCGTCATCGGGCGGTTTAAAAAACGGTACTTCGCCGATTTTGTCGTCGGGAATGGGCAAGCGGAATCGGCGGCGTACGCGGCGTAATGCTTCGTCGCTGATTTTCTTTTGTTGGTGGGCGATATTGCGGGCTTCGCCGGCGTCGCCCATTCCGTAGCCTTTTATGGTTTTGGCGAGAATGACGGTGGGTTGTCCGGTGTGGTGAAACGCGTTGTGATAGGCGGCGAATACTTTGTGCGGGTCGTGTCCGCCGCGATTAAGTCGCCAAATATCGTCGTCGGTCATATTGGCGGTCATTTCGCGCAATTCGGGATATTTGCCGAAAAAATGTTCGCGGATATATGCGCCGCTGTTGGCGCGATAGGTTTGATAATCGCCGTCCAACGCTTCTTCCATTCGTTTTTGGAGCAATCCTTTTTTGTCTTGATACAAAAGCGAATCCCAGTACGAACCCCAAATAACTTTTATGACATTCCATCCCGCGCCGCGAAAAACCGCTTCCAGTTCTTGAATAATTTTTCCGTTGCCGCGTACCGGTCCGTCCAGCCGTTGCAGATTGCAATTGATAACGAAAATGAGATTGTCCAATCCTTCACGCGAGGCGAGGGAGATGGCGCCGAGTGATTCGGGTTCGTCCATTTCGCCGTCTCCCATAAATGCCCATACTTTGCGGTCGGTGCGCGGGACGATTTCGCGGTTTTCCAGATAACGCATAAAACGCGCCTGATAAATCGCCATAATCGGGCCGAGTCCCATGGACACGGTCGGGAATTGCCAAAAATCGGGCATCAGCCACGGATGCGGATAAGACGGCAAACCGCCGCGCGTTTCGCTGCGGAAATTGTCCAGTTGTTCTTCGCTAATTCGCCCTTCCAAAAAGGCGCGCGCATATACGCCGGGGGCGGAATGTCCCTGAAAATAAACGAGGTCGCCGTATTCGCCGGCGTCGCCTTCGGCGGGCAGTTTGCCGCGAAAAAAATGATTAAATCCGACATCGTACAGCACGGCGGACGAGGCGAAACTTGCGATATGTCCGCCCAAATCGCCCGGTTTGCGGTTTGCGCGTACGACCATTGCGAGGGCGTTCCAGCGGACATAAGAGCGAATTTTGGCTTCGGCTTCGTAATCGCCGGGCGATTTTATTTCGCGCGATGGCAAGATGGTGTTGATATAGGCGGTATTGGCGGAATAGGGCAAATGCGCGCCGTTTTGTCGCGCCTGATTGACGAGTTTTTCCATCAAAAAGTGCGCGCGTTCCGGACCGTGAACGGCGATAACCGCCTCTAATGCGTCCGTCCACTCCCGTGTTTCTTCGGGATCAATATCGGTGATTTCGGGTTTGCGCGGGTTTTCCATACCATCCTCCTCTCCGCCATTTTACCGCATTTTTCGCCGGAATGATAAACTTCGCCGCTTTTCGCCGCAATTGATGGCGGGCGTTTGGCGATTTTCAACCGCGAAAAATTTATTTAAATTCCCGCCGCCCGCAGTGTTTGCAAAAACGCGGTTGCGGATTGATAGCCGTTGACTCGTACGCCGGAAACCAATTCGCCGCCGGGGGCGAAAAATAAAATGGCGGGCGGACCGTATAAACCGAATTTTTCCAAGAGTTCGCGGTCGTTTTCGTTGTTGGCGGTGACATCCGCGCGCAACAAAAGCATTTTTTCCATTTGCGCGCGAACGCGAGAATCGGTAAAAGTCCACGCTTCCATTTCCTTGCACGACACGCACCAATCGGCGTAAAACTCCAACATCGCCGGACGCGAAGAAGACGAAACTGCTTTTTGCAATTCGCTTGCCGAACGCACCGGCAAAAAAGATGCCGCCCGCGATTTTTGTGTAGCGGAATGAAAAACGGACAGCGGCGACAACGGGTCTTGTCCGCCGCCCGCCGCCCCGACAATCATCGCACCGCCCCACAACAATAAAACAATCGCCGCCGCCCGCAAACCGCGCAAACCGCCGCCCCATAAAATCGCGCCGCAAAAAACAATTAATCCGCCGTACAAAACCAGAATTAAAACCGGCGGCAACAACGGCGACGACACCCAAACCGCCGCCCCGCACAACAATGCGCCCAAAATTAATTTAATGTCGCCCGTCCATGCACCCGCCCGCGGAATGATATTTGCGCCGCCGATTCCGGCAACCGCCAGCAACGCACTCATTCCCAGAGAAAGCGAAAACAACGCCGCCCCGCCGACCAACGCATCGCCCGTGTTGCCGATGTAAATTAGCGCACCGATAAGCGGGGCTGCAACGCACGGGCTGACAATTGCCGCCGACAATACGCCCGCCATAAATGCGCCGCCGCCGGTTTTTTGCAACGCCGGAATGCGAATGTCGTACAAACCGAACATGGATAACGCCAGCGCAAACAATGCGCCCGCCGCAATCGCCAACGCCGCCGGATGTTGCAAATACGGCGCGAGAAGTTGCCCCGACAATCCGGCGGCGATTCCCAATGCGGTATAGGAAATCACGACTCCGCCGATATAGGCGGCGGTTTTTGCGATTGCCGCCCGCCCGCTTTTGTCGCCGCCGATAACGCCCAGCAAAATCGGAATCATCGGCAAAACGCACGGCGTAAATGAAAGCAACAATCCGAATCCGAAAAACGCCGCCATTATCGCCCACAAACTTTTGTCCGCAATAATGCGCGCCGCATCTGCGGCTTCGTCCGCACCGTTTTTGGATTCGCTATTTTCGGAATCGGAATTTAGTTTTTCGCCGTTTGCGGAATCGTTTTCAGAATCGGAATTTAGTTTTTCGCCGTTTGCGGAATCGTTTTCAGATTCGGAATTTAATTTTTCGGCGGCGGCGGAGTCCGCATCTGAAATTTGCAAAAGTGCGACATGCGTTTGCGGCGGATAGCAGATTCCGAGTTGCCGGTCGCATCCTTGCGAAATGATTTTAAATTCAAACTCGCCCGCGCCGCTGATATCCGCTTCCAGAGTGATTTCGTTTTCGTAAATGCCGGTTTTGCCGAAAAACGGGTCGTCGTATATTTCGGCGGGCGGCAGACGGGTTTGCGACACCGAAAAACCGGGCGTATCGGTCGTCATTAAAATGCGGTCGCGATATAGATAAAAATCGTCCAGCATTGCAAACGAAACATAAACGGTGCGCCCGTCATTTTCCGCCGAAAAAACGAACGCTTGTTCGGGCGGAAGCGGATCAATGCGTTCGGCGGCGGCAAATCCGAAAATAAAAAACGCCGCGGCGGCGAGGGGGGTTAACTTTCGCATTCGTTCGCGACCCATTGCAAATAATCGGGCAATCCATCTTGCACCGGCAAAAAAATCAATTCGGGCGTTTCGTACGGATGCCATTCGCGCACTGCATTTTTGAGCGCGGCAATTTGTTTTGCGGAAGTTTTAATGATGAGCGGCGTTTCTTTTTCGTCCGCCGTTTCGCCTTGCCAGCGATATATTGAGCGGCAAGGGGTTAAAATGTTTACGCAGGCGGCGAGTTTGTTTTCAACCAGCCGCCGTGCGAGTGTCCGCGCCGCCGCGTCGTCGGGCGCATTGCAAAGCGCGGCGACTATTTGCGGTGAACTGGAGCGCGAAGATGCCATTGTTTTTTTTGATTATACTGCTATTTATGCCGCTTGCGGATATTGTCCTCGCATTGCGGTGGATTTTTTCGTCATGGGCGGGCGGATTGTATTTTTTGGCGGCGGCGGCAGTCGGCGCGCTGATGATGAAATTCGCCAAAATCGGTTTCGGTGCGGCGTTGCGCCTTTTGCGCGACAAAGAAGTACCGCCCGCTGCCATCGCCGGATTCGCCAAAATATGGGTCGCCGGCGCGCTTTTATTTTTTCCCGGCTATCTCACCGATGCGCTGGCGGTGTGCGTTTTGCTTTTGCCGGTCGGACGATTGCAAATGCGAATGCGAACTTCCGCACCGCCGCAAAATGACGAAGTTGTTTCCGAAGTTGCGGCGGAAATTGTAGACGACGATGCGCGGCGGATTGATTGAACGAAACCGCATCCGGCGCGCGTTTTCGCGTCATTGCGGCGGCGGCGACCTCACTGCCGAAGTTGCAAAACGCCTGATTGCACGGCTGGACGAAATCGCGCCGCAACCGAAATGGATTGTGGATGTCGGCGGCGACGGCGGTGCGGTGCGTACGCGTTTTCCGTCCGCCCGTGTTTTGGCGGCAGATTTTGCATTGCCGCGATTGTTGCCGCAACCGCGCGTATTTCGGACACAAGCGGACGCGATGCAATTGCCGGTACGCGATTCGGCGGCGGATATGGTGTGGTCAAATTTATGTCTGGAATGGACGGACATTCGCCGCGCATTTTCCGAAGCTGCACGCATATTGCGCCCGCATTCGGGATTGTTGATATTCAGCATGCTGGGACGCGATACTTTGCGCGAGGCACGCATGGCGTTCGGCGATGCGGCTGCGGACGGCGCACCGTATTTGCCGGATATGCACGACATCGGCGATATGCTGGGCGGTTGCGGTTTTTCGGAAACGGTAATGGAAACCGAAAGCATCGTTTTAACCTACCGCGCCCCCGAAGACGCGATGCGCGAAGTGCAACGGGCGGGCGGCGGCGCGATAAATTATTCACGAAACGGATTGCGCGGAAAGAATCGCTGGCAACGCGCGATGAAAGAATACCGCCGCCAATTCGCAAACGCAAACGGACGAATCCCCGCCACTTACGAAATCATCTACGCCCTCTCATGGCGCAAAAAATCCCCCCCATCCGAACAAATAATTCATTTCGCGGAAAAGTAAAAAAATTTTTATTCGCCCGCGCCGTTTTTAATCCGAAAAAGGAAATTAATCCGAAAATAATGATAAAAAAACTATTATCGCTTTTCGCGCCCTGCAACGAATATGCGCGCGTTTCCGGAAAAATTTGATTCGCGAATTAATTTTCACCGCCGCGCTTTGGCATAGATAAAATCTGCTTGCGAACTCACCCGCACCGACCGAACATTTCCAAAGCGGGAATGGGAGTTATGCAGGTAAACGCGGTAGAATCTACGAAATGACGGACGAACTTAAAAGACGGCAAAACTTAACATTCTCCCAAGCCGAAGATTTGACGGAGTTGCCGCGCCAATTGAATCGGGAGGAAATGCCGCACGCGTTTAGATTGGATTTATGGAAACTGCTTTACGAATATTCAGAAATATATGACCCATCTTTGCAGCGGTACATTAGAAGTGAGTTGGATATAGTTGCTCGTGCTTTGTGGGAGAATTGTTTGTGTAAGCCCGTTGATAAATTTCCCGAAAAACTCCTTTCCCATAACGCGCTTTCGGAATCTTTCCAAAAACTCTACGGCTATACTTGCGACGAAAATGGAATTCGTCATTCATTATTGGAAAATGGCGCGACGAATGTCGGCGAAGAAGATGCATTATTTATGTTCGGCGCATGCGCTTGCGGGTATCTTTGTCGCAAACGGGGTAAAATGAAAGTATGACTTTTTCGCAAACTTCTGCGCCTGCGCGTGTTTCGGTTGTCGTTGTTGGCGGCGGGGTTGTTGGGTGTTCGGTTTTGTATCATCTGGCGAAACTTGGGGTGGCGGATTGTGTGCTTTTGGAAAAACATAAACTTTCCGCCGGCACGACTTGGCATTCGGCGGCGCAAGTGCGGACTTTGCGCGCCTCTAAAAATTTGGCGGCAATGGCGCGTTATGCGGCGGATTTGTATCCGCGTTTAGAATCCGAAACCGGACATTCTTCGGGCTGGATTAATACCGGCGCGATTGCAATTGCGCGTACGCCCGGGCGTTTAACGCATCTCAAAAAACAACAGGCGGTTTCGCAAATGTGCGGGTCGCGCGCCGAAATGATTTCGCCTTCTGATGCAAAAGAACGCTGGCGGTTGCTGAATACGGATGACATTCTCGGCGCGGTGTGGTCGCCTGATGACGGGCGGGTTGGACCGACCGATTTGTGTGCGGCGTTGACTAAAGGCGCGCAAAAAGCGGGCGCGAAAGTGTTGGAAGAAACCGAAGTGCGCGGTATCGTTCTTAAAAACGGTGCGGTGGCGGGTGTGGAAACATCGCGCGGCGAAATTCGTTGCGATGCCGTTGCGGTTTGTGCGGGATTGTGGAGTCGCGACATTGCGGCGATGGCGGGGGCGCACGCGCATTTGTGGCCGTGCGAACATTATTATTTGTTGACTCGTCCGTTTGCGGGCATTACGCATTTGCCGATTTTGGCGGACCCCGATTCGCATTTGTATATTCGCGATGAATCGGGCGGATTGTTGGTCGGCAGTTTTGAACCGCACGCACGGGCGGTGAAAGATATGGCGCGATTGCGCGATTTTGCGTTTCAATTGTTGCCCGAAGATTGGGAGCATTTTGCGCCGATGATGGAAAACGCGTTGCATCGCGTTCCCGAATTGGCGAATGTGGAAATTAAAACTTTGGTGAATGGACCGGAAAGTTTTACGCCGGACGGAAAATGTTTGTTGGGCGAAACCGGCGAGACGCCGGGGCTGTTTTTGGGATGCGGAATGAATTCGGTCGGCGTTGTTTCGGGGGCGGGGGCGGGGCGCGCGTTGGCGGAATTGGTTTTGCGCAAACCGCCGACAATCGCATTGCCGGAAGCCGACCCGAAACGATTTCCGGCGTGCTGGAATTCTGCCGCCGCCCTTTCCGCGCGCGCCCCCGAAACATTGGGGGCGGCGTACGATATTCATTATCCCGGCTGGCAGAATCGCACGGCGCGCGATTTGTGGCGACTGCCGTTGCACAAATTGTGGGAAAAACATGGCGCGCATTTCGCGCAAATGCACGGGCGGGAACGCCCGCTGTATTTTGATAAAAAAGAAGAACCGGAATTAAGTTTCGCCCGTCCGGCGTGGTTTGCGCAAACGGGCGAAGAAGTGCGGCGCGCGCATTTGGCGGCGGGCGTTTTTGATTTGTCGGCGTTCGGCATGATTTCGGTGTGCGGTGCGGACGCCGAAAAGTTTCTCAATCGCGTTTGCGCGAACGACATGACAAAACCGCCCGGGCGCGTGATTTATACCGCGTTGCTGAACGAAAATGGCGGAATGGAAGGCGATCTTACGGCGATGCGAATCGGCGGCGATTCGTATTTGTTATACACCGGTGCGGGCGAGACGGGGCGCGATTTGGCGCATTTGCGGCGGCATTTGCGGGCGGACGAACGCGCGACAATTGCGGACGAAACCGGTTCGCGCGCGGTGCTGGGACTTTTCGGTGCGCAAGTTGCAGACATCGGTGCGGTTGCCGATTTGCGGCGCATCGCCTATTTTCATCACGCCGAATCTGAAATTGCAGGTCGGAAAGTGCGGGCGGCGCGATTGTCTTTTGTCGGCGAATTCGGCTGGGAAATTTCGTGTGCGCCCGAAGATGCGGCGGCGATTTATGAAACTTTGGCGGCGCAAGGCGCAAAACCGGCGGGCTGGTACGCGCTAAATGCAATGCGCATAGAAAAACGTTTTCCCGCCTATTATCGCGAATTAGACCCGGGCATTACGCCGATGGAAGCGGGTTTGGAATTCGCAGTGTGCGCGAAAAAAGATTTTGTCGGAAAAGAAAGTTTGCGCGCATACAATCCTTCGCGCAAACTTGCAAGCATTGTTTTGCAAGACGAATCCGCCGAACCGCTTGGCGACGAACCGGTATATTGCGGCGAAACCGTTTGCGGGCGAACGACTTCCGCCGCGTTCGGATATCGCATCGGCAAACCGGTTGCGCTGGCATTTTTGTCGCACGATTCGCTTGCGGCGCAATCGGTCGCCGTGGATATTGCGGGCGTTCGCTTCGCCGGAAATATCATAGACGGCGCGGCGTTTGATTCTGCGGGTGCGCGAATGAAAACGCCGTAATGATTTCGCACATTTTCGCCCGCCGCCCCGGCGGCAATACTCCGCGCGTTGTTGCCGGAGACGGAATGTATTTAATTGACGACTCCGGACGCCGCTATTTGGACGGTTGCGGCGGTGCGGCGGTTTCGTGTTTGGGACATTCTCCCGCCGCGGTAGTTGCCGCCGTTCAAAAACAAATGAACGCGGTGCCTTGGGCGCATACCGCTTTTTTTACTTCCGCCCCCGCCGAGGAGTTGGCGACAATGTTGGCGGATGCCGCCCCGCAAAATATCAATCGCGCATGGTTTGTTTGCGGCGGTTCCGAGGCGGTGGAATCGGCATTCAAACTCGCGCGACAATATTTTGTAGAACGCGGCGAACCGGCGCGCTGCAACATTATCGCGCGCCGTCAAAGTTATCACGGCGCGACTCTCGGCGCTTTGGCGGCGGGCGACAATCGCCGCCGCCGCGAAATATTTGCGCCGCTACTTTTTTCGGCGCATCATTTGCCGCCGTGCCATTACTGGCGCGAAGGACAAAAAAACGAATCGGAAAAAGAGTACGGAATTCGCGCCGCTGATGAACTGGAAGAAAAAATTCTGCAACTCGGTGCCGAAACCGTCGCCGCATTTGTCGCCGAAACCGTTGCCGGTGCGACTCTCGGTGCGGTGTGTGCGCCGCCGGGTTATTTCCGCCGCATCCGCGAAGTTTGCGACCGCTACGGCGTATTGTTAATTTTGGACGAAGTGATGTGCGGTGCTGGTCGTACCGGCGCGTTTTTTGCCTTCAAAAATGAAGGAATCGCCCCCGATATTGTCTGCATTGCAAAAGGACTCGGCGGCGGCGTTATGCCGCTCGGTGCGATGCTGTGTGACGAAAAAATTTATGCCGCCGTCTTGCACAATTCGGGCGCTTTCCGGCACGGACACACTTATCTTTGTCATCCTGCCGCTTGTGCGGCGGGGTGCGCGGTCATGCACGAAATCGCACAGCGCAATCTTCTTTCGCAAGTTTGCACACAAGGCGAAAAACTCGCCGCAATGTTGCGCGATTCGCTCGGCGGACATCCGCATGTCGGCGATGTTCGCGGACGCGGATTGTTGATGGGCGTGGAATTCGTTCGCGAAGGCAAAACGCCGTTTCCGCCAGAAATGCGTTTGCATTCGCGCGTACAAAACGCCGCTTTTGCGCGCGGATTGATGGTGTACGGCATCGGCGGTGCGGCGGACGGCGAAAGCGGCGACCACATTCTCATCGCCCCGCCGTATATTGCGGAAGATGACCATCTCGCCGAACTCGTCGACAAACTCGCCGCCGCTGTCGACGAGGCAACTCCATGACCGGCGGCGGAGATATTTGCCACATCCGGCGGCGGGTATCTCGCTGCCGTCATTTGCGGTTGCGGCGGGGCGGCGGCGCGAGAGTTTGCGGAATTGCGGGATTTGTGGTACTATTTTGTTTTATCCAAAAAAACAGGAGATTTTTATGAATACCCCGATTTATTTTGATTATTCCGCCACCACGCCGGTGGATGCGCGCGTTGCCGAATGTATGGCGCGATTTATGACAAAAGACGGCGTTTTTGGCAATCCCGCTTCGCGCTCACATCCTTTCGGCTGGGCGGCGGAAAAAGCGGTAGAAGAAGCGCGCAAAAATGTCGCCAATCTAATCGCCGCCGACCCGCGCGAAATTGTCTGGACTTCGGGCGCGACCGAATCGAACAATCTCGCCCTCAAAGGCGCGGCGCATTTCAACGCCAAAAAAGGCAAACACATCATCACCGTCAAAACCGAACACAAAGCGGTGCTGGATACCGTTCGCGAACTGGAACGCGAAGGATTTTCGGCGACTTATCTGGAACCGGAACCGGACGGACTTTTGGATTTGGAAAAACTGCGGGCGGCATTTCGCCCCGATACCACACTCGTTTCGGTGATGTGGGTCAATAACGAAATCGGCGTCATTCAACCGCTCGCCGAAATCGGCGCGATTTGTCGCGAACGCGGCGCGGTTTTTCACACAGACGCCGCGCAGGCGGGCGGCAAAATTGAAATGGATGTTCATGCCGCAAATGTAGATTTGCTTTCGCTTTCGGCACACAAAATGTACGGTCCCAAAGGAATCGGCGCGCTGTACGTACGGCGCAAACCGCGGGTGCGATTGTCCGCACAAATGCACGGCGGCGGACACGAACGCGGCATGCGTTCCGGCACTTTGCCGACACACCAAATTGTCGGAATGGGCGAAGCATGCCGCATTGCCGCCGAAGAAACGGCAGCGGAATCGGCGCGCATCATCAAGTTGCGCGACAAACTACTCGCCGGCGTTCGCGATATGGAAGAGATTTACATCAACGGCGACCTGACAAATCGCGTCCCGCACAATCTCAATATTTCCTTCAATTTTGTGGAAGGCGAATCGCTGATTATGGCGATTAAAGATGTCGCGGTATCCAGCGGTTCCGCCTGCACTTCGGCGTCTTTGGAACCTTCTTATGTTTTGCGCGCATTAGGGCGCAACGACGAACTCGCGCATTCTTCCATCCGTTTTTCGTTCGGGCGTTTTACGACTGAGGCGGAAGTTGATTTTCTCGTCAAGTTGCTACACGAAAAAATCGACAAACTCCGCGAACTCTCCCCGCTATGGGAAATGCACAAAGACGGCGTAGATCTCAGCACCGTGGAATGGGCGGCGCATTAAAATGAATACGCCCGCCCGTAGCAATCATTCCGGCGACAATCGTCCGCCGCAAAACGAAATGTCTCCGGAAGCCACGGCGGCGTGCGGCGCGCTTGTCGGCGCGGGATTGGGCGGCGGCAGTTGGGCGGGCGCGATCATCGGCGCCGTTGTCGGTTATTTGGTCGGCGAAGCGGCGGAGAAAAAAGAACGAAAAAACCGGCATGATTGACGCCGCCGCCCGCTTTCGCCGAAATTATTCCTAAAATCGCCGCTTTATGCGATGAATGGCGCAACCAACAAAAAGCCCCGCTTCGGCGGGGATTTTTTTTGCCCCGCCCGTCAATTGTCCGACTTTCGCAAATTACAATCTGCGCATAGCATCTGCAGATTATCAAACCGTGTTCTGCCGCCCTTGTTCCACGGAATAATATGATCGGCATGCATTTCTTTCATCTCAAAATGATTGCCGCAACCATCGTTGCTGCCCTTTCCGCAAATGCCGCCCTGATTTTCGTACGCGGCAATTTTGTCGCTTTCCTCAAATGCCCGCAAATCAAGGCACGACTTTTCGCCCGTCAGCAAATACTCATAAATGCCCGATTTTTTTCGTATTTCCTCATATCGCATATATTTGGCAACTTCCGACTCCAACGCATCCGCATCCAAAGTTTTGTTGTGGTGCGCCAAATATAATTTACCCCAATCCACTTTTTCCATCGGCTTCCGATATTTGGGAAAAATTTTCTTCACCCAATCAATTACCGATTCAAAATAATCCCAAAGTGGATCTGCACTTTCGTCATTTTGATGTTTCGCCATATACTCTTCAATTCCGCATCCGTCAACCATCGCCGCCCACCGAATCGCCGTTTCCAAATAATCTTGCCGCAACGAATTTCCGGACAAATAATCGGAATGTCGTCTTGCCTGCGGATTGCGACCGCTAAACCATCTTTTCGCATGCCCGACCCAAATGCCGCAATATACCGCATTCAGAATTTCCTGTTTGTTCAACTTTTCGCCCGCAATGTTAATCACTTGAAACCACTTTATTTTTTCGCTATGCGTCCCCTCGCATTGATATACCGTCAACGGATAATCTAAAATTATTTTTCGTTCTTCATCGGTAAGATTATGGAAAAACCTCGGCTCTTCAAAGCCGAACAACCCGGCAACAGAAAAATTATTCTTTACGAATTTACACAGTGAAATCGTCCGCTGTTGTCCGTCAATCACCTCAAAACTACCGTCATCCCGCACCGCCCAATACATTGAATTCAGAGGAAATTCTTGTGATGCCGTGCGAATCACTTCTTCTTGCTGGTTTTCATTGTATACGAATCCTCGCTGTATCGGCGGACGAATGTCCAACTTGCCGCCGTAGCCGAAAACGCCATCGTAGTCCTTGTCAATATACCCGTCTGCCAAATCTTTGACTGTAATTTTCGTTTGTTTTACTTTCATTTTGGCTCCTTGTTGCGGATTAACACTCGTGCATATTTCTTATGTCCGTCAATATACGGATAACCATAATTGTACTCGTCAACTGTTGTGGTTGTCATTTTGCCTAACAATTCAAATTGGGCGGGATTCCACTTATCCAAAAAAGTAATCGGAACACCCATCACGCCCGCACAATCGGCGGGAATGTTGTCAACTTTTCCGACTTCAATTGCATCATAGTTGTCATATTTCGGATATTTCGCTTCGTTGCCTTTGTATATCGCTCCAAGATCCAATCGTTGATGCCGCTTTTTGTGGTCAAGATTCGTCCACCATCGAACGCCTTTAACACGGATAAATTTCTTTCCGTCTTTTCCGATACCGCAAGTCGCCGCATTCATCGGATAGTTATCCGGCACGCCAAATTCTCGGTCGCCACTTGTAATGCTTGGTCCGAGCCACAATTTTCCTGCCTTAATCAGCGGAAAAATTTCTTTATAACCCGATGCATTGATATGTCCGATAATAAGAAACTTCTTTCCCGATTCGGAAAGTTGTGCGACATATTCACGGAAAAGCGAAAACGGCGGATTCGTGCAAACGATGTCCGCCTGCCGCAAAAGGTCAATGCATTCGGGGTTGCGAAAATCACCGTCGCTCTGCAAAAAATTCAGATGCGTTTCAACGCCGTCATATTCCACCGACACCGCCGTTTCGCTGTCGTAGCGAGTAAATATATCCGGATTCCGATTTTTGTAGCAAGTCGTAAACAATCGCCGCAAACCGAGAAAATGAAATTGCGCCTTGAAATATTTGTAAAACTCGCTGATTTTCGGGTCATCGCAATTGCAATATACAACTTTTCCCCGAAAATGCGGGAAATAATGCTGCAATTCCGCTTCAATGGATTCCCGCCGAGTATAAAACTCGTCATTTTTCGCCGCCCGTGCTTTGCTCAAAGAGGCGTTGGATTGCCGCGATTTCTTTTCACCTTTCATAATCGGAATTATACGAGATTCGCCGAAAATTTGCGAAACTCCCCCGAATTGCCGAAAAAGATAGTTCCCGCCGAAGTTTACTCCCCGCGAAAGTGGGGGCGGAAGGCGGGCGGGGTGGTTTGTTTTGTGTATGAATTCGGTGTTTGTTTGGGTGAATGTGTTATTTTTTTTCGCAGATTTTTTTTTGGGGTTTTTCGGCGATTTGTGGCATAATGAAGTCCGTGCAGATAGTTATAGATATGAAAATTAATGAACTCCGCTACGCGGGGACGGGCGGACAAATGAAAATTGCGGTTAATATATTTGCGGTTTTGGGATTCGCATTTATCGCGTTGGTTGTCGCCGGTTTTGTCGCCGACTTTCGCGCGTTTGACCGAACTTCCGGCGGCTACGAACCGCCTTATGAAGGATGGACGGGAACGCCGATTGACTGGAACGCGGGCGATATGAACGCGGACGGATTCGTTCGCCGCGGACGCGTTTTGAACACGCTGTTAAATTGTACGAACGGGATGATTAGTTTTCAGGTTTACGGAATGCAAATTAATTTTCGCAAAATATCGGAACGCGCGATTAAGGTGCATAAACCGCGCGAAGCATGTATCGCATCCGGTTTCGCGCCGGAATTTTAATTTCTCAGAGAGCTTTGAACAATGATTGAATATTTGAAAAAAGTTGCGCCGTCTTCGGGGACGGAAGATTCGCGGGTGCGCGAACGGGTGCGCGCGATTCTCGCCGATGTAGAATCGGGCGGCGAAGAGGCGGCGCGCAAATATGCCGAAGAATTGGACGGATGGACGGGCGATATTGTCGTATCCAAAGAAGCGATTGAAAACGCGGCGGACAAAGTGCCGCAAGATGCGAAAGACGACATCGCGTTCGCATTAAAACAAGTGCGGCGATTCGCCGAAGAACAAAAGGCGCGTCTGTGCGATTTTGAATCCGAAATTTATCCCGGGCTGATTGCCGGACAAAAACAAATTCCGGTGGGCGCCGCGGGTTGTTATGTGCCGGGCGGGCGTTTTGCGCACATTGCTTCGGCGGTGATGAGTGTTGCGACTGCGAAAGTTGCGGGCGTGCCGGCTGTTGTCGCGTGTTCGCCGCCGCAAACCGCACACGGCGGAATGCATCCGGAAGTTTTATACGCGTTAAATTTGTGCGGCGCCGACACGATATTGCAACTCGGCGGCGCGCATGCGATTGCGGCATTGGCGTTCGGATTGTTTTCCGGACGCGCCGCCGATGTCGTTGCCGGTCCGGGCAATCAATATGTCGCCGAGGCGAAACGGCAAATTTACGGGCGCACCGGCATAGACATGTTCGCCGGACCGACCGAAATTTTAGTTATCGCCGACAAAACTGCGGACGCGGAAATTGTCGCCGCCGATTTGGCGGGGCAGGCGGAACATGGTCCGAATTCGCCGGCGTGGTTAGTTTCGCTTTGTCCGAATTTGGCGCGGGAAGTTCTTTCGCGCGTTCCTGAACGGATTCAAAATTTACCCGAACCGAATCGCGGATTCGCCGCCGCTTCGTGGGAACGATATGGCGAAGTATCGGTTGCCGCGACTCGCGAAGAAGCGGCGGCGCGCGCGGACGAATATGCTGCCGAACATTTGGAAATTCATTGCGCCGATTCGGCGTGGTGGCTTGCGCGATTGCGCAACTACGGTTCGCTGTTTTTGGGAGAAGAAACGACTGTTGCGTTCGGCGACAAAGTTTCCGGTCCGAATCATATTTTGCCGACTCGCGGTGCGGCGCGACATACCGGCGGTTTGTCGGTTGCGAAGTTTATGAAAACTGCGACATGGCAAAAAATGACGCGCGATGCATGTCGCGAAATCGCCCCGGCAACGGCGCGGTTGTCAAGGCGCGAAGGAATGGAAGCGCACGCCCGCACCGCCGATGTGCGTCTGGCGAAATGGTTTTCCGGCGAAGATTTTCCTTTGCATCCGCGCAAATGATTCGCGCTTTTCGTTTTTTTGCAATTGCGGCGAATTCGTTTTATAAAACGCCGCACCGCAAAAACGCTGCCGAATTTTCCGAAAGAATGGACGGGATGAAATTTCCGCGTATACCGAATCTGATGCAAAAAACGTTTTGGAAATATATTGCGCGATTTGCGCAAATGATTCGGACTTTTCGCTTTTTTGCAAATTTATTTAACAAAACGCCGCGCCGCAAAAACGCTGCCGAATTTTCCGAAAGAATGGACGGGATGAAATTTCCGCGTATACCGAATCCGATGCAAAAAACTTTTTGGAAATATATTGCGCGATTTGCGAAAACGATTCGGACTTTTCGCTTTTTTGCAAATTTATTTAACAAAACGCCGCGCCGCAAAAATGCTGCCGAATTTTCCGAAAGAATGGGCGGGATGAAATTTCCGCGTATACCGAATCCGATGCAAAAAACGTTTTGGAAATATATTGCGCGATTTGCGAAAACGATTCGGACTTTTCGCTTTTTTGCAATTGCGGCAAATTTATTTAACAAAATGCCGCGCCGCAAAAACGCTGCCGAATTTTCCGAAAGAATGGGCGGGATGAAATTTCCGCGTATACCGAATCTGATGCAAAAAATGCTTTGGAAATATATTGCGCGATTTGCGGAAACGATTCGGACTTTTCGCTTTTTTGCAATTGCGGCGAATTCGTTTTATAAAACGGTGCGGCGATGAAGGCGCTGATATATGCGGCGCCGCGGACTCTGCATTATAAAAATTATCCGCCGCCCGATTCCAAAGATACGATTGTTGCGGTTGCCGCGGCGGGTATTTGCGGTTCGGATATGCACGCGTTTTTCGGACACGACGAACGCCGTCCGCCGCCGCTGATTCTCGGACACGAATTTTCCGGCGAGGTGGACGGCGAAAAAGTTGTTGTCAATCCGCTGGCGGTTTGCGGTGCGTGCATTTTTTGTCGCGGCGGGCGTTCTAACTTGTGCGAGATGCGGCAGATTCTTTCTATGCCTCCGCGGCAGGGGGCGTTTGCCGATTATGTTGCCGCGCCGCGCGAAAATGTTTTGTCGTTGCCGCCGTCTCTTTCTTTGCGACAAGGCGCGCTTGCCGAACCGCTGGCGTGCGGGCATCATGCGGCGGCGACGGCGTTGCGTTTCTGTCCGGCGGCGGCGGAATGCACCGCGCTGATATTGGGCGGCGGCGCAATCGGTTTGGCGTCGGCGTTGTCGTTGTCGGCGCGCGGAATCAAAAAAGTTTATATTGCGGAGGCGAATCCGTTGCGGCGAAATGCGCTGAAAAAAATCGGCGATTTTGCCGTTATCGCGCCGGACGAATCGCCGTCCGCCGAAATTGTCATAGATGCTGTCGGCGCAAGTGCAAGCCGCAAGTTGGCGACTTCGCGGGCGGCACCGGGCGGCGTTATCGCGCACATCGGTTTGGCGGAAAGTGCGGGCGGTGCGGATATGCGCCGCGCGACTTTGCAGGAAATCGCGATTTGCGGCGTGTATACTTATACGGCGGACGAATTTGCGGAAACTGTGCGTTGGATGGCGGAAGGGCGACTCGGTTCTTTGGATTGGTTTGAAACGCGCCCGCTGCAAGACGGCGCCCGCGCCTTCGCCGATCTCGCCGCCGGAAAAATTCCCGCCCCGAAAATTCTTCTGATTCCGTAAAAAGTTTGCGGTTTTCGCCGGAATGACGGGAAAATAAAATTTTCCATTTTTCGCAAAATGACCGGGAAATAAAGTTTTCCATTTCCGCGAACGCGGCGGAGTTTCGCGAAAAAAACGATGTCATTCCCGCGAAAGCGGGAATCTATTCGGGGCGATTAATTTTGGGATTTCGCGAATTTTACGCGAAAATTAAGTTTGGAATTTCCGTGTATTTTTTTTGTGAAAACGAGGTGAATGCGGGAGTTTGTCGGTAAAAATGGATTCCCGCTTTCGCGGGAATGACGGCGGGGAGGCGGGAATTCGGCGGCGAAAATCGGACGGCGGCGGGGGAGATTCCGATTTACATCGGAATGGTAAAAGTTGGAAATTAGGAAAAAAGAATTTACCATTCCGGCGAACGCCGGAATCTCTGCGGGAGATTCTGATTTTCATCGGAATAGGAACGCGGCGGAATTTCGCGAAAAAAACCCCGTCATTCCCGCGAAAGCGGGAATCTATTCGGGGAGATTAATTTTGGAGTTTCGCGAATTTTACGCGAAAATTAAGTTTGGAATTTCCGCGCATTTTTTTGTGAAAAACGAGGTGAATGCGGGGGTTTGTCGGTAAAAATGGATTCCCGCTTTCGCGGGAATGACGGCGGGGAGGCGGGGATTTGTCGGCGAGAATCGGACAGCGGCGGGGGAGATTCCGATTTACATCGGAATGGAAAAAGTTGGAAATTAGGAAAAAGAATTTACCATTCCGGCGAACGCCGGAATCTCTGCAGGAGATTCCGATTTACATCGGAATGGAAAAGCGGCGGAATTTCGCGAAAAAACGCTGTCATTCCCGCGAAAGCGGGAATCTATTCGGGGCGATTAATTTTGGGGTTTCGCGAATTTTACGGGAAAATTAAGTTTGGGATTTTCGCGCGTTTTTTTTGTAAAAAACGAGGTGAATGCAGGGATTTGTCGGTAAAAATGGATTCCCGCTTTCGCGGGAATGACGGCGGGGAGGCGGGAATTCCCGCCGCCTTTTCTTTTTTCTCCCGAAATTAAAAACGATAAACCGCGTTCATTTGGAGTTTTCCGTTTTCGGTGAAATTCCCGAAATTTTCCCATCTGAAACCGGCGGAGGGGCGGATTGTCCAGCGGTTATAACGCAAAACGCTTTCCAGATTTAGTTCGTTTTGTGTTTCCGTTTTTATGCCGGAATCGGATTCTTTCCATTCGGATTGCATTCGGTAAACGGGGGATATTTTCCAGATTCCGTTTTGTAAATCGGCGGAAAGGGAAAAATCATAATCGGCGGTTTTGCCGCTGACCGATTCCGAAAATGCTGCTGTCCAAAAATCCGCCGTGTATTCCGCTTTTGACAAATAGCGGAAATCGCCGAAATCGCCGCCGGTGTTTGTTTGCCCTGCCGACCATTGCATCCGCAAGTTTTCGTTAACGGCGTATTCTATTTTGCCGCCCGCCTGCACGAAATAATCGTTTTCGCTGATGCGGTAGCCGAATTCGGGCGAAAATGCGAAAGCATCGGCGGGGCGACCGTCGTTTAAGAAATCGGCAAACGCATACATCGCCATTGCAACTCCGACCGCCCCGATAATCGCAACTTCGGCATCGTTATTTCTCGGCGATGCAACGGCAATCCGAATCTCGTTGTCGTTAAAGAAAATCCGATTTCTGCCGTCTGCAACAACCACAATTATTAGGCGGTCGGTTGCGATATTAAAATTTTCGGGCATTTGCGGAAATCCGTCATTGCCGAAAAGATTTTCATCATCGCAATCGGGCATATTTTCGGCGGCGTCAAAACCGGCGGATTTGCGAATTATGCATTCGTTTGCATTTACATTTTCCGGAAATTGCAACGGGGCAGATTCCGCCGCCGATGCAATCGCCGCCGTTGCCGAATCGTTTCGTTCAACAGGAATTCCGCAAACTTCGGCGACTTCTTGTTTGTTGTTGCTGAATACAAATTCCGTTTCCCATCGTGCGTTTTCGCATGATTCGGCGGTGTATGTCGGCGAAACGGAGACGGTTGCCAAAACTTCGGCAATCGGGCGGCAAGTTTCGCCCGCATTTGCAGGATTTACAAAATTCGCCCCGCAATCGGCAACGCACATTGAACCATTCCAAAAATCCGGTCTTTCATTTCCGCAATCGGCGGCGGTAATCGGGCGGCAAGTTGCTCCATCGCTTTCCGTTAATGGGCGGTCATCGGGGCAAGTTGCAACGCATGCATTGTTGTCAATAAATGGCGTTTCTCCCGTGCAGTCAGTTGTTTCAATCGCACGGCAGGAAAAGGTAGTTCCGCTATCATTTTGCAAAATCGGAAATGCGGAGTTAAGACATTCGCATGCAAGTGTCGCCTCGTTTAATGTTGCATTGTCGGTGCAAGTCGGTGTCGGGTCGGTGTCTGTGCAAATTTGGGTTCTCGGATTAAAATACATGTACCCTTCATCCATGCACTCTTCCAAACTTTCCGCCGCACGGCAACTCTCCGCATCTATCGGAATCTGAGCATCAGTCGCACAATCGCAGTTTCCATCGCCGTCTCCATCCGTAAAGGTCGTGCCTAATCCGCAATCCAAGGGAACGGGGTCGCCCTCACGCCTACGGCAATCATCCGTTGCATCTTCCGCCGAACCGGCACCGCAAGATAATACATTTGCTTCCGCATAATTGGTATTTGCGGTGCAAGGCGCCATGTTGCCGAAATTAGCCGCACATTTCGCAAGTAAATCTGCATGAGCGGCAGCAAAATCAACGCCCAAACCAGTAAAATTTATAATAGTGTCATCAACAGTCCAAACAACCACTTGATTTGCCTCCGTGCCTCCAAACACGCCTCTGTTTACAGTAAAAAGTGTTCGGCATTCATCTTCAGTACCTCCTATATTTTCTACGCAATTCAGCACAGCCCCGTCTTCTGCTAATTCGGCAGTTGCATAACCCGTCGCCGCCCAGAAACGACTCCAAAAAGCAGAAGGCGAAACTTGATTAGCAATATAATAGCCGTACGTTTGTTGTGCATTTGCGGAAATGTTAAACAATCCCGCCGAAAAAAAGACGGCGGCGAAAAGAATGATTTTATTGATTATGTTTTTCATGTGTTTTCTCCTCTGATTAAAAATGTCTGCGAAAGTATAACACATCCCGCCCGAATCCGCAAAAAAACGGGCGGGGACGGAATCGGGCGGCGGTAATTCCGCAAAAAAACGCCGTCATTCCCGCGAACGCGGGAATCTATTCGGGGAGATTAATTTTGGAATTTCGCAAATTTTACGCGAAAATTAAGTTTGGAATTTCCGCGCATTTTTTTCGCAAAAAACGGCGTGAACGCGGGAATTTGTCGGTAAAAATGGATTCCCGCTTTCGCGGGAATGACAGCGGGAAGGCGGGAGTTTTACGCGAAAATTAAGTTTGGAATTTCCGCGCATTTTTTTTGTGAAAAACGGCGTGAACGCGGGAATTTGTCGGTAAAAATGGATTCCCGCGTTCGCGGGAATGACGGCGGGGAGGCGGCACATTTTACGCGAAAGTTTGGAATTCCCGCGCATTTTTTTTGTGAAAAGCGAGGTGAATGCGGGGGATTTGTCGGTAAAAATGGATTCCCGCGTTCGCGGGAATGACGGCGGGGATACGCACATTTTACGCAAAAAATTAATTTTGGAATTTTCGCAAATTTTTTTTGTGAAAAACGAGGTGAATGCGGGGATTTGTCGGTGAAAATGGATTCCCGCTTTCGCGGGAATGACGGCGGGGAGGGCGGGAATTTGTCGGCGAGAAATAACGGCGGCGGGCGGCGGAAAACATTTGCGGGATTTTTGTGAACGCCCTTTTGCCGCGAAACTAATCGGGGATTTTTTCGCCGCGGAGGGTTTGGTTAATGGCGGCGTTCATTCGGCGGGCGGCGAAGTTTTTTGTTGCGGATTCCAGCGATTTTGTGGCGGAGACGATTTCGTCTCGTGCGCCTTGGGCGAGGGCGTTTTTGAGAATGGAAACGGCGTTTGCGATTGCGCGGCGTTCTTCGGCGTCCAACAAATCCGCCGATTCTTTTAACGCTTTTTCGGTTGATGCAAGCAATGTTTCGCCGTCTTGAACGGTTTCCCGCCGCCGCCGTTCAATCGCATCCGATTCTGCTGCGGAAAACGAATCGCGCAGCATTGCGAGAATGCGCGATTCGTCCAATCCGTAAGTCGGTTTGACGCGCACTTCGGTTTTTTTGCCGGTGCTTTTTTCTTCCGCCGATACTTGCAACAATCCGTCCGCATCCACTTGAAACGAAACGCGTACTCGCGCGAGTCCCGCCGCCATCGGGGGGATGCCGGACAATGCGAATTGGGCGAGAGAGCGACAATCGCGAATCAATTCGCGTTCGCCTTGCACGATATGAAAACGCATTGCGGTTTGTCCGTCTTGATGCGTTGTAAATTCTTGCGTTTTGTGAGTTGGAATTGCGGTGTTGCGGGGAATAATTTTTTCGGTTAAGCCCCCCATCGTTTCCAGCCCGAGCGATAGCGGAATGACATCCAGCAAAAGCCAGTCATCGCCGCGCCGATTGCCCGCCAGCAAATCCGCTTGTGCCGCCGCGCCCAGCGCGACAACTTCGTCCGGATTCAATTCGGCAAACGGCGCTCGTCCGATAAAATCGGCGACTGCGCGGCGAACAGGCGGCATTCTTGTCGCGCCGCCGACAAGTACGGTTTGTTTGATTTGCGCGGCGGTAACGCCCGCATCCGTCAATGCGCGGCGAAAACAATTGAGCGTTTCGGCGGTCAGCGATTCGGTTGCCGCCATAAACTCCGCCGCGCTAATTTCGCATTTTACTTCGCCGCGCGACAATGCCGCCCGCAACAAAACGGAATCGGCGGCGGATAACGATTCTTTTGCATTCCGCGCCGCGTCTGTCAACAAAAGCATATCGCCGCGCGACAACTCGCCGCCGATTTTTTGCGCCGCCAAATTCGCCAATGCGCGGTCGTAATCGTCGCCGCCCAGCGCGGTGTTGCCGCCGGTTGCCAGCACCGTAAAAACGCCTTTTTGCATTCGCAAAACGGAAACATCCAATGTGCCGCCGCCCAAATCGTATACGGCATAATCGCCTTCTTCGGCGTTGTCCAATCCGTAGGCGACTGCGGCGGCGGTCGGTTCGTTGAGCAGGCGATAAATGCGCAATCCCGCCAATCGCGCCGCGTCTTTTGTTGCTTGTCGTTGCGCATCGTCAAAGTAGGCGGGGACGGTAATGACCGCACCGTCCGCGATTCGTCCGCTTTGTGATTCGGCACGGCGGCGTAAAAAATCCAAAATTGCCGCCGATATTTCCACCGGCGTTTTGTCGCCGGCGGCGGTGCGAAGGCGGACGATTCCATCGCCGTCCGCATAATCGTATTGATAAGAATCGCGCACATCGGCGGCGGTTTGTCCCATCAATCGTTTGACTGAACGCAATACTTCTTTGGGCGATTTTGCCCGCCGGGCGAGCGCGTTTTGTCCGATTTCGGCGGTGTTGTCGCTGTTGTAGATGACGGCGGACGGCACGAGTTTTTCGCCGTCTTTGCCGAAAATAAAAGGTTTTCCGTCCGCACCGATGGCGGCGACAAGCGAATTTGTCGTGCCGAGATCAATGCCTATCGCGAGTTTGAGCGGTGCGGCGGCGGCGGATTTTTCGGGTTCGCGAATTTGCAACAAAGTCATGGCGATGTGTGTTCGGCGAGAATTTTTTCCAGATATTTCCAGCGGCGAACGGAATCGAGTGCGGCGGCGTTGTCGTTTTTTTGTAATGCGGCGGCGGTTTCTGTGCGTGCCGAATCGCGTTCGGCGGCGATTTCGTTTAGCAGCGATTTGCGGGCGTCCGGCGATGCGTTTTCCAAATCTTCCCGCCATTCAATTTGTCGCATTAAAAATTCGGGCGGCATTGCGGTGTTGTCTTCGGCGAAAGCGGAAATTCCGCGCAGTTCCAAAATATATGCCGCCCGCAAAAGCGGATTTTGCAAAATCGCGAAACCGTCGTTAATGCGTCCCGCCATTTGCATTGCCGCTTGTTTTTCGGAGTCGCCGCCGTCCGCAAAACGGTCGGGATGCGCCGCTGTCTGCAATTGCCGGTATTTTTGTTGCAACAATTCGCCGTCAATTTCGGCGGTTTGCGGCAGATTAAACAGCGTAAAAAAATCGCAGGCGAAAAAATCGGATGTCATCGGCACATTGCTTTCGCCGCATCCGAAAAAGGCGTTTTGGCGGGAATTCCCGCACGGATTTGGCGGGCGGACACGGCGGCGTTCAGGTGGTAAAACTTTCGCCGCAACCGCAACTATCTTTGACATTCGGATTGTTAAATTTCAATCCCGATTGCAATCCTTCGCGAACATAATCCACTTCCATTCCTTCAATATGTACGAGCGATTTGGGGTCGGTGATGATAGTGATTCCGTGCGAGGCAAAAGTAATGTCGCCTTCGCCGAGATTGTCGGCAAACTCCACGATATACGCCAGCCCCGAACAGCCGGACGGGCGGACGGCGAAGCGGATGCCGGTCGCCGGACGGGCGGATAAACAATCACGCACATGTGCGGCGGCGGCGGGAGTCAGCGAAACGCCCATCGGCAAAATCAGACGGCTTTTTGCTTTTTGTAATCGGCGACTGCGGCTTTAATTGCGTCTTCGGCGAGAATGGAGCAGTGGATTTTGACCGGCGGCAACGCCAACTCTTGGGCGATGGCGGTGTTTTTGATTTCCAATGCTTCATCCAGCGTTTTTCCGCGTACCCATTCGGTAATCAGGGACGAAGAGGCGATTGCAGACCCGCAGCCGTAGGTTTTGAATTTGGCGTCTTCAATTACGCCATCGTTGCCGACTTTGAGTTGCAGTTTCATTACATCGCCGCATGCGGGCGCACCGACCATTCCGGTGGCGATATTTTTTTCATCTTTGCCGAAAGACCCGACATTGCGGGGGTTTTCATAATGATCCATCACTTTTTGACTGTATGCCATGATATTCTCCTTTTTGAATTGAATTAAATTGGTATACTGAAACGAGTATAACACATCCCGCCCGCCGTGTCAAATGCGGGCGACGATATTTTTTTTTTCGGGCGTATTGCATTGCGGCGAATTGTGTGGTACAATGCGGGCGAGGGAATTCTTTTTAATCAGAGGAGAAAACAAATGAAAAACCAAATGAAAAGTCGTATTGTCAGTATTGTCATTTTGCATATTTTTGCGTTATTTTTTGCGGCAACGATGTCGTCCGCCGCTTCGGCGCAAATTTGTACGGTGTTGTGTCAGGCGGTAGGGAACGGCAATTTGACCGGTGTCAATAATGCGATTGCGGGTGGCGCCGATGTGAATGGGAAAGACGGCAGCGACAAAACAGCGCTGTATATTGCGGCGGAGGATGATGGCGTGCAGAACCATATCGCTATTATCAACGCATTGTTGGCGGCGGGTGCCAATCCGAATATAGTGAGCACAAGGAGAAACGAAACGCCTCTGGTTGTTGCTGCGATGAACAATTTTCTTAATGTGGTCAATGTATTATTGGGCGCAACGGGCATTATGGTCAATTTGGGGGACGGCGATGACGAGACGCCTTTGCACTATGCGGCGGAGGAAGGGCATGTCGACGTTGTCAATGCATTGTTGGGCGCAACGGGCATTGATGTGGATGTAAAGAACGATGGCGGCGGGACGCCTTTGCACAGTGCGGTGGGGGATGGGCATGTCGACGTTGTCAATGCGTTGATTATGGCGGGCGCCGATTTGGAAATAGAAGCGAGATTTGGCAGAACGCCTTTGATTGAGGCAGTAATAAGAATTCCGATAAATGTTATGAATGTTCAGGCATTAATAACCGGCGGCGCCAATGTAAATGCGATGGATGATCTCGGCAATACGCCTTTGTTTTACGCCGTGGACGACATATCTAAAACCGTATATCTTGCAGCGTTGTTGGCGGTGTCGACCATTGATGTGACTGTGAAGAATGCTGCCGGCAACACGGCTTTTCATGAACTGGTGAATGAGACGATGGAAAATGTAACCGCCGCCAATATGCTGATTGCGGCGGGCGTTGATTTGGATGCCGTAGACGATAATGGCGACACCGTATATCAAAGGGCGACAGCCCAAATGCACACGGGCATTGTTGCGGCTTTGGATACGGCGATTGCCGCCACTTGCGCAACCGGGGAAATCTATGCCAACGGCGTTTGCCAAAGTCCGACTTGCGGAACTGGTACGACCGGAACGCCGAATGCTCAAAATGAATGCGTCTGCATGGACAACACGCATGACCTCATAACCGACACCGCAACAAACACGCAAACTTGCGAAATGATTCTTAATTGCGACACAGCAACGACGGATAGAAACGGAAATGTTTGCGATTGCAAAACCGGATTTTCCGGAAGAGTAAGCCCGACAATGTGCGAGAAAACAGATGCGGATTGCACGGGGGCGACTCCCAATTTGGTTAATGGCGTTTGCGAAGCGAATCCGTCGACAACGCCGATTACCGCCGCCGATTGCGGACAAGATGGTAGACCGGATTTTTGGAATGGTTCAATGTGCGTTGCCGATTGCGGGGCGGGATTTATAAATCCTGAAAATGCGGGCGAAACTTGCCGTGATATTGGTGCCGCCGATTGCGGACAAGATGGCAGACCGAATTTTTGGGATGGTTCCATGTGCGTTGCAACTTGCCCCGATGACCGCCCATTAACGGAAAGCGATGGAATAACTTGCCGCCCGATTAACGCCGCCGATTGCGGACAAGATAGCAGACCGGATTTTTGGAATGGTTCAATGTGCGTTGCCGATTGCGGGGCGGGATTTATAAATCCTGCAAATCCGGGCGAAACTTGCCGCCCGATTACCGCCGCCGATTGCGGACAAGATGGTAGACCGGATTTTTGGGATGGTTCAATGTGCGTTGCCGATTGCGGGGCGAGTTTTGTAAATCCTGCAAATGCGGGCGAAACTTGCCGCCCGATTGCCGAAGTTTTGGCAACCGTCTCCGTTTCGCCGACATATACCGCCGAATCATGCGAAAACGCACGATGGGAAACGAGATTTATATTCAGCGAAAACAACAGACAAGAAGTTGCGGAAGTTTGCGAAATTCCCGTTATGCGGGACGATTCGGCAACGGTGACGGTAGCGGCGGCGGCGGCGGAATTCGCCCCGTTGCAATTTGATAACTTATCAATGGCAACCGGGTGCATAATTCGGGAATCTTCCGATTTTTTGACATTGCCCGATTGCGGCGACCCGGAACTTTTCGGCGATGACGGATTTCCGCAAATGCCCGCCGATTTTAATATCGCAAATGACCGGTTAATAATTGTGGTTGTTGCGGACGGCAGAAATCGGATTTTCTTTAACGACAACGAGATTCGGATTGCAGTCGCCTCGCCGAGAAATAACGATGCCGAAGTTGCGATTATCGGTGCAGTCGGAGTTGCAATGGCGATGTATGCGATTGCCGATTTCTTAAACGACGGTCGCCCCGCCGATGCGTTCGCATTCTCATCCGATTTCGGCTATTCTCTGACCGAAAACGATTATTTCATCCGTGCGGGCGGAAAAATAGAATACGCCGTTAACGAAAACTTGCGGATGCAATGGTCGGCAGGACAAACAAACACCGGCGGCGATTTCGGCGATTTCCGCTATTTATCAAAAGCGGAATACACGGCGGACTTTTGGGCGGCGACATTTTCCGAATCGGTCAGCGGCAAAACTGCGGATTATGATTTTTCGCTGTCGGCGGATTTACAAAACGGAATCTGGAAAATATCCCCCGTTTACCGAATGCAATCCGAATGGAAAGAATCCGATTCCGGAATAGAAACCGAAACACAAAACGAACTAAATCTGGAAAGCGTTTTGCGTTATAACCGCTGGACGATTCGCCCCTCCGCCGGTTTCAAATGGGAAAATTTCGGGAATTTCACCGAAAACGGCAAACTCCAAATGAACGCGGTTTATCGTTTTTAATTTCGGGAGAAAAAAAGAAAAGGCGGCGGGAATTTCCGCCTCCCCGCCGTCATTCCCGCGAAAGCGGGAATCCATTTTTACCGACAAACCCCCGCATTCACCTCGTTTTTCACAAAAAAATTTCGCGGAAATTCCAAACTTAATTTTCCCGTAAAATTCGCGAAACTCCAAAATTAATCGCCCCGAATAGATTCCCGCTTTCGCGGGAATGACAGCGTTTTTTTCGCAGAATTCCGCCGCGTTCGCCGGATTTTTTTGTATAATTGCGAAAGATGAAAATCGGTTTGCTTAAACTTTATGAAGTGGACGACCATTTGCGCGGGGCGCATGGCGATTATGCGGCGATGTTTGCGCGGCTTTTGCGGGAGGGCGGATTGTCCGCGCAGTGGCGCGAATATGATGTTCGCGGCGGCGAAATGCCGCGCACGGTTGAAGAATGCGATGCGTGGCTGATTAGCGGCAGCAAACACGCGGTATATGAAAATCACGATTGGCTGCAACCGCTTTTCGCATTTGTCCGCGAAGTTTATGTCGCCGATGCGTCGCCGATGGCGGGAATTTGTTTCGGGCATCAGGCGATTGCGGTCGCCCTCGGCGGTGTCGCCGAAAAATCGCCGCGCGGATGGGGGGCGGGACGGCAAACATGGCAAATCGCGGGCGAGGCGGAATGGTTGCAACCGCGCCCCGCCGAATTTTCGTTGCTGGCGAGTCATCAAGATCAAGTTGTTTCGTTGCCGCCGAATGCGACTTTGCTGGCGGAAAGCGCGTTTTGTCCGATTGCGATGTTTTCGGTCGGGCGGCGATTTTTTTGTATGCAAGGACATCCGGAGTTTTCGCCGGCGTTTTGCGATGCGATTTTGGAAGGGCGACAAGATACAATGCCGCCCGATGTGTGGCAGCGGGCAAAAGAAAGCGCGCAACTTCCAAACGACCGCGCGATTTGTGCGAAATGGCTGGCGGATTTTTTGCGCGGTATTTAACGCGTTCTGATATAATATCCCGATAAACTCGCATTTCGCATTATGCCACTTTCTTCCGCCGCCGTTGCGCCCGCCTCTTCCAATCCGGATGCCATCAAAGATGTGCAAGGCGGCTCCGATGCGCGCGCGACTCCGATAAATCGGGTTGGCATTTGCGATTTGCGGTTGCCGATAATGTTTATGGAAGGCGCGGTGCCGACTCCGGCGGCGGGCGAATGGTCGTGTTATACCGATTTACCGGCGCAAACGCGCGGCACGCACATGTCGCGTTTGGTGCGGGTTTTGCACGATGCCGGGACGAATTTGGATTTCGCATCTTTTTGCAAATTGCCGCAAGCGGTAATGGCGCATTTGCCCGCGGCGAAAGAATGCATTACGGCGGTTAAATTTCGCGCGTTTGCAAACAAAGCCGCGCCCATTTCCGGCGAACGCGGGTATGTGGATTTTTCCGCCGCCTTTTATGCGCGACAACGCGGAAACGAGTTGCGGCGTTTGCTTTCGGCAACGGTGCCGGTCACGAGTTTGTGTCCGTGTTCCAAAACCATTTCCAAATACGGCGCGCATAATCAGCGGTCGCATGTTTGTTGCATCGCCGAAGCGGACGGCGACATGCGCCTTTTAGATTTGATGTCGGTGATAGAGCAAGCGTCTTCGTGCGAGTTATATTCCATGTTAAAACGCCCGGACGAGCGGCATGTGACGGAGCGGGCGTACGACAATCCGAAATTCGTAGAAGATATCGTGCGCGATTTGGCGGTAGCAATCGGGCGTTTGCCGGGCGTGTCGCACTACCGAGTCAGCGCCGAAAATTTCGAATCCATCCACAACCATTCCGCCTTCGCGATGATTGAAACGCCCGGTTTTCCGGCGGAGTTGTTGGTATAAATTTCCAAAATGCGAAATTTTCGTACGGGCGGAAATCATTTTTGCCGGACGGAAATTATTTGTTAACGGACGGAGATTTTTTGCAAATGCAACCGTTGTCGCAAAAACGCGAAAATTAATTATTTTCGCCGTTCCGCCCGAATTTTCCCTCGTTCCATTCCGGCGAAAGTCGGAATCTCTGCGGGAGATTCCGATTGTCATCGGAATGGAATTCTCGCCGAAAAAATTAAAATTTCCCGTGCGAGGGCGGGAGATTGTGTATAATATCGTGTTATGAAATTTCCGATTATCGGCGCTATTTTCGCGGGATTGGTTGCCGCAGTAGGCATAGATCAATTTTTGACATTTGTCAATAGTGCGGGCGAATTTGATAATAGCATCATGTTTACTATAGTTAATTTTTTTGCCGGATACGCGATTGGTTATGGAATATGTTTGAGAATTGCGCCCGCAAAAATTCGTAAAACTTTGGTTGTTATATTCGCGTTTGTCTTGTCGTTGTCAGATATATTGCAATTCGTGGCGGAAGGAGGCAATCCGTATATGACAGACAAGGAAATTTGGGAAACTTGGGGTTCGTTTGTTGTCGGATCGATTTGGATAGCAGGATGGGTTTACGGGGCAGTTCTTCCCCTCATCACAGGAACAGTTATCTATTTTATTTTTTATAAAGAGAAAAAAACAATGAGCAGCAAAAAGCAAAAATGATTCGTGAATGGGCGGCGAAAGTGTTGATATAATCGCGTTATAGGAACGATTATAAATTTTGAGAATGCGGTTTTATGAGATTTTACAAGTTTCTCAACAAAAAATAATGTCGTGCAATTTTAATAATTCGCCTTCCGGTTTCTCTTAATATATTGGGAAATATTTTGTCGGCAGTAAAATTTCCGCAGCGGTTGCATTCCGGGCGAATGCAAATTGGGGCGGCGGATTCGGTGGTGGAAAAATGCTACAATGGGCGGTATGCCTTTGCCCGCCGGATTTGCCGAGAAGTTGCGAACGATATTGCCCGCCGGACGGGTGATTTTTCGTGCGGAAGAATGCGCGCCGTTTGAGACGGACGGCTTGCCGATGTTTCGCTGTCGTCCGGCGGCGGTGGCGTTGCCGGACAATGAAGAGGAAATTGTTTGCATTATTAATTTATGTCGCGCCGCAAATGTGCCGCTGGTGACTCGCGGTGCCGGGACGGGATTGTCGGGCGGTGCGTTGCCGCATGCGGATGGCGTTTTGTTGGTGATGGCGCGATTGGATAAAATTTTGGCAATTGATTCGCGCGCGCGAACGGCACGAGTGCAACCGGGAGTGCGAAATTTGGCGGTGTCGGAAGCGGCGCGTCCGCATAACTTATTTTACGCACCCGACCCGTCTTCGCAAATGGCGTGTTCCATCGGCGGAAATGTGGCGGAAAACTCCGGCGGCGTGCGATGTCTGAAATATGGGTTGACGGTGCATTGTGTTTTGTCGGTGCGGGCGGCGACGGCGGACGGCGAAGTTGTGGAAATTTCCGCCGATTCGCCGGGATATGATTTGCTGGCGTTGCTGCACGGCAGCGAAGGATTGTTGGCGGTGATTACCGAAGTGACTCTTAAATTGTCGCCGCTACCCGAATCGGTTTTTACGACTCTCGCTGGATTTAATTCCGTGCGGGCGGCGGGCGATGCGGTGGCGGCGATTATCGCGGCGGGCATTGTGCCGTCTGGTTTGGAAATGATGGACGAGTTGGCGGCGAAAGCGGCGGAAGATTTTGCGCATGCCGGTTATCCGTCCGGTTGCGCGGCGATTCTCATTGCCGAAACGGACGGACGGCGCGAGGATGCAAAACGCGAAATGGAAAAAATGATTGACATTTTGCAAACGCACAATGCGTCTCCGATTCGTCAGGCGAAAGACGAAAACGAACGCGCGTTATTTTGGAAAGGGCGCAAATCGGCGTTTCCGGCGGTCGGGCGAATCCGCCCCGATTATTATTGTATGGACGGCACGATTCCGCGCAAACATTTGGGGCGGGTTTTGGATGATATTTCGGCGTTGTCGCAAAAATATAACTTGCCGTGCGCGAATGTTTTTCATGCGGGTGATGGCAATTTGCATCCCTTAATTATGTTTGACGATGCGGCGGGCGAAGGCGAAAAAGCGCGGCAATTCGGTTCGGAAATTATGCAATTGTGTTTGCAAGCGGGCGGCGTCATCACCGGCGAACACGGTGTTGGCGTGGAAAAACTGGATGAAATGTGCGCGCAATTCGCGCCTGCCGAGTTGGAAATTTTTCATGGCATTAAACGCGCGTTTGATAGCGGCGGTTTTTTGAATCCGGGCAAGGCGGTACCGACTTTGAATCGTTGTGCCGAATTCGGACAAATGCATATTAAAAGTGGCGCGGAAAAATTTCCGCATTTGCCGCGATTTTAGTTTTTATGTTGACGCGTTTTTTATGGTGAACGCCGCAGATGAAGTTGCCGAAAAAGTTGCGGCGGCGGCGGCGACAAAAACGCCGCTGATTTTGCGCGCAAACGGCGGGCGAATGTTTTACGGCAATCCGGCGGACGGCGAAGTTTTGGATTTATCTTCATTAACCGGCGAAATGGAATATGAACCGAGTGAGTTATTTGTTGCGGTACCGGCGGCGACCGAGTTGGCGGAAATAGAATTGTTGTTGCAAAAAAACGGGCAGATGCTGGCGTTTGAACCGCCGCATTTTTCGGCAACTGCAACGGCGGGCGGCGCATTGGCGTGCGGATTATCCGGTCCGCGCCGTCCGTCATCGGGCGCGTTGCGCGATCATATTCTCGGCGTGTCGGTCGTTTGCGGGCGCGGGCGGCAAATGACTTTCGGCGGCAGAGTGATAAAAAATGTCGCCGGATTTGATGTGTCGCGATTGATGGCGGGCGCGTTGGGCGTATTGGGGGCGGCAACCGAAGTTGTTTTTCGCACCGCGGCGATTCCCGAATGCGAAATAACGACAATCGCCGAATGCGATGCGGCGGACGCGATTGCCGCAGACAATATTTTTTTGGGAAAAGGATTGCCGCTGACGGGCGGAGTGTGGTGCGGCGGAAAATGTTGGCGGCGTTTTTCGGGCGGCGAAGAATCGTTGCGGCGGGCGGTGCGCGAAGCGGGCGGCGACATTTTGTCGGCGGCGGAACATCGCGCGTTTTGGCGGGCGGTTCGCGAACACGAACACGAATTTTTTTCCGGAGGCGGCGATTTGTGGCGCATTGTCGCGCCGCCGCAATCGCCGTTGTTGGCGGGAGACGATTTTGTGGAATGGCACGGCGCAGTGCGTTGGCGGCGCGGTGATGAAAAATCGGCGATGGCGGCGGCGAAGTTGGCGGGCGGTGCGGCAACATTGTTTCGCGCCGATGATTCAAAACGCGGACGTTTTCCGCCGCCGCCGCCCGCATTGCAAAAAATTTATCGCGAATTAAAACGCGTATTTGACCCGGAAAATATTCTCAACCGCGGGCGGCTGTATGACTTCGGCGACTAATCGCCCGCTGTTGCTGATTGTCGCTAATACGCCGTCCGCAAACACCGAAAAACTCGCGCAAGCAACCGAAGACGGCGCGCGCGAAATTGCAGAAGTGGCAACGCGGCGATTGCCGCCGCTGCAAACGACAGCAGAAGATGTGTTGGCGGCGCGCGCGGTGATTATCGGCACGACCGAAAACTTCGGTTATATGAGCGGGCAGATTAAGGATTTTTTTGAACGCGTTTATTATCCGTGTTTGGAAAAAACGCGCGCATTGCCGTGGGCGTTTTATGTGCGGGCGGGGCGGGACGGTGCGGGGACTTTGCGCGCTGTGCAATCCATTGCGGACGGTATGCGTTGGCGGCGAATACAACCGCCGCTT
This sequence comes from Gammaproteobacteria bacterium, assembly GCA_965221835.1. Classification (GTDB taxonomy): domain Bacteria; phylum Pseudomonadota; class Gammaproteobacteria; order Tethybacterales; family Persebacteraceae; genus Persebacter. The sequence continues at coordinate 1,355,656 of OZ244916.1, read as the reverse complement.
TTGTTGCACGGCGAATGGCGCGATTCGTTTTGCGAAGAATGCAAAACACTCGGCGCAACAGTTGCCGCCGGTGTTGTCGCCGGTATTTTTTGATGATTTTTCTGCAAATTCGCTTTTTATGACGAAAAAATAAAAAAACACATTAACGCCATTCCAAAAATAATCGCCCAACAAAAGGGAAGAAATTTTGCCATTTTATTTTCATCCAAATAGCACGCAACGGTGGCGACAACAACGAATATAAGATGATAGTTTAGCGCGGTACCGGTAAAAGTACCGACGCGATTATGAACTCGTCCGGTTGCAATTATTCGTTCTATTAACGCCGGAATTGGCAAATCCGGATATTGCGGAAAACCGCCATAAAAAACGATAAATCCTAAAAGTCCGTAATAAAAAGTTAGTAGCGTAAAAACCTGAAACGCTTTTTGCGCGATGCTGTGGAAACTCATGTGATGGAAAAAAGAACCTGTTGCCGTTGCCGCCGCGCATAAAGAAATAATCGCCAAAAAAATGTTGACAAAATAATGTTCGCTTTCCGCGTTTATGAAATAAAAACATGTCGCACTGATTGCCGCTGCCGGAAGACAAACCGCGATGAACGGATCTTTTATAGATTTCATTCACCGCTGTCCGCGCGCGTTTTCCAAATTTCCACGCCCGCGGCGTTCAAATCGGCGAAAGGTTTCGGTTTATAACACGCGATGCGCACATCCGCCGCCGCAAACTCGCGCAAAATAGTTTGCGCCGCTTCTTCGGCGAAATGCTCCAGCAAATCGTATTGTTTGGCGGCGGCGAAATCGCGCAAACGCCGCAATACCGCCGCATAATCCACCGCCGGACGACCGGGCATCGCATTCGCCGCCGGTGTCATTTCCACATCTGCGATGATTAGTTGCGCGATTTCTCTTTCGGCGGCGTCAATGCCGATTTTGCATTTAAGGCGGATTCCGCGCAAAAAAATGCGACAATTGGGGGAAGTTATGTTTTTGGAAGTCATAAACGGAGATTGTAAATGAACGGCGGGGATATTGTCCTCATTGTCGCCGCTTATTTTTTGGGCGCGGTGCCGTTTTCGGTTTTGTTTGCGCGCGCTTTCGGATTGCCCGACCCGCGCGATTTCGGTTCAGGCAATCCGGGGGCGACAAATATCGCCCGCCGTCACAAACCCGCCGCTTTGCTGACATTGCTGGCGGATGCGGGAAAAGGCGCGTTGCCGGTGTTGTTTGCCGCAGATGCGACAGTGGCGGCGGCGGCGGGATTTGCCGCTGTTTGCGGACATATTTTTTCTATATTTTTGCGATTGCGCGGCGGAAAAGGCGTTGCGACTTTGCTGGGGGCGTTTCTGGCGTGGTATTTTCCGGCGGGCATTGTTGCGGGGGCGGCGTGGATTTTGATGTTTGCATTATTTCGCATTTCGTCTGCGGCATCCGTCACGGCGGCGGCGGCGGGGGCGGCGACGATACTCTTCGCCGAAATTCCGATTGCGATTGCCGGTGTTGCGGCGGCGATTTTGGTGATTTTTCGTCATCGCCGCAATCTCGCCGATTTGGCACACGGACGCGAAAACGGTTTCGGCAAACGGGCGCGCCGCGATTGGCGTTTTGTGGCGCGAATTCTCGTTGCAACAGTGTCGCTGGCGAGTGTTTTGACGATTTTGGGATATGTTCACGATTATTCGGTCACCCGCCGACAAATTGATTTAATTCGTACCGGCGATACAATCGCCGTGGAACGCCCGTGGATAGCGGTGTTTTTCTTTTTTAACGAAGCGGGCAGCGGATTGAAATATACGTTAACCGGCAACGAAAAACACATGCGGCATTATCCGACAAACGCGTATTTGTGGGAAAAACGTCTGGACCAAATGCAGCGTAATTTGTGGCGAACGCAAGAAAGAGTTGCGCGGCGATATCGTGCGGACAATACGGCGCAAAGCCGTCCACGGGCGTTGTCTGTCATGCGTTTGGCGGCGAAAAATGCGCCCGCCGAAAATCGCGCCCGTCTTGCCGCCGTAATACGGCGATGGGAAGCGGAAGATGCCGCCGCCTTGTTATCGCCGAAAATATCGCCGAAAATATAAAACGCGTTACGCCGACTACGCCGACAAATGCGCGCGCAAATTGTCCAAAAAATCTAAACACTCGGACATTTGCGTTTTTTCTAAAAATTCGTCCGGTTTGTGCGCCTGCGCAATGTCGCCCGGACCGATAACGACAGCGGGAATTCCGTCTTGCTGAAAATAACCGGCTTCGGTACCGAAAGAAACGACTTCGTAATCGGTTTCGCCGGAAAGCGTGCGGGCAAGCGACAATGCCGCCGATTCGTCAGGCAAAAGCCCGGGATAAGATGATATTCGGGTGTTGACAATATCGGCGGGATGCCCGTTCCGGCGCATTTCCGGCAACAATTTTTTTTGCAGATATTCGTTCGCGGCGGCGGCGAAAGCGTCCATATCGTCTTCGGGCATTCCGCGATAATGCCAATCTAATGCGCAATGTTCGGCGAAAATATTGAGTGCCGTGCCGCCGTGAATCGTGCCGACATTTATCGTGCCGTACGGCGGCGAAAACGGCGAACCGGCGGCGGCGTTCTCCCGCATTTGTCGTTCTAAACTTTCCAGATGACAGACAAATCGTGCGGCGAAAGGAATAGCGGAAACGCCCGCCGCCGGTGCCGAACTGTGGGCGGGACTGCCGCGAAAAACAGTGCGCATTGTCAATCCGGTTTTGTGTCCGGCGACAATTTTCATTCGTGTCGGTTCGCCGATAAATGCCGCCCCCGGACGCATTCCGCATTGTTTAATCAGTTGCAACATATCCAAAGAACCGGCGCAAGCAATTTCTTCATCTCGCGAAAAGGCGAAATGTACGGGTTTTTTGAGGGCGGCGGCGGCGAAATCGGGCGCAGAGGCGAGTACGCAAGCGAGAAATCCTTTCATATCGCATGCCCCTCGGGCGAAAAGTTTGCCGTCCGATTCGCGCAACTCAAACGGCGGCGATGACCAATTTTGTCCGTCTGTCGCTACGACATCGGTATGTCCGGAAAGTGCGATTCCGCCGTCCGTGTGCGGTCCGATTGTCGCAAAAAAAGTCGTTTTATTTTCGCCGCCGTCCAGCCGTTCGCCCCGAATTCCGTTTTCGTCTTGCAATCGGGCGGCAATGTGGTCGACAAGCGATTTGTTGGTATGCGGCGGCGTTGTATCAAACGCAACCAATTCTCGCAACCATTTTACGGCGGCGTCCAAACGGCGATGCGGAGCAGTCATAAACCGATTGTAGCAAACTTCCCCCCGCATTCATCTCGTTTTTTTGCGAAAAAAATTCGCGGGAATTTCAAACTTAATTTTTGCGAAAAAATGTGCGGGAATTCCAAACTTAATTTTTGCGAAAAAATGTGCGGGAATTTCAAACTTAATTTTTGCGTAAAATTTGCGATTTCACCCCGTCATTCCCGCCTCCCCGCCGTCATTCCCGCGAAAGCGGGAATCTATTTTTACCGACAAATTCGCGCATTCACCTCGTTTTTTATGAAAAAATGTGCGGGAATTTCAAACTTAATTTTTGCGTAAAATTTGCGATTTCACCCCGTCATTCCCGCGAAAGCGGGAATCTATTTTTACCGACAAATTCGCGCGTTCACGCCGTTTTTCACGAAAAAAACGCGCGGGAATTCCAAAATTAATCGCCCATAATGGATTCCCGCTTTCGCGGGAATGACGGGGGTTTTTTCGCGGGAATGACGGGGGTTTTTCTTGTTTTCGGGGGGAATTTCGCGGTTTTTTTCGCGGAGTTTCGCCGTTTTTTCGCGGAATTTCGCGGTTTTTCCGGAATTCCGCCGTTTTTTCGCGGAATTCCGCCGCCTTTTTCTATTCTTGCCGAACCCGCCCGTTTTTTTTGCGGATTCGGGCGGGATGTGTTATACTTTCGCAGATATTTTTAATCAGGGGAGAAAGTACATGAAAAACAATATCAATAAAACTATTCTTTTCGCCGCTGTTTTATTTGCGGCGGGATTGTCTAACATTTCCGCAAATGCACAAGTTATGACCGAAGCGAGGGCGCAAATATTTTCCGATGTTGGAACGCAAATGCTTAACGGTGTCGGCGAAACGCGAACATATAATTTTAATAATTCTATGCAGGCAATTGTCCAAGAAGAAGGAATGCGGTTAGGCAATATAGATATTCATATCGGTTTTTTCGCTTGCGTTGCGCAAAGCGGAGATTATTCCAGAGCAACGGATGCCGAAAATGATTTGCCGACATTTACCGTTAATTGCCCGGTATTCGCAGGCGTCGACGACAGAACGCCGGTTGCAGGAGATGTTTTTGCATTGATTGACAACTGGCTTTTAGGCGATCCCCAGAATTATTTAATTAACGTACGTGCCTATACAAAAGGCGGAACCGATTTATTTGTGGCAAGCATTAACGATGTTTTGCCGACCGCAACCGCCCCCGCATTTGGTTCGTCAGCGGGGACGGGATTTTTCATCACCAACGATAATGTAAGAACGAATATTTTTGCGGCGAATCTTATCGGATTTGTCGATGCCGTTTGCGACCCCGGTTATGTATTGCAACCCGATAGAATAAGTTGCGCAATTCCGCCGAATTGCGACACAACAACAACGGAATTAAATACCGGTACGAATATGTGCGATTGCAGAACCGGATTTTCCGGAAGAGTAAGCCCGACAATGTGCGAAAGAAACGCAGCGGATTGCACGGGGGCGACTCCCGATTTGGTTAATGGCGTTTGCGTTCCCGCTTGTGAATCGGACGAAGCAAGAAACGCCGACGGAAACTGCGAACCGAATCCTGCAAATTGCGGGGCGAATGCGGTGACTAACCCGGACGATAATACGAATTGCATTTGCGTTGACGAAATGCATCAATTTGCTGAAAATTCTATGACGGATTGCGAACCGATTCCCGCAAACTGCGGGGAGAATGCGATAAATAACCCGAACGATAATACGATGTGCGTTTGCGTTGACGAAATGCATCAATTTGTTGCAGGTTCTACGACAATGTGCGAACTGATTCCGCCGACTTGCGAAGAACACGAAATTATTAATTCGTCTAATATGTGCGTTGACAGAACGGCGGAAAACTGCGGAAACGGCGAAGTTTTTTCGCCCGTCAATACCGGCGGCGTTTGCATTTCCGCCGCCGAAGTTTTGGCAACCGTGCCTTTTATTTCGCCGACATACACCGCCGCATCATGCAAAAATGCACGATGGGAAACGGGATTTGCATTCAGCGGAAACAAACAAGAAGTTGCGGAAGTTTGCGAAATTCCCGTTATGCGAAACGACACCGCCGCCGCACGAGAATCGCAACCGCAAATCGCAAACGGCACATCCATAAACGGATGCATAATGCGGCAATCCGCCGGTTTTTCCGCCGAAAATATGCCGAATTGCGAAAACCCGCAACTTTTCGGCGACGGCAGATTTCCCGTCCGCCCCGCAAATTTTAATCCCGGCGATATATTGACTCTCACGGACGGCGAATTGTCGTTCAACGGCGTAGCATTGCGTTCCGAATCGCCGCAAACGCAAACAAGCGGCGGAAATGGCAGCGGCAGCAGTTTTATTTTTAGCGGAATCGGATTGTTTTGGGCGATTTATTCGTGGCAAGTCGGGTCGGGCGAATTCAACTTTTCGCCCGATGTCGGCTACGCTTTCACCGAAAGCGGCTACTCCGCAAACGCCGCCGGACAACTCAATTTCCGTGACGAAAATCTGCATATTTATTGGCGTGCCGGTCAACAAAATTCGGATGGCGATTTCGGCGATTTGCATTACGAATCCGGCGGAAAATATGCCGCCGATTTTTGGAGTGCGACTTTTACGGAAACAATTGCCGGCGAAACGGCGAGTTATGATTTTTCCATTTCCGCCGATTTACGAGGCGGAATCTGGCAAATCTCCCCGACTTACCGAATGCAATCCGAATGGAAAGAATCTGATTCCGGTATAAAAACCGATACGCAAAATGAATTAAATTTGCAAGGCGATTTCCGCTACAACAATTGGCAAATCCGCCCGTCCGCCGGTTTTCGCTGGGAAAATTTCGGGAATTTCGCCGAAAACGGAAAACTCAAAATGAACGCGGTTTATCGTTTCTGATTCTTAATTTCTCGCCGCCGAATTCCCGCCTCCCCGCCGTCATTCCCGCGAAAGCGGGAATCCATTTTTGCCGACAAATTCCCGCATTTACCTCGTTTTTTGCAAAAAAAATGCGCGGGAATTCCAAAATTAATTTTCGCGTAAAATTCGCGGGAATTCCAAAATTAATCGCCCCGAATGGATTCCCGCTTTCGCGGGAATGACGGGTTTTTTTCGCGGAATTCCGCTGCGTTCACCGGAATGGAATGTACTTTTTTCCGGTCGTTTTGCGGAAATTCCAAACTTAATTTTCGCGTAAAATGTGCGAATTCCCGCCGTCATTCCCGCGAACGCGGGAATCCATTTTTGCCGACAAATTCCCGCATTCACCTCGTTTTTCACAAAAAAATGCGCGGGGATTCCAAACTTAATTTTTGCGTAAAATTTGCGGGAATTCCAAAATTAATCGCCCCGAATGGATTCCCGCTTTCGCGGGAATGACGGGGTTCTTTTTTGCGGAAATTTTGCCGATTCCGCCGCGTTCGCGGGAATGGAATGTACTTTTTTCGGTCATTTTGCGGGAATGGAAATTTAATTTTTCGGTGGAATTTTCCGCCCGTTTTGCGACAAATGTCGGGGGCGAGGCGGGTTCTTATTTCACATAAATTTTATAAATTTTTGCGGTGGGGCGGTTTTTTTGATAAAATAACGCTTTTCCGCCTCGGCGGTTTTTCACGGAGATCATAATGGAAACGATGCTTTATCTTGCAGTTGGATGCGGTTTTGCCGCAATAGTTTATGGCGCATGGTCGGTGCGGTGGATTTTGGGATTGCCCGATGGCAACTCGCGCATGCGGGAAATTGCCGCCGCTATTCAAGAAGGCGCGACCGCGTATTTAAATCGTCAATATCGCACTATCGCCATTGTCGGCGGCGTTTTATTTGTGTTGTTGGGTGTTGCATTGGATTGGGCGACGGCGTGGGGATTCGCATTGGGGGCGGTATTTTCGGCGGCGGCGGGTTATATCGGAATGAATGTTTCGGTGCGCGCGAATATCCGCACCGCCGAAGCCGCCCGCAGCGGCATCAATCCCGCATTGTCGGTTGCATTTTCGGGCGGGGCGGTCACCGGACTTTTGGTTGTCGGACTCGGATTACTCGGATGCGCCGGTTATTATCTGATTTTGCGCGGCGATTTGTCCGGCGAAACCGAGTTATCCAAAATCGTGCATCCCCTTATCGGACTCGGATTCGGCGGTTCGCTGATTTCCATTTTCGCCCGTCTCGGCGGCGGTATTTTTACCAAAGGCGCAGATGTCGGCGCGGATTTGGTCGGCAAAGTTGAAGCCGGCATTCCCGAAGATGACCCGCGCAATCCGGCGGTGATTGCGGACAATGTCGGCGATAATGTCGGCGATTGCGCCGGAATGGCGGCGGATTTGTTTGAAACTTATGCCGTCACCGTTATCGCTACGATGTTTCTCGGCGCGCTGCTTTTTGGTGCGGAAGGCGAAGCGGCGGTGGTATATCCGCTGTTGCTGGGCGGTGCGTCTATTGTGGCGTCCATTATCGGTTGCTGGTTTGTATCCGGCGACCGTCAATTTGGTCCGTTTAAGCCGCTGGTTTTTATTATTGACAAAATTCTCGGAAAGGCAAATCCCGGCACGCCGCTGATGAATATTTTATACCGCGGATTAATTATCGCGGGCGGCGTTGCGGCGGCGTTGTATTTTCCGCTGACCGGCATTATTGTCGCCGCAAGTGAGAGTTTGCAATTTTTCCCGCTGTATATTTCCGCGCTTGTCGGATTGGCGTTGACCGGCGTGCTGGTGGCGATTACGCAATATTATACCGATACTTCGTTTGCGCCGGTGCGCGGAGTCGCCAAAGCGTCTGAGACCGGACATGCGACAAATATCATCGCCGGACTTGCGCTTTCTATGCGCGCCTGCTGGTTGCCGGTGTTGGCGGTGTGCGTTTCCATTCTCATCCCGTACGAATTGGCGGGCTTATACGGAATCGCCATTGCCGCAACTTCTATGCTTTCCATGACGGGAATTATTGTCGCGCTGGATGCTTACGGTCCGATTACGGACAACGCGGGCGGCATTGCCGAAATGGCGGAGTTGCCCGAAGAAGTGCGCGGCGTTACCGACCCGCTGGATGCCATCGGCAACACGACAAAGGCGGTAACGAAAGGATACGCTATCGGTTCCGCAGGACTCGCCGCATTGGTGTTGTTTGCCGATTATACGAACGCGCTAGAAAATAAATCATCCGCTTCGTTTGCGTTTTCGTTGTCGGACCCGCTGGTGATTGTCGGATTATTTATCGGCGGACTCGTCCCGTATTTGTTCGGTGCGATGGCGATGGAAGCGGTCGGACGTGCCGCCGGTTCGGTGGTGGAAGAAGTGCGGCGGCAATTCCGCGAAATGCCCGGCATTATGGAAGGCAAAACCCGCCCCGATTATTCGCAGGCGGTGGATTTGCTGACAAAATCGGCAATACGCGAAATGATTGTGCCGTCTTTGTTGCCGGTCGTTTTGCCGGTAGCGGTCGGTCTAATTCTCGGTCCGATTGCGCTGGGCGGAATGCTCATCGGCACGATTGTCACCGGAATTTTCATTGCGATTTCCATGACTACCGGCGGCGGCGCATGGGATAACGCAAAGAAATATATTGAAGACGGCGCACACGGCGGCAAAGGATCGGAAGCACACAAAGCATCCGTCACCGGCGACACCGTCGGCGACCCCTACAAAGACACCGCCGGCCCCGCCGTCAATCCGCTAATCAAAATCATCAACATCGTCGCACTGCTGATTGTCCCGCTGTTGTAAATCTGTACGAATAAGCGGCGGCGGGAAAAGAATCGGCAACGGCGGTATTTTTCCGCTGTTGTAATCCAAAGTTAGTTTTTAGCAGATAAATCCAACAACCGCCCGCAGGCGGCGGTGTATTCCGGGGTGCCGGTGTTGGTTATGTTGTCGGGTTTTGGGGTTAGTTTGAGCCATGGATTTTTTGCGTTTGGCGGTGTTGTGATTTCTGCCAATGTTTTGCCGACTGCTTCGGGTTTGCATATTAGCAATCCTTCGCAGCCCGCTGTCAATGCGGCGTGCATTCTTTCGCCGATGCCGCCGATGTCTGCACCTTCCATCGTTAAATCGTCGCCGATTATCAATCCGTCAAATCGCAGTTGTTTGCGTAAAACTTCTTGCAACCAAAAAGACGAAAATGTCGCCGCCGCCGCATCGCATTTCGGAAAAACAATGTGTGCGGTCATCAGGGCGGGCATTTTCGCTGCCGCCCATTTTGCGAATGGAATTAAATCGGCAGCAGCAATTTCGGCAAATTCGCGTTCGTCTATCGGCAATGTTTCGTGCGAATCGGCACTCGCATAACCGTGTCCGGGAAAATGTTTGCCGCAACATTCCATTCCCGCCGCCCGCATTCCCGCCGCAAATGCCAAGGCATTCGCCGCCGCCGAATCGCCATCCGCCGCAAATGCACGCGTTCCGATAACTTGCGAACGCCCGTGTGCCAAATCCAAAACGGGGGCAAAACTCAAATCCACTCCCGCCGCCCGCAATGCCGCCGCCATAATCATTCCCGCATCTTTCGCCGCCTCCGCCGTTCGCAACTCCGCCGCCGCCGGCAACAATACAAAATCGCCGCCGCAAAACCGCTGTACCCGCCCGCCTTCTTGATCTGCAGCGATTAAAATCTCCCTTGCGGCAGCACGGCGAATGTCCGCATTGAGTTGCCGCAGTTGTGCCGAATCCCGAAAATTTCGCGCAAATAAAATCACGCCGCCGACTGCAGAATGCGAAAGATTGCGGCGGTCTTGTGCCGTGATTTCCAAATCGCCGCATAACGCAATCATCAAATTCGCGTTTTTAAGTTTCATATTTTCGTTCATATTTTTTCGGTCAAATTTGCGTTTTTTAGTTTCATATTTTCGTTCATATTTTTTCGGCGATGACAACGGCGGCGGCATAATCGCCATCGTGCGAAATAGAAACGCTGCAAACCGAAATCCCGCATTTGCGTAAATAACTTTGCAACGGCGGCGAAAAAACAAAAGACGGCGCACCATTTTCCGACAAAACCGAAATATATTGCCATCCGACCGGCGACCGCAATCCTCTTTTTAACGATTTCGCCAACGCCTCTTTTGCCGCTAACCGCCCCGCCAAATATTCGCAAATGTCAGAATCAAATCGGGCGGCAAACTCCCGCCGTTCTTCGTTTGTCAATATCCGCACCGGAAAACGCTGCGGATGACGCAACAAAATCGCCCGAATCCGCCGCATATCCACAATATCATTTCCAACTCCTGCAATCATTTTTTTACCGCCGCCGCCATTTCCCGCACCGCCTGCCGCAAACCGACAAATAACGCCCGTGCAACAATCGCATGCCCGATATTCAATTCGCAAATTTCCGGCACCGCAACAATCGCCGCTACATTGTCCAAACGCAATCCGTGTCCGGCATGCACTCGCAATCCTGCGGCGGCAGCAATTTTTGCCGCATTCGCCGTTGCCGCCGCATTGCCGCTTGCCGCATATTCTCCGGTATGCAATTCCACCGCATCCGCCCCGATAGCAGCAGCGGCGGCAATCTGCGATTCGTCCGGGTCTATAAAAAGCGAAACTTCCAAACCGGCGGCTTGCAACGGCACAATAAAATCCCGCAAAAATCCCACACATTCGCCCGCATTCAATCCGCCTTCGGTCGTTATTTCTTGCCGCCGTTCCGGCACAATACATATTTTCGGCGGGGCAATATTCAATGCAATCGCCCGCATTTCTTCGGTTGCGGCAATCTCCAAATTGAGAAAAGTGCCGATGCAATGCGATAATGCCGGTAAATCGCCGTCCGTAATATGCCGCCGGTCTTCCCGCAAATGCACGGTAATAAAATCCGCCCCGCCCGCTTCCGCCTCGCCCGCCGCTTTTGCTAAATCGGGATACGCCGTTTTCCGTGCCTGCCGCACAGTCGCAATATGGTCTATATTTATGCCGAGATTCATTTTGCAATTGTAGCAATTTTTTCGGCATTTCTAATTTCTCGCCCCTGACATTTGTCGGGGGCGAAACGAGTACGGCGGAGTTTACTCCGCCCCCCGATTTCCGATTTCCCGCCGCATTCTTTCGTTCACGGAAAATGCCGGGGTTTGCAGCAGTAAACTGCTGCGAAAAGTCAGCAAATCCTTACACTAATCATGCAATTTACTACACTGTTAATGCAAAGTACTATACTATTATTTCAAATTGTGGGCATTTTGAGGGGGGTGTGCAGGGTCGGGGATGCCCTTTGCAGGTATGAAATGCAATAATTAGTGTAGTAGATTGCATTAACAGTGTAGTTATTGCAAAGTACAGTGTAGTAAAAAGGTCTACTAATGTAAAAACTTCTGCAAATAACACGGCAAATCAGCGATTTGTGCATTTTTGTGGGTGTTTTTGTGCTCTTTTTTGGCGGTTCTATCCTGTTTTTGTCCCTGTCCGTTTTTTTATTATCGGCGGGGGGGTTTTTTGTATTTTCGGGCGGGATGTGTTATACTTTCGCCTGTTATTTATCACAGAGGAAAATCTTATGAAAACGAAAATCAATAAAATCATCATCGCCGCCGCCGTTTTATTTGCGGCGGGATTGTCTAACATTTCCGCAATTGCACAGGAATCTGACGGCGTTATGACTCCCGCAACGGCAAATGTTTATCAGCGTCCAACATATACGAGATTCGGCGTAGATTTCAGCGATACGATTCCTGCTATTATAGATAGCATTCGTACCGCATCTTCAGCTTTTCCAACTGAATTTGGAGCCGCCTCTTCTTTAATAAGCAGACAAAATGACGAAGATAATTTGTTCTTGATACAACCTGATGTAAATAATCTTGGTTCAACAAACAACTTATTACTATTTCCTGATAATGGAAAAGAAATGGAAGTAGGCGACCGCTTTATTCTTATTAATGGCGGATTTCCAGTAGCAACTGTTTATATGTACACCGCAACGGGCAACGAATTTGCTTTTGCGGAAAGTACGGGAAATACCGCCGCAACAGCAGGCACGGGCGAATTTTTCCTTGATGCAGATTTTGCCGAAACACCGCAACCCGTCGCTGGTTCGCAAGGATTAAACCCCGTTCAATGTATGGACGGATTTATATCAAACGATGATATTACTTGCGAATTGATTCCGGCAAACTGCGGGGCGAATGCAATAAATGACTCGGCAGATGTTACGATGTGCGTTTGCGAAAATACTGAAACGCATCAATTTGTTGACGGTTCTACGACGGAATGCGAACCGAGAATTATATTAACGGAAGATGATTGCGAAAACACGCAATATCTTGACGAAAACGAAAATATTTGCAAAGACAGAACGGCGGAAAACTGCGGAAATACGCAAGTTTTTTCGCCCGCAAACGGCGGCGGCGGTTTTTGTCAAACGCCCGCAATATATTTGGCGGCAAACTCAACATTGATTTCGCCGACATATACCGCCGCATCGTGCGAAAGGGCGGGCTGGATTCCTTCCATTACGATTAATAGCGGCAACACCGCCGCCGCCGAACTTTGCGGAATTCCCGTTGTGCGAGATGATTCGGCTTTGATGTCGGCGGCGATTGCATCGGGGCGTGTCGGGGCGGAGTTTGCCCCGTTGCAATTTAACGAAGATGACCCTGTAGGCGGATGCATAATTCGGGAATCTTCTGGTTTTGCGGATTTACCGAATTGCAACGACCCGCAACTTTTTGGTGTGGGCGGATTTCCGCAAATGCCCGAAGATTTTGATGTGGCGAGAGACCGGTTGACGGTTGTATTTATTGCGGACGGCAACAACCGATATTTTGCGGACGGCGGCGAGGTTTTTGTCCGGCGAACGGGCGGCGACGGCGAAAGCGATGCGAAAGATTTGGCACACATCGGGGCGGGCATTTTTCTTGTCGGGGCGATTGCGGTATTTTTGTCAAGCGGCGAAGTTCCCGATTTCAATTTCACTCCCGAGTTTGGTTATTCGGCGACCGAAAGCGGTTATGCCGCAAACATCGGCGGGCGGGCGGATTTTCGCAAAGACAAATGGCATTTATATTATTTGGCGAATCAGACAAACGCGAACGGCGAGTTTGGTGATTTTCGTTATACAAGCGGCGGAAAATACACGGCGGATTTGTGGACGGCGACATTTTCGGAATCGGTTGCGGGGGAGACGGCGGATTATGATTTATCGTTATCGGCAAACTTGCAAAACGAAGTTTGGAAAATATCGCCGGTTTATCGTTTGCATTCCGAATATGAAAAAGGTGAGACGGAAACCCGCAACGAGTTGAATTTGCAAGGCGATTTCCGTTATAATAAATGGACGATTCGCCCGACCGCCGGTTTTCAATGGCGGAGTTTCGGCGGTTTTGCGGAAAATGCCCGCTTCCAAATAAATGCGGTACATCGTTTCTGAAGGAGAGAAAAGAGAAAAAGGAGAAGGGGGGAGGGAAAAAGGGAGAGGGGAGAGAAGGAGAGAGAAGGAGGGAAAAAAACCGGCGGGGAAACCCGCCGATTTTTTTTTTGGGGGTTGCGCGTACAGATTCCCGCGTTCGCGGGAATGGAATGTACTTTTCTGCCGATTTTTTTTGGGGTTGCGGGAATGGAAAAAAGAATTCCTCGCCCCCGACATTTGTCGGGGGCGAAACGAGTACGGCGGAGTTTACTCCGCCCCCCGATTCCCGCCTTTTCGCCGCAATCTATCGTTCACGGAAAATGCCGGGTTTTGCAGCAGTAAACTGCTGCGGCTTGTTTCGCCCCCGACAAATGTCGGGGGCGAGGAGGGAACGCGTTTAAGAATCCGGTGTGCCGATTCGCATTTGTGTGAGGAGGCGGGGGTTGCGACGCCATTGCGGGCGGACGAGTACGCGTATTGCCAGAAAGATTTTTTCGCCCCGATGTCGTTCAATGTCAAATCGGGCTGCTGATGCGATTTTTGTCAGCATTGTGCCGCCTCGTCCGAGAATGACGGCTTTTTGCGAGTTGCGTTCTGCATAAACTTCGGCACGAATGCGGGGTAATCCGCCCGGCGTTTTGCCGTCAAAGCGACACAGAACGCCGACCCGATACGGCATTTCGCCGTCTAACATTCGCATGAGTTTTTCCCGCAACAATTCGCCGTATACAAAGTTTTCGTCTTCGCGAAAATCGGTTGCAAACGGGGCATTTTCATCGGGCAACAATGCTGCGGTTTCTTGTTGCAATTCGCGTAATCCTTTTTTGTATAGGGCGGACAGCGGCACGATAGCGGCGAAATCGTGTTTTTGCCGCAGCGATTCGACGAAGGGCAACAATTCGCGTCCGTCTTTGACCAAATCGGTTTTATTAATTGCGGCGATTGTCGGCACACGGGGCGAAAGACGCGATAAAAAAGCGGCATCTTCGGCTGTCCAGCGGGGAGTTGTCATAAATATGGCGACATCCGCCGATTCTGCCGCCCATTCTGCCCCGCCGTTTATTGTCCGTGCAAAATCGTCCGTGCGGCGGTTTTGCCATCCCGGCGAATCCAGCAACATAATTCGCATTCCTTCGCAATTGCAAACGGCACGAACGACTCCGCGGGTTGTTTGTCGGCGGCGTGATACGATACTTGCTTTTTCGCCGGCTAATGCATTGACCAAAGTGGATTTTCCGATATTCGGGCGACCGACAACGGCGACAAAACCGCATTTCATTTTTCTAAAAATGCCAATATAGCGGCGGCGGCGATTTGTTCGCTTTCGCGGCGATTGCGACCGATGGCGAGAGTGACATTTTTTTCGGTGCGACATTCGGCAATGCAAAATGTGCGGCGGGAGATTTGCCCGCGTTGCAAAATGCGATATTGCGGCGGCGGGGCGGCGCGTTTTTGCAGATATTCTTGCAGGCGTGTTTTGCTATCTTGCAGCGCGTTTTTTTGGCGAATTCGCCGGCGCACATCGTTTAGCGAATCGGCGAATAAAACTTTGACGGCATTTCGTGCTGCATTTATTCCGCCGTCCAAATAAATCGCGGCGAGATACGCTTCTACGGCGCCCGCCAAAATAGAATCGCGATTGCGTCCGCCGTCTCGTTCTTCGGCGGGCGACAAAATTAAAAGGTGCGGGAGTTCTGTGCGGCGGGCGATTGTTGCCAGATGATTATCGCCGACCAAAAAAGATCGCGCTAATGTGAGTTTTCCTTCGGGCAAGGCGGGATATTGTGCAAACAACAAATCGCCGACCAAAAAATCGCAAAGTGCATCGCCCAACCATTCCAATCTTTCGTTATGTGCCGCACCTGCCGAAGCGTGAGTACAGGCGCGTTTTTGCAATTCTTTATCGGCGAACCGATGCAGCGTTTTTAATGCGCCGCTGTTGTCGGTCATTGTTCTGTTGACCGGTCGGGCGGGTCCTCCGCCGGATTCAGGCGCAATGATTTACCGGCGCGTGACCATTCGCCGATATTGACGATGACATTTTGGGCGGGACCGATGATATTGTCGCGCGGGACGAATCCCCAAAATCGGCTATCGCTGCTGTGGTCGCGATTATCGCCCAGTACGAAATAATGACCGGACGGCACAACGCAACGCATGGATAATCCGCCGTCTCGCAAACCGCAATAGGCGGAATCGGGCGGGATGGCGATTCCGCCGCGCGCGTTTTTATCCCGCAAAGTAAAATGCCAGCCATCTTCCGGCATTTTTTCGGCATAGCGCACGGTGTCGCCGCCGCCATCGTATTTATAATCGCCTTCTTTGCGGGCGGCGAGTTTGATGTCGTTGATTGCAACTTCTCCGCCGGCACGCAATGCGATGCTATCTCCCGGCACCGCCATAATTCGTTTGATATAAACGATTTCGCTTTGCGGATGGCGAAAAACGACAATGTCGCCGCGCCGCGGTTCTTCGCCTTTGGACAAACGGGAATTGATGACCGGCAAATGGAAACCGTAGCGGCGGCGGTCGACCAATACAAAATCGCCCACTGTGAGAGTCGGTTGCATTGAGTTTGAGGGAATGGTAAACCAACTATAAAAAAATCCGCGAAATATGAAAATGACGAAAAAGATGACGAAAAAATCGCGCCACAATATTGTCGGTTGACGATAGGCGATATATTCGGATTTTTCGGCGAAATGGTGTGCCGGACGGCGGCGCGTTGTTGCATAGTAGGCGTATAAAACGCCGCTGACGATGGATAGAGTCAGCAATAGCAAATCGGGCGATTTGTTGACCAACCACAATATCGCCGCCCCTACTGCTACAACGGCGACAATTGCTTTGTCGCCGCGTTTTTCGGTGCTACTCATGAGTCGTCCATTCGCATTGCCGCCAATAATGCGTCTTGCGGAATTTCTACGCGCCCGAATTGTTTCATTCGCCGTTTACCTTTTTTTTGTTTTTCTAGAAGTTTGCGTTTGCGCGTGATGTCGCCGCCGTAGCATTTTGCGGTGACATTTTTGCGTAATGCTTTGGCGGTTTCGCGCGCGACAATGCGCCCGCCTACGGCTGCTTGCACGGCGACATCAAACATTTGACGGGGAATGGCGTCTTTGATTTTTTGGGCGAGTTTGCGCCCGCGCGATTGTGCATCTTCGGCGATGACCATACACGACAACGCGTCGACGCGTTCGCCGTTGATGAGAATATCCAGTCGCGACACCGGTGCGCGGCGGAAATATTTAAATTCGTAATCCATGGATGCATAGCCTTGCGACGCTGATTTTAGGCGGTCAAAAAAGCCGTTCAAAATTTCCGCCAGCGGCATTTCGTAATATAGTGCGGTTTGCGTGCCGGAAAACTCCGTGCGTTTTTGGGTTGCGCGACATTTCGCCAGAAGTGTCATGACCGCGCCGGTATAATCGCCGGGGGTTACAACTGTGACTTCCGCCATCGGTTCCCGGATTTCGCGAATAGCGGACGGTTCCGGCAATCGCCCCGGATGATCCGCCAGAAATTCTTCGCCGGCAGCCGTCAAAACTTGATATGCCACTGTCGGAGATGCCATCACCAGTTCTAAACCGTATTCTCGTTCTAAACGTTCTTGCGTAATTTCCATGTGCAACATCCCTAAAAATCCGCAGCGCAAACCGAATCCGAAAGCGGGCGATTTTTCGGTGGAAAATGTTAGCGCGGCATCGTTGAGATGCAATTTTTCCGCCGCCTCGCGCAATAGCGGAAAATCGTTTGGTTGCGCCGGATAAATGCTTGCAAACACATGCGGTTTTGTTTCTTTGAATCCTTGCAGCGGCGATTCGCACGGGCGGCGAGGGTGCGTTAGCGTATCGCCCACCATTGCGGCGGCAATGTCTTTTAATCCGGTGATGACGCAGCCGACTTCGCCGGCGCCGAGTTTGTCGCGGGCGGAAAGTTTCGGCGTGAATACGCCCAACATATCGCAATCGCGTTCTTCGCCGGACGCCATAAATCGCACTTTGTCGCCTTTGCGGATTTCGCCATCCCGCACCCGCACCAGCACGACGACTCCCAGATATTTGTCAAACCACGAATCGACAACCAGCGCGCGTAATGGCGAATCGGCGTTGCCGCACGGCGGCGGAATGCGGCGGACAATTGCCGCTAACGCGTCTTCTGCGCCTTGTCCGGTTTTCGCGCTTGTTTGCACCGCATCTGCGGCGTCTATGCCCAACATATCTTCTATTTCGCCGCGAACGCGGTCGGGGTCGGCGGCGGGGAGGTCAATTTTGTTCAGCACCGGCACGATTTCCAGACCCAGCGCGGCGGCGATATTGCCATTTGCGATGGTTTGCGCTTGTACGCCTTTTGCGGCATCCACCACCAAAAGCGCCCCTTCGCATGCCGACAGCGAACGCGATACTTCGTACGAAAAATCCACATGGCCGGGCGTATCAATCAGATTTAGAATCCATTCTTTGCCGCCGTTTTTCCAGCGCAAAGTTGCGGTTTGTGATTTGATGGTGATGCCGCGTTCGCGTTCCAGTTCCATTGAATCGAGCACCTGCGCCTTCATTTCGCGCGCCGAAAGACCGCCGCACAATTGAATCAATGCATCCGCTAATGTGGATTTGCCGTGATCAATATGGGCGATAATGGAGAAGTTGCGGATACATTCCGACATCGGTAAAGCGTATTTTACCGCGTTTTAAGGAAATTGCGTTTATCCGCCGCGCTTGTTGCCGAAATTTCCCCGCCGTGCGGATGAATAAAACATATCGGCGGTTTGTCGCATTTTTGCGTGTCGTGTGCGGCGGCGGATAAATCTGCTACAATTGCCGTGCAGATGGAGACACGCGATATTATTCCGTTGTCCGAACTTCGCATGTCCGATGTGGCGCGAGTGGGCGGCAAAAACGCTTCCCTCGGCGAATTGATCGGCGGGCTTTCCGCCGCCGGAGTGCGCGTACCGGACGGCTTTGCAACAACTTCCGATGCGTATCGGCGGTTTTTGCGCGACAATGCGCTGGACGCATTTATTCGCGATTCTATTGCTGCGTTGGATGTTGCGGATACGCGCGCGTTGGCGAAAACGGCGGCAGAAATTCGCCGCCGGATTATGGAATCGCCGTTGCCGGAAGATTTTACGCGCGAGTTGCGCGCCGCCTATTCCGCGCTCGGCGGGGCGGTTGCCGTCCGTTCTTCGGCAACCGCCGAAGATATGCCCGATGCATCTTTTGCCGGACAGCAGGAAACTTATCTCAATATTCGCGGCGAAGATGAAGTGTTGGATGCGACCCGGCGGGTTTTCGCATCTTTGTTTACCGACCGCGCTATCGCCTATCGCCGTCATCGCGGTTACGAAAATGCCGATGTTGCATTGTCGGTTACGGTACAAAAAATGGTGCGCAGCGATTTGGCGGCGAGCGGCGTGATGTTTACTTTGGATACCGAATCCGGATTTGAAAACGCGGTGTTTATTACCGCCGCTTATGGTCTCGGCGAAAATGTTGTGCAAGGTGCGGTCAATCCGGACGAGTTTTATGTCGGCAAAACCGCTTTGCGGGCAGGATTTTCAAATCCCATTTTGCGCCGCAAACTCGGCGACAAGGCGGACAAAATGATTCTCGGCGATTTTGCCGCTGCCGGTGCGTCCGTCAAAAATGTACGCGTGGAAGAATCTGCCCGCCGCCGCTTTTGCATTGGCGATGAAGACATTAAAACGCTCGCCCGGTACGCGCTTGCCATAGAAGAGTATTACGGGCGGCACATGGATATTGAATGGGCG
This sequence comes from Gammaproteobacteria bacterium, assembly GCA_965221835.1. GTDB lineage: Bacteria > Pseudomonadota > Gammaproteobacteria > Tethybacterales > Persebacteraceae > Persebacter. The sequence goes on along the minus strand of OZ244916.1, from coordinate 1,336,316 downwards.
CAAGACGGCGAAAGCGGCGACATTTTTATTGTGCAGGCGCGACCGGAAACGATTAAATCGCGCGCGCCGTCTGCGATGTCGGTGCGCCGTTATCGCATTTTAGAAAAAGGAAAAACGCTTGCCGAAGGGCGCGCAGTCGGTCAAAAAATCGGCACCGGCAGGGCGCGGTTGGTAGCAGGGGCGGATGATATGCACAAAGTGGAAGAAGGCGATGTGTTGGTTGCCGATATGACCGATCCCGATTGGGAACCGGTGATGAAACGCGCCGCCGCTATCGTTACCCGGCGTGGCGGACGCACATGTCATGCGGCGATTATCGCCCGCGAACTCGGTGTGCCGGCGGTGGTCGGTTGCGGCGAGTCGCTGGCTGCAATCGGCGACGGTGCCGAAGTTAGCGTCTGTTGTGCCGAAGGAGATTCCGGTTATGTATACGAAGGCACAATGCGCTTTGAAGTGGACGAATTTACGCCTGAGCCGGGCGGCGAGTTGCCGGTCAAATTGCAGGTGAATGTCGCTAATCCCGATATGGCGTTTGAGTTTGCCCGCTTGCCGTCTGACGGCGTTGGGCTGGCGCGAATGGAGTTTATTATCGCGCGGACGATTGGGTTTCATCCGCGTTGTGCGTTAGATTATGCGCGTTTGCCTGATGCGTTGCGGCACGAAACGCGGCGGCTGGCGGACGGTTATGAAAGTCCGCGCGAGTGTTATGTCGGCAAAATCGCCGAAGGGGCGGCGACGATTGCGGCGGCGTTTGCGCCCCGTCCGGTCATATTGCGGCTGTCCGATTTCAAATCTAACGAATACGCCGGTTTGGTCGGCGGGCGGCGATTTGAACCCGCCGAAGAAAATCCGATGATTGGATTTCGCGGCGCAACGCGCTATCTGGCGGACGAATTTGCCGAGTGTTTTGCGATGGAATGCGAAGCGATGCGGCGCGTTCGCGAAGAAACGGGCATAGATAACTTGTGGCTGATGGTGCCGTTTGTGCGCACCGTCGCCGAAGGGGCGGCGGTTGTGGAAGCGATGCGGCGTGCCGGAATTCGCCGCGAAGAATGGAAAATTATTATGATGTGCGAAGTGCCGGCGAACGCGCTTTTGGCGGACGAATTTTTGCAACATTTTGACGGTTTTTCTATCGGTTCCAACGATTTGACGCAACTGACTTTGGCGTTGGATCGCGATTCCGAATTGGTGTCGGGCGTGTTTGACGAACGGGATCCGGCGGTCAAAATGCTGATTTCGCGGGCGATTCGCGCTTGCCGCGAACGGGGGAAATATGTCGGCATTTGCGGGCAGGCGCCGTCTGATCATCCCGATTTTGCCGGCTGGCTGATGGATGAGGGAATTTCCGCGATTTCGTTAAATCCCGATACTTTAATTGAAACGCGCGCCCGGCTGATGCGTCGTTGACGGATTAACGGCGGATTATGCGGCGCGCGATAAATCTTGGCGGACGGCGGCGGGGTTGGCGATGTCGGTAATGTCTGTTTTCGCCGCCGAACTTGCCGCAGCGGGCGGTGCGTTGGCGCGGCGGCGGTTTTATTCCGAACGCTATCGCGTTGGCAAAAAAGACGATGGCGAAACGATTACCGATGCGGATCATGAAGTGGAAGAACTAATCGCTTCGCGCATTGCCGAAAAATATCCGGAACATGGTTTTTGGGGCGAAGAACGCGGAAAAGTCGGCGATTCGCAGCGGTGCTGGGTGGTGGATCCGATTGACGGCACGACCAATTTTGTGCATCGGTACGAATATTGTGCCGTGTCGGTGGCGTATTGCGAAAACGGGCGTGCCCTTGCCGGTGCGGTGCATAATATCGCGGCGAACGAAACTTTTCATGCCGCCCGTGGCGAAGGGGCGTTTTTGCACAATCAGCGGTTGCGCGCTTCGCCGCGAAAATCTTTTTCCGATTCTTTATTTTTGGCGGGCGGCGTATTGGACGCGCAAATGTGGGAAGTCATTCGCGATTTGGCGACTCGTACTGCGGGAATGCGGCGATGCGGGGCGACGGCGTTGGATTTGGCAATAGTGGCGGCGGGACGCGCGGATATGTTGGTGTCGGGGCCGGTGCGTTATTGGGATGTTGCTGCCGGGGCGTTGTTGGTGCGCGAGGCGGGCGGATTGTTGGCGGATTCGGCGGACGGCACGACATTCGCTTTCGCCGAACCGACAAAATGTTTTGTCGCCGGGGCGGCGGGCGTGTTTGCGCCGTATTTGGCGACTCTAAAAAAGAGCGCGGAATGACTTCCGGCGGCGCGCTTTCGCCGTTGATGCGTCAGTACATGAGCATCAAAAAAGAGCATTCGGATATGTTGCTGCTGTTTCGCATGGGCGATTTTTACGAAATGTTTTACGAAGATGCGATAAAAGCGTCCGAGTGGCTGAATATTACTTTAACAAAACGGGGCGTGGCGGACGGTGCGCCGATTCCGATGGCGGGCGTGCCGGTGCATTCCGTTGATCAATATCTCGCGCGTCTGATTAAAATCGGCGAATCGGCGGCGATTTGCGAACAAATCGGCGATTCCGAAGGAAAAGGACCGATGCATCGCGCTGTCACCCGCGTGGTAACGCCCGGCACCCTCGCCGATTCCGATTTGTTATCCGCGGAACAATCGGGCGTGCTTTTTGCGATTTGCGGCGACAAAGACGATTGCGGTTATGCGTGGATGGATCTCGCGCGCGGATTGTTCAAAGCGGGCGTTTGTGCGCGAACGGCGGCGGCGGAAGTTGTGGCGCGTTTGCGTCCGGCGGAAATTTTATTACCCGAATCTTTTCCGCCGCCTGCGGGCGGGGCGTTAAAGTTTTTGCCCGATTGGCGTTTTTCGCATGCGGACGGCGAACGGTTGTTGACACGGCATTTTCAGGTGCGTGATTTGTATGGTTTCGGATTGCGCGATTGTCCGGCGGCGGTGTGTGCGGCTGCCGCTTTGTTGCGCTACGCACAAGATGCGTACAAAAAACCGCTGAACGACATTCGCGCGATTGTGCGCGAAAATGATGGCGATTTTATCGGCATGACCGCCGCTACGCGCGGTGCGTTGGAACTGACAAAAACTTTGTCCGGTGCGCGCGCACCGACATTGTTGTCGGTACTGAACACATGCAAAACGCCGATGGGCGGGCGATTTCTCGCGCATTTGTTGCATCATCCGCCGCGCCGCCGTGATGAAATTCTCCCGCGCCATGAGGCGGTCGATTCGCTGCTAAAAACCAACGCCGCCGAAGAAATACAAAAAACTTTGGCGGCGGTTTCTGATGTGGAAAAAGTGGCGGCGGGAATCGCGTTATTTTCGGCGCGACCGCGCGATCTTGCGGGATTGCGGACGACTCTCAATGCGTTGCCGGGCATTGCCCGCGCCGTTGCGCCCGCGATTGCGGCATCCGCAAAACTCGCCGCGCTGACAAAATTGTGCGCACCGGCGGCGGCGGTGACGGATATTTTGCGCACCCTCGCCGCCGAACCGGCAGTATCGGCACGAGACGGCGGAATAATCGCCGATGAGTTTGATTCCGAGTTGGACGAGTTGCGCCGGTTGCGACACAATGCGCGCGATGGATTGGACGAAATGGCGGCGGCGGCAAGACGCGAAAGCGGCATAGAAACATTGCGCGTGGAATACGGAAAAATGCACGGTTTTTATATTGAAATTCCGAAATCGCGGGCGGCGGATACGCCCGCCGAATGGCGGCGGCGGCAAACCTTAAAACATGCGGAACGCTACATTACGCCGGAACTGAAAAATCACGAAGAAAAAGTTCTCGCCGCCGAAGAACGCGCGCGGGCGTTGGAAAAAATATTGTACGAAAAAATGCTTGCCGATTTGCAACCGCATATTGCCGATTTACGCAAACTTGCGGCGGCACTTGCCGAACTGGATGTTCTCGTATGTTTTGCGGCGGCGGCAAAATCGTTGCGCTGGCGGCGTCCCGAAATGCGCGATGAATCAATTTTGCATATTGTCGGCGGGCGGCATCCGGTGGTGGAAGCGCAAACCGAACATTTTGTCGGCAACGATTTACATCTGGACGACCGCGCGCGTTTGCATATCATCACCGGCCCGAACATGGGCGGAAAATCTACCTATTTGCGGCAGACCGCGTTGATTGCGGTGTTGGCGCATTGCGGTTCTTTTGTCCCCGCCGATTCGGCGGCAGTGGGCGATGTGGAACGCATATTTACGCGCATCGGTGCGGCGGATGATTTGGCGGGCGGGCGTTCTACTTTTATGGTGGAAATGACCGAAGCGGCGGAAATTTTGCACAGCGCGGAATCGCGGAGTTTGGTTTTGCTGGACGAAATCGGGCGCGGTACTTCCACATTTGACGGTTTGTCGCTGGCGTGGGCGCTCGCCGAACGGCTTTTGCAAAATCGCGCGTTGACGATGTTCGCGACCCATTATTTTGAATTGACCGCGTTGCCCGCACAACAAAAATCGGCTATCAATCGCCATCTGGAAGTCGCCGAACACGGTGACGAAATCGTGTTTTTGCATCGCGTTGCCGACGGTGCCGCCAATCGCAGTTATGGTTTGCAAGTCGCGCGGTTGGCGGGTGTACCGCCCGAAGTATTGGCGCGTGCGCGCGAAATGTTGGATGCGTTTGAACGCCCGCGCGAATCGCTGCCGCTGTTTTCGCAACCCGCACCGCCCGCCGCACCGCCATCTGCGGCATTGCAAAAACTGCGCGACACAGACCCCGATTCGCTTTCGCCGCGGGCGGCACACGATTTGTTATATCAATTGCACGAAATGGCGCACCGCAAAAACTAATCAAAATTCGGAAGTTTCCGATTTTTGTCTGCACGAAGTTGCGGCGGTTTAGTGTGCTTCGTCCCAGTTGGGGGCGCGGTTGATTGATACTTCCAGCGGCGTTTTAAGATGCACGACTCCGCACATCAGTTCGGGAAGATCGCGCATGAGTTGTGCGGTTTCTTCCAGCGGCGATTCTAGTACCAATTCGTCATGTACTTGCAATAAAAGTTTTGTTTGCATGCGATTTTGGGCGAGATAGTCCGCTGTTTTAAGCATTGCCATTTTAATAATATCGGCGGCACCGCCTTGCATCGGCGCATTAATTGCCGCCCGCATTGCCGCTTGCGGATTGCCGGACAATAGCGGAATTCGCCGTCCGGCGATGGTGCGAACGGCGCCATCGCGGCGCGCGGTTTTGCGAATGTTTTCCATAAACGCGGCAACGCCGGGATAGCGGTCAAAATAACGCGCGATATATTCCCGCGCCATCATTTGAGTTGTATTTAATGCGCGCGCCAATCCGAAAGGGGACATGCCGTACATCAATCCGAAATTAATTGCTTTTGCGGTGCGCCGCCGGTCGGCGTCTACTTCGTCTTCGGAAACGGAAAAAATTTCCGCCGCCGTGCGCCGGTGTATGTCGCGCCCGGCGGCGAATGCGGCGAGTAACGATTCATCTTCGGAAATGTGCGCCATCAGACGAAGTTCTATTTGCGAATAATCGGCGCTGATTAGCACGGCGTTTTTGTCGGCAATAAAAGCGCGGCGGATTCGCCGTCCGTTCGCACCGCGCGCGGGAATGTTTTGCAAATTCGGTTCGCGAGAAGACAATCGCCCTGTCGCCACCGCGGTTTGATTGAAACTCGTATGCACCCGTCCGCTGTCGGGATGAATCATTTGCGGCAGTTTTTCGGCGTAGGTATTGTTGAGTTTTGCCAATTCGCGATGGGCGTGCGCAATCCGTGCCAGCGGAAAATCGGGGGCGAGTTTTTCTAGTACGCTTTCGTCAGTAGACCGCGCACCGCCGCCGGTTTTGCGTTGGGCGGGCGCGTTCATTTTGTCAAACAAAAGCGCCGCCAATTGTTGCGGCGAATTTAAATTGAACGCACCGCCCGCGATTTCATGCGCTTCGCGTTCCAATGCCGCCATTTGCGTACGCAGTTCGGCGGCGAATTCCAGAAGGGCGGCGCCGTCAATGCGAATGCCGGCGCGTTCCATTTTGTACAACACCGGCATCAGCGGGCGTTCCATTGTTTCGTACAAACGCGCCGCGTCTGGTTGCAATTTTTTGATGAGTGACGCGCGAAGTTTATAAGTTATTTCTGCATCCGCCGCGGCGTAATCGGCGGCGGATGCAATGTCTGTTTGCGCGAAACTTTTGATTCGCCTGCCGTCGACCAAATCTTTAAACGCGATGGTGTGCGCTTGCAAATGTCTTTTTGCCAACGCCGATAAAGTATTTTGTCGCCCCGGTTCGCCCAGCGATGCGGCGATTTTGGTATCTTCTAAAACGCCGCGTACTTGCAAACCGCAGTTGGCAAAAATATGCAAATCGTATTTTCCGTTATGAAAAATTTTTATGACATTTTCGTCTTCCAAAATCGGGCGCAATGTTTGCAACGCGTCTTTGGCGGCGATTTGGTGTGCGCCGATTTCGTCGTGCGCAAGCGGTACATAAAAAGCGGTTTTGTCATCGTGCGCGAAAGAAAAGCCGACAATTTTCGCGCGCATCGGCGATGCGCCGTCCGTTTCGGTATCTATTGCGACGATTCCGTTTTTGCGTGCGGCGGCGAGTTGTTGTTGCAAATTTTTTATATCGGAAACTATGTTCGCTTTTGCGCGCGTGTTTTCGGTTGCGGCGGTGATGTCGCCGGCAAAGCGGCGGATTTCGTATTGTTCGCAAAGTGCGCGCCATTTTTCGGCGTCTGGTGCGGCGGGTATGCATTCTTCGGCGGATTGCGGCAGCAAGACATCGCGGCGCAAGTCGACAAGTTTGCGCGCGAGGGCGAGTACGCCGCCGTCAATAGCGGCGCGCAAGTTGGCGGCGAGTGCGCCTTTTATTTTTTCGGAATCGTTTGCGCGGGCGACAATGCCGTCCAGCGAACCGAATTCGGCGAGAAGTTTTGCGGCGGTTTTGGGTCCGACTTTTTCTACGCCGCGAATGTTGTCTGAAGTGTCGCCGACTAACGCGAGAAAATCGCCCATTTGCGCGGGGGGTACGCCGAATTTGTCGCACACCGCTTTTTCGTCGTACAATTTGTCGCGCGCTTCGTCGTACATTTGCACGCTTTCGTCCACAATTTGCATTAAATCTTTATCGGCGGATGCGACAATAACTTCCATCCCGGCGCGTTTTCCTTGCGCTGCGAGTGTTGCAATTACATCGTCCGCTTCCACGCCTTCAATGCAAGCGAGAGTCCAGCCGCGGGCGATGACAAACGCTTTGGCGGGGGCGATTTGCGCGATTAAATCGGGAGATGTCGGCGGGCGATTCGCCTTGTAGTGCGGCGACAATTTGTGGCGAAAATTTTTGCCGGGCGCATCCATCACGCATGCGACTCTTTCGGGATTCCATTTTTCGTGCAGGTTGTGCAACATCCGCACGAAACCGAATATCGCACCGGACGGGGTGCCGGACGATGTCCGCAAATCGCCCATGGCGTGGAAAGCACGGAACAAATAGGCGGTCGCATCTATCAGCAAAAGGCGCATTTCCGAATTATGCCGCAAACCGCAGCAGGCGCGGCGGTTTCGCAAAAAAAACGGAGACGGGACGGGCGGCGATTGTCGCGTTTTGCGCGGTGTTGTCAATAACAAAACGCACCGCCTTATAATACGGCAATGCTTTCCGCGCCCGCCGTTTTCGCCGTCCTCGCCATTAATGCCGTTTTTTCTGGCGCGTATTTGTTCGGCAAAGTCGGGGTGGAACATTTTCCGCCGTTTTTGTTTGCGACAATGCGCTTTGCGTTGGTGGCGGCGGTGTTGGCGCCGTTTTTGCGATTTAAGCCCGCGCTGGCGCATTGGCGGGCGGCGGGCGGATTTTGTCTGACGATGGGAATCGGCGTATACGGCGCGATGTACTGGGCGTTGTATTTGGCGGGCGGTGCATCCGCGATTCTTATCGGCACGCAGTTTTCTACACCGGCGGCGATATTGCTGGGCGCGTGGATGCTTGGCGAACGCGCCTCGCGCGCGGTGTGGGGCGGCATTTTTTTGACGATGGGCGGCGTATTGGTTGTCGGTTTTGATACTGCCGTTTTGGGCTATCCGTTGGCGTTCGCGCTGGTGCTGATTAGTGCGGCGTTTTATGCCGCTGCGAATGTTATTTCGCGCGGACTTCGCGAATCGGGATTGGGATTGCTCAACTTAAACGCGCTGATGGCGTTGGTTTCCGCGCCGCCGATGTTGGCGTTGTCGTTTTTGTCCGGCGAAGAATGGCGCGCACCGCTGATGGCGGCGGGGGCGGCGGAATGGACGACCGTTTTATATTCCGCGTTGGTGGTGTCGCTTGTGGGGCATGTCGGATTGTTCCGATTGTTGCAACATTATCCGCTGTCGGCGGTGATGCCGTTTTATGTTTTTACGCCGATTTTCGGGGTATCGGGGGCGATTTTATTTCTCGGCGAAGAACCGACTTTGCGTTTTGCATTCGGCGCGATACTCGCGGTTTCCGGCATTATTGTCGTCAATCATTTTCATCGCCGCCGGGCGGTGCGCGCATAAAAATGGCGATTTACGCCATCGGCGACATTCACGGCTGTCTGCGTTCTTTGGAAGATTTGTTCGCGCAAATTTCGTTTTCGCCGCCGCGCGATACGCTGTGGCTGACCGGCGATGTAGTCGGGCGCGGTCCCGATTCGCCCGGCGTATTGCGCCGTTTGTACCAAATGCGCGATTCGGTGCGGGCGGTTCTCGGCAATCACGATTTGCATTTACTCGCCGCCCATATCGGGGCGCGTCCCGCACCGAAAGACGAATCGCTGCGGGCGGTTTTGGAGTCGCCGGACGCCGATTTGCTTTGCGGCTGGTTGCGTTCTTTGCCGCTGATGCATTGCGCGGGCGATTATACGCTTTTGCATGCGGGGCGGTTGCCGGAATGGGAACAAATGCAGGCGGAAGAATTGGCGGCGGAAGTGTCGGCGCGTTTGCAAACGGATGATAACTTTTTTGCGGCAATGTACGGCGATTCGCCGCAACGATGGCATCCGGCATTGTCGCAAGAATCGCGTCATCGTTTGGTCGTGAATGTTTTCACCCGTTTGCGCTTGTTGTCGGCGGATGGTGCAACGATATTGCGTTATGCGGGGGCGCCGGCAAATCGTCCGCCGGGAACGATTCCGTGGTTTGATTTTCCATATCGGCGGCGATGGGCGGCAACAGTGATTGTCGGGCATTGGTCGTCTTTGGGATTGTTGTTGCGGCGCGACATTTGCGCGTTAGATACCGGCTGTTTGTGGGGGCGAACGCTCACCGCGATGCGGCTGGAAGACCGCCGAATTTTTCAAACGCCCGCCCGTGCGGCGGATGTAGTAGAATATCCGCAATGAATCGCGATTCGTTTCCGCCGTTGTCGCCCGCCGATTCCGTTGTCGGTTGCATCGGACTCGGCATTATGGGCGCGCCGGTTGCCAAAAATTTTTCCGCCGCCGGTTTTTCGTTGCGCGTTTTCGCCCGCAATCCGCAAACTTTGGCAGCGCATGAAGAATTTTGCGACATTCCGGCGGACGATTCGCCGCGCGCCCTCGCCGAAAAATGCGATGCGATTGTGCTAAATGTTTCCGATTCTCCCGATGTGGAAGAAATCGTACTCGGCGAAAACGGAATCGCGCACGGCATGCGCGCAGGCGGCATTGTAATTGATATGTCCACAATCGCGCCGCAAACCGCGCGCAAAATCGCGGCGGAGTTGGCGAAAAAAAATATATTCTTTTTGGATACGCCCGTTTCAGGCGGACAACGCGGCGCGATAGACGGCGCATTGACGATTATGGCGGGCGGCGATGCGAATGCCTTCGCGCGCGCATTGCCGCTGTTGCGGGCTGCCGGGAAAACGATTACGCTTGTCGGCACATCCGGTGCGGGGCAAGTGGTAAAAGCGTGCAATCAGATTATCATCGGTGCGACAATAGAAGGCGTGGCGGAGGCGATGGTTTTGGCACAAAAAAATGGCGTGGATGCGGCGGCGGCACGGGAGGCGTTATTGGGCGGTTTCGCCGCAAGTCGCGTTTTGGAAATTCACGGTAAACGGATGTTGCAAGACGATTTTGCGCCGGGTTTTAAGGCATCTTTGCATTCCAAAGATATGGGAATTGCAATTGCGGACGGTGCGGCGAACGGTTGCCCGCTGCCCTCCGCAAAATTGTTCGCCGCCCGCCTGCACGATTTACTGGCAGACGGCAACGGCGATTTAGATTCCGCCGCCGCCTACAAAATCGTCAAAAAAGAGGCGGAATAAGTTTCGTTTCAGTTTTTAGGAAAGGAAAAAACATGCCGCAAAAAACGCAAATCGAACAAGTCACCGCCGCCGTTGCGAAACTCGGCGGAATCGCGCTTTTATCGCAATTGAACGAAAAACTGGATGTTTCCGAATGGAGTACAAAAACGCCGTTCGCTTCCATCCGCCGAATCGTACAAGACGAATTGCGTTTTTACAAAACCGGGACTGTTTGCGGGAGTTGCGCGACAAATTCGCGAACCAGTACGACGAAACCGCCGATGACGCGAAAAAACAAAAGTCCAACCATTCCTATTATCAAGGTCTACTTTTGCAAATGGGGCGGGCGCGAAATTTTCGTACTTACGCGCCTTCGCAAGACAAAAACAAAAAGTTTTTGGAAGCAGAAAAAATAAGCGCGCGAATTGATTTTGCGAAGTTGCCGGAATTCGGTTACGAAAAAATTCTTCGTCATGCGAAAACGGTAGATGTAATTTGGTTTAACCGCCGCGAAATGCCGTCCGCGTTTTACGAGGTTGAAATGACGACCGACATGAAACGGTCGCTGGAAAAATTCCATGAATTGCAAGATTTTTACGCGCGCTTTGTCATTGTCGCGCCGGAAAGCCGCCGGAATTCGTTTCGGGATAAAATCGATTCGGATTTGTATTACGACATTCGCGGGCGCGTTAAATTTTTGTCAACCGAAAACATCATCGGAGAATTTGAACGCATCGCAAAAGAAGCGGGCGGTTTAATCGCCCGCTGATTCCGTTTTAATTTTGGGGCGATGCCGAAAAGTCAAACTTGTCGCCCGTCTCGTTAAGCGGCGTTTCATCGCCGCATTCGGCGCAAATCAATTCCGAAAAATCATGCCCGCCATCGTGCGCTTTGGTGCGGACAATTTGCGCGGAACCGTTGACCACCCGCACAAAATCATGCGCGGCGGCGGGAAGCATAAATTCTTCGCTCCCGCAATTCGGGCATGTTAAAACTTTTTCCGCGATTTCTTCTGTTTTCATAATTTTTTCCTTTTAATAAAAACCGTCCAAAAAATTAAATTTCCCGTTTGCCGATTTTGCATCGGCGGAAAAAGATTGTTCGGTTATGCGGGAATGCCGAGGCGAATCAGCATCGCTGCGCGGGAGACGCCGAAAATTTCTGCCAATTCGCGCACGCCGTATTTGCGGGTTTCCGCAAGTTTGTTCAGCATCGGCATCGGCATCAAAATGTCGGCGGCGAGTTTGTTCGCTTCAACTTCCAGATTGTTCGCCAAGTTGCTGCGAAACAGAACATTCTCGTTCAGCCCGTCGCCGATTTGTTCGCGATGCAAAAGATAATGTGCGAGTTCGTGCGCATAAGTAAACCGCCGCCGCGTTTCCGGGTCGCCGCGGTCGGCATAAATCGCGTAGCCGTTTTCCGTTCGGCGAATGGCACCGGAAACGCCCGGCGGCAGTTTCGCGCGCCATACATCCAGCCCGAAATCTTCCGCCAATTCTGCGACCGGCACCGGTTTGTCGGGAAGCGATTCTTGAAATTTGTCAATCCGCGCGTTGTCTTCGCCGGAAAGTTTGTGATGGCGAAATTCACTCATCGTTTTGTCCCCTTTCTTTTGCCAAATCGCCGAATTTGTGCATCGGCGACCTGTCCATATCGGAGTATAGCACATTCGCTTCCTTGGCGACCGCCTCCGCGAGCATTTGGCGAATATTCGATTCGGAGATGAATTCGCGCATTTTTTCTTCTGCACTCGTCTGCGCGGTTTCCCGGGCTGTTTTTCGGACGGCGCGGTTAAACCATATCCAGCCGCCGATGGTCGCCAACGCAACCAGAACTGCAACCGCCCCCACTCCCGCAGCGGCGGCGGTCAGAACAATGTCTACAAATATCTCGCGGGTCATCACGGCGATTGTAGCAAATTAGAACAAAAAAAATTAAATTTTCATTTCCCGTTGTTTGCCGGTTAGCATTTTGCGGGCGAGGGCGAAGTATTCGCGGTCAATCTCAAAACCGATGTAGCGGCGTCCCTCCGCTTTTGCTACTCGCGCCGTTGTGCCGGAACCGAGAAACGGATCCAATACGACATCGCCGGGATCGCTCCACGAAATAATGTGTCCGCGCGCCAACTCTTCCGGCATTGTCGCCGGATGTTTGTAGGCGTTTTTGTTTTTTTGTCCGAAACCGCCCGAATTTTTAATGCGCCAAATGTTGTTGCGCACGCCGAATTCGCGGACGGGTTTGGTTTTGCTGTTTGCTTTTTGGATTTCGCCGCTGGTTTTGCGCGCGGATGCCGTCCCCCAACTTTGCGCGCCCGCCCATTTGTTTGGTTTGTCTTGTATCAGATGAATCGCCTTCGGTTTGCCTTTTGATAAAACAAAAACGAATTCAAACTTTTGCGTATAGCGCACCGAATGCGGACCGGACGCGAACGCGACTCCGGTTTTTTCGTAAATCATCGTGTCGTGCAAACGCAATCCGCATTCGTCCATAAAATATAACGCCTGCCGAAAACTGCTGCCGGTTTTGCCGCCGTTAATTGTCTGGTCGTTGACATTCCAAACAATCACGCCGCCGGGTTTTAACACGCGCGTCATTTCATCGGCGACTTGCCGAAAAAAATCGTAGTTCCATGCGGAGTTATTATGATAATCGCGCATGTCATCGTACGGCGGCGAAGTCACCGCCAAATCCACAGTTTCATTTTCCATTTTTTTCATTCCCGACAAACAGCAGGAGTTGTAAATGTTATCCGGTTGGATGGTTTTGCGCATACTGCCTCTTTTTAACGGAAAGAGAATAACGTTCTAAATGAATAAATTTATCTTTGGGAGAAATTTGTCCGTAGACAGGAACGATGACTCCAATGTCTTGTTTATGTATCTTCAACGGGGCGTGGTTAGTACCGCCGGTATACCACTTTGTCTCCGGATGTTGAGCGACGGTTAAATCTATAACACCGGCAAAAACCGCCTCCGATTCCCAAGTCCGATTATCGGCGGATATGTTTACCGCCAAGACGATATTAGGGTTATTTTTATTGTTTTTCGCTCCGGATGCGAAAGAGTCCGTGGATTTTCCCATGGACAATTTTTTTCGCACTTGGTAATTGAACAGGTGGCAAGCAAAACAGTCGTCCCCGCTTTTCGCCGGAGCATAATTAATCCCCAGACGTTCCGCTGTTTCGTCCAGAGCGTGATTGAATATGTATGTCAACAATTTGGTGCGCGACTCGGTCGGGAAATTGCGCATTTTAACCAACCATTCCTTCCCAAACATTATGGGAAAACACCGCACCACGGTATCATCCAATTGAATGACGGATTCCCGCATCCATTCTCGCAAACATTTTTTGTTTTCGCGCACTTTTTCCAAAAAATCATTCATTTCGCTTTTCCCGCCGTGTTGTACAAACTTGCAAAATATGACATAAATTTTTAATTCGCCGCCAACACTTCTTCCGCCTGTACATCGGCGTGATAGGAAGAACGGACGAGCGGACCGCAGGCGGCGTGGAGAAAACCCAGCGTGTCTGCGCGTTTTTTGTAATCATCAAATATCGGCGGCGGCACGAATCTTTCTACCGGCAAATGTCCGCGAGACGGTTGCAGATATTGTCCGACCGTCAGCATATCGGTGTTGTGGCGGCGCAAATCGGCGAGAACTTCGTAAATTTCTTCGTCCGTTTCGCCGAGTCCGACCATCAGCCCCGATTTGGTCGGCGTTTGCGGAAACATTTTTTTGAATTCGGCGATGAGATTGAGCGAATGCGCATAATCCGCCCCCGGACGGGCGCGCGGATATAAACGCGGCACTGTTTCCAAGTTGTGATTGAAAACATCCGGCGGCGAATGCGACAACGCGTCTAACGCCCGCGCGAGTCGTCCGCGAAAATCGGGCGCGAGAATTTCTATTTTTAGTGCGGGCGATGCAGCACGGGCGGCGGCAATACATTCGGCAAAATGCCCCGCGCCGCCGTCTTTGAGATCGTCGCGGTCGACGCTGGTGATGACGACATAACGCAAGCGTAATTCGGCAATAACGCGCGCGAGATTTTCGGGTTCGTGTGCATCCGGCGGTTCCGGTCGTCCGTGTGCGACATCGCAAAACGGGCATCGGCGCGTGCAAAGATCGCCGAGAATCATAAAAGTCGCCGTCCCTTTGCCGAAACATTCGCCGATATTCGGACACGATGCTTCTTCGCAAACCGAATGCAGGCGGTGCTTTCGCAAGATTTGTTTAATTTCGGAAAAACGCCGGTTGTGCGGTGCGCGCGCGCGAATCCACGGCGGTTTTTTGAGCAAAGTTTCCGCCGGTACAATGGGAATCGGATTGCGCCGCGTTTTGTCGTCGCCCCGTTGTCTGCCGATTTTTTCCATTTAATAAGTATATCACGCCAACGCCCCGCCCCCGCAAACGACAAAGAACGAAAAGACGGCGAAAAAAGTAATTCCCGTTCGCGCGAAAGTTTTTGCGGATTCTAATCGCCGCATCCGATTCTGTTGCGGCGGCAATGTTGCTATAATTCCGCCATGTCTGAAATTTCGGTGATGATTTGCGGGGAGCGGCGTGTTGCAGATTCGGGGGCGTCTGTCGCCGATATTGCGGCGGGGGCGGAACGCGCTGCCGTTGCCTGCAAAATTAACGGCGAGTTGCGCGATATTTATTTGCCGCCGTCCGCCGATTGCGTTCTGGAATTTGTCCGCCGCGAAGATGAAGATGCGTTGCCGCTGATTCGTCACGATTGCGCGCATTTGTTGGCGCAAGCGGCGGCGCAACTTTTTCCGGATGCGCAACCGACTATCGGACCGGCGACTGCCAACGGATTTTATTACGATTTTTTCCGCGAAACGCCGTTTACGCCCGAAGATTTGGAAAAGTTGGAAAAGCGCATGCGCGAATTGGCGGCGCAAAAAATTCCCATTCGCCGCGAAGTGTGGACGCGAGATGCCGCCCGCACGCATTATCAAAATAGTCCGTTTAAATTGGAATTGTTGGATGCGATTGATGCGGCGGCGGAAGTGTCGTTTTATCGGCAGGGCGATTTTTTGGATTTGTGTCGCGGTCCGCACATGCGGCATACCGGCGATGTCGGCGATGCGTTCAAACTCACGCATGTCGCCGGTAGTTATTGGCGAGGCGATTCGCGCCGTCCGCAATTGCAGCGAATTTACGGCACTGCATGGCGAGACGGCAAGGAGTTGCGCGCGCATTTGCGGATGCTGGAAGAAGCCGCAAAACGCGACCATCGCAAACTCGGACGCGAAATGGCGCTTTTTCATTTTCAGGAAGAGGCGGCGGGTGCGGCATTCTGGCACGACAAGGGATGGCGTTTGTATCGCATTTTGGAAGATTACATGCGCCGCCGTCAACGCGCTGCCGGTTATTCCGAAGTTAAAACGCCGCAACTCGTCGACCGAAAATTGTGGGAAGCGTCCGGGCATTGGGAAAAGTTTCGCGACAATATGTACCTCGCCGAAAACGAAGATGCTTTGCGCGATTACGCCGAAAACCCGAATGATACGCGCATTTTCGCGCTGAAACCGATGAACTGCCCGTGCCATGTGGAAATTTACAAACGCGGCGCGAAAAGTTATCGCGATTTGCCGCTGCGTATGTCCGAATTCGGTTCGTGTCATCGCGCCGAACCGTCCGGTGCATTGCACGGATTGATGCGCGTTCGCAACTTCGTGCAAGATGATGCGCATATTTTTTGCACCGATTCGCAAATCGCGGACGAGACCGCAGCGTTTATGAAGTTGCTTTCGTCGGTGTATGCGGATTTCGGTTTTGAATCGTTTCGCATTCGTTTTGCCGACCGTCCGCCGGTGCGGGCGGGCGAAGATGCGGTGTGGGATCGCGCCGAAAACGCGTTGCGAATCGCTTGCGAACGGGCGAAAGTAAAATATGAAATGAATCCCGGCGAAGGCGCGTTTTACGGTCCGAAACTTGAATTTGTTTTGCGCGATGCCATCGGACGCGAATGGCAATGCGGCACATGGCAAGTGGATTTTGTGTTGCCCGAACGATTGGGGGCGGAATATACGGATGCGGACGGGAAACGCGTTCGTCCGGTTATGTGTCATCGCGCGATTGTCGGTTCGTTTGAACGGTTTATCGGCATTTTGCTGGAACATCACGCCGGGCGGCTGCCGTTGTGGTTGTCGCCGCTGCAAGTCGTTTGCGCGACAATCGTATCGGATGCGGATGCGCACGCGCAAAAAGTTTGCGCCGCCTTACAAAACGCCGGATTGCGCGCGGTGTGCGATTTGCGCAACGAAAAAATTCATTACAAAGTACGCGAACATTCGGCGGCAAAAGTGCCGATTATTCTCGCGCTGGGACGAAACGAAGCCGACAGCGGCGGCGTATCATTGCGCCGTCTCGGCGAAAACAAAAACATCGCAATGTCTTTGGAATCCGCAATTGAATTGTTGCGCAAAGAATCGCATCCGCCTGCATAATTCGCGGGGTTTTGTCTGCAAATGAATTGGGACGTACTGAAAGTATTCGGCATTTCCGCGTTCATCTTTGTGGGCTTATTGTACGACAGTTATAAAGTGTCGCCGATGAGCGGCGTTGTGGCGATGGCGACGGGCGTTGCATCGGTTTTGTCGTCCTATTGGCTCGGCTTGAATGGGCGTGACATTTTAATTGCGGCGGTGGGGGCGATTTTCGCGGCGGATTGTGCCTGCCGGTGCGATTCGGGAAAACTTCCGCCTTTCGGTTTCGGGCATTTCGCCCGTTGGGACTTCAGTATAAAAATACCCGACAACGATTTCGCTCCCGGCACCGGAAAATACGCCCGTTCGCGTCCGAACATCGCGCAACAACGGCACACGGCGGCGTGGATTGCAGCGGGTTTCGCAATTCCGTTGTGGCTGTATTTTGCGGCGGAGTTGCGCGACACCGAAATTAACCGCAGAGGTTTTAATTTTTATAACGGTATTATTGTATTGCCGGGGTTCGCCATTTTTGTTTCCTGGTGCTGGATATATTTCGGCGGAAGAATGCTGGGAATATTTAAAAGAAAGTTTTGGTTTGCCGGTCAGATAGTTTTTGCCGCCGCCCTCATCGCGTTCATTTCCGCTGTTTGGTACGAACATGGAGAGGCGAAATGCGGTCCCGATTCTCCGCCGGGCGCAAGTCCGCCGTTTTGTGTACCAATGAAATTAAGCGGGCAATTGTCCTCGCGTTCCGATTGGAAATTCGCGAAAATGCAAAAGAAAAACTGGTGGAGGCGGGGGGAATTGAACCCCCGTCCGCGAGTCCTACACAGCCGGCGACTACATGCTTAGTTCGTCGTTTGTGTCTTGCGCAAAAACGCCCGAAGAACGAGGCGAAATCCGCGCCAGCCGTCTATTTTTAACCGCATTGCCCGTCGGCACTGCAAGGCGGCGAGTCCGCTATATTACTCCACATTCCGAATCGCGAACTCTTCGGGGTGAAGGCATCACCGATTTTTAGGCGGCGAGTGCGAAACGCTCATCGTTGGCGTTTATATTGTTTTGTGGAACGGTTTTACAAGGAATTCCGACCTTGGCATGCTCCGTCTGTTTCGTAACCCACGTCAAAGCCCAAGTGCGCCCCCGTGGAATAAATCAATTATAGTATTTATGCGCGCAAAATACAAGATAAATCGCAAAAAATCGCCCGCCGTTTCGCGATTTGCACCATTCCGCCGAAAAACCTGAATACCGAAAACCGAAAATGACAGCGGCGGGCGAAGGCGAAAACGCCCGCAAGGGGCGCGAAAAAATCAGTCGGGCATTGTGACGAATTCTTCGGCACTGCTGGGGTGGACGCCGATGGTGGAATCGAAATCGGCTTTGGTTGCGCCCATTTTTACCGCAACGGCGATGCCTTGAATGATTTCGGCGGCGTCTTCGCCGACCAGATGTGCGCCCAAGATTTTTCCGCTTTTTTCGTCTGCGACAAGTTTCATCAGCATTTTCCATTGCCGTCCGGCGAATCCGTTTTTCATTGTCGCAAATGCGCTTTTGTGTACTTTGACGGCGATTCCTTTTTTGGCGGCGGCGGATTCGGTCATGCCGACTGTCGCCAGCGGCGGACGCGAAAATACCGCCGTGGGAATGTGCGCATAATCCACTTGCGCAGACGAATTGTTGCCGCCGCCGCCGCCAAATGCGCGGGCGACAAACGCACCCGCTTCGGCGGTCGCTACCGGAGTCAATGCGGGCGTTTGCAAAACATCGCCCACGGCATACAACGAATCGCAACCGCGAACGCGATAATCGTCATCCACTTCCAAAAAACCGCGTTCGTTTGCTTCGGCGCCGGTTTTGTCCAGTCCGGGCGGGAGGGATGGTTTGCGTCCGGTCGCCAGCAAAACAATATCGGTATCCAGCGCATCGCCGTTCGCAAAATGCAGGCGCAATGTGTCGCCGTTTTTGTCTATTTTGACGGGGGCATTTCCGGCACGAATTTGCACGCCGCGCGCCGCGATTTCGGTTGCCAAATGCGCGCGTAAATCGTCATCAAAACCGCGCAACGGCAAATCGGCGCGATAGCACAAACTCGTTTCCACGCCGAGTCCCGCCAAAATGCCGGCAAACTCCAGCGCGATATAACCGCCGCCGACAACCGCCGCCCGGCGCGGCAAAGACGGAAGAAAAAACATGTCATCGGACAACAATCCCAACGCCGCCCCCGGCAAATTCGGACGCGCCGGCACCGCGCCGGTAGCGATGAGAATTTTGTCGGCGCGAATATCTTCGCCGTCCGCCCGCACAATGTTGTCGCCGCACAACTCGGCGGAATCGGCGATAACTTTTACGCCCGCATTTTTGAGAAGTTTGGCATAAACCGAATTCAGGCGCGCGATTTCGCGGTTTTTGTTTTCGCGCAAAGTTTTCCAGTCGTGCGCGCCGCCGTTTGCGGCAGTCCAGCCGAAAGCGGCGGCGGCGGAAAAATCATCGGAAAATGAAGAAGCATAAACGAATATTTTTTTCGGCACGCAGCCGATATTGACGCAAGTGCCGCCGAGGGCGTTTTTTTCGGCGAGAATGACATTTTTGCCGCGTTGCGCCGCCAATCGCGCCGCCCGCACACCGCCGCTGCCGCCGCCAATCACCAATAAATCGCATTCCCGCATTCGCCGATTGTAGCACACGCAGGTATTTTAATAAAATTAATAAAAAAAGTATTTTAATGAAAAAAACGAAGTCGCGCTTTTGCAACGCAAACGGACAGTTTCGCATGTTATAAAAATGTTATAAAAAAATATTAGTTTCGCATTATTAATTCCGCATTAATTTCGCATGTTATAAAAAAACATTAGTTTCGCATTATTAATTCCGTATTAATTTCGCATGTTATAAAAAAATATTAATTCCACATGTTATAAAAAAATTAATTTCGCATTTAATTTCGCATGTTATAAAAAAATATAAATTTGTGATATGGTTATGAAGATTCTGGACGATTCTGTTTTTTATTTTTTGTAAAAATTCCGAAAAAATTCGTAAAAACTCCGAAAAAATTCGTAAAAAAAATCGCATGCCGAGATACGCCGATGTCGTTTTTTGATCCGCGCAAAGTGCGGGGAAAGGCACGTTTTTTGCCTTCATCCGCCGCGCCCGATTCCGCCGCCGCCGATTTGCCGAAATTGTACGCGCACCGACTCGCGCGATTGCGTACCGAAATGGAAAAAATGGAACTGGACGCTTGCGTTTTGTTTGACGCCGTCAATATCCGCTATGCGACCGGCGCGCGCAATATGCAGATTTTTACCTCGCGCAATCCCGCTTCGCGTTATGCGTTTATTCCGCGCGAAGGGGCGGTTGTGTTGTTTGAATTTCCGGGATGCGCGCATCTGGCGGCGGGCTCTTTGGCGGACGAAATTCGTCCGTGCGTTTGCGCTTCCGCTGTCGCCGCCGATTCGCGGCAAGAAGAAAAAGCCGAAGAATGGGCGGACGAAATCGCCGATTTGGCGCGTCCTTGCGGGCGGCGACTCGGCGTTGAAACCGCGACTGTTTTGCATCAACGCGCGTTAGAAAAACGCGGCTTTCAATTGTTTGACGCACAACGCGCATTGGAGCATGCGCGGGCGCAAAAATCGGCGGAGGAAATAAAATGCATTCGCGCCTCCATCGCCGCAACAGATGCCGGCGTGGAAAAGTTGCGCGCCGCCGTCCGTCCGGGAATGTCCGAAAACGCGCTATGGGCGTTGCTGCACGAATCCATCATTGCAGCGGGCGGCGATTATGTGGAAACCCGTTTAATGGCGTCCGGCGTTCGGACAAATCCGTGGTTTCAGGAATGTTCCGCCCGTGCGGCGGCGGACGGGGAACTGGTCGCCCTGGATACCGATGTCATCGGACCGTTCGGTTATTACGCCGATTATTCGCGCACTTTTTATTGCGGCGGCGGCGCACCTTCCGCGCGACAACGCAAGTTATATCAACTCGCGCTGGACGAAATTCATCACAATGCGGAGATGATAAAACCGGGCATGTCGTTTGCGGAAATTTCCGAAAAGGCGTGGAAAATTCCGGATGAATTCGCAAACAACCGTTATTTCGTACTTGCGCACGGTGTCGGCATGACCGGCGAATATCCATACATTTTGCACAAACAAGATTTTGATTCCGCCGGTTACGATGGCGTTTTGCATCCGATGACAACTTTGTGTTTGGAAAGTTATATCGGCGGCAAAGACGATGCCGAAGGCGTTAAATTGGAACAGCAAGTTCTAATTACCGAAAGCGGTTGCGAAGTACTTTCGCATTTTCCGTTTGAAGAATCGCTGATGCGGCGCGAGATTTGAGGGCGCGAAAATGCGAATTGTCGCCGGGCGGGGTTAATAATTTAAACTTTTTCGCCATTTTCCGAATATGGAAATTACGAAAATGGCGGAAAAAAAGTTGGCGAAACAAAATCGCGGTTTTGTGCAAAAATGCAAAAAAAATTATCGCGGCAGTTGTCAACAAAAAAAGTCGGCGGTATAATGGCGGTTTTTGCGGAGAAAATTAATGGCGGAAATTTTGATTACGGGATCGCTGGCGTTTGATTATATTATGCGGGTGCGCGGGCGTTTCGGTGCGCGGCTTTCCGACCCGGCGGCGGCGGGATTTTCGGCGGCATATACCGCGCCCGAAATGCGGCGGCGTTTCGGCGGCTGCGCGGGCAATATCGCCTACGGCTTGCGGCAGTTGGGAATGTCGCCGCGATTGATGGCGGCGGCGGGCGAAGATTTCGCGCCCTATCGCGCCCATCTCGCCGACTGCGGAATTTGCGATTCTGCAGTTAAAATTATGGACGGCGAATTGACCGCGCAGGCGTTCATCATCAACGACGATGACGAAAGTCAGATGATTTTTTTCCATCCCGGTGCCGCCGGATTGGCGCATTTGCAAAGTATTTCCGATTCGCCCGCCGCGCCCGATTGGGCGATTGTCGCACCGAACGGCAAAGAAGGAATGTTGCGTTTTTCGCGCGAACTGGCGGCGGCAAAAACACCGTTTATTTTTGATCCCGGGCAGGCGGTCGGATTATTTTCGGCGGACGAGTTGCGCGAAATGGCTGCGTTGTGTCGGGCGGCGATTTTTAATCAAGACGAATACGCCGCGTTCCAAAAAACTACCGGCGCGCCGTTTGTCGCGAACGAAATGCGCGCGTTATTAATTACGCATGGCGATGCGGGTTCCGAAGTGTCGCACGGCGGACAAACTTTTCGCACGGCGGCGGCGACATTCGGTGCAACCGCCGACACAACCGGCTGCGGAGACGCCTATCGGGCGGGCGTTTTATACGGTCTCGCACACGAATGGCAATGGCGGCGAATTGTGCAATTCGCCTCAGTTGTCGCCGGCATTAAAGCGATGCATACCGGCGGGCAGTCGTACGATATTTCCGCCGCACGCGCGGAAACCGAACGCGCGCGTTTGTTTGGCGAAAGCGACAAATGAAAACGCGTTTTTTATTTCTCGCGGCGATTTTATGTTTCGCGTTTTTGTCGGGTTGCGCGGGCGTTTCCGATTCGCCGCGCCGCGTTGTCGTTTCGTGGGACGATTTGCCGGGCTGGCGGGCGGATGATCATGCCGCCGCGGTGCCGGTATTTTTGCGCAGTTGCGAAACATTGCGCGGCGAAGAATGGAAAACGCCGTGCGCCGCCGCGGCGCGATTGTCGCCCGTTTCGTCGTCTGCGGCGCGACAATTTTTTGAAACGCATTTTTTGCCGCACCGGCTTTTGACGGCGGCGGGCGGCGATGAAGGATTAATTACCGGCTATTACGAACCGCTTTTGCGCGGCGCATTTTCGCCTTCCGCGCGCTATCAATATCCGGTGTACGCGCGCCCGGACGATTTGCTGCGCATATCGCTGGGCGATTTGTATCCGTCTTTGCAAAACAAACGTCTTCGCGGACGGGTGCAAAACGGCGAAGTCGTTCCGTACTATTCCCGCGCCGAAATTGACGGCGAAAATGCACCGCTGACGGGCGATGAAATTTTGTGGGTGGACGACAAGCACGCGCTGTTTTTTTTGCATATTCAAGGATCAGGGCTGGTGCAATTGCCGGACGGCGAAGTTGTCGGAGTCGGCTATCGCGACCAGAACGGACATCCGTATCGTTCCATCGGCAAGTTGCTGGTGGCGCGCGGCGAAATGCAAATTGAAGAAGTAAATTTATTTTCGTTGCGCGATTGGTTGCGAAAAAATCCCGCGCGGGCGGATGATTTGCTTAACGAAAATCCGAGTTATGTATTTTTTTCGCGCCGCGCCGAAGTCGGCGACGGACCGATTGGCGCGTTGGGCGTGATGTTGACGCCGGAACGAAGTTTGGCGGCGGATTTTACAAAAGTGCCGCGCGGCGCACCGGTGTGGCTGGCAACGACCGCCCCGGATAACGGCGCGCCTTTGCAAAAATTGATGTTCGCGCAAGATTCGGGCGGTGCAATCAAAGGCGACATTCGCGCCGATTTTTTCTGGGGACGCGGCGACCGCGCCGAAACAATGGCGGGATTGATGAAATCGCGCGGCAAAATGTTCGTCTTGTTGCCGCGCTAATTTTTGGCAACAGCGAAATTTTACAAAAATTTCCGCCTGCACAAAAATGGAGAAAAAAACGCAAATTTCCGAAAATAGAAAAGAAATCTCCGAAAATAAAAAAACGGAAATTTCCGAAAATAAAAAAATCTCCGAAAATAAAAAAACGCAAATTTCCGAAAATTAAAAAGAAATCTCCAAAAATAAAAAAACGGAAATCTCCGAAAATTAAAAAGAAATCTCCAAAAATAAAAAAACGCAAATTTCCGAAAATAGAAAAAATCTCCGAATTTTATTTACGCATTGCCGCGGCGATGGCTTCGCCGAAATCGGATGAAGAAAGCGTTTCGGCGTTCGGATTTCCGCGCGCCAAATCGTAAGTTACTTTTCCGGCGGCGATGGCGGCGGACATTCCGCGAATCACCAAATCGGCGGCGTCATTCCAACCGATGTGGCGCAACATCATTTCGGCGGAAAGAATTAATGAACCGGGATTTGCCTTGTTTTGTCCGGCGTGTTTGGGGGCGGTGCCGTGCGTCGCTTCAAACACCGCGCATTCGTCCGAAAGATTTGCGCCGGGCGCGATGCCGATGCCGCCGACTTGCGCCGCCAATGCGTCCGAAATATAATCGCCGTTTAAGTTAAGCGTAGCGACAACATCAAACTCTTCGGGTTTCAATAAAATTTGTTGCAAAAAGTTATCGGCAATAAAATCTTTTACGACAATGTCGCGCCCGTTTGCGCGAAAAACATGCCACGGTCCGCCGTCCAAAAGTTTTGCGCCAAATTCGTCCCGCGCAATTTCGTAACCCCAACGCATAAACGCGCCTTCGGTAAATTTCATAATGTTGCCTTTGTGTACCAATGTCACCGATTCGCGTTTTTGGTCCGCTGCGTTTTGGAGGGCGCGCCGCACGAGTCGCCGCGTTCCTTCGCGCGATACCGGTTTTATGCCGATGGCGGACGATTCCGGAAAACGAATTTTATTCACGCCCATTTCGTTTTGCAAAAAAGAAATTATTTTTTTCGCTTCCGCGCAATCCGATTCCCATTCAATTCCCGCATAAATATCTTCGGCGTTTTCGCGGAAAATAATCATGTCGGTTTTTTCGGGATTTTTGAGCGGCGAGATAACGCCGGAAAAATAACGCACCGGACGAACGCAAGCATATAAATCTAATGTTTGGCGAATCGCGACATTGAGCGAACGAATGCCGCCGCCGGTTGGAGTCGCCAGCGGTCCTTTTATGGATACGGCATAATCGCGAATCGCGCGCAATGTTTCGGCGGGCAGCCAATCATCTTTTTTGCGTTGCGCTGCTTTTTCGCCGGCGAATATTTCCATCCACGCGATTTTGCGCGAATCGCCATAAGCGGCGGAAACGGCGGCGTCGACAACGCGCCGCATCACGGGCGTAATGTCCGCACCGATTCCATCGCCTTCTATAAAAGGAATAATCGGACGGGCGGGCGTTTGCAACACGCCGTTTTCGCCGACAATAATTTTTTCGCCGTTTTCCGGCACTTGCATTTCATTTGCAGACATTTTTTGTTCTCCGTTTTAGTTTCAGAATTCCGAAAACCATTATAACGCGATTTTACAGCGGTTTGATATAATTAAGATTATGACTAATTTTGACGCACAATCCAAACGCCGCCGCAAGTATGAGGCATGCGAACGCTGGCTGGACAGGATTTTTGAAAAACACGGCTGGCAGATGGAATGGCACGAAAAAGTTTTTATCGCCTTGGATGCGGAGAAACGTCTCGGCGATATTTCGCTCCGCGAAGTGCGCTCCATGAAAATGTACGATGAATTTCAAGTGGTCGGAATCGCCGATGATTTTGTCGCGGCGGGGCGTGCCGCATATTCAATGTCGGCGGAAGATGTCGCCAATTTTGCCGAAAACGCGTTGCCGAATTTTGCGAAACAATTCAATCCGGAATTGACGGAAAACCGCAAAGTTTTGGGAATGGTCAGCGCCGAGTTGCTTTCCGATGAAGCGGCAAAAGAAGCGAAGCGGCGCGGTCTGATAATTTTGCGCCTTGACGAAGAGGAATGCATCGTCGTAGAAAACTTTGACGGCGCGCGTCCGGTGGCATCTTTGCCGGCATAGTTTCGTTCGTTTTTAATTGCAAAATCTGAAAGAGAAAATAAAATGGCAATTATGAAATGCGAAGAATGCGGCGGCGATGTCAGCACGAAAGCGGCGACTTGCCCGAAATGCGGTGCGCCTGCGCCCACGGATGCGGATTATGAAATGTTGCAATCTCGCCTCAAAAAAGAGCAAGAGGAACACGAGGCGGAAAAACGCCGTCAAAAGGAAAAGCGCGAAAAAAAGCGTTTAGAGGAGGAGAGGAAAAAAAGGAAGAAGCGGAATCCAAACGCCGCGAAGCGGAGGAGCGCGAAGCGGAAAAACGCCGTCAAAAGGAAATTATCAATAAGCAGAAACGGAAAATACGCCTTATCGCTTTCTGTATCTTGGTTGCGAGCATGGTGCTTGTGCCTCTTTTTTCCTCATGGCAAGAGGAAAATATAAACGACGACTTTGCCGTTGTTTGGTTTGGAGTGGCTGCTATGATATCAATGTTCACAATTTTCGGGGCTATCATTGTTTTGGTTTTTCCGCGATTACGGTACTTTATTTCTGTGATAGTTGCTGCTTTTGGACTTGTGTTTATTTTCACTGTCGGTTCGCCCGAAGAGGAGAGAAAATGGATTATAGAAAGACCGCAAAGAGAAGCGAAAAGAGCGGAGGAAAGAGCGGCGGAGCAGCGAAACAAAGCGGCGACGAGAGCATCAGAAAAAGTGACGGAGCGGCGAAAAAAAGCGGCGAAACAGAAATCTGTCGCTTACCCGCAAATTATTGAAGTTGCCGATTGCACGCTGACGCTATGGTCGGGCGATGGCGATTATCGTGGCAAAAAGTTGATTCTTGAAAAAGACGGCGACGAGGTTTTTGCGGCGGGCGATAATTTGTCTTCTCATCACATTGATTTGATGAATGTGTATTGTCCCGGCATGTCAATTCTTGCAAAAGCAGGATTAGGATTGTAGAAAAATTCGGCGACAATTAGAAAAATGCAGGAAATAACAATTTTTCTTTTTTCCGCCGCTTTTGTGGAAATGGTGGAATAAAACTATGTCGTGCGTTTTCGCATTTCTAAAATTGTTAGGGTGATTTTGGCGGTGGCGATGAGGGTGAATCCCGCCCAAACTCGTCCGTCTGGAATGTGTGCGAACAAAAAATAACTGATGGCGGCGGCGGCGATAATTTCCGCGTAATGAAATATGCCGACAATTGAAGCGTCCGCAAAACGGCAGGCGAAAGTAAACAGCAAATGCCCGGACGCCGCCAATGCGCCCAGCAAAATCAGCATTTCCCATTCTCCGTTCGCACCGGTCGGCGTTTCCCATTGCCAAAACAAAACCGGCGAAGTCCACACCGTCGCCGCCAACGCCGCCCCCCATGCATTAATAGTTGCCGAACCGCGAATTGAAAAAAGGCGCGTTGCCACGACATAGGCGGCGAAACAAAATCCGGCAAGCAATGCGAATAAAATTGTCGGTTCGTAATGTCCGCCGCCCGGTTGCAAAACGACAAGGACGCCCGCAAACGAAACGATTGCGGCGACAATGCGGCGGGCGCGGAGTTTTTCGCCCAAAAATGCCGCCGCCAGAAACATAACAAAAACCGGTTCTACAAAAAATACCGCAATCGCATCTGGAATTGGATTGTCGCGAATGGCGGCGAAATAAAATACCGTCGCCAGCGTGATGCATCCGCCCCGCAAAGCGTGTCCGGGAATGTCGCGGCGGCGAACCGGTTTTTGGTGCGGATTTTTCCAAACGAGAAAAAGCACCGCCGGGGTCAACCACAAAGTATGAAATGCAAATCGTGCCCAGACGACAACCGCCAACGACACGGTTTCGGTGAGGATTTTGGCGACCGCATCCATTGCCGAAATCAGCAATATTGCGCCCAACATGAACGCCAGCGCGGCGGGTAAATTGTCGCGGGCGGGATTCATTTGTCCGCGCCGGATTCGCGGCGAATGGCGTTAAATGGGGGTAAAAAACTGACGGTAGACGGAAAAATGGAATGATGCGAAAAAAATAATCGCGCGGACGGTGCGCCATAACAACGGATTGCGGTTATAATTTTACCATTAATACGAAACCGCCCCGCACGGGCGGCAAAAATTTTATGAATCTGACCGGCGCGCAAATTGTCATCCGTACTCTGCAGGAAATGAAAGTGGAGCATATCTTCGGGTATCCCGGCGGGGCGGTGTTGCATATTTACGACGAAATTTTCAAACAAAAAAAGTTGCGCCACATTCTCGTGCGTCACGAACAAGGTGCGGCACACGCCGCCGATGCTTATGCCCGCGCGACCGGCAAACCCGGCGTTTGTTTGGTGACTTCCGGACCGGGCGTGACCAACGCCGTGACCGGAATTGCGACAGCGTATATGGATTCCATTCCGCTGGTGGTGATTTCCGGACAAGTGCCGTCTCGTGCCATCGGGCAAGACGCTTTTCAGGAAGCCGATACCGTGGGAATTACGCGCCCTTGCACAAAATATAATATTTTGGTTTCCAAAACCGAAGATATTGCGCCCGCCATTCGCCGCGCGTTTTATATTGCGACCAGCGGACGTCCCGGGCCGGTGTTGGTGGATATTCCGAAAGACATTACCGCCCTCACCGCCGATTATGCGCCCGATTCTTCGCCGGTGCGCATTCGTTCGTACAATCCGGTATCGCGCGGGCATGTCGGACAAATCAAACGCGCGTTGCAACTGATTAAAAACGCCCGCAAACTGATGGTGTATTCGGGCGGCGGCGTGATTCTCGGCAACGCTTCCGCGGAGTTGACGAAGTTGGTCCAAAAACTCCGCTGTCCGGTGACGAATACGCTGATGGGATTGGGTGCATATCCCGCCGATGATTCGCAGTTTCTCGGTATGCCGGGAATGCACGGTACTTACGAAACGAATATGGCGATGCAGTATTGCGATGTGTTGTTGGCGGTCGGGGCGCGTTTTGACGACCGCGTTATCGGCGACCCCGATCATTTCGCCCGCGAGGCGCGACATATTATTCATATTGACATAGACCCGTCTTCCATTTCTAAACGGGTGCGCGTGGATGTGCCGATTGTCGGCGATGTCGGCGAAGTATTGAAATCAATGAACGCGATGTGCGGAAAATATCTGCCGTCCGAAGGGCTGGATGAATGGTGGAAAACGATAGAAAAATGGCGCGCCAAAAAATGTTTGCGCTATAAAACGCGCACCGATGTTATCAAGCCGCAGCAGGTTATTGAAATGCTGTATAAAATCACCCGCGGCGATGCGTATGTTACTTCGGATGTGGGGCAGCATCAAATGTGGGCGGCGCAATATTACAAATTTAACAAACCGCGCCGCTGGATCAATTCCGGCGGTCTCGGCACGATGGGATTCGGTTTGCCGGCGGCGGTCGGCGTACAAACGGCATATCCGAAAGCGACTGTCGCTTGCGTCACCGGCGAGGCGTCCATCATTATGTGTTTGCAGGAATTGTCTACTTGCAAACAATATCGCTTGCCCGTCAAAATTATCAATTTAAACAATCGCTATATGGGAATGGTGCGGCAGTGGCAGGAATTTTTTCACGGCAACCGCTATTCGGAATCGTATATGGATGCGTTGCCCGATTTTGTCAAACTCGCCGAAAGTTACGGGCATATCGGCATGCGCGTGGAAAAACCCGAAGAGTTGGAGGCGGCGATGAAGGCGGCATTTGCGCGCAAAAACGATGTCGTATTTTTGGATGTGCTGACCGACCCGTCCGAAAATGTGTATCCGATGGTGGCGGCGGGCAAGGGACTTTCGGAAATGGTGCTGGCGGAGGATTTATAAAATGCGGCGCATTCTCTCCATTTTGATGGAAAACGAATCGGGCGCATTGTCGCGCGTGGCGGGGCTTTTTTCGGCGCGCGGCTACAACATCGAATCGCTGACCGTCGCCCCTACCGAAGACGCAACTTTGTCGCGCATGACTGTCGTTACTTCCGGCGACGATGCGGTTATAGAACAAATTACCAAACAGGTTAACAAACTGATAGAAGTTTTCAAAGTTGTCGACATTACCAACGAACGGCATGTGGAACGGGAATTGATGTTAGTTAAAATCCGCGCCGAAGGAGATACGCGCGCCGAAATGGTGCGCCTTGCCGGTATATTTCGCGCCGCGGTTGTGGATGTGACTTCCACGACTTTCATTGTGCAAGTTGCAGGCGACGGCGACAAACTGGATGCTTTTCTCGGCGCCGCAGGAGACGACAATATTTTGGAAACCGCGCGCACCGGCGTGGTGGGAATATCGCGCGGCGAAGGCGGCATGCGCCGCGACGACTCCAAATAATCCGCGCCGATGCGGAATCGCGCCGCCGTTTTCGCGTTCGCTGCGGCGACAATTTTCGGCAAATGAAACCGCGTCATCCGCGCACGGCGGATGCGCCGGTTGCCGCACCGCTGCAACATGTGCGTTTTATTTTGCATCAGACAACGCATCCGGGCAATATCGGTGCCGCCGCGCGGGCGATGAAAACGATGGGAATTAATCGCTTGTATTTGTCCGCACCGCGCGCGCTGATAGATTCTTCCGCGCGGGCAATGGCGGCGGGCGCTTTGGATGTGCTGGCAAATGCGCAAGTGTGCGAGGATTTGCCTTCGGCGATTGCCGATTGCGCGGATGTTTTTGCTTTCACCGCCCGCCCGCGCGATTTTTCGCCGACCGCGGTGGATGTGCGCCGGGCGGGCGAGATTGCGGCGGCGAAAATGGCGAAAGGATTTGAGACGGCATTTTTGTTCGGCGGCGAACGCAGCGGTTTGGACAACGAAGATGTGCGCCGCGCCGGTTATGCGGTGGGAATTCCGTCCAGCGCGGATTATTGGTCGCTAAATTTGGCGCAGGCGGTGCAAGTTGCGGCGTACGAATTGCGGTGCGCGACTCTCGGGCGCGGCGATTCCGAAAACGGTGCGGCGCGGCAACGACCGACTCAAGAACAAACCGATATGCTACTCGCGCATTGCGATGAATTTTTATCCGACATTAATATGCCGAAACGCGGCGACAATAAAATGTTGCGCGCCCGCCTGCGCCGTTTGTTTATGCGCGCCGAACCGGATGCTTCCGAAGTGCGCTTGTTGCGCGGCATTTTGACCGCCGCCCGCAAAAAAACGGCGGGATGATAAAATACGGATATGCGTACTCATCTTTGCGGGGATATTGACAAAAAACTTCTGGATTCTACGGTTGTCGTGTGCGGCTGGGCGCGGACTCGGCGCGATCACGGCGGCGTTATTTTTATAGATTTGCGCGACCGCGGCGGCGTTTTGCAAATTGTCGCCGCGCCCGACAACGCCGAAGTTTTTGCGGTTGCCGACCGGGTGCGCGGCGAATATGTGTTGCGCGCCGAAGGCATTGTGCGCCCGCGTCCCGATGGTGCCGAAAACGAAACGCTTGCGACCGGCGGCGTAGAATTGCATCTTTCCGCGTTGGAAATCTTAAACACCGCCGCCGCGCCGCTTGTTTCCGAAGACGCTTCCGAAGAAGTGCGGTTGCGCAATCGTGTCGCCGATTTGCGCGGTGCGCGAATGCAAGATAACTTGCGCCGCCGTCATCGGATGGCGCGGGCGGCGCGCGAATGGCTTTCGGCGCGCGATTTTACCGAAGTGGAAACGCCGTTTTTGGCGCCGCCGACTCCCGAAGGCGCGCGCGATTTTCTCGTGCCGTCGCGCATGCATCCGGGCGCGTTTTATGCGTTGCCGCAATCGCCGCAGTTGTTTAAGCAAATGCTGATGGCGGCGGGATTTGAGCGTTATTTCCAAATCGCGCGATGTTTTCGTGACGAAGATTTACGCGCCGACCGGCAGCCGGAGTTTTCGCAAATTGATGTGGAAATGTCGTTTACGGACGAAGAAGAAGTGATTGCGCAAATGGAAGAAATGGTTTGCGCGGTGTTCGCCGCCGCCGACATTTCGCTGCAAACGCCTTTTCCGCGCATGACTTGCGGCGAGGCGGTGCGCCGTTTCGGCAGCGACCGCCCCGATATGCGCAATCCGCTGGAATTGACGGAAATCGGCGACATTGTACAAGATACCGATTTTCAGGTTTTTCGCGCACCGGCGCGGGAAAAATACGGACGCGTAGCGGCGCTACTTTTGCCGGGCGGCGGCGCAATGTCGCGCGGCGACATAGACGGATTGACCGAATTTGTCGGGCGTTTCGGCGCGAAGGGGCTGGCGTATATCAAAGTAGAATCGCGCGCGCAAGGCGCAAAAGGATTGCGTTCGCCCATCGTCAAGTTTTTGCCGGAAACGGTGCTGGACGAAATTTTGCAACGGGCGAATGCGAAAGATGGCGACATTATTTTTTTCGGGGCGGGGCGCGAAGACATTGTCTGCGCATCGCTGGCGGCGTTGCGCGACAAACTCGCGCGGGATGCGAATTTACTGACGCAGGAATGGCGCCCGTTGTGGATTACCGATTTTCCGCTGTTTGAGCGCGACCACGACAACGGCGTTTGGAATGCGCGTCATCATCCGTTTACCGCGCCTCGCCCGGCGGACGAGGCGCATTTGCCGGACAATCCGGCGGCGGCGTTCGCCCGCGCCTACGATTTGGTATTGAACGGCGCGGAAATCGGCGGCGGCAGCATTCGCATTCACCGCGCCGATTTGCAATTAAAAATGTTGGCGGCGTTGGGAATGGACGAATCGGCGGCGCGCGCAAAGTTCGGTTTTTTGCTGGCGGCATTAGAATCGGGCGCACCGCCGCACGGCGGAATCGCTTTCGGATTGGACCGAATGGCGGCGATTGCCTGCGGCGAAGACAGCATTCGCGATGTTATCGCATTTCCTAAAACGCAACGGGGGCAATGTATGCTAACCGCCGCCCCCGGCGACATCACTCCCGCGCAATGGCGGGAATTGCATCTTCGCGCAACGCCGAAATAACGCGTCTTTTCCGCTGCCCGAATGCGGAAGAATTCCGCCGAAAAACGGGAAATTACGGAAATGGCGAAAATAATTAAAATAACGAAAATCGCGAAAATTGCGAAAATTGCGGAAATGGCGGAGAATAATTTAAAATACATTTTCGCGCAATGGCGGGAATTGCATCTTCGCGCAATGCCGAAATAACGCGCCTTTTCCGCCCGTCCGAATGCGGAAGAATTTTTCCGAAAAACGGGAAATTACGGAAATGGCGGAGAATAATTGAAATTACATTTTCGCGCAATGGCGGGAATTGCATCTTCGCGCAACGCCGAAATAACGCGCCTTTTCCGCCGCCCGAATGCGAAAGAATTCCGCCGAAAAACGGGAAATTACGGAAATGGCGAAAATAATTAAAATAACGAAAATCGCGAAAATTGCGGAAATTGTGGAAATTGCGGAGAATAATTGAAATTACATTTTCGCGCAATGGCGGGAATTGCATCTTCGCGCAACGCCGAAATAACGCGCCTTTTTTCGTCCGCCCGAATGCGGAAGAATTCCGCCGAAAAACGGGAAATTACGAAAATGGCGGAGAATAATTTAAATTGCATTTTCGCGCAATGGCGGGAATTGCATCTTCGCGCAATGGCGAAATAACGCGCCTTTTCCGCTTCCCGAATGCGGAAGAATTTTGCCGAAAAACGGGAAATTACGAAAATGGCGAAAATAATTGAAATAACGAAAATCGCGAAAATTGCGGAAATTGTGGAAATTGCGGCGAGGGTTTTTATTGCGCGGTTTCGTTTGCGAAAAACGGCGGGACGGGGCAGTCCAGCACTGCGGCAAATGCGCGCAACAACGCGCCTTCGTCCGCATTAATCGCGCCGTCGTGCGCGACAATGTCGGCGGCGGCGCAAAGAAACGCGCGTTTTTGTGCGGGCGGCAATCCGTCCAGACGGCGCAACGCCGCGGTCATTTCCGGCGGCGAAAAACCGTCGGGAATGTAGAAGGGGCGCGGATTTATATTCGCGGTTTGTGCGGCAAAAACTTCCGCCGCATTGTCGGGATGCCCGGCGAGTGCCGCAACGGACAAGGCGCGCGACAACGCATCGCGCACGGCGGGGGCGGGTGCGCGGTTTGCATCGCCGAAATGCGATTCCAGATAATGCTCCAACGCCGCTTCTATACTCCATTCAAAAACGGTAATTTTTTCGTCAATGGAAATAAGCGCGCCGACATTTTTCTTAAACATCGCATATTGCGCGGGCGACATCATTCGCAACGCCGGCAAACTTCGCAACAAAATCGGCAATCGCGCCGGACGCGGCAACAAATCTGCATCCGGTGCGATAAGCATCGTCAAATCATAAACGCCGTTGTCGGCATTTGCGCGCAAATAATCGCACTGCGCACGGCGAATGCTGTCGTCGCCGCGTTCCAACAACAACGCATAAACCAAAGCGCGTGCCGAATACGAATCGGCGGTCGCTTGTCGCAAAGACGGCGGCAATGCGTCCAGCAGTTTGCGCGCGGTTAATTGATTCGCGCAAACACCGGCGCGTTCAACGATATTGCGGGCGGGTTCTTTTTCGCCGAACAATGCGGCGAACAAATCGGGGAGTTCCGCCTCCGCCTCCGCCGGTTTTGTGTACGAATCCGTTTGTTGTGCAGGCGGCGAATGTGCGGCGGCGGCGGCGAATCCCGAAACGGCGGCGGCGGAATCGGAACCGGATTTCGCTGCGGGTTTCGCTGCCGCAAAAGAGTCGCCCTCCCAATCGGGCAGAATTCGTTTAATTCTTTTTTCTATCGGCGGATGCGAAGCGAACATATTTGCAAAACTCGCGGAAACGCCAGAGGCGAAAAATAAATGCGCACATTCCGCCGCGTTCGGATTTTTGAGCAATCCGTATTTAAGTCCGATTTTTTGCAATGCGCCGCCGATTCCGCGCGGGTTGCGGGTGTATTGTACCGCGGCGGCGTCCGCCAAATATTCGCGTTGACGGCTGACTGCCGCGCGAATGAGTCCACCGCAAAACGCGCCCGCCGAACCGGCGACAAGCAACGCCAATCCTGCCAGCGGCAAAACCGCGGCGGCGTTGTTGCGTCCGCCGCCCAAAGACGCATACCACGAACTGCGCAACACAAAATAACCCAAATACGACAGCAACATAATGCCGTGAATAATTCCGATTAATCTTAAATTCAATCGCATGTCGCCGTTCATAATATGGCTGAATTCGTGCGCGACAACGCCTTGCATTTCTTCGCGCGACAATGTCCGCATCGCGCCGCGCGTCATTCCGATAACGGCGTCGCCGATTTTTGTGCCGGCGGCGAAAGCGTTTATGTTGTCGTCCGGAATCAGATACACTTGCGGCGGCGGACAGCCGGACGCGATTGCCATTTCGTCGACAATATTCAACAGCCGCCGTTCTTCGGGATTTGCGGTAGACGGCGAAATCGGTTTACCGCCGAGCGATTCGGCGACTCCTGCACCGCCGCCCGCCGCCAATACGAGCGTTTTGTATATCGTGCCGATTGACACCACCGCCAACACGCCGATTGCAACATCGCCGAGCAAATGAAAATCCACACTATCAACGGACGGCGCGGCGGACAATAGAAAAAAATGCGCCGCCGCATATAGCGCGACAATCAGCCCCGCCAGCGCGGCGACAAAAAGCAAAACCAGCCAAGCGGTATTGTGTCGCGCCCGGTCTTGCGCCGCAAAAAAATTCATCGGTTCGCGTTTCGGAGTTTTGCAAAAAGCGCGCGATTAAAAATTAACTTTCGGTGCGTCTTCCAGTTTTTCGCGGTCGGCGAATTCCAAAAGCGCGATGTCTTTGCCGTGTCCGACAATTCCGGCGAGCAGCATTTGCGGAAAACTCTGCCGGTAAGTATTGTAATCGGCAGCGGCATCGTTATACGCCTGCCGCGAAAACGCCACTTTGTTTTCGGTAGAAGACAACTCTTCGGACAACTGCGACATATTTGCGGACGCCTTCAAATCGGGATACGCTTCCATCGTCAATTGCAATTTGCCGAGCGCACCGCCGAGAGACGATTCCGCCGCCGCCAACGCCTGCGCCGCCGATACATCCGACAAATCGCCGGACATTTTGCCGAGCAAAGAGGCGGCTTCGTTGCGCGCGACGGTCACCGCTTCCAAAGTTTCGCGTTCGTGCGAGAGATACCCTTTCGCGGTTTCCACCAGATTCGGAATCAAATCGTAGCGGCGTTTTAGTTGCACATCAATTTGCGCGAAAGCGTTTTCGCCGCGATTTTTGCGACTGACGAGTTCGTTGTAAATCAAAACCGCCCACACCACCAAAACAACGGCAACGGCAAGTAAAATATATTCGGTCATCATTCATCCTCCTGTAAAAAAAATTTCAATCCCTCTATTGTACCGCAAAACCGCCGCTCCTCTTCCATTCTCGCAAATAAAATTTTTCATTTTGCAAAAGAAAACGGCGGCGGTAATTTCTCCCCCTTCCGCAAGCGATGGAGAATTAAAAAAAGCGAGGCGGCAGAATGATGCGAAAATATTCCATTCTCCCGTTCGCCCGAAACGCGGCTTAAATCAGGCGCGTTTTATTTCAATTATCCGGCGCGTTCCGCGGCAAAGAATCCCGCGCCCGCCGCAAACAAAACCGCGGCGAAAATCGCAAACAAAACGGGGTTAACTTTATTTTTTATTTTCATTTTTCCTCATTTCTTTCTTTTTTTAAATTAACAAAAAATTAACAAAATGCCCGAAACGCGGCTTAAATCAGGCGCGTTTTATTCAATTATCCGGCGCGTTCTGCGGCGAAGAATCCCGCGCCTGCCGCAAACAAAACCGCGGCGGAAATTGCAAATAAAACGGGGTTAACTTTATTTTTTATTTTCATTTTTTCCTCATTTCTTTCTTTTTTTTAAATTAACAAAAAAAATTAACAAAACCGAGTTTTACCGAATTCGCGCCGAAAAATGTGGAGATAAAAAAATTAAGGTGCGCGGAAAATTTCGGTTTGCGGGTGAAAGGCGTACCAGGCGAACCAGAATGCGCGCACCGATTCGCCTTTGTCGTTTTGCCATTC
This sequence comes from Gammaproteobacteria bacterium, assembly GCA_965221835.1. Classification (GTDB taxonomy): domain Bacteria; phylum Pseudomonadota; class Gammaproteobacteria; order Tethybacterales; family Persebacteraceae; genus Persebacter. Next base: position 1,300,046 of record OZ244916.1, on the reverse strand, counting down.
GGCATGCGCCGATTGCGCGGCGGCGTTCCAGTGTATGACGACTTCCGCGCCGCCGATTGTATCGCGCAGTTGCGTTTCGCCGGTTTTCGCTATTTCCGAAAACGGATACGCTTTCGCCGCATCGCCGCGCGACAAACCCAATATCCATTCTTTCGGATGCAATTCGTCCGGCGCGTCCGGCACCGGAAAATAAATCGCCGCCGATTTGTCATATCCCGCGTAAGGATTTTCATCGTAATCGCGCCGCGCGCCGGTGTCGGTTGTCAATACTTCGGTTTGCGGATGGAGTTTGCGCCATTCGCGCCATGTCGTGTGTTGTACCGGAATTGTTTGCAATTTTTGTCCGGCGTATTCGCCGCTGATTCCTTTTCGCAAAAGTTGCGACCATAACGAATCGGTTTCGCGGTCGTACAACAAAACATCGCTTTTGTACAACAAACCCGAAACGCCGAATTGCAAACGGCGTTCCCTGATTTCGGCGGCGAAAACGACTCCGCTGCCGCACAGCGGGCAAAAAGTAATTGCCACCGCCGCGCCGTTAATTTCATCGTTGACAATTTCGTGCCAATTCAAAATTTTAATCGGATACGCGCGCGCGATTCCGTCTGTCGCTACGCCGAGAATTAAATCGTCTTCGCGCATAAACGCGGCATTTTTCGCCGCGGCGAATACGGGATTGTTTATGGCGGGAATGCCATCGCGCGGCGGTCCGCCGTGAAAAATTTCGTCCGCCGGAATTTGCGTATCCGACAAATCAAAACCGTTTTTTGCGAACGCCGCCGCCGCCGAAAATCCCGCCGCACCGCACAATAAAACTGCGATAAAAGTTTTCATTGCCGAATCATAACACGCGGCGCGATTTATAAAATCACGGGCGGATTATTTTCGTCGTATTCGGTTATCGGCGGATTGATGTCCGGCGATTCTTCGCGCATTTTCCATTCAATTCCCATGGCGGGCATTCGTTTAAGAAACGGCGCGGGATCTAACTCTTCGGGATGCGCGAGACGATTCGCGCACCATTCGCCCGTCAACACGAGATGCGCTGCGGTCGCCAGCGGTACGGCGGTAGAATATGACACCGCTTGCGCGCCGATGTCGGCGAACGCTGCTTCGTGCGACAGCGGACTGTATAAAAATATCGCGCGCCGCGCGCCGTCTTTTTTGCCGCGAATCAGATTGCCGATGCAAGCGCGTCCGCGATAGTTTGCGGCGAGCGATTGCGGCGGCGGCAAAAGCGCCTTTATCATTTTTATCGGCGCGACATTTGCATTTTCTACTTGCACGGGCGCGGACGACAATAAACCGAGATTGTGCAAGACGCCGAAAACGCGCAAATAGCGGTCGGAAAATCCCATCCAAAAACGAATGCGCGGCGCGGAAATAAAAGACGGCAACGAATGCAATTCTTCGTGTCCGGTTAAAAATACGCGGCGTTCGCCGATGCCGGGAAAATCAAAAGTCAGCGCGCGCGAATGCGGTGCGGCACGACAAAAACCATTATTCCAATAAATTACTTCTTCGCGGATTTCTCGCAAATTTGTTTCCGGATCGAAATTTGTCGCAAAAAACTTTCCGTGCGTACCGTCGTTAATATCCAAAATGTCAACCGATTCAATTTCGTCAAATAAACAATCGCGGGCGTGCGCACAAAAAACATTAACCGCGCCGGGATCAAAACCAATTCCGAGAATGCCGGTGATTTTTGCATTTGCAAAAGCATCGCGTTTTTTCCATTCATATTTTTCGTACCACGGCGGCGGCGGTACTTCGGTCGCTCCTTCTTTTTCGTAGACGGCGGTGTCTAAATAATGCGCGCCGGCGGCGAGTGCGCCGTCCATTGCCGCGAGATTGACATGCGGACTCGCCGCGTTTAATAGTACGCGCGCGTTGTATTTGCAAAGCATTGCGGCAACCGCGGCGGAATCTTTCGCTTCTAATGTTTCGGCGATGAGTAAACGCGCGCCGTCTTTGCGATACGATTGTGCCGCCGATGCTGCTTCGGCGGCGGGTTGTGTGCGCCGTGCGGCGATGATAATGTCGCCGAAAACATCGTTATGTTGTGCGCATTTTTTTGCAGTTGCGGCAGCGACTCCGCCGGCGCCGATAATAAGAATATTTCGCATTTTTGGATTATAAAATAGTTAACCCATTCGTCGGCGATAATCGTCAAACTCCGGATTTCGCAACAATTTTATTTCGCCATTTTTGCATCGCAACGCGATGGCGGGCGGCGCGATTCCGTTAAATGTTGTGTGCTTTACGACGGTATAGGCGGCGGCATCGCAAATGCGTACGCGTGCGCCGGGTTGCAACGGTTTTGCAAAAGAATAATCGCCAAAAATATCGCCCGCCATACAAGTCATGCCGCAAAGGCGATAAGTGTGCGCGTATTCGCCCGCCGCGCCTGCCCCGACAATCGCGGGGCGGTAGGGCGATTCGATGATGTCGGGCATGTGCGCGGATGCGGAAGAATCCAAAACCGCCGCACCGCCGGGTTGTACATCCAAAACAGTGCAAACGAGTTCGCAACATTCATGTACGAGTCCCGCACCGGGTTCAATATAAATTTGCATTTGCGTACCGTAGCGTGTGCGAAAATCGCGGACGACCGCCGCAAGCATTTTGATGTCGTAATCATCTGCGCACAGCAAATGTCCGCCGCCGAAATTGACCCATTGCATTTTCGGCAAAATCGCACCGAAACGCGAATGCACCGCATCGGCGACTCGCAAAAGCGAATCGGCGTTTTGTTCGCAAAGCGCGTGAAAATGCAGCCCGGCGATGTTGTTGTCGTCCGCCATAAACGCGGCGTCTTCGGCGGCGATTCCGAAATGCGAACCGGGTCGGCACGGATTGTAAAGCGGATTTTTTATTTCCGAAAATCCGGGATTGACGCGGATTCCGCAAACACTGTTTTTTATTTCGCCGCCGAATTTTTCCCATTGTGCGCGCGAATTGAAAACGATGTGCGAGGCGTATTTGCGAAGGGCGGCGAATTCGTCCGCGCGATAGGCGGGCGCGTAAAGATGCACTTCGCCGCCGAATTCGTCCGCGCCCAATCGCGCTTCGTTTAGCGAACTCGCCGAAACGCCCGCCAGCGAATCGCGCAACAACGGAAATAATCGCCATACCGCAAAACTTTTTAATGCCAGCAAAACGCGACAATCGGCATCGCGCAACTGCCGCGCACGGGCGAGATTTTTTTCTATCGCCGCCTCGTCAAACAAATAACAAGGCGACGGCAATTCGCGCAAGTTTCGCATTTCTGTATTATAGGCGCAGTTGCAGATTGCATTCCGATTTCGCCGCGACTGCAACATTTATTTTTCCCCGCCGTTTAATGTTTTAATCGGTTTTTATCATTAACAAGGACGAAACGATGACACAACTATCTTATCCGGTTTTGGCGCAAATAATATATCCCGCACATCGGCGCGGCGGCGAAAGCGCGCGCGCGATTTTGCTGGCAGTCGGCGGCGCGGCGGCATTGACGGCGGCGGCAAAAATCCAAATCCCGTTTTATCCCGTGCCGCAAACATTGCAAACGCTTGTCGTACTTTTGTTGGGCGCGGCGTACGGTGCGCGTCTCGGGGCGGCAACGGTCGCGTTGTATCTTGCGGCGGGCGCGGCGGGATTGCCGATATTCGCCGGCGCACCCGAAAAAGGAATCGGCATCGCCTATATGGTCGGTCCGACCGGCGGCTATCTTTTGGGATTTGTCGCGGCGGCGGCGGTTTGCGGAATGCTTGCCGCCCGCGGTTGGGACGAAAAGTTGTGGAAAGTCGCCGCCGCAATGTGCATCGGCAACTTCGTCATTTATGCTTGCGGACTTTTGTGGCTTGGCGCAGTTATCGGCTGGGACAAACCGCTTTTCGCGCTGGGAATGTATCCGTTTTTGTTGGGCGATGCGGCAAAAATCATATTCGCCGCCGCCGCCGTACCGCCGATTGCCCGGGCGATTCGCCGCCGCGCCGGTTAAAAAACACGCGCAAAATTCGCGGCGGATTTTTCGTCCGCCCCGATTTATTAAATAAAAAAATTTTCGCGGATTCCGAATTAAATAAAAAAATTCGCGGTTCCGAATTAAATTAAAAAAAAATTCGCGGATTCCGAATCAGAAAATTCGCGGCGGATTTTTCGTTCGCCCCGATTCATTAAATAAAAAAATTTCGCGGGTTCCGAATTAAATAAAAAAATTCGCGGATTCCGAATTAAATAAAAAATTCGCGGGTTCCGAATTAAATTAAAAAATTTTCGCAGGTTCCGAATTGATAAAACTTCGGAACCGCGAAAGTTGCGCGTATCAGGCGCGTCCGCCGTATTCCGTAATATGTTTCGGCAGGCGTTCGTGATTGCCGTACATAAACTGCCGCGAAATGTCTTCGCGGTATTTGCTGGCGGGCGGCGTGCGTCCCATTGCTTCGGCGACTTCGCGGATGTAAATCGGTGCCGCACCGCAACATACGCCCAAATAGCGGACGCCGAGATTCCACGCTTCTTCGGCGAAAGCGCGGATTTCGTAGCGATTGACGCTTGTCGGTTCCAGCGCGGTCGGAAACGGACGTCCGTGCGGCGACGGACAGGCGCAGTTGTTGTCGTCCGGCAAATTGAAAAATGTCGGATGCGATTCGGTCGTGCGAAATGCCACCGGCAAGGCGGCGATATGCCCTTTTAATCGGGTGCGGATTTGTCGGATATACGGCATCATTGTCGGCGGTCCGCGAAAACAATTCATTCCCGCCACCGCCGCCCCGCGCGATTCTAACTCGGCGCAAGTGTCGACAATTTCCCAACCGTCGCGCATTTTATTTTCGCCCATCGGCGAGATGGTCAGCACCGCCGGCAAACCGATTTGTTGAATCGCTTCTAGCGCGCAAAATGCCTCTTCGGCATAATAAAAAGTTTCGCCGACAATAAAATCCGCCCCGGCGTCCGCCGCCCAGCCGCAAACTTCGTCAAACATCCGCCGCGCCTCCCGTTGCGCGTTTTTGTCGTCCGGATTCCAAATGTTGGTATTGTTGATGTTGCCGGCGAAAAGATTCGGTTCGCCGTCCGGCGGACTTTCGGCGACTTCACGCGCGATTTGCAGCGCCGCTTTGTTGAGCGGTTCCAGCAAATTTTCCTTGCCGAGAACGCGCATTTTTTCGCGGTGTCCGTTGTAGGTAAACGCCTCCACGACATCGGAACCGGCGTGCTGAAAATCGCGGTGCAACGCGCGCAACGCCTGCGGATTGTCCAGCGCGACTTCCGGCACGAAAGCACCAGACGCCATATAACCGCGCCGTTCAATCTCAAACAAAAATCCTTCGGCACACAAAACGCCGTCAGAATCTAAACGGTCTTGCAAACTTCTTTTTGATACAGTCATAATAATTATTCCTTTTTTACCGATTATTCTTTTTTATTATAAGCAATGCAAGTATATCATATTTCGGAATATAAACAAATCCATTTTTACCGCCCCCGCCCGCCCATCATTTCCCCCGCCCCCGCACAAATCCGAACGGCGGCGGCATGCGCCTCTCCGCCGAAAATTCGGTATAATGGCGGGAAATGTATTTATAGAGGAGGTGTAAAAATGAGCATTCGGGCGGCGGAAATTTTGGAGACGGTGGAGTTTGAGTTGGATGGCGAACCGGTAATTGGTTATGCGGGGGAAACTGTGTGGGAAACCGCCCGCCGCTACGGGGTGGAGATTCCGCATTTGTGCCACAAACCCGGCTACCGCCCCGCCGGCAACTGTCGCGCTTGCGTTGTGGAAATTGACGGCGAACGCGTTCTCGCCCCGTCTTGCTGTCGCACCGCAAGTGACGGAATGAAAGTGCAAACGCAAAACGCGCGCGCCCGTCATTCGCAAAAAATGGTGTTGGAACTTCTCCTCGCCGATATGCCCGCCGAAACGCGCAAAAACGATTCCGAACTCGCGTTGTGGGCGAAACGGCTGGAAGTGCCGTCGCCGCGATTTGACGGACGCACCGCCCCGCCGTCTGATTTTTCGCATCCGGCGATGACGGTCAATTTGGACGCTTGCATTCAATGTACGCGGTGCGTTCGCGCTTGCCGTGAAGAACAAGTCAACGGCGTTATCGGTTATGCCGGACGCGGTGCGGACGCCAAAATTGTCTTTGATTTTGATGACCCGATGGGGCAAAGTACTTGCGTTGGTTGCGGCGAATGCGTGCAGGCGTGTCCGACCGGGGCGCTTGCCCCCGCCGAAGATGCGTTTTTGCAAATCCCCGACAAATCGGTGGATTCGCTTTGTCCGTATTGCGGAGTCGGTTGTCAAACGACCTATCATGTTAAAGACAATCGCATTTTGCATGTAGAAGGGCGCGACGGACCGGCGAACCACGGGCGGTTGTGCGTAAAAGGACGCTACGGTGCGGATTATGCGCATCATCCGCACCGATTGACGACTCCGCTGATTCGCCGCGATGATGCGCCCAAAAATCCGCAACAAATGCTGGACCCGGACGATTGGCGCGAAGTTTTTCGCCCCGCTTCGTGGGATGAGGCGTTGGATTTGGCGGCGGGCGGATTGCGAAAAATCATGCGCGAACACGGCGGACGGGCGTTGGCGGGATTCGGGTCGGCGAAAGGCAGCAACGAAGAGGCGTATTTGTTCCAAAAACTCGTGCGCACCGGTTTCGGCGTAAACAATGTGGATCATTGCACGCGTTTGTGTCATGCGTCTTCGGTTGCGGCGTTGCTGGAGGGAATCGGTTCCGGCGCGGTGTCTAATCAAGTTTCAGATGTTTTGCAAGCGGAAGTCGCGCTGATTATCGGCGCAAATCCGACCGTCAATCATCCGGTTGCGGCGACGGTGATGAAAAACGCCGCCGTGCGCGGTACCAAACTCATTCTGGCGGATCCGCGCGTATCGCAACTCGCCGCACACGCCGAAATTGTTATGCAGATGAAACCCGATTCGGATGTTGCGTTGTTGAACGCGATGATGTATGTCATTATTGAAGAGGGGCTGGCGGACGAAGAATTTATTCGCGAACGGACGAAAGATTTTTCGGCGTTGCGCGAACAAGTAATGCGCTGTCCGCCCGAAGAAATGGAGGCGATTTGCGGCATACCGGCGGCGGAAATTCGCCGCGCTGCGCGATTGTACGGCGGCAGTCGCCGCGCGATGATTTTTTGGGGGATGGGCGTATCGCAACACATTCACGGCACCGACAACGCGCGTTGTTTAATTGCGTTGGCGATGTTGACCGGCAATATCGGGCGTCCCGGCTGCGGGTTGCATCCGTTGCGCGGACAAAATAATGTGCAAGGCGCGTCCGATGCGGGTTTGATTCCGATGGTATTTCCCGATTATCAGCGGGTGGACGATGACGCTGTGCGCGCGCGATTTGAAAAGTTGTGGGGGATGAAACTAGATCCCGCGCCCGGTTTGACGGTGGTGGAAATTATAGACGCCGCATGCCGCGGCGAAATTCTCGGCATGTATGTGATGGGCGAAAATCCGGCAATGTCCGACCCGGACGCGACTCATGCGCGCGAAGGATTGGCGGCGTTGCAAATGTTGGTGGTGCAAGATATTTTTCTTACCGAAACCGCGGCGTTGGCGGATGTTATTTTACCGGCGTCCGTGTTTGCCGAAAAAACCGGCACATTTACGAACACCGACCGGATGGTGCAATTGGGGCGGCGCGCGTTAGATTTGCCGGGCGATGCGCGGCAGGATTTGTGGATTATTCGCGAAATCGCCGCCCGTTTCGGTTTGGAATGGAACTACGAAGGCGAAGAATCGGGCGTGCGCGAAGTGTTTGACGAAATGCGCAGCGCGATGCCGTCCATCGGCGGAATTACATGGGAGCGTTTGCAAAACGAACATTCGGTAACTTATCCGTGCCGAACAGAAGGCGATGCCGGCGAACCGATCATTTTTCGCGATTCATTTCCGACTGCGGACGGGCGCGGGCGTTTTGTACCGGCGCATTTTATTCCCGCGGCGGAGCGTCCGGACGGCGATTATCCGCTGGTTCTGATGACCGGACGCGAGTTGGAACATTGGCACACCGGCGCGATGACCCGCCGTTCGCGCGCGCTGGATGCGATTGAACCTTCGCCGGGCGCGTATATGAATTCGGCGGAAATGGCGGCGCGGGGCATATCGCCCGGCGACATTATCACGGTAGAATCGCGGCGCGGTTTCGTCAGTTTATTTGCGCGGGCGGATGACGGCGTGCCGGCGGGCGCGGTATTTATTCCGTTTTGCTATTACGAAGCGGCGGCGAACATTTTGACAAATCCGAAGTTGGATCCGTTCGGCAAGATTCCGGAATTTAAATATTGCGCCGTGCGAGTCGTCCCCGGCGGCGAACTCCCCGCCGCCTTATCCTTCGGCGGCGGCGTGCTGGCGGGGTAACTAAATCCGAATCCGTGAAACGAAATTAAATTGAATCCGAATCCGTGAACGAAATGCATGAGCATACTTTCAATGTCGCATTAGGCGAAGTTTTGCAAACGCGGCGCGGAAGTTGGAAAAACTGCGTGGCGACCGAAAGAAACGGCGGCATTGAAGGCGGCGGACGGGCGGACAATTTAATTTATCCGTACGATATGCAGCCGGTTGCGGTGGAAGCGGCGTTTGTCGGCGACCCGGACATTGACGGCGACGCCGTTTCCCGTTTGGGAAAAACGGAAACGGTGAACGGACGCGAAATTATGACCGTCGCGGCGTTGGCAATTCCGGAATCGGTGCGCAAACACAAAACCGCCGCCGCCGTGCGCGAATGGTTGCAAGACGGCGGCGAGTTGGAATATGCGTTATATTCCATGACGCGCGGAAAAAACGGCGAAATTCCGGAAAAGGGTTACGACATTCGCTATCCGGACGGCGAACCGAACAGCGGCTATTTGCGCGGCACGGCGGCGGATCTGGCGGATTTAATTGAACTGGCGGCGACTCCCGACAAAAAAATCAAACAGGCGGCGGAACATGCCGGCGGAGTCGTGCGCGGAATCGCCGCATCAATGTACGACGGCGTTCGCGAAAAAACGCGGCAACAAATCGCCGAAAAAGTCGGACAACCCGCGGACATTCACGCGATGCGAGTCGCCGTCTGCGTCTGGCTGAACGCGATGTCTTTGCACGGCAAACTCGCGGCGGCACGGGACGAAATACAATCGCCGCGCGAATGTAAAAATTTGCGCGAAACCGCGGCGGCGTGGCGCGAAATTTTGGAGATAGATTACAACTCGGTTTTTCTTCCGGCATTGGAATCGTTGGAACTTCTTTCCGATTACGGCGCGCTGGCGAACGACATTTTGACGCGCCTGAAAAAAGAAGCGTCCGCGCTGAACGATTTGCATCTCGGCGCGGTCGCCGATGTGTCTTCGGATATGTTTCCGGAACTGGCGACCGACCGCAAAACGACTGCCGCCTATTATACAAAAATGGAAGTTGCGGAACTTTTGGCGGGAATGGCGTTCAATCTTATTCCGGATGACGGACGCGAATTAAAAATCGCCGATTTCGCTTGCGGCACCGGCGCGTTGCTGAAAGCGGCATACCGGCAAGTGCGCCGCCGCGCCGAAGGGCGAAAACAAAACATGCGAAAATTGCACAAACGGTATATGGAAAAATGTTTGCACGGCGCGGATATTCAACCGGTCGCCGCACATCTCACAGCGGCGGGTTTGGCGGGAATGCATCCCGCCGCCGATTACGCGCATTCAAACATTATCTGTTCTGACATTCGCCGCGGTAAAACTGGTTCTTTGGATTTGTTGAAAAACGAGGCGATTGAAGATTTGTTCGGCGTCAGTTCTTTCACCGCAACGGACGGCAGCAAAACGCACAACTTCCGCCCGGCGGACGGCACTTTTGATTTGTGCATTATGAATCCGCCGTATTCGCGCACCCGCGGCGAAAGCAAAACGCGCGGCGGCGGAAAAGTTTTCGGCGTGGAAGGATTGCCGCAATATCAGCGGGAAAAATCGCTGGACAATTTGGGCAAACTTCTTTCCGGATCTTTCGCTAACAAAAAAGCGGGAATGGCATCGGCGTTTTGTTTATTGGCGGACAAGAAACTAAAACCCGGCGGCGTTCTGGCGGCGGTTTTGCCGTTGTCGGCGGCGGGACAACACAGTTGGCGCGATTTTCGTGCGCACATTATCAAAAACTATTCCGACATTATTGTCGTCAGTATGGCGACCGAAAAAATGCAATCGTTTTCCGCCGAAACGGAAATGGGCGAAATGTTAATTTGCGCGCGCAAAGGCGGAAAAACCGGCGGACAAATCACTTTTTTGAATCTGCTGAACTTCCCGCGCACTTTCGTGGAAACGAATGAGATGGCGCGTACGGCACGGTTTGCGCTTCCGCCGTACACGATGGAGTCGGGCGATGTCAGCGTTGGCGCACATGTTTTTGCATCTTGTTTCATAACAAAACACAGCGGCGAATCATGGGGGGCGGTCGGTGCGAAAAGTGCGGAAATGGCGTACATTGGACAGATGATGACGAAAGGAAAAATTTTCAAACCGGGGTTGATTGTTGAATCGGCGGTTACCCCGAAAATTTCCGCGTTGTCATCATGTGTTTCTATCGGACCTTCGCATGATCATATCGGGCATCCGTCCGGCGGAGACGGGCGCGGCGCGTTCGTTTTTCGCAAAGTGCGGCGCGGCGACAACTCCAATTTTTCCTTGTGGGCGGCGAATCATAAAACGCAACAACGGTTAATTTGCGAACCAACTCATCGCGGCGAAGTCGCTTGGATAAAACATAGTTTAGTTGCGCGATTTATGCGTCTAAAAAAAATCGGAGAAGAAGACGCCTTAAAAAAGATGAAGGTGTTCGCCGCGGAAATGCACAAAAAACGATCCATTCTTTTCGTGTCCCGCAGTTTGCGTTTGACATCGCAATCGCTTGTCGCCGCAATGACTGCAGAACCTTGTATGGGCGGGCGGGCGTGGACGGCGATTATTTTGCCCGATTCTAAAATGTGCGCAGCGTATTGTTTATGGTTCAATAGTTTGCCGGGATTAATCGCGCGTTGGCAGTGCGGCGGACGGCAGCATCCCGGACGGGCGCAAATGCAAATCAACGACATCGGTGCGATGCCTTGCCCCGCTTTTTCCGGCAAGGAGGCGGGGGCGGGGCGGGCGGTGAAAATTGCGGGCGGAGAATTTGTGCGGTTGGCGGAGTTGGATTTGATGCCGTGCAGTTATGCATGGCGCGATGATTCGCGAAAAGAAATTGATCGCGTTGTTTTGCGAATGATTGGTTTGGACGAAAAAATAACCGAAAGCGATATGCAGGCATTGCGCGAAGAATGGTGCCGCGAACCTTCCGTTCACGGCGGCAACAAAACAATTCTCAAAGCCCTGCACGCGGACGGACTTTTATAATCGCATATCGTTTGCAAAAATCGCAAATCCGAATGTCGCCCGTATCGCGATTCGGCGGCGGCGTTATAATAACCGAATGCATTTTTTGCGAGTTGTAGAAAGTATCGCCGCAGCGGTCAATGAAAATGCCGGACGGGCGTTGTCGTGGTTGTTGCCGCTGATGACGGCGATGACATTGGGAATTATTGCGGCGTCCGCTTTTCGTGTCGGGCGGGTGTGGCTCGGCGAATCGGTGGTGTATATGCACGCGATTTTGTTTATGTCTGCCGCCGCTTATACTTTGCGGCACGACGGGCATGTGCGCATTGATGTCATTTACGGGCGATTGTCTGAAACAGGGCGGGCGTGGGTTAATTTACTCGGCGCATTGTTTTTGCTTGCTCCGACATGCGCAGTTATTGCGGTGTATGCGTTTCCGTATATTGCGGCATCGTGGGCGGTGCGGGAACATTCGCCGGAAGGGGGCGGATTACCGGCGGTATTTTTGCTGAAAACTTGCATTCTTCTTTTTGCGGCAACGATGATTTTGGAGGGATTGGCGATGGCGGCGAAATCGCTTTCGGTAATTTTGTCCCGCCGTTAGATTTGCGGTGGACGGCTGGATTTTATTTTTGCTGGCGGCGGTTGCTGCGTGTTTGTTGTCGGGTTTTCCGGTGGCGTTTGCGTTGTCCGGCGGGGCGTTGTTGGTTGCAGGAATCGGAACCGCCGCTGGCGTGTTTGATGCGAGTTATTTCGGTGCGATACCTTCCCGTTTATACGGAATCATGACAAACGAAACATTGATTGCGGTGCCGCTATTTGTGCTGATGGGCGTTTTGCTGGAGCGCGGAAAAATTTCCGAAGAATTGCTGTTGTCTACCGGGCGATTGTTCGGGCGGGTGCGAGGCGGGTTGGCGGTGTCGGTGTGTGCGGTGGGGGCGGTATTGGCGGCGTCTACCGGAATTGTGGGGGCGACGGTGGTTACGATGAGTTTGATTTCGCTGCCGCTGATGTTGCGTCATCGCTATCATCCGGCTATGGCGTGCGGCGTGATTGCGGCGTCTGGTACTTTGGGGCAGATTATCCCGCCGTCCATCGTGTTGGTATTGTTGGGCGATGTTATCGGCAACGCGAATCAAAAAGCGCAGTTGGAATCGGGAAACTTTTCGCCGGATGCGGTGAGTGTCGGCGATTTATTTTTTGGTGCGTTGGTGCCGGGATTGATTTTGGTGGCGGCGTATATTTTGTATGTTTTGGTGGCGGCGTGGTGGCGTCCGTCTTTGGCACCGGCGATGACGGACGGCGAAGATGCCGCCGGATGGATGCATTTTTTGCGTGCGTTGGTTGCGCCGGTATTGTTGATTGTCGCGGTTTTGGGTTCCATTTTGGCGGGTATTGCGACTCCGACCGAAGCGGCGGCGGTGGGGGCGGGCGGTGCGGCGATTCTGGCATTGGCGACCAAAAAGTTAGACCGAAAAAAACGCGCGGAAGCGTTGCGACAGACGACACGGGTGACTTGTATGGTGTTTGTCATTCTCATCGGTGCCGGGATTTTTTCGTTGGTATTTCGCGGATTTGGCGGCGACGAATTGGTATCGCAAACTTTGGAATCGTTGCCCGGCGGTGCGGCGGGCGCATTTTTTGCGGTGATGTTGCTGATGTTTGTTCTCGGATTTTTTCTCGATTTTATAGAAATTATTTTTGTTGTCGTGCCGATTGTCGCGCCGGTTTTAATTCAACTCGGAATGGATCCGGTGTGGCTGGGCGTGATGATTGCGATTAATTTACAAACTTCGTTTTTGACTCCGCCGTTCGGTTTTGCGTTATTTTATTTGCGCGGGGCGGCACCGTCCGCTGTGCCGACAGCGGCGATTTATCGCGGCGTGATTCCGTTTATATTTTTGCAGTTGTTGGTGCTGACTTTGTTGTGGTTTTTTCCCGCCGCCGCAACTTGGCTGCCGTCACAAATTTATCGCTGATTTCGACTTTTTCCGCCGCTATTTTCGCCCGCCCGCGGAATGCATTAAAATCGCAAAATGACGAATGCGGATGATGCGGCGGAGTTGTTAAAACGGCTGATTGAATGCCGTTCTATTACGCCCGAACACGGCGGGGCGTTGGACATTGCCGAAGAAGTTTTGCGCGCCGCCGGTTTTTCGGTGCGGCGAATGCCGTCCGGCGATGTGGATAATTTATGGGCGGCGGATTGCGAATCGCCCGGCGTATTGTTTGCGGGCCATGTGGATGTCGTGCCGCCGGGCGATTTGGCGGAATGGTGCGGCGACCCGTTTGTCGCTGCGGAACGCGATGGTTATATTTACGGACGCGGGGCGGCGGATATGAAATCGGGTGTTGCCGCGATGTTGGTCGCTGCTTGCAATTTACGCAAATCCGGAATTCGCGGCGTCGCCGTACTTTTAACTTCGGACGAGGAAGGCGATGCGATTCATGGAACGCGGCATGTCGTTTTGCAACTTCGGCGGGAGAATGCCGCAAAAATTCCTTTTGTCATTGTCGGCGAACCGACTTGCGAAAAAGAATTCGGCGACACGATTAAAATCGGACGCCGCGGTTCGCTCACCGCCCGCATTGTCGTTCGCGGTGTGCAAACGCACGCCGCCTATCCGCAAAAAGGCGACAATCCGATTCACCGTTTGCAATCTGCATTGTCCGAAGTTTTGCGCCGCACTGATGATTTTCGCGCCCAAAATTCGGAAGATGAAAATTCGTTTCCGCCGCTTGGTGTACAAATCGTTAAAATTGCGGGCGGCATTGCCGAAAATGTTATTCCTGCGGCGGCAAGCGCGACAATTAATTTTCGCTACGCCCCGCGCGACAATGCGGACGAGTTGCGGCGAATGACCGAATCCGCTTTGCAAAACGCCGCGCCCGCCCGCTGGAAATGCGAATGGCGGCACTCTGCGGTGCCGTTTTTTACGCCGTCCGGCGCGCTGGTTGCTGCATTGCGCGAAAGTATTTTTGCCGTTTGCGGACGGTGCGCGACATTGTCGGCGGGCGGCGGTACTTCGGACGGAAGATTTTTGCGCGACATCGCCGGCGAACTCGCCGAATTCGGCGTTGTCGGCGAAACAATGCACGAAACAAACGAACGCGTTGCGCACAATTCCGCGTCTTTACTCGCGCAAGTTTACGAAAAAACCGCGCGAAAACTGCTGGCAGGCGGACGCGATTCTTAATCGATTCTTAAACGATTCTTAAAACATTATTTGCGTTGCGGCGCATATTCGGGTAAAATGCGGCTTTACTGGAAAGGATTTTGCAATGGCAATTCAGCCGCAAACTGGAAAAGTAGCGGACTTCCGCCGCTGGACCGAAAACTTGTATTCTGTCAAAATTGACGCCGCGTTTGACCCGTTTGAGTCGGGGCAATTCGCCCGCATTGGTTTGCCGATAAACGGCGAAAATGTGATGCGCCCGTATTCTTTCGTCAATTCGCCCGTCGATGCGTTGCATGAGTTTTATTACGCCGTCGTGCCGGACGGTCCGCTGTCTTGCCGGCTGCCGCAGTTGCGGGCGGGCGATGAAGTTTTGTATGTGCCGAAACCGAACGGCTATATGGTGTTGTCCGAAATTCCGGATGCGCGCGCGTTGTGGATGTTGTCTACCGGCACGGCGGTAGGACCGTTTTTGTCCATCTTAAAAAATGATGCGGTGTGGGAACGGTTTGACCGTTTGTTGCTGGCGCATGCGGTGCGGCATGCCGAAGAGTTATCGTATTCCGAAGAAATCGCGAATCTCGTCCAAAAAAGCGCGGGGCAGCTTTGTTTTGTGCCGTTTGTCAGTCGCGAAGATTCGCCCGCCGCAATCCGCGGACGCATTCCCGCCGCACTGGAATCGGGTGCGTTGCAGGAACGGGCGGGATTTGCAATATCGCCCGCCGATACGCAGTTTATGATTTGCGGCAATCCGCAAATGGTAAAAGATACTTCCGCCGTTTTGTTGGAGCGCGGTTTTGAACGAAACCGGCGGCGCAAACCCGGTCACATAACGACCGAAAATTATTGGTAAACCGCGCGGCGGGGTATAATCGGGGGATGATAAAAAAAGCGTTGATATTTTTTGTGGGCGGTGCGCTGGGTGCGGTTGCCGGTGCGGGCGGAATGCTGATTGCATTTCCGTTTTTGTTTCCTCCGGCGGCGGTGAATGAAAGCGCGGCGGCGGGGCTGGAATTGCTGGGCGAAACGCGTTTTCGCGAAGATTCCGCCGGACAAGATGCGGGGCATTGGGGGCGCGGCGGAGTCCGTTTTTACCGCGCCGAAGACGGCGGCGTAGTTGCCGAATTGCAATCCGATTTTGAAGTCGGGCCGGGTCCGAATTTTTGGCTGTACTTAAACACCGCCGCGGGCGTGGAAAACGAGGACGATTTTCTCGCTGACGAAGGACGAATTAAAACGCACAAAATTAAAAGTTTCAACGGTTCGCAAGTGTACAAATTAGATGCGGGCGAATTTGCAAATGCGCGCGCGTTTACTATTTGGTGCGAGAGTTTCAATCAATATATCGCTTCCGCCGATTTGCCGGCGAGGGCGGACGATTCATGAAAATACACGAATATCAGGCGAAAGAATTGTTCGCTAAATACGACATTCCGGTGCCGCGCGGACGGGCGTGTTTTTCGCCGGATGAAGCGCGCGCGGCGATTGACGAGTTGGACGGCGTTTGTGTCGTCAAAGCGCAAATTCACGCGGGCGGACGCGGCAAAGGCGGCGGCGTAAAAGTCGCAAAAAATAAAGAAGAGGCGCGCGCCGCTGCCGCCGATATTTTGGGAATGAATCTCATCACGCATCAGACCGGCGCGGACGGCAAAATCGTCAAGCGATTGCTGATAGAAGAAGGCGCGGACATCGCGCAGGAGTTGTATCTGGGAATCGTCACCGACCGCGCCCGGCGGCGCGCGGTGATTATGGCGTCTTCCGAAGGCGGCACCGAAATTGAAGAAGTCGCGGCGCAAACGCCCGACAAAATTCATAAAATGTGGGTGGATCCCGCGGCGGGTGCGGAACATTCCGCCGCGCGCGCAATGGCAGAAAAAATCGGCGTCCCCGCGGCGTCTTTGGATGCGGCGGCGGAATTAATCGCGAATTTATATCGCGCATATACCGAAACGGACGCATCGCTGGCGGAAATTAATCCGCTTGTCGTTTGCGGCGGCGGCGAATTAATCGCGCTGGACGGCAAGATGAATTTTGACGACAACGCGCTGTTTCGGCAACCCGAAATCGCGGCAATGCGCGATTTGGACGAAGAAGATCCGGCGGAAATTCGCGCGTCCGCACACGATTTATCCTACATTTCGCTGGACGGCGATATCGGTTGTATGGTCAACGGCGCGGGTTTGGCGATGGCGACGATGGATATTATCAAGTTATACGATGGCGCACCGGCGAATTTTTTGGATGTCGGCGGCGGCGCAACAAAAGAAAAAGTCGCCGCGGCGTTTTCGCTGATGCTGGAAAATCCGGACATTCGCGCGATTCTCGTCAATATTTTCGGCGGCATTATGCGTTGCGATGTCATCGCCGAAGGAATCACCGCCGCCGCGCATGAGATGCAAATTAAAGTGCCGCTGGTCGTCCGTCTGGAAGGCACAAATGTAGAACAAGGCAAAAAAATTCTCGCCGAATCCGGTCTTGCAATCATCGCCGCCGATTCCATGGATGACGCCGCACAAAAAGCAGTAGCGGCGGCGCGGGGGTAGACAATGCGCGAAAATTTGAATTCGGCGGAATGGATTTATGCGGGTTTTTGGACGCGCGGCGTTGCCGTTATCATAGACACCGTTTTTCTGTTGATTATCACTTATCCTCTGACACGGGCGATCTACGGCGATGTCGAGGCGTTGTTGGAATCGGAAATAGAGGCGGATGTTGCGCGTTTGACTCCCGCATTTGAGAAACTTGCATTGGAAGGCGCGTCTACCTTGGAAATATGGGGCGCCGTTTTTTCCAACATGTCATGGATTCCCCCGGTTCTCGGTCCCGCCGATGTCGTTATCAATTGGATTTTTCCGGTCGCCGCGGTTGTTTTGTTTTGGATTTATAAAAGCGCGACTCCGGGAAAAATGATCATGCGCACAAAAATTGTTGACGCAAAAACCGGCGGTGCGCCGCAGGCGTTCAAATTTATCGTCCGCTATGTCGGATATTTCATTTCTTTCCTGCCGTTGGGTCTCGGATTTTTATGGGCGGCGTTTGACAAACAAAAACGCGGCTGGCATGATTTGATGGCGGGAACGATTGTCGTCAGAGTTCCGAAAATCGCAGGCGGCGGCGCGCGGGTGATATAATTTAATCACGATAGGGGGCATAAAAATGCAAAAAACGAATACGACATTCCTGCCGCAAACGGCGGCGGAGTTAGAAGCGATGAGCGCGGAAGAAATTGACGCGGCGATCGTCGAGTTGCGGCGTTTGCAAGAACGGAATTCGCCGATTAAAATCGCCCGGGCTCGTTTGAAATCCCGCGGCGTTTGGGGCGATGCGTTCGGCGGCGGATTTGGCGGCGGCGATGGCGCGTTATACAAAATTCCTTCCATAGCGGAAGGATGGGCGGAAGATGCCCTCAATTTGCGCGGCGATTGGGAAAGAGTCGGACGCGACATGTGGATTGGCGTTCTGCAGAACGCCCTTATTGAAAAACGCGGTTGACAGCCGTGGATTACGACAAGGCGAAGAAAAAATTGCAGGCGTTCAAGCCCCAGCTGTTGTCGCGAATGGAGGAAACAGCCCGACAAGCCAAAGTCGTTCCGACAGGCGCGACAATTCCGTATTCTGATTTAACCCGGGATAGCGGCGTTGAGGTTCATCATTTTGAATCCGGGCAGGTGCGCCAAGCATTGTCCGAAATTCTCGGCGAAATCGGCGAAGAATTGCATGGCAAAGATTTGCCGATGCTGACGGCGGTCGTTGTTCATAAAGGCGGCGACTTGCGCCCGGGCGCAGGATTTTATGAACTCGCCGAGAGTTTGGAAAAACTGCCCATGAATTCCTCCGCGGAAAAGAAAGAGGAGTTTTGGTGGGGTGAATTGAAAAAAGTTTATAATCACTACAAAAAAAATTAATGGCGTTGCGATGAGCATTCTAATTGACAAAAATACGCGGGTTTTGACGCAGGGGATTACCGGCAAAACGGGGCGGTTTCATACGCATCACGGGATGGAATATGCGTTTGGTAAATCGTGTTATGTGGCGGGCGTGACTCCCGGAAAAGGCGGACAAGATTTTGAAGGCGTGCCGATTTTTGATACGGTTGCCGAGGCGAAAGCGGCGACCGGTGCGAATGTTTCGGTGATTTATGTGCCGCCCCCGTTCGCGGCGGCAGCGATAGTTGAAGCGGCGGACGCCGGAATGGATTTGGCGATTTGCATCACCGAAGGCATTCCGGTGCGCGATATGGTTGATGTTTCCGAAAAACTGCGCGAGGCAAAAACGATTCTTGTCGGACCGAATTGCCCGGGCGTCATTACGCCGGACGAAATCAAAATCGGAATCATGCCCGGCTACATTCACAAAAAAGGCGCGGTCGGAATCGTCTCCCGTTCCGGCACACTCACTTACGAAGCGGTGCATCAAGCGACACGGCTGGGACTCGGACAATCCACTTGTGTCGGCATCGGCGGCGATCCGATAAACGGATTGAAACACCGCGATGTTTTGGAGTTGTTTGAAAACGACCCCGCGACCGAAGCGGTGATTATGGTCGGCGAAATTGGCGGCAGCGATGAAGAAGACGCCGCCAGATGGGCGTGCGACAATATGACAAAACCGGTTGTCGGATTTATCGCCGGAATCACCGCACCGCCCGGAAAAAGAATGGGACATGCGGGCGCGATTATCGCCGGCGGCTCCGGTGCGGCGGCGGACAAAATCGCCGCACTGGAAGAATGCGGCATCCGCACGACAAAAAATCCGTCCGAAATCGCCGCGCTACTCAAATCGGTTTTGTAAATCCGCAAATCTCCCGCCCGTCATTTTCCGCTTTCGCCGGGAATGAAGAATTGCCTTTTCGCCGCGTTCGCGGGAATGTTGGGTGCTTTTCTATCTCGCAAAAAAACGGCGGGGACATGGAATCCTTGCCGAGGTTTAGTCAAATTTTTCCATTATCGCACTTAAGATTGTTTCCGCCTTCATTCCTTCAAAGAACACAGTTTTCCCGTCGGTGAAACTTATTTTCAATCCGTCCATTTTTTCGCCTGCCACAATATCGTACCCATCGCTTACGACCGTTATTGTCGCAATGTTGATGAACATATGTCCTATTTTAATGAAATTCACTTGTATTTCCCTCACAATTGTTTCTGCTTTCCGCCCTTGAAAGTACATAGATTTTCCATCGGCAAGTCGTATTCTTGCTCCGGGTGTTTTTGCGCCAGCGATAACATCATTCTCATCGCTGATGACTGTTATCGCCGCAGTGTTGATGGACATATTTTGTACTTTAAGAAATTCCATAGCGGTATTATACAGAAAAAATATCTATTTAAAAGCGGGAATGAATTCCGCAACCGCAAAGATTATACAACGCAACCGCCGAATGCAAACCTTTCGCAACGGCGCGAAAATTTACGAAAGCGCGTTTTGAATTCGCCGGATGGCGTTTTGCAAATTGTCGTCCGAAGTCGCGAACGAAATCCGAAAATGTCCTTCGCAACCGAAAGCCGTTCCCGGCACCGCCGCGACTTCCGCCGTTTCCAAAAGATACGCGCAAAACGCGACATCGTCCGGCGCGGAAATTTTTCCCGCCGAATGCAATTCGGAAATCGCTTCGCGCGCATTTGCAAATGCATAAAACGCGCCGCAGATTTCGCCGCAAACAATTCCGCGCACGGCGTTCAATCCTTCTTGCGCGATTTTGCGCCGCCGGTCAAACGCTTCCAGCATCGGCGCGATGCATTCTGTGCCGCCGCACAACGCCGCTTCCGCCGCCGCTTGCGCGATAGAACACGGATTGGAAGTGCATTGCGATTGAATTTTTGTCATCGCCTTTGCGATATATTCCGGCGCGGCGGCGTAACCGATTCGCCAGCCGGTCATTGCAAACGCTTTGGATACGCCGTTGATGACGACAACGCGATTTGCCAAATCGGGGCGGGCGTTCAAAATATTCGCAAACGGGCGACCGTCGTAGCGAATGTGTTCGTAAATGTCGTCTGACGCGACAAACAAATTCGGATGCGCCGAAACAATTTCCGCCAGCGCGGCGAGTTCGTCCGGCGAATACAACGCGCCCGAAGGATTGGACGGGCTGTTGAGAATTAGCAGGCGACTTTTATTAGACAACGCGGCGGCGAGTTGCGGCGGCGAAACTTTATATCCGTCTTCGGCGGCGGCGGAAACAAACACCGGACGGGCGTCCGCCAGCAACGCCATATCGGGATAGGAAACCCAATAGGGCGCGGGAATGACGACTTCGTCGCCCTCGTTCAAAACCGCCAGCATCAGATTCATCAGCGAATGTTTGGCGCCGGTTGAGACGACAATTTGCGCGGGCGCATAATCCAAGTTGTTTTCGCGGCGGAGTTTTTCGGCGACCGCTGCCTTCAATTCGGGCGTGCCGCCGACTGCGGTATATTTGGTTTGTCCGTTTTGCATGGCGCGGGCGGCGGCGTCTTTTATGTGTCGCGGCGTGTCAAAATCGGGTTCGCCGGAACCGAGATTGATAATATCGCGCCCCGCCGCCCGCAACTCCTGCGCCCGCGTGGAAACCGCAATCGTGGGGGAAGGTTTAATCCGCCCCACCCGGGCGGCGAGAGGGATGTTGGTCATAAATGTCTCCGTTTTTATCAAGAAACAGGCGGTTCTCCGCCGCCGCGATATTCGCGCAGAAGTCGAATCGCCTCTTTGACGGGCGAATCTTCCGCTTCATCTTTGTGTTGTTGAAACATTCCCTTAATCAGTACCGGATAAATGACAATAAAGGACAAAAACGAACCGGAGATAAAGACAATTTTCGCCCAATTCGCCATGTTTGCGGAGTCCGGAGATGCGTTATCGGCATTTTCCGTGTTCATACCGATTTCCGGAAACCCGAGGTACGCTTGACAGACGAGTATGAGCAACATCACCAGCGGCACGGTACCGGCAATTTTCGCGAAAATCTTGCCGAGTTTTCGGCGATCCGTGATGTCGTCAAGTCGGGCTTGGGTGATTTTGTGGGACAGCCGTTCCGATTTTTGGTTGAGTTCGGTTTCAAGGTACGAGGCGACAATGCGTTTAATTTCGGCATTGTAATCTTTCTCCGTTTTGGGGGAAATCTCCGGTTCTACGGGAATGTTCGCCTGTTTGTCAGGCATCGGCGTGTTTCAGGGTCGCTACGCGTTCCCGATAGTATGCCGCGATATCTTCGTTTGGAATGACGGCGAAATAATCGTCCCGATATTTGCTCCACGGCGAATCGGGGAGGTGGGTGATGTCGGACATTTGGAAAGAGGTCAACGCCGAATATTTTTGATAGACCGCCTCCACAATTTGTTTTTGGACGGGGGACAGTTCGGCTTGATATTCTTGCCCGTTTTTGTCCCGCGCGGGGGCGCTAACGATAAAACCCTTGTCGCGGAAAGCGTTATAGGCGACGGGAATGACCGGTCCGTATTTCCATGCTTCCACGGTATCGCAAATCAGCGGTTTGCCGGTATGTCCGAGTGTCCAGCCGTGGGCGAAATAGATATATTTGACCAGCGGCATAATGGTCAGCCGGTCTCCCGCCTTTTGCGCGAGGCGCACGAAGATATTGGCAACTGCGCGGGAATCGTGTCCGTTGTTTTCCATGACTTTCTTCTCAAAATTCTCCATTTGTTGCCGAGAATTTTAGCCCGTTTATTCCTCCTGTGTTTGGGTAAGTTATTTCGTATTATACACTTAAATTCCGCGCATGAACAATCGGATTGTCGGCGGCGTGCAGAGACGCCTCGGCGGAATGTTGAAAGACGACAAGGAATCGAAAAAATCGTAGTTGGAAAAAAACGGCGGAGATTCCGGATTCCTTATAAATCAATTTTTTTATAAATCGGGCGGCGAAATATTTTATAATCGGCGGGGCGGCGGGGATTTTTTTTGCCGAAAAGTTATAATGCGGTGATGGCGGATAAAACGGATTTAATTATTGACGCGCGCGGGATTGTCAAACGTTTCGGCGGGGTGACGGTGTTGGACGGGGCGGATGTGTCGGCGGCGGCGGGCGAGGTGGTCGGCATTCTCGGGTCTTCCGGTTCCGGCAAAAGCACATTGTTGCGCTGTCTTAATGTGTTGGAAATTCCGGACGGCGGGACGCTTTCGGTGTGTGGCGAAAAAATTGAATTGTCGCCGCCGGACGAAAAACAGTTGCGGCATTTGCGGCGCAAAGTGCCGATGGTGTTTCAGCATTTCAATTTGTGGGCGCATCTGACCGCGCTGGAAAATGTCGCCGAAGCACCGCGCACGGTTTTGGGATTGTCCAAAAAAGCGGCGCGCGAATTGGCGGCGGAAATGCTTCGCAAAGTCGGCGTCGCCGAACGCGCCGCGCATTATCCTTCGCAGTTATCCGGCGGACAGCAACAGCGAGTCGGAATCGCGCGCGCCCTCGCGATGTCGCCTTCCGCGATTTTGTTTGACGAACCGACTTCCGCGTTGGATCCGGAACTGGTCGGCGAAGTGTTGCGCGTGATGCGCGCCCTCGCCGAAGAAAAAACGACGATGTTGGTCGTCACGCACGAAATCGCTTTCGCTCGCGAATTGGCGGACAAAATTATTTTTCTGGAACGCGGAAAAATTACCGCCGCCGGTCCGCCGTCTATTTTGGATTCGCCGGAACATGAACGCCTGCGAAAGTTCGCCGCCGGTGGAAAATAAAACGCCGAAAATTGCGTTCGTTTTTTAAAACTTCAATTCATCAATTTATCAATTATTTTTCAATTGCGCGACAGGCGCGTTTTTTGTAAACTTTTCGCAAAAGTTTATTAAATTACATGAACGCTTGCGAAAGTTCGCCGCTGGTGGAAAATAAAACGCCGAAAATCGCGTTTGTTTTTTTAAAACTTTAATTCTTCAATTTATCAATTATTTTTCAATTGCGCGACAGGCGCGTTTTTTGTAAACTTTTCGCAAAAGTTGTTTATTAAATTATATGAACGCCTGCGAAAGTTCGCCGCCGGTGGAAAATAAAATTCCGAAAATTGCGTTTGTTTTTTAAAACTTTAATTCATCAATTCTTCAATTTTTCAATTATTTTTCAATTGCGCGACAGGCGCGTTTTTTGTAAACTTTTCGCAAAAGTTGTTTATTAAGTTTATTAAATTAAACGGTGCGCGAGCAAATCGTGAAACGACAGTGCGCCGACTAGCGCGCCGTTTTCGGTTACCGCCAGATGATTGAGGCGATTTTCGCGCATTAGATGCAATGCGTCTGCCGCCAGCATTTGCGGTTGCACATTTTGCGGTGCGGAAGTCATGAGATCGGCGATTTTGGCGCGCGCAAAATCGGCATTTGCCGCCACCGCCCGCCGCAAATCGCCGTCCGTAAAAATGCCGCGCAAAATATTGTCGTTTGCAATCAGCACCATTCCCATTCGCTTGCCGGTCATTTCCATCAACGCCTCGGCGAAAGTCGCATCGCCCGCCGCCACCGGCAACTCTTCGCCGCGCCGCATAACATCGGAAACGCGCAAAAGCAATCGCCGCCCCAACATTCCCGCCGGATGCGTGCGCGCGAAATCGTCCGCCGAAAAACCGCGCGCCGAAAACAACGCCACCGCCAACGCATCCGTAAGCGCCAGCATCGCCGTACTGCTGGCGGTCGGTGCGAGATTTAACGGACACGCCTCGCGCGTTATCGGCACAATTAACGCCGTTTTTGCCGCGCGCGCCAAAGACGATTCCGCCGCCGCCCCGACAACGGCGATAAGTTCCGCGCCTTGTCGCCGCATTGCCGGCAGCAAATTTAAAACTTCGGCACTTTCGCCCGAATAGGAAAGCGCGAGCATAATGTCGCCTTCGGCGAGGACGCCGATGTCGCCGTGACCGGCTTCGGCGGGATGCAGATAAAAAGCGGGCGCGCCGGTGGAAGCGAAAGTCGCCGCCGCTTTGCGCGCGATATGCCCCGATTTGCCGACACCGGTGCAAACGATTTTGCCTTTGCAAGCGAGCAACAATTCCACCGCACGCGCGAACGAATCGCCGAGACCGTCTCGCACGGCGGCGATGGCGTCTCGTTCCGCGTCCAGCACTTCGCGGGCGGTCGCCAGCCAGCGTTCGTTCACCGCCAGTAGTTTTCCGATTCGGCGATGGAATCTTGAATGCGTTGGGCGAATGGTTTTCCGCCGATGAAATAACGCGGCATGTGATTGATGAAAACTTTGGTATCATCGCGATTGGCGTATATGCCGAAAGTCACCACGAATCGTTTTCGGTCGCCGAGTTGCAGCGGATAAATCATAAGATTGCGCAACGGATAAAAATCGGCGAAATGCCGCAAAAACCGTTCCAAAAACACATGCCGATCCTGTCCCACGGTCAACAATCGCGCGGTATAACCTTCTTCGGGCGTGTCTTGCATCCATGTTTCGGTCGCGTTCAGTCGCTGTCGCAAATAACTTTCTTCGGGCATCCAACCCCAATTTTCGTTGTCGACTAATCCCGCCGAACGAATGATATCGCTTTGCCATTCGTCCCGGGAATCGTCCGGGTCGCGATGGTTTTCGGCAACGGCGGCGATTTGCTCTCCCAACTTTTCGCCGTTTATTTCTTCGCCGCGATGGTCGGCGGCAATGACCGAAAGCAACTCGGCTTCGGGCGAGATTTGTGCGACAGCGGCAACGGTCGCGGCAACGGTTTCCGTTTCTGATTCCGCTGATTCCGTTTCCGCCGATTCATCAGATAAAGAATCAGACGAAGAATCAGATAAAGAATCAGACGAAGAATCAGAAGAAGAATCGTACGAAGAATCGGATAAAGAATCAGAAGAAGAATCAGCCGAAGAATCGTACGAAGAATCAGATAAAGAATCAGACGAAGAATCAGAAGAAGAATCGTGCGAAGAATCAGAAGAAGAATCGGATAAAGAATCAGAAGAAGAATCGGATAAAGAATCAGAAGAAGAATTGTCGGCGGCGGATTGCGCAACGGCGGCGGCGGGCGGCGTTTTTTCGGATAAATTTCCCAAACGGCTGCTGATTGCAATTGTCAATACGATGCAGGCGGTGACGGCAATTCCCGCGGTTAAATGTCGCGAAAACCGGCGCGCCTGTTCGGAACGATAGCGCATTTTGCCGAATTTGGCATCTCGCACTGCGCGGCGTACATCGTCGTAAGTGACTTTGTCATGACCGCGTTCAAAGGCGGATAATAGCGCCTTGTCGGCGAGAACATTGATGCGGCGAGACAATCCCTGCGACACGACCGCCAGCAAATGACAGCCGTCTTTGGAAAATAACTCGCTGCCGTTGTAGCCGGACGCATGCAGGCGTGTGGAAATATATTCGCGAATGTCGTCCCGCGAAAACGGTTCCAGATTTAACGAAACCGTGATGCGTTCGCGCAACTGCCGCATGTTTTGCCGCGAAAGTTTGTCCAGCAATTCGGGTTGTCCGAACATCGCAATTTGCAGAAGTTTGTTGCGTCCGGTTTCCAGATTGGAAAGAAGGCGAATTTCTTCCAGCGATTCGTCGGGCATCGCTTGCGCCTCGTCAATTAGTGCAACAACTCGCTTGCCTTGTGCGTGTCGTTCAATTAGATATTTTTGCAACCGCCGCACCGCATCCGGGCGGTCAATATCAATATCCAGTTCCAGTTCTTCGCAAATGTTGTACAAAATAGCGCGTCCGGAAAAAGACGGATTTGCAATGTAGACCAGTTCTACTTCCGGCGGCAGTTTTTCGCTTAATGTGCGCAGCAACATCGTTTTGCCGCTGCCGACTTCGCCGGTAATCATCATAATGCCTTCGCCGACTTCTATGGCGTATTGGAGTGCGTGTAAAATTTCGCCGCGCCGTCCGCCGCCGTAAAAAAATTCGGTTGTCGGCGTGATGCGAAACGGTGCTTCGTGCATTCCGAAATGTTTCAAATATAAAGTCATAACGCCCCCCGCCCGGATGCGGATTGTCGCCGCGCCGCCGCCGCGCCGTTTGCCGCCCGATTATTCATCGGAGAGATATACCGCGCCGTCCGCGATATGTACCGGATAGGTTTGCAAAGACGATTCGGCTTCTTCCACCGGTGCGCCATCGGACAAACGCCAACTCCAAAAATGCAGGCAACAAGTGATGTTGCCGTCCGCGATTTCGCCATCGGCGAGCGGCGCCTCCTGATGCGGACACAATCCCTGCACGGCGTAATATGCGCCGCCGGTGCGCACGACCACAATCGGCGCGCCGTCCGGACCGTCGCATTCCAACGGCGTGTCGTCTTCCAAATCGGTTTCTTTGCAAAGTTCAAACATCGGTTTTCTCCTTTTCGGGTGATACAAATAAGGCGTCCAGCAAATCAATAAATGAATCGTCCGCCGCGCCGCCGAGGGCGTGTAGGGCGGCGATTTCCCGCAAATAGTTGTAGCGCGAGCGGCGCAATTCCAGACGCGCGTCAAACAGAGTTTCTTCGGCGTCCAGAACATCGGCGATGATTCTCGTGCCGCCTTCGTATCCCGCCAAAGTCGCGTTCAGCGCGGCATCCGCCGCCCGCTCAGTCGCGGTCAACGCCTCCCGCCGCGAATGTGCCAGCATCGCGCGACCGTACAATTCGCGCGCTTGCAATTCTTCGGCGCGTAGTACTTCCAGCATTCGTTTGTGCGCTGCGCCGCGGTTGGCAACGGCGCGGCGCGATTCGGCGGTGAGTCGTCCGCTGGTAAAAAGTGGTTGCTCAAATGAAATAATGACTTCTTCTTGATGTTGCGCGAGTCCTTCGTCGGTGCGGGTTTGTGCGACTAATTGCAGGCGCGGATAAATCGCGGCTTTGGCGGCTTCCACCAGAAGTTCCGCCGCTTCCAATTCGGCGCGGGCGGCGGCGGCTTCGCGGGAATCTTTTGCGACCCGCGCCAGCCATTCGCCCAGCGGCGGCAGCGGCGGCATTTGTTGCAACGCTGTTTCGTTCAATCGCGCCGCCGCGCCGTGCATTCCGCTTAACGCATAAAGCCGATCTTGTGCGAGTCGCCGGTCGTGAAGATTTTGCAACAAATCCGCCCGCAATCCTTCCAGACGCGCAAGGGCATCCAGCACATCCACTTCGGTACCGGCACCCGCCGCCGCGAAAGATTCCGCCCGCACTCGTTGTTCTTCGGCAAGCGCGATTCGCGTTTCGGTGAGGCGAGTCAAATCGTCCGCCAATTGCAAATCCATCCACGCCGCTACCACCGACAAACGCAGCGATTGTTGCGCCCCGTCGTATCGCGATTCTTCCGCCGCCGTCCGCCGTTGAACCGACAAATAGTTGTCCCACAGCGGCAAATTGAAAACCGGTTGCGTGATGGACAAAAACGCGTTTCGCTCGCCATCGTCCGTATCGGATTCCAGCGTTTTACTCGCGCCGATGGCGAGTTGCGGCAGCAACAAGGAACGCGCAATGTTGTCTTCTTCGGCGTTGGATTCCAGCGTCAACCGCCGCGCCGCAAGTCCCGGATTTTGTGCGACTGCGGCGCGAGTCAATTCGGATAATCCGCCTTCGGGAAAAAGTTCGGCGGCAACCGCCGCACCGGTAAAAACCGCGCACAAAATCGCCGTACGAAAAACGCGTTTCATTTCAACTAAAACGAAAACTGAAGCGCAGCGGGCGCGTTTGTTAACGGCGGAACATAAGTTTCCAAAATGTCTTCGCGAATAAAAATGTCGTCTTCTTTGCGGTGAATTAATGACAAGACGACCGCCGGGGCAACGCCTTCCAGCGCGAGCAGTTTGCCGCCGGTTTTTATATTTTTCCACAATTCGGGGGCGATAACCGGCGTGGAACCGGTCATGACAACGGCGTCAAACTCGCCTTCTTCGGCGATTCCGCGCGCGCCGTCCGCCGTCAATAGCCGCACATTCGCAAACGCCGCCAGCCGCACCGCTGCAGCCTCGGCGAGTTCGGGGATGATTTCCACAGTGACGACTTTCGCCGCCAGATGCGACAACAACGCCGCAAAAAGCCCGCTGCCGCTGCCGATATGCAAAACATTTTCGTCGCCTCGCAACATTAATGTTTGCAACATTCGCGCTTCAAGTTTCGGTTCCAGCATTTGCTGTCCGTGTTTGATAGGAAGCGCAATGTCGGCATAGGCGAGGTCGCGCATTGTCGGGTCGGCGACAAAATCCGCGCGCGCCACCTTGCGGTACAAGTTCAGCACGGCTTCGTCCAAGACATCCCACGGACGAATTTGCTGCTCAATCATATTGATGATAAGATTTTTTTCATGCATTGCATGTCTCCCGCCGGTGCCGAGAAGAGGACTCGAACCTCCACAGGGCTTTCACCCCACCAGGGCCTGAACCTGGCGCGTCTACCAATTCCGCCATCTCGGCTATGCCGTCGAACATTATTTTATTATAATACGGACGGGCAATGAAAGATTCTAAAAACTTTTCCGACAATTTTTTCGCCGCCGCCGAAAATGCGACCGATGGCGCGCGCACCGATTTGGGCGATGCGCTCGCCGGATTGCGTTTTAACAGGGACGGCTTGCTGCCGGTGATTGCGCAGTGTGCAAGTACGGGGCGCGTGTTGATGCAAGCATGGATGGACCGCGCCGCATTGGACAAAACGCTTGCCGGCGGGCGTATGGTATATTTTTCGCGCCGCCGCCGGGCGCTTTGGCAAAAAGGCGAAACTTCCGGCAATGTGCAGGAACTCGTATCGCTTTGCGCCGATTGCGATGGCGATTCGCTTCTGGCAATCGTTCGTCAAACCGGTCCCGCTTGCCACACAAATCGCCCTTCGTGTTTTTATGTCCGCCTGTTTCCGGACGGCGCGCAAATCTCCGCCGGCGGGGAATAAATTTATTTTCATCAAATTTTTCGCCGCCGCCTTCGCTCCCGCCGCCGCCGTTATGCAAAACAAATGCGAAACTTTTCCCGCTTTTCTTGAAAATTAAAAAATACGGTTCCGACAAAAACCGAAATTTTCCGCCATCCGCTTTTTCGCTTTGCGATTCGCGCTTTGCGATTTACGATTTGCAATTTTTTTACAGCGATTCAGAATCAAAACCGCCGCAGCGTTCAGAATAAAAACCGTCGCAGCGGGCGGATTTTATAAACGCGTTTATTCCGCTTCTGTTCGCACGACAACATTGCCGATTATTTTTCCGGATTCTACCAATTCGTGGGCGTGTCCGGTTTGCGACAGCGGGGCGATTTCGGAGACGGCGTGCGTCAGTTGCGGTTCCATTTTGCGAATCGCGTTTATCGTTGCGCGGCGGGCAGATTCGCAAATCGTATAAATCAAAAACATTTTCAATGTCGCGTTTTTGAACATCAGCGGATAAAACGGCAATCGCGGTTCCGGTGTCGCCATGGAACCGTAGGCGACAATCGCGCCGCCCGCTTTTATTATTTTCGCCGAAACGGGAAGATTGCCGCCGAACTCCACTTCCAAAATCCGGTCGACACCTGCGCCGTCCGTCAATTCCAAAACGCGCGCGGCGACATTTTCGGTTTTGTAGTTGATGAGAAAATCCGGATTCGCGCGCATTGCGTATTTTTTCTTTTCTTCGCCGCTTATCGTTGCAATTACTTTTGCGCCTGACAACTTCGCCGCTTGCACGGCGTAAAAACCGACCGCACCGCCGCCGCCGGTGATGAGAATCGTTTTGCCGGAAACGCCGCCATCGCCGCCATCGCCGAGAACGCCATCGCCGAGAATGCCATAAACCGCCGTCATTAAAGGCACGCCGAAACACGCGCCTGCGGCGAAACTCGTGTCAGGATGCAGCGGCACCGCTTGCGCCGCCGGAATCGCGACAAAATCCGCGCAAGTGCCATGCGCCCTGCCGAAAGCGGCGTTCCACAACCACACCCGTTCGCCGAGTCGGGCGGACGATACGCCATCGCCGGTTTGTGCCACAACGCCCGCCCCGTCCGAATGCGGTATTTGTCGCACAAATTGCATTTCGCCGCGCGCCCCGGCGCGGGTTTTGACATCGGACGGATTGACGCCGGACGCATGAATGCGCACCAAAACTTCGCCCGCCGCCGGAACGGGCGCGGCAACTTCTCCGTATTGCAATACCGCGGAATCGCCGGTTTTTTCGTACCAAACCGCGCGCATTGTTTTAACTTTCGCCGTTTTCATGCGCCGATTCTGCCCAGCGTTTCGGTGTGTCCGTCTATGCCGATGGCTTGTCCGGAAATGCGCGCGCCTTCCGCAGAGGCGAGAAATACGGCGAACGCGGCGATATCTTCGGCGCGCGCAAATTGGCGCAAAGACGATTGCCGCAAATATTCCGCGCGCACTTCGGCGGGCGATTTTTTGCGGACGGCGGCATCTTTTTTAATAACGCGGTCAATGCGCGCACCTTCCACGCTGCCCGGGCAAATCGCATTGACGCGAATATTGAATTCGCCGAGTTCCATTGCCAGCGTTTTCGTCAGTCCGACAATCGCCCATTTGCAAGCGGTGTATGGCGAGCGGTCGGGCAACGCGAAAAGTCCGGCGTTTGAAGACATATTAATAATGCATCCCGATTTTTGTTTTTTCATCGCCGGAATAGCAGCGCGGGTTGCGTAAAATAATCCGTGTATGCCGACTGCGATACACGCCCGCCATTCATCGGGGGCGAGCGTTTCCATCGCCCCTTGCGGTCCGCCGATTCCTGCGTTATTAATCAAAACATCCACCCCGCCTAATGCGGAAAGCGCATCGCGCATAAAACGCGCGGTTTGCGTTTCGTCCGCCACATCGGCACGAAAACAGCGAAACGCATCGGGCAATGCGGAAAACAAACTTTCGTCCGCATCGCACAACGCCACCGCCGCCCCCCGCACATAAAACGCCCGCGCAACTTCCAACCCGATTCCAGACCCCGCCCCCGTAATAATCACCCGCATCACCGAATTATACCCGCCGCCCGCCGCCGTTTTCGTAATTCGTCAAGAGCGCGGCTTTTTCTTTTCCGGATCGTAAAAAGGAAAGGAAGTCACCGTCGCCGGAATTCTTTTTTGCAACCCGTCCAACTTTCCGACTTCCACTTGCGCACCGCATTCCGAATGTTCCACCGACATCCGGCACAGCGCGATATTTTTTCGCAACACCGGCGAATATACCGCGCTGGTAATCACGCCGATTTGTTGCCGCCCGACATAAACGCCGTCTCCGTGCGCCGCCGTTTCCTCTCCCGCTAACTCCAAACCGACAAGAGTCCGTTGCGGATTGTCGCGGCGGCGCAACAAGGCGGCGCGACCGATAAAATCTTCCTCTTTTGTTTTGGCGACGACAAAACCGATTCCCGCTTCAAACGGATCGGTTTGGTCGTCAAACTCATGCCCGGCGAAAATCAATCCCGATTCTATGCGCAGCATATCCAACGCCGCGAGTCCCGCCGGTAAAACGCCGTGCGCCGCGCCCGCATTCATCACGGCGTCCCATACCGCCGCCGCATCTTTGGGATGACAAAAAATTTCATAACCGAGTTCGCCCGTATAACCGGTTCGCGATACGACAATCGGCGCGCCGTTTTCGCCGCCGATTCGCCCGACGGTAAACCGAAACCATTTTATTTCGCGCAAAGATGGACGATGCGGCGGCGTCCAAACAATTTCGGCGAGAATGTCGCGGCTTTTCGGTCCTTGCACCGACAAGTTATGCAATTGATCGGTGGAAGTTTTCACGCGCGCATCCAAATTTAAATTCGCCGCTTGTTGTCGCAGCCATTCGCCGCCATAATCGCCGCCGCCGATCCAGCGAAAGTTATTTTCGTCCATCCGGAACAGCGTGCCGTCGTCCATCATTCCGCCGTTGTCAAAACACATCGCCGAATAGACGACTTGCCCGACGGCGAGACGATTGACATCGCGCGTGAGACAATACTGCAAAAGCGCCGCCGAATCCGGTCCGACAATTTCAAACTTTCGCAGCGGCGACAAATCCGTCATCGCCGCCCGTTCGCGACACGCCCAATATTCTTCCGCCGCGCCGGTTGCGGCGAATTTTTGCGGCAGCCAATAGCCGTTATATTCCGTAAAATCGCGCGTCAGCGCCGAAGTGCGCGGATGAAATCCGGTTTCTTTTGTCATTTCCCCCTCCGAATCGGCGCGCTTGCGAAACAATACCGAACGGCGCGC
This sequence comes from Gammaproteobacteria bacterium, assembly GCA_965221835.1. Classification (GTDB taxonomy): domain Bacteria; phylum Pseudomonadota; class Gammaproteobacteria; order Tethybacterales; family Persebacteraceae; genus Persebacter. Next base: position 1,267,463 of record OZ244916.1, on the reverse strand, counting down.
CCTGAAATTGTGCGGATATGTGCGAATGTGAATGTCGGTCGGATTCCATCCGTTCGCCGAATCAATGTCATCCGGACAGGCGGACGACACGCAAACTAAATCGGTCAACGCGCGCAACAAAACATAATCGCCCGGGCGCGACCACGGTTCGTCCGAAGTCAGCGCGCCGCATTCCGCCACCGCAGTGTTGAAAAAGAAATTCATCGCCATCCAGCCGCGCCGCGCTTCCACGCCGTACGGCGACAATGCGGCGTTAAAATTATCCGAACAATTAATATGCCCGGGATAGCCCGCGTCTTCGTAATATTTCGCGCTGCATGCCAAACCGAACGCGTCGTGCCGCCCGCAAGAATCCCGCACCACTTCCGCCAGCGGCGTAAAGTTGTAATCGTAAAACTTCGCGTGCAAACCGGGCACGGGATAGTCGCGCCGCATCAGAGTCCGGCTTGCGGTCGCGTCCAAACACCGTTCCTTGCCGCGCTCCAACGCCGCTGCGTCAAACGCCTGAAAATCGGTACATTGCCGCCCCTCCACATCCACAATTTGAATCCACTCGCCTTTTTTTACCGTATATGCCGCGGCGGTCGCGCGCGGAATGCGAAAATCCGAAACCGCATCGGCAAGCGGCGGCGGCAACTCGCGCGCGCGATTTTGCGCGGCGGAAATGTCGGCGCGTTCAATAAAAGCCAAAAGCGAAGTCGGCGGATTTTGCATATCCGCGCGCATGTCTTCGCCGCCTGCGCAAACGAAAACAACCGCATCGGCGGCGGCGGTGAAACAAATTTCCTCGCCCGCCTTTCCGTCCGGCGAAAGACATAAAACCGATTCGGCGTTCGCCAGCGAAATATTTTGTTTTGCAAATTGTGCGGCGAAAAATGCGTTTTCCTTTTGCGCAAGAATCGTTTTTAATGATTCCGCTTTTCCGTTCGCTTTCGTTTGCAAAACGCCCGCATCGTTTTTGCCGCCCGCACGAAACGGAACGATTTCCGCGACTTGCCCGCCTTCCGCATCCAAAACGCGAAGTTTGTCGCCGCCGAAAAGCCGCAACACTCGCGCACTTTGCGCGGCGATTTCAACCCGCTCCACACCCGGCGGCAACGCCGGAATCGCGGGGCGATACACTCTTTTCGCCTCCCGCAAAAAACGCGGCAACATCACTTTTGCATTAATTCCCAAAAAAAAATCCCCCATAAAGATTCGACAAAAAATCCTTTCTCCGCCCGCCGATTAAAACATTAAACAGGGAAAAACAATAGCCGGGAGATCTCGCAAATGTTTTTAGAGGTCTCAAAAATGTTTTAACAGGTCTCGCAAATGTTTTAAGAACCCTATTTTTTCGCCGCCGAAATCCGAATACGGTCTGTCGCCTGACTGCGAATTTCCAAAGCCGTTCGCAAATGCATTCCAATCTCTGCAGGAATTAAAAGCGGGAATGAATCCGCACGGAAAAAAGTTATACGAAAAAGCGGCGGGGGCGGCGAATGCAAATCCCGCCCCGCACGGCGTTATAACTTTTTGCGTTTGCGGCGAAACTATGCCAGCCCCAACTCTTTCTTTCGCTTCGCCGCCCAGCCGCCGATGAGAGAATCGCTGATAAGCCCCATACACGAAACGCAAAGGCCAATCACCAACGCCTTGCCGATGTCGCTGTGTGCCATCGCTTTGAAAATTTCCTGCCCCAAATCTTTCGTGCCGCCGATAAACGCCGCAATCATCACCATAAATAAACTGAACATAATAGATTGATGCACGCCCAGCATGATTTCCGGCAACGCCAGCGGCAGACGCACTTTCCACAGCAACTGCCACGGCGTACATCCGCTCATTTGTGCCGCTTCTATCGTTTGCGGCGGCACTTTTCGCAAACCGAAAACGGTGTATCGCACAGGAGGAATGACGGCGTAAATTACCACCGCCGTGATAATCGCCACATCGCCCACGCGAAACAGCATAATGACCGGAATGAGATAAATGAAGGACGGAAATGTTTGCAAAGTATCGCAAAGAAACACCGCCGCTCGCGCGCGGCGTTCTCCGCCCGCCGCCCAGATTCCAATCGGCACGCCCGCCAAAACGCTGACGAAAACCGCAAACGCCGCAGCATATGAAGTTACCGCTGCGCGTTCCCAAAAACCGGAAAAGGCGATAAACAAAAATAGCAACATCGGAATAATCGCCCGCCGTCCGAGTATTTTAATTCCGGCGGCGGAAACCAGCGCGAACACCGCAATCCATGGCGTCCATTGAAACGCGGAACGAATCGGAATCAAAACATTTAGCAAAAATCCATCGCGATAAAACGACAACGCTTCATAATAGTTTTGCGTAATGTAATCCACCATTCCGTCCCAAAACGGGGCGGTTGTAATCGTCCATTCACGCGGAAATTTTTGCGCCCACGGAAAAATCGCCGCCAGCAAAAAAGTAAACAAAACGACCGCCGCCGCCGCCGACAACGCCGGATGCCGTTTATAAAATGCGCCGTGCGGCAAATGAGACGGCGGACGGTGCGCCAGCGACAAACTCAGCCGGTCAAGCGCGACTGCCATAAAAACAATTGCCACGCCGATTTCCAACGCCTGCCCGATTCGCAAACTCTGCAGCCGGAAAAGTAAATCTTGCCCCAATCCTTTCGTGCCGACAAAAGACGCGATGACGACCATCGCCAGACACTGCATAATGACTTGGTTTACGCCGACCATTAAAGAATCGCGCGCGGCGGGAATTTCTACTTTCCACAGCATTTGCCGCGCCGTGCATCCCGCCATTTTTCCCGCCTCCAAAACTTCCGGCGCAACGCCGCGCAATCCCAATAATGTCAGGCGCGTCATCGGCGGAATCGCGAACATAATGGTTGCAATCACGCCGGCTTTGTGCGAAATGCCGACAAAAACCGCGATGGGAATCAGGTACGAAAAATGCGGAATCGTCTGCATCACATTCAACAGCGGCAAAATGATTTTTTCCAAACGCACGCTGCGGGCGGCGGCGATTCCCAACGCCAAACCGATGGCGCAAGCAATTGCGGCGGCGACCAGCACGGCGGACAAAGTGATCATGGAAAGTTTCCATTTTCCGAACAACGCGAAATATAAAATGCATCCGCCCGCCAGCAACGCCATTCGCCATCCGCGCACCCACCATCCGAACACCGCCGCCAATCCGATGGTCGCCGTCCACGGCAGGGGCGGAAAATTTCCGAATCCTTTCGCCATTAATGCATATACAAAATCCAGCGGCAACTCCACAACCGTCGCCGCCGCGCGCGTCATGTCTTTGAAAGTTAAATCCGCGATTAATTCCCGTTTGCGCAAAAACTCCGCGGCGGCGTTAATCCATTCGGTAAACGGCAGCGCGAATTTTTCGGGCCATACAATCGCCCATTCGGGCAGCAACGGTTTTCCCGCCAGCAACGCCGCGAACGGCAAAAACAAAAAAAGGCGATGCGTCCGCGCGAAAGAAAAAACGGCGTTCACGAAACGGGCGGCGCGGGCGGTTGTTCAAACAAAGCCGCCAGCAACGCTTCGCGCCCGACAACGCCGACCGTCGCATCGCCGTCCACCACCCGCAACGGATGTTCGGCGGCGATGACGCGCTTTGCCGCCGCCGCCAAAGTATCGCTTGCGCGCACTGCATCCTTCGCATGCGACATGTCGGAATCGGACGGCGGCGACATAATGTTGCCGATGGTGAGTATTTTGTCGCGGGAAACATCTTTGACAAACTCGCGCACATAATCGCTGCGCGGATGCAAAACCAGTTCCTGCGGCGCACCGATTTGGTCTATGCCGCCTTCGTACATAATGACGATGCGGTCGGCGAGACGAATCGCCTCGTCAAAATCGTGGGTGATAAACACGATGGATTTGTGCAACATCGCCTGCAGGCGCAAAAATTCGTCCTGCATTTCGCGGCGAATCAGCGGATCCAACGCCGAAAACGGTTCGTCCAAAAACCATAAATCGGGTTTTACGGCGAGCGAACGGGCGATTCCCACCCGCTGTTGCTGTCCGCCCGACAACTCCCGCGGATAATACTCTTCGCGTCCGCGCAATCCCACAAGTTCCAGCATTTCCCGCGCCGCCGCTTCTCGTTCGGGGCGCGCGACACCTTGCACTTCCAGCGGAAAGGCGACATTTTGCATCACGGTACGGTGCGGCAGCAACGCGAAGTTTTGGAACACCATTCCCATCCGGTGGCGGCGCAATTCGGTCAATTCCGCCGCATTCGCGCGCAACAAGTCGCGCCCTTCAAAAAATATTTCTCCGGCGGTCGGCTCAATCAGGCGCGACAAACACCGCACCAATGTGGATTTGCCGGAACCGGAAAGCCCCATAACCACCAAAATTTCGCCCGCATTAACTTCCACGGAAACATCACGAACGGCGGCGATATACCCTTCCCGCCGCAACGCCGAATCATCGGGCGCACCGTCGTGCCGCCGGAAAAAAGCGGACGGATCGCGCCCGTAGATTTTCCAGACATTGCGGCATGCGATGATGGGAGACATGATTCGCCGAAAAAATTGTCGCAGACAAACGTCCGTAAAAAGAATGTTCGCGCCCCGCTTTGCGGCGGGACGCGAACGGCGGCATTTACAGCCAATTTTTCCATTTACCGGAATTGTCCGCCATCCATTTTTCGGCGGCGGCTTCGGGCTCCATCCCGTCAATATCCACGAGTTTCGCCATTACCGCGATATCCAGATTGGTGAAATTGATTTTTTGCACCACTTCGTAGATATCCGGATGATTGTTCGGGAATTTTTCCCAGACGCCGATTTTGAGATAGCCGCCTTTGGGATTGCCGCAGTCATACACTTCGTCCGTATTGATTCCCCACGAAGGATCTTCGGTACATTTCGGGTCCCATTCGGGAAACTCCACGAATTTTCCGTCGTACAGCGCTTCCACAAAGTTGGGCGTCCAATTAAAGAGAACTATCGGGCGTTTGGCATCGGAAGCGGATTTCAATTCCGACCACAGTGCCGCCGCTTGTCCGGCGTTGACTACTTCAAAATTTACGCCGAGTCCTTTTACCCGTTTGTCGTCGTTTTTGAGCCAGTCCGCCGGTCCCGCCAAAAAACGCCCTTTGGGTGCGGTTTCCGGAGTCGCGAATATTTCCGCGCAGGAATTTAACGCCTCCCAATCCGGCAACCCCGGGCATTGTTCCTCCACATATAACGGATACCACCATTCTTCGCGCGTTTTGGCGTCGTGGGTGGCGGCGTCAATTACGCATTTTTCGCCTACGACTTTTTCAAAGTTTTCGCCGAAAGCGCCTTGCCACACTTCATGCACCAAATCAATGTCGCCTTCGCACATAGATTGATACACCGCCTGACTGTCGGCGGGGACATATTCCACTTCGCCGCCGGCTTCCCGCAAAATGCCGCCGACGATATAGGCGCCCACAATCTGGCTTGACCAGTTATGGACGGGAATTTTAATCGGCTCTGCGGCGTGCGCGATTCCGGACAAGACAAACGCCGATACTACGGCAAAGATTGTTGATTTTTTCGTTGGTTTTTTCATGACACTCTCCTTTTTTCGGGTTAATAAAAACAATGCCGCGATTATACCATAACGCCCGAAAAAACAAAATCCCAAAAAAATAATCGCGTTCCGACACCCGCCCCGGACGGCGAAAGCGGAAACTACACGGTCGGCGATACGCCCCGCCCGCCGTTTGTGCGGTATTGTGCGGTATTGTGCGGGGTGCGGGGGATTTGCGGTGTACTATTTCGGCGGGGATGGGCGGTTTGTTTTCGGTTGTCGGGGAGGGGATTCGGATATTTTTGGGGGTGGGATGTGGTATTATGAAACACTGTGCGGGGTGAATTAATATGATTTTTTGTTTGAACGCGGCGGATTCAGCGGATTTGGCGGCGGATTCAGCGGTGGATTCGGCGGATTCGGCGGCGGATTTGGCGGATTCGGCGGGCGGATTTGGCGGGCGGGGGCGTCCGATGGCGTTGATGCGTGTCGTGTTTTACAAAATTGTTTTTGCGTTTGTTATCGGATTTGCGCCGGTTTTCGGCGAAGCGGCGGCGGCACAGGAAGCACGGGCGCAAGTGTTCAGAAGTTTGGGAACGTTGCATATAACGGAGCGTTTTGCAACGAGCGTCGTGGACGGTTCTCTTCCCTTGTCCGCATTTATTGAACAATTGCGGGCGGTGCCGCAAGAAGTAGGCGCTTTCACCGATGTGCATGAATATTTCGCACTGCTTACGCCAAGCGGAAATAATTTGTCGCCAATCTCCATAAGCAGCGGCGGCGGTCTGCAGTTTAATCTCAATTATACGGCGCAGCCCGGGGATGTGATGCGTTTCTTTGACCGTCTGGACAGGAGGGCTGTTTCCCGTCTTGACATATTCGTACGGGTTTATGAGCGACAGGAGGGGAGGCGGTTAGTCCGTTATCTTGCGGCAGGCGACGGCGGCGTCCATCCGCCGTCCGTGCGGCAATTTAAAACGGCGGACGAACTTGAAGAGGGCGAATTTTTTCTTGACTCATCTTTTGAACCCGTTTCGGTGATGATGGAGGAAAATGTCGGCTATATGCCGCCGCCCGATTCGGTGACCGTAACGACAATCGTACAAGAAGAAATTGTTCGGGAAATTACGCTGGAAGTAACGACGACCGTGCAAAATTCGCAAGTCAGCACCGTAACAACAACCGTAGCGGGCAATGCTATGACGACAACGGTGACGATGTTCGCGGAAATGGAAGTCGTGCGGGAAATCAGAACGACCGTGGAGACGGTGATAAACCAAGAAATCACCACCGTCGTGGAAGTCACGACCACCGGGCAGACCGAAGATGTCGGCGTCACGGTGCGGACCGAAGTTATCCGGGAAATTACCGCCACCGTACAAAATCCAATTACGCTAAAAGTGACGACAACCGTGCAAAATTTGCAAGTCAGCACCCTGACGACAACTGTGGCGGGCGATTCCGTCACGACGACATTGACGATGATAGCGGAGTTGGAAGTCGTGCGGGAAGTGGTCCGAACCGTGGAAACGGTGTTTACCCGGGAAGTTACGACAACCTTGGATACGGTGATAACCCGTGACGAAGTGGCGGGCGTGCCGGACGGACAACCGCCGCCGTCCGCTTCCGATCGCGGCAGCGGCGTGATTATCGGCGGTGCGCTCATCGGCGGTTTAATGTTTTGGTTATCGCACGGATTTACGACGGGCGGGTTCGCCTATACGCCATCTTTCGGCTATTCTGTCACCGAAAGCGGCTATTATGCGACTATCGGCGGGCGGCTGGATTTTCGCAAAGACCGATGGCATTTATATCAAGCGGCGATGCATGCGAGGGGCGATTTTGGCGAATTCCGCTATCAAGCCGGCGGCGAATATAAGGCGGATTTTTGGACGGCGAAGTTTTCCGAATCGCTGCGGGGCGAAACGGAAGATTATCATTTTTCGTTGTCGGCGGATTGGCACGGCGGCGTTTGGCGGATTTCGCCGACTTACGAAGTTCGCGCCCGCCGGGAGTTGGCTTTTTCGGAAACGCAAAACGCATTATATTTGTTCGGAGAAGCGCATCATCACCGATGGCGAATCGTCTCATCCGCCGGATTTCAATGGCGACAATTCGGCGAATTTGGCGATTCCGCCCGCTTCCGTTTGCAGGCAGTACGCGAATTTTAATCGCCGTTCGCCGCCGTTCGGCGAATTTTACAAAACTATGCGGACGGCGATACGCCGCGGAGGCGTTCGGTGCGGCGGCGAAGAAGTTCCATGGCGAAGAGTAGGGCGATGGAAAGCAAAATCAGCATTGTCGCTACTGCGAGAATGGTCGGGCTTACCCGTTCGCGAATGCCTGAGAACATCTGCCACGGAATTGTGTGCTGTTCGTACGCGCCGACAAAAAGCACCACCACAACTTCGTCAAACGAAGTGACAAACGCGAACAATGCGCCCGAAATAACGCCCGGCAAAATCAGCGGCACGATTATCCGAAAAAATACCGTGACCGGCGGTGCGCCCAAACTCTGTGCCGCCCGCACCAGCGAATAATCAAATCCGGACAATGTCGCCGTCACCGTAATCACCACAAACGGCGTTGCCAGCGCAGTGTGTGCCAAAATTACGCCCGTATAAGTGCCTTGCAAATTGACTTCCGAATAAAAGAAAAACATTGCCGCCGCGGAAATAATTAGCGGCACAATCATCGGCGAAATGAGAATCGCCATAATCGCACGGCGATAGGGCATGTGCGGGCGCGATAATCCGAGTGCCGCCAGAATGCCGAGTGTCGTCGCCAGCAAGGTGGAACACACCGCAATAATAACGCTGTTCTGTACCGCCGTTTGCCAGTTGCGGTCATTAAAAAAATCTTCATACCATTGCAGCGAATAACCCGCCGGGTCAAACGACAACATTTCTTCGGTAAAAACAAAATACGGCAGCGCGTTAAACGATAGCGGAATAACGACAAGAATCGGAAAAATCAGATACAACAAAACCAAACCGACAAACGCGTGCAACGCATGCCGCCAGACGCGTTCCCAGCCGACTATGTTTTGCGGCGCCGCCATTATCCGAGACGCATTTTGTCTACGCCGACAACGCGGTCATAACACCAATACAATCCCAGCACCAGCGCCAGCAATATAAAACCTAACGCCGCCGCCAGCCCCCAATTGCCGGAACTGCGGACATGATAGGCGATGCGATTGGAAATAAAAGTACCTTCGGCACCGCCCACCAATTCGGGCGTAATATAGTAGCCGATGGCGAGAATGAAAACGAGAATTGCGCCCGCCCCCGCCCCCGGCACCGTCAGCGGAAAATACACCCGCCGAAACGCAGTGAAGGCATTTGCGCCCATGGAACGCGCCGCCCGCATATACGAAGGCGGTATGGTTTTCATCACGCTATACAGCGGCAACACCATAAACGGCAGCAAAATATGCGTCATGGCGATAATCGTGCCGGTGCGATTGTGGATGAGTTCGGGGCGCGCATTGTCGGCGACGAGTCCGGAAAATACGAGAATATCGTTGACGACGCCTTCGCGATATAACAAAACAATCCATGCGGTTGTGCGCACAAGCAACGAAGTCCAAAACGGCAGGAGCACAAAAATCAGCAAAAAGTTGCCGGTGCGGGCGGGCAATCCGGCAAGCACAAAAGCGACCGGATAACCGAGCAAAAAAGTCAGCAAAGTGATAATCGCGGACATTAATAAAGTGCGCCAAAACAGGCGGGTATAAACGCGGTCGTCCGATTCCCGATGCACATAATCGTGCTGTTGCGGGTCGTAATAAAAATCGGCGGCGTCCAGATAGTTGCCGGCGGTATAGCGCGGGGAGAAAAACTGAATCCCGCGCCACAACTCTGTTTCGCCCCATTTCGGATGAATTTTAATCAGCGCGGCGCGCGGGTTTTCCACATCAGCGGGCAGGCGGCGAACGGCGCGGGCGGTTTTGCGAAAAACGCTGGATACGCCGGATATTTTATAGTTGAGTCGCTGCCCGAGACGGGTGACCGATTTGTCGGGAATGCCGGTGCGAATATCGGCGAGCATTGCGGCAAAAACTTCGTCGGATGGCAAATCTTCGCCGTCCCAATCGGCGATAGCGATTCGCGTTTCGGCGAGTGTTTCGTGGACGAACGAATTGTCTACGCTGCGAAAAAGCATTTCGGCAACCGGTGCGAGAAAAGTAATGGCGATAAAAATCAACAGCGGCAAAGTCAGCAAAAACGCCCGCAACCGCCGCGTCCGCTCCGCCCGCGTAAACTGTGCTTGCAAAATTTCGCCGCTGGTCGCCGCCTCTCCCATCGCCCTATTATGCCATAAAAATTCCGATATGCTAAAACCCGCCGTTGCAAGTAAACAAATCCCGCAGTTAGTCGCACCGATTACCGCATTTCGCCCGTTATTTAATCGCGCCCCCGTTTTTTCGCGAAAATGCGGCGCGAGGGAATTCTTAAATAAGTTTCGCGCGAAGGAAGTTTCGGTCTGTTCGCCGCCGCCGACTCTTTTAGTTTTCCGATTTGCGGGGAATGACGGGCGGGGAGAACATTAAAGTGTTTTGCAAGGGCGTAAAAATGATATACTCATATTCTTATGCAAAAAATATCGGTTGTCGGCGCGCGCGTTCATAATCTTGACAATATCAGCGTGGAGTTGCCCCGCGATAAAATGGTCGTGATTACCGGCGTTTCCGGTTCGGGAAAATCGTCTCTCGCGTTTGATACTATTTTTTCGGAAGGGCAGCGGCGGTATGTGGAATCGCTGTCTACTTATGCGCGGCAGTTTTTGCAAGTGATGGGAAAGCCCGATGTGGATTCTATTGAAGGATTGTCGCCGACCATTTCCATAGACCAAAAAAGTGCCTCGCACAATCCGCGTTCCACAGTCGGCACGGTCACCGAAATTCACGATTATATGCGCCTGTTGTTCGCGCGAGTCGGCGAACCGCATTGCCCCGCACACGGCGTAAAACTGGCAACGCAAACGATAGACCGCGTTGTGGATTTTTTACTCGCGAATTTGTCCGACCAAAAAATCGCGATATTGGCGCCGATTGTCATTGAACGGCGCGGTGAATATCTGGATGTTTTCCGCGATATTGCCGCAAAAGGATTTACGCGCGTGCGAGTAGACGGGCGGTTGTACGACATTGAAGAGGTGCCGCCGCTGGCGAAAACAGTAAAACACACGATAGAAATTGTCGCCGACCGTTTGCGTCCCGCCGCCGCAAATCGTCAACGCCTCGTAGAATCGGTAGAAACCGCCGACCGCCTCGGCAACGGACGGTTGCATGTGATGGAAACCGAAGGCAGCGAAAAAATGCATGTTTTTTCCACCCGCTACGCTTGCCCGAAATGCGGCTACGCACCGCCGGAGTTGGAACCGAAACTTTTTTCGTTCAACAATCCGAACAGCGCATGCACGCACTGCGAAGGACTCGGAATGAAAAACGAATTTGATCCGACTCTGGTTGCGGAAAATCCCGATTTGTCGCTGGAAGCGGGCGCGATTCCCGGCTGGGACCGGCGCAATCCGTATTTATTTTCAATGCTGCAGGCGGTAGCGGCGGCGTTTAAGATTGATATGCAAAAACCTTTCGCGCGATTACCCGCAAAGGCGAAAAAAATTGTTTTATACGGCAGCGGCGGTGCGGCTTTTGATTTTGATTACATCATTCGCACCGGCAAAGACGCCGGCAAAAAACACCGCCGCCGGGCGCCGTTTGAAGGCGTCATTCCCAATATGGAACGCCGTCTGCGCGAAACCGAATCGCCGCATGTGCGCGAAGAATTGACGCGCTATATTGCCGCGCGCGTTTGCGGCGAATGCGGCGGACATCGTTTGTCGCCCGGTGCGTTGGCGGTGCAGGTGGGCGGTTGCGGCATTCACGAGTTGGCGCAAATGTCGCTTTCCGTCCTCGCCGATTTTTTTGCAAAACTGCGTCTGGACAAAACGCGCACCGCCATCGCCGAACGAATCGTCCGCGAAATTCGCGCCCGTGTCGGTTTTTTGGTCAATGTCGGCGTGGAATATTTGTCGCTGGGACGCGCCGCCAATACTTTGTCGGGCGGCGAATCGCAACGTATCCGCCTCGCCAGCCAAGTCGGTTCCGGATTGACCGGCGTCACTTATGTACTGGACGAACCTTCCATCGGATTGCATCAGCACGACAACGGCAGATTGCTCAAAATGCTCGCGCGATTACGCGACCTAAAAAATACGGTCATCGTCGTAGAACATGACGAAGAGGCGATTCGTGCCGCCGATTATGTTATTGATATGGGACCGCGGGCGGGCGTGCATGGCGGGCAAGTTGTCGCCGCCGGTACGCCGGACAAAATCGCCCGCAATCCCCGTTCGCTGACCGGTCAATTTCTCGGCGGTACGCGCCGCATTGAAGTACCGCAACGGCGCCGTACTTCCGCGCATTCAATGACTATTCGCGGTGCGACCGGACACAATTTAAAAGGCGGCGATTTTTCGTTTCCGCTCGGCGTGCTGACTTGCGTTACCGGCGTTTCCGGGTCGGGCAAATCATCGCTGGTACAAGGCGTAATGGTGCGCGCCTTACATCGCCATTTGCACGGCGGCGGCGACGAACCGCTGCCGCACAAAAGTATTTCCAATATAGAAAAACTGGAAAAAATTGTAGTCGTCGACCAAAGTCCCATCGGGCGTACGCCGCGTTCCAATCCTGCAACTTACACCGGTTTTTTCACCGCTATCCGCGATTTGTTCGCCGGATTGCCGCTGGCACGGGAGCGCGGTTATTCGCCGGGGCGGTTTTCGTTCAATGTGGAAGGCGGACGATGCAGACAATGCGAAGGCGATGGCGTGATGCGCGTGGAAATGCATTTTCTCCCCGATGTTTTCGTCACTTGCGAGGCGTGTCGCGGTCGCCGCTACAATCCGGAAACGTTAGAAATCCGCCGCAACGGAAAAAACATTTACGATGTTCTGCAAATGACGGTGGATGAAGGACTGGAGTTTTTTCAGAACATTCCCGCCATCGCGCGGCGGTTGCAGACGCTGCAAAGCGTGGGACTCGGCTACATTCAACTCGGACAATCGGCGACAACTTTGTCGGGCGGCGAGGCGCAGCGCATTAAATTATCGCTGGAATTGTCAAAACGCGGCGGCGGCAACGCGTTGTATGTTTTGGACGAACCGACAACCGGATTGCATTTTTACGACATAGATTTGCTGTTAAAAACTTTGCATCGTCTCACCGACGAGGGAAATACGGTGGTCGTCATAGAACACAATTTGGATGTCATTAAAACCGCCGACTGGATTTTGGATATGGGACCGCGCGGCGGCAACAACGGCGGCGAAATGGTCGCGGCAGGACCGCCCGAAACAATCGCCGCCGACAAAAAAAGTTTGACCGGCAAATATTTGCTCCCCATTCTAAAACGCGACTCCCGGTAAGTTTTCCGCCGTTTGCGGTTAAAATTGCGAAAATGAAACGGCGACATTTTTTGCTGGTCGCAGCAGCGACATTTTTGCCGGCACGCGCCGAAGAACGCGCAATTGTCGAACTGGACGGCGCGGCGGATTTCATCGAAAAAATGCGGCAACACGGATTCGCTCCCGACAATTTACGCTTGATGTTTTCTGATATGCAAATCAATCGCCGCGTTATTTCGCTGATGGATGCGCCGTCCGACCCGACCCGCAAAACTTATTGGCGCGAATATCGCAAACGACTTCTGACGCCGCGCCTTGTTGCCGACGGGCGGCGGTTTGTCCGGCAACACGAATCGCCGCTGGCGCGTGTTGAAAAAATTTACGGCGTCCCGCGCGAAGTGGTCGCCGCTATTCTCGGTGCGGAAACGCGCTACGGCAAAGTGCTGGGCGGATTCGGCACCGCGCGCGCGTTGGCGACTCTGGCATTCGCCTATCCGCGCCGTGCCGAAGAGTTTCGGGCGCAGTTGGAAGCGTTGCTGTTGTATGCGCGCCGTCATGAAATTAATCCGCTGAATTTACGCGGCTCTTTTGCCGGCGCGTTCGGCATGCCGCAGTTTTTGCCCGGCAGCGCGCGGCGTTTTGCGGTAGATTTTGACGAAGACGGGCGCGCCGATTTGTTTTCGCCCGAAGACGCAATCGGCAGCATCGGCAACTTTCTCGCAAAACACGGCTGGATTGACAGCGGCGCGATTTCCTATCCGATAACGCATATTCCCGACCCGCAAACGCTCGCGGAAGCGACCCGCCGCAACGATTACAAACCGCTATTTACCCGCGCGCAACTCGCCGAAGCGGGCGTGCAGGCGGGCGACATCGCAAACGAGTTGTATATGCTCGTGGATTTGGAAAATCGCTACGATACCGAATATCGCCTCGGCGCACAAAACTTTTATGTTTTGACTCGCTACAACAAAAGTTTTAAATATGCCGCCTCTGTGGCAGATCTCGCCGCCGCTTTGCGCGCGGAATAACCGCCGATGCAGCGCATTGTCGCCGGGCTGGAATATGACGGCGCACCTTTTTGCGGATGGCAATCGCAAAAATCCGGTTGCGGTATACAAGACGCAATGCAACGGGCGTTAACCGCCGCAAATGGCGCGATGCCGGTTGTGAATGCGGCGGGGCGCACCGATGCGGGCGTGCATGCGTCATTGCAAATTGTGCATTTTGATACGGCGGTTTTGCGTCCGCCCGAAATATGGCGGCGCGCCGCAAACGCCGTTTTGCCGAAACCGGTGCGACTATTGTGGGCGCATCCGGCGGCAAAAAATTTTCATGCGCGACATTCCGCGGTGCGGCGGCGGTATCAATATATTATTTTGAATCGTCCGGCGGCGGGAGGATTGATGCATAACTTTGCGGCGTTTTGTCCGGCAAGTTTAGATGCGGCGGCGATGAATGCGGGCGCCGCATTGCTTTGCGGGCGGCATGATTTTTCGGCGTTTCGCGCCGTTGCATGTCAGGCGAAAACGCCGTTTCGCACTTTGGAATCGGCGGCGGTGCGGCGATGCGGCGAATTCATATTTTTAGATTTTTGCGCGGACGGTTTTTTGCATAAGATGGTGCGCAATATTGTCGGCGCACTTTTAATTGTCGGGCGCGGCGTCAAAAAACCGGAATGGATTGGCGAATTGTTGCAAACCAAAACGCGTGCGTTGTGTCCGCCGCCCGCCTCGCCGCGCGGTTTATATTTTATCGGCGCAGAATATCCGCCGCATCTCGCCCCGCCAGAAACACACCGCCCGCCATTTACGCCCCTTTCGGAAATTGGTTAAATACGGTTAATTATTTTTTTCCGAAAAAATTAAAATTTATGAATTCGGTTATTAATTCGGAAATTGGTTAAAATACGATTTATTATTTTTTTCCAAAAAAAGAGAATTTATGAATGCGATTATTAGTTTTTTGCTGGCGGTGAAATGAACGAAGCGGCGGAAGAATATTTTAAACAACTTTGGTGCAAAGGGGATTCTTATCATTGCAAGATATTCACCGATTTTCCGAGCGGATGGAGCGAGGAGCGCGCCGATAAATTGAAGCGCGCGATGATAGAATACAGAATTATTCGCTGTTTTGAACATAAGTACGAAAGTGGAGAACGGCAGTTTGAACCGATTTTTTGCATTATGGACGGAATCGCGAAAATCGGCAGCGACCCTGTGGCGACCGTTGAAGAATGCGCGATAAAATTCAAAGGAAAATACAACAAATATTTACTGTCCGCCGCGTCTAAACTTCTCTGGTTTAAGTTCAAGTCGCCGATTATCATCTACGACGAAAATGTTCGCAAATATCTCGGTACGCCGCAAAACTTCTATCGCGCCTACTGCGAAAAATGGCGGGAGGAATACGATAAAAGGAAAGCGGCAATAGATTCCGCCTGTAAATATCTCGCCGAAAATAATTCCGGCAACAATGACATAATCTGCAAGTCGTGGTTCAAAAAACGCGTCTTTGATTATTCTCTGTGGAAGAGGGGCGAAAAAAAGTAGCGAAAAAAGAAATAACAAAAAACGGCGGGGATTTCGTTTTTTCGCCGTTTTTGCGTTTTTTGGTGGATGGCGTACAATTGCAAAATATGCTGCGAGTGATTACGCATAATTTGAATGGCGTGCGCGCCGCTTATCGCAAAGGCGTTGGCGAGTGGCTGGTGCGTGCAAAACCCGATGTGCTTTGCTGGCAAGAAGTGCGCGCCGCCGAAACCGATTTAACGCCGGAAATGTTGCGACCGGGCGGTTTATGCGGCGAATTCGTTCTTCCGCAACGGCGCGGATATAGCGGCGTCGCGCTATTCGCGAACAAAAAACCGCAACACATTGCGCGCGCATTTTCCGGCAAAAAAGGCGAAATCTTAAACGAAGAAGGACGTTTTTTGCGAATGGATTTTGCGCGCGTTTCGGTAATTTCGCTGTACATGCCGTCCGGTTCAAGCGGCGAGGTGCGACAAGAAATTAAATACGGCGTGATGAACGCGCTTTATCCGTGGCTTGTTCGGTGGCGGAAGGAAGCGGATAAAACCGGACGCGATTTTTTAATCTGCGGCGATATTAATATTGCGCACACCGAAAAAGATATTAAAAACTGGCGCGGTAATCGCAAAAACTCCGGCTTTTTGCCCGCCGAACGCGAATGGCTTTCGCGCGTTTTTTCGGACGCCGGATGGCGCGATGTTTTTCGGATGTTGGATGCGCGAGATGACCAATATACTTGGTGGTCAAATCGCGGACGGGCGCGCGAAAATAATGTCGGCTGGCGGATTGATTATCAAATTGCAACGCCGGATTTGGCGGCGCGCGCGTTTCGCACCGAAGTTTATACAAAAGAAAACTTTTCCGACCATGCGCCGCTGATTGTGGATTATCGCGGGGAATGGTAGTTTTTTTAACGCCGCCGTTTTTTCTTGGTGCGGCGCATTTCGCGGCGAGAACGGCGGCGCGATAAATCTTCTTCCGATTTAATCGCGCGCGGGGCGGCGGCGAAAATGTTTTTCCATCGCTGCCATGGTGCGGATGCGGCGGCATTGTCGTCTTCCGCCGCTTCGGTTTTTTGCGTCGGCGATTCCGTTATGTCATTTTTTGGCGATTCCGAATTCGGCAAAACGGGCGGGGTATTGCTTTTTCCAAAAAATTTAAAAAATCCGGAAAATCCGGAAAATCCGGAAAATTCTGAAAAAACAGGAATCCATTTTTCCGCCGTCAATAAAGCGATTCCGCCGAACAACATCGGCAGAGAAAGCAATTGTCCCATGGAAAAACCGCCGACAATAAAACCGAGATGCGCATCCGGTTCGCGAAACAATTCGGAAAACATTCGCAACAACGCATAAGCGCACAAAAATACGCCCGATACAAATCCCGGCGTGCGGCGGCGCATCGCAAAAAAATACACGACCGCAAACAAAACCGCGCCTTCCAAAAACGCCTGATATAACGAAGACGGATGACGCGCCGCCGAGTCGCCGGGAAAAATCATCGCCCACGGCAAATCGGAAGATGTCAGCCGCCCCGGCAACTCGCCGTTAATAAAGTTGCCGATGCGACCGAAACACAGCCCGACCGGCGTCAATACGGCGGCGAAATCGGTGAGACGAAAAAACGACATTCCGCCTTCGCGTGCATACAAAAAAAGCGCGATAATAACGCCCGCTAAACCGCCGTGAAATGACATTCCGCCGTCCCACAAACGAACGATTTGCAGCGGGTCGGCGAAATACTCGCCGGGATTGTAAAACAAAACATAACCCGCGCGCCCGCCGATAACAACGCCCAACGCGCACCGCCAAATCATATCGTCCATTGTTAAATTGCGCAAATCGGAAAACGCCGGTTTTTGTAGCAATCGTTGTCCGCCGAAAAAAGCGGCGACAAACGCGGAAAGATACGCCAAACCGTACCAATGCACCGCCCAACCGAAAACGGAAAAGGCGACCGGGTTAATGTCGGGGTAGTTTATCATCGGTGCGAATGCATTTTAACCGAAAACGCCTCCATCGGCGTGCGGCAATCGCCGCCGTCCGCCCCGCCCCGCCGCGAAAAATGATAATATGGCGTTTATGCTGCGCGCGCTGACTATCCTTTTGGTTGTCCGGCGATTCCGTCTGGACGACATCGTATTGTCCGCTTTCGCGCGCCCGCAAACGCGTATTTGGCGGCGATTATTTCGCGTACGCGGCGATACACCGCCCGCCGTGCGTTTGCGTCTTGCGTTGGAATATTTGGGACCGATTTTTATTAAATTCGGGCAATTGTTGTCTACTCGCGCCGATTTGTTGCCGCCGCCGTTTATCGCGGAGTTATCCAAATTGCAAGACCGCGTGCCGCCGCATCCGCCGCAGCAAATCCGCGAAACATTGCGCGCCGCTTACGATTCGCCGATTGAATCTATTTTTTCGGTGTTTGATGAAACGCCGGTCGGCAGCGCATCTATCGCGCAAGTGCATCGCGCCGTACTTGCCGATACCGGTGCGGAAGTTGCGGTTAAAATTTTACGCCCGTCCGTGCAGCGGCGGATTCGCCGCGATTTGCGTCTTTTGGAAGGATTCGCTTCTCTGGTTCTTTTTGCGTTGAAAGACGGTGAACGATTGCGCCCGCATGCTGTCGTGGATGAGTTTGCGCGGCATCTGCAAAACGAAACGCAACTCATGCGCGAAGCGGCAAATTGCGCGCAAATCGGGCGAAATCTCGCCGATTCGCCGCGCATTATCGTGCCTGCCGTGCATTGGGATTATTGCCGCGATTCGGTGATGGTGATGGATTATTTGCGCGCCGTTCCTGTTTCCGATATTGAAAAATTGCGCCGCGATAAAACCGATTTGTCTTCGCTGGCACGGCACGGAATGGAACTTTTTTTTACGCAAGTTTTTCGCGATGGTTTGTTTCATGCGGATATGCATCCCGGCAATGTGCATGTCGATTCGTGCGGCAGATTCGTTTTGCTGGACTACGGTATTGTCGGTACCTTAAACGAGTTTGACAAAGAATATTTGGCGCGCAACTTCATCGCTTTTTTTAACCGCGATTATCGCGCAGTGGCGCAAATGCATGTCGACGCCGGATGGACGCCGCCTGATACGCCGGTGGACGAATTTGCCGGCGACATTCGTGCCGTTTGCGAACCGGTTTTTGCTAAACCGCTTAAAGATATTTCGTTCGGGCGGTTGTTGTTGCGAATGTTTCATGTCGCGCGGCGGTATCGTTTGGAAGTGCAGCCGCAGTTGTTGATGCTACAAAAAACGTTGCTCAATGTGGAGGGAATGGGGCGGCGTTTGGACCCGGATATTAATTTGTGGGATACCGCGAAACCGTTTTTGGAATCGTGGGCGCGGCGGCAATACGGTGCGCGGCGTGCCCTTCGCACATTGCGGCGACAAGCCCCCGATTGGATTGCGATTATGTCTGAGTTGCCGCGCGCGGTGCGAGGCGTTTTGCGTCATTCGCAAACGCCGCCGCCGGATGCCGAACGCGCGGCAACGCGAAAATGGCGAAAACGCGCGCGGCAATGGCAGTTTGTCGCGCTGACGGCGGCGATTGTCGCGGCGGCGGCAGTCGCTTATACGATTTAATGACGCGCAATTTGTCCGCTGTTATTGCAACCCGCGAAAGCCCGCTGGCAATGGCGCAAGCGCGATTTTTCGCCCGCATTGCCGAAGAACGCGCGGGCATTTTCTGCACGCTGAAAACGATTCGCGCGCGCGGCGATGAAATTTCCGGTTCGCTCGCCGACATCGGCGGAAAAGAATTATTTATCGGCAACTTGCGCCGCGCACTTTTGGACGGCGAAGCGGATATTGCGGTGCATTCCTTAAAAGATATTCCGGCGGAAAAGGCGGAAGATTTCGCGGATATCGCAATCGGATTTGCGGAAGATCCGCGCGATGTTTTTGTCGCCCCGCGCCCGACAAAACTCACCGAAAATTCGTTATGCATCGGCACTTGCAGCCCGCGCCGTGCCGCGTTGTTGCGCGAATATTATCCGTCTGTGCGCGTTGCCGAAATGCGCGGCAATGTGCAAACCCGTCTCAAAAAAATGCATAACGGCGAATGCGATGGAATTATTCTCGCCGCCGCCGGAATGCGCCGGTTAAATTTAATCGGAAATGCGGGCGGTGCGGCGGACGATTTATATGTTGAGTTTTTGCCGCCCGATATTTTTATTCCCGCGCCGGGGCAGGGAATGTTGGCGGCGGAATGTGCGGCGGTGCGGGCGGACGAAAAAATCATGCGCCGTTTGCGCGATGCGTTGCGCGATCCGGCGGCGGCGTTGCGGCGCGTTGCCGAAACCGAATTCGCCCGCCGCATCGGCGGCGATTGTCATACGCCTCTCGGCGCATTTGCCGATAAAGACGAATGCGGTCAGCGATTGCGCGCGTTTTATGCGGGCGGCGGCGTATTCCGAAAAACCGTCGTCGCTTTTTCCGAAAATAACGAAAATGGCGCGCATGCGGCGGCAACTATTGCGGCGGAAACTTTGCTGCAAAAATGAACACGGTATGGATTGGTCGTCCGCGGCGGCGCGCAATCGCATTGGCGCGCGAATTGCGCAAACACAATTTGTCGCCGCTTATCAAACCCGCGATTCGCCTCGCCGCTGCCGCAAATGACAATTTTCATCGTTTGTTGACGCAACCGCATTTTTATGATTTGATAATATTTGTCAGCGAAGAATCGGCGCGGCGGTGTCGCCATTGCACCGAAACGGAATCGCCGATTCCGGCGTTGGCGGTGGGACGGGCGGCGCAGGCGGCGGCGGAATCGTTGCCGATTTGCGCGGCAATTCACGCGCATGTCAGAGACGGCGATTCGCTGCTGCAACTTCCCCGCTTGCGGGCGCGGCAATTAGCGAAAAAAAAAATCGTGATAACGGGCGGAATCAGCGGCGACAATATTCGTTCTCTCGCCCCGCAGTTGTGCCGCGAATTGCAACGGCGCGGCGCGGAAGTTTTTCCCGCCGTCGCTTATCGGCGAATTCCCGCACCGCCTGACGACATTCTCGCCGCGCAAATTGGCGAAACGATTTGCGCCGCCGTGGCATATAGCGGCGAAACCGCCCGATGTATGGCGGCAATGGTCGGCGCGCAAAAATCGCGTTTGTTGCGATTGCCGCTTTTTGTCTCGCATCCAAATATCGCCGCGTCTGCGACAAAAACCGGATTTTGCGATGTCCGCATTGTGCCGCCGGAAGCGGCATCCGCCGCCGCCCGCATTGCCGCGCAACTGCGACAAAATCCGCCCGCATTGTCATAAATCGCCGCCCGCCGTTCGCCGGCAAAACATTCGTTGCGCCGAAGTGGTATAATTCCCGCGCAAATGGATGATAAAGAACTTCGCGCACGTCTGACGCCGCTACAATATCGCGTCACCCGGGAAAAAGGCACCGAACCGCCTTTTACCGGCGACTATCACGACTGCAAAACGCCCGGCATATATGTCTGCGTTTGTTGCGATTCGCCGCTGTTTGACTCCGCCGCTAAATACGATTCCGGCACCGGATGGCCGTCTTTTTACGAACCGCAAACCGCCGCCGCCGTTGCCGAAAAAGATGACCGCGCATTTTTTATGCGCCGCACCGAAGTCGTTTGCGCAAAATGCGATGCGCATTTGGGACATGTTTTTAATGATGGTCCGCAACCGACCGGATTGCGTTATTGCATCAACTCCGCGGCGTTACAACTGCGTCCGCGCGAAAGCGAATAACGGCATGCGGCATTGGATTTCTTTCGCGCCGGCGGCGGCATTTTTCGGCGTTTATATTTTCACGCGAGATTTTTACGCCGCGACTGCTGCGCTAATTTTTTCCGTCATTTTGCAAATCGCGTTGCTTTTGGCGATGCGCATTCCGCCGACCGCCGCCGAATGGCTTGCCGCCGTTCTCATTGTCGTGTTCGGCAGCGTTTCGTTGCTGTTGCGCGAAACGGTGTATTTGCAAATTAAAACCACAGTCGTCAACTGGCTTTTCGCGCTGTCTTTTCCGGTTGCCGATTTTATTTTCAAAAAAAATATCGCGCGCACTTTGCTGGGAAAATTGTTTGACGCACAAAACGCGCAATGGCGACTCGTCTCCAACGCACTCGCATTTATGTTCTTTTTTATCGGCGCGGTCAATCTCGCGGCGATTCGGCATTTGTCGGAAGCGGAATGGGTGTGGACCAAAACTTTCGTATATCCGGCAATCAATTTTATCGCGCTTATCGGCGTGGCGATTTATCTTGCACGGCGGGCGGCGATTCGCAATGACGGCTGAACTTCGCCGCACTCTGGAATCGCGTTTGCGCGATTTGTCGCCATCGCGTCTGAAAATTACGGACGAAAGCCGCGCGCATCGCGGTCATCCCGAAGCGAAAAACGGTGCGCATTTCCGTCTTGAAATTGTATCCTCAAAATTTACGGGCATTTCCGCGATTGCACGACACCGGATGGTGTTTGCGGCAATCGGAGATTTGGCGTCCGCCGGCGTACATGCATTGTCCGTCAAGGCGTTCGCCCCGAACGAGATTATTCCACAACAACAGGAGCAACCGCAATGAAAAAAACCGCAACTATTATCTTGTCGCTGATGGCGGCAGGATGCTTTCACGATTCCCCGGACGAGTCCGGCGAGACAAACGCGACCGTTTCCGGTGCGACAATTGTCGCCGAAGTCAACGGCGTACCCGTTTCCGAATTGCGAATTAGCATTTACACGCCCGCTGCCGCCGGCGCAGACCGGCAAACGATTTTGGACAACATCATTTCCAGCGAACTCATCGCACAGGCGGCGCGCAAAGCCGGAATGGATAGCCGCCCCGAAATCGCCGAACAACTCCAAATCGCCGAACAAACCGTACTCGGACGCGCCTACACGCTGGATTTTATTGAAAACAATCCCGTCTCCGAAGACGATGTAGCGCAACGATACGAAGAAATGAAATCGGAAATCGCCGACACGAACGAATATCGCACCGCGCATATTTTGGTAGAAGACGAATCGCTGGCGAAAGATTTGTACGCGCAAGTCGCCGAAGACGGCGCGCAATTCGCCGAATTGGCGAAACAGCATTCGCTGGATACCGGTTCCGCCGCGAACGGCGGCGAACTCGGCTGGACCGACCCGCGCGCATTGGTGCCGGAATATTCCGAAGCAATGCAAAACACCGCCCCCGGCGAACTCGCCGCCGCACCGGTGCGCACACAATTCGGCTGGCACATCATCCGCGTCGACGAAAAACGCCCGATAACTCCGCCGACATTAAATGACGAGTTGCGGCACAATTTGGAACAATCCATACGCGCCGAAATGTTTTCGGTACATCTAAAAACGTTGCGCGACAACGCCGATATTGTCATCAAATAAATGCTGATTCACGCCGATTCGCTGCTGTCGTTCGGCGGCGTCTATGGCAATCTGCAAGCATTAAACGCGTTGGCAAATGTCGCCGCTTTTTCGCCCGATTCGCCCGATTCGCCCGATTCGCCCGATTCGCCCGATTCTTCCGATTCGCCGCCCGCCCGTGCGACAATTTGCACCGGCGATTTGGCGGCATATTGTGCGGACGGTGCGGCGGTTTGCGCAAAAATGCGAACGCAGTTTGCAAATGCGATTATTGTACGCGGCAACTGCGAACGCGCTATTGCCGCAGATGATGGCGAATGCGGTTGCGGTTTTGCGCCCGGTTCGGCATGCGACCGACTTTCG
Source organism: Gammaproteobacteria bacterium (assembly GCA_965221835.1). GTDB lineage: Bacteria > Pseudomonadota > Gammaproteobacteria > Tethybacterales > Persebacteraceae > Persebacter. The sequence continues at coordinate 1,244,325 of OZ244916.1, read as the reverse complement.
GCACAATGGTATCCGCATGCCAAAAAAAGCATTTCGCCCGCCGACAAAAAATGGATGGGCGCGTTGCCGTCGCGCGTTTTGTTGCAATTCGGCGGGCGCAAAATCGCCGTCATTCACGCCGCCGCCGACTCGGACAATCGTTTTATTTTCGCCTCCGATTCGGCAGACGACAAACGGGCGATAATAGATTCGCTGGGGGCGGATGCGGTTATCGCCGGACACAGCGGCATTCCATTTACGCAAAATATCGGCGGCAAAATCTGGCACAACAGCGGTGCACTCGGAATGCCCGCAAATGACGGCACTCCGCGTGTTTGGTATGCCGAATGGAATCGCGAATCGGGCGGAATTCGCATTTCGCATCGCGCACTCAAATACGATTTTCGCACCGCACAATCTGCGATGCGTGCTGCCGGATTATCCGCCGCCTATCGCACCGCCCTGCAAAGCGGAATCTGGCCAAGCGACGATGTTTTACCGCCCCCCGAACGCGCACAACAGGGAAAATCAATCCCCCCGCAAACCCATTTCTGGACGGACAAAACATAACGCCGCCGCCCGATTTGGCGATTTTATAAGATTAAAAATCCCCCGATTTATTCCCGCCTCCCCGACTCGCCCCTGACATTTTTTTACCATTCCGATGTAAATCGGAATCTCCCGCAGAGATTCCGGCGTTCGCCGGAATGGAAAATTCTTTTTTCCTAATTTTCAATTTTTACCATTCCGATGTAAATCGGAATCTCCCCCGCCGCCGTCCGATTTTCGCCGCCCGCCGCTGTTCGATTCTTGCCGACAAATTCCCGCCTCCCCGCTGTCATTCCCGCGAAAGCGGGAATCCATTTTTACCGACAAATCCCCGCGTTCACGCCGTTTTTTTCGGAATTTCGCCCGCCGCCGCTGTCCGATTCTCGCCGCCGAATTCCCGCCTCCCCGCCGTCATTCCCGCGAAAGCGGGAATCCATTTTCACCGACAAATTCCCGCGTTCACGCTGTTTTTTTGTGGAAAAACGAGGTGAATTCGCAGTTTTGTTCCTCAAAATGGATTCCCGCTTTCGCGGGAATGACGGGGGTTTTTTCTTGTTTTCGGGGGGAATTGCGGGGGATTTTTTGCGGCGAATTCCGCCGTTTTTTTCCGAATTCCGCCGTTTTTTCGCGGAATTCCGCCGCCGCCCGATTCCATTCCCGCCCGTTTTTTTGCGAATTCGGGCGGGATTATGCTATACTTTCGCAAATACAAAAGAGGAGTCAATAAATGAAAAACACCATCAATAAAATCATCTTTTTCGCCGCCGTTTTTGCGGCGGGATTGTTTAACATTTCCGCAAATGCACAACAAACGGGCGTTATGACCGAAGCACAGGCGGCGGTTTTTTCGCCTTTGACCGGCACTTTTCCTATTCCCGCATTAGCCTCCCCCGGTAATACCCAACAGGTAAATTTTCCTTTAGACGGATTAGCGATTAATACTATTTTGTTTGATGTCGGAACTCAACTCGGCAATGTCTCTTATATTTTTTGGTATCTTTTGGACGATTCGGACGGAGAAACACGGGCAACCGGCGGTGACCAAGATACCAACAACTATCCGGTGTTTGGCGATGCGGTTATCGCCGGAGGACAACGACTTGTATTCAACAACGGGTTTTATAGTACTACTCCCAACTATGATAGTACTTATGAAATGACCGTGCGCGTCTACACAGACGGCACGGATTATTTTATGGCGACGGGCGAAGTTTCGGCGGGCGAATCTTATACGCTTGCCGCCGATTTGCAAACAGGCGAGTTTTTTCTGGACGCAACAACTTGGATGACAGCCGCCTTTTCGCCGTCCGCATTCGGATTTGAAGCCGTCGTCTGCCTCCCGACTTACGACAGGCAACCCGATATGATAAGTTGCGCATGTCCGGCGGACGAAATTGATACCGGAAATTCTTGCCGCCTGCCGACCAACGACAGCGGCAACGGCGATGCGGAATGTGCGAGTTTATACGGCAATGCGCAACCGGTTTTTGACGAATCGGAAACGGATAACTGCCGACCGACAGCCCGCACGGATTGCGATGGAACGCAAACGTTTGACGACACCGAAAAAACTTGCAAACCCCGCACTTTCGCCGATTGCGGAAACAACGAAGTTTTTGAACCGGCAAGCGAAGGCGGCGGCGGCGTTTGCATTTCCGCCACCGAAGTTTTGGCAACCGTCGCTTTTGATTCGCCGGCATATACTACCGAATCGTGCGAAAACGCACAATGGCAAACGGAATTTGTATTCAGCAACGACAAACAAGAAGTTGCCGAAGTTTGCGGAATTCCTGTTGTGCGGAACGATTCGGCAACGGCGGCGATTGCATCGTCGGCGGAATCTGTTCCGTTGCAATTTCCGGAAAATGTAAATGCAAACGGATGCATTATTAGAATGTCGCCCGATTTTGTCGCCGAAAATATGCCGAATTGCGATGACCCGGAACTTTTCGGCAGAGACGGCAGATTTCCGCAAATGCCCGAAAATTTTAATATCGCAAATGACCGGTTAATAGTTGCGGTTGTTGCGGATGGCAGAAATCGGGTTTTCTTTAACGGAAATGAAATTCGGACTATCACCTCGCCGCAAAATAACGAAACCGAAGTTGCGATTTTCGGTGCAGTCGGAATTGCAATGGCGGCATTTGCGATTGTTGATTTCTTTCACAACGGTCGCCCCGCCGATGCTTTCGCATTTTCACCCGAATTCGGCTACCGCATCAGCGAAAACGATTATTTCGTGCAGGCAGGCGGCAAAATAGAATACGCCGTTAACGAAAACTTGCGGATGCAATGGTCGGCGGGACAAACGAATAGCGGCGGCGATTTCGGCGATTTCCGCTATTTGTCAAAAGCGGAATATAAAACCGATTTATTTGCGGCGGAATTTTCCGAATCGGTTTCGGGCAAAACCGCCGATTATGATTTTTCGCTGTCGGCGGATTTGCAAAACGGAATCTGGAAAATCTCCCCCGTTTACCGAATGCAATCCGAATGGAAAGAATCCGATTCCGGAATAGAAACCGAAACGCAAAACGAACTAAATCTGGAAAGCGTTTTGCGTTATAACCGCTGGACGATTCGCCCGTCTGCCGGTTTCAAATGGGAAAATTTCGGGAATTTCACCGAAAACGGCAAACTCCAAATGAACGCGGTTTATCGTTTTTAATTTCGGGAGAAAAAAAGAAAAGGCGGCGGGGAAACTCGCCGCTTTTTTTGGTTTACTCGCCCCCGACATTTGTCGGGGGCGAAACAAGCCGCAGCAGTTTACTGCTGCAAAATCCCGGCATTTTCCGCAAACGATAGACAGCGGCGGAAAAGCGGAAATTGCGAGGGCGGAGTAAACTCCGCCGAACTCGTTTCGCCCCCGACAAATGTCGGGGGCGAGTCGGAAAGGCGGGATTTAAATTTTTTCCTGCAACTGTTCCAAAATTGCCGGGTTTTCCAGAGTTGAAGTGTCTTGCGTGATTTCTTCGCCTTTGGCGATGGCACGCAAAAGACGCCGCATGATTTTTCCGCTGCGTGTTTTCGGCAGATTGTCGCCGAAACGAATCTCTTTCGGTTTTGCAATCGCACCGATTTCCTTGCCGGTCCAGTCACGCAACTCTTTCGCCAATTCTGCCGCCGCCTCGCCGGTCGGACGGGCATCTTTCGGCACGACAAAGGCGACGACCGCCTCGCCGGTGAGATCATCCGGACGCCCGACAATCGCCGCTTCGGTAACTTTCGGATGTGCAACCAACGCCGATTCAATTTCCATCGTGCCGAGACGATGACCGGAAACATTCAGCACATCGTCCAGCCGCCCCATAATCCAAAAATAACCATCCGCATCGCGATATGCAGTGTCGCCGGCGACATAATATTTTCCGCCCGCAACTTCCGGCGGATAATAGGTGCGAAGATAGCGGTCGTGATCGCCCCAAATCGTGCGCATTTGCGATGGCCACGGTTTTTTGACGACAAGAATGCCGCCTTTTCCGGCGGGCATTTCCGCGCCCGATTCGTCAATAATGGCGGCAAAAACGCCGGGCAACGGCAGAGTGCAGGAGCCGGGTTTTGTCGCAATCGCCCCCGGCAACGGTGCCAACATGTGCCCGCCGGTTTCGGTCTGCCACCAAGTGTCGACAATCGGACAACGCCCGCCGCCGACCGTTTCGCGATACCACATCCACGCTTCCGGATTAATCGGTTCGCCGACGGTGCCGAGAATTCGCAGCGAAGTTAAATCGTATTTTTTTGGCAACTCGCCGCCCGCTTTCATCAGCGAACGAATGGCGGTCGGTGCGGTATAAAAAATTGTCGCACGATGTTTTTCGGCGATTTGCCAGAACCGCCCCGCATGCGGATGAGTCGGCACGCCTTCAAAAATAATTTGTGCCGCCCCCGTCGCCAACGGACCGTATGCGACATAAGTGTGTCCGGTAATCCAGCCGACATCGGCGGTACACCAAAAAACATCGTCCGCGCGAATGTCAAAAACCCATTTCATTGACAAAATCGCGCCCAGCAAATAACCGCCGCAAGTATGCACAATCGCCTTCGGTTTGCCGGTGGAACCGGAGGTATACAACATAAACAGCGGGTCTTCGGCGTTCATTTTTTCGGGCGGACATTCCGGCGATTGCCCGGACATAATGTCGTCCCACCAAACATCGCGCCCTTCGCGCATTGCGATTTTTGCGCCGGTGCGCCGCAATACGACAACCGATTCCACCGCCGTGTCTGCCAATGCTTCGTCCGCGGTTTGCTTCAACGGAATCGCCCGTCCGCCGCGCATGCTTTCATCGGCGGTGACGATGATTTTTGCGCCGGCATTGACGGTGCGGTCGCGCAATGATTTGGCAGAAAATCCGCCGAACACCACCGAATGCACCGCACCGATTCGCGCGCATGCTTGCATACAAACGACCGCTTCCGGACGCATCGGCATATAAACGACAACGCGGTCGCCGCGACAAACGCCGAGCGATTTAAGCGCGTTGGCGAATTTGCATACTTCGGTATGCAGTTTGCGATAAGTCCAAATTTCCGTTTCGCCTTCGTCGCTTTCAAAAATAATTGCGGGCGATTCGCCGCGCGCTGCGAGATGGCGGTCAAGGCAGTTTGCGGAAACATTCAATTCGCCGTCCGCAAACCAGCGATGCCGATTGTCGACATTTTCGTACACTTGCGAAAAAGGCGAAAGCCATGCGATTTCGGTTTCGCCGCGCCGCCGCCAAAAACCTTCCCAATCATCCGCGGCTTCGCGGGCGAGTTTGTCGTAGGCGGCGCGTCCGGCAACGGCGAAACCATCGGCGGGCGGATCAAATTTGCGCGTTTCATGCAAAACAGATTCAATTTCGGACATCGTATTTTCTCCTTTTTAATTTTCAAATTACCATATTTTACAATGCGGCGGAAATTTAACAGAATCATCAATTTTTATCCGCCGCCCGCAATCGGCGAAAAAAAATCCGAAAAAAATTACGACATTTTTTTTGCATAACAATTCTTAAAAAAAAAATAAAAACTTAAAAAAAATAAAAAAAAATAACGAACGCGATTCGGCGATTTTCAATTATCTTTTTTCCGATTTACCGTTTTAAATTCGGACAGCGCGCGCGTTTTCTATAATGCGCACCGGCGCGCCGACGGGCACTTTTTCGAAAAAATCTACGATGTCGCGATTGCGCATTCGGATGCATCCCGCCGAGCCGGGCGCGCCCATTTGCACGGAATCGGGCGCGCCGTGAATGTAAATAAAACGGCGCATCGTATCCACATTACCGCCGCGATTTTTGCCGCGTTCGCATCCGCGCAACCACAAAATGCGCGTGAGAATCCAGTCGCGATTTGGCGATTGTTGCGCGAGTTGCGGCGTATACAATTCGCCGGTCGGGCGGCGTCCGACAAACACCGTATCGGCGGGCATTCCCGCGCCGATTTTTGCGCGGACAATATGCATTCCGCGCGGCGTTTTATAACTGCCTTCGGTTTCGCCGGGACCGTTGGCGGCGGTGGAAACGGCGTAGCATTCGCCCGCAAAAGAAAGCGTTTGCGCCGCAATGTCGATGACGATTTCGTTCATCGGCGGGCGCGAAAAAAATCACGCAACAGCGTCGCGGATTCTGCCGCCATCAATCCGCCGAATACGGCGGTTCGGTGATTGAGACGGGCGCAAAGATGCGCCGAAATGACGCCGCCGCAGGCGCCGGTTTTGTCGTCCGCAGCGGCAAAAACAATCGCGCCGAGTCGCGCATGAAATATCGCCCCCGCACACATCAGACACGGTTCCAAACTGACCGCCATCCGGCAATCGGGCAGGCGATAGTTGCCGCGGCGGGCGGCGGCGGCGCGCAAAGCGACAATTTCGGCGTGCGCGGACGGGTCGCAATCGCGGATCATCCGGTTTTCGCCTTCGCCGACAACGCCGCCGCAATCATACACCGCCGCACCGACCGGCACTTCGCCATCCGCCGCCGCCCGCGCCGCCAATTGCAACGCCCGCCGCATCGCCCGCCTATCCGCTTCCGAAAACACCGCCTCCCGCATAAAAAATATTATAACGCGCTTCCCAAAAACATATTTTTGGGAGGGAAATTAATGCGGGGTTATTCGGCGGGTGCTGCACAAAGTTCGTAATGTTCCATTGCGATGTCGCCGCGCCAGCCCCAGAGAGCGGCGAGCGGCGAATCAAAAGTGCGCATTGCATGCGGTTGCCACGAACGGTGATGCACATATCGCGGCGGCGGAATGCGCGCGGGGGGTGCGCCCGCCGTCAGCCATTCTGCCGACACGGCGCCGAGCGGAAGATAAATTTCCTCCGCCGCATGACGGTGCCACTCGTAAAATATTTCCGCCGGTTGAAAAAACAGTCCCGCGCGGAGTTGCGAACATTTTGCCATTCCCGATGGTCCGATTAATTCTGCCGCCGCCGCCGGTGCTTTTCCGTTCCCCGCGGCGCGCCAGAACAAATGCGGCGACAATCGCGCTGCCGCAAAATACAGCGGCGAATTGGTTGTCGCGACACTGCCGAAAAAATCGTTGATCATCGCGCGCAATCGCTTTCCGGCGGGCGCGAAATGCTGCAACGCGCCGTCCGATTTTGTCTCGCGCAATGGCGCCGCCGCCGCCCGCCGGAACGCGCGCCCGATGTCGTTTGCAATCGGCAGCGGATGTATCGCCAACGCGTCCGCCGCGGTGCGCGCGAATTCGGCGAACGCGCGCCGCATTGTGCGCGAATCGTCCGCCGTCATTTGGAATCGGATTCCTTTCCGAAAATTTGCGCGACAACGAACAGCGCGGTCGTCACTGCAATCATAATTGTGGACACCGCCGCGATGGTCGGGTCTATTTGATCGCGCAACGCGAGAAACATCGCGCGCGTAATTGTGGAGTTGTCGCCGCCCGCGATAAACAGCGCGACAATCACTTCGTCAAACGAAGTCAGAAACGCCAGCAATGCGCCCGATATGACCGAAAAACGAATTTGCGGCAATGTGACCGTGTAAAACGCCCGCCAGCGGGATGCCCCCAAACTGCGCGCAACGCGTTCCTGATTCATGTCAAAATTTTTCATCCCCGCCGCCGAGACGACAAACACCAGCGGCAACGCCAGCACCGAATGCGCCAGCACCAGCCCCAACATCGTATTGACCAAACCAAATTTGACATAAACATAAAATATGCCGACGCCGGAAAGGATCACCGGCACCATCATCGGCGACAAAAGAATCAGCGAAACCGCGCCCGCCCGTGCGCCGGAGGCGGCGATTCCATATGCCGCCGCGACTCCCAGCGGAGTCGCGAGCAGCGCGGTGAAAATCGCCGCCAGAAGGGATGTGCGAGTCGCCGCCAGCCACTCGCGTGAATTCCAATAATTTTCATACCACGACAGCGACCATTCGCGCGGCGGAAACTCCAAATATTGCGATGCCGAAAACGACATCGGCGCAACGACGACAGTCGGCGCAATAAGAAAACATATCACCAATGCGCCAACGCAGTACAGCCACAACCGACCGCGACGGGTGATTTGCGTATCCGAAACCGGGCGCGAAAAAAAGTTCATCGCGTCAATGCCCGCCGAACCATTGCCCGCCCCGCAACAGTTTGGACGCCGCAATCAGCACCGCGAGCGTGAGCGCGAGCAAAATCGCGCCGAGGGCGGATGCGGCGCCCCAACTGAAAAATAACTCTATGTCGGTGTGAATGCGCATCGCCGCCATAATTACGCGTCCTCCCCCCAGCAATGCGGGCGTGATAAAAAAACCGAGACACAAAACAAAGACGACAACGGCGCCCGCCAACAAACCGGGCAACGACAGCGGAAAAAACACCGTCGCGAACGAACGCGCCGGTCCCGCACCGAGATTCGCCGCCGCCCGCGCATAATCCGGCGAAATGGATTTCATCCCCGCATACAGCGGCAGCACCATCAACGGCAACATAATATGCGTCATTCCCAGCAGCGTGCCGCCGAGATTGTGGACGAGTTTCAGCGGTTCGTCCCACAACCCGACTTTTACCGCCCATGTATTGATCAATCCTTTACGCTGCAGCAACGCGAGCCATGCGTAAGTGCGCACGAGAATGGATGTCCAAAACGGCAATAGCACGGCGATTAACAACAGATTTGCGATTTTGCGCGGCGCCTGCGCGAGGAGATAGGCGAGCGGATAGCCGAGTAATGCGCACAACAATGTGGTCATCGCCGCGACTTGAAATGTTGTTTGGAAAATACGCGCGTACGATTTACTCTCCCACATTCGGCGGTAGTGTTCCAAAGTCCAGCCGCCGTCTTCGCCGACAAACGAAAGCCCGAAAAGCCAGCCGACCGGCGCGACAAGTACAATCATAATCAAAAAAATAGCGGGCAGAGTTAGCGAAAACAACGCGATTTTTTCGCGCCGCGCGTACCGCCGCAAGGCGAGAGCGTTCGGCGAATCCGCCGTTTCCGTTTTAATTTCAGTCATCGCGCGGTACCAACACCGCATTTTCGCGTCGCAATCGCAGGAATATTTTTTCGCCCGAACGCGGCAACGCATCAATCGCTCCGCGTCCTGCAATGCGTGCGGCGATGTGCGCGCCGTCTTCCAGCATCGCGCGCAGGAGAACGCTTTCGCCCTGATACGAAACATCCGCCATTTTGCCCGCAAAAATATTGTCGCCGTCTGCCACGGCGGCGGATAGTTCCAGACATTCCGGACGCAACAGCAAAAAATATTCCCCGTCGGCGGGCGATGTGTCGTTTGTGTACACGCGCAAATCGCCGCGGAATACTTCGCCGTTTTTCGCCCGCACCGGCAGAAGGGCGGATTCGCCGATAAAATCGGCGACAAAAGCATCGGCGGGACGATCGTAAATTTCGCGCGGCGCGCCGAGTTGCGCTACTTTTCCTTCGTTAAAAACCGCGACCCGGTCGGACATTGTCAGCGCCTCCCGCTGGTCGTGAGTGACATACACCGTGGTAATTCCGAGTTTGTCGTGCAGTTGCCGCAGTTCGGTCTGCATTTCCTCGCGCAGTTTTTTGTCCAACGCCGACAGCGGTTCGTCCATCAGCAAAATGCGCGGTGCGAACACGATAGCCCGCGCCAGCGCGACTCGCTGCTTTTGTCCGCCCGAAAGTTGATGCACGCGCCGTTCGCCGAATTCGGGAAGGCGGACAAGTTCCAGCGCGCGCGCGGTTTGCGCGGCGGCGGCGGCTTTCGTTACGCCGCGCAATTTCAGCGGATAGGCGATGTTCGCCGCCACATCCATGTGCGGAAAAAGCGCGTAATTCTGAAACACCATTCCGACATTGCGGCGGTGCGGCGGCGCGAGAATCATTTCTTTGTCGCCGAATCGCACTTCGCCGCAGTCCGGACGGATGAATCCCGCCAATACCATCAGTAGAGTCGTTTTGCCGGAACCGGACGGACCGAGCAAGGTCATAAACTCGCCGGCGCGAACATTCAGATTCACGCCGTCCAGCGCGCGCACTTTGCCGTAACTTTTTCGTACGCCGCGAATTGTCAATGGCGGCGGTGCGCCGGAATTGGCGGACATTGCGGATGCGCGGTTATTCGGTGAGCATATCCTGATACATCGCCGACGCTTCGTTTTCGTATTCGCCGTACCATTCAATGTTGATCGGCAGTTGCCGCGCGACATTGTCCGGATGCGAAGGAAGTTTTGTCGCCAGCGCATCGTCTATCGTACCCAATTCGTAGGCGGCGCGATTGGTCGGGCCGTAGGTGATATATTTGACGAAATCCGCCTGATATTTCGGCTTGGTGATTTCGGCGAGCATTGTCATCGCCAGTTCCTTGTTCGGCGCGCCTTTGGGAATGGCGTGGCAGTCAAAATCCAGCATCCCCTGATTAAAAGTGTATTGCACTTGCGCCCCGTCATCGGCGGCGACATCAAAACGCCCGTTCCAGCCGGTGGTCATATCCACTTCGCCGTCTTTCATCAGTTGGGCATGTTGCGCGCCGGAACTCCACCACACCGCGATGTGCGGTTTGAGTTCGCGGATTTTGTTCAGCGCGCGTTCAATTCCCGCTTTGGTCGACAGCACCTCGTACACTTCTTCGGGCGGAACGCCGTCCGCCATCAGGGCGGGTTCTAGCGCGCCCGCGACTTTGTTGCGGTAGGCGCGTTTGCCGGGAAATTTTTCCACATCCCAAAAGTCCGCCCAGTTTTGCGGTCCGTTTGCGCCATAAGTTTCGGTGTTCCACGCCAGCACGGTGGAAAAAACATCGTTGCCGACGCAGTGCGGAAGATACATTCCCGGATAAAAATTTGACACATCAATTTTTTCGTAGTCCAGCGGTTCCAGAATTCCTTCTGCCGCCGCGCGTGCGGCGGAGCCGGAGCCGCTGACGACAATGTCCCATTCCACCGCTCCGGCTTTGACTTTCAGGCGCACATCGGACATTCCGCCGAAAGTTTCCTCTTTTACGGTGATGCCGAGCGCTTCGGCGGCGGGCACGAACAGCGCGCGACTTTGGGCGTTTTGATAGGCGCCGCCCCACGAGGCGACAGTCAGTTCGTCTTCCGCCAAAGCGGGCGAAAATCCGGCGGCGAGCGCGGACAACAGCGACAATGTGCGATTTACATTTTTGGTATACATTTTTTGTTTCTCCTCTGAATGAATAATATCTGTTTGCATAATACCACATCCGCCCCGAAAATGTACCTGCGGATTCCGCACCGAGTACCCGCGCGGAAAATGTCGCCATTCGCCGGAGTTATTCGCGCCACATCGCGGGCGGGAGATTTGCTTGCATTTGCATTTCGGGGGGGGAGTGGAATTCGCGGAGGTTTGCGGTCGGTGGTTCGTTTGCGGGGGCGATGCGGTCGGCGACCCAAAAATCGCGTTCCGTATCCAGCACCAACAACGGATGATGCCATGTGCCGCGACGATAATTGACGCCTTGTTCGCCGCGCGCGATAAAACATCGCATTTTTTCCCATTGCGGTTTGTGTGCGTCTCCGGGGGCTACAACAACCAGCCATTCGCCGCCGCCCGCCGGCATAAACGCCTGACTGCCGAGCGGATGACATTCCAACATCGCAATTCGCGGCGCGCGCGGAGTTGCGCGAAAAAGCGAAATCGCCGCCCGCCCGCCGCCGTCCGCGACAATTTCCGCCAGATTGTCAAAGCGAAGAGTCGTGCCGTCGTTAATCCATTTCGCCCGTTGCGCGGAAGAATCTTCCAGCACCTCGCCGAAAGGCGCGAACGCCGCCGCCGTCAGCGGTTCCGATTCCAAAATAATCATTCGGCGGCGGTCAAAATCCGCAGACGCGAAACGCCGCCGTCCGGATAAATATTTAAACGGACGACATTGACCGCTTCGTGTGCGGCAATTTCGCGCGCGCCGAAACGATGTATGCTGTCCGCTTGCAATTTCTTTTTCGGCAACAATTCGCGCCACGATTCCGATTCCGCCGCGATTTCTGCGGGCGACATTCCGGCAAAAGACGGCGCCGCCTGCAAAGAACAAAACTCCGGATAGTTGCCGCGAAAATAGGCGGTGTCTACCAAAATTTCCCGCACTTTTCCCGGACGCCCGAGCGCGACAACAATCCAATCGTTGCCCGGTTCGCGCCGCCGCCGTGTTTCCCAGCCGTCGCCCATATTTTCGCCTCGCCGCGCCGACAACAACGCCTGCACATCGCCGTAATGCGCGTCGTTATACGCGACAATGCGCCCGCCGTATTGCATTGCCGAAACTTCCACAAGTTCGCCTTTTTCAAAATTTTCCCACTGCGGACGCACTTCGCCAAACAAACGCAATCGCGCAACGCCGCCGTCCGGATAAATCCGCAAACGCACCCAATTAATGGTTCCGGCATTTTCGGCGGAAAAAATATTTTGCGAATCGCCCGCCAATTCTTTTTTTGCAACCAGCGGACGCCATTTTGCCGAATCGTCCGGCGGCGAATCGGAATAGCAGCCGTACAAATCCGCGAACGGCGGAAAGTTGCCGGTAAAATGTCGCGTATCAATATCCACTTTTTCAATCAATCCCGGCGCGCCGAGACGAATCAACGCCCAATCGTATTCGCCGCCGCCTCGCCGCCGCCGCGTTTCCCAGCCGTCCATCCACTTGCCGTTTTCGTCAAAAACATCGGGTTTAAATATCGGTGCGGACGGCGACAACATCCGCGCCGCTGCCGCAAAAAATTGATCGCTAACCGCAAAAACGCGCGTGCCAAGATGCGGCGAGGCGAGATTAATTTTCCCCTCTTCTTCCCGTTCCGTAGACACGGTTTTTATCGTTTCTTTCATTTCTTTCATTTTTTTAATCCTTCCGTAGACACGTTTTTTATCGTTTTTATCATTTCTTTTTTACTTCTTTGCCGCATCGGGCGGCGGAAAGTTTTCCCGCCAATGACGGGCGATTTCTATACGCCGCGCAAACCAAACATGGTCGTGCGACAACGCATAATCCAAAAAGCGGCGCAATCCTTCCAGCCGCGACGGTCGCCCGACAAGGCGGCAATGCAATCCGACCGACATCATTTTTGGTGCGGTTTCGCCTTCGCGATAAAGCGCATCAAAATTGTCGCGCAGATAATCGTAAAACTGTCCGCCGGTTGCAAAACCGTGCGGGGCGGAAAATCGCATATCGTTGCAATCCAAAGTATACGGCACGACCAAATGCGGCGAGTCGACAACGCGACTCCAAAACGGCAAATCGTCGCTGTAATCGTCCGCATCGTACAAAAAACCGCCCTCTTCGGCAACCAGCCGCCGCGTATTGACACTTGTCCGTCCGGTATACCATCCGCGCGGGCGTTCGCCGCAGATTTGTGCGTGCGTTGTTATCGCTTTTTGCAGATGTTCGCGTTCTATTTCTTCGGCGACATCGTGATAGTTTATCCACCGCCAGCCGTGCGAACAAATTTCGTGTCCGTCCGCGAGGGCGCGTTCTACGGGGGCGGGATTGCGCCGCATCGCGCTTGCGACAGCGAAAACGGTCAGCGGTACGCGCCGTTCGCGAAACAAATTGAGAATGCGCCAGACGCCCGCCCGTGCGCCGTATTCGTAAACCGATTCCATTGTCAAATGTCGCGCGGCGGCGAACGGCGGTGCGAGAATTTCGGACAAGAATGATTCGGATTCTTTGTCGTCGTGCAAAACGCACATTTCGCCGCCTTCTTCGTAGTTGAGAACGAATTGCAAAGCGATGCGCGCCCCGCCCGCCCATCGCGGATTCGGCGGCGCGCCCGCATAACCTTCCAAATCGCGCGGATAATCGTTCATCGGTTGCAAAATCGCATGGAGTTGCTATTATAAAATAATCCCGCGCAATTAATCCATTAAATCGCTTTCACAAACAAAATCCGAACACGCCGGCGAACGCGAAGGAATTTCACCGAAAATAAATTTACCATTCCCGCGAACGCGGAGGAATTCCACCGAAAATAAATTTACCATTCCGGCGAACGCGAAAGAATTTTACCGAAAATAAAGTTTCCATTCCGGCGAACGCCGGAATCTCTGCGGGAGATTCCGATTTACATCGGAATGGAAAAGCGGCGGAATTCCGCGAAAAAACGCCGTCATTCCCGCGAAAGCGGGAATCTATTCGGGGCGATTAATTTTGGAGTTTCGCGAATTTTACGGGAAAATTAAGTTTGGAATTTCCGCGCATTTTTTTTGCAAAAAACGAGGTGAATGCGGGGATTTGTCGGTAAAAATGGATTCCCGCTTTCGCGGGAATGACGGCGGGAATCCGCACATTTTACGCGAAAATTAATTTTGGAATTTCCGCGCATTTTTTTTGCAAAAAACGAGGTGAATGCGGGAGTTTGTCGGTAAAAATGGATTCCCGCTTTCGCGGGAATGACGGCGGGAATCCGCACATTTTACGCGAAAAATTAATTTTGGAATTTCCGCAAAATGACCGGAAAAAAGTACATTCCATTCCCGCGAACGCGGAGGAATTCCGCGAAAAAACGCCGTCATTCCCGCGAAAGCGGGAATCTATTCGGGGCGATTAATTTTGGAGTTTCGCGAATTTTACGCGAAAATTAATTTTGGAATCCCCGCGCATTTTTTTTGCAAAAAACGAGGTAAACGCGGGGATTTGTCGGTAAAAATGGATTCCCGCTTTCGCGGGAATGACGGCGGGAATCCGCACATTTTACGCGAAAAATTAAGTTTGGAATTTCCGCAAAACGACCGGAAAAAGTACATTCCATTCCCGCGAACGCGGCGGAATTCCGCGAAAAAACGCCGTCATTCCCGCGAAAGCGGGAATCTATTCGGGGCGATTAATTTTGGAGTTTCGCGAATTTTACGCGAAAATTAATTTTGGAATCCCCGCGCATTTTTTTGCAAAAAACGAGGTGAATGCGGGGGTTTGTCGGCAAAAATGGATTCCCGCGTTCGCGGGAATGACGGCGGGAATCCGCACATTTTACGCGAAAATTAAGTTTAGAATTCCCGCGCATTTTTTTTTGCAAAAACGAGGTGAATGCGGGGGTTTGTCGGTAAAAATGGATTCCCGCTTTCGCGGGAATGACGGCGGGAATCCGCACATTTTACGCGAAAAATTAATTTTGGAATTCCCGCAAAACGACCGGAAAAAAGTACATTCCATTCCCGCAAACGCGAAGGAATTCCACCGAAAATAAATTTACCATTCCCGCGAACGCGGAGGAATTCCGCCGAAAATAAATTTACCATTCCGGCGAACGCCGGAATCTCTGCGGAGATTCCGATTTACATCGGAATGGAATCGGGGAGTACGCAAAAAAGGCGAGGATTCGGAATCCTGCCGGTTTTTGTCAAACTGCAATTTATACAAAAAACCGGCGGGGAAGGTTCTTTCCCCGGCGGCGTTTTATTTTTCGGTGCGGCGGTTGTGTGTTTGTATTGCGGATTCTGCGTCTTCTTCGGCGAAACCGCGTCCGCATAAAAATCGTTTGACGCGGGCGAGCATTTTTTCGTCATAAATTTCGCCGCGATATTTTGCCGTCAATATCGCGGCGGCGCGTGCGCAATCGTCCGCCGAAAGTTCCGTTAATGCCGCGCCGATGTCGTCTTCGCCAACGCCGCGAATGCGGAGATTTTCGCAAAGTTTTTCGCGTCCGAATTTTGCGCCATTCGCCCGAATGTAGGCGCGCGCAAAACGCAAATCGGATAACCATCCGCGCGCGGCAATGTCTTCCAATGCGGCGCGCACGGAATCGGAATCAAAACGCCGTGCGAGTTTGCGGGCGAGTTCGGCGCGCGTGTGTTCCCGTTTCGCCAAAAATGCCATTGCCGCACGAAGCGGAGTCATATTCCCGCCGCCGTTTTAAGCAACAATCGCGCCGCCAATAATGCGGTCATCGTGCCGAAGATGCGGCGTAAAATTTTGTCGGGCAGGCGGGCGGTGAGTCGCGCACCGAAAAACGCAAAAATCATTCCGAAAACGGCGAGACAAATTGTCGCCGGCAAATAGACATAACCCAAACTCCATTCCGGCAGCAAATCATTTTCGCGTCCGCCGACAATGTAGCCGAGTGCCGCAAAAAAAGCGAGCGGGGAGTTTGTGCATGCCGAAGTGCCGATTGCCCGCCGAATCGGCATTCCGCGTCCGGTCAATAACGGCGTATAAAAAACGCCGCCGCCGATTCCCAGCAAAGACGATAATCCGCCGATTGCAGCACCCGCGCCCGGCAACCATTTCGGCGGCGAATAATGCCCCGAAATTCCTGCAACCGGACGATGACAAAACATTTGATATGACACGCGCAACAAAAATAAAGACAGCATAAATGATAGCAACGCCCCCGATGCGTAATGCGCAAACTGCGCGCAAACAAACGCTCCGCCGACCGCCCCCGACAACAGCAAAAAAACCGTGCGCAAATGCGCCGCCCCGCTGCGTCCGTGAATCCACGCGCCCGGCAAAGTCGTCAAAGCGATAGTCGCCATGGAAGATGCGATTGCGGTGTGTACTACGATTTTGTCGTCCATAAAACCGCCGAGAATGATAACTAATGCGGGCGTCATTATCGCGCCGCCGCCGATTCCGAGTAGACCGGCAAAAAATCCCGCAACCGCACCGACGGCGAGAAATGCCGCAACCAATTCCAAAGTCATGCGTTATCGGCGGGCGAGCAGCCGCCATTCGTCCGCGGAAATCGGCGTAATGGAAAGACGATTGCCGCGCCGCAAAATATGCATTTCCGACAACGCGGGCGTTTGTCGCATTTTCGCCAAAGTCCATGGCTGCCGCAGTTTGCGGACAAACTCAATTTGCACGCAAAACCATCGCGGTTTTTCTGCAGTTGCGCGCGGGTCGTAATATTTGCTTTCCGGATCAAACTGCGTTTGGTCAGGTGCTGCTGCTGCTGCGATGCGCGCTACGCCATATACGCCTGGTACGGCGCAGTTGGAATGATAAAACAGCGCGCCATCGCCGATTTGCATTTCGCGCATCATAAAGTTGCGCGCTTGATAGTTGCGTATGCCCGTCCACCAATCGCGGCGGTCGCGCGCCAAATCGTCAATGGCGTAATCGCCCGGTTCCGATTTCAGCAGCCAGCGGCGCATCTAAAAAAGGTTCCCCGCAAGAGCGTCCGGATGTTCGTTGAACCTTCGGTCAACGGCGGTCGTTTCCGCACACCGCAGGCGCTTCCGTCGTGGGACGCGCACAAAAGTATGACGAGAGTGACGACCTTAGAGTGTTTCATTGGTTCACGTCATCGGGGTCCGCCCCCGCAGGGAACTTTCGCTGCGATCAAGTGCGCCGTCTATGCGGCGCAAAATGTCGCTGATATCAAACGGCGGCGAAGATTTTGCGGCAGGCGCGGGTGCATTGTCGCACGATTCAAATGCGATTTGCAACGCCGCCATCAATGCCGCGCGTTCGCCGTCTGCGACGCCGGTTTTGTCGCGCAATGTTTTGATTTTTTCTTCCACCAGACGGGCGGCGGCATGCATTTTTTCTTCGTCTTGCGCGCCGCAACTGACATTGAAACGATGCCGCCGAATGGATATTTGAACTTTCGCGCTCATCAGTGCGGGCGCGCGCCGTCCAGTTCGGCGGTTTCGGGAAGGCGGGCGATAATGTCGCGGATTTTTTGGCGGGCGCGTTCGGCGTTGCCGCGCAGTTTGCGGTTTTCGGTATGCAATTTGCGAATTTCGCGCGCCAACGCATCGCACCGGGCGCACAACATTTCCACCCGTTGTTTTAATATTTTTTCGCCGTTTTCGCTCATTCGTCCGATATTACCAAATTCGCCCGCGCAACAAAAATCATCCGCCGCGCGATTTGCGGAAATTTAAATCCAATAAACGACGACAAACAACAGCAGCCAGACGACATCCACAAAGTGCCAGTACCACGCCACCGCTTCAAATCCGAAATGGTTGTCGGGGCGGAAATGTCCCGCCAGACAACGGGCGAGAATGACGGTTAAACTGATGGTGCCGATGGTGACATGCAGACCGTGAAATCCGGTTAACATAAAAAATGTGGAACCGTAAATGCCGGTATCCAAACGCAAGTTTAGATCGTTGTAGGCGTGCAGATATTCTTCCGCTTGCAGAATTAAAAATATGACGCCGAGAAGAACGGTTAGCGCGAGTCCGGCGTTGAGTTGGATGCGTTTGTTTTCTTTTAACGCCCAATGCGCCCAAGTGACGGTGATGCCGGAAGTCAGTAAAATCAGCGTATTCGCCAGCGGCACGCCGAACGCGGGAATCGTGCCGAATTCGCCGCTGTAATGCGGACCGGCGGTCGGCCACACCGATTCAAAATCGGGCCAAACAATTTTGCTGTGAATTTCGCCCAAATCGGGCACCGCCAGCGCGCGGGCATAAAACAATGCGCCGAAAAAACCGGCAAAAAACATGACTTCGGAAAAAATAAACCATCCCATTCCCCAGCGAAACGACATATCCTCCCACTGCCGATAACGACCGGTTTCGCTTTCAATGGCGACATCGCGCCACCACGCGTACATGACATAAAACAAAAACACCAATCCGGCGGCAAAAACAACGCCTGCAGCGGGCAGTTCGTTGAAAAGCATCAACATTCCGACCACCGTCGCCAATGCGGCGAGGGCGCCGAGAATCGGCCACGGGGAGTTTTCGGGCACAAAATAATGCGCGGCAGAATCGCTCATATCGTCTCCTTTTGCAATTTTTGCAACATGCGTTTTATTATATCTTAAACCACCGCACGCACGACCGCCAGCAGCAAAAATACGAATCCCGCCACCGCCGTCACTCCGGCGACAATGTAATGTATGGGGCGCAAAGTTTGCAAATGGCTGTCGCGTTTGCGGATGCCGATGAAAGCGGACAAGACCGCGCCCAATGCGCCGAAAAAGTTTTTCATCCGTCCGCCGAAGACGGCACGGGCGCGCCGCCCTCAATTTCAAAAAAAGTATACGACAAGGAAATGACGCTGATATCTGGCGGCAAATCGGCATCCACGACAAAAACCACCGGTTCCTGCCGCACTTCGCCGGGGGCGAGAGTTAGTTGGTCAAAACAAAAACAGCGGATTTTGCGAAACCATTTTCCGGCACGAGGCGGTCCGAAAGACGGCACCGCTTGCGCGCGCAACGGGCGTCCGCTCAAGTTTTCCAGCGTATAAATGATGCTGTATGTCTCACCCGGATGCGCCGATTCTATCAGGCGCAAATTCGGATTCATGGCGACGAGTCCGCGCGCGTTAGTATCAAACTCCAGCCGCAATTCGCGGTTTTCGTCCGCGCGGGCGTCTGCGGCGTACGATTGCGGATTTAGCAAATTGTTGATGCCGGTTACCTCGCAAATTTTATAATACAGCGGCACCAACGCATAGCCGAATCCGAACATCGCAATGGCGAAAAGGGCGAGTTTGCCACCGGCGGCGTTGATGAGTTTTGCGGAATACATGGCGTTTTTTTTGGTAGTCGGCGAAAAGTATACCACGCTTTTTCGGCGGGCGAACGCGGTACGGCGGGCGGTTCTGCTACAATGGCGCGAATGCGGGCGGCGGAAATCAGAGAACGGTTTTTTCGTTTTTTTACGGAGCGCGGACATCGGCGCATGCCGTCCGCACCGCTGGTACCGGCGAATGACCCGACTTTGCTGTTTACTAATTCGGGAATGGTGCAGTTCAAAAATATTTTTCTCGGGCTGGATTCGCCGCCTTGCAAAACGGCGGTCACTGCGCAACGGTGTTTGCGGGCGGGCGGCAAACACAACGACCTCGGCAATGTCGGTTACACCGCCCGCCATCACACATTTTTTGAAATGCTGGGCAACTTTTCTTTCGGCGATTATTTTAAGGAACGCGCGATTCCGTTGGCGTGGGAGTTTCTAACTTCGCCCGCCGAACTCGCCATTTCGCGCGATCATCTTTGGATTACCGTGTTCGGCGGCGGCAAAATTTTCGGCGACAACTCCGCGCCGGTACCGTCCGACGAAGCGGCGTTTGACATTTGGCTGCGGACTTTGCAAAACGCCGGTTTTTCCGAAGACGAGGCGCGGCGGCGCATTACCAGAGTGCCGACAACCGATAATTTTTGGATGATGGGCGACACCGGTCCGTGCGGCCCGTGTTCGGAAATTTTTTATGACACGGACGGCGATGCGCGCGCGTTTCGCGGCGAAGACGCTGCCTGTGCCGATGAATGCGTGGAAATTTGGAATCTCGTTTTTATGGAATTCAGCCGCGACGATTCCGGTGCGATGCGCAAACTTCCCGCCCCATGCGTAGACACCGGAATGGGATTGGAACGAATCGCCGCCGTAATGCAAAAAGCGCGCGGCAACTACGATACCGATTTATTTCAACAACTTCTCGCCGCCGCAAACGCCGAAATCGTGCGCGCCGGGGGCGATGATTGCGGCGGCGAATATGCCCCGTCACACCGGGTTGTCGCCGACCATATTCGTGCCGCCGCCTATCTGATTGCGGACGGCGTTTTGCCCGGCAACGAAGGGCGCGGTTATGTATTGCGCAAAATTATCCGCCGCGCACTTATTCACGGCGGCAAGGCGGGCAAAAAACCGCAACTCGGACAAGACAGCGAATGGTTTGCCGAATTGTCGCAGCGGTTGCCGACAATTATGGCGGAGGCGGGCGATATTTTGCTGCAAAAATCGGCGGAAATCCGCGACACTTTGGCGCGCGAAGAACGCGGATTTTTTAACAGTTTCGTACATGGACGCGCGCATCTTCTGAAAAAAATGAATGAAGAAAAAAAGCGGGAAAAAAATCAGAAAAAAAATCAGCGCGTTATTAAAACGCCCGCGCAATTTCCCGGCAAACCGGATTGCATAAAATCGGGTGAAGATTTGCCGCTGTTCCCGGGCGAAATCGCATTTGAATTGTACGACACTTACGGTTTTCCGATAGAAGCTACCGACGACGAAGTACGCGACAACGATTTTGTCGGCGTGGATATGGCGAAGTTTGAGGAATGCATGAACGCGCAACGCGCGCGTTCTCGGGCGGCAACAAAATTCGGCGGCGGGGCGCGCGCCGTTTTGTACGACGGTGCGGCAAGCGAGTTTATCGGCTACGACAATATTCGCGGCGAAGCAACAATACTCGCTATTTTTGCGGACGGTGCGCCTGTTCGCGAGGCGGCGGCGGGAGACGATGTATTACTCGTTTTGAATCGCACGCCGTTTTATGCGGAAGCGGGCGGGCAAACGGGTGATGCGGGAATCGTCAAAAACGAAAATGGCGAAGCGCGCATTCGCGACACGCAAAAAATTCGCGCCGACACCGCTGCGCATGCGGCGACAATCACCGGCGGCGTATTGTCCGCCGGAATGAAAATTGTTTGCGAAGTCGATGCCGCCCGCCGCCGCCGAATCGCCCGCAATCATTCGGCGACTCATCTGATGCACGCCGCCTTGCGGCAAGTACTCGGCGCGCATGTGCGGCAAAAAGGGTCGCTTGTCGCCCCCGACCATTTGCGTTTTGATTTTTCGCACGATGCCGCACCGACCGATTCGCAAATTTGCGAAGTGGAACAAATTGTCAACGAAAAAATCCGCGCAAATATTCCGGTCGCGATAGAATCGTTGCCGTTTGCGGATGCGGTAAAAAAAGGCGCGACTGCGTTGTTCGGCGAAAAATACGGCGACATCGTTCGCGTTGTCGCGATGGATTCGGCGTTTTCTATGGAACTTTGCGGCGGCACGCATGTCGTTCGCACCGGCGACATCGGTTTTTTTCAATGCATCGGCGAAAGCGCGATTGCCGCCGGAATTCGCCGTGCGGAAGCGGTGTCCGGCGATGCGGCGATTGCGCGCGCCCGGCGCGATGCGGCGACAATTAAACAAATCGCCGCCGCCGTCAAATCGCCGCCCGACAAAGCGGCGGAAAAAATCGCGCAACTTCGCGATTCGCTCAAAACCGCGCAAAAAGAAGTTGCCGCCTTGCGCCGCGACCGCACCGAATCGCAAAGCATCGCCCTCGCCGCCGCCGCCGAAAATGCGGGCGGAATTGATTTTGTCATCGCAGAAGTGCCGGGGGCGGATCTCGCCGCTTTGCGCGACATTGCTGGACGAATTCGGCGGCAACTGCCATCGGGCGCGGTTTTTCTCGCTTGCAAAGATGGCGGAAAAGCGGCTTTTGTCGCCGCCGCCGATGGCAAAAAAATGGACGCCGGAAAATGGCTTTCCGCCGCCGCGGAAGTCGCAAACGCGAAAGGCGGCGGCAAACCCGGCTATGCACAAGCGGGCGGCGGCGATCCCGCCAAAATAAATGCCGCCTTGCGCGCCGCCCGCGAATCGCAAAAAAATGCCTGATTTGTTTTCTCGTTTTCCGAAAAAACGGCGCACGGGTTTATAATCAATCGCGTCCGCCGTTTGCAAATGACGGCAGTTTTTTGGAGTATTGCAAAATGAAAAAAGTTATTGCCTTTGTATTGAGTTTTTTTTGCGCCGCCGCGCATGCCGCACCGTCCGCCGAATTGTGGGCGCGATGGGAAACATCCGGCGAGACGGCGGAATCGGCGGATGCACACGCCGCATGGAGCGATTTTTTATCGCGTTATTTGACGGACGACAACGGAATCGCGTTGATGCGTTACGGTGCGGTATCGGCGGCGGACAAAAAAATGCTGGACGATTATCTCGCCGCGCTTTCGCAAACGCCGGTAGATTCGCTGCGCCGGGATGCGCAACTCGCGTTCTGGATTAATTTATACAACGCGCTGACGGTGAAAACAATTTTGGATAACTATCCGGTGTCGTCTATCAAAAAAATATCGTCCGGTTTTTTGCCGACCGGGCCGTGGGACGACAAACTGACCGAAGTGGCGGGCGAATCGCTTTCGCTGAACGATATTGAACACCGCATTTTGCGCCCGATATGGCAAGACCCGCGCCTGCATTACGCCGTCAATTGCGCGTCTATCGGTTGCCCGAATTTGGCGGCGACCGCCTACACCGCCGCGACTGCGGAGGCGATGCTGGAAGAGGCGGCGGCGGCATTTGTCAATCATCCGCGCGGGGCGAATGTTGCAGATGGCAAGTTGCGCGTTTCTTCTATTTACGATTGGTTTGCCGAAGATTTCGGCGGCGAAGACGCGGCGATTATCGCGCATCTCAAACAATACGCCGCCCCGCCATTGCGCGCGCAATTGCAAACAATTGACCGCATCGCCGGCGACGATTATGACTGGTCGCTCAACGACAAAAAATAAGAACGCGGCGAATTTTGTTATTTCTCGCGAAAAATAAATTTTTTTCGCACTGCAATTTATTGCGGCATAAAAATTAATTCTTAAATCAATTTTCGGAAAAATAACTATTTTTGGCGAAAGCGGGAATGGATTTGAATTTGGAAAATTCATTTTTTCTGCAAGTTTTTCCGGTCAGTATAAAAAGATATTTCGTTATATCATTTATTTCCGATTTATTCCTTTTTCAGATTAAAACGAAAAAAAAATCTTCCGCCCGATTCCTGATAACGCCGGGCGTTGCGAAATACTGCCGCCTATTTTTCGCCCGAAAACGATTCTAAATCGGCGGCGGAAATCGTTCGGGCGATTATTGTGTTAAAATCATTTGCGATGAGAGGGCGGACTATTTCGGCGGAAGTAATGATTGTCGGCGGGGTTGCGGCGGCGGTTTGCTGGTGGATGACGGCGGCGATGGCGATTGATTTCGGGCGCGCCCCGTCCGCCGTTCGCGCGCAATGGCAAAACGCTTCGTTGCCGCTGTTGTTTGCAATGTGGGCGGTGATGATGGCGGCAATGATGGCGCCTGTTGCCGCGCCTTTTTTGCGATTGTTCGGGCGTTGTTGCGCGCATCTCGGCAAATCCGAAAAAAATGTTTGGGCGGTCGCGGGCGGTTATATGGTTTTGTGGGCGGCGTTTTCGTTGGCGGCGGCGGTGTTGCATTTCGCGGCAAATAAAGCGGCGTGGATAAACGACAATATGTTTTTGCATTCTGCGGAAGCGCGCGCGTTGTTGTTTGCCGCCGCCGGTATTTATCAATTGACGCCGCTTAAATTTGCCTGTTTGCGCGGTTGCCGTCCGCCGCCGTTGTTTCTTATTTTGCATTGGAAAGACGGAATTGGCGGTGCGTTTTTGTTGGGCGCAAAAAACGGTGTTTATTGTGTCGGCTGTTGTTGGGCGCTGATGCTGACTCTTTTCGCCGGCGGCGTGATGGATTTGCGCTGGATAGCGGCGCTGACTTTGTATGCGTTGGTGGAAAAAATATCGCCTTTTCCGAAAAGAACCGCGCAAGCGGCGGGCGGCGGATTGATTTTGCTGGCGATTGGGGCGTTATCTTAAATTATTAAAAAAAACGAGGAAAAAGTGATGAAATGGAAAATTGAAGGCGAAGTAATTTTGAGTTGCAATTGCGATTTGTTTTGTCCGTGCGTTGTGTCTTTGGGACGCGCGCGTCCGTCGCACGGTTATTGTCATTCTTGGTGGGGGGTGCGCATTGCCGCCGGAGAATGCGAAGGCGAAAAACTGGACGGATTGTGCATCGGCATTTTGCTGGATGTGCCGGGGCGGATGGGCGAAGGCGGCTGGACGGTCGCGTTATACATAGACGAACGCGCTTCCGATTCCGCATTTGCCGCATTGCGCGATATTTTTACCGGCAAGGCGGGCGGTTCTCTCGGCATTCTTTCCATGCTGGTGGCGGAAGTGTTGGGGGCGGAACGCGCGGCGTTGGATTTTGCCGAAACCGAAAACGGTTGGCGCATGACTGCTGCAACTTCTGCCAAAAAAGTTGCGGATTGCGCGATAGAAAAAATCCCCGGCGCACGAGACGGTGAGGCGGTGATTATTCGCAACTCGCAATATTGGGTCGCGCCCGATGTGATTGTTGCGCAAGGCGGAAAAAGCCGCGTACGCGCCTTCGGGCGGGTATGGGATTTTTCGGGACAAAGCGCGGAATATGCCAAAGTGTCGTGGCAGGGCGACTGATTTATTGCAAACGGAGAAGAAAAAAATGGATCTTTCAGGATTGGAAAAAAACCCCGCAAACTATGTACCGCTGTCGCCGGTCAGTTTTATTTGCCGCACCGCCCGCGTTTATCCGCACCGTCCGGCGACCATTTACGGCGACAAAACGCGCAACTGGGGCGAAGTATTTTCGCGTTGCAAACGATTCGCGGCGGCGTTGCAAAAACGCGGAATCGGGCGCGGCGATGTCGTATCTTTTGTCGCCGCCAACACGCCCGAAATTTTTGAAGCGCACTTTGCGGTGCCGATGGCGGGCGCGGTATTGAACGCGATTAATGTGCGGCTGGATGCCGAAACTTTGCGTTATATTTTTGCGCACGGCGAAGCGAAAATTGTTTTTGTAGACGGCGAATTTGCCGCCAAAACGCGCGCGGCGATTGCGGGAATGAAAAATCCGCCGCTGCTGATAGATATTGCAGACGATTCTTTTGCCGGCGGCGAGACCGTTGGCGAATGCGATTACGAAACATTTTTAGATTCCGCCGGCGATGATGAGTTGTGTTTGATGCCCGAAGACGAATGGGAGCCGATAGCGTTAAATTATACTTCCGGCACGACCGGCAATCCGAAAGGCGTTGTCTATCATCATCGTGGTGCGTATTTGATGGCGACCGGCACCGCCGCCGGATGGGAAATGAAAACGCACGGCACGCTGTTGTATACGGTGCCGATGTTTCACTGCAATGGCTGGTGCTATCCGTGGACGCAGGCGTTGTTGGCGGGGGCGGTGGTTTGTCTGCGCAAAATTGATGGCGCGGAAATCATCCGTCTGATTGAAAAATATCGCGTAGATTATATGGGCGGTGCGCCGATTGTATTGAACACGGTTGCCGCCGCAGCGGACGGAAAAAAACTGCCGCACCGGGTTAAACTCGTCACCGCCGCCGCCCCGCCGCCGCCGTCTACGCTGTCCGCCGCCGAAAAAATCGGGTTTGAAGTAATGCATGTTTACGGACTGACCGAAACTTACGGGCATACGACAATGTGCGCATGGAAAGGCGATTTGTGGGATTCGTTGCCGCCCGCCGAACGCGCCGATAAAATGATACGGCAAGGAGTCGGCTATCCGATTTTGGACGATTGGGGCGTGATGCGAGAAGGCGCGATGGTATCGGCGGACGGAAAAACCGTTGGCGAAATCGTCATGCGCGGCAACACGATTATGAGCGGCTATCTCAAAAATCCGGAAGCGACGGCAGCGGCGTTCGCCGGCGGGTGGTTTCATACCGGCGATTTGGCAGTGATGCACGAAGACGATTATTTGCAAATTAAAGACCGCCTGAAAGATGTGATTATTTCCGGCGGCGAAAACATTTCCTCCATTGCGGTGGAAAACGCCGTCAGCAAACATCCCGCCGTTGCCGCCGTTGCGGTGGTGGCGAAACCGGACGAAAAATGGGGCGAAACGCCGTGCGCATTCGTGGAGTTGGCGGCGGGGGCAACGGCGGATGCGGCGGAAATGGAAAAGTTTTGCCGCGATACGATGCCCGGTTTTATGCGTCCGCGATTTTTTATTTTCGGCGAGTTGCCGAAAACCGCGACCGGCAAAATCCAAAAATTCGTATTGCGCGAACGGGCGAAAAAAGAATGAACGCCCTCGTGCGGCGATGTATAATTTGCAAATGACCGCAAAAAAACCGGCAAAAACACAAAAAGGTGCGCATTCAATGACGCACGGCAAATCGCTGGTTTACGGCGATTGTATGGAAGTAATGGATCGCTGGCTGGCGGAAGGGTACGGCGGCAAAGCGAATCTAATTTATCTGGACCCGCCGTTTAATTCCAACGCCAAATATAACATTTTGTACGGCGAAGAAGGCGGCGGCGGCAAAACGGCACAAGTCGTTGCGTTTGACGACACTTGGACATGGGATGCCGCCGCCGCCGGGCGAATGGACGATTTGCGTTCGGGGGATTTGTATTCGCCGAAAATGAAACGGACGGTGGACGGATTGGAAGCGTTGCTGGAAAAAGGCGGAATGCTGGCGTATTTGTCGTACATGGCACAACGTCTCGACCGCTGCCGCCGTTTGTTGGCGGAAGACGGCAGCATTTATTTGCATTGCGACCCGACGGCGAGTCATTATCTTAAAATTTTGATGGACGCGATTTTTGGCGCAAAAAACTTTCGCAACGAAATCGTTTGGTGCTATACGGGACCGAGCAGGGCGGCGCATTCCTTCCCGGCAAAGCACGACACGATTTTGTTTTACGCGAATTCCGAATCCGCCGTGTTTTATCGGGACGCCGTGCGCATTCCGTACAAATCGCTGGGTGCCGGACGGGGCGGCGGAGTCATTTTTCCCCGCGGACACGACCAAAATCGCATAGAAGAGTTGCGCAAAATCGGCAAAGTACCGGAAAGTTGGTGGGTTGATATTCTGCCGTTGACGCGACAAAACAAGGAGCGTCTCGGCTATCCTACGCAAAAACCGGTTGCGCTTTTGCGGCGAATTATTTCGGCGTCTTCCAACAAGGGCGATTTGGTGCTAGATCCTTTTTGCGGTTGCGGTACGACGGTCGTGGCGGCGAACGAATTGAAACGCAAATGGATAGGAATTGACATTTCCGCTTTTCCGGTGGAACTGATTCGCAGCCGCCTGCACAGAATTCGCAAACAAATTCATGTGGAAGGAATTCCGCGCGATATGAAAGGCGCGCGCCTTCTCGCACAAAAACCATTTGAGTTTGAGAAGTGGGCGATTGCGTTGATTCCCGGAATGTTGCCGAACATAAAACAAACCGGCGACGGCGGAGTCGACGGGCGCGGATGGATGCAAGAAGATATTGTCGGCGCGGAAAAACCGGCGGCGGCAAAAACGCCGCTGGTCATCGCGCAAGTTACCGTGTCGCCCGGAATTAACTTAAATAAAATTCGCGCGCTGGCAAATTCCATGAAAGAAAAAAGCGCGTTGTTTGGCGTTTATATCACGCCGGACAAAATCGCGCCGACTCAATCGGTCGCCGAAATTTTGGCGACGGCGGGCACGGTCGCGCATCGCGGAAAAAAATATCCGCGCTTGCAGTTATGGTCGGTGGAGGAATATTTTGAGGAACGGGAGGCGAAGTTGCCGCCGCTTTCCACACCGCGAATTCAGGCACGCGACTCGGCAAAAAGCAAAATCGCGCAAGGCGACATTGCAATTTAATCGGAATTGAATCACGCGCGGCGGGCGAAAATTTAATTCTTAAATTTAAGAATCGGATTAAGAATTAAATTTAAGAATCTTAACCGGAATCGCGCGCGGCGGACGAAAATTTAAGAATTAAATTTTAAGAATTAAATTTAAGAATCGGATTAAGAATTGAATTTTTTAAGAATCAGATTAAGAATTAAATTTAAGAATTAAATTTTAAGAATCAGACGCGGGCGACTCGCCGAATTGTTCCAAAAATTTGTCGCGCAAATTGTGCAGTTGCGATTCAATTTTGTCTATTTCGGATTCGCTTCGTACTTCGCCGTCTCGCACCATTTTTTCGGCGATTTCTTCCAGCCGGTCAAGCAAAAATTTAAACTCGGCGGGATCTTTTACTTCGCCGGCTGCCAGCAGATTCGCCAGCAATGTCGCCGACGCCTGATATTCGTTGTCGGCTTCCAAAAAGAAAACATTCAACTGCCGTGTCCAGCCCGGTACTTTTCCGGCTTCGGTCAAGTCGCGGAGTTCGCGCGCCATTTCCTGCGCCAGCGCATTGTCTTGCATTTGATAACGGACGAAGTTCGTCAGATACGCCATCCATTCCCACCGCTCGTTCGGGCGTTCGCGAAAATGTTTTCGCCCCCACGCGATCATTTTGCGGCGGCGTTCCTCGTCCGGCGGACCGGTGTATATTTTGGACGCGGTAAAGTGCGGATATTCGGATTTTTCGTCCAATGATACGATGCGATCCAGCCATTCGCCGAGAATGTCGTAATCTAAATCGGTGTACTTTATGCTGACGCCTTGCTGATTGTCAAACGCTTGCAGATTTAACATCAGTATGCGCCCCAGCGAAAGCGTGTCGCCGAACGCTGCGGCATGCAGCAACTCTTGTGCGGGCGGATGCGACAATTGCAGGTCGCGTGCCGATACTTTCGGCGGACCGATATAGTCGTGAAACCACAACTGCGCGATAAACGCTCCCGTCAACGCCAGCCACAATCCGCGCGGCACAACGCGCAACGGGCGATATTCGTCCTTGACGAATAGACGGAAGCGGAACCGTCGTTTGCGCGACATCGTCAGATATTTTTGCGGGAAAAATCAATCATCGTCGCCGCACCGATGAGCGCGACATACACCGCCGTTTGCGCGACAATCGGCGCCAATGCGGCGAAGTCGGCACCGCCGTAGGCAAGCCAATCTGAGCGCGCAAAACGCGCCAAACTCGGCAACACGAACGCCAGAACTCCCACAAGCGTTTTCATTAAATAAACGCCGGTGGTGTGCAAAATAATTTCGCTTTGGCTAATCAGTACGATGCCGTCCGCGGCGCGGCACATCAGATAAAATACCAGCGATGCGGCGAACGCCGCCGGAATTTGCTGGTTGAAACTCATCACCGCGAACATGGAAACGACCGCCACAATCGCCAATTCGCACGCCAGCGAAATAATCCACAACAGCACCGCCGACGGTTCCGCATACAACAGCAAAACCGCCCCGAACACCGCCGCCAGCAACGCCCCGGCGACAAAAAAACCGCCCGCCTTGCCGGTAAAATAAAGCAGCCGCGAAATCGTCAGCGACAAATACAACTCCAAACATTTGTCGTTAAATTCGCGCACCAATGTGGAGATGACCAACACCATCAATGTCAACGCCGCGCAATAACGATATGCTGCGGCGAGCAATATTACTTTTACTTCGCGTTCTTCGGTTACCGCGACATCGCCGACAAATCCGGCGAGTCCTACGCCCATCACCGAAAATACCAGCGCAATCCATAAAATGCGGTTGCGCAACGCTTCGCGCACCGTATAGGCGGCAATCGTCCATGCAGTCATCCAGTCCCGCGTTTTCATTTTTTTTCTCCTTTTGTCGGCGCATCGCAAATCCATTCGCGCCCGCCCATGTAGGGCGATAGCGGCGGCGGCACGCGAATCGCGCCGTCTTCCCGCTGATGATTTTCCAATATCGCAATTGCCGCCCTGCCGATGGCGACACCGGAACCGTTCAATAAATGCGGCAACGATTTGCCGCCGTCCGCCGCACGATAACGCGCCCGCAACCGCCGCGATTGAAATGTGCCGCAGTCGCTGCAAGAGGAAATTTCGCGATAGCGTTCCTGCCCCGGCATCCACACTTCCAAATCGTAGGTTTGCATGGCGGCAAATCCGATATCGCCGGCGCACAGCGCGACAACCCGATATGGCAATTCCAGCAGTTGCAAAATCTTTTCGGCGTGTCCGCGCATTTCTTCCAGTCCGGCGGCGGAATCATCAGGCGCGCGAATTTGTACGAGTTCTACTTTGTCAAACTGATGTTGACGCAACATTCCGCGCGTGTCTTTGCCGTGCGCACCGGCTTCCCGGCGATAGCAGGGCGTGTGCGCGGTCAGGCGTATCGGCAATTCGGCGGCATCGGGCGCGCGCGTTCGCGCCATATTGACCAGCGGTACTTCGGCGGTCGGAATCAGATACAGCGGATCGTCGGCAACGGCGAAAACTTCATCGGCAAACTTCGGCAGTTGTCCGGCACCGGTCATCGCACGGGCGTTGACCAGATGCGGCAGATAATGTTCTACATAACCGTGTTCGCGGACATGCACATCCAACATAAACTGCGCCAGCGCGCGATGCAGATGCGCCAGTTCGCCGGACAAAACGACAAACCGCGCCGCCGCCATATCCGCCGCCGCCTCAAAATCCATCATTCCCGCGCGCGCCCCTAACGCGACATGGTCGCGCGGCGTAAAATCAAAACGGGGTTTGTCGCCGTATCGCGACACTTCAACATTGGCGGATTCGTCCGCGCCGTCCGGCACCGATTCGCGCAACATATTGGGCAGGCGCAAAAGATAATCGTCCAGCCGCGCGCGGGCGGCGTGCATTGCCGCTTCGGCATCGCGCAGTTGTGCGCGAAAATCGGCGACATCGGCGGCGCGATTACCGCTTTTTGCGCGCCGATTGCGTTCGCCGCGCAACTCTTCGGCGGTACTTTGCGTTTCTTTGCGGTCGGCTTCCAGTCGTTCATATTCCGCCGCATTTATTTCCGTCCCGCGCCGCCGCAAATTGGCGGCGACCGCGGCGAAATCGCGGCGCAACAATTCCGGGTCAAGCATCGCCGGCGCCGATGGCGTTGAGATACGCTTCTTCTAACGTGCCGCCGCCGAATTTGTCGCGCATGCCGGCGGGTGTGCCGAGATAGCAAATGCCGCCATCGTGCAAAACGCCCATCCGCCCGCACACTTCTTCTATGTCGGACAACATGTGCGAGGTAAAAAATAAAGATGCGCCGCGTTCCGCGAGTTTTTGGAACTGCCGTTTGACGAGAACGCGCGCTTTCGGGTCAAGTCCGCTCATCGGTTCGTCCAAATAGTACATGTCGCGGCGGGCGAGAAAACATGACGCTAAACCGAGTTTTTGCGTCATTCCTTTGGAAAAAGAACGCACCGGTTTGTGCAGCGCGGTCAATTCCAAATCCAGTTCGTGCAACATTTCTTCGGCGGCATCGCGCGAATAGGAATCGCGCCGCAAGCGGGTCATAAATTGCAAAAATTGTTCGCCGGTCAGATAGTAGGGCGGGATAAATCGCTCCGGCAGAAACGCGATGCGATGCCGCGCTTCGCGATTTTTGACGGAAACATCAAACAGGCGAATGTCGCCGCTTTCGTAATCGCAAAAATCCAGCATACATTTTAGGAAAGTGCTTTTGCCCGCGCCGTTGATTCCGGCGAAACCGAAAAACTCCCCCGCCTGCACCGAAAAAGTAATGCCGCGCAAAACTTCCGCACCGCCGTACGATTTTGTTAGATTGTTGACTTCCAAAGCAAGAGTCATAAATTTTCCATTTCCACTGTTTGCAAAACTTCGGCGAAATTATAAATTATTTTTTCGGAAGGTGGTAATTTTTTGCGGCGATGATAGCCGTACGAGGCGAAAGCGAAACGACAACCGGCGGCGGCAGCGGCGGCGGAATCCGCATGCGAATCGCCGACCATCCACGATTGTTCGCCGCGCACGGACAATCGGCGGCACGCCTCGCGCAACGGTGCCGGATGCGGTTTTTTGTGCGGCAGCGAATCGCCCGAAATGACGACCGAAAAAAAAATATCCAGCCCGCACGCCGCCAGTACCGGACCGGTAAATTGCGCGGGTTTGTTGGTAATGCAAGCCATCGGTGCGCCGATTTCCCGCAATGTCGTTAAAGTTTCCGCAACGCCCGGATATACGCGTTCCGCCGCACCAATGCAAAATCGCGCATAGTGCGATTCCATTCGTGCCATTGCCGCTGCCAGCAAACTTTCTTCCGGTTCTCCGTCCCGGCAGCGAGTCAACGCGCGTTTGACAAACCGTTTCATCCCGTCGCCGATATAGTCCCGCGTTTGTGCCGGCGACAACGGCGGCAGCGACAAATCGCGCAAAGTTGCCGCCGCCGCCTCGTCAATGTCGGGTGCGGAATCTATCAGCGTTCCGTCCAAATCAAAAAAAACCGCGAATTTCGGGCGCGTCATGCGACACCGCGCAAGGCGGAAATGGCGCGTGCATAATCGTTGCCGCCGAAAATCGCGGCGCCCGCCACAAGCGTATCCGCCCCGGCGGCGATGCATTGTGCGGCGGTTTCCGGATTGATTCCGCCGTCTACTTGCAAGCGAATGTCGCGCCCGCTGTCGTTTATCATTTTGCGGGCGGCGGCGATTTTGTGCAACATCGGCGCGATAAATTGTTGTCCGCCAAAACCGGGATTGACGGTCATCAGCAAAACCATATCCGCCGCATCCAGCAAATAATCCAGCAGGGAAAGCGGTGCGCCGGGATTTAGTGCGATGCCGGTATGCATTCCGGCGGCGGCAATGGCGTTCATCGTGCGATGCGGGTGCGGTGCGGCGTCCGGATGAATCGTCAGCATATTCGCGCCCGCCGCCGCAAACGGGGCGACAAGATTGTCCACCGGTGCGGTCATTAAATGCGCGTCCAGATAGGCATAAGGCAAGCGTCGGCGCAAGGCGGCGCAAACCGGTGCGCCGAATGTAAGATTTGGTACATAATGATTGTCCATCACATCCAAATGCAACCAATCCGCCCCGGATTTGAGTGCGGCGGCGGATTCACCGCCCAAATCGGCAAAATCGGCGGACAACAAACTCGCGGCAATAATCGGCATCACGGCAAAAATGATTATACTATAACGAATGAATGCAACGGCGGTCAGCGAAGATGATGCATCGGGCGCAAAGGCGGAAGTCGTCGTACGCGCCGACCATGCGCCGCATATTCGGTTGCCGGAAGCGCATTATTGTTTCGCTTATCATATCGTTATTCGCAACATCGGGCGGGCGGCGTTTCAGTTAATATCGCGCGAATGGCGGATAACGGACGGCGACGGCAAAACGCGCGAAGTTTGCGGTGACGGCGTAATCGGCGAACAACCGCACATCCCGCCGAACGAAAATTTTGCATATACGAGTTATGTGGATTTGCCGACTCCCGCGGGGAGTATGTCGGGTTTTTATACGATGCGCATCGCGGACGGCGGCGATTTTGCGGTTGCCATTCCCCGTTTTTCGCTTTTTGTACCGCGGCACATTCATTAACGCGGCGCGATTTTTCGCGGATGATTTTATCGGGGCGGGCGGGCGTGTTATAATCGCCGGTATGTTATTTACACCAATAAAACGCGCCGAAAATCCGACAAATCCGAAAAACGCGAAAAACGCGAAAAATCCGAAAAATGATTGATTTATATTATTGGCCGACTCCCAACGGGCATAAGGCGGCGATTTTTTTGGAAGAAGCGGCGTTGCCTTACCGCATTTTGCCGGTAAATATCGGACGCGGCGAACAGTTTGCGCCCGATTTTCTCGCGATTTCGCCCAACAATCGCATCCCCGCCATTGTCGACCACGCCCCGGCAGGCGGCGGTGCGCCTTTGGCGGTTTTTGAATCCGGCGCGATATTGTTGTATCTCGCCGAAAAAACCGGACAATTTTTGCCGTCTGATACGCGCGCCAAATACGAAACCGTTCAATGGCTGATGTGGCAGATGGGCGGGCTGGGACCGATGCTTGGACAAAATCACCATTTTCGCGGCTATGCGCCTGAACAAATTTCCTACGCCATAACGCGCTACGAAAACGAAACAAAGCGGCTGTACGCCGTGCTGGACAAAAATCTCGCCGGGCGCGATTATGTCGCCGGTGCGTATTCGGTTGCCGATATGGCGTGTTATCCGTGGATTGTCCCGCACGAAAAACAAGGCGTCAATATCGCCGATTATCCGAATGTCGGGCGGTGGATGCGCGCCGTTGCCGACCGTCCGGCGGTCATGCGCGCGTACGAAAAAGGACGCGAAGTCTCCGCATCGCCCGTTATGGACGACGAAGCGAAAAAGTTTATGTTCGGACAAACCGCGCCGTGCGCGCCTTCCGGCGACGCATCTTAGTTTTTACCGTGCCGGGCGGCATTGCAGTATTGACGGGGGCGGGCATTTCCGCGGAATCGGGGTTGCGTACTTTTCGCGCCGCCGATGGATTGTGGGAGGAGCATCGCATAGAAGATGTGGCGACACCGGAAGGATTTGCGCGCGACCCGCATCTTGTGCATCGGTTTTACAACGCCCGCCGCCGCGCCGCACAAAATGCCGCCCCGAACGCCGCCCATATCGCGTTGGCAGAATTTGAACGGCGGCATGACGGCGATTTTTTGCTGATTACGCAAAATATAGACGATTTGCACGAACGCGCGGGAAGTCGCAACATCGTTCACATGCACGGCGAATTATTTAAGATGCGGTGCGAAAGTTGCGGCGGCGTTTTTGCCGTGCGCGGCGATTTGTCGACCGATTCGGTTTGCGGCGAATGCGGGGCGGCGGGGCGGTTGCGTCCGGATATCGTTTGGTTCGGCGAAATGCCTTACGAAATGGCACGAATCGGCGATGCGCTGGCGCAATGCGCGTTATTTGTATCTGTCGGCACTTCCGGCAATGTTTATCCGGCGGCGGGATTTGTGTTGCAGGCGCGGGCGGCGAAGGCGGAATGCGTGGAGTTAAATCTGGAACCGTCGGCGGGAAACGCGCGTTTTGACCGCGCCTTATACGGACCGGCAACAAAAATTGTAGACGCGTTTTTTGGCGAACGGGCGGCGGCGGGACGATAGCGCGAATTTTTTGATATAGTATAAGAATATGGGAAAGGAAAAATTGTTCGTCCGCACTTTCGGGTGCCAGATGAACGAATACGATTCGGCGCGAATGGCGGATGTGCTGGCGGGGCAGACCGATTCCGTGTGCGCACCGGAAGAGGCGGACATTATTTTATTGAACACCTGTTCGGTGCGTGACCGCGCGCAAGAAAAAGTATTTTCCGATTTGGGGCGACTCGCGCCGCTAAAAAAACAAAATCCGCGCCTGCTTGTCGGAGTCGGCGGCTGCGTTGCAAGTCAGGAAGGCGACGCATTACGGCGGCGCGCCCCGTTTGTGGATATTGTGTTCGGCCCGCAAACCATTCACCGTTTGCCGGAAATGATTGCGGCACGGCGTGCGACCGGACGGGCGCAAGTGGATATATCATTTCCGGCGATGGAAAAATTCGATTCGCTGCCGCCGCCGGGCGTTTGCGGACCTTCCGCTTTCGTTTCGGTGATGGAAGGGTGCAGCAAATATTGTTCGTTTTGCGTTGTGCCTTATACGCGCGGCGAAGAAGTATCGCGCCCGCTGGAAAGCGTTTTGGAAGAAATATCGTCGCTGGCAATGCGCGGCACGCGCGAAATCGTACTTTTGGGGCAAAATGTCAACGCTTATCGCGCGCGTACGGACGGCGGCGAAGTGGATTTTACCGCGTTGTTAGATTGCGTTGCCGCAGTGGAAGGCGTGGAGCGAATTCGTTTTATGACTTCGCATCCGGTGGAGTTTTCCGACCGTTTGGTGGCGGCATATTCGCGCATTCCGCAACTGACCGATTATTTGCATTTGCCGGTGCAATCCGGTTCCGACCGGGTATTGGCGGCGATGAAACGCGGCTATACTTCGCTGGAATACAAACACATCATCCGCGAAATGCGGAAAGTGCGCCCCGATATTCTGGTTTCCGGCGATTTTATTGTCGGTTTTCCGGGAGAGGACGAAAAAGATTTCGCGCGAACTTTGGCGTTGGCGGACGAAGTGGAGTTTGATTTCAGTTTCAGTTTTTTGTACAGTCCCCGCCCCGGTACTCCGGCGGCGACAATGCCGGACGACACCCCGGCGGCGGAAAAAAAAGAACGCCTGCAACGGTTGCAAGAAAAGTTAGAAGAAAACGGGCGCGCATTTAGCCGCGCGATGGTCGGCAACACCGAAATCGTGCTGGTAGAAGGCGTTTCCCGCAAACGCCCCGGCGAAATGAGCGGGCGCACCGGCAACAATCGGGTCGTCAATTTCGCCGCGGACGAAAAATGCATCGGCGAAATGGTGCGAGTCAAAATTACCGAAGCGACAGCGCACACATTGCGCGGCGAAATGCTTCCCGGCGCGGCATGACGGACATTGTGGATTTGTCGCTGACGCCGTCTTGCAACACGCGGCTGGCAAACTTATGCGGCGCGATGGACGGCAATATCGCGCATATCGCGCGGACTTTCGGCGTGGATATTCGGCGGCGCGGCGACCGGTTTTCGTTGCGCGGTGCCGCTGCGGAAGAGGCGGCAGATACTTTGCGGCGATTGTACGCCCGCGCCCGTCAAAACATGAATTTGGCAGACATTCAAATGGAAATCGGCGGCGGCGCACCCGCCCCGTTGCCCGTCAAATCCGGCGGGCGATTTATGCCGCGCACCGCCGCGCAAGGCGAATTGATGCAAAAAATAATGCAAAACAGCGTCGTTTTTTGCGCGGGACCGGCGGGCACCGGCAAAACGCATGTCGCGTTGGCGGCGGCGTTGCAATTGTTGCAAGACGGCGAACACGAAAGATTGGTACTGACTCGTCCGGCGGTGGAAGCGGGCGGCGAACGAATCGGTTTTTTGCCCGGCGATATGGAACAAAAAGTCAATCCGTATTTGCGTCCGTTGCACGAAATTTTATATCGCCTGCTCGGACGAAACGAGACGGAACGAAGAACGGCGGCGGAACAGATTTCGGTAATTCCGCTTTCTTTCATGCGCGGGCTGACGATTGACGATGCGGTTATCGTGCTGGATGAGGCGCAAAATACGACTCCCGCGCAGATGAAAATGACATTGACGCGCATCGGCATCAACGGGCGGATGATTGTCGCCGGTGACGAATCGCAAAGCGATTTGGAAGGCGGCGGCGAATCCGGATTGTCTGATGCGATACGGCGGCTGGACGATATTGCGGGAATTGCAATGCACCGGTTTTACAACGCCGATATTGTCCGTCATCCGCTGGTCAAAAGTATTTTGGGGGCGTACCAATTACCCGCACGCAAACAAACGGGCGTCGCCGCGCATAAAAATTCGTTCGCCCCGGCAAAATCGCCCCGCAAAACCGCCGCAACCGGCGGACAAAATCGCGCGAAATGACTCGCCTTTCGTTATCCGTACAGTACGCGGATGGCGGAGAACCGCCGCTTTCACGCGCGCGAATCCGAAGTTTGGTGCGCGCCGCCGTACCGTCCGGCGAAGTGGCGGTGCGATTTGTCAATGTCGCCGAAATGCGCGAAATTAATCGCCGGCGCGGCAAAAAAACATTGTCCGATGTGTTGGCGTTCGCCTATCATGCGCGCGGTATGCCGGTGCTGGGCGATATTGTTGTTTGCGCCGCCGCCGCCCGTGAAGACGCCCGCCGCCGCCGCCGACAGCCGCCTGATCATCTTGCGCATCTGGTTTTGCATGCCGCCTTGCATTTGGCGGGATGGCGACACGACACGCCCCGCAATGCCGCGCAAATGGAAGAAACCGAACGCGAAACATTGGCGCGATTCGGAGTCGCTGACCCGTATATTTTATTGCCGAATTAATATGAAAAACCAAAATTGGCGGCGCCGCCTGATTCATCTCTTAAACGCAACACCGGAAGACAAAAAAGGTCTTTTGCGGCATTTGCGCGATTTGCAAAGCAACGAAGGCTATCTCAACGAACGCGCGATGGAAATGATAGAAGGCGTTTTGTCCATGAGCGAATGGACAATCCGCGATGTGATGATTCCAAAAAACGATATTGTCGGTTTGTCGGTCGGCGACGATTATCGCGCCGCTGTTTCGCTGGTGTGTTCAAAAGAACATTCGCGTTATCCGGTGTTTGCCGAAGACGGCGAACATATTTGCGGCGTTTTGCTGGCGAAAGATTTGTTGCGTTATGTCGATTGCCCGCAAACATTCAAAATTCGCAAAGCGATGCGCCCGCCGATTTTTCAGCCGGAAACGAAAAATTTGGATGTGATGCTGGACGATTTTCGCCGTCACCGGACGCATCTCGTTATTGTCGTGGACGAATACGAATCGCCCGCCGGAATCGTTACGATTGAGGATGTGCTGGAACGCATTGTCGGCGAAATTGAAGACGAATACGATGACGAGGAAGACAAGGCGCAAACAAGCACGGCGGGCGGGGCGACAATTATCAAAGGCGCGATGTCGGTGGAAGAATTTAACGCGTCTTTCGGGGCGGATTTGCCGGCACAAGGCGCGGACACGGTCGCCGGATGGTTGGCGGCGGAAATCGGTCGTCTGCCCGAAAAACATTATGCGCATCGGGCGGGGCGTTTTAAGTTGGAAGTTTTGGAGGCGGATGACCGCCGCATTTACACGCTGAAAGTATCCGTTGCGCCGCCCGCCGATTAACATTTTATTCGCCGCAATCGCGGGCGGCGCAATGGCGGCGGCGTTTGCGCCTGCCGAATTGTGGTTTCTGGCGCCGCTGGCGTTGGCGGTTTTGTTTTATAGTGTGGCGCACGCCGGTTCGCGCCGTGCGGCGGCTACTCTCGCTTTTGTTTTCGCTTTTGTCTGGTTTGGCGGCGGATTGCATTGGATTTTCGGCGCGCTGGGCGGTTATATCGGATTGCCGATGTGGGCGGCGGCGTTGTTGTCGGCGATATTTTATGCGGCGTTGTCGTGTTATTTTGCGGCGGCGGCGGCGTTGTCGTTCCGCTTCGGCGGCGATTCGGCACAAATGGCGACATTAGTTATTTTGGCGGCAGCATGGGCGGCGGCGGAATGGTTGCGCGGATTATTGTTCAGCGGTTTTCCGTGGCTGGCGGCGGGTTATTCGCAATCGCCGGCAAGTCCGTTGCACGGCTGGCTGCCGATTTTCGGCATAAACGGGGCGAATCTATTTGTCGCATTGACGGCGGCGTTGCTGGCGGCGTTATTTCCGTTGCGATTACCGCGCGCATTGTCGGTTGCGATGGCGTTGTTTGTTTTGTGGGGCGGCGGCGCATTGGCGGCGCGAATGGAATGGACTCGTCCGGCGGGCGAAATTTCAGTTTCGCTTTTGCAAGGCAACATCCGGCAAGAATTGAAATGGCGGGCGGGCGAAGTAGAACAAGCGTTGCGCGATTATGCGCGTCTTGCCGAAAACGCGGCGGGGCGATGGATTATTTTTCCCGAAACCGCGTTGCCGATGCGTCTTGCGGATGCGCCGGAATATGTTGCGGCATTGCGAAGTTTGGCGGCGAACCGGGACGGGGCGGTATTGTTGGGCGCGTTTGTGGAGGACGGCGAAGAATGGTATAACGGCGCGGCGGCATTGGGCGATTTTCCGTCCGCCGACTATCGCAAGCGACATTTGACTCCTTACGGCGAATATCTGCCATTTGCGGGCATTTTGCGCCCGCTGTTGCTGGCGGCGGATATTCCCTACAATTCGCTGGCGGCGGGCGGTGCGGCGCGGGCGATGTCGTTGCCGGGCGCGGATGCGGCAATTTCTATTTGTTATGAGGATATTTTTCCAGAGATATGGCGCGCGCAGTTGCCGCAGGCGAAAGTACTGATAAATATCACAAACGACGGCTGGTTTGACGGTTCGGCGATGTCGCTGCAGCATTTGCGAATGGCGCAGTTTCGGGCGGCGGAATTCGGGCGGTCGCTGGCGCGCGCGACAAATACGGGAATGACGGCGCTAATCAATCACCGCGGGCGCGTCATATCGCAACTGCCGCCGATGACACGCGGCGAATTGCACGGCGTTTTGGAGTTGCGAAAAGGCGCGACTCCTTTCATGCGCTACGGCGAAACGCCCGCACTCTTATTATCCGCCGCGCTGGCGGCAAGCGCGCTCCTCCGGCAACGAAACGCCGCAAAACGCCGCCGCTTTCGCTGAAAATGGAAAGGGCGAATATAGCAAATTCCCGAAAATCCCCCGCGTTCTAATTAAGTACCGGAATAGAATCGGAAAAATCGGCAAAAATCCGAAATAGTACTTTTTGTCCACCGCCCCGAAAAAAAATTAAAATTAATAGGTGCGAATTTGGAATTTTTATGGTTTGTCGGGTATAATACACCGAATATTGTTTTTGTAAATACACACCAAAAAAGGAAAGAGGGGACACCATGAAAAATACACTCACCATGAAAAACACACTCAAATCCGTTTTACGACCGCTGACGGCGGCGAAGTTATTGATTGCCGGGATTGTGGCGACAGGCGGCGTTATGTCCGTTTCCGCCGTATCTGCCGACAACCGTGCGGCGGGCGGTTTTTTATACAGCGAATATTTATCGGGTGCATTGGCGACCGATGCCGAAGGCATTTCGGGGAGTTTTGTGGTGGAAACATCGCGTCCGTTTGAGCGTTTGCAGAACAAGACGCGTTCGGTATTGGCGCGCGAAGCGGGCGGATTATCGGCACGCGATTTGCTGGATAAGGTGATTCACGATGTAGATGTGGCGGCGCGCTGGCGGGAACGTTTGGAAGACAGCGGCTGGGAGTTGGCGAATTTCGCGGTGCAAGATGCTTTTTTGAGCGCGACCGAAGGGGCGAAACAATCGGGATTTTTGCGCACGGCGGAGTTGGATGTTAAATCATCGCTGGGCAATCGTGTCGGCAGTTTCGGAATAAATTTCCTCGGCGCATTGCGCGAATCGTCCGAAGATGCGGTGGCATGGCAGTTTCGTGCGCAAAAAGGATTGGGTAGCGATAGTCGTGCCGGCGGAAGTGCCGGTTTGATATATCGCCGCGTTGAACAAGAAGTATTGTTGGGCGCGAATGTATTTACCGATTACGAAACGCACGAATTGGGCAATTTTTGGCGTTGGTCGTTTGGTGCGGAAGCGCGTTCGCAGTGGATTGATTTGTTTGCGAATTATTACGA
The DNA here is from genome assembly GCA_965221835.1 of Gammaproteobacteria bacterium. Lineage (GTDB taxonomy): Bacteria > Pseudomonadota > Gammaproteobacteria > Tethybacterales > Persebacteraceae > Persebacter. Next base: position 1,203,003 of record OZ244916.1, on the reverse strand, counting down.
CGGGATAACCGATGACGAGATTGGCACAGATGAGACCGGCGCATTTACCGCCTATTCGGCGGACGGATATGATGTGCAAGTAAATGTGCATTCGCCGACAATTAAATGGTTTACGGCGGTGGCGACTTATTACAACTTTGATGACGGCGAAGACAGCGGTTTGCGTTATGGTGCGAAGTTGCGCCCGCCGCAAGCGAATTTGGAGTTTGAAATATACCGCGACACGGCGGATGAAGGGAATAACTTCGGCGGCATCATCTCGTGGAATCATCGTTTTGGCAAGAGTCACACGGCGCGCCGTGGTAGCGATGGTTTTGATCCGCACGATTACTTTTTTGAGCCGGTGCAACGCGAATATACGCAACGCATTCGGAAAGAATACACCGCCGATGGCAGTTCTAGGGGGGTGACGCAGTTGCAGGTGGTCGAATTTAGCGGCGCAGGCGAGGTGGAAATTAACGGCGAAATATACGATGCGAATGACACGCCGATTAATCTGAATGTCAATAATGACTCGCCGTTGGAAATGATAACGAGATTGGTAGACGGTGATGACAAAGTTACGCTTACTTACACAACAGCCGACGGCAATGGCGTTGCGGTTATCGGTAGTAGCGTGAGTTTTGACGGCGTTACGATGTCTTTGGGATATGGAAATGTTTCGGTGGATGTGGAAAGCGGCGACCTGATGTTGGGTGCACCGGGTGCGGCGACCATTTCCATGGCGACAGGCACGGAAGTGTCGATTGGTTATGGTTCGGTGGATGCGCAACCGAGCGAATCGGCGAAACAACCGTTGACATTATCGTTAAACGCCGGTATGACGGATTTGATGTTGGAGGACGGCAACGGCGTTCGCGTTTCTACGAACGGCACCGAATTGGAGTTGGGTGAAACCGGCGGAACGGTGACGATGGCGGTCAAATCCGGTAAAGCGGCGGTGGTTGCAGGCGACGAGGAAATTTTGGAAGTTGCGGCGAGTGTGAATGCCGAAGGTGAGTTTGAGGCAGGAGTCGTTGAATTTCCTGCGGCAGGCGGTACTCGCCCGGAAGGTACTTTTGTGTGGCAACTGAATTTTGGAGGAGGCGTTGATTTTTCCCGAAATCCGCCTGCCGATGGTGTTGATTATAATATTGAGTACGATAGCGGCGTTATCCATATAACATATCAGAGTACGGTAACGCGAGCGTTTGAAAATGCAACGCCGGGAAATCCGATGCATATCGGCACGCTGGAAAATTTCACCGATGTATCGGTCAATGTATCTCTTTATACGACCGGATACAGCAGAACTGAAGTACATGAGGGATTGTTTCACGGGCATGACGGCGATGTGTCGGATAACAACAGCCCGATGACTGTGTCGGTGAATACAGATACCGGAAATATGTATTTGACAGCGGAACCCGTTGCGGACACTGACGGGAATCCTCTTGTGGTGAATGTGGTTTACCGGCGACCCGACAACGGTACTTGGACTTATCATATTTATCACATATTCTATTCGCACATCAACGACTCCAGTTGTTTGGACAGTTATGTTGCGGCGAGCGGCTCGCACGACGGGCATGATTTGAGCCAGGATATGGAATCTTTGTTTGAAGGGATGTTTGACGCCCGACGGCCCAGCAGCACAAATCCGTTTAATGACATTTATCTTTGGATTAACGACGAATGGGTACCGGCGACATTTCCCTTCCCCAGCGGTGGTTTTGACCCCGAAAACGACGATCCGGGCATCAACGCCGTTGCACGGGCGCCGTTAGGTCCGAATCAGCCGGTATGGCCAGAAATTATAGCGAGTGATAGCGGGTTTACTGAAGCCGACATTACCCGCCGTATTCGGTTGAGTGGTGTGGGACTACTTCAAGGCGATGGTTCGGATATTTCGCCGGGAGATGTGATTGCATTCGGCGTTGACGGTAATCCGCCCGCAGAAAATGCGCAGGAATATGTTGTCTATGCCGACCACGGAGTGGATCATCCCAGCAATCGCCCGAACGCAAGTTTTCTTAATAACTTCCGTTTGGCGAGATCTTTGGGTGCTTATTGCAGCCTCCGCGAATTTGGGACGGGAAATGAAGTGTTCCAAATTGACAGCGGATTCAGAACCGGCAGTACTGCGGTAAATGCCCTCTCCCATCAACTTTTCGGGCAAGTTTTCCGTTCGTTATATCTGTTCCCCCGCATCAGAGCGGCATCGCACGACGGGAACGGATGGGCTTACGGCAACAGCCGCGGCCGCGAATCGGGCGTTGTAACCCGTTCGGATTTCGGTCAGTTGCCGCCCGACTATTTTGCGTTGATTTCCGTAGTCAACTGGCAAGATACGGATGTCACGCTGAGTTTGGCGCAGGGCTCCACCGTCTATGCGGATTTGCAAGTCTCGCAACTGGATAAAGACGACGATACGATCGTTTACGGGGTGCATTTCCCGGCGGATTCAACCGTTCGGTACAACGATTTGCAAAGACAACTGGGTGCTGTGTCTTTGGTATTGTCCGATACCGGTGTTTTTTCGCATCAAACCAGAGATCACACATTAAATGTGGAGATGGTTGTAGACCATCCCGGGTTGTTGCCTGATGACGAAGGTGTGTTGTTTGCGCCTTTCGGACACAATGGTACTGTTGTTCAGACGGTAGAGGTGCAATACGCCAGACCTTCGAGACCGGTATCGCTGTCTATTGTGAAGAGTTCTCACGAAGATATAGCCATATCGTACTTCAGAAGCGAGAGTAATTTGCACATATCCGTATATTTTGAAGGGCGCGAATTTCCGGCGTCGGGTAGACATACGCTTGACATTCTCATAAGCGATGATGTTGACGGTCAGCCCTCGAACTTTTCGCTGGATACGGTTGTTTCCTTGATTTTGGAAGTGCCGACGCAAGGGCTTGAAAACAATAATCTGGAAGTGCATCCCCGATGGACGGATGTATTTGTGGATAGCGTCAACGACGGCACAAATCTGCATTACGAGGAAGTGGATAATTCCGGTGAGTATTTGGATGTGGACGCCGCCGGAAATGTATATTTGGTGCATAGCGACAGCGGCGATTTGCAACCGAACACCGAATATATGATTAATATCCGCGTCAAGGCGAACAGAAACGCCGATGATAGCACGGGGAAAGTAATCGGATACAGCGTTACGACCGGCAATCAGGCAAGCAACCCCGGCGAGACATGCCCGGTTGTATACACGACTCCGACGGATACATATAGTGACGAGAGGTTGTCCAGAGGTGCCGTTGACTTGACAATGGAGTTGCCCGAAGTCGTTTTTGAACTGATATCTGATTCCGGCAGCGAAGGTAGAGAGCAGCGTCGTATCCAATTGTACTTTCCGCGCGTGAATCCCGGTTATGCTGTCTCTCAGGGTACTCACCACAGACAACGCGGGGGATTTTATCAATATCTTTCGGCTAATGCTGAAGAATTTATTCCCGCGCGACAAGATCCTCTTCCTGTCAGAAGTAACCCAATTGGTCGCCCCCTGTATGGATTATTTGCATTAGATTTAGCAGGGGGGCGCGTTGAAGGCTCGGCTCGTCTCATCGGACCGAACGAAGTTATCTCTATTTCGCATCCGAACGACCTTCCCCGTTGGGCTAACGGCGATCTCCACCATGACAATCATGCCCACATTTATCGGGTATACACCGACCCCGCCAGAGAAAACAAAGAGTTTTTGGCGGCAGGTGAATCCGATTTTGATGGCACCAGTGGAGATAGTCGGACGCACAGTTGCACTTTGACGGATTCTGAGTTCTATATTACCGATGAGGGCGTCATGACTACCGTTATTGAAGAAGCGGGACACTTTACGCCCAATCCGGGTAGCCCCATCCGATAAGCGGACGGCAATCCGCCGAAACCCCGGCAATCCGCCTTTTCTAAACCGGAAAAGGCGGATTTGTCGTTTACGCCATCCTAAAAATACATTTCATTCCCGCATTCCCGCATTTCCGCATTCCCGCGAACGCGCGAATCTCCCGATTCTTTAAGGAACGGGAGGAGAGGAATTAAGATACGAAAGGACGGCGGCGAAATGCGGCGGCGAAAAAACCGCAAACAAACTACGCCATCAGCATTCCGCCATTGATGTGGAGCGTGTGTCCGGTGATGTAGGCGGCGTAATCGGAAGCGAGAAATAGGGCGGCGGCGGCGACTTCGGCGGCTTCGCCCGCCCGTCCCAGCGGGATTTGCGCGGAAAGTTTGGCGCGAATGTCGTCCGGCAGACGCGCCGTCATATCGGTGTTGATAAATCCCGGCGCAATCGCATTGACCGTGATTCCCCGTCCGCCGACTTCGCGCGCCAAGGCGCGGACGAATCCTTCCGCCCCCGCTTTTGCGGCGCAATAGTTGGTTTGTCCGGCGTTGCCGGCGGCGGCGACAACGGAAGACAAAACGATAATCCGCCCGCCGCGTTTTTTTATCATTCCGGCGATGACCGCGCGCGACAAATAAAAAACGCCGCCGAGATTGGTTTGCAAAACGCCCGTCCAATCGTCATCTTTCATTCGCATTAAGAATCCGTCCGCAGTCGCCCCGGCGTTGCACACCAGAATGTCGGGTGCGCCGCCGAATTCGTCCGCCGCGCGCGCCGCGAGTATTTTCGCGCTTGCCGCATCCGCCGCATCATATTCCGCCGCCGCGCCGCGAAATCCGCCGTCTTCGGCGCGCCGGACAATTGCCGCCGTACCCGCCGCGCCGGTTGCCGTGCCGAATACGGTCGCGCCCGCCGCGCCCATCGCGTCAAATACCGCCGCGCCGATGCCGCGACTTGCGCCGGTAATCAGCGCGTTTTTTCCCGTGAGATCAATTTTCATTTTCTTCCCCCGCATAGTGCGACAAAAAATTCCGCAACATCGCTTTGCCGTGTTCGGTCATAATAGATTCGGGATGAAACTGCAATCCTTCCAGCGGACGCGCGCAATGGCGGATTCCCATTATTTCGCCATCGCCGATATTGGTCGCCGATACCGCGAAACAATCGGGAATATTTTCTTTTTCTAAAATCAGGGAATGATAGCGCATGACCGTCGTATTCGGCGGCAATCCGGCAAACACCGTTTTGCCATCGTGCTGCACCCGCGATGTTTTGCCGTGCATGAGTTTGGCGGCGGCGGTAACCCGTCCGCCGAACGCTTCGCCGAGTGCTTGATGTCCCAGACAAATTCCCAGAAATGGCAAAGACGGCGGCGCTTGACGGATTAACGGCACGCTAATGCCGGCATCGCACGGACGCCCCGGTCCGGGCGAAATCACCACCGCCCGCGGGCGCATTGCCAACGCTTCCGCCGCGGTCAGCGAATCGTTGCGGCGCACTTCCGTTTCCGCCCCCAACTCGCGCAGATATTGATACAAGTTGTAGGTAAACGAATCGTAGTTGTCCAGCAGCAAAATCATGCCGCCGCCCCGCATTCTTCCGCCGCCGCTTCCGCCGCCCGCAAAACCGCCGCGGCTTTGTCAAGCGATTCGCGATATTCGCGTTGCGGGTCGGAATCTGCCACTACGCCGCAACCCGCCTGCACATAACACCGTCCGCCTTTTGCGGTAAAAGAGCGAATCGCGATGCATGTCGTCATATCGCCGTCAAAACCCGCGTAGCCGGTGCAGCCGCCGTATATGTTGCGTTTGCACGATTCGTAATCGTTGATGAGTTGCATCGCCCGCACTTTCGGCGCACCGGACAGCGTCCCCGCCGGAAAAGACGCGCGCAAAGCATCAAACGCCGAAGCGGAATCGGGCAACTCGCCCGCCACCGCCGAAACAATGTGCATTACATGCGAATAGCGTTCCACCGCGCAAAAACGCGGCACCCGCACCGTGCCGGGACGGGCGACTCTTCCCGCATCGTTGCGCGCCAAATCTACCAGCATTAAATGTTCGGCAATTTCTTTTTCGTCCGCCATCAATTCCGCTTCCATTGCCGCGTCTTCTTCGGGCGTGTCGCCGCGCGGACGGGTGCCGGCAATCGGGCGCAACTCCAGATGCGTACCGCGCCGCGATAACATCAATTCGGGCGATGCGCCCGCCGCGACAAAATCGCCGCACTTCAAATAAAACATATACGGAGACGGATTCATCCGCCGCAAACAGCGATAAATATCCAAAGTCGGCGCAGGAAGCGCAAACGAAAGCCGCTGCGATGGCACGCCTTGAAAAATATCCCCGGCGCGAATGTGTGATTTAAATTTTTCCACCGTCCGCAAAAAATCTTCTTTCGTTATGTTGGATTCCACCTGCAACGGGCGGCGTTCGCGCGGCGGGGCGAGATGCAGGCGGGTTGTTTTCGCCTGCGAAAGCCGCGACAACAGCGATTCCGCTTCTTCCCGTCCTTGCCGGTACAATGTGCGCCAATCACCGCCGTCTTCGGCGTAGCACGATTTAATCGCATATACTTCGTGCCGCCGATGATCAAACACCGCCAGCATTCCGGTTTGCATCCACATCATATCGGGGATTTGCAGCAAATCGGGATTCATATCGCCGATATTTTCAAAATAGTGTGCGCAATCGTAGCCCATATAGCCGACAACGCCGCCCCAAAACGGCGGCATTCCCTCGCCCAGAGACGGCACGGCAAGCGCGTCCATTCGCGCGCGCAATGCGGCAATCGGATCGTCGCATTTTTGTTGTGTCATCGGATTGCCGCCGCCGTCCCGCACCGAAAAAACGCCATTTTCAAAACAAAATAATCGGCGCGGCGCAGCCCCCATAAAACTGTATCGCCCGTTTTCGCCCGCGCTTTCCAAAAGAAAGGCGAAAGGTTGTGCGGATTCTAACGCCGCAAATGCCGCCCATGCCAAAACGCCATCATTCGGCACGCGAAAAATCAGCGGCGTTACCGGCAGTTTCGCCGATTCGGAAAACGCGGCGAATTCGTTTTCGCTCGGATTAATCGGCGCGCGCATGCGTTTGCAAATCGGAATCGGACGACAATGAAAAATGCGGCGGTGCGCCCGGATTGCGCCGCGCCAGCCCGCACAATACGCCGCCCGGACCGCATTCGTACGCGCGCGCGATTCCGTCCGCCGCAAATCGCGCGACCGTTTCCGTCCATCGCACCGGACGAATTAGTTGCGCCGCCAATGCGTTGCAAATATCGCCCGCCGATTTTGCATATTGCAAAGTTGCGTTGTGCAACACCGGCGGAGACGGCGCGCGCCATTTGATTTTTTGCAAATCATCGGCGAAAATGTCTGCGGTTTTTTGCATCAGCGGGCAATGCGATGCCGCACCGACCGGCAACGGCACCACTCTTTTAATTCCCGGCGCGGCAGTCCATTCGCGGCAGGCGGCGATAGAATCGGAATCGCCCGCCGCGACGGTTTGTTGCGGCGAGTTGTAATTGACCGCCCAGATTTGTCCGCCATTTTCGCGCGCGGTCTCGCAACATTTTTCCGCCGCCGCCGCATCGCCGAGAATCGCCGCCATCGCGCCGCCCGATTGCCGCATCAATTCGCCGCGCCGCCGCACCAGCCGAATCGCGTCCGCAAAATCAATCGCGCCGCCGCATACCAGCGCGGCATATTCGCCCAAACTGTGACCGGCGAAAACTGCCGCGTTATTAATTTGTGCCGCCCGAAAAACGCCGACACAAATCGCCAACAGCGCGGGTTGCGTGTTTTCGGTTTCGTTTATTAGTTTTTCATCGCGAATAATCGCCGCCAAATCTTCGCCAATTGCCGCCGACGATTCGTGTACTGCCGCCGCCACTTGCGGATGCGATTGATACGCCGCGAGCATTTCCGGCGATTGCGACCCTTGCCCCGGAAAAACGACAGCGATTTTTTGCGATTCGGAATCGGATGACGAAGAAACTACCATTGCAAAATCGCCGCACCCCATGTAAAACCGCCGCCCGCCGCCGCCAACAAAATTGTATCGCCCGGCGAAAATCGCACCGCCGCGCGTTCTAGCGCAAGCGGAATGGATGCCGCCGAAGTATTCGCGCATTCTTCAACGCAATTGACGCAGCGTTCAGACGGCACGGCGAGTCGCCGCCGCACTGCTTCTATGATGCGGCTGTTCGCCTGATGCAACACCAGCCAATCCGGTCGCCGTCCGGCGGCGGCAATGACGGTTTCCGCCGATTCGGTCATTTTTCCCACCGCAAAACGATAAACAACGCCGCCGTCCATTCGCGTATAGGGGTCGCCCACAATTTTGCCGTGTCGTACGCGCGCGTTGACGGTCAGATTATCGGCGTAGTTGCCATCGGCGTGCGCATCCACCGCCAAAATGCCGGGCGAATCGGACGCCCGCAAAACCACCGCCCCCGCCCCGTCTCCAAATAAAACGCATGTGGAACGGTCGCGCCAGTCCAGAGTTGAGGAAAATACTTCCGCCCCCACCGCCAGCACCGTTTTCGCCCGTCCGGCGGCAATCATTCCTTCTGCTACCATTAGCGCGTACAAAAAACCGCTGCATACCGCCTGCACATCAAATGCGGCACACGGGGCGGCGTTCAATTCTTTTTGCAACAGGCACGCCGTAGAAGGATAAATCCGGTCGGGCGTTGTCGTAGCGAAAACAATCATATCCAAATCGTTGCCGGCGATTTTTGCTTGCGCCATCGCCTGCCGCGATGCTTTTGCCGCCAAATCGCCCGCGGTTTCGTCTTCGGCGGCAAAACGGCGGCTGCGAATGCCGGTGCGCGATTTAATCCATTCGTCCGAAGTGTCCACCGAAAACGGCGCCGCCGCCAGCGCGTTATTGTCCACCCGCCGTGCGGGAAGATACCCCCCGATTCCGGCGATTCGCGCGTAAATCATGCCGCATCCGCCCGCGACATTTCGCCGATGCTGTTCACAATGTCGCGCTGTGCCGCCCGCACCGCATAAAGCAGGGCGGAATAAAACGCCGTTTCGTCCGCGTTGCCGTGGCTTTTGACCACCAAACCGCGCATTCCCAAAAAACACGCGCCATTGTAGCGGCGGGCGTCCATTTCTTGCCGCAATCGCGCCAATACCGGCGATGCCAGCGTCCCGCACAACATTGAAAGCGCATCCCGGCGGAACGCGCCGCGAATCATGCCGCTAATCATTCGCGCCAATCCTTCGGAAGTTTTTAACGCGACATTGCCGGTAAAACCGTCGCACACGATAACATCGCATTCGCCGAGATAAATGTCGCTGCCTTCCACATTGCCGATAAAATTAATGTCCGGCGTATCGTGCAACAACGCCGCCGCCGCACGGATTTGTTCGCCGCCTTTGAAATGTTCTTCGCCGACATTCAGAAGTCCTACTTTCGGCGAGACCGCACCGCGCACGGCGGACGCCAACGCCGCGCCCATTTGCGCGAATTGACGCAACATTTCGGCGGAACATTCCACATTTGCGCCGAGATCCAGCATACAACAGCCGCCGTCCAAATTCGGATTCGGCATAAAAGAGGCGATTGCCGGACGCAACACGCCTTCTACTTTTCCGGCGACCGTCAATCCTACGCCGAGCAATGCGCCGGTATTTCCCGCGCTGACGATAGCGGCGGCGCGATTTTCGGCGACCAATTGCATCGCCCGCCGCATGGAAGTGTCGCGGCGGCGAATTGCGTTTTTGGGCGGTTCGCGCATTTGCACAATTTCTTCGGCGTTTTCAACTTCAATATTCGGCGGCGTATCGCCGAGAAGGGGGGCGAGTTCGGCGCGCCGTCCGACCAGAATAAAATGAATATCGGGATAATCCCGCGCCGCCCGCAAAGACGCCGCCGCCGCCGCCGCCGGATCATTTTCGCCGCTCATCGCGTCAACCGCGATGGAAAGCACCGGATTTATTTACCTTCTTCGGGGGCGGCGCGCACCAAACGCCCGCGATAGTAGCCGTCCGCGCCGATATGATGGCGTATGTGCCGTCCGCCGGATGTCCGGTCGGTGGATACTTCGGCATAACCGAGCGCGTGATGAGACCGGCGCATACCGCGGCGGGAGGGGGATTTTTTGTTTTGTTGAACAGCCATAATGTTGTATCTCCGGGCGGCGGAATTCCCCGCGCGCGACCGCATAATTGTAGCAAAAAAAACGCCGCACCGCAAATTTGCAGTTATTCTTTTTTGTCCGGCGGGCGAAAAAAGCCGGGAAAGTCAAACATTCCGGCGCCCATCATCGCGCGCATTTTTTCCTGCGCGCCCATCATATTTTCTATTCCGTCAAACAAATACTGTTCTAAAATCCGCCGTGTCATGGACGCTTGCAGCGCGGCGATATTGTCCATTTCGCCGGCGGAAAGGGACGCGCCGAATTTGTCGCGCATCCGCCGTTGCGATTCTAAAAACACCGGCAGACATTGCTCAAAATAAGTCGCCGCCGGTCCGCGAAAAGGACCGTGAAAAAATGCCACCAAATTGCGCAAACTTTGTTCGGACAACACCGGACGGTCAAACGATTCTTCGGACAACAACGCCTGCAAAAGCGCGGCGCGGGTAATGTCTTCGCCGGTTTTCGCATCGCGCACGGTAAAAGGTTCGCCGTCCACCGTCATTTTTTTCAAATCGTCCAAAGTAATGTAGCGGCTATGCAACGCGTCGTACAAACGCCGGTTCGCGTATTTTTTTATCGTCCGTTCTTTGTTCATCGCCGCGCTTCCAAACTTGACACACGCGCGGCGGCGGCAGAAACGGCGGACTCAAATGCCGCGACATCGCGAAAAAAATCCGCCGTTGCGTCAGGTGCCGCGACCGCACCGCAACGCGCCGGAATATCTTGCAAAAACGCGTTCGCGGTTTGCGCCGCCCGATATAACTTTTCCGCCCCCGCCGCACCGAAAATATCTTCCGCCCGTTCGCGCGGTGCGCAACATTTCCGCACTTCGTCCAACTCGCGCAACAATGCGCCGCCGCCGCTGATGTGCGCATCGCCGTTTGCCGACCATTTCATTTCGGCGTCCGCATCAATCAGCGAAGACGCCGCCCGCCATTCGCCATTTTCGCCGATGCGAAAGCACATACGCGACCCGAAAAAATGCAACGCGATTGTCGCCCCTGCGTGCGATTGCAACCGCCGCCGCAAATCGGGCGGGATGCAACGATTGAGGGCGGCGGCAACCGCGGCGGCTATCATACCGCCATCTTACCACCTTCCGCCGCGCACCGCGCCAACTTTGCGGCAATTTCCCGCATGTTTGCCGGACGGTTCGGATTGATTTTTAAGACCGCGGACGGCGCACCGTAATTAGCCGACAACGATTTTTCATAACCGACATCGTAAAACGATTCCAGCATATCCCGCGCCAGTTCTTCCCATTCGCCGCCGCAATGATGCGCGCGCCATTGTGCGCGGCGTTTTGCGCCGACATATTTGTCAATCGCGGCGGCGGCAGATTCAAACTTTTCGCGGTCAAAAAACGCCGCATAATCGGCGACAATTCGCCGCGCCCGTTCGCGCGAACACGCTTCCAAATATATTGCGGGCGCGCGCCGCATCGCCGACAATAGCGGTTGCGGCAAATGCAATCGCCCGATTTTGCGTCCTTCCGCTTCCACAAAAACCCGCGCGTTTTTTGGCAATTCGGACAACGCGGCGAACAAACGGGATTCGAATTTTCGTTGCGACGGTTGCGCGCCGAGATCGCCGAACGCCGAACCGCGGTGATTGCACATCGCTTCCAAATCCATCGTCGCCGCGCCCGCCGCTTTCAACAAATGCAAAAGGGCGGTTTTGCCCGCGCCGGTTTTTCCGCCGATGGCGCACCATTGAACGGCGGACGGTAAAACGCCGATTCCCTCCCGCACTTTGTCGCGATAAAACTTGTAGCCGCCCGGCAATTGTTCGGCGCGCCAGCCGACCCGCCGCAAAACTTCCACGACCGCACCGCTGCGTTGTCCGCCGCGTTTGCAATAGACAAGCGGACGCCAATCCGGCGGGCGCGAAGCGAGATGCGAACGCAAGTGTGCGGCAATGTTTGCGGCAACCATTCCCGCCCCGCGCCGCCGCGCACAAAAAGGCGAATCGCGATGCAATGCGCCAATTTCGGCGCGTTCGGCGTTGGAAAGCGCGGGCAAATTGACCGCGCCGGGAATGCCGTCCTCGGCGAATTCCGCCGGCGAACGCACATCAATTATTTCGTCAAAATCGCGCCACAGCAAATGCATTTTGCCGATTATCGCAAACGATGCATTTGATGATAATGCGCGAGCAATCCGCGCGTTGACGCGTCTTCGTCCGCGCGATATTTGGAAGATGCAACCGCCGGATGCAATCGCCGCGCAAAAACTTTTCCGAGTTCTACGCCCCATTGATCAAACGAATTAACCCCCCACAAAACGCTTTCCGCAAACGCGCGATGTTCAAACAACGCCAGCAATCTTCCCAGCGAATAGGGCGTAAGTTTTCGGTACATAATTGTGATAGACGGACGACCGCCTGCAAGTTTTTGCTGCGGCGATTCCGATTTTTCGCCGCGCATCAATGCCGCCGCTTGCGCGATGCAATTAGCAAATAAAAGTTTATGTTGCGCGCGGTTTTCGTGTCCATGCGTTGCAACAATAAATTCGCACGGCGCAATATCTGTTCCTTGATGCAGAAATTGAAAATAGGCGTGTTGCGCATCCGTGCCGGGTGAACCCCACACGACAGGCGCGGTTTTGTCGCGCATTTGTTCGCCATTTTGCAAAACATTTTTGCCATTGCTTTCCATATCCAACTGCTGCAAATAGGCGGGCAAAAATCGCAATCGCCAATCGTACGGCAACACCGCGCGCGTTGCATAACCGCAAAAATTCCGGTGCCACACGCCCGTCAATGCGAGCATTACCGGCAAGTTTTTTCGCAACGGCGTTTTTGCAAAATGAATATCCATCGCGCGCGCGCCTTCCAAAAATGCCAAAAAATTCTTTTTTCCAATCGCCAACGCAAGCGGCAATCCGACCGCACCCCACAACGAATAACGTCCGCCGACCGAATCGGAATATGCAAAAATTTGTTCCGCCCCGAATTTTTTTGCGCGCATCGGCGCGGCAGTTGCGGCGAGAATTTGTTTCGCCGCTGCCGGTTTGCCGACCGCCGCCGCCAACCATTTTTTTGCGCGTGTTGCATTTTCAATTGTTTCCGCGGTCGTAAAAGTTTTAGAAGAAACCAAAATTAAAGTTCGCCGCGCATCAAGAGTCGCCAAAATATCGGCGGCATTTGCGCCGTCCATATTGGAAATAAAATGCGGACGCAATCCGCCGCAATACGGATGCAACGCCGCCGCCGCCATTGCCGGTCCCAAATGCGAACCGCCGATTCCGATATTGACGATGTCCGTAAATTTCGCGCCGTCCGCTGCGGCGATTTTTCCTGCGCGACATTCTTCGGCGAATTGCAACATTTTTGTGCGTGCCGCAACGATTTCGCCGGTATTCGCGCGCAATGCGACATGGGCGGCGGGACGTTGTTCGCTTTCGTTTATGATTTCGCCGGCAAACATTTTGTTGCGGCGGTCGGCGATTCCGGATTCTTCCGCCAGCCGAATCAGCAAGTTTGCGGTTTCCGCCGAAATAGTTGTTTTGGAAAAATCCAAAAGCAAATCGTCTGTTTGCAACGAAAAACGCGCAAACCGCCGCGGATCTTCATCAAACAATTGCATCAGTGAAATATTTTTGTGCGCCGTTCGGTGTGCGCGCAATGCCCGCCATGCCGCATTAAACGCCGCCGTCCGCCCGCCGTTTGTCGTGGAGTTTCGCATCGTACTATTATAATCAGAGCGCGACTATATTCGCATCCCGCACTTTTCCCGCCGCCGCCGTTTCGCAAACTCCGTTCACAAAAAATTAAAATTCCAACAAAAACCGAAATTTTCCAAATTCCAACAAAAACCGAAATCTTCCGAATTCCAACAAAAACCGAAATTTTCCAAATTCCAACAAAAACCGAAATTTTCCAAATTCCAACAAAAACCGAAATCTTCTGAATTTCAATAAAAATCGAAGTTTTCCGAATTCCAACAAAAACCGGAATTTTCCGAATTCCGATTAAAATAAGAAAAATTCTATCTTCGCGGAAAATGTTTTTATTTTATTTCGGTGGAATTCCGCCGCATTCCGCCGCGCTTTCGCGCCGCCGCCGTTTTCCCGCAAATCCCGTTCATAAAAAATTCCGATAAAAACCGAAGTTTTCCGAATTCCAATTAAAATAAGAAAATTCCGAATTTCAATTAAAATAAAGAAAAATTCTACTTTCGCGGAAAATGTTTTTATTTTATTTCGGTGGAATTTCGCCAAATCCCGCCGCGTTTTTTCGTACCACAGTTTTACCGATTTATTTATGCGCGGTGCGAAAATGCAGAGGGACGGTGCGCAATACGGCGGCGGCGGCGAGTAGCCATGCGGCGGTCAACAACAAAACCGATTTCCACGAAACGCCGAAATCCAACAACAATCCGTAAACCGCCGGACCGAGTGCGGAAAAGAGTACCACCATTGAATGCGCGAAAGCGCGCACCGCACCTAAATGTGCGCGTCCGTACATTTCCACCCACAACGCGTTGACGGACGGCACGCTGATGCCCGCACTCATTCCCATTAAACCGTAATACGCAAACGACAACGCGGGAAAATCCGCCCACACCGGCAGCAACACGGATAAAACTAACGGCGCAAGCATCCATTTCACGAGTCGCGCACCGCCGAATTTGTCGGTCAGTACGCCCGCCGCCAAAGATGCCAAAACCGAACCGGCGGAATATGCCGCTACGCCCGCCGTCCAAATTGAAAAATCGGCGTTTTTGTATTCTGCCAAACTGTATTGATGAAAAAATAACGCCGTCACCACGCACGGCGGTGCGAAAATCGCCGGGGCGGCAAGCCAAAATCGCGGGTCGCGCAATACCTGTCCGCGAGTCCACGATTCGTCTTTTTCATCCGCGCCGATTTGCGATGACGGCGGCGCGGATGGAATTCCGCGCAAAATTAGTTGCGACAATGCCAGCACAAAAATAAACTGAAACAACGCCGCCGTTTGCCAAACTTCGCGCCAATGCAAAACGACAAGCAATGCGGCGACAATCGGCGGCGCAATCGCCTCGCCGACACTCATTCCGAGTCCGGCGATACTGACAGATTTGCCGCGCGATTTTTGTGTCATTCGTGCGGTCGCGGTCATTCCGGTGTGCGACGAAAGTCCTTGCCCGAAAAGTCGCAAACAAAAAAATGCCAGCGCCAACTGCCACGCCGCCGCCGCAAACGACAAAGTCGCCGCCGCACATCCCAATCCGAAAACGACCGCCGCGGCATAACGGCGCAAATCCGCCGTGTCAATCAACTTTCCCGCCCACGGCAAAATCGCCGCGCTGCACAATGTCGCCGCCGAATATAGCGCGCCGATTTCGCCGTGCGTCAGCGAAAACGATTCGCGCAGTTGCGCATTAAAAAGCGAAATGAAATGCGTTTGTCCGAACGCCGAGGACAAATTCAGCAAAAAACCGAAGGCGACAACGCGCCCCGTCATTTATCGCAACGCCGCGATAACCGGCGCGTGATCCGAAGGGCGTTCCCAGCCGCGCGGCGACAATTCGGGCGCGCAGGCGGCGCATTTTTCTTTAAGCGAATCGGACAAAAGAATTAAATCAATGCGCGCGCCGCGATTGCGCCGGAAAGCGGCGGCGCGATAATCCCACCACGAAAAACTTTTTTCCGGTTGCGCAAAAAGACGATGCGCATCCGCAAAACCGGCGGCGAGAATTTTCCGCAATGCCGCCCGTTCCGGCGGCGACGCCAACACTTCTTCGCCCCATTCTTCGGCGTCGTAAATATCTTCATCCGCCGGCGCGATATTGTAATCGCCGCCGGCGGCAACCGCCCCGAATTGTTTTTTTGCCGCGCAAAGATAGTTGCAAAAATCTTCGTACCATTCCAGTTTATATTTATATTTTTCCGATTCCAGATTTTGCCCGTTCGGGGCGTATACCGAAATCAGCCGCAACGGCGCGCCGTCATATTGCACGGTCGCTGCGACAACGCGCGCCTGTTCGTCTTGCGGACGATTCGGCATTCCTTTTTCCACATCGGAAATCGGCGCGCGCGATAAAACGGCGACTCCGTTGTACGATTTTTGTCCGTAATGCGCGGCGTCATAACCCGCCGCCCGCAATTCGGCGAACGGAAAGTTTTCGTCTGTGCTTTTTGTTTCCTGCAACAAAACGACATCGGGTGCGAATTCGGAAAGGCAGCGCAACAGATGCGGCAATCGCGCGCGCACCGAATTGACATTCCACGCCGCGATTTTCATCGTCCGCGCGGTTTGATTTCGCCGCCCGGTTCTTCGGGTTCGTCGTCGGTTATTTCGGCGGGAAATCCGTCCGCCAAAACGCGCGCACCGCATGCATCTTCCAGACGGCGGATGATGTTCGGCGACCATTCGCGCCCGCCGTAGCGTTTTTCGCCGTCCCGGAAAATCTGCACGAGAAGCGGCGAAAGTTCCAGCGGCACATTAAATTTGTCGGCAATGCTTTGGAAAAGCGACACATCTTTCACCACCAAATCCATCGTAAAATTAATATCGCGACTGCCGTTGAGAATTACTTGTCCTTCGGTTTCATGCACGAACGAATTGCCGGACGAAATGCGAAACGCCTCATAAGTTGTCGCCAAATCCATTCCCGCCATTTTGCATGTCATCATCGCCTCGCAAACGGAAACGAGATTTGCGGTTGCAAGATAATTTGTCGCCACTTTCAAAACCGACGCCGACCCCAACGCACCGGTATGCAAAATACGCCGTCCCATTGCGGAAAGGGCGGGCAGGGCGCGTTCAAATGTCGCACGGTCGCCGCCCGCAAAAATGGCAATGTTGCCGGTTGCTGCACGATGACATCCGCCGGACACCGGACAATCCAGCGAATCGCCGCCTTTTGCGCGCACTTTTTCGGCGAGGCGGCGCACTTCCGATTCGTCTGTCGTGCTCATTTCGCCCCAAATCGCACCGGACGGCAAGGCGGATAAAACGCCGTTTTCGCCTTCCATTACTTCGGCGGAGGCGGCGGGATTCGGCAAACAGGTAATCACCATTTCCGCGTTTTTTGCGGCGGCGGCGGGCGAATCCGCCCAAATCGCGCCTTTTTCCAAAAGCGGACGGGCAGCGTTTTTGTCCAACTCGCAAACGGTCAACGCGAATCCGTTGCGCACCAAACTGCCGGCGAGTTTCCCGCCGACATTTCCCAGCCCGATAAATCCGATATTCATTTTTTGCATTCCTTTCGGTTAAATAAAATAAAATATATCGGCGGATTATACCCCCTTTTTCCGCCATCGCCGTCATTTCAGCGAAAACCAGCAGCGAAATCCCGCAAAAAAATCCCCGCCATTCCCCGCAAAAAAACGCCGTCATTCCAGCGAAATCCCGCAAAAATAAAATTTACCATTCCGGCGAACGCGGAGGAATTCCGCAAAAATAAAATTTACCATTCCCGCGAACGCGGAGGAATTTCTCAAAAATAAAATTTACCATTCCGGCGAACGCGGGAATTTATTACGGGCAATTAAGTTTGAAATTTACGCGCATTTTTTTCGTGCATTTTTTTTCGCGAAAATATGGTCTTTCATTTACGGGCGTAAGTTTGAAAATTTACGCGCATTTTTTTCGCGCATTTTTCGCATTTTTTTTCGCGAAAATATGGTTTTTCTTTCATAATAAATTTTCCGCGTTTACGGAAATGGAATCGGGCGGCGGCGGGGCGGAAAGTTGTGACGCAACCAGACAAAAAGTATGATAATTCCTGCTGCCGCCGCTGCGATTCCCGAAAAACGCCATGGAACGGCGTAGCGCATTGCCAAAATTCCCATACAAATCGCAATCCATGTGCGCGGATAGTACGGCAAAATTTTGATGCCGGCAACGCCCGCCGTGAGTCCGATTGCCGCCGAAATAAGTATCGCTGCGGTTTTGTCGTGGACGATAACGGCATAGCCCGCTGCGGCGAATAACGCCAGCGATAGATTTAGCGGATGCAAACTTCGCCAAAATGCGGGGGCGTTCCAAGCCCATGAAACTGCGCCGAATAAATTGAAAGCGAAAACCGACAGCAGTCCCGCCACCGAACCGCCGATAACCGCAAATCCCGCCAACTCCGATTTTCCGAAAAGCCACAACAGCATTCCGCCCAACGCCATCGCTTGCGCCAAAAATAAAGTGTCCGCCAAAAAACTGCCGATTCGCAAAAATGCGGCGACAGTGTGCGGCGGTGCGGCGGGCGTCATTCCGATTCCGCCGCAATCATTCGCCCGAGTTTTTCGCCGCCGCAAATATGAATATGCAAATGCGCGACTTCTTGCCGGGCGTTTGCGCCGTGATTTGACAGCAGGCGATAGCCGTTTTCTTCTACGCCGATTTTGCGGGCGGTTTCGCCGATGTCGCGAATATAACCGGCGATTTCGGCGTCTGATGCGCGTTCGCTGAAATCGGCGAAGGAAATATACGCGCCTTTTGGAACGACCAGCGCATGGATTTTTGTTTGCGGATTGACATCGTAAAACGCGAGTGAATGTTCGCTTTCCAAGATTTTTTTGCACGGAATTTCGCCGCGTAAAATTTTTGCGAAAATGTTATTTTTGTCGTAGTTTTTTATCATCGCATTTTCTCCGTTTTCGGTTTATTAATAAAAAAAAGCCGCCGCAAAAATCCGCCGAAATTAGTTGTGCGGCGTGCGGCATTCTATATTATCAATTAATCGCGTTCGTCCCAAAGTTGCCGCCGCCAGCAAAACGATGTTTTTGCCTTGCGGGGCGGCGAGGGTTTTTGCATCTCGGGCTTCGGCGTAATCCACGGCGAATCCTTCCCGTTGCAAATTTTCCGCCGCCGTTGCCGCTGCATCTTCGGGCGGTGTGCCGTTTTTGATGTTTGCGGCGGCGGCGCGCAATGTTTGCGGCAGAATCGGGGCGTGTTTTCGTTCCGCCGCCGACAAATAAGCGTTGCGCGAACTGCAAGCGAGTCCGTCCGATTCGCGCACGGTGTCGCCGGCGACAATTTTTATCGGATAGTGCAATTGTTGCGCAAGCAAACGGACGATATGCAATTGTTGAAAATCTTTTTTGCCGAATACGGCGGTTTGCGGGCGGACGCAGTTGAATAATTTGCACACCGCCAGCGCGACTCCTTCAAAAAAACCGGGGCGGCTGCGTCCGCACAACTCGCCCGCCAGCGGCGGCAGCGAAAAATGAATGGTTTGCGTTTCCGGATATAGCGTTTCGGGGGCGAAAACGACATCGGCGATTCCGCGCAACTTTTCGCGGTCGGCGGCGAAATCGCGCGGATACGATTCAAAATCTTCGCCCGCACCGAATTGTGCCGGATTGACATAAATGCTGACGACATTTATTTCCGCCGTTTTTTGTGCCGTCCGCACCAGAGATAAATGCCCTTCGTGCAACGCGCCCATTGTTGCCGTCAATGCCGCCGTGCGTCCGCCGATAAACCGCCGCAAATCCGCCGCATCCGCAATAACCGGCGGGAGTTGCGAGTTTTGCAAAACCGCGTTCGCGCAAAGGGGCGTTTCCATCGCTGTTCTTAATTAAAAGAATGTTCGGGGGCGGGAAAATCGCCGTTTTTGACTGCGCGGACATAGTTTTTAATTGCCGCCGCCGCGCCGCCGCCGTTCATAAAGTTTTTGACGAAACGCCGCCCGCCGCCGGTAATTCCCAACATATCGTGCATCACCAGAACCTGCCCGTCGCACGCCGCACCGCTGCCGATGCCGATAGTTGGAATCGGCAACTCGCCGGAAATTGTCGCCGCTAACTTTGCCGGAATCAATTCCAAAACAATCATACACGCCCCCGCTTCGCACATTGCGCGCGCGTCTGCTGTGATTCGTGCTGCGTCTTCGCGGCGTCCTTGTACTTTGTAGCCGCCTTGCAGTCGCGCCCATTGCGGCATCAATCCGGCGTGTGCGCATACCGGTACGCCGCGTGCGGTGAGAAATTCGGCGGTTTCGGCGAACAATGCGCCGCCTTCTATTTTTATCATTGTCGCGCCTGCCGCCATCAGTTTTGCCGCATTTGCAAACGCCCGTGACGGCGATTCTTGAAACGCACCAAACGGCATATCGCCGAGTATGACCGCATCCGGTGCGCCCGCCCGCACGCAACGGATATGATACGCCGTTTCCGACACCCGCACCGAAAGCGTATCCGCCGCGCCTTGCACAATCATTCCCAGCGAATCGCCGACCAAAATCGCGTCTACGCCGTTTTCATCGGCGAGGCGGGCGCATGTCGCATCGTATGCGGTCAGCATCGCGATTTTTTCGCCGCGCGATTTCATTTCCAAAATTTCTGATAAAGCCGAATGCCGCATTTTGCGATTGTACTGTACGGTGCAACATTTTTTTACTTTTTCGCCCGCCGCCGCCGAAAATTTGTGATTAAAGTGCAACACGGGAATCAGAATTCCCGCCCGAATTTTCCGCTTATTTCCGCCGTCAATTTTGCGCGACATTTCGCTGTTCGGAAAAAAACCGATTCCGCCGGAAAATCCGCCGCCGAAAATTTGTGATTCAATTGCAACACGGAAATCAGAATTCCCGCCCGAATTTTCCGCTTATTTCCGGCTTTCGCCCGCCGCCGAAAATTTATAATTCAAGTGCAACACGAGAATCAGAATTCCCGCCCGAATTTTTCGCCTATTTCCGCCGTCAATTTTGCGCGACATTTCGCTGTTCGGAAATAAAACCGATTCCGCCGGAAAATTCCGCCGCCGAAAATTTGTGATTAAAGTGCAACACGAGAATCAGAATTCCCGCCCGAATTTTTCGCCTATTTCCGCCGTCAATTTTGCGCGACATTTCGCTGTTCGGAAAAAAACCGGTTCCGCCGGAAAATCCCGCCGATTTTGCAAAAAACTATGCGGTTTTTGCGGCGATTCGGCGGATGTAAAGAAGGTCGTCCCACGATTTGCGTTTTTCGGCGGGATTGCGCAGCAAATAGGCGGGGTGATAAGTGACGACCAGCGGAATGCCGTGATAATCGTGCAGCCGCTGTCGCAACTTGCCGACCGATTCTTCGGTTTGCAACAGATGTGCCGCCGCCACGGCACCCAATGCCACGACAAGACGCGGTGCCGCCAGCGTCAACTGCCGCCGCAAAAATGCCATACACGCGCGCCCTTCTTCGGGTTTCGGATTGCGATTTTGCGGCGGGCGGCATTTGACGATATTAGCGATATAAATGCCGCGGTCGCGCCCCGTGCCGATGCTTTTCAACATCGCGTCCAGCAACATTCCCGCCGGTCCGACAAAAGGTTCGCCGCGCCGGTCTTCTTCGTAACCCGGTCCTTCGCCGACAAAAAAAATGTCCGCATCCGCATCGCCGACACCGAAAACCGCCCGCGTCCGATTCTCGCACAAATCGCACCGGCGGCATTCGGCAACCGTCTCGCGCAAAGTTTGCCAATCCATCCGCGCAATTGTCGCTTCGTCCGCTTGCGGAATTTCGGTTGCGGGCGGGGCGGCGATTTCGGTTGCGGGCGGGGCGGCAATTTGTGTTGCGGCGGATTCCGGGGCGGATTCCGCCGGATGCGGCGAATTTGCCGCCGGAGTTGGTATTTCCGCGTTTTCCAAAACCGGCGCGGGCGGTGCGGCGGCTTCTGTTCGCCGTTGCCACACGGGCGATAATCCCATCTCTTTAATCCAATCGGCGCGCATTATTTGAATTATGCCGCCAATTTGACAGAGAGGTGAAATTTTTTTTGCGATACCGAAAAAAAAATGAGAATAATTTACACAAACGGTAAATTTATGATATAATGGAAAACTTGGGAGGGATTCCCGAGCGGTCAAAGGGACCAGACTGTAAATCTGGCGGCTCAGCCTTCGCAGGTTCAAATCCTGCTCCCTCCACCCCGCCCGCGGAAGATTTCCCGCCAGAGATTGCCATAAATAAAATGATTTGCCAGACCACGCCGACAAAAACGAGTTTTGAATTGCTGCGGCAACCGCCGTTTGGCGGGTGTAGCTCAATGGTAGAGCGTAAGCCTTCCAAGCTTGATGTGAGGGTTCGATTCCCTTCACCCGCTCCGATTTTCGGCGCGCGCCCACGTAGCTCAGCGGTAGAGCACTCCCTTGGTAAGGGAGAGGTCGCCGGTTCAAGCCCGGCTGTGGGCACCGGTTTGTCGGTTTTGCCGTGCGCTGCGGAAACCGGCGTTTTTGCGGATTGCGGCAATGATTTTGATGGCGGATGGATGCCGCAAGGCGGGGCGAACAGCAGGTTTTTCGCCAAAACTTGCCAGACGACATTCATTAAAGAATAAAAGGAGACAAAGCAATGGCAAAAGACAAATTTGAACGGAATAAGCCGCATTTGAATGTGGGGACGGTGGGTCATGTGGATCATGGCAAGACGACTCTTACGGCGGCGTTGACGACGATTCTTTCCAAGGAGTTTGGCGGCGAGGCGCGGGATTATGCGCAGATTGACAATGCGCCGGAAGAAAAAGCGCGGGGAATTACGATTAATACATCGCATGTGGAATATGAAACGGCGAATCGTCATTATGCGCATGTAGATTGCCCGGGACACGCGGATTATGTCAAAAACATGATAACGGGTGCTGCGCAAATGGATGCGGCGATATTGGTCGTTTCTGCCGCCGATGGTCCGATGCCGCAGACGCGGGAGCATATTTTGTTGGCGCGACAAGTTGGCGTGCCGCGGATTGTGGTCTATCTGAACAAAGCGGATATGGTGGATGACGCGGAGTTGTTGGAGTTGGTGGAGATGGAAGTGCGGGAACTTTTGACAAAATACGAGTTTCCGGGCGATGATACGCCGGTGGTGACGGGCAGTGCATTGAAGGCATTGGAAGGCGACACGGGCGATATGGGATTGGGTTCCATAAAGAAGTTGGCGGAAGCGTTGGACACATTTGTGGAAGAACCGGTGCGCGCGATAGACGGCGCATTTTTGATGCCGGTGGAAGATGTATTTAGCATCAGCGGTCGCGGCACGGTGGTGACGGGGCGGATAGAACGCGGCAAGGTAAAAGTTGGCGAGGAGTTGGAAATCGTGGGAATTAAGGACACGGCGAAGACGACTTGCACGGGCGTTGAGATGTTTCGGAAGTTGCTGGACGACGGGCAGGCGGGCGACAATGTGGGATTATTATTGCGCGGCACGAAGCGGGAAGAAGTGGAGCGGGGGCAAGTGATGGCGCAACCGGGCAGCATAAAACCGCACAAAAAGTTTAGTGCGGAAGTGTATATTTTGTCAAAAGAAGAGGGCGGGCGGCATACGCCATTTTTCAAGGGTTATCGTCCGCAGTTTTATTTTCGGACGACAGATGTGACGGGTTCGGTGGTATTGCCGAAGGATGTGGAGATGGTGATGCCGGGGGATAACATCGGGATGGATGTTGAGTTGATAACGCCGATAGCGATGGAAGACGGATTGCGTTTTGCGATTCGGGAAGGCGGTCGGACAGTCGGCGCCGGCGTCGTAACGAAAATTTTGGAATGAACAGGCCAATAGCTCAATTAGGCAGAGCGGCGGTCTCCAAAACCGCAGGTTGGGGGTTCGATTCCCTCTTGGCCTGCCGATGATTTTAATGGAAAAGGCGAAATGACGGCGATTGACAAAATTAAATTATGGTCGGCGGGAATTATTGCCGTTGCATCGGTGTATGTTGCCGGCTACGAGTTGAACGCCGGACAATCTGCGGCACGGGCGGGGGTGATATTGGGCGGAATGGTGTTGGCTTTGTTGCTGGTGGCGTTTTCGGGGTCGGGGCGCGATTTTGTCAGTTACGCAAAAGCGGCACAGGTTGAGTTGCGCAAAGTAGTTTGGCCGTCCCGCAACGAAACCGTCCGAATGACCGGCGTCGTGTTGCTGATGGTGACGATGGTGATGTTGTTTTTGTGGGTGGTGGATTTTATTCTCGGCGCTTTGCTGGAAACGTTGGCATCATGAACGATGCGAGCGACAAAAACGCCGAAGTCAAACGCTGGTACGCGGTGCAGGTGTTGGTCGGTTTTGAAAAGGCGGTGCGCGAAAATTTGCTGGGGCGAATTTCCGAGCATGGAATGGAAGACAGATTTGGCGAAATTTTTTTGCCGATGGAAAGAACGATGGAAATTCATAACGGCAAGAAAAAAATTATTGAGCGCAAGTTGTATCCGGGGTATCTTTTTCTGGAAATTGCGGCGGACGGGGAATCGGATATGATGCGCCCCGAATGCTGGCATTTGGTGAGCCGGACGAGGCGGGTGGGCAATTTTATTTCCATGTCCGGCGGTTCCGGTGCGATTGCAGATCGCGACAAAACGCCGGAACCGTTGTCGGCGGAAGTGGTGGAAAAAATCCGCCGTCAGGTGCAAGATAGTTTCGAAAAAGACCCGGTGGTGCGGGCGCAGTTTGTGGCTGGAGATCATGTGCGCGTTAAAGACGGGCCGTTTACCGATTTTTCCGGCGTGGTGGATGTGGTCAATGCCGAGCGCAGCCGCTTGAAAGTGTTGGTGATGGTGTTCGGAAGATCGACGCCGGTGGAGTTGGATTTCAGTCAGGTGGATAAAATTTAGGAGCATTGCGATGGCGAAAAAAGTTGTCGGATTTATTAAACTGCAAGTGCCCGCCGGTGCTGCGACTCCCGCACCGCCCATCGGGCCTGCGTTGGGGCAGCGGGGAATCAACATTCAAGATTTTTGCAAGGCGTTTAACGCCGAAACCGAAGGCGGCGAAAAAGGC
The DNA here is from genome assembly GCA_965221835.1 of Gammaproteobacteria bacterium. Taxonomy (GTDB): domain Bacteria; phylum Pseudomonadota; class Gammaproteobacteria; order Tethybacterales; family Persebacteraceae; genus Persebacter. The sequence goes on along the minus strand of OZ244916.1, from coordinate 1,178,346 downwards.
GTGCCGTTGCCGGTCGTCATTACTTGTTATGAAGATCGCACTTTTTCGTTTATCGTCAAAAAACCGCCGATGTCGGTGCTGATTCGCAAATCGCTGGGGTTGGAAAAAGGCAGCGGCAAACCGCATCTGGACAAGGTCGGAAAACTGACTTACGCCGCCGCCGAAGAAATCGCGCGCGCCAAAATGTCCGATTTAAACACGACTTCGTTGCCGGCGGCGGTGCGGGAAGTAGCAGGCACGGCGCGCAGTATGGGCGTGGAAGTGGAGGCGCAATAAAATGGCGAAAAAGATATGCAAACGATTGCAAAACGCCCAAAAACCGGAATCGCGGTGCGGGCTGGATGAGGCGTTGAGCGCGATGTCGGGCGGCAGCGGCGCGAAGTTTGACGAAACAATTGATGTTGCAATTCAATTGGGTATAGACCCCAAAAAATCCGATCAGGCGGTGCGCGGGGCGGTTGTTTTACCGGCGGGCACCGGCAAAACGACACGCGTAGCGGTTGTCGTTTCCGGCGATGGCGAGCAGGCGGCGAAAGATGCGGGCGCCGACAAAGTCGGATTTGAAGATTTAATTGCCGAAATTATGGGCGGTGCGACCGATTTTGATGTACTAATTGCAACGCCGGACGCGATGCGCAAACTCGCGCCGGCGGGGCGGATTTTGGGACCCCGCGGGCTGATGCCAAATCCGAAAAGCGGCACGGTCGCCGCCGATCCGGCGGAAGCGGTGAAAAACGCGAAGGCGGGACAGGTGCGCTATCGCGCCGACAAAACCGGAATCATACATGCGTCCGTGGGCAAGGCATCTTTTGCTGCCGCCGATTTGAAGCAAAATATTGAAAGTTTAATCGCGGCATTGAAGCGTTCCAAACCTTCAACGGCGAAGGGAATGTATTTGCGGCGGATGTCGGTATCGGCGACGATGGGGCGTTCCGTTGCGGTGGATATTTCGGCGTACAGATGACAAACCGGGAGACAAATTGATGATAGGCAAAGATCGCAAAAATACCATCGTCGCCGAAGCGAGAGAACGCTTTATGGCGTCTTCGGCGGTGTTTATTGCCGAAAACGCCGGATTATCGGCGGCGCAAATGACGACATTTCGCCGCGAGATTCGCGAAGGGGACGGACGCGCGCAGGTGATTAAAAATACGCTGGTCAAAAGGGCGATAGCCGATAGTCCATATTCGCCGCTGGAAACATTTTTGTCGGGTCCGCTTATTTTCGGCACGGCAACGGATATCGCGGCAATCGCCAAAGTTTTCGCGCAAACCGCAAAAAACAACGAAAGATTTGTCATTCGCGGCGGTGCGCTGGTGGACGGTGTCGTATTGTCGGCGGCGGATATCGGGCGGCTGGCGTCCATTCCGCCACGCCCGGAATTGTTGGCGACATTGTTGCGGACGATGCAAGCACCGGTGAGCGGTTTTGCGCGCACACTAAACGAAATTCCTTCGCGGTTTGTGCGTTTATTGGCGGCGGTCAGAGATCAAAAAGCGGGCGAATAATGTGTATAGCGGTTTTTCATTCCACCATTCTTAAAAAAGGAGCAATATCATGAACAAAACGGAAATTATGGATGCAATCGGCGCAATGTCGGTTTTGGAGCTATCCGAAATGATCAAAGAGATGGAGGAGAAATTCGGCGTTTCTGCGGCGGCACCCGTTGCGGTCGCCGGTCCGGCGGTTGCCGGAGATGCCGCCGCCGCCGAAGAGAAGACGCAGTTTGATGTCGTCATCACCTCTTTCGGCGACAACAAAGTCGCGGTCATCAAAGCGGTCCGGCAAATCACCGGTTTGGGTCTGAAAGAAGCCAAGGAGTTGGTGGAGAGCGCGCCCAAGCCGGTCAAGGAAAAAGTTGCCAAAGGCGATGCCGAAGAAGCAGCGAAACTTTTGCAAGAAGCCGGCGCCGCCTGCGAGGTCAAGTAATTCATCTTTGTCATTTTACCGTCGCGCCGCAACGGCGCGGCGCGTACGCCGCTTTCTTATATGTGAGCGGTCGCTTGCCCGAATTGTCCCGCTTTCGTTAAGGAGAACTATATGGCTCAGACCCCCCGTCAGTTGGAAACGAAACGTTTGTATCGCGTGCTGATGCAAGCATGTACCGAAGGTGCCGTGGAGACGCCGCCCGATACGGACATCGCCGCCTTATCAAAATCGGTCAACAACGCGCTGAACGCCGGCGATTTGGAAAAGTTGCGCGAGATTTTGCTGACAATTCCCCGTTTCGCCAAAAACGAAAAGCGGCGGTTGTCAAAACATCTTCAGCAGATTGTGGAAAAATCGGAAGACGGCGACGATATAAAAGAACGGGCGCAAAAACTGCGGGAAAATCCGGACGCGCCGTTTTCCGAGTTGTGGAAAATGGTCGACGACATTTCGGGAATCGCGCCGCCGAAAAAGGCGGAAAGTTGGCAGCCGTCCGGCACGCGCGAAGAGTTGGACATAGAAGTATCGCAACTGGATACGCCGACAAAAGCGGTCAGCACTCTAAATTCGGGCAAGGCGCCGAGTTATACCGAAAAACGCCGCCCGCGCCGCTCGTTCGCCCGTCACGGCGCGCAGTCCGAAATCCCGTCTTTGATGAAATTGCAAAAACAATCTTATGCCGATTTTTTGCAGCGGGATGCGGACCCGGCGAATCGTTCTGTGCGCGGTTTGCAAGGCGCGTTTCAATCGGTGTTTCCGATTGAATCCAGTTCCGGCGCGGTGGTGTTGCATTTTGAAAAATACGAATTGCATCCGCCGGTGTATACGGTGCCGGAGTGCAAACTCCGCGGGCTGACTTACGAATCTGCCGTTTATGCCGACATCGCCATGGAAATCCGCGAAAAGAAAGGCGGACCGACCAAAGAAATTAAATCGGAAACCGTGTATATGGGGCAGTTGCCGCTGATGACCGACGACGGTTCTTTTGTCATTAACGGCACCGAACGCGTGGTGGTGTCGCAATTGCACCGTTCGCCGGGCGTGCTTTTTGAACACGATTCCGGGCGCAATACCAGCGGCGGAAAATATTTGTACAGCGCGCGCATTATTCCGTACAACGGTTCGTGGCTTGATTTTGAGTTTGACAAACGCGACATTTTATATTTTCGCATAGACCGCAAACGGAAGATGCCGGTGACGATTTTGTTGAAGGCGTTGGGATATGACAAGGCGCGGATTTTGCGCGAGTTTTACGATGCCGAAGAAATTCGTCTCGGCGACGAAGCGGGCGCCGCCGAATGGCTGTTGCGCGGCAAGTTTTTGGCGAAAGCGTCTTTGGATTTTGATTTGTGCGACACTTCGCGGCGGGACAAAATATCGCTTGCCGATTCGGCGGCGGCGCAAATATCCGAATGTCTTTTGGCACGAGATGCGATGACGCCGGACGGCACCGTGGTTGCGCGCGCGCGCCGGTTTGCGCAGACGGCGGATTTGATGGAAGCCGGCGTAGACGAAGTTCACATTCACAAAGTTATGGTTGCCAAACAGCACCGCATCAAAAAAATAGATTTGCGCAAGTTGGCGGCAATGGAAGGCAAATATCATCCGGTCAGCGATACTTTTTTGTACGGGAGGCGGCTGGCGGAGGATGTGCGTCCGAAAACTCCCGCCGGTGCGGCGATAAATGAGACATTTCTCAATGTGCTGGATTCCCGCAAGGGGCAGGGGCGATTGCCTGACGACATTGTCGCCGACGACGGGGAAATATGGGCGAGCGCGGGGGACGAAATCACCAACAAAATGCTGGAGTCGTTGCGCCAAAAAATCGGCGATGCGCCGGGATGCAAATTCGCCCGCGATTTTTATTGGGAAACGGCGGGCGCCAACACCGAAATTGATCAGATGTTGCTGGACCGGCTGCGCGAAGAAAGCAAATGCGCCGAAGATGCGCTGGATATTAAAACATTGTATGCAAACGAGTTTGACCATGGCGATTTTATTGCCAAAACTTTGGCGCTGGATGAGACCTTGGACGAAGAAAAATCGCGCGAGGCGATTTACCGGATTTTGCGCCCCGGCGATCCGCCTAACCGCGAAGTCGTAAACAATCATTTGGATATGATTTTGTTGGACGCCGCGAGTTACAATATGTCGCGGGTAGGGCGGATGAAATTCAATCATCGTTTGCATCCGGGCGCGCCGGAGCGCGAATATCAGGGGCGCGCCGGTTATCGTCGCGCGTGTTTTCCGGTGCCAGAAAAACGTCCCGCGATGGAATATAAAGTTGTCGTGGATGGCGAATCGGCGCGGTTAAACAAAAGCGCGACAGCCGCCGCCGCGCGGGCGTTGGTGCAAACGGAATGTTTTACAGACGAAAAATCGGCGCTGGATTATCTCGCGTATATCCGGCATTTTACGCCGCGCCGCCCGATTGCCGAAAATCTTTCATCGGAGAAGGCGGGCGAGATTCGCGATGCGCTGGCGCAAGCATTGCAGGTGCGGGTGGAAAAACAAACTACGCCGTCTTCGCTTGATATTTTGACGGTGGTCAGATATCTTGTGGCGTTGCGCAACGGCAAGGAAAAGGCGGACGACATAGATACGCTTTCCAATCGCCGCGTGCGTGCGGTCGGCGAGTTTATCGCCAATCAGTTTGAGCAAGGATTGTTGCGCGTGAACCGCGCCATTCGCGACCGTTTGTCGCGCGCCGAAGTGGACAATCTGATGCCGCACGACATGATCAGCGCCAAGGCGGTCAGTTCCACGGTGGCGGAGTTTTTTAACGGCAACCAACTTTCGCAGTTTATGGATCAGACGAATCCGCTGGCAGAAATTACACACAAGCGGCGGGTATCGGCGTTCGGTGTCGGCGGTTTGAATCGCGACCGCGTTGGTTTTGAAGTGCGGGATGTGCATCCGTCGCATTACGGGCGGATATGTCCGATTGAAACGCCGGAAGGACCGAATATCGGTTTGATCAATTCTATGTCGCTTTATGCGGAAGTGGATGAGTACGGCTTTTTGCGTACGCCTTATGTGCGCGTGCAAGACGGAATCGCGACCGACCAGGTGGAGCGTTTGTCGGCGATTGACGAGCAAGGGCGCACCATTGCGCAGGCGAGTAACAAGCGCGACAAAAACGGGCATTTCATCGAATCGCTAATTACCGCACGGCGAGACGGCGAGTTTATTTTATGCGCGCCGGAAGATGTGGATTATGTGGACATCGCGCCATCTCAAATCGCATCGGTGGCGGCATCCCTGATTCCGTTTTTGGAACACGATGACGCTAACCGCGCGTTGATGGGTTCCAATATGCAGCGGCAAGGCGTGCCGTGCATTTATCCGGAAAAACCGCTGGTCGGCACCGGTCTGGAACGGCTGGTTGTCAAAGGTTCCGGTTCGGCGTTGCAAGCGCGTTGCGGCGGGACGGTGAGTTATGTTGACGCCGACCGAATCGCGGTGCGCGTAAACGATGATGAAGTGCGGGCGGGCGGAGCGGGTGTCGACATTTATCATCTGACTCGCTATACGCGTTCCAACCAAAACACCGGCATCAACCATCGCCCGATTGTGCGCGAAGGGGATGTGATTATGGCGGGCGATGTGATTGCGGACGGTGCGGCAACCGATATGGGCGAAATCGCGCTTGGTCAAAACTTGCTTGTCGCGTTCATGCCGTGGAACGGCTACAACTACGAAGATTCAATTCTCATTTCCGAACGGGTTGTTTCCGAACAACGTTTCGCTTCCGTACATATTATTGAAGAAATCGCGCACACGCGCAGCACACAATTCGGCGATGAAGAAATCACTCGCGATGTGCCGCATCAGTCCGAAACTTCGGTTGCCAATTTGGACGAAGAGGGAATTGTAAATATTGGCGTGCATGTTAAACCGGGCGACATTCTTGTCGGCAAAATTACGCCGAAAGGCGAACGGCAATTGACGCCGGAAGAAAAACTTTTGCAGGCGGTGTTCGGCGACAAAGCGAAAGATGTAAAAGACACTTCGTTGCGGATGCCGCCGGGCTCTTCGGGGGTGGTGATTGATGTCAAAGTTTTTGACAGCGATGAAGTCAAAAAACGCGACAAAAGCGGAAAAATCACCGCCGGCAAACGCATTCAAAGCATTTGGGACGCCGAAATGCGCGAGTTCAAACGCGATCAAGCCGAGGCGTGGCGCATTCTGGAAGAGGATGCAGTCATGCGAATTCGCGCACTTGTTCGCGGACGCAAATCAACTGTTGCGGTGGGCACTATCAAGCAAGGCGATACGCTCGGCGAAACTGCATTGAAGTCGTTGAAGAAAAATCAATTTCCGCGTTTGCGTGTATCCGCACAAGATATCAATGAACAGATTCAGGGAATAGATGATTTTCTAAAAACCGAACGCACCCGGCAAGCGACCGCGCTCAAAAAACAGCAGAAAAAAATAACCGAAGGGCATCCGTTGCCGCAAGGAATCTTAAAAACCGTCAAGGTTTATGTTGCCATCAAACGCAATCTGCAAGTCGGCGACAAAATGGCGGGGCGGCACGGCAACAAAGGCGTGGTATCCAAAATTGTGCCGGCGGAAAGTATGCCGTATATGCAAGACGGTACGCCGGTGGATATCGTGTTGAGTCCGCTCGGCGTACCGTCTCGGATGAATGTCGGACAAATTTTGGAAACGCATCTCGGATTGGCGGCGCGCGGACTCGGCGTCAAAATACAAGAAATGTTGCGACTGGAACGCGACAAACAGACGGCGAAAATTCGCGCGTTTCTGAAAGAAGTGTACGAAGAGGACGGCGGCGGTTTTGACCCTGCCGTTTTGTCGGACGAAGAAGTTTTGGAAACCGCATCCAATTTGCAAAAAGGCGTACCGTTTGCGACTCCGATTTTTGACGGCGCGACCGAACGCGACATTCGCCGGATGTTATCGCTCGCCGATTTGCCCGCTTCCGGACAGATGATTTTATACGACGGATACAGCGGCGTACAATTTGAACGACCGGTGACGGTGGGCAATATGTATATTATGAAATTGCATCATCTGGTGGATGAAAAAATGCACGCCCGTTCTACCGGTCCGTATTCGCTGATTACGCAGCAGCCGCTGGGCGGCAAGGCACAGCGCGGCGGACAACGTTTCGGCGAAATGGAGGTGTGGGCGTTGGAAGCATATGGCGCCGCCTATACTTTGCGCGAAATGCTCACCGTAAAATCGGACGATGTTTTGCATCGCACGCGGACATTTGAAAGCATCGCGGAAGGCAATTTAGAATCTAAAACCGGCGTGCCGGAATCGTTTAATGTACTGGTGCAGGAAATCCGCGCGCTGGGCATAGACATGGAAGTGGAATAAGGAGCCGCAATGAAAAACATTTACGAACCGATGCTGAAAAGCAGGGAAGACAAAAGCGAGTTTTCCGCCATAAAACTTTCTCTGGCGCCGCCGGAAAAAATTAACGCGTGGTCGTGGGGCGAAGTCAAAGTGCCGGAGACGATTAACTATCGTACTTTTCGTCCGGAAACGGGCGGATTGTTCTGCGCGAAAATTTTCGGTCCGATGAAGGATTTTGAATGTCTGTGCGGCAAATACAAACGCGCACAACATCGCGGACGGGTGTGCGAAAAATGCGGCGTGGAAATTACGTTGTCAAGCGTACGCCGCGAACGGATGGCGCACATCAATCTCGCGTGTCCGGTCGCGCACATTTTGTTTTTCAAGGCGCTGCCGTCTCGCATCGGACTCATTCTTGATTTAACAATGCGCGACATAGAACGGATTTTATATTTTGAAGTGTATGTTGTGATTGACCCTGAACGCGCCGAAGATTTGGAACGCGGTCAACTTTTGCGCGCCGATGAATACAAAGAAGCGCTCGAAAAATACGGCAGCGGATTTAAGGCGGGGATCGGCGCGGAAGGCGTTCGCGATTTTCTCAAGACCGTGGATTTGGAAGCGGAAAAGGAAATTTTGCGCGCCGAACTGGAAAGTGCCGGCTCCGATACGCGCCGCAAGAAAATTTTTAAACGGCTTAAAATCGTGGAAGATTTTCACAACGCCGGATTGCGTCCCGAATGGATGGTGCTGGAAAAGTTGCCCGTCTTGCCGCCCGAACTGCGCCCGCTTGTTCAATTAGAAGGCGGGCGGTTTACGACTTCCGATTTGAACGATTTGTATCGCCGCGTGATCAATCGCAATAATCGCTTAAAACGGCTGATTGATTTGGATGCGCCGGAAGTCATTGTCAACAACGAAAAACGGATGTTGCAAGAGGCGGTCGATTCGCTGCTTGACAACGGACGCCGCGGCAAACCGTCTCTCGGTGCGAACCGTCGCCCGTTGAAATCGGTGGTGGATATTATTAAAGGAAAATCGGGGCGCTTTCGCCAGAATTTGCTCGGCAAACGGGTGGATTTTTCGGGGCGTTCGGTGATTGTCGTGGGACCCGACCTGAAACTGCATCAGTGCGGATTGCCGAAACAGATGGCGTTGACATTGTTCCGCCCGTTCGTCTTCCAAAAACTAATCGCCGATGGCGTTGCGACAAACATTAAAAACGCGCGCGTGATGGTGGAAACCGAGGAACCCGAAGTGTGGGGGGCGTTGGAGGAAGTCATTAAACAGCATCCGGTGCTGTTGAATCGCGCACCGACTTTGCATCGTCTTGGCGTGCAAAGTTTTGAGCCGGTGCTGACCGAAGGCAAGGCGATTCAATTGCATCCTTTGGTGTGCGTGGCGTTTAACGCCGATTTTGACGGCGACCAAATGGCGGTGCATGTGCCGTTGTCGTGGGAGGCGCAAGCGGAGGCGCGGGTGCTGATGTTGTCGTCCAACAATATTCTTGCGCCGGCGAATGGCGAACCGATTATCGTGCCGACGCAGGATGTGGTGCTGGGATTGTATTACGCTACGCGGGAACGTCCGGAAGCGCGCGGTGCGGGAATGAAGTTTAGCGGCGTTTCGGAAGTGGAGCGCGCGTTGGCGGCGGATGTGGTGACGATGCAAACGCCGATTGAAGTGCGCTTTGAACAAAACGCGGAAGATGAAAGCGAAATGCAATCGCCGACTCTCATCAAAACGACCGTCGGACGCGCGTTGCTGAAACGATTTTTGCCGGCGCAGTTGGATTTTTCGCAGATCAATCGCGTGTTGCGAAAGCGCGACATTGTACAATTGATCAAAGAAATTTTCCGCAGTTGCGGTCATCGGGAAACGGTGATTTTTTGCGATCAATTGATGCGATTCGGTTTTGAACGTGCAACCCGTGCGGGCGTTTCCATTTGTATGGACGACATTATTATTCCGGACGAAAAAAACGCTATTATTGCCGAAACAGAGGCGATGATCAACGAAACGCGGGAGCAATTCAACAACGGCTTGCTGACCGAAGACGAACGCTACAACAAATCGGTGGATTATTGGGACAAGGCGGGCGAAAAAGTCAGTCGCGTTATGATGAAACGCATTTCTTCGGATGCGGGCGCGGACGGCGAGGAACGGGAATCGTTTAACTCCATTTATATGATGGCGGATTCGGGGGCGCGCGGTTCCGAGACGCAAATCAAGCAGTTGGCGGGAATGCGGGGGCTGATGACGAAACCCGACGGGCGAATTATGGAAAACGCGATTACCGCGAATTTCCGCGAAGGATTGTCGGTGTTGCAATATTTTATTTCCACCCATGGCGCGCGAAAAGGATTGTCGGACACCGCGCTTAAAACTTCAAACTCCGGCTATTTGACGCGGCGGCTGGTGGATGTGACGCAAGATGTCATTATTATGGAACCGGATTGCGGCGTAGACAAAGGTATCGTACTTTCGCCGGTCATTAAAGACGGCACGGAACAGGTGCCGCTGTTTGACCGCATTCTCGGCAGGGTGTTGGTGCGCGATGTGGCGCATTCGCAAACCGGCAATGTGATATGTGCGGCGGGGACATACATAGACGAACAGGTGGCGCATAATATCGTGGAGGCGGGCGTCGACGAAGTGACGGTGCGCAGTCCGGTGACTTGCGCTTCCGAAAATGGTTTGTGCGTCAAATGTTACGGGCGCGATTTGGGGCGCGGCGGGATGGTCCAACTGGGCGAAGTTGTCGGCGTTGTTGCGGCACAATCCATCGGCGAACCGGGCACGCAGTTGACGATGCGGACTTTTCATATCGGCGGTGCGGCATCGCGCGAAGTGGTGGCGGACAATATCAACGCCCGCAACGGCGGAATCATCCGTTTGCATGTCCGTTATGTGGAAAACTCCGAAGGCGATTTGGTGGTGGTATCGCGCGGCGGCGTAATGCTGGTGCAAGAAAGCGGCGGTCGCGAACGCGAACGTTATCGGTTGCAGTACGGACAAATATTAAAAGTAAAAGACGGCGAAAAAATAGAAGCCGGCAGAATGCTGTCGCAACGCGACCCGATGTCGCGCCCGATTGTCGCCGAATACGCCGGTCTCGCAAAACTGGAAAATATAGAAATGGGCGTAAATGCCCGAGAACAAAGCGACGAAACGACCGGGTTATCCATCGTCACAATTACCGAAAACAAACAAGGCGGCAAAAAAATTAAGTGGCCGCAAATCAAATTCATCGCGCCCGATGGCGGCGAAGTCAAGATTCCCGGCACGGATACGCCGGTGACAATTATGCTGTCGCCGGGGGCGGTATTGCCGTCCAAAGTATGCCGCGGCGAACATATTGCCGTCGGCGATGTGATTGCAAAAATGCCGCAAAAAACGGCGCGCAGCCGCGACATTACCGGCGGATTGCCGCGAGTCGCGGAGTTATTTGAAGCGCGCGAACCCAAAGAACCCGCCATTCTCGCCAACGCTTCGGGGCGCGTTTCTTTGCGCGGAATGCAACGCGGAAAACAAATTATGGCGATTGTGAATGACGACAAAAAAGAGTCGCACAAAATCGCCAAAGGGCGAACGATAGTACACAAGGCGGACGAAATCCGGCGCGGCGATTTGATTGCCGCGGAGGATGACGAACATCCCGCCGTTTATGCCGGAATGTCCGGATTGTTTTCGGTGCGCGAGGATAGCGATTTGGCGGAAAAAAATATGGAAATCGTCCGCCAGATTTTGGATATTTGCAACGCCCCCGAAATGCCGCCGCGCCTGAAAACATGGGCGGAACAATTGACGGCGAATTTGGAAGAGGCAAAAAACGCGCCTGACCAACTTCGCAAAATTGTCGTAACCGCCGACAAATCGTTACGCAAAATTTACGGCGCGCAATCTGGCGGCGGCGTATCCGGCAAAACGCTCAGCGGCTGGTATCGCAGTTTTACGCGCCGCGCGGAATCGGAATCCGTCCCTTCGCAACTGCGCGATTGGGCGCACAAAACCACCAAAACTTTAAAAGAAGGCGGCGAACGCACTTATGCGAATTTGCATCGGCTGGCGGAAAGTTGCGGAAAAGAATTGGCGGAAATCGCCGCCGCCGCGAACGATGACGACATCAACACCCGTTTGCATAGTTGGAACAAGCGAATGGCGGACATAGACGACGCCTATCATGCGGCAACAGGCGACCAAAACACCGTTGACGATTTCGCGGAACAAAATGTCGCCGAAATACACAAGCGGATGGAAGGGCTTTCTGCCGGCGGCGCGAAAACGGTGGAAATTATTTCGGCGAAATTTCACAGCGTACCGAAAGCGCGCACCATTCTCGTGCAAGACGGAAGTTCCGTCGCCCGCGGCGAAGAAATTGTCGACGGCGATAGCAACCCGCATCAAATTCTGGAAATGCGCGGCGTCGACGCATTGGTGGAACATATTGTCGGCGAAGTGCAGGAAGTGTATCGTTTGCAGGGCGTGAATATCAGCGACAAACATATTGAAGTCATCATTCGCCAAATGTTGCGCAATGTGGAAATTACTTCGCGGGGCGATTCTACTTTCATTCCGGGCGAGCAGGTGACGCATATAAAACTTGCGCGCAAAAACGCCGAGTTAAAAGAAGCGGGCAAGCGACCGGCGAAAGGGCGGCAAGTTTTGCTCGGCATCACCAAGGCGTCTCTTGCAACCGACTCGTTTATTTCCGCCGCCTCATTCCAAGAAACTTCACGGATTCTTACGCAGGCGGCGATTGAAGGCGACAGAGACAAATTGCACGGATTGAAAGAAAATGTGATTATCGGAAAACTCATCCCCGCCGGCACCGGATTTGTGCATCGGCAAAAAATCCGCGAAGACGGCGCGCAAATGGACGCCGAAAACTTATTGCGCGAAGAGTTGGATGTGGAGAAAAGCGCCGCATCCGGCGCGGACGGCTGATTGCGCCGGTCCGCCGGTGGCACTGCATGCGATTGTCGTGGCGGCGGGATGCGGCACCCGCGCGGGCGATATTCCCAAACAATTCGCGGCGCTCGCCGGACGCACGGTATTGTGGCATGCGTTGCGCCCGTTCGCCGAAAACAAACATATTGATTCGGTGCGCGTTGTCGTAACGGCGGAAACGGCGGAAACGGCGGCGCATTGTGCGGAAGGATTGTCGCGCCGCGTGGAGATTATTCCGGCGGGCGGGGCGACTCGCGCCGCATCGGTGCGCGGCGGTTTGTATGGATTGCCGGACAATGATTGGGCGATTGTGCATGACGCCGCCCGCCCGTGTTTGTCGGATTTAATGTTGGCGCGGCTTTTGTCCGCCACAAAAAATGACGAAGTCGGCGGATTGCTGGCGTTGCCGCTCGGCGATTCGTTGAAAGAGGGAGAGGGCAAACGCGCGCGGCGGACATTGTCGCGCGAAAAAAAATATCTCGCGCAAACACCGCAAATTTTTCGCGCCGGTATTTTGCGCGCGGCGTTGCAAGACGATTGCGATGACGAATCGCAGGCGATGGAAAACGCCGGTTATGCGCCGCTGTTAATTTCCGGAGATGCGGCGAACATTAAAATCACATTCGCCGAAGATTTCGCTTTGGCGGAAGCCGTTTTGTCGGCGCGCGCAAAAACATGATTCGCGCAGGCAACGGTTTTGACGCGCACGCGCTTGTCGCCGGGCGGAAGTTGATTTTGGGCGGCGTCCATATTCCGCACCCGCTCGGTTTGGCGGGACATTCGGACGCGGACGCGTTGTCGCATGCGATATGCGATGCGTTGCTGGGCGCGTTCGCGCTCGGCGACATCGGCATGCATTTTCCGGATGATTCGGACGAATGGCGCGATGCCGGCGGAATGTTTTTGTTGTCGGAAACCGCGAAAAAAGTGCGCGCGGCGGGCGGGCGAATTTTCAACATAGACGCGACTGTTTTGCTGCAGACGCCGAAGTTGTCGCCGCACATTCCGGCGATGCGGCAAAATATCGCAACGGCGGCGGGCGTGTCGCTTTCGCAAATCGGCGTCAAAGCAACGACAACCGAAAAACTCGGTTTTGTCGGACGCGAAGAAGGCGCCGCCGCCTTCGCCGTCGCCCTCGGCGAAGTTTTAGATTCCTGAATTCGCGGGATGTTATTCTTGCGGAAGCGATTCGCGATTCGCGATTCGTGATTCGCGAAAACCGCTTATTTCCGATTAATGCAGCGCCGATACTCAGGTGTTGATTTTCGGCGGGGACGGATTCGCTATTCGCCAGAATTTCCATTGCGCCGCAAATATTCGCCCGTCGCCGCCGGAATGTCATCGCCCGGATGCGCGCCGTCTCTTGCGTTTCGTCAAACAAATACGAAAAAATATAACCGATACATTTTGCGGTTTCGCGAATTTTTTCAGAACTTATTTTTGTCAGGAATTTTCGGGAAATTGTATAAATTCGCGAATTTTTTCGGAACTTATTTTTGTCAGGAATTTTCGGGAAATTTTATAAATTCGCGCATTTTGTCGGAAGTTATTTTTCGGAGATTTTCAGAGAATTGTATAAATCTGAAATTTAATCATGCGCGCCTGCGCGTTTTTTTACCATCCACAAAAATGCAGACACTTGGCAGAAAATAATCGCGCCAAAAGCCGTTTGGTGTGCAATCAACGGATAATCGCCATTTGGATTCGCTTGCCACAATTCTATAATCACGCCGACGCTGTATTGCATTACAAACGCGCAAAGCGTCGCAAGAAGATTCAACAAACTCATCGCGCGTCCTACTAAATCCGCGGACACCGCGCGCGCAACTAACGCATATACAAACAACGAACTCGCCACCGTTAATCCGAACAACGACCATAAAAAAAACGGCGCAATGCCAAAATTTAACACAATCGCGATTTGCGTACCGATAAAAACAAAATAAAGAAAAATCATCGTGCGCACGACCGGGACGCCGCGCCGCTCCAATATGTCGGCTATTGCACCCAAAAATAAATTGCCGGCAATTACGCTAATCGCCAAAAATAATAAAACTTGCGCCGCCGGAATCGCCGCCATCTGATTCGCTTCGCGTAGCCACACTCCCGCCCATAATCCTTGATAAGAAATCCATACACCTTACCCGAGTGCCGAAATTGGTGCTACGCGGATGAATACGGGATTCGCCAATACCGCCGCGAAACCTCGCAGTTGCCGGATAAAGTTTGCGTCCGGGTGATGTGCGGAATCATCGGGATGATTTGGCACGACAATAAAAATTAATATGGCGACCGCGGCGGTAATAAACGCCAGCCCCAAAAACATAGCGTTCCACGAAATATGATTCAACAATAGTTGCGTCGGTAATGTGGAAAGCAACGCGCCAAATCCGGCAAATCCGATAATTGCACCATTCGCCAGCACCAACCGCTCCGCCGGCATCCAACGGCTGTTTACCATAAACGCCGCCGTCCAACATCCCGCCATGCCTATGCCGATTAAAAATCGCCCCAGAAGCAATCCGACATGCGTTGCGGTGGAAAAAATAAACGCACCGAGTGCGCCGACCAGCAACAATGCCGCCACGGTTTTGCGCGGACCATACTTGTCTAACCAAAGTCCGGTAAACACCTGCACACCGGCGACCGCCGCCAAAAACAAACTGGTCATCAGCCCCAAATATTCAATACTCAATCCCAATTCAATTTTAATAATCGGACCGACAATGCCGTTTATATTTCGATACAACTCGGATAATAAATACGCAACCATAAACGGCACGAACACAAAAATAATGACGGACGCAGCCGTTTTCGGGGGCGTCATATAATCACACCGCAAAACTCCGATTCGCGCAGTTTATCTCCATAATTAATATTGACGAATTTATTAAAAATGAAAGCATCGCCGACATCAAACGAATCGTCAACACAAAGTTCTTCAAAAATGTTTTGCGTAAGCACACATTCGCAGCCGAATATATTGGTTAGAGATTTTTTACGGTCGCGAGATTCTGCCCTTTGCGCATTTTCCATAGAAAATTTGATATTTGGGAAACATAGCACATGCCGCCCCTGAACATCAGTCGCGGTTTTGGTAAAAAGCAATTGGATTTTCAAAACTCATGCCGATAAAAATATTTATAATCTTTATCAGTTAAATTAAGCGAATTGACCAATTTCGCATTGATTTTTTTACTAGAATTCGCTTGTAATTTCATGTTCGCCTATTGAAAGATATTTGCGTGCGGGTGCGTTGCCGCGATTACAATCTCAATGCGATACCGGCGACAAAAAACCATTCTTCATCTTTTTCGCCGTCTTCGCGTGTTGCCGCCGCCGTGTCGCCGTATTTCTTTTCGTATACGCCGCCGAAGTAGGGGGAGATATTGCGGTCTATCCAGTCGTAGCGCAGGCGCAGACCGAGTTCCAAATCGTTAAGACGCGAACCGCTTCCCGCCTTGCGGTCGGCGGCGAAAGCGTAAGTGGATTCCGCCGAGAAAATGAAATACAGACGATTGGTCAGCAAAAGTTCGTATTCGGCATCCAGACGCGCCGAGGCGGCACCGGTTTCTGATAGAAAAAAATCGGCGTCAATCTCAAACCATTGCGGCGCGAGTCCGGCGGCGCCCAAAACGGCGTGCCAGCGATCGGCACCGCCGCCGTAATAATCCAATCGCGCGCCCGCTTTAACATCAAAAAATTCGGAAACCGGAATTTGCGCGACAAGACGGTTTTCCATATTTTCCGCGGCGTCTTCGCGCAAATCGTATTCGCCTTCCGAAATCCATCTCAGTTTAATTTCATCGTTGCCGACAAACGCGTCTCCGTCCCATACCAGCAACTCCCGTCGATCGGTCGCGCGGCGATATTCCAACTCTTCCAGTTGTGCGCCGTATATGAGGCGTTCTTTTTCTCGCGCTATTATCGCAGGCGATGCGGCGAGGGCGAGAAAAGCGATGCAAAGAATTCGCGCCGACATTTATAACGCATCCGTGATTTTGTCGGCGGCGGGCGCGCCTTCCACGATGACTTTGCGGAACATTCCGGCGGCGGCGTGATATGCCAAATGACAGTGAAATGCCCACTGCCCGGGCGCATCTACTTCGGTTTCAAAATATACTTCGGTGGACGGCGCGATGCTGACGACATGTTTTACGGGATTCCACTCGCCCGCGCCGACATCCAAAATAGACCACATTCCGTGCAGATGCATCGGATGCGTCATCATCGTTTCGTTGATGAATTTGAATCGGACGCGTTCGCCGTATTGCAATCGCAGCGGTTCGGAATCCAGATATTTTACGCCGTTGATAGACCACGAATATCGCTCCATATTGCCGGTCAGGCGCAACGTAATTTCGCGTGTCGGCGGACGCAACGGATATAGCGGAAGTTGCGCCCGCAAATCGTTGTACGATAAAAATTTTCCGCCATTCGCCGCTTGCGGAATTAATCCGCTGCCGTTAGCATAAAATTGTTTGCCCGCCGTTGCGCCGTTCATCGCCGCCATATTATGTTCGTCGCTGCCTTCGGAATCGTGATTCATCGCCGCCATATCGTGTTCACCGCCGTCGCCGGAATCGTGATTCATCGCCGCCATATTGTGTCCGCCGCCGTGCGCGAGTGCCATGTCGGCGAATGTTAATCGCGGCGACCGGCGCAATGGCGGCATCGGTTCCGCCGCCGCGGTTTCGCCTTCGGGCATCAGAGTCGCCCGTCCGAGCGCGGTGCGCCCCATAGATTCCGCGATAATGGAATACGCGCGCGCCTCTTTCGGGCGGACGATGACATCGTAAGTTTCGGCGACCGCGAGACGAAACTCGTCCGCCGTTGTCGGTTGCACATTGTTGCCGTCGGCGTTCACGACAAGCATTTCCAGACCGGGAACGCGAATGTCAAAATATGCCATCGCCGAAGAGTTGATAAACCGCAGACGGATTCGTTCGCCGGGTTTGAATTCCGCCGTCCAGTTTTGCGCCGCGCTTTTGCCGTTAATCAGCGGCGTGAATCCTTGCACATCTTCTATGTCAGAAGAGAGCATTCGCATATTGCCCCATGCAAAACGATTCGCGACTGCGCCGCCGAATCCTTTTTTTCCGATTTCGCCGAAGAAATCGCCGAGAGTCGGTTGCTGACGATTGTAATAATCATCCAGCGTTTTTAAGTTGCGCATAATGCGCGCGCCGCGGTGCGGATGTGCGTCCGCCAATTGCACGACATATTCGCGGTCGTAGCGGAATGGTTCGCGCGCTTTCGGACGAATGACAATCGCGCCGTAGGCACCGTCCGGTTCCTGAAATTCGGAATGACTGTGAAACCAGTAAGTGCCGGATTGCGAGACGGGAAAACGGTATTCAAAAGTTTCGCCCGGCGCAATGCCGTCAAAACTGATGCCCGGCACGCCGTCCATTTTGAAAGGCAAAATCAGCCCGTGCCAGTGAATGGAACTTTCCACATCCAAATTGTTTTTGACGCGAATGACCGCTTCTTCGCCTTCTTCAAAAACCAACACCGGTCCGGGGGACGCGCCGTTAAAACCGACTCCCGCGCGGCGAAATTCGCCGGTGTCAATAATTACCGGGTCAATCGTCAGTTCGTAAGAATCGGCGGCGGACGCATTGCGCAGCGTGCGTGCGGTAATGTCCGCATCGGCGGCGGCGTTCGGCGAAAGAAAAGCGGCGAGAACGGCGAAAGCGATTGTTGTTTTCATTGTCCGTCTCCGTTTCGCCATTGAAACGCGCCGACCATTCCCGCTTCGTAATGTCCGGGAACATTGCAGGCAAACTCCAACGCCGACGCCGCCGCGAATTTCCAAACGATTTCCGCCGTTTCGCCCGGCTCCAGCAAAACGCTGTTGGGGTCGTCGTGTTTCATGGAATGTCCGTCTGCAGATTCCATTTTTTCGCGATGAATTTTTGTTGGCGACAAAATGCCGTGTTGCATCATCATCAGCATTTCGTCTTTGTGGGCGGCGTGCATTTCGGCGGTACCGATGTTGAACTCATGCACCAAAACCCCCTCGTTTTTGACGACAAAGCGAACCGTTTCGTTTTTTTGCACCACAACCGATTTCGGTTCGTAATAGTTTTCGCTCATGACGATTTCCACCGTGCGCGAAACATTCGCCGCATCGCCGGGTTCGCCGGCGTTGCCGCCGTGTGTATGCGCATGCGTACCGGCGGCAAACGCTTGTCCGCCCGCCAACAAAATTCCCGCCCCCGCAATTGTCCAAAACAAAGATTTCATTTTTTTCTCCTATTTTCGCATCCATTATTTTTCGGACGCGTTTAAGCATTATAACAAAATAACCTGCAATTTTTTCATTTGCAACATTAATCCGCAAAACGCGAAAACCGTTTATTTCCAACTAATACTGCAACCGATATTAGGATGTTAATTTTCAGCGGAGACAGATTCGCCATTCACCAAAATTTCCATTGCGCCCAAATCTTTGCGCAAATCCATAAAACCAAAAAAACCCAAACGAACTGCTTCAATAATTTTCATCGCTTTCCTCCTATTTTATCAAAAAAACCTCTACCCAACTCCACACTGCCCGTCGACGACGGCACTTCGTCCAACTCTGCGCAAACTTCATATTCCCGCTTCTCGCAAAGCGATTCAATTCGCGCGATGATTTTATCGCCGAACGCGCGAAACTTTTCTCTATCCGAAAATCCTTGGGTGCCCCAAATCGGAAAAGCATCGTCGTCATGGCCAAAGTCAAAACCGCCTCTTTTTCTGATGATCGCATTCTTCAGTACAGACCGTCCTCTATTATCTTTTGCATCCAAATTTGCGCCTTGCTCAACCAAATAATCAAACATGGCTATATCATGCCCACCTTGCACAAAAAACAGCAAAGGCGTTCCGCCCACATTGCCAAAATTGCCCTCCGCATTCACATCACCACCCAGTGCGATGATTTCCTGCATCACACCGTCCTTCAGAGAACAAATTGCCGCAACAGTCTGCATCGCGGGCATGCCACCGTCAGACCGAGCGTAATTGACATCCGCCCCCCGTGCAACCAAATATGACAAAATTCCCTCATAAGTTTGCGCACCTTGCGCGTCATGATAACACAGATACAACGCCGCTTGCGCCGCTATACCGAAGGATGCCTTTTTCCTGAACAGTGGCGGCTCGGCATTCAAATCCGCGTCATACTCAAGCAACACATCAAACGCGGACTTACGCTGTTGCACGGTGTTCTTGCTGTCTTTCAAGGGATAGAAAATCACCGGCTCCCCCGCACCATCCCGCAAATTAACATCCGCCCCCAACTCCAGTAACCGCCGCATCTGCGCTACTCTGCCTTTGTACGCCGCAAGATGAAGCGCGGATATTTCAATCTCACTGCTTAATTGATTGATTTCCGCCCCGTACCGAACCAACACATCCAACAAATCCAAATTGTCGCTTTTAGACACCGCATTCCACAAGGGCGGAAAATCCCCGTCGCCAAATGGCGCGTTCACATCCAACTTTCCGCTCGTAATCGCCGCATCCAACTCCGCGGGGGTTACGGTTTTCCAATTTATTTTGGCAAACGCATTCTCCTCCGCCAATGCGCCGCCGCCCAAAACCGCCAACGCCGCCGCAAGCCAACCGAATGCAAAAATATCTTTCCAAAACATACTCATATATGCCGCATTATACCCGAAAAAATTCGCCTTGTCAACCCTCTTTACCGTCATTCAAAATATCGGACAATTTCACGCTATCACCCGCCTCAAAATCCTCGTCCAACTCTGCGCAAACTTCGTATTCCCGATTCTCGCAAAGCGATTCAATTCGCGCGATTATTTTATCGCCGAACGCGCGCCGTTCCTTGGCTTGTTCACAGTTTGCGTTCATTTCTATATTCTCTGCGTAGAAAAAAATTAATCGCCTGTCGTCCGCGAAGCGAAAATTGCTCGGATGTACAGCACTCCAACTATAATGGCTACTCCTCCGATAATTACATCGCCCAAATTGGTGTCGGAATATGCATTATGCATAAAAGGCGCACCTATTCCCAGCAAAGCAGTTGCCAAAATTGCTGATATTGCAGTTCCCGCCAACCGCACAAAGTTGATAGGCTCATCCTTGAAATAATATCCTCGCACCGTCATATACATTCCCAAACCCACCACCGTATCCGCCAAATATAAAATCATTATCTGTTCAAAAAAATCACAGGAAGAAGTCATAAAAGGCGATACTATGCCGGGGCTACATTCCGTAAGCGAATCATCAAACTGCCGATACAGCACAACTATTGCAATAAAAAACGCGAGAATAATCCGCGCATAAGCCGGAAGTTTTTGATTGGATTCAGCACCCGATTGTATAGAGTTAGCGAATATCCCCAACGCAACACCGAAGACGAAAACAACAACCCCGAAATGCACTCGGACATCGGGGTGCAACCACGCCGCTAACAAAACACAGGCAAGAAACGCCGCCACCACCGCAACGGTACGACTATGCATAAAATTTGCAATTCCTGTTTTCATAATGCCGATATTATACACAACTTCTCATCGCCGCACGGAAAATTTGCATTTTTTCGGCGAGTTATATTTTTCGCAAAAAATTAAGTGTTATCCAAAATGCTCAATTCGCCACCGGCAGATTGCGCGACAAAATCAAGCGGCGACCGTTGGTCATATCCATCAGTATGACATCCATTCGTAAAATTTCCGGACAACAATGAGCATAGCCGCGCAAATTGCAAACATTACGCTTATCGCGTAAACAATATCGGTCTTTTCCCAGCCAAACGGGGCGGGAGTGTACGCCACGCTAATACTTGCCATGCATGCTGACGCCAAAATTAAGTCGCGCCCATATCGGTCCGTGCTTACCCGTGCTACAAAATCAGCGCGGGAAAGCCGAATCCGAATGACGGCAAGCCAAATCAGCGCGATTCCCCACCCCGGAAAAATCATCCACGCATGGACGCCGTCCCAGTACTCCTCCCAAAGAAATTTTACAATATCGTAATGTCGATACTGCGAGCGCAAATCTCTATCTGCCATGGAGCCGACGAAGAGAAACAGAGAAAACAGTGCAATATATGCGCACAACCGCACCCAAGCGATAAAAATATCCGTCATAACTTGTTTTTGCGTCACGCCGATATTATACACAACTTTTCGCCGGAATGGAACGGGGAAATTTGGGCGGAACGGCGAAAATAATTTCCGCCCGTCCACGAATCATTTTTGCTTTTTGCTGCTCATTGTTTTTTTCTCTTTATAAAAAATAAAATAGATAACTGTTCCTGTGATGAGGGGAAGAACTGCCCCGTAAACCCATCCTGCTATCCAAATCGATCCGACAACAAACGAACCCCAAGTTTCCCAAATTTCCTTGTCTGTCATATACGGATTGCCTCCTTCCGCCACGAATTGCAATATATCTGACAACGACAAGACAAACGCGAATATAACAACCAAAGTTTTACGAATTTTTGCGGGCGCAATTCTCAAACATATTCCATAACCAATCGCGTATCCGGCAAAAAAATTAACTATAGTAAACATGATGCTATTATCAAATTCGCCCGCACTATTGACAAATGTCAAAAATTGATCTATGCCTACTGCGGCAACCAATCCCGCGAAAATAGCGCCGATAATCGGAAATTTCATAACACGATATTATACACAATCTCCGCCGCCGCACGGAAAATTTGTATTTTTCGTCAAGTTCTATTTTTCGCAAAAAAATTAAGTGCTATCCAAATGCTCAATCCGCCACCGGCAGATTGCGCGACAAAATCAAGCGGCGTCCGTTGGTCATATCCATCAGTATGACATCCATTCGCCAAATTCCGGTTTGGTGCAGAACATCTGCTGCAAAAAATTTTCCCGCTTTCCACCAACTACCCTCATTAGGTGTGAAGTTACCGCTGTAACCAACGCGAGAGCCGGCGATATTGCCGTTCGGGTCGTAAACGCACACAAGAAATTGATATTTACGTTCACGAAGCCCTTCATAATCCCCCTGCACGTACACAGTGAATGTCGGCGACAACGCCGAAAGCGACAAATTGGTAAAATAACCGCCAATTTTATAACGGGCATGGATGGGATTATCGATAGGTACAGCTTCGGAGAAGAATTGAATGGTGCCGTCAACATGACCAATTTCATTTTTTACAACTTGCGTAGCGCGCGTGGAAACAGAATGCGTACTGGATTCGGCACATTGCGCTATTTCCACCTTTTCACTGAATATTACTTCAATGCCAAAAATTGCTATCGCGCACAAAATCATCGCGCCGATAACTTGAAAATAACCAAACCTCATATCCATAATTCTTTTTCCATCACGCCATCGCCGCCATTCATATTCATAACAAGATGCAAATTAGGATTGCAATCTTTGATGTCATCCAGATACTTAGCATCTGCATCAGCCCATTGATCCAATAAATAAACAGCCGCACCCGCGCCTATGGCTGCAGCGATCAGCCCAAACGGCATAAAAATAGATAGTGCTACTGCTATGCCGGCATATTCTAGTGCGCTATGCAGAGCGCTAAATTTTCTAGCATTTGCTACATCGGCAGCATGTCTTAAACATTCTTCGTTAGGGCGTCCCATGAGTTTTTCTCCTTATTGAAAATATCTCGATATATGGAGATATCGAGAGAGGTAATAATAAACTATAGCAACGGCGCCAGCCATCGCAAAAATGACGAACAGCCGCCCAATTCTTGAAGCAACAAACGCCCCGCCGCCGATGCTGTGATGAGTGGCAATGCAGCGAAATCCCCAGCCCGTTAGCGAGAACATTGCGAAATATAAAAAGAAAGGAAAATATGCATCACCGTTTAATGGGGTAGATGGGAATTGATGAATCGCC
This sequence comes from Gammaproteobacteria bacterium, assembly GCA_965221835.1. GTDB lineage: Bacteria > Pseudomonadota > Gammaproteobacteria > Tethybacterales > Persebacteraceae > Persebacter. The sequence continues at coordinate 1,155,276 of OZ244916.1, read as the reverse complement.
GCGATGGAACCAAGCGTTAAAACATATCCTTTTAACGCCAAAACTTCCATCTTTTTTCCTGCACGCCGGAACAGTATAGCCACAGATCCAATTGCGGTCGCCGCCAAAAATAAAACTAAAAATTCACCTGCTTTCGCCGTGACATATTCGGCAAAAGCAATTCCAAAATCGGAAATGACCGGAAAAACATGCAACGAAGATTCAAACAATACGAACGCGATATACGCACAGGCGATATACAGCCAGAGGAAAAAACGCACGACCTCGCTCTGGAAGATTCCAGTGTTGTGGTTTTTTGTGACTCCGATATTAATCATAACGCCGGTATTATACACAATCTCCCGCCCTCGCACGGGAAATTTTAATTTTTCCGTCAAGTTATTTTCGTTTCTTCTTTTTATTTACAAGATAAAAATCAGTAAAAATAGACAGCGCGGCGATTCCGCCGAGTCCGAGCCCCCAATATAAGAAATTTGACAAAAGCAATACTGCGGACATTATGCCGCACAAAATCGTAAAAGCCAAAAATATTTTCTGTATATCTTGCATAACGCGATATTATACGCAATCTCCGCCGCCGCACGGGATGCAATTCATTCGCCCTTTATTTTGTTGATTAACGCTTTCCATTTTTCAATATCCCCGTCATCGGCAGAACGCTTCACTTCCTTAATCGTTTCGGGCGAAATGTCGACATAATCTGTTAGTTTCACCCATCCCTCGCCGTACAGAGAAGCGACAAAGCGAATGGGATATGGTTTGCAGGATCGACCTTCGCCTTTTTTCATCATATTAGTGGAATTTGGAGGGAGTTTTGGATTGCATGTCACATAATGGACAAATTCGCCGGTGTGCAACTCGCCGTGACATTGCGTTCGCAAATCTTCATCGCATTCGCACAGCAACGCGCAATGTTCCTTCCTTTCGGGGTGGCTGGTCACAAAACTGTACCGGGGCAACAGTTTGTCCCGCCAGACCCTTTCGGATTCTTCTTCGTCAATACTGCGCGTTTTGCTATTGGGACGCGTTTCTGTAAAAATAGCAACGGGCTTCTTGGTATCCTGCATAAAATTTACGATAGAATTTCCCGGCGAATTACCAATACCCCAGACAAACTTTCCGTCATTTGCCTGCCGTTCAATTTCTTTCCGGTGCATAATGTATTCCAGCGGTTCCCCGGCCTCGGTCCCCATTTTGGACCAAACAAACGCGTCTAATTCATGCTGCAACATAGTATTTCTCCCGTAATCTACAATAAAAAAAACCCCGGCGCGTGCATCGGGGTTTTGCCGATACAGACACCGGGGAATTAACGCCTTGCGGCGAAAAGTTTTACACAGCCGGCATGAGCGGACGCCGAAAGAATTGTTTTGCGAAAAAAATCGCGCGGCAATTCGGTCTTGGATTCTTTCCGAGAAAGGAGGTGATCCAGCCGCAGGTTCTCCTACGGCTACCTTGTTACGACTTCACCCCAGTCATGGAGCATACCTTGGTAAGCGTTCTCCCTTGCGGGTTAAACTACCTGCTTCTGGCATCCTCCACTTCCATGGTGTGACGGGCGGTGTGTACAAGACCCGGGAACGTATTCACCGCGGCATGCTGATCCGCGATTACTAGCGATTCCGACTTCACGCAGTCGAGTTGCAGACTACGATCCGGACTACGACCGGCTTTTTGAGATTTGCTCCCCCTCGCGGGTTGGCTGCCCATTGTACCGGCCATTGTATGACGTGTGTAGCCCCGCTCGTAAGGGCCATGATGACTTGACGTCGTCCCCACCTTCCTCCGGCTTGTCACCGACTGTTTCGTTAAAGTGCCCGCCATAACGCGCTGGCAACTAACGACAAGGGTTGCGCTCGTTGCGGGACTTAACCCAACATCTCACGACACGAGCTGACGACAGCCATGCAGCACCTGTGTTCCGATTCCCGAAGGCACTCCCGCGTCTCCGCAGGATTTCGGACATGTCAAGAGCGGGTAAGGTTTTTCGCGTTGCATCGAATTAAACCACATCATCCACCGCTTGTGCGGGTCCCCGTCAATTCCTTTGAGTTTTAATCTTGCGACCGTATTCCCCAGGCGGCCCGCTTAACGCGTTAGCTTCGCTACCGAAGATTCCGTTAGGAAATTCTCCGACAGCTAGCGGGCATCGTTTAGGGCGTGGACTACCAGGGTATCTAATCCTGTTTGCTCCCCACGCTTTCGTGACTCAGCGTCAGTATCGGCCCAGAAGGATGCCTTCGCCATTAGTGTTCTTCCGCATCTCTACGCATTTCACCGCTACACGCGGAATTCCACCTTCCTCTGCCGAACTCTAGCCCTCCAGTTTCAAACGCAGTTCCGAGGTTGAGCCCCGGGCTTTCACATCTGACTTGAAGAGCCGCCTACGCACGCTTTACGCCCAGTAATTCCGATTAACGCTTGCACCCCCCGTATTACCGCGGCTGCTGGCACGAAGTTAGCCGGTGCTTCTTCTCAAGGTACCGTCAGTGGCGCGGGCGTATTATTCCCTGCCGTTTCTTCCCTCGCGAAAGAGCTTTACAACCCGAAGGCCTTCTTCACTCACGCGGCATCGCTGGATCAGGGTTGCCCCCATTGTCCAATATTCCCCACTGCTGCCTCCCGTAGGAGTCCGGGCCGTGTCTCAGTCCCGGTGTGGCTGATCATCCTCTCAGACCAGCTACCGATCGTCGCCTTGGTGGGCTGTTACCCCGCCAACTAGCTAATCGGACATGGGCTGCTCCAATAGCGCGAAGTTTCCGAAGAAATCCTCCGCTTTGTTCCGTAGAAAACATGCGGTATTAGCCCTGGTTTCCCAGGGTTGTCCCCCACTACTGGGCGCATTCCCATGCATTACTCACCCGTCCGCCGCTCGCCATCGGGACCGAAGCCCCATGCTGCCGCTCGACTTGCATGTGTAAAGCGTGCCGCCAGCGTTCAATCTGAGCCAGGATCAAACTCTTCAGTTAGAGATTTGATTTGTTTGGCGCTCCGATTACTGCACGGATGCGGCAACGCAAAGAAAACGCCGCCACATTCCGCAAGATTCACGGACGCCGATTTTTGGTCCAAGTCGGCGCCCGCGCATACTGGCTGTGTAAAAATTATTAAAGAGCATTCGCCGAACTCCGGCGGAAAGAAAATTATACTTCATATTTCTCCTTTTTTGCAATTTTTTCTTAACAAATTAAAAATAATGACGAAAAAATCGTCCACTCGCCCCTCCGCCGCCTCTTTTTCAACAAAAACCGCGACAATTTCCCGTCCCGCCCGCGCAAAATCGGCGCGGCGGACGGCGGCGGCGGAAATAAAACATACTATCCCGGCGAAAAATCCGAATCCCGCTGTCCGAAAACACGGCGGCGACGGCTGGGATTTCGGCGAATTTCTTGGTCAGCGTCAAAACCGGCAAACAGGCGAATCCGGCGATGCTGGAACAATTAATCGGCGCGATGAAAAAACGCGGCGCGAAAATAGGCGGACTAATTCTCGCCCGCGAACCGACTCTCGGCATGTTGGAAATCGCGCGCAAATCGCCCAAGATAAAATATAAAATTTTGGGCGAGATGCAGACCGTCGGCGAATATCCGTCCGTGCAAATTTTAACTTCCGCCGAAATTTTTTCGGGCGAAAAGTTTGCAACGCCGCCGACTCTGATGGAGATAAAAATTAACACTGGCGACAAAACGCGGGGATAGTTTTCGTCCCGCCTTTCGCGGGAACAAACCGGTTAAAACCGGCGAACGGCGTTTATGCGTTTGGATTTTTCGCAAACGGCGAAAAAGTTGCGGTTGCACAATTCCATGATAAATTCTGTTTTATGAAAGTTATGAAAAAATTCGCGCGTTTGATTTGCGTTCTTTTGCTGATTTTTTCGGCAAAAGTTGCGGCGGCGGAATACCGATTAAAAACGGTATTTGAGACGGACGGGGTGGCGTGGAGTTTCGCGTTTTTGTCGCCGTCCGAAATGATTGTTTCGCGCCGCGACGGGGCGTTGTTTTATGTGGATATGGCGCGGAAATTTCATCGCGAATTGCCCGCGCCGCAAGTCGCCGCGTTCGGACAAGGCGGATTGTTGGATGTGCATTTTCGCGTTGCGGACGGCGCGGCGTATATTTACGCGACTCATTCTGTGGCAACCGAAGGCGATGCAACGACCGCATTGTCGCGCGGTTTGTGGGACGGCGGGACGATAAAAAGTTGGGAAAAATTGTTTGTCGCAAACACCGTCGGCGATTCGGGGCGGCATTTCGGTTCGCGTCTTTTGTTTGACGGCGAACATATTTATATGACAATCGGCGACCGCGGCGAACGCGATTATGCGCAAGATTTGTCGGTGCATAACGGAAAAATTTTGCGTCTGGATTTGCGCGGACAGGCGGCGGCGGACAATCCGTTTTCGGAACGGGCGGACGCATTACCCGAAATTTGGAGTTACGGACATCGCAATCCGCAAGGCATCGCTTTGCAAAAACAATCGCGACAAATTTACAGCGCAGAATTCGGACCGCGCGGCGGCGACGAATTAAATCGCATCGGGCGCGGTTTAAATTACGGCTGGCCGCTCATCACTTACGGGCGCGAATATTGGGGACCGAAAATCGGCGAAACGGCGGCGGCGGGAATGGAGCAGCCGGTTTTGCATTGGGCGCCTTCCATTTCGCCGTCCGGAATGGCGTTTTATGACGGCGACAAAATTCCGCAATGGCGCGGCGATTTGTTTTTGGCAAATTTGTCATCGCAACATTTGCGGCGGCTGGCGTTTGACAAAAACGGCGCGACAACAGAAGAGGAAATTCTGTTTTCCGATTTAGACGAAAGATTTCGCCATGTCCGCACAAGCCCGGACGGCTACCTGTACTTTTCCACCGACAGCGGCAAAATCATCCGCATTTCCCTGCCGTAAAAATTGTTTCACCGCGGCGAAATTCCAAAAAAATAAAATTTTTAATTTCCCGCAAAATTCCAAAAAAATAAAATTTACAACTCGCGCAAATGCGAAGGAATCTCGCAAAATAAAATTTTTCATTTCCAAGAGGAGCGGGAATGGAACGGGCGGCGGTGGACGAATTGTACGCATTTGCATAAACTTTCCGAAATTTCGGTAATTTTTGTAAAAAGTGTGATAATATGAAAATAACTATTCAGGAGGAAACATTATGAAACATATCTGGTATTTTTTGCGGCGTGCGGCGATGTGCGCACTTTTTCCGGCGCTGGCAACGCCGTCCGTTTATGCGGACGAAACCGCCGCCGCTTACGATCCCGTGCTGGGCGAAGAAAAGGCGATACTCACCATAGCGCCGAATGTGCCGCCCCCGATTACCCGCCGTTATGCGACAAAAGTAATCGTGGATTTGGAGGTGGTGGAAAAACGCGGGCGGCTGGCGGACGGCGTGGATTATACTTTTTGGACTTTCGGCGGCGTGGTGCCGGGCAAGTTTATCCGTATTCGCGAGGGCGATCTGGTGGAATTTCATCTGCACAACGCGCCGGACAGTCGCATGCCGCACAACATTGATTTGCATGCGGTTACCGGTCCGGGCGGCGGCGCGGCGTCTTCGTTTACCGCGCCGGGACACAGTTCAACTTTTTCTTTCAAGGCGCTCAATCCGGGGTTGTATGTATATCACTGCGCCACCGCGCCGGTGGGAATGCATATCGCCAACGGAATGTACGGATTAATTCTGGTGGAACCGAAAGAAGGGCTACCCCAAGTCGACCGCGAATATTATGTGATGCAAAGCGAGTTTTACACCAAGGGACGCCACGGCGAAACGGGTTATCAGCCGTTTGACATGCAAAAAGCGTTGGACGAAAGGGCGGATTATGTCGTGTTTAACGGCGCGGTCGGCGCGCTCGCCGGCGACAACGCGCTGATTGCGGAGGCGGGCGAACGGGTGCGGCTGTATGTCGGCAACGGCGGACCGAATTTGGTGTCGTCTTTTCATGTCATCGGCGAAATATTTGACAAGGTCTGGATGGAAGGCGGCGACGCCGTCAATCGCAATGTGCAAAGCACGCTCGTACCGGCGGGCGGTTCCACAATCGTGGAAATGGTGATGCAGGTGCCAGGCGACAACATTATCGTCGATCATTCTATTTTTCGCGCGTTCAACAAGGGTGCGCTGGGCGTCATTCAAGTCGCGGCGAATCCCGATGCGATTCCGGCGGAGATAGCCGAAACGGTGTATTCCGGCAAAACTTCCGATGAAATTTACCGCCCCGAAGGCGGCGCGATTTTGGATTTGAGCGAAGAGGTGGAACCGCAGGTTTTTGCCGGCGACGAAGAACGGCTGATGGCGGGCGGCGATGTATATCGGCAAAACTGCGCCGCCTGCCACCAACCTTCGGGAGAAGGCGTTGCGGGCGTTTTTCCGCCGCTGGCGAAATCGGACTGGCTGGCGGAAGGCGACATTGACCGCGCTATTTCGGCGGTGATAAACGGATTGTCCGGCAAAATCACGGTCAACGGGAAAGAATATAACGGCGTGATGCCGGCGATGCGGATGAGCGACGAAGAAGTTGCGCGGGCGTTGTCGTTCGTTTATTCATCGTGGGACAATTCCGGCGCGTCTGTGTCCGCGGAAGATGTCAGGAGAGTGCGTGAAAAACAATGAAGCGGACGATTTTCGCCGCGGGAATCGCGATTGCGGCGATTGCGGGAGTCGCCGCGTTCGTCGTTCTGGTGCGGACGGAAGCGGGCGCGGGAATGGCGCAAATTCCGGGCGGCGACTATTTGCCGCTGTATTCCGAAAGTGATGCTGACGGCGCGCCGGTCGGCGATTCTGTCGTGCGTCTCGCGCCTTTTTTGCTGGACCGGAACGCGGTAACCGAACGCGAATTTGCGGCGTTTGTGCGGGCGAATCCGAGTTGGCGAAAAACGAACGCATCCGCGCCGTTCGCCGATTCAAACTATCTCGCCCATTGGACGGACGACCGTACGCCCGCGTTTCCGGATGCGCCGGTTGTCAATGTGTCGTGGTTTGCGGCGCGCGCCTATTGCCGGTGGCGCGGCAAGCGGCTGCCATCGGTCGCGCAGTGGGAATATGCGGCGATGGCGGACGAACATTCGCCTACGGCGGCGCGCGACAACGCGGCATTTCGCGACCGCATTTTAATCTGGTATTCCACTCCCGCCGGGGCACATCCCGCCGCCGCGCCGTCGTACGCTTTTGAAAACATGCATGGCGTACGGGGAATGCACGGCGTGATTTGGGAATGGGCGCGCGATTTTAATAATGCGCTGGTAACCGGCGCGTCTCGTTCCGATTCTTCGGCGAGTCGCAACTTGTTTTGCGGCGGCGGTGCGTTGTCGGCGTCCGGTTTTGACGATTATGCGGCGTTTATGCGTTTCGCGTTTCGCGCGAGTTTGCGCGGCGATTATGCGCTTTCGTCGCTCGGTTTTCGTTGCGCGATGGACGCGGCGGATTCGGTCTGATGCGCGCGTCCGGAAAAATCGCAATTGTCGCGGCGATTGTCGCGGCGGCGGGCGCGTTTTTGTTGTTTTCGGGGCATCGGCACGGCGCACATCAATCGCTCGATTCCGTTTCCGGCGCGTTGGCGGGCGATTCGCTGTATCAGTTGGAATCGCGATGGGTGGACGATTCCGGCGAAATTCGTGCGTTGCGCGATTTTTCCGGTAAACCGGCGGTGATGGCGATGATTTACACTTCGTGCGAATATGCTTGCCCGCTGATTATCGCGGATATGATGAAAATATACGAGGGATTGCCCGCAAACGCGCGCGGCGGCGTGCAGTTTTTGCTGGTATCGTTTGATCCCGCGCGCGATACGCCTGACGCGATGGGGGCGTATAAAAAGAAACAATTGCCCGCCGCGGACTGGAATTTAATCGCCGCGAACGAGGACGATACGCTGGAATTCGCCGTCGCGACGGGCGTGCGTTATAAACCGGTCGGCGAGGAGTTTTCGCATTCCAATACGGTAATTGTTTTAGACGCCGGTGGACGCGAAGTTTTCCGGCAGGACGGGCTCGGCAATCCGCCCGACCGTGCGCTCGCCGTTTTGCAAACGATTTTGGCGGCGCGTTGATTACCGTCCGCATTTCTCTGCCGTAAAAATTGTTTCACCGCGGCGAAATTCCAAAAAAATAAAATTTTTAATTTCCCGCAAAATTCCGAAAAAATAAAATTTACAACTCGCGCAAATGCCGCGCAATAGATGGACATTTCATAGACATTCCGCAACAATCCACGCATCGGCGAATGGCGATAATGGGATTTGCATACCCCGCCGTTTTTTTCGTATAATCTTATTTTTTACAAAACCGAAAGGGGAATTATTATGAAAATCAAAACCGTTATTTTGCCGCTTTTCGCCGCCGTTTTATTTGCGATTTCGCCGCCCGCTTTTGCTGGAGAAATGCCGCTATACCCTTGTAGCGATCTAGATAAAATGCATAATAAGGAGGTGTATTCAAGAGATGGAGACAACTCTGACCACAGCGTCCTTATTAATATGGCTAAATGCTCTGACTCAGAAAATGAAAGAAAGCGGCTTTTGCAAATTGTTGCGGATAGAGAATTTCCTGTTGGAAAATTTCTTTTGGCTTGGCTTGAGTATTCAGAAAATTGGGATGTAAACGAAACAAAAGATTTAGAAAGGTTGAAAAAATCTTACGATTTATTTATGGAAACTTTGGAAAGCATTCAATATCAGCATAATTACCCTTTGCCAAATCAAATTGATATTCACTATGAAATGAAACTTGGAATTTTACCCCGTTCTTGTATTTTTAAAAGTTATGCATTATACGGCATAAAACTTCAAGTTCCCCTTGAAATTAATGAAGATGGTTATATCGTTGATAATGCTATCTATCAGATCAATAGATATAACAATCTTCAAAAACAAATCTGCGGTATTTTGGATGACGACAATCAACCATTAGAAACCGCTATAAGTTTTAGAGATAAAATTAAAAAAAATATATTAGAAAGAGAACAATTGGATGAAAGGTATGAAGAGATTTTCAAAACATTAGATGAGAAAGAAGTTGGAGAATTTTTTAGAGATTTGCCATATTCAACTGTAACAGATAATAATACTGATACACAATCAAAATCGGAATATGCGGCGGCGGCGTTTGCGGCGATGTCGGAAAATGAACAAGCAGAGTTTTGTATTTCAATTCGCAGTCCGCAAAGACCGTGTTTTTGTACAACGGGAATTGTTTGCACGGAAAATCATTGCGTAGACAGACCGAATTGCGTTGAACCCGAAGATGTGGATTATGGACATTTGCTAAACGATTATACGCCGTCCGAAAAATCGGCGGAAGAATCAGCGGCGGAAGAACCGGCGAACGAATCGGCGGCAGATGAATCGGCGGCGAATGAACCGGCGGAAGAACCGGCGACGGAAGAATCACCGGCGGAAGAACCAGCGGAAGAACCGGCGGAACCGGAAACAAAAACCGTATGCCGTTCTTTTGCAAACGGCATAAATCCCGACAATACGGAATGGGGAAGAATTGGTGCAAGCAAAGCGGGATTTGGCGAAACGGAATATGCGGCTATCCGTGCGGCAATAAGAATATGCGAAAATGATGGATTAACGGAATGTCAAACCGATTTGGAAGTTGAATGCGAGGAAGTTGCGGTACAATAACAAAACCGGCAGGGATTCCATTTCCCCGCCGTTTTTTTGTATAATCCCGTTTTATTTACAAAACCGAAAGGGTAATTATTATGAAAATCAAAACCGTTATTTTGCCGCTTTTCGCCGCCGTTTTATTTGCGGTTTCGCCGCCCGCTTTTGCTGGAGAAATTCCAATATATTCTTGTGATGATGATGATAGAAGGTACAATAAAGAGATGTATTCAAGATATGGATACGAAGTTAGTCACAAATTGTTTATTAGCATGGCTACATGTTCTAACTCAGAAGATGAAAGAAGGCGGCTTTTGCAAATTGTTGCGGATAGAGGCATTCCTGCAGGAAAATATCTTTTGGCTCAACTTGAGTATACAGAAAATTGGGATGTGAAAGAAACAAAAGATTTAGAAAGGCTGAAAAAATCTTATGATTTATTTATGGGAACTTTGGAAAGCATTCAAGACCAACCCGACTACCCTTATGTAAGTGAAATTGGTGATAAAGAAGTATATAATGATAGTTACTATGAGATGATACTTGGAATCTTGCCACATTCTTGTATTTATAAAAGTTATGTACTATACAAAATGCACCTTCAAGTACCCATTGAAACTATTCATCAAATCAATAGATACGAAAATCTTCAAAAACAAATTTGCGGTACTTTGGATGAAAATAATCAACCATTAGAAACCGCTATCAGTTATAGAAATAAAATTAAAGAACGTGTATTAGAAAAAAGCGGAAATCAAATGAGTAGCTTAGGTGAATGGTATGAAAAGAATTTCAATAAATTAGATAATGAAAAATTTGTAGAATTTTATAGAAATTTTTCATCTTTTGCATTAAATCCAACAGATAATAATACTGATACACAATCAAAATCGGAATATGCCTTTCGTCAATTTTCGGCGATGTCGGAAAATGAACAAGCGGAGTTTTGTATTTCAATTCGCAGTCCGCAAAGACCGTGTTTTTGTACAACGGGAATTGTCTGCACGGAAAATTATTGCATAGATAGACCGAATTGCGTTGAACCCGAAGATGCAGATTACAGACATTTGCTAAATGATTATACGCCGTCCGAAAAATCGGCGGAAGAATCAGCGGCGGAAGAACCGGCGAACGAATCGGCGGCAGATGAATCGGTTGCGGACGAATCGGTGAACGAATCGGCGGCGGAAGAATCACCGGCGGAAGAACCGGCGGAAGAAATAGCGGAAGAACCGGCGAAACCGGAAACAAAAACCGTATGCCGTTCTTTTGCAAACGGCATAAACCCCGACAATACGCAATGGGGAAGAATTGGTGCAAGCGAAGCAGGAGTAGGCGAAACGGAATATGCGGCTATCCGTGCGGCAATAAGAATATGCGAAAATGACGGATTAACAGAATGTCAAACCAATTTGGAAGTTGAATGCGAGGAATTAACAGAATGTCAAACCAATTTGGAAGTTGAATGCGAGGAAGTTGCGAAAGAATAACAAAAACTGGCGGAGATTCCGTGTTTCCGTCGTTGCGGGAATTTGGTGGCGAAATTTGTAAATTGCCGATTTTCTGTTTTTTTTGCCGCAGTGTGAATCGTGATTTTATTTGCATAAATGACGGAACGATTCGTGTAAATGACGGCGCGATTTATGCAAATGGTGGAAATATTTATGCAAGCGGCGGCGCGTTGATTGCCGTCCGCATTTCATAAACGCCGGTGAAAAGATTATAATCAAAAAATGCCGTCCGGTTTCGGGCTATGCGGTTTTGGCGGGCGGAAATTTTGGCGGGGAAATTGATTGATGGCACGACAGATATATTCGGATGATTTTTTTGTCGCGGGCGCGGACGGCGCGGGGCGGCGATGATTCTTTCGCCGATGGCGCGCGATTTCATTCAGCATTTCGGCGAAATGGGAAGTCGCTGGGGGATTAATCGCATTTCGGCGCAGGTTTTTGCGTTGCTATATTTGTCGCCGCACCCGACGGATGCGGGGGCGATTTGCGCGGCGTTGAATTTTTCGCGTTCGCATGTCGGCGCGGCGTTGAAAGATTTGGAACAATGGCGTCTCGTGTCCGGACGGCGTTCCCCCGGCGACCGCCGCGATCATTTTGTTGCCGTCGACGATGTGTGGGAAATCGCCCGCGTTCTCGCCGAAGAACGCCGCCGCCGCGAACTTGAACCGACCCGCGAAATGCTACGCAAAACCGCGGCAATGCGTCCGCGCACCGCCGAAGAACGTCATCAACAGAAAAAAATCAGGGCGATGCACGACATTTTGCATCTTTTCGCCGAATGGCACGACGATGTTCAGACAATGGAAACGCGACAACTGACTCGCCTCCTCAAACTCGGCTCCAAAGTCGCATCCCTATACGCCCGCACAACATCCAAAAGCGATAAATCTTAATCCCGACAATCGCCATTCCCGCGGCAATCTGGAATTCCTCGCCGCATTCCCGCCCGAATCGGAATTCCCGTTTCGGCGGCGATTGTGATAAACTGATGGAGAGGGATTTTTTCGCTTTTCTTTCATAACTTTGGAGAGGATAAAAATGAAACGAGTAGTTTTGATGATGGCAACGGCATTTGCATTGTCGGCATGTGGCGGCGGAGGCGGAGGCGGTGCCGCCCCGTCCGTGAATTCGGATGATTCGCGGGATGATTCGCAGATTGAGCAACCGATTCTTACCGAGACCGAACAAACGCAGGCGCGGAGTTTGGCGAATGATTTGCGTTCGGAAATTGTGGACTCGGGTATCGGAACGGAGCAAGATTTGTTATTGCGAAAAATTGATAGTTTGGTGAATGACATTGACGCCGCCCGCAAGACAATAAACGATTTATTGGCGGAAATGACGGAATTACGGTCGCAACTAAAAGACGCGTTAAAAGTAGCGGAAACGCAAACCGAACCGCCGCCGTTGAATTGCGGTGCGAATGAAGAAATAATCGGCGGAAGTTGCGAATGCATTTCGGGTTATGTTCGTAAAAATAATATTTGCGAACCGGAATCGCCGCCGCCGAATTGCGGGGCGAATGAAAAGATAAGCGGGCAAAACTGCGTTTGCGCTGACGGCTATCGGTTAAATGCGAAAGGTGCTTGTATATGCATTGACAGCTCTCGGCGAAATGCGAACGGAATGTGCGATATGACTCCGCCGAATTGCGGTGCGAATGAAATAGCGGACGGGCAAAACTGCGTTTGCGTTGACGGCTATCAGCGAAATAATTCCGGAATGTGCGAAATGATTCCGCCGAATTGCGGTGCGAATGAAGAGGAAAGCAACGGAATATGCAAATGCATTTCGGGTTATGTTCAGCAAAATGGAGCATGCGAATTACCGCCGCCGAATTGCGATGCGAATGAAATAGCGGACGGACAAAACTGCAAATGCATTTCGGGTTATGTTCGTAAAAATAATATTTGCGAACCGGAATTGCCGCCGCCGAATTGCGGTGCGAATGAAGAGGAAAGCAACGGAATATGCAAATGCATTTCGGGTTATGTTCAGCAAAATGGAGCATGCGAATTACCGCCGCCGAATTGCGATGCGAATGAAATGGTGGACGGGCAAAACTGCATTTGCGTTGACGGCTATCAGCGAAATAATTCCGGAATGTGTGAAATGATTCCGCCGAATTGCGGTGCGAATGAAATAGCGGACGGACAAAACTGCGTTTGCATTTCGGGTTATGTTCGGCAAAATGGAGTATGCGAATTACCGCCGCCGAATTGCGATGCGAATGAAATGGCGGACGGACAAAACTGCGTTTGCGTTGACGGTTATCAGCGAAATAATTCCGGAATGTGCGAGATGATTCCGCCGCCGTGTTCTGATTTCCGCGAACGAAATGAGCAGGGTGAATGCAGTTATGATACGGCGGAATATCGGAGATTGCTGTCATACGCCCCATATAAGGAACTTGCGGGGTATGAGTATGCATATTCGCGGGGGTATCACGGTCAGAGCGTAACAGTGGTGGTTGGAGAGGCAGTTTCGCGGACGCATGAAAATTTGCGGGCGAATGTCATCAGCGTAAGCACCGGTTTGGATTGTCGCGGGCTGTCTCTTGGGTTTCACAACCCCGCCTTGGGGGAGCAGTTTCTTAACGCCTATAACTGCGACGAATTCAATGAAAATGCTCTTGATTCATTTGTTTCCATTTGGGGATATACACCCGAGATGACCGCAACGATAAATCTATACTTGCTTTATCATGGCAGCGCGGTGGCGGGAATTATCGCCGCGCCCCGCAACGGAATAACAATGCATGGAGTCGCACCGAGAAGTAAACTGATTCCGATTCCTTTGGGACCGGGATTTCGGTTGCATGACAGGACGGACGATTTGCGGTATATTGTCGACAATAAAATTCCGATTGTCAATCACAGTACATGGTATCCCGCTACGGGAACAAACATGTCGCTTTTTATGAAGCATTACCGCGAAGTCGCCGCCGACAGCGACACGATATTTGTTTTTGCGGGCGGCAATAACGGTTCGCCGCATAAACTTTCCCGGCTAAACCAGGCGACCGTGCCGCGCTACGAGAAAGATTTGGAAGACAATTGGCTGATTGTCGGAAATTATCACTATAACTTTAAGACAAAGAAGGAAGCCATAATAACAATTCATTGCGGCGAGGCGAAAATGTGGTGCATTAACGCCTTTCATGCGCACAGAACGCCGGGCTTGTCGGGGGATGACAAATATGTATCATTTTTCGGTTCTTCTTCGGCAGCTCCGCATGTATCGGGTGCGCTTGCATTATTAAAATCCGCCGCTCCCGAATTGCCGATGACGGTGATTCGGCAGGTGCTTTTGGAATCTGCCCGTCCGTTGGGAACTCGCAAAAATGACGGAATGCCGGACGAAGTTTTTGGTTGGGGTGCGGTGGATGTCGGAAATGGAATTGCAACACTGCAGGCGATGCAGACGGCGGACGGAATGGCATACAGCGATTTGCGGAAAAGTTTGCCGGGCGAGTTTTCGCATTTGCGAGGGCGGATGGAATCGGTTTCGGTTGCGTTGCGGATTACGGATAGAAGTTATTACAATATGCGGCTTTCCGATATTGTCGGCGGCGGCGATTCCGATTTGCCGAAAACAAGTTTGGGAAATGCGGCGAAAGAAATGCAGGCGGATGATTCTTTATCGCCGGAAAATTCGGGATTCGGTTTCAACTATGCAAACGGCGATTATGATTTGCATTATGCGGGCGGCGGCGGCGAAAACGCGTTCCGATTTTCGGGCGGTTTGCGGCATGACGATTCGCAAAGCAGTTATATCGGCGAAGGAAGTTCGCCTTTTGCGGCGGAAAACGCAAGCGACACCGGCGGCTATGTCAAATGGACAACGGCGGATTATGCGGGACTTTCCGCATTCGGCGAATACGGAAGAACGCAAATAAAAGCGGATTACGATTCCGCTTCTTTTATTTCGCAAATCCAAAACGCACGGGCGGAAGAATGGACAGCGGGATTTCAATACCGCGATTTATTTTTGCATAACGACAACTTGCAATTTTCCGCCCGACAAGAATCGCGAATCAGCGGCGGCGAAATGGTTTTGCACTACCCCGTCGCCGATGGCGATTCACACAAAGCATTCATCGGCGAATCCGTGCAAACAATCCGCACCGAAACCGCAAAAATTCCCATAAAACAAAAACCGCAAACAATCTACACAGCGGGCTATTCACAAAAAACAGAAAACAGCAAATGGTCAGCAGCAGCAGAATGGAACTCGGCAACGAACGCAAAAGGAGTTTCCTTCGCCGTGGAATTGCAAATTCGGTAAGTTGGGGAAAATGAAACGGGTAATTTTTTCGCAAAAACAAGGTAAATGCGGGGGTTTGTCGGTAAAAATGGATTCCCGCGTTCGCGGGAATGACGAGGTGAACGCGGCGAAATTCCGCCGAAAATAAATTTTCCATTTTCCGCAAAACCGGAAACATTTCATTCCTGCGAACGCGGCGGAATTCCGCGAAAAAACGCCGTCATTCCCGCGAAACTGGAATCTATTCCGGGATATTAATTTTGGAATTTCGCGAATTTTACGCGAAAATTAAGTTTGAAATTCCCGTGCATTTTTTTGCAAAAAACGAGGTGAATGCGGGGGTTTGTCGGTAAAAATGGATTCCCGCGTTCGCGGGAATGACGGCGGGGAGGCGGGGATTCGGCGGCGAGAAATAACGGCGGCGGGGCGGAGTAAAGCGGTGGTAATTTGCATCGCAAAGCGATGCGTACAGATTCCCGCGTTCGCGGGAATGGAAGGTTCTTTTTCCGACGTCCCTCATTTTTACAGATTCCCGCGTTCGCGGGAATGACGGCGGGGGAGGCGGGGATTCGGCGGCGAGAATCGGGCGGCGGCGGGGCGGAGTAAACTCCGCCGTACTCGTTTCGCCCCCGACAAATGTCAGGGGCGAGTCGGGGAGGCGGGAATTCGGCGGCGAGAATCGGACGGCGGCGGGGGAGATTCCGATTTGCATCGGAATGGTAGAAATTGGGAATTAGAAAAAAAGAATTTACCATTCCGGCGAACGCCGGAATCTCTGCGGGAGATTCCGATTTGCATTGGAATGGTAAAAATTGAAAATGGCGGCGACGGGGAGGGAGATTCCGATTTGCATCGGAATGGTAAAAAATGAAAATGACGGGCGAGGGAATGCGGAAATTGGGGCGGCGAAAATGTTCGGGGGCGGGGGGTTTACTTTTTTTCGGCGGATGTGTGGTATAAATTGGATTGGGACTTAATTGCATACACGGCATTGTGCCGGAAAGAGGAGAAAAAAATGGAAGCATTGAATAACATTATCAATCAAATTAACGCTTTTGCGTGGGGACCGCCGATGTTGGGGATGCTGGGTGTTACCGGCGTGGTGCTGACGCTCGGGCTGGTGTTTATGCCTTGGCGCAAAGTCGGTTATGGCTTTCGGCTGCTTTTTGCCAAAGATGACGGCGGCGGCGATGGCGAAGTCAAACCGTTTAATGCGCTGATGACTGCGCTTTCGGCGACTGTCGGCACCGGCAATATCGCCGGTGTTGCGACTGCCATTGCGCTCGGCGGACCGGGGGCGATTTTTTATATGTGGGTGATTGCAATGTTTGGTATGGCGACCAAATATGCCGAAGCCGTGTGCGCCGTTTCGTATCGCGAAAAAGACAGGGAAGGAAAATATGTCGGCGGACCGATGTATTATTTGCGCAACGGTGTCGGCGAATTCGCCCCCGAACTCGGCAGATGGCTCGGTTTCGCGTTCGCGCTTTTCGGTGCGGTTGCCGCTTTCGGTATCGGCAACGCCGTGCAGGTCAATTCCATTGCGGTGGAGTTGGACAATACTTTTAATGTGCCGACATGGATTACCGGAATCGCCGTTGCCGCTCTGATGGCGTTTGTCATTCTCGGCGGGATTAAACGCATCGGCGATGTTGCCGGCAAACTCGTGCCGACGATGATTGTTTTGTATATCGGTGCGTCTTTGGTTATTCTCGCCATCAACATAGACAAAGTACCGGGCGCGTTGGGGATGATTGTGCAATACGCTTTTGAACCAGCCGCTGCGGCGGGCGGATTTGCCGGTGCTGCTGTTGCTGCCGCGATTCGTTTCGGCGTTGCGCGGGGCGTTTTTTCTAACGAGGCGGGACTTGGTTCGGCGGCGATTGCGCATGCCGCTGCCAAAACGGACAATCCGGTGCGGCAGGGAATCATCGCGATGTTAGGTACTTTTATAGATACGATTGTCGTTTGTACGATGACCGCGCTGGTGATTTTGACTTCGGGCGCATGGACTTTTGAGGCGGAAGGCGGCGGCGGATTGACCGGTGCGGTGCTGACTTCCACGGCGTTCGCCGAATCTTTAAGCGGCGGCAACTATGTCATTGCGATTGCGTTGCCGATTTTTGCGTTTACGACAATTCTCGGCTGGTCGTATTATGGCGAACGATGCTGGCAGTTTTTGTTCAGCGAAAAAACAGTTATCGTTTATCGCGTTTTGTTCGTGCTGGCGGCGTTGTCGTTTGCAAATTTCAAAGTGGATTTCGTCTGGAATTTGTCGGACACGCTCAACGGGCTGATGGCGGTGCCGAATTTGATTGGTTTGTTGTTGCTCGCACCGATGGTGTTTAAAGTGACGCGCAAATATTTTAAGGAAGCCGACGAATAGGCGGTATAATGCGGTACCGGATTTCGCCGTCATGACGGGCGGAAGTTTGGCGGCGGCGATTCTTGCCGCCGCGCTTTCGGCGGGCGGAAAGGGGAGAGATCGCGCGGGCGGCGTTTTCGCATAGTTATTTATGGAAAATTTTTCTTTCGTCATTATCATTGCGTTGTTGGTCGGGACGCTTTTCGGAATCGTGCTGTTGAAGGCGGCGAATCTGTCGGCGGTGCCGATATATTTCATCGTCGGGCTGATTGTAGGACCGGGAGGATTGGAGTTGTTGCAATCGGGCGAGACGGTGGATCTTGCCGCCGAACTCGGCATTATTTTGCTGCTGTTTACTGTGGGATTGCAAATTGATTTGCGCGGATTGAAATCTTTGCAACGTTTTGTATTCGGACTCGGCGGATTGCAAGTGGGCGTGACGACCGCCGTCGTCGCATCCATTGCCGCGTTTTATGTGGACGGAGTGTTGCTTGTTTTGCTGATAGGATTTATCGCGATGATGTCGCCGACTGCGGTTATCAGCCAAATTTTAATAGAGGGAAACGCCATCAATTCGCCGGTCGGGCGGCGTGCGATGGGGATTTTATTGTTTCAGGATTTTCTCGTTATTCCGCTAATTATTTTATATTCCACCGGCGATATTGTTTCTTCGCTGTGGCCGACGGCGCCGTTGTTGGCGTTGAAAATTGCGGGAGTGTTGCTGTTTGTTTTTACCGTTGCGCCGCGGCTGATGCGGCTTTGGCTGGATTGGGTGTCAACGCATGCGGACGGCGAGTTGTTTGTTTTGAACATTGTGATGCTGATTGCGGCATCGGCGTTGGCGTCCGGATTTTTGGATCTTTCGTTCGCGCTGGGACCGTTTTTGGTCGGCATTCTCATTGCCGAAACGCCGCACCGTGCGCGGGTCGGGCGGATGATAGAACCGTTCCGCCATTTATTTCTCGGATTCTTTTTTGTCACGGTCGGAATGCTTATCAATCCCGAATTGTTCGCGGCGGCGGCGGGGCTGATTTTCCTTCTCGCGTTTTTAATGTGGGCGATTAAAGTGCCGATAGTACTTTTAGTTACGCGCGCGATGGGCGGTGCCCCGGCGACATCGTGGCGGACGGCGTTGTTGACCGGCGGCGGCGGACCGTTCGGATTTGTATTGCTGGCGGTGGCAAAAAGCAGCGGAATTTTATCCGATGAAATGTTTCAAATTTTGGTACCGGCGAACATTATCGCGTTGGTGGCGACTCCGTTTGTGTGGTCGCAATCCGACCGGCTGGTGCATTGGCTTTGTCCGAACGACTGGAAAATTGATGCAAGACAAGACGCCGCCGGCGGCAAACGGGCGGCGCATTTGTCGGGGCATATTATTCTTTGCGGTTTCGGTGCGACCGGACAAGCGGCGGCGGGAATTTTGCGGACGCAAAATCCGAATTTTATCGCGCTGGAAAACAACTACGAAATTTTGGAATCGGCTGTCGATTCCGGCGATGTCATTTATGGCGATGCGTGTCGCGCAAAATCGCTTTCCGCGGCGGGCATAGAACGCGCGGCAGTGCTGAACATCACATTTCCCGCGCCTGCATCGGCGGAAAAGACGGTGCGCACGGCGCGCGCACTCAATCCGAAAATTCACATTATTGCCAAAGCCGGCACGGCGCGACAAGCGGAAAAACTCGGCGCAGCAGGCGCGGATCAAATTCTCGTAGAATCGCACCAAAGCGGATTGTCGTTCGCCGGACAAACTTTGCGGCGTTTGGGCACGGCGCCCGACATTGCCGCCTTCAAGCGCGCGCGTTTTCGCGATGACCCGTTTTTTCGCGGACGATTCGGCGGCGGCGAAGATGACGGCGGAATTTTGTCGTGCCGTGTCGCGACCGCCGATGTTTCGTTGCGGACAATTGCCGCGGAAGTAAGAGTCGTCGCATGGCGGCGGGACGGCGAGGAGTTGGATATTTCGGATTCGGACGGCATCCCGCATCCCGGCGACCAAATTGTTATGATGGGCGAAGCGGCGGATTTGGACAAAATGAAAACGATATTAATTTCGGGCGACGGATAACCAGTCATTCACAAAACCGGGAGTTTTGCGCAAAGACGGAAGTTTTCGCCCGCATAATAGTCGGAAAAATGGTCGGGGTAGCGAGATTTGAACTCACGACCTCCTGCTCCCGAAGCAGGCGCGCTACCAGGCTGCGCTATACCCCGCAAAGTGTCATTTTAACCGAAACCGCGCGGCGGAGTATAATCATTTTTTATTCGTCCGCAAAAAAAGGAGAATACGATGACGAAAACGGAAATCGGAGGGCGGTGTTTGTGCGGGGCGGTGCGATTTACGACTGCCGCGTCGAAAGAAATCGGTTTGTGCCACTGCGGGATGTGCCGCAAATGGTGCGGCGGCTTGCCGGCGGCGGCGTTTATTGCCAAAGTATCATTATCCGGCGGCGCGTTGAAATGGTACAAAAGTTCGGAATGGTGCGAACGCGGTTTTTGCGGCGAATGCGGTTCGTCTCTTTTTTGGCGCGCGCCCGGAATGGAAGAATGGGGCGTTTTGGCGGGCGCGGCAGATTCCACAGACGGCGCGAAAATCGTCAAACACATTTATGCGGACGACAAACCCGCTTTTTACGATTTCGCCGATGACGCACCGCGCATTACCGGCGCGCGATTTGTCGCGCATTTGTTCGCGGATTTCCGGCGACAATTCGGCGAAACATTTTTGCAAGATGCAATGCAAAAATGCCGCCGTCATCACGGCGATTCGTTCGCGAACGAAGTGGAAAAATATCTCGCGGCGCAAAAATGATTCCTGATTTCGCGCATCCGATTTTATGAACGACTTCGCCGACAGTTTCGCAAATCCGCCCGCCCGCACGGACGGCGACAGCACGAAATGGCGGAAATATGCCGGGCGCGACATTATTCCCGCGTGGGTGGCGGATATGGATTTTGCGGTCGCACCGCCGATTGTTGCGGCAATCGCGGCGCGCGCGCAACACGGCGTATTTGGCTACGCCGACCCGACTCCGCAATTGACGGAAACGGTTGTTGCGTATTTTTCGCGCCGTTTTGCGTGGGAAGTTTCGCCGGAATGGATTGTATTTTTGCCCGGTCTCGGTCCCGCCATTCATGCCGTTTGCCGGATGGCGGACGGCGGCGACATTATCACGCCGTCGCCGATTTATCATGCGTTTCGCCGCGCCCCCGATTTGGCGAACGCGGTGCGGCGGGATGTGCCGATGATTTGCGAAAACGGCGAATGGATTTTGCCCGCCGATTCGCTGGCGGCGGCGGCATCTTCGCGCGCGCGCGTTATGCAACTTTGCAATCCGCACAATCCGAACGGCAAGGTTTTTACGCGCGCCGAATTGTTGGCGTTGGGCGAGTTTTGTGCGCGACACGATTTGATTTTATGCGCGGACGAAGTGCATGCCGATTTGATTTTGGACGCGGACAAAACGCATCTTTGCGCCGCCGCTTTGGATGCGGAAATCGCCCGCCGGACGATAACTTTGCAAAGTCCGAGTAAGATGTTTAATATCGCGGGATTGAATTTTGCGGTCGCCATTATTCCGGACGCGAAACTTCGCCGCCGTTTTTGCGATGCGCTTGCCGGAAAAACAATTGCGCATCTCAATCCGTTCGGAATGGCGGCGGCAGCAGCAGCATGGGGCGGCGAATGCGATGATTGGCGGGCGGCGGTCATTCGCCGTTTGCGCGAAAACCGCGACATTCTTTCGGCGGCAATGGCGAAAATGCCGGGCGCGCAAATGCCGCATCTGGCGGCGACTTATCTGGCGTGGATTTGCACGCGCGATTCGGGTTTGTCGCCCGCCGATTTTGAACGCGCCGGAATCGGAATGTCCACCGGCGAAAGTTTCGGCGACGCCGATTATATGCGCCTCAATTTCGGCTGCGCCCCGTCCCTGCTAAACGAAATCATCCACCGTTTACGCACGATTTTTGACGGACAGCGTTAAATCAATTCCAAAAAGCAGATTCGCGCCATCCCGCCGAAAATCCCATCGGCGCACCGACATCGTATTTTTGCCCGCACACCAAATCCGCCAACCGGTTTCGCCAGCGGACGGCGGGACGAATGGCTTCCGTCAAATACGCCGTCATCACCAGCATATTGTAAATTTTGCGCCGCGCGTTTGGATTGCGATTGAACAACGCCACCAAGTTTTCCGGTTTTTTGCGCAATTGTTTCGGCGGAATAGTCAGCGCCCGATTCCATAAACGTTCGTGATGCGCACAATGATTTCGCACAACCGCCATACTATGCAAAAGTGTGGAAAAAAATTGTTCGTCCAGCGAATAGGCGTCCGCCGTTTGCCGCCGCAACTTTTCGCCCTGATTTTTGTACCAACGCGAAAGCAAACTGAACGACATCGCTTCCGCCGCTTCCCAAACGGGCGGGTCGTTCGCCGGGACGTCTCTCCGGTTGCGTTTGATTTGTTCGCGGAGTTTTTCCGTACATTTTTCATGCACCGCCTTGTCGGCGAACAATTCCGCATTCAGATGCGCGTGTGCGCCGTATCCGGCGGAGAGATTCCGCACCCATTGCGTTCGCACGGAAACCTCAATATGTTTTATCGCCTCCATCATCAAAATTCGCAAATCGCCGTCAAAAACATAATACGCCATCGCCTCGTCAAAGGACGCGCCGCGGCGAAATTGTCCGTCACCGGAAATATTTTCCATCGGACGCCAATAGGCGGAAAGCCGATGATAATGAATATGCGAAAGATGGTGCAGCGCGAGATTTTTATCCGCAATATGCATTCCGCGGCGCGAAAGCAGGGCGATTTGTGCGTCCGGCGTTTGCGG
The DNA here is from genome assembly GCA_965221835.1 of Gammaproteobacteria bacterium. Classification (GTDB taxonomy): domain Bacteria; phylum Pseudomonadota; class Gammaproteobacteria; order Tethybacterales; family Persebacteraceae; genus Persebacter. The sequence goes on along the minus strand of OZ244916.1, from coordinate 1,132,677 downwards.
GATTTTGTCGGTTTGGGGCATTCCGTCCATTAAAAAAATGACCCCCCTTGGTGCGCATCCGCGATAGGCGTAGGGGGGTTCTGTCGGAAAAAATTATACACCATTCGCGCGAAAAAAATGTATGTTTTTTTACATTCGCGCAAAAAAATGTTGTTTGCGGTGCGGTTTCGGATTAGAGATAAACGGCGGGGCGGGCGGCGTTTTGCAGTATAAATAAATTTCGCAAATGCCGGATTTTGTCGTTATGCATAAAAAAAGAAGGCCCCCCTTGTTGCGCTTCTGCGAGAGGCGTGGGGGGGACTGTCGGAAAAAATTATACACCATTCGCGCGAAAAAATATATGTTTTTTTTTACATTCGCAAAAAAAATGTTGTTTGCGGTGCGGTTTCGGGTTAGAGATAAACGGCGGGGGCGGGGAAGCGGGCGAGTGCGGCGGCGAGTGCGCCGTCTTTGGCGGCGTGTCCGATTACGGCACGGGCGGCATTTTGCAGTATAAATAAATTTCGCAAATGCGCGAGTTTTTTTGTGGGGCGGCGAATGTCCGCCGGAAAAGGGCTTGCGACCAGCAATCGCCCGTTGTTGATAGCGGTGCGGATTTCGGCGGGCGGATTTCGGACGATTCCGCGGGCGCACACCCACACCAGCGGCGAGTCGCCCGCCAGCAAAATTTTGCGCGCATCCCGTTCCAAAGTCGTATGAAATCCGGACATAACGCATTCGCCTTTTGCGGCGGCGGTTTCCGCCCATTTGCATACCGCCAATATCGCGGCGGCGGGGGCTTTGCGCGAACACAAAAACGCGGTTTTTTGCCGCGAAAAAATTGCGGCGTCTCCGAGAATATCGCAACCGGCGAGTGCATCAGTCATCCGCCCCGCCCATTCGGTATTTGTAATCGTAGTTGACAATATAGTCCAACTCTTCTTCGCTAAAACCATAATGTTTTGCGAGGAGTTTGTCTATTTTATCCGTAATCGGTTTGTTATGGCGCGGATGAAATTCGTCATAAATAACTTTGCCCGTTGTTTTGTACAGCGTTGTTTTGCGAGTTGCATTTTTGCGATAGTTGTTCATCAATTCCGCGACCAAAGAAATAATCTGCTTTTCATTATTTTCATGAAAAGCGGAAAGATTAATCGGAAAGTTAACAATTTCGCGTTTGTTCAAATGGCGGCAATCGGACATAACGATAAACCACCAATAAAATAAAGAACTGTTCATAATCGCGCACAAAGATGATTCTCTTTCATCGCTGACGAAAAGCGTTTTAATTTGTGTTGACGGTTTTTCGCCATCGCGTTCATTCCAAAAATAAGGAACAAAATCAGTTGCGCGAGTCCAAAATTCCGGCGTGTCGTGATAATAAATGCCGTTTTTGCGGCGAGAATCGGAAAGTTCGGTAATCAGAGATTTGTTGACGCGCATTTTTTCCAAAATGTTTAATTCTATGGCGGCGTTCAATTTGGGAAGATGGTGAACGGAATCAATTCGCTTTGCAGGTGCGTAAAACAGAGATTTAATTAAATGTTCGCGTTCGGGCGATTGCCAGTTAAGGTAGTTCGTCGTCATGTCAACCGCCAAACGAGGCATGCTGACAAAGATAGCCAGCCGTTGCTTGGCGTCTTGGAATAATTTTTGCGGACTGACGGAATAAAAAGAAACGCAGAGATTTTTTTTGTTTTCCGCGAATTCTTTACTTATTCCCGACATCCTGTCCACTGCAAAAGCGGGCAAAGGAATAATCATTCCAATAAAAGAATTGTTAGACGCAAGCGAAATCGCGCGTTCCACAAAAAACGCGTACAAATCGCCGCACGATTCGGTACGGAAATTCCGAACTGTGTATTGTTTTCGCAAATCGGCGGTATAGCGAACATACGGCGGATTGCCGATGACGACATCAAAGCCGCCGCGTTCTACGATATTGTAAAATTCGGAACACCAATGAAACGGTTTATGAGTTTCTTGCCATTTTTGCAGATTTTCGTTCGGCAAATCGTCGTTTATCGGAATCGGAACGCCGTAATATCGCGCCATATAGCGATTTAGTTCATGATTCAAACGCCCCAACTCGGAATGCAATTCCGCTTTTGCCGCCCCGAATTCCGCTGTGTTTATATCGGCAACGGTTTGCGCATCCACGAATCGATTATAAGCGACGCCGACCGCTCCCAATTGCAAATAAATTTTTGTTGCGCCGATTAATTGCAATTCCGCGCTTGCTTTTTCGCTGAAATCGTCTGCACTTGCAAAGCCGACCAACGCATTGCCGGAACGAATATTAAAATCAATGTCCGGCAATGGTTCCAATCCCATATTCGGTTTTGAATCGTCCTTTTCGGCGACCGCCGCAAGTTTTAGAAATAAACGCAGTTTCGCTACTTCCGCCGCTTCCGGCATAATGTCTACGCCAAATAAATTGCCGAGAATAATGGAACGATAAATCCAATATTCTTCGGAACTGTGCGTTTTCATTTCCGCCAAAATGCGGCGAAACTCTTTATGCCGCAGCGCGCCCTTGCGCGTATTGTCTTCGCGCAGTTTGTCGTCTTCCGCCACAAATCCGCGCATCCGCCGAATGCATTCGGCGTATAGCGGTTCCAAAACATTCAACGCCGCAAACAAAAATGCACCGCTGCCGCATGCCGGATCCAAAACCGAAATACCGCGCCGTTCGCGGGCGTTCGTGCCTTCCATTTCTTTGCGTCCGGCGACTGCAACAAAAAAAGCGGAAATAAAATCGGAGCCTTCGTGTTCGCGCAAGGCGTTAAAAACCAATTTTTCAATATCCAAATTGTGCGTTGTTAAATCTGCAATATCGGAAATTTCACCGTTCTTAATTTTTTCTTTTAATGCCAAATAACGCGCGCGGCGAGTCAACGCTTCGCGCCAAGTTTCGGTCGGCAATGCAAATTCTTCGGCGGCGGCAGTGTTCCATTTCGCACGCCGCTGCAACAAATCGGAAGCATTCGCATCCAATCCGGCGCGGATTTTTTCGGGAATTTGCGACTCCGGCAAATTGCCGCCTTTGCGAACAGAATCGTAAATATAATGGTCGGGATTTTCGCGCAACAATTTCCAGATTGTGCCGGTGCGGGCGTTAAACGCTTCGGCGCATCCGTCTTTCGCCCGCCGCAAAAGATGCGGCAAAATAGTGTTGCGCGCGATATAACCGGTAATGTCTTCTTGCGTATAATACGCGCCCATTTTTGCGCGGTCGTTAATATATTTTTCAAAAATATGTCCGATGACATCGGGATTTATTTCGTTGCCGCCGGCGGTTGCGCGGTCGTCCAAATGCCATTTATATTTGTCAAAAAATTTAAACAGACGCACAAAAGCGGAATCGTCAATATCCAAATTTTCGTATTGCCGTTCCAGTTCGTGCGCGTTAAAAAGTCCGCCGTTCAAATACGGTACTTTGCCGATTCGCTGTTTTACATCGGGCGCGCGTTCGGCGTACGGTGCGGCGAGTCCGCGGTGAAAAAGAGTCATTAAAAAATGGCGGTAAAAACTTGCATAAAACGATTTGCCGGTATCGTTTTGCAAATGTTCGGCGAGACGATTTTGCAGATAGCGGTGGTCGTTGTTCAAAAATCCCCGGCTTTGGATGAAGTAGACAAACATCAGGCGGTTGAGCATTAGCGCGGCGTATTGTTCGCGGTCTATCTGTTCGCCGAGTCCTTTTACGAATTCTTGAAATTTGTACAATTCGTCGCGAAATTGGGCGTAGAAGTTGCGCGTGATTTTTTGTGCGTTGCGTACAAAAACTTCTTCCACTTTGCCGACGACATCGGCGACGGTTAAATCGTTTTCGTCTGCAAGAGTAAACAAAAGTCCGTATAACTTTTCTAAAAGAAAATCGGGCGATTGCCCGGCAGCGAGCGACACTTCCACGATGCGAATCGGTTTGTCGGGGCGTTTGACGGCGATCATCCAAACTTGCGCACCGGAGTCATCGCGCAGAACGAGAAGATGTTCGTAATGAAAACGCGACAATTCTTTTTGCAATCGTTGTCGCGCGGCTTTGTCTTGCAATCTTGAATCGTACGGCGCGGTGCAGACGACAAAACCGCGTTTTTGTGCGATTCGCGAAACGGGAATTTTGAATTGTTCGCCGCCGAACGAAAACGGTGTTTTGAATTCGCCGGTTGCCAAATCCCAACCGAGATGATCCGTAAAAATTTCGCGCAATGCGCCGCTTTGGACAAGCGATTTTAGTTTTTCTTTTTTTATTGTCATTTTCGCAATCCCATAGAACAGATAATTTTCGGAAGTTTTTCGCTTTCTTGAACAAAAACGCAAAGCGCGCGATCGGAATGCAGTTGCGTTGCAATGTCACGGATTGTAGAATCGGGCGCGCCGTTTTGGAAGAGGCGGCGAAAACGATCGCGCGCGATTTCGGTCAGCGGATTTTGATATACCGCATCCATTGCGGCGCGTACTTCGCGCATTGGAAAAAGTCCTGCAGCGTCCGGCGATTCTGTCATCGCTCTCAATCGGTCGTACAATTTGCGGCGTACCGATTTGCGTCCGCCGAGTTGTCCGCCTGCTTGTGCGGCGTTGTTTTCGGTGAGAGTTGCGGCTTTTTTAACTGCTTCGTGATGGTTGTCGGCGCGCGGTCGTGCGGGTTCGTTTTTGTCGCATTTTAGCAAATCCAAAATATGCGCTTGCGATTGCGAAACGATTTCGCCGTCTTCGCCGATGTGCGCGAGAATGTCGTTTGCGCCGCTTTTGATGTAGGCGACAACGCCTCCGGCGGCGGAGGTTTTTGCCGAATAAACGACATCGGGAAGATTGCGAATTTTTTCCGCTAATGCAGGATCGTCTTTTACGGCTTCGCGCCAGATATCAAGCGCGCGGGAAAGAAGATCGGTTTCGTCTTCGTCTTCTTCTTCCAAAATCGCGGTTTCAGTGTACAAACTTTGCAATTCTTTTCTTTGCGTTTTCGGGTCGCCGTCAAAAAATCGTTCGTCGGTACCGACAAGTCCGGCGTTTTCTTCCATTCGCGCGCGCAATCGTTCGCGCAAGGAAATTATTTTTTCTATACCGTCCGCGGGCAATGCGCTATAACAAAGAATTTTTGCGGAAGTTTGTCCGATGCGATCCACCCGTCCGGCGCGTTGTATTAAACGAATTAACGCCCACGGCAAATCGTAGTTGACGACAATGTGTGCGTCTTGCAAATTTTGTCCTTCGCTTAATGCGTCTGTGGCGATTAGTACGCGCAGTTCGTCTTTCGGAAAATTTGCGTTATTGGAACGGGGGCTGAAACGGGCGGCAATGTCTGCCGCATCGGAATCGCCGTGTGCGATGGCGATTTTTTTTATTTTGCGTTCTTGCAATTCGCGCAACAGATAACGGGCGGTGTCGGTGAATTGGGTAAATATTAAAACTTTTTCGTTGCCGTGTGTTTTTTGCAAAAGTTTGTCAAGCGCGTTGAGTTTGCGATCGTTTTTGGCGTTCCATCGCGGTACGATGGCGAGAATGTTTTGCAAATGTTTTATATCTTTTTCCAGCGCGGTGCGAAATTCCGGCAAAAAATAACGCGCGTTAAGCCATGTAAATTTCGCCGCCTGTTCCGGCGTATCGCGCAGATTGCGATAGATTTCGCTGCCCGCCTGTCGCCAGTCGTTCTGATTTTCAAGATTTTCACCGGCAAACATTTCGTCTTCTTCCATCGCGCGGTCGGTTGCATCGGCGTCTATTTGTCCTATCGGCAATTTGCCTTGCGCATCTAATGCGGCGAGATAAACTGCGTTGCGGAGAATATGGCGTTTGACGGATAACAAAAAAGCATCGCCGCCGCTTTCCAATCGTTTGAATAACATACTGCGGGTGAAACCGCGCAATCGTCCGCCCGCCCGCGTGAGATTTTTAATGGTTTGTTCGTCTTCTTTTGCGGGCGGGATGTCGTTAATGTACTTTTGCATTCCGTAACGCGGCAGCGACAATTCGCCGATGGTTTCTACTACTTTGTCTGAATATAATTTGTCGTAGTCGTCTGCGTTCGCATCGCCGCCGAATTCCATTCGCAGCGGTACGCGTTTCGGAAAATAAAATTTTTGTCCGTTTGCGAAAGTTAGAAAATAGCGTTTTTGGTTTTCATCGTACTCGGCGTAGTGTTTTTGGATGTAGCCGCGCGTACGCCGAATCATATACCGGCGCATGAGTTCGCGCCAGTCGTCCACATATTCGCTGTGTTCAAAGGCGGCGAGGGAGTTTATCGGCGTTTGCGGGTGCCGGGCTTGGAAAGTTGTCGCACCGTCCATCTGGCACATTTTCGCGACTGCGGCGGCGGTGATTTTTGCACCTCTTCGTGGTTTCGCGGATTTGGGGCGTGCGGCGGGTTATAATAAAAAAATGAAAGATGAACGCGCGAGTGAGGCGAAATGATTGGTTTGGATTTTTCAATATCGCCGCCGAACACGCTGTATAAATATACTTGCTTTAATCGCGCACAGCAGATTCTTGAATCTGGCGAAATTTATTTTGCTAATCCGCGGGAATTTAATGATCCTTTTGACGGGCGGTTTTCCCCTGATCTTGGAACCCGTGCAGAACGGGAAAAATTGCTGAATCGGATGGAAAAAGAACGGATTTTGCCTAATTGCTTTCGGAGCCATTTTGGCTTTCTTTGGGAGAAATGGAATCGCACAAAACATGAATTAATATGCAGCGAGAAGATAGCGAATGCCCGCGTTTACTCAATGATAAAAAAATGGTCTGATAGGGAACACAGAGGATTTTTTTGTTTAACGGAAAGTTGTGAATCCCTGCCGATGTGGGCGCACTATGCCGACAATCATGCCGGTTGCTGTTTGGAGTTTAATTTATCCGAATATCGGAATGGGGGTGAAGAGGCGGTTTTCCCTTTTTCGTGGCTGAAACGAATTGAATACAGTGATACTTTGCCGATGGTCAACGCAGACAATGTTCCGTTTTTTTACGGGATAAAATCTCGTCAATGGGAATATGAGAAAGAGTGGCGCGCGTGTATGATTGATTGCCGTAAAAATGATAAAATTCCCCCTGATTCTTGGGTTGCCAAAAAGGCATTTGGTTTTGGTTCATACCGACTGGGCGGAACATTGTTGCGTGGTATTATTTTAGGGTATAAAATGGAAGAGTGCGACAAGCAAGAAATTATTCGCCTTGCGCGTCAACGCGGCATCGCGATTTATCAGGCGGAGCCCAAACTTTACAAATATGGAATGAACATAAACGGAATTCCGTTATAATGGCGTTGACTTAATTGTAGTAAAGGAATATTTATGACGAAAGCGAAGGAAATGATTCGGCGGTTGTATACGCATGACAATTTGCCGGTGTTGCGGAGTTTGGATTCGGAATCGGTGGATTTGATTTATCTGGATCCGCCGTTCAATTCCGGCAAGCAATGGGCGAAACCTATCGGCGAGGGCGACCGGCGGGCGGTTGCGTCTTTTAAGGATACTTGGGAGTTGTCCGATACGCATGCGGATGAAGAATATGCGTTGAGTTTGTCGTATCCGCAAACGATTCCGCTGATTAATGCGTTGCACGAAATTAACGGCGGAAGTTGGAAGGCGTATCTAATTTATATGGGCGCGCGTTTGGCGGAAATGCGGCGGGTTATGAAACCGACCGGCAGCATTTATTATCACTGCGACCCGGTGATGTCGCACGGCATTAAACTTTTGATGGATTCCATCTTTGGCGGCGGGAATTTTTTGAACGACACCATCTGGCATTATGACGGTCCGCAAAGCCCGTCCAAGAAAAAGTTTGCGACCAAACACGACAATGTGTTGCGTTATTGCAAAGACATTAAGAAAGTTTTCGCATCCGAAAAACATTTGTTCAATTTTACCGAAGTCGGCGGGGCGGAACTGCGTAAAAAGTACAAAGAAGACGAACACGGACATTTTTACGACCTTCCGACCGGCGATTATACCGAAGATTCCATTCGTCAGTTGGAATCCGAAGGCAGAATACGCCGGACCAAAAACGGCAAGGAACGAGTCAAGTACTATCTTATTGAACGGAACGGAAAATATTACCGCCGCAAAAAATTGCCGAGTGTGTGGAACGATATTCCGTCGCTGGGGCAGAGCAATCCGGGCGGCGAAAAAACCGGTTATCCGACGCAAAAACCGCGTGTACTTTTGGAGCGAATTATAAAAGCGTCTTCTAACAAAGGCGAGGTTGTTCTTGATCCGTTTTGCGGGTGTGCAACGACTTGTCTCGCTGCCGAATTTTTGGGGCGGCAATGGATTGGCATTGATCTCGCCGAAGAAGCGGCGGAGCATGTTCATAATCGTCTGCAAAAAGAAGGCGAAGGAAAACTTTCTTTTGCCGCGTACGAAGTAGAACATTTACGCAAACTTCCGAAGCGTACTGATTTGCGGGGTTTGCGTTCGGATGATGCGATTCTAAAACCGCGTCTGTATAAATTGCAAGCAAAAATCTGCCCGGGATGCGACAATGAAACGCGAATTGAATTGATGGATTTTGATCATATTATTGCCAAAAGTCGCGGCGGACAAGACATTGACGAAAATATTCAACTGCTTTGCGGAAACTGCAATTCCGTAAAAGGCGACCGCGGAATGCATTATTTGTGGCGGACGATTTTGGAAAAACGCACCGCCGACCAGATGGCGGAATACGAAGCGAAACGCCGCCGACTCGCCGAAAAACGCGCAAAACAATAATCGCCCGATTTTTTTTCGCCTCCGCCGCCGCCCGATAGACGGGAAAATCGGATTTTGTGGTATGCTTTGCATAACGGTTATTATTTTTTTAAGAGGAGGTCTTGTAAATGAAAGTTTCCGAAATTCTGAAAACGAAAAAGCGGGCGGGTAATATTTTGTCCGTCAATATCGGCGATGCTGTTTCTGTCGCCGTGGATATTATGGTGTCCAACGATACCGGTTCGGTTGTCGTTTATGACGCCGAAAAACGATTCCGCGGAATGCTGACTTTTCGCGAAGTGCTTGCCGCCTTGCATAAACGCGGTTATGCGGACGGGGCGAATACTTTGTGCGGCGATGCGATGGATCAAGTGCATCAGGAATGCGCAACGCCCGATGACGGTATAGATCAAATTCGCAGCATTATGACCGAAAATCATATTCGCTATCTGCCCGTCGTACAAAACGGCGAATTGACCGATGTCATTTCGTTTTTTGATGTCGCGCGCAGCATCGCAAAGGCAGCGAATTACGAAAATCGTCTGTTGCGGGAATATATCCGCAACTGGCCGGAGCAAGCGGAAGAGGAATCCGGCGACAAATGACATCCCTCGCGCGGTCGGTGCGCGTGGAAAAAGTCGCGGCGGCATTGCGCCGTGCCGGTTTGGATTCGCCGATTCATTCGCTGAACGACAATACCGCAACCGCCGCCCTTGCCGCCGCCGCCCTGAATTGCGAAATCGGCGAAATTGCCAAATCGCTGATGTTTCGCACCGCCGATAACTCGCCGGTGTTGGCGGTATTGTCCGGTGCGGTGCGCGTGGATGTGCGCAAACTTTCCGATGCGGCGGGCGGAAAAGTCAAAAAAGCGGACGCCGAATTCGTCAAAACCGCAACCGGCTTTGAAATCGGCGGCGTGCCGCCCCTCGGACACGACAATGTCGCGACAATTGTGATGGATTCCGGATTGCTCCGCTATGTGCGAGTTTGGGCGGCGGCGGGTTCCGCATTTGCCGTTTTTCCGGTTGCGCCGTCCGCCCTCGCCGCCGCTTCCGGCGCGATTGTCGCCGATATTGCCGAATAAATCCTCCCCATTTTCGCGAATCGCCGCCGCCGAATCCCGCCGAATCCCGCCGCAAATCGCCGCAAATCGCCGAATCCCGCCGAATCCTGCCCGCATTTTGCCTGCCTACATAATATCGGGGCGGAAATTGGTAATAAATACAACAAAAAGATAAAAATTTTTGCCTGATGGTAAAAAATCCGAAAAAAGATGGCATAATAACAAATAACAACTTTTTCCGGAGGGGATTAAAGTGGCTTTATCGGATAGCGAAAATTCAATTGCGCGCACGGATGAAATGCGTGACCGGCTTATATCGTCCACCGTGGAGGCGATTTACCGGCACGGATTTTCCGATGCGACGATTGCCAAAATCAGCGAAATCGCCGATGTGTCCACGACGACCGTTCAAAACTATTTTCCGCGCAAGGAAGATTTGTTGGAACAGACGATGTGGTCGCTTTTGGATCAAATGCATCGCCGCGTTGTGGATGGTTGCGCCCGTGCCGAAAATCCGCGCGGCAAGTTGTGGGCGATTATTGAAGCCGTTCTCGGCGAAGAACAAAGCAACGAACGCGCCGCAAATGTATGGCTTGCATTTTGGGTGGAAGCGCGCAACTACGAAACATTGGAACGCGTGCGGCATATTTACAATCGCCGTCTGTATAGCAATGTGTGCAGTTATTTGCGGCAGGTTTTTCGCGAAACCGGCGCCTATCGCCCCGATGACCGCGCCGAATATGCCGCGACAATGATTATTTCCATTTTGCACGGCGCGTGGTTGAGTTTCGCGCTCAAAGAAGAAACGGCGCGCGATTTGGAAACTTGCCGCCTGATGGTGTGGGAGTGTTTGGAAATGTTGCTTTCGCGTTCGCGCGAAAAACTGCTCGAAGACCGCGGCGTTGTCGCGACTTCGGGGCGATTGACCGAAAACGCCAGCGTTGAAGTTTTGTTGTCGGACATTCGCCGCATAGAACAGTGGCGCGAATATTTGCCGGACGGTGCGCGCGTTTTTGTGCCGCATTTTCGCAACGGCGACACGGCGGCGAACATCCGCACCGCCGGCAAACTGATAGACGACGGAATGACGCCGGTCGCCCATATCGCCGCGCGCAATGTGGCAGACGAAGCCGAGTTGGATCGCATTGTCGCCGGTTATGCCGGAGTCGGCGTGCGCGATTTTTTGTTTTTGGGCGGCGGCGACAATCCGCCGGTCGGCGCGTTTGACAGTGTTTTGCAAATGCTAAAAACCGATGTGTTGCAGCGGCACGGCGCGTTGCGAATCGGTTTTGCCGGTCATCCCGAAGAACATCCCGAACAATCGCGCGAGGTAATGCAAAAAGCGCTTTTGGAAAAATTGCAATACGCCGCCGACAACAATTTGGACGCGTTTATCGCAACGCAGTTTTGTTTTGCGGTGACACCATATTTTGAATTTTTGGATTGGTTGAAGGAACATAAAATTTCCGTGCCGGTGCGTCTCGGTTTGGCGGGACGCGTACCCGCACAAAAACTGATGAAGTTCGCGGTCATTTCCGGCATCGGTCGTTCGCTGGGATTTTTACGCAAACAGTTCGGCAAATCGGTCGGGCTGGTCAATTTTTCACCGGAAGGGATGATGGCGGAAATCGCCGGTCGTCTCGCAGTCCGGCGTTACGATTTTCCTGTACATCTCCATTTCTATCCATTTGGGGCGGTGCGGGAAACACTGGCGATCATTTCTGAGGCAAATCTTCAAGGTTTTGCCGAAGATGGTCAAAACATCCATTAATCCGAAAAAAGGAGAAACTCTAATGTCCATTAAAAAACTCTCGGAAGCGGGCGCAACTTGGCCCGCCGACCAGTCGCTGTTGAAGCCGCGCCGTGTGCCGATTCAACTGCGTCAAAGCGGCGATTCGCGCGCTCAACCCGGCACCGAAGGCGTTGCCGCCGAAGGCTCGCGCATCCTTATTGACCAGCGCATCCGCAAAGGGCCGTATTGGCATCTCTCGCAAGAAGCGGGCTGCTGGTGTCATTCGGTCTACAATCGCATCTATCATCCGCGCGCCTATATCAAACCCGAAGACGGCGGACTGATGAAAGAATACGAATATCTGACGCAACATGTCACTATGTGGAATGTCGCGGTGGAACGCCAAATTCAGGTGAAAGGTCCAGACGCGGAAAAATTCGTGGATATGGTCATCACCCGCAAGGCGTCTTCGTGCGCGGTTATGAAAGCGCGGTATGTTATTCTTTGCAATCAGTACGGCGGCGTGTTAAACGATCCCGTTATGTTGCGCCCGGCGGAAGACGAATTCTGGTTTTCGCTTTCCGATTCCGATTTGGAAATGTGGCTGCAAGGCGTCAACGCGGACGGCAGATACGATGTGGAAATCCACGAAATTGATGTCGCCCCCGTACAAATCCAAGGACCGAAATCGGGCGATCTGATGCGCAAGATTTTCGGCGCGGAAATTGACGATGTACCGTACTACGGTCTGATGAAAGGCAAAGTCGGCGGGCGCGATGTGATTATTTCGCGTTCGGGTTTTTCGGCGGAAGCGGGCTACGAGATTTATCTCTACGACGCCACCAAATACGCCGAAGACATGTGGAACTCGGTGCTGGAAGCGGGCGAGGAATTCAATCTCCGCGTGATTGCACCGGGGCATCATCGTCGCATAGAAGCGGGCATTCTTTCCTGGGGTCAAGATATGGATCAGGAAGTTAACCCGTTTGAAATCGGTCTCGGCTGGCAGGTAGATTTCGGCAAGGACGATTTTATCGGCAAAAAAGCGCTCCAAAAAATCAAGGACGACGGCATTACGCACAGATTGTGCGGCGTGCGTATGGGCGGAAAAAACATTGAATGGTATCCGTCCGATTTCTATCATGTCCACGACGAAAATGGTTCGCAGTTGATCGGCTACATCACATCGGCATGGTATTCGCCCGCACAAGAAAGCAACATCGCGTTCGCTTTCGTGCCGGTCAAATACGCGGAAATCGGTTCCAAACTGCGCGTAACTTTGCCCGATCAATACGGCGGACAAGTAGACGCCGAAGTAGTCAAAACACCTTTCAAAAAGCCCCACGATCCGGGCAGCGGACTGAAAGAAACAGGCAGCAAACTGTAAACTTTTCCCTCACCGGAAACCTCCACACCCCGCCCGCAATGGCGGGGTGTTTTTTTTTGGAATGTGGTAAAATGCGGAAATGGGTGTTTTCGGAACGGGAGAAATTTATGCCTGATGCGCGGACAAATTGCGGTAGCGTTATCACCGCCGGATGCCTGTTTTCGGGCATCGGCGGGTTTTGCGAGGGTTTGGCGCGCGCGGATGTGCGGGTGCTTTGGGCGAACGAAAATGACGGCTATGCGGCGGAAACTTACCGCGCGAACTATCCACAAAACCGGCTGATTGAAAAGGATGTGCGGGATTTGTCCGTTATCGGCGATCGCCTTGATGCCGTTGATATTTTGACGGCAGGATTCCCGTGCCAAAGTTTTTCTCAAGCAGGCGACCGCAAAGGATTTGACGACGAACGGGGAACGCTTTTCTTTGAGATTGTGCGCCTTATCCGTGAATTCGGGGAGCGAAAGCCGCGTATTTTGTTGCTGGAAAATGTGCCGTATTTGCAGTATGGAAAAGGCGGAGTTTGGTTTGAGAAAGTACTGCGTGAAATTCAACTTGCGGGGTACTGGCTTGGTCGCCACAATTTCCAAGTTCTAAACACGGCGGAAATTACTTCTTTGCCACATCGGCGCGAGCGGTTGTTTATGACAGCGACAGCGACGAACGCCTTTCCCTGCAATGATTTTCAATTTCCCGCCCCGAACGAAAATCTGCTGGCGTTGCACAAAATCGTTAACAAACGGCAGAAGCCGTCCGCCGATCATTATATGGAGACGGACAACCGTTATTGCAAAGCCATTGCGCGGAAGATGGCAAAAGGCGATGAAGACAGCATATATCAGTTGCGTCGTTCTTACGCCCGCGAGAACAAAAACGAGTGTCCGCCGTTGACCGCCAACATGGGCGGGGGCGGGCATAATGTGCCGTTCATTAAAGACCGCTGGGGCATCCGCAAATTGACGGTGGAAGAGTGCGCGAAGTTTCAGGGATTTGACGAAATTCGGTTTCCGAAATCGGTTCCGATTCCGGAACAATACAAACAAATCGGCAATGCCGTGTCGGTGCCGGTTGCGGCGAAGTTGGCACGGGAGTGCGTACAAACGATTATGCGGTCGGGGGCGCAGGCATGAGCGGCGATATTGGTTGGAAATTTCCGAGTAGCGGCGGCGGCGTGGTCGCCGGATTCAACGATTCCGGCATAGAAACTTTTGCAGGCAAGCCGTTCGAGAGTTTGGCGCGCGAAATTATCCAAAATTCGCTGGATGCGCGCGATAACAAAGATCTGTTGTCGCCGGTTACTATTTCCTTTGAATTGGCACCGATTAAGCGCGATGATTTTCCGGGACGCGAGGATTTGTTGCATGCGATGAAGCAATGCCTTTTGGCGAGCAAAGGCGAAAAGAAAGCCGAAAATTTCTTTTCGCATGCCATCAAAATTTTGTCGGCGGACGAAATCGCATGTCTGAAAGTGTCGGATTACAACACGACCGGATTGCGCGACGGCGAGGGCGGAGAAATTAAAACAGGGCAGTGGGAGCGTCTGGTAAAAGCGACCGGCAAAAGCGCGAACAGCGATATTGCGGGCGGTTCTTTCGGCATCGGCAAGAATGCACCGTTCGCCGTTTCCGATCTGCGAACAGTATTTTATTACACGCATTACAATGATTCCAGTGGCGAAGTTTACGAACGGATGCAAGGCAAGGCGATTCTGGTTTCGCATGAAATTGCGGGCGGCGAAGATTCGCAAGCGGTCGGTTTTTATGGAAAAACGGCAAAATGTACGCGATTGGAAAAGCGCGAGGATATTCCCGCCTTTTTTCACCGTTCTCCGGGTAAAGACGGCACGACTCTTTTGATTCCCGGGCTGGGTGAAATGGATAAGTGGAGGGAAAGAATCATCGCTGCGGTGGTTTCCAACTATTTTCTCGCCATTCATCGCGGGCAACTTGAGGTTATGATTGACCACGACAACAACGAGTACGTCATAATTGACGCCGAAAATTTAGGGCGTTTGCTGGCTGACCCTAAAATTCAAAATGCCGGAGAACATGTGAATATCGCGCACGCCTACTACCGCGCAATTAGCGAAGAAGGCGCGCACAAAGAAGAAAGCGAACTTTCGACTCTCGGGCATTGTATTTTATGGATTCTTCTTGAAGAGAATTGTCCGCAAAGCGTAGCGATTATGCGGCGCGGAATGCAAATTACCGATCGGCAAGCGGGACTGATTCGGTGGGGTTCGTGTGCCGATTTTGCCGCCGTTTGCGTTTGCGATAACGACCAAGGGAACGCGCTTTTAAGGCAGATGGAAAATCCCGCGCATGACGCTTTTGAGCCGGATCGTCTTGGTGGCGATGCTTTGCGCGGGCGGAAAGCATTGAAAGAGTTGTCTAACTGGGTGCGCGACAAAATCAAAGAGGTCGCGGAAAGCGGTGTGGACAAAATTACGCCGTTGGAAAAAATGACTCGTTTTTTTGCCAGACAAGATGAGAATTTGCCGGGCGAAAAAAATACCGAAAGGAATTTTGACGGGAGTTCCGCAATTGAGACGAAACCGATTAAGGTTCGTCCGGAGCCGGCGGGCAATATTGATGACGGAGACGACTCCGGAGATGAAGAGGGCGATGTTCCCGTTGAGGGAGATGGCGAAGGCGGCGAAGGCGATGGCAACGGCACGGGCGGGGGCGGCGGATTGGGAAATTTGCCGATGAAATTGGGGGCGCCTCGCGTTCTTGCAGTGGGAGGTAGCAAGACGGATAAACGCGTTATGTTCACACCCCAAGAAACCGGATTGGCGCGGTTGTCGCTAAAAATTGCTGGCGACAGTTTTGTGGAGGACATTGGCATATCTGATATTTTGGACGGCGACCATGACGGCGTAGCGGGTGGCGGCGTAAAACTGCGCGTTGAAAAGAATCGGCGCGTGGCGTTGACGATTCGTTTGGCAAATCCTGTTGACGGCGCGTTGTCCGTGTCGTTGTCCCGCAACAAGGAAGAAAAAAAATGAAGTGGATAGCAAATAAAACTTTTCCGCATCCGGTTCTTTCCGATGAGGCGTTGCCGCCTGAACGGGATTATGTCGGGCGCACATTTCAGGTGACTCCGAGTTTGGAGATTGTTCCCGACAGCCAATTATCGCGGCTTAAGATGGTGTTTGCGTTAAGCGAGGAATCTCTGCGTTCTCTTATCGATGCAGGGCGGGCGAAATATGCAACGGAGATTCACTGCCGCGATACTTTTGTGCGCCATCTGCTGATGACCGGCGAGAGCGAAGTTTCTGTTAATTTCAAAAAAGGCGAGTTGCATCGCCGCGTTGAAATATCTTCCTATGTCGTCTGCACTGATAATGTGGGCGGGCATAAAAGTCCGAATTTCCACCCGGAATTCGGCGACCTCGCCTTTAATTTTAATCATGGCGATGTATTGGCGACCGCCTACCCGTCCGTGTATTATGTGGAACAGGATCCGGAGCCGGCGCTCGGCACTATTTTTGAGTTGAGTTCTACCGGCAGAAAACGGGGCGTATTTTTGGTTGATTTGGAGAATGACAATATCCAAATCGTTATGCACGAAGAGGACGCAGGAAAATTCAAAGCACAGCAAAACAACAGCCATCGGTGGCCGTCTTTGCTGGCATCCGTATATTTGTCCGCCTGTTGCGAGGCGTTGCGGGCGATGTCCGCTAACGAAGATCACGACGATCGCATTTGGTGCGGCGTTATCAGGCGGGAATTGGAAAAACAGGGAATTCAATTGACCGCGCTGAACGCCCTTGATGTCGCGCAGAAATTACTGGAACAGCCCGTGCATGTTATGCTGGTGGACGAGGAGCGGACATGAGCGAACATGTTGTCATCTTAAAGCAATCATCTCTTGACAAATTGCGCGCCAGTATTGAACAGAACGCCGAGCGTTATGAGTCGCCCAATCCGAATTGGGAAGAATTTTTCGGTGACGATGATTATGTGCGCGAAACGCGCGTAGAAATTTTTGGCGACAATTTCCGCGCGTGTCTCGGATGCGATTTTGACCCCAAAACGGTCATTAAGAACGACCCCGCCCGTTGCAAGGCGATTTATGAAGCATTGCAAAATTTAACGCCGCAACAGGCAACTGATGAGCGCATTTGGGTGTACTTGACTCATTTTGTTTTTTGGGATTATGTCCGCGCCCGCTGGGAACTTCCCAAAGACAAGAAAAAGCGCAGGCAAAAAATTTTGTCACATTTTTTCGTCAACGGCGTACGCGGAATGGTGCGGGATAACGCTGTTTCCCGTCTTTGGTGGATGGCGCATGTATGTGCGCGTTTGCCAAACTGCGAAATGAATGACGCTTTGGGCGCGTTGTTGTGCAAAGAGGATGTGCGCAAAGAAGTGATGGAGCGCGCAACATTTTGCCGCAGCGTTCCCATTTTGAATTCCCTGATGAAATTTATGCTTCGCTCGTTCAAAGGCAACAGGAAACTGCATGAACGAGAACATTTCCGCCGGTTTAGCAAGGAACTAAACCGGATAGGCGGCGTGTGTGTTTTGGATTCGCTGGAACAATCGCAGATTGACGGTTTGATTGAAGACATCATCAAGCGAATGGATGTTTCCCCCGATTTTTAGAAAAGATTACCCTCCCGCCAAAATTCTCCTCCCGCTCGGATATTGACGGGTGGCGGGGGGCGTGTTTCTTTTCGGGGGAGGGATGCGGTAATATCGGGGGGAGGGGATATGTTTGAGTTTTTGAATTATTTCGGGAATGTGTTTGCGGCGGGCAACTTTGTCGCGTTGTGCGCCGGGACGGAAATGACTTATGTGCCGACCAAGGGGGGTGGTACGCAGGCGATGAAAAATGTTATTGGCGGACAGGTTAAGGCGGGTTTTAATAATTTGTCGGACGCTTTTCGCAATAGCGATAATCTTAAAATTTTGGCAGTTGCCGATTTGCAGCGTCACGAATTTTTGCCTGATACGCCGACTTTTAAAGAAGCGGGCGTGGAGGTGGACGATTCCAGCGTGAATTTTCGCGGCATTATGGCACCGAAAGGTACGCCGCCCGAAATCATTTCTTTTTTGGCGGAACGGGTGCCGGCGATGTTCGGCGAACAACGCACTCTCGGCAAAATGAAAAGTACCGGTTCGCCTTCGCGCATTATGAACCGCGAAGAAGTATTGGCGATGTGGGAGGAACGGCGGGCGTATCTAACCGATCTTCTTAAAGATCTGGCGGAGTAAAAATGGCGGACGCGCTTGTCGCCCGCGCACGAAAAGCGCAGACGGAATTCGCTGCGCAATCGCAGGAGTTTATAGACACCGCTTGCATCGCCGTTGCATGGGCGTTGTTGGAACCCGATGCCAATTGTCGTCTGTCGCAAATGGCGGTGGAAGAAACCGGTCTCGGCAACGCCGCCGACAAGGAGCAAAAAAATCGCCGCAAAACGTTGGGCTTGTTGCGCGATATTCGCGGACAAAAAACCGTCGGTGTTGTGCGCGAAGATGCGGCGCGCGGAATCACCGAAATCGCCCGCCCGTGCGGAATCGTCGCCGCGCTAACTCCGTCCACCAATCCGTTGGCGACACCGATTAACAAAACGATTAACGCGCTGAAAGGCGGCAACGCGATCATTCTCGCGCCGCCGCCCAAAGGTGCGAAAGTCGGCGCGGCGTTGCTTGCGCGCATTCATGCGGAGTTGACAAAAATCGGCGCGCCCGCGAATTTGGTGCAGATGCTTTTGCCGCCATCCAAAGAAGCGACGGCGCGTTTAATGCAGTGCGCCGATTTGGTTGTCGTCACCGGTTCGCAACGCAATGTGCGCGCTGCCTATTCCAGCGGCACGCCCGCCATCGGCGTAGGCGCGGGAAATGTTGCGGTGATTGTGGACGAGACCGCGGACATTGCGGATGCGGCGGCGAAAGTTTGCGCGTCCAAAACTTTTGACAACGCTACTTCTTGTTCTTCCGAAAATCATCTGATTATCGTCGATGCGGTTTACGATTCCATGATCGCGGCGCTATGCAAAACCGGCGGCGTTCTTTTGGACGAAGATGACAAACGCCGCGTGCAAGAAAAATTATGGAAAAACGGAATTCTCAATCGCGAAATGATCGCGCGCGATATGCCGGTGTTTGCAAAACGCGCGGGACTTTCTGCCGCCGCCGAACGCGCCCGATTTTTGATGGCAGAAGAAAACGGCGTAGGCAATGCACATCCGTTTTCGTCCGAAAAGTTGTCGCTCGTTTTGACAATTTATCGCGCGGCGGATTTCGCCGCCGCCAAGGCGCGCGCGGCGGAGTTGCTAAACTATCAAGGCGCGGGACATTCGGTCGGCATTCATACGAAAAACGATTCGCGTCCGCTGGAACTCGGTTTGGAATTGAAGGCGTGCCGGATTATCGTCAATCAGGCGCATTGTTTTGCCAACGGCGGAAGTTTTGATAATGCGCTGCCGTTTTCGCTTTCTATGGGATGCGGTACTTGGGGCAAAAACAGCATTAGCGACAATATGAATTTTCGGCATTATATTAATACGACGCGAGTAGTGCGCCCGATTGTCGCCGCCGCCGAACCGACATTGGACGAATTTTTTTCGGAATACCGCGCAAAGTATTCATGACTTGCGATTTTTTCGCTGTCGCCGATTCGCATACGCTGCAAAGTTTAATCGCACATCATGCGAATCATTCGCCAAACGTTTTTTGCATTTTTCCGGAAAGCAAACGCGTTGTATCATTTCGGGAGTTAGAAAAAAAGTTGCGAATGTTCGGCGGGCGATTGCGGAATGTCGCACCGCATGCGCCCGTCGGTGCGATGTGCGGCAACGGCTGGGCGGCGTTGCAGATTTTGTTAGGCGCGCCGTATCACGGTCGTGCGGCAATGATTTTAAATTTAACGGCGGGCGATTCGCAGTTGGCTTATATGATTCGCCATAGCGATTGCCGATTGATTTTTGCGGACAATGAAAATTTTTCGCGCTTGCAAAATATTGCCAAACAATGCGAAAACGAAATTGAAATTGTGCAAGTTGACCGCGATGAAGATATCGGCGGCGATGATGTTTCGCTGCCGTCCGTAAACGCCGTTTCGCCGGCGTTGCTGATTTATACCAGCGGCACGACCGGCAAACCGAAAGGCGTTTTGCATAGTCATCGCAGTTTGTTGTTTGGCGGCGCAAACACCGCCGCAGCGCATCGTTTATCCGCCGCCGACCGCGCATTGTGCGTTTTGCCGCTGTATCATATCAACGGACAATGCGTTACCGTGTTTGCGCCTTTGATTTCCGGCGGTGCGGTTGTCATCCCGCACAAATTTAGCGCGCGAAAATTTTGGCAACAAGCGCGCGAAAACAAATGCACTTGGTTTAGCGCGGTACCGACAATTTTGTCGCACTTGTTGCACGGCGAATCGCCATCGGAAAAAAC
Organism: Gammaproteobacteria bacterium; assembly: GCA_965221835.1. Classification (GTDB taxonomy): domain Bacteria; phylum Pseudomonadota; class Gammaproteobacteria; order Tethybacterales; family Persebacteraceae; genus Persebacter. The sequence goes on along the minus strand of OZ244916.1, from coordinate 1,112,420 downwards.
GCAAATGCGATTCGGACGTTCGGCATCTTCGGCGTTGTCGCCGGAAACGCATCGGCAGTTTGAGAAAAAGTTTTTTATTCCGCTAGTGGAAACGATGGGACTCACCGAAACCGCGGCGCAAATTCTTTCCAATCCGCCGCCGCCGCAAAAAGGAAAATATGGTTCACCCGGAATCGCTTTCGGCAACGAAGTGCAAATTGTAAACGCCGCCGGCGAATCGTTGCCGCCAAACACGGCGGGCGAAATCGCAGTGCGCGGCGACAATTTAATGCTCGGTTATTTGCGCGAGAACGCGCCGTTTTCCGGCGGCTGGTTTATGACCGGCGATTTGGGACGAATGGATTCGGACGGTTATGTTTTTGTTACCGGACGCAAAAAAGAATTGATTATCAAAGGCGGCGAAAACATCGCCCCGCGCGAAATAGACGACGCGCTTTATGCGGCGGCGGGAGTCGTAGAAGCGGCGGCATTCGCCGTGCCGTGCGAAATCTACGGACAGCAAACGGCGGCGGCAGTGGTATTGGAATCGCCTGATGCGCATAGCGAAAATGATTTAATCGCGCTATGCCAAAAAACAATCGGCAAATTCAAATCGCCATCCCGCATTTATTTTATGAATTCCCTCCCCAAAGGCCCATCCGGAAAAATCCAAAGATCGCGTCTCGCAAAAATGATACAAGACGCAAAACATTAACCGCAAAAGGCGGCGTGTTTTTTTTAACGGATTCCCGATTTTGTTTCGGCGTGTTCCGCGGTTTTTTCGACGAGGTCAAGAATAAACGCGCGAAAATCGGGATTTTCCATGTATTGTTTGCTAAACTCCACATCGTCGTTAAATGTGTCGGACATCACCGTATCAAGCGCGTCTTCGCGTACTTCTTGCAATGTGCTGCGAGTGTGTTTGCGCGCGTTTTGATAATCTTTGTTGTGCAAAACTTTTGGAACGATGTTGTTTTGCATGCGGTTAAAGACGCCTTCTTTGTCGCCGAAAAGATGCCCGAATCTTTCGTTGAAATCTTTGATGATATTCGGCAGCCAGTCCATCATCGGTTCGGGGCGCGCGCCGCCTTTTTCCGAAGAGAATGGATCTATGACGCTATCTTTGTCTTCCTGCGGTATTTTCATCGTCTGTTTCTTTTCGGCGACATAGGCGTCCACATTTACCAATTCCAAAATGCCGTGCGCCAAATCTTCATCGGATATGGCGGGCAGTTTTCGCGCGAGCAAATGCAAAAAGACGGATAGTTTTTCCCATTCGCGGTTGGTGTAAGGCAGCACCGCACCGAGAAAATTGTAGGTGCGGCAAAAGGCGTAAATGTCGCCCTTAAATTGAATTTTGCGGTCGTCCGAAAGTTTGTCGTACAACGAAACGCATTCGTCCAGTACCGGATCCAGATGTTCGCGCGGTTCGTTGCCGAGTACCATTTGTACGGCGCGATTTACATGCCCCTCTTGCGAATAAACGCCCGCGTCGTCCAGCGCGGTTTTTAAATCATGCAGTTTGTTCGGATCGGTTTTGCCGGACAATGTCGTTTCGCGGTAATAATCTTGAAACGCCTCGGCGATGCCGTCCGCATTATTCTCAAAATCCAGCACAAAGCAGTCGGTTTTTTGCGGATGTGCGCGGTTCAATCGCGAAAGCGTCTGCACCGCTTTTATGCCACTCAACACTTTCAGTACATACATCGTGTGCAGAAGCGGTTCGTCATAGCCGGTTTGGAATTTGTCCGCGCAAATCAGAATGCGATAAGGGGATTCGCGAAATTTGGCGGCGGTTTGATTCATCGGAAATTTGTTGACGCCCGCCTCGGTCAGTTGTACGCCGTCGTATTCGTGTTCGCCCGAAAAAGCGACCAGCGCGTTGTACGGGCGTTTGTTTTTATGCAGATACTGCGAGATGGCGCGATGATACGCCAATGCCTGCCGGATACCGCCGCAAACCACCATTGCGCGCGCTTGTCCGCCGATTTTTTTCGCGCTATACACATTATGATGGAAATGTTCCGCGATCATTCCGGCGTTGTCGTCTACGACATTGCGGTGTTGTTTGGCGTAGCGCAAAAGTTTTTTGTTCGCTTTTTTTACATCAAACAGGCGGTCATCTTTCGCTTGTTGTGCCAGACGGCAATAGACGTTCACCGGCGTATAGTGCGCCAGTACATCCAGAATAAATTCTTCCTGTATCGCCTGTTTCATCGCGTACAGATGGAAGGAGCGGAAGGGCGTTTTGCCGTCCGCATCGTTGTCGGCTTTTTCGCCGAACATTTCCAGCGTTTTGTTTTTCGGCGTCGCCGTAAACGCGAAATAACTCACATTTTGCAGGAGTTTGCGCGATTTCGCCCGTGTTTCCAATTGTTTTTCCATTTCGGCGTTGACAATGTCTTCGGGGTCAATGCAGTCGCCGTCTCCCAGTGCGACATTCATGGCGGCGGTCGTTCTGCCGCCTTGTCCAGAATGCGCTTCGTCTATGACAACGGCGAATTGTTTGCCGCGAAAATTTTGCAACGCGTCCATTATTTTCGGAAATTTCTGCACCGTGGTGATGATGATTCTCTTACCGGATTTAATAAAATTCCGCAGTTGTCCGGAATCGTCCGCGTGTCCGACGATTGCGTCCACTTGTTCAAACTGCAGGATATTTTTTCTGAGTTGTCCGTCCAGCACAAGGCGGTCGGTGGCGACAATTACCGAATCAAACTCCGGATTTCCCCGCCGGTTGCGAATGCCGATAAGTTGATGCGCGAGCCATGCGATGGTGTTGGATTTTCCGCTGCCGGGGGAGTGCTGAACAAGATAACGCCGCCCCGCCCCACGGCAACGCGCATCCGCGAGCAGTTTGCGCACCGCGAAAATGATACAAGACGCGAAACATTAAAACCCCCGCCCGCAAAAGGCGGGAGAAGGAAAGAAGAATTGGCGGGAATTTTTACACCCGCCGCCGTCCGCGTTATGCGATTTTGGGCGGCAGTTGTTTTTGGGCGCGTTCCCTTTCGGGGAACACGTTCCGATATGCTTCCAGCAAAGTTTTCTTTTCCTCTTCGCTGTGTTTGCCCCCCGCGACATAATAGATAATATCGGCGGCAATTTTCGCGTTTTTGGTGCGAATGGTGTTCCCGAACATCAGCAGGTTCTCCCAAAGCGGAGCGTTCTTTCGCCAGTCAATTTTGTTAAGACGGGCGGCGGCTTCTTCGGGTGAGAATCCATTGGATGCTGCCAACCGAACAAATGCGGTGAACAAGCACATTTGCGGTACGGGTTTTCCCAGCAGATAATCCCGCCGTATTTCCCGGCGTTTGTCGTCCCCTTTTTCCGTTTTGTCGGCGAGCATAATGGAGAGTGCTTCTATGTTTTCCGTCAAACATTCCCAAACTTCGCTAATTTTTTCATCAAAGAGTTGTTGTTTACTGGAATCTTCAACAAGAAACGGCTTGGTGATGTGGTCGGGGAAATTTTCGCGCAATATCGTCCGGTTGCACTCGGCAATCGTCGCCAAGGTCGTAAAGTACGCCTCGCTGTCGCTTAAGGAGTTGCCGGTGGTCTTTACCAAGTCGGCGTTGCCCGTGCCTTTGACGCGATTTACCCAGTCCGCCATTTCGCGGGCGGAAATGGCGATATAATCATCATCATCAGTCACCAGATTCTGCCCGATTTTGTTTCGGCGTGTTCCGCGTTATGCGATTTTTAGAGGGGGTTAAATAGCGGGAAATGCAGTAAAATATAGCCATGATATATTTTATTTCCAAATATCAAATGGGCGATGTATTGACAGTTTCTTGCGAAATGGCGGGAGAGCGTTATACTCATTACGGATTTGCCGATGGTTGCGGGGGCGTGATACATGGATCCAAGCGTAAGCGTTCTTTCCTTGAAGAATCCGAGGCGGAATTTTCGGACGGCAAACCGATACGGATATGCACGGATATTACGAGCGAGGATAAGCGTCTTGCCTATGAACGGGCGCGGTCGTGGATAGGCAAACCATATAATTGCCTTACCGACAATTGTGAACATTTTGTTCGTTGGGCGCATAGTATGGAAAAAGAGAGCAGGCAGATTCAGAAGTATGGTATTTCTATCGCCGGATACGCAATTGCGGTTAAAAGCAGGAATCCTGTTATGCAAGGCGCGGCGATTGGCGGTTCTATCGGATCTTATTTCACACCAGAAGGCGAAAGCCCGGCGGGGTATGCGTTGGCGGGAATGGTTGTTGGTGCTTTTTTAGTCACCGTGTTTGCCGAATAAAAGATTGGTCAGGGCTAATTGTCTTCGGACAGCCACGGTTTGATGTCGCCTCGCTCAATCTGCTCAATCCAGTAGCCGACGCACATTTTCAAGTCGCGGCGATTTTTAATGAAAAAATCTTCGCAGTACTCCTTGCCGTCAATCCAAATGCGGACGGTGGAACCTTCGCGACAATTAAAAATTGTGCCGATAACATCGCCTTTGTGTATGACATCGCCGTAGCGCATAAAACGAATTATACAGGCATTGTTGCCGTTGTCAATCGCCGTCCATTAACGGAGTCGGCGATTTGTACACCCAGCCGCTCCGAAAACGATTCGCCCGCGCCAAATCAATAAGCGGCGGTATAAACATTTCATATGCGCGGCGTAGTTTGTCGCCGTCCGTAAAATTGTCAAACGACAATTTTAAGTCGGCGACGTAAGATTCCATAAGATCGCCGCCCTTTTTCGGAAAATGCGCGGCGCGCACCTTCAGCATGCGATGATGGGTTTCCGCCAGCGCACCCAAATATTGTTTGTCGGGCAAGTTGTCGCCCTTCCCCGAATTGACGGACGGCGGCGCGGGGACGAGATTCCACATATTATCGTGTCCGACAAAACTCCACGGCACATAATGGTCAAGCGCGAAATTGTCGCGGGATAATTTCGCGCCGCTGTATATGCAGTAAAAACTTTCTTTCGTCATCACTTCCGCCCAAAATTGGCGTTGTTTTATCAGCCGCCGGTTGCTGTCGCCGTCTTCGGTAATTTTATTTATAATCGCGGGGATGTTGGGATTTCGCGTTTGCAAAAATTTGGCGAAATGCCACAGACACCATCCTTCAATAATATTTCCGTTGCGCGCGAAATAACGCGCCCAAGACGGATGCGCGACAATTCCTTTTCCCGTCCGTTCTTCGGCAAAACGGTAAGGCGGCGGCGAGTCGCCGTTGAATTTTTCGTTTGCCGCCGTGATTATGGCGAGATTGATATTCTTTTGATTTCGCGTAGAGCCGCCCGCGCCCCGCGTTTCGTTTTGGACAAAAGGGCGAAGCCATCGGTACGGTACATAGGCGGACAAATCCGCACAGGCGCGCCGATACGCCGAATTATCCAATATCGGATTCGCCGTGTTCCAATTCCAAATTTTTTCGTTCGCGGCGCGTTGTTCCATCGCCGCTATATGCTGATGCAGTTTGTCGCGTACGCCGAACGACAATTTGAATCGCAACAGCGGCGATTTCGCCAGTTTCAGCATTACAAAAAACATGTCATTGAACGGGATTGTCGCCGAAGCGTCATAATCGCGCCGCCGCATAATTTCCAGCAAGGCAAGTAGCCAGAAAAATTTGTAGGAAGTGTCGGAATGCGCGACCGTTTCGGCAAAAGCGGCGGTGTCAATGCCGGATTGCGGCGGAACAGTCGGCGTGTTCACCTTAAAATAAACAAAAGATTACGCGGCGGCGGTCGCACCGATCATCCGCAATACTGTATCGCGGGCATCGTATTGCATTTCGTCAATACGCCATATTTCGTCAATCGCCCATTGCTCGCCGATAGTCAGAAGTGTTTTACCAACTTCCGCCTCCAGCGATTCCAATTTTTCTCGGATTTTTCGGCGAATTTCCATTTTGAACGGACCGCGAACGCGCGTGCCGTCTTCGCGGAATTTTGTTTCGCCGTTTCGCCGAATCGGCATGCGATTCTTTTCATTTTCGCGCAACTGCAAAATCCATTCGCGAAAATCGTGTAACGGTTCCAGTTCGTCATGTCCGGAATCAATCATTCCGCCCAAACTGCGGTCTTTCGCTACGACGGTGCAAGTCCAGCAACCGAAACGGGGCGAAGTTGTTCCGCACGAGGGGGCGTCTTCTTTTGTCAGCACGAGCGGACATTCGCCGCCGCCCGCATTGCGATACAAAGTAATCAGGCGGCGGTGTGTGCCGCCCCACGGCGGACGGCTTTGCAACAATACCGCCCAAACTTCGTTGTCGTCCAATTCGGCAAGCGGCGAAAAAACGCGGCAATCTTTAATTTGGGTGTGCGGATTCATCCGTCCGCGGGAAGTGCGGGCGTACTTTTCCATCCGCCGTTTGCGGGCGGACGATTCGGCTTTGCGTGTGCCGAGTAAAAGAATTGTTTTTTTGTGCGTCCGTGTCAACCGCCGGATAAAATCCGTTGTCGGCTGGATTTTCAGGCGGTCGGTACACCAGCGAAAATTGCGAGTCGGCGGAATATATCCCCGCCCGATGACATTCACCCAAAAAGTTTGGTCGGTATACGGTTTTGTGATTGTGGCGGACATCGGCAAATCGCCCGCACCGATTGCCTTGCGAATCGCGGTGATGCTGTCGTTCAAATGATTGATAACGGGGGGCGATTCTACTTGCGTATCGTTGGCGACAATGTGAACTTGCCGCCGCCGTTTTTTGGACGCCAGCACGGTCTCAAAAATCATCTGCAAAAGCAGGGTGGAATCTTTGCCGCCGGAATAGGCGACAATCCACGGCTGGTTATGATGTTTTTCGTATTCTTCGCGCAAAGCGGTGCGAATAGCGGCGAGTTTGGCGGGCGTTTCGGATAAAGAATCCGCGTTTATGCCCTCCGCATGAATAGGAATAGATTTACCACGCTCCGCCATAAATGCCATTAAATCATATTTTCGGGTAAATATCCGAATTTCCATTCGGAAAAATACCAAAACGAGATGAATAAATGCGACCGGCGGCGGAATCGGGCGAAAACCACCCGCCGCCGGTGCGAGTTTGAAAATGGGGGTGGTATGGGGGTTTTTGTTTTGCGGTGGATTTTTGGGGGAATGGGGTGTGCGTTTTTTGTATTGTGGATTTAATAACGGATTAAATTTTTTGCGATATTTTTGTAAAAATCGCTCGTGAATCATTCCGCCAAAATTTTCTCTATCCATTCTGATAAATCGGTGGTGGTTTGGGGTGGGATGGTGTGGGGGGTGGGGTATTCTTTGTAGGTTAGTGGGCGGTTTTGTGTTTGTAAAATGTTGCGGCAGTGGCGCGCCCATTGCGGTAAAACAATCGGGTCGTATTCGCCGTGCGCTTGAAATATCGGTGTGCGCATGTTTGCCGCTGCCGATTCCGCTGTCAGAGTTTCTTCCAAAAGCAGATAGCCGGACAATGCGATAACGCCCGCCAATGTTTCCGCATAACGCAATCCCGCATATAACGCCATCGCTGCGCCTTGCGAAAAACCGCCCAAAAATATTTTGTTTGCCGCAAAACCGCGCGCCGATTCCGCTGCCAAAAGCGCGTTGATTTGTGCCGCCGATTCTTTTATGCCGGCTGCATCTTGCCGGTCTTCCAAGTTTGCGCCGGCAATGTCGTACCACGCACGCATCGGTATTCCGCCATTGACGGTGACGGGGCGCACCGGCGCATGCGGACAAACGACTCGCAATTGTCCGCCGCATAAATATTTCGCCAGCGGATATAAATCGTCACCGGCGGCGCCCAGTCCGTGCAGTAAAACCAGAACGCCCGCCGGATTTTCGGGATGATAGTTAAGGGGTGCGTCCGTCATTTTTGTCTCCGATTTTGTTAAATAGTTTTTGCCAATCAAACGCCGCACCGGGATCGGTTTTGCGTCCCGGCGCGATATGTTCGTGTCCCGCCGCAAATAGCGGCGCGTATTTTTGCGACAACGCGAAATGCAATTCCGCCAGCGAATCGTATTGTGCGGCGGCGTAGGGAATGTCGTCTGCGCCTTCCAACTCCGCGCCCAAAGAAAAATCGTTGCATTGTTCGCGTCCGCGCCATTGCGATTTTCCGGCATGCCATGCGCGGTTTTCGCATGAAACAAATTGCATAATCGCGCCGTTGCGGCGAATGAAAAAATGCGCCGAAACGCGTACGTCTTTCAGACATGAAAAAACCGGGCGGGAATTGAAATTTAGTTTTCCGCAAAAAAAATCTGCGACTTCGTTGCCGCCAAATTCGCCGCGCGGCAACGAAATGCCGTGGACGACCAGCAACGAAATGTCGCGCGCATCCGGACGCGAATCGTAATGCGGCGAATGCATCCGCCGCGCTTCTTGAATCCAGCCGTCTTTTAATAAACGCATAATCGTTTTAATTTTTTTTGTTAAACAAAAACCGAAACTTTCCCCAAACATTTTTTCCAAACAAAAACCGAAATCTTATTTTTTTCCAAACATTTTTTTCCAAACAAAAACCGAAATCTTATTTTTTCCAAACATTTTTTTGTTAAACAAAAACCGAAACTTTTTTCCAAACATTTTTTCCAAACAAAAACCGAAATCTTATTTTTTCCAAACATTTTTTTGTTAAACAAAAACCGAAACTTTTTCCCAAACATTTTTTTCAAACAAAAACCGAAATCTTATTTTTTTCTAAACAAAAAACCGGAACTTCATTTTTTCCCAAACATTTTTTTGTTAAACAAAAACCGAAACTTTTTTCCCAAACATTTTTTTCAAACAAAAACCGAAATCTTATTTTTTTCCAAACAAAAAACCGAAATTTTATTTTTTCCCAAACATTTTTTTCAAACAAAAACCGAAACTTTATTTTTTTCCAAGCAAAAACCGAAACTTTTTCCAAACATTTTTTGTCAAACAAAAACCGAAACTTTTTCCAAACATTTTTTTGTTAAACAAAAACCGAAACTTTATTTTTTCCAAACATTTTTTTGTTAAACAAAAATTGAAACGATTCCCGCCCATACGAATGCTCCGAACCAGTGATTTAAACGAAATGCCAAAAAACATTGTGCGGGATCGCGGCGGTGATATAGTTGCCAAAAACGGAAGACCAAAATCATCGCGGCAACAAGTGCGATTTGATAACCGACCGCGCCGGGAAAATACCAAACGCCCGCCGCCGACAACAACAAAACCGCCGCCGCATAACACAAACCGACGCACAATACATCGCGTCCGCCGAGTAAAATCGCGCTGCTTTTTGCGCCTGCGCGTAAATCATCGCGGCGGTCGCACATCGCATAAATCGTATCGTAAGCGAAAACCCAAAGCCAGTTTGCCGCCACAAACCACCACATTTCCGGCGGCGGATGCATATCGCGCACCGCCGTATATGCAACCGGAATACTGAAACCGAAGGCGATTCCCAGCACCGCCTGCGGGGCGGCGAAAAAACGTTTTGCAAACGGATATGCCGCCGCCGCCGCCAATGCCGCAACCGCCCACAGACGCGCGATTGTCGGCAAAAACAACCACAACGCGAATGCCGCCGCCAATAAAATTGCTGCGACAATTCCGGCTTCGGTGCGGGTGAGTCGCCCCGCCGCCAGCGGACGATTTTTTGTGCGCGCGACTTGCGCATCCAGTTTGCGGTCCGCCATATCGTTTATTGCGCATCCGAAAGCGCGCATAACAAAAACGCCGCCGATAAAAATACCCAGCCATCGCCAGCCCGGAAATCCTTCCGCCGCCAGCCACAATCCCCAAAGAGTCGGCCACAAAAGCAGCAGCGTGCCTTCCGGTTTGTCCATTCGGATGAGCATACAATAATCGCGAAAACGATTCATCGGTACAGCGGGCGCAACAATCGCTGCGCATCTGCAAGCGGCAGACACAGCATCCGGCGAATGTTTTTGCCGTCCGGTTCGCCGTAAAAAAGTCCGCACAATGCCGCGGCGGTGCGCGACCATTCGCGGGGCGAACGGCGCGCCGATTCTTCCAGCATAAATTGCAATGCTTCGCGTTTTGTCGGGGCGCGGACGCCGAAAATTGCCGCCGCCGCTTCCGCCAGCAACATCGGTCGCCCGACAATCGCGCGTCCGCACATCGCGCCGTCAAAAATTTGCAAATGTCGTTTTGCCGATTCCAAATCCGCGATTCCGCCGTTGAGAATTATCGGCAAATCCGGCAGCGATTGTTTTAGTCGCGCCGCGCGTTCGTAGTTTAGCGGCGGGGCGGTACGGTTTTGTGCGGGATTTAATCCGTTCAGCAAAGCGCGCCGCGCATGCAAAATTAACGCCTGCGCACCGCCATCGGCAACGGCGCGAACGAATTCGTCCAAACCGTTTTCGGCGTCCATATCGTCCACCGCGATTCGACATTTAACCGTTATCGGAATTTGTACCGCGCGCGTCATTGCGGCGATTATTGCGCCGGTTTGTGCGGGCGTTTTCATTAATGCCGCGCCGAATCCGCCGCATTGTACGCGCGGACTCGGGCAACCGCAATTTAAATTGATTTCATCGGCGCCGCGGTCTTCGCCGATTTTTGCGGCATCGGCGAGTTTGTTTTTGTCGCATCCGCCGAGTTGCAACGCGACCGGCGATTGTCCGGCAAAATCCAAAAGCAATTCGCGCCGCCCGCGAATCACCGCATCCGCCGACAGCATTTCCGAATATAACATTGCCGGCGGGCATAAAAATCGCCACAATCGCCGCGCCGCCGCATGCGAATAACGCATCATCGGGGCGGTACAAAAACGCCGCGCGCGGGATAAATCGCGCCGCGCCGTCATTGTTTTGTCATGTCGTGGAAATCCAGCGGATAGCCTTGTTCGGCGTAAAACTTGTATCGTGCGCGTGCCGCTTGTGTTTCTTGCGGCGTATTTGCCGAAATATCCGCGAAATGCGCGAAACTCCCGAAAAATGGCGGCACCGTCTCGCGCCACGAAACTAATAATCCCGAATGAAACGCCGCCGCCGGTTCTGCAACGCCGATAACGACGGGCGATTCCGCCGCCGCTTCGCTGTCTGCGCGGGCGTGCGGCAAAAACTCTCCGGCAACGGCAATCCATAAATAGTTGTCTACGCGTTCGGCTTCCGCTTCGTCGGCGGCGAGAACAAATGCCCGCATTCCGCGCGGCACGACTTTTCGCGATAGCAGGCGATATAGCAACCGCAAGCGGTCGGCGGCTTTCACATACATTTTCACCCGCGTCATTTCACCATCCGGCACGGCGCATTAAAAATTGCGACAGCAACGGTACCGGTCTGCCGGTTGCGCGTTTTTTGGCGTTCCATGCGCTGCCGGCGATATCCAGATGCGCCCACGATTTTTCTGGTGCGAAGTGCGACAAAAAACAGGCGGCGGTTGTCGCGCCCGCTTCGCGCCCGCCGATATTCGCCAAATCGGCGTAATCGCTTTTGAGTTGCCGGTCGTATTTTCCGCCCAACGGCAGTCGCCAGCAGCCGTCTCCCGATTCATTTCCCGCCGTTTCCAACTCGCGCGCGAGTTTGTCATCGCGGGCGGTCATTCCGCTGAAATGTCTGCCCAACGCGATAACGCACGCCCCGGTGAGAGTCGCGACATCCACCGTTGCGGCGGGTTTGTAGCGCGCGACATAAGTCAGCGCATCCGCCAACAACAGCCGCCCTTCGGCATCCGTGTTGAGAATTTCAATGGTTTTGCCGTTCATCGCGCGCACGATGTCGCCGGGTTTAATCGCCGTTCCGTCGGGCATGTTTTCGCACGACGGCACGACGGCAACGACATTTAGCGGCAGACGCATCCGCGCACAGGCAAATAACGCACCGAAAACGGACGCCGCACCGCCCATATCAAACTTCATTTCGTCCATTGCCGCGCCGGGTTTTAATGAAATGCCGCCGGAATCGAAAGTGACGCCTTTGCCGACCAGCGCGATGGGTGCGTCTTTGCCGCCGCCGCGATAGTGCATCGCGATCATTTTCGGCGGTTGCGCGGATCCTTGTGCGACTGCCAAAAATGCGCCCATTTTTAGTTCGCGCAAATGTTTTTCGTCCAAAATACGCGTTTGTACTGCAGAAAACTCCCGCGCGAGTCGCCGTGCGGTTTTTGCCAGAAAAGCGGGCGTGCAAACATTGCCCGGTTGTTCGGCGAGATGTTTGGTCAGGCGCGTACCTTCGCCGATTGCCGCTGCGCGCGCGACGGTTTGTGCCGTCAGTTTGCGCGAATGAATTTGCAAATTTGTAAACGGCGGCGGCGGCGGCGATTCCGCCCCGAGGCGATAGCGATACGCCCCCGCAACGGCGGCGGCAACAACGGCGGCGTCTTCGCAACAGAGAGTCAGCGATTTGGCATTTTTCAATCCGGCAACGGTATTTTCTACCGCGGCGGCGGAATCGGAAATGTCGCCTTCGCCGCAGCCAATTAGTACAATACGCGGATGCGAAAACTTCGGCGCGTACAAAACGACGGTGTCGCCGATTTTGCCGCAAAATCCGTGTTCCGCCGCGGCGCGCAACAGTCCGCCGGTTTTGCCGTCCGCTGTTCGCATCGGCGGGGTAAATACCGCCGCGCCGTCTTTTGTCGTTGCGGGCAGCAGCAAAACATCGCCCTTATCCGCTACAATATCCCCATTCAGCAATGAAACGCGCATATTCGCTTCCTTTCGTTTGTCGCGCCGTCTTGTCGGCGTTGTCCGCCAATTATACATCCGCCGCCGCACACCGCCCCGCCGTTCGCGTTTTTTATCAAACGGCGGCGGCAAATTCGCGCGGGCGGGTTGCAGAATTGATTTTGCCGACATTTTTGCAAATACGAACATCCGCGCCGCGATGATTTACCGCCGCGCCCATATCGCCGATTGCGCGCGCCATACCGGCGCGGTTTTTCCCGCGACTTTGGCGGTCAGCGGTTTGCTTTTTTTGTCGCGCCTGCTTGCCGAAACAATCGCGGATGCGTTGCCGGTGTCTTCGGTGTGGCAGTTTCTCGCGTTGGCGATGATTAAATATATGCCGCAACTTCTCGCGGTGTCGCTTTTTGCGGGATTGTTGTTGGCGGTAGAACGCGCGTTTCGCAGTCGCGAAATGGAAGCGTGGTTTGCCGCGGGAATCGGATTGCGGCATTTTGTTTTGCCGGGCGCGATGTTTGCCGCCCCGTTTGTCGCCGCCGTCGCCGTGTTGGCGTTTTCGCTGTCGCCGTGGTCGGTGCGTGCCGCCGATTCGTTGCGCGCACAACTGACAAGCGATTTGAATCCCGGGCATATTCGTCCCGGCGAATTCGGTGTCGTGCCGGGCGGCGTCTACACTTATTTTTTTGGCGGCGAAGAGTCGCCGGGGCGCAACATATTCGTCGCCGGCGAACGCGAAGATGCGCGCGAAGTTATTTCGGCACATGCCGCCCGCCGCGACCGCGATTCGTTTGTAACGCTGGATAGGGGCGCATTTTATCGTCTTCCCAAAGATGCGGCGAACGCGCCTGAAATCGTTTCGTTTTCGCGGATGGATATTTATTTGCCGTCTCCTGAGACGCGTGCGGTGCGTCCGCGCGGTGCGGCGTTTTCGGATTTGCGATGGGAAAATGCGCGCGACCGCACCGAAATTGTGTGGCGCATTAATCAGCCGCTGGCGGTTTTATTTTTCGCATTTCTCGCGCCGTTTGTCGGCGGCGCATTTGTGCGCGGCAAGCGGCGGCACGGTTTTATGGCGGCGGTTTTGCTGTTTGTGATTCATCTAAATATGATGTATTTTGCGCGCGAACAAATGGCGGCGGGATTGCATTTTGTACCGGCGATTCTAATGGCACCGGCGGCGGCGTTTGCCGCGGCGTTGCTGTTGCGTCATGCGCCTCGCCGCCGATGACGATATTGACGCGTTATTTTATCCGCCGCATCGGTGCTGCAATCGGACTTTTGTGGGGCGGATTGACTTTGCTGGTCGCGACTTTGCAATTTGTCGCCGAAGCGGGCGGGGCGGATTTTTCTACCGCGGCGTTTTTGACGGTATTGCAAACGCCGCGATTGGCGATGGAAACATTGCCGTTTGCATGCGCGATTGCGGCGGCGGCGGCATTGCAACGGATGGAAGAAAGCCGCGAATTGCAGACGATTCGGGCGGCGGGTGTTTCTCTGGGGCGGGCGGCATTTTTGGCAGGCGGCGGCGGTGCGATTTTCGCCATTGCATTGGCGGCGACGGGAGAATTTATATTGGAACCGTCCGAATCGTTGGCGCGCGCAGTCAAAAATGCGCCGACAGCGAGGGGCGCGGTGTGGTTGCATCACGAAGGGATATTTTTTTATGCCGCCGAAATCGCGCCCGGCGGCGAAATGCGCGAAGTCGCGGTTTATGCACCGGCAGCCGATTCGCTGCGGGTATTGACGGCGGCACGGGCGAACGAAAAAGACGGAAAATGGAATCTCGCAAACGGCGACGATTCTATGTTGACCGCGGATGGCGTTGCCGCCGAAACATTCACCGAACGCGCGTGGTCGCCGCCGCCGCCGAAAGCGGCATTGCTGGCATCCGTGCGCCGTCCGCGCGAAATGTCGGCGCGCACATTGGCGGCGGTGGCGGACGAATATGGCGGCGGGCGTTTTGCGGCGGCGTTTTGGGCGCGGGCGGCGGCGATTGTGGCGTTGCCGTTGTTGGCGGCGTGTGCGGTGTGGAGTGTCGGAATGCGCCGCCGGGTAACGATGACGGTTTTATTGTCGACCGGTTTGGCGGGGGCGTATTATTTCGCGTCAATTATTTTTTCGCAGTTGGCGTTGTTGTTGCAATTGCCGATTTTGGCGGCGGCGGCATTACTGGTACCGGTTGGCGTTTTGACGGCGGCGGTGCGGCGGCGTTTTATCTGATTTTTTTCCAAAAGAGGCGCGGGCGGTGCGTTCGCGCGTTCGCGTTTTTGCCGATTTAAGAATCGTTGTCGTTTTGGGGCGCAATGCCGCCGAAAAATCCGGCAATGGTTTCGCGCGCGTCTTCTACGCCGTTTTTTTTGAGCGCGGAAAACGGCAATACGCGGGCGGCGGGGGCGATTCCGGCGAGACAATCGCGCGCATCCGCCATACATTTTTGGACGGCGGCGCGATTGAGTTTGTCGGTTTTGTTCATCAGTACGAGCGCGGGCGTTTGCCGGACGATGCGAAGAAGGGCGGCGTCTTTGTCGCCGATTCCGCGGCGGCAATCCACAATCAGAACGGCGCCGGCGATTTGCGGTTCGTGCAAAAATTTGACGATTCGCTCCCCCCACATTTTTTGTTCTTCGCGCGACACGGCGGCGTAGCCGTAGCCGGGCAAATCGGCGAGAACATGCCCGCCGGCGAGGGCGAAAAGATTGATCATTCTCGTGCGTCCGGGCGTTTTGGCGGCGCGCGCGAATCGTCCGCCGCAAATCGCGTTGATGACGCTGGATTTTCCGGCATTGGATTTTCCGGCAAAGACAACCGCCCGCCCATCGCCCCCCATCGTCCACCCCGACCGCAAAAACCGCGGATTAAAAAAGTTCATTGCCGAATTGTAGCAAATTCAGACATCCCGCCGTTTGCGATATAATACGAAAGTTATTTTTTGCAAAAGGAGAATTGGTATGCGGTGTAGTACGGAAAAGATGAATCCTGGGCATTTTTGGCATATTAAGAATGCCATTGAAACTTCGCCCGAATACCAGCGAGAGGCGGGGGTGTGGGGGCGCGACAAGCAGCAATTGTTTCTGGATACGCTCTTTAACGGCTATGACCTGCCGAAAATTTATCTGCATGCCCTGAAAATCAACGGCGGGCTGTACGATTATGCTCTGGTGGACGGCAAACAGCGGCTGCAGTGCATTTGGGATTTTATGAGCGGTAAAATTGCGTTGGCGCCGGAATTTGAACATAAACCCATCGGTAATTTTGACCGCCAGTCGAAACCCTATCCGAACGGCGGCGATTATTATCACGAATTGTCGGAATATTGGCAGGCGAAATTCCGCAATGTTGCTCTTGATGTCGTTGTCATTTACGATGCCGAAGAGGAGGATATTGAGGAAATATTTTCCCGTCTCAATAACGGGGAGCCCCTTAATGCCGCCGAGAAGCGGAACGCGTTCGGCGGCAAAATGCGCGATGCGATACGCGATATGGCGCGCAATCATGCATTTTTTAAGGATACTATTTTTCTGCAAAACAAGCGCTATCAGCACCATGATTTCGCCGCCCGATTTCTGTTGATAGAACACGGCATTATGAATGGCGCATCTCCGTACAGGGATCTCAAAAAGAAATTTCTGGATGCCCTTGTTAAGGATTACAAGGACATGAGCGATGCGGAAATTAAGGATTTGAAGCAGAGAGTGAGTAAGCAATTGAACTCGCTTGTCAAGATATTCAATTCCAAAGATCCGGCGCTGAAACAGGCAGGGTATCCGCAATTGTACTATCTGTTCGTCAAGGAAATGGAGACGAATTACGCGCACACGCACCTCTATTCCTATATCAAAAAGTTTATTCCGGAATTTACCGCGTGGCGTGCCAAAACCCGAAATCTCAAGCCGGAACAAAAATTGGGCGATGCCAAGCATGTCTATTTGGACGAGTTTGAACGCCTGATGCAACAAGGAAACGACGAGGGCAGTTTGAAAACCCGTGTGCATACTATGCGGCGGTTCTTTTTGTTGGACTACCCGTCCGTAAAGTTGCGCGATCCGAAGCGCAATTTTACGGAGGAGGAGCGTTATGCGATTTTTATTCTTGGCGGAGAGAAGTGTGCCGAGTGCGATACTTCGTTCAACGGCTACGACCGTTTTGAAGCCGACCATGTAATACAATGGGCGCACGGCGGTTCCACGACTTTGGACAACGCGCGCGCTCTCTGCAAATCGTGCAACGCAAAGGCGAACAAAAAAGTCGCCTGATTTTTTTTACAAAACGGAGAACGACATGAAAACGGAAAAACCGCATCGTCCGGAGACGAAAGCGATTTATACCACCGGTGCGAAGTGCGAACCGATGGAATTTACCAATCCGGCTAATGGAATAAAATGCTGGCGTTGGGTTGTTTGGGGATTTGAAGACGATTCGTATTCTCTGGATGACGGAAAACGCGTTGCCCCGACGGAGCGTGCGAAAACGAAAGAAAAATTAATGCGCGTGGAAGGCGACGAAGACGACTTCCCCGAATTGTCCGGGCGTTAAATATAGAATCCGTTCCCGCCCACCGATCATTAAAATTTTTTCGGCGGACGGAAACTTTGCGCGGTTTCGGCGGTTGCGGACGGAGTATAATTGTGGTTGCGCGCTGAAATTGGGGGCGGGGAAAGGCAAAAATGCAGCAAATATCGGATATACGAATTACGGATGTGCGGGAATTGACGCCGCCGCGGGAATTGTTGGATAAGTTTCCTGCGGATGCGGAAATTGCCGCGCATATTGTCGATTCGCGGCAGGCGGCGGAACGCATTATTCACGGCGGCGATGACCGGCTGATTGTCGTTGTCGGGCCGTGTTCCATTCATGACCCGGCGGCGGCGTTGGAATATGGCGAAAAACTCGCGGCGGCGGCGGCGGAGTTTTCGCGGCGGCTGCTCGTGATTATGCGCGTTTATTTCGAAAAACCGCGCACGACTGTCGGCTGGAAAGGGCTGATTAATGATCCGTATTTGGATGGTTCCTACGCGATTAATGAAGGGCTGGCGTTGGCGCGTGATTTGTTGCTGAAATTGAATCGCAAGGGATTGCCGTGTGCGAGCGAATTTTTGGATGTGATTTCGCCGCAATATTATGCCGATTTAATTTCGTGGGGCGCTATCGGGGCGCGCACGACCGAAAGTCAAAGTCATCGCGAACTCGCCTCCGGATTGTCGTGTCCGATAGGATTTAAGAACGGCACCGGCGGCGACATTCAGATTGCTGCGGATGCTGTGCGGGCGGCGGGAAGACCGCATCATTTTTTGTCGGTGACGCGGGAGGGGCGTTCGGCGATTTCCACAACAAAGGGCAACAAAAGCGCGCATATTATTTTGCGCGGCGGCGGCGGGATGCCGAATTGCGATGCGGCGGGCATAGAGGCGGCGGCGGCGATATTGTCGCGCGGCGGAATATCGGCGCGAATGATGGTGGATTGTTCGCACGCAAACAGCGGCAAAGATTATCGCAAACAACCGCAAGTGGCGGCGGCGTTGGCGACACAAATTGCGGCGGGCGATATGCGCATTATCGGTGCGATGGTGGAAAGTAATTTGCTGGAAGGCAATCAGGAAATTGTGCAGGGGCGGGAGTTGGTTTACGGCAAAAGCGTGACCGATGCTTGCATTAGTTGGGAAACGACCGAAGAAGTTTTGCGGGCTTTGGCGGATGCGGCGGCGGCGCGACAACGCCATTTGCGGGGGCGCGAATGAACGCCGCCCGCCTAAAACCGCCGCGCAAAATTTGTAAAACGCCGCAAACAAAAACGGATTATTTTTCGTTTTTTATGTGATATAATGCGCGGACAGATGATTAAACGAGTTTCGGAAAAAGGAGACGGATTGAAGCGAGATTGTCAGATTCGGCGCGGACGCGATGCCCGCGGTTTTGTGCATGTTCTGCTTTTGGTGCTTTTTATCACCGGTCTCGGATTGTGGGGAATATCCGAGTGGGTGCTCAGAACGGCGGAAGTGACACAAGAATCCGAAGAAACGGAATCTGGCGTATTGCAGGATGCGCGGCGCGCGTTGATGGAATATGCGTTGAATCCGCCGCCGCGTTTGCAAGCGGACAATCGGCCGGGGCGTTTTAGTGCGCTGGCGTTTCGCGAAGACGGCACGGAAGTCGCCGCACCTTACCGGTATTTTTCGCTGCCTTGTCCGGATGTGGGGGCGGACGGCAATTGGGACGGCGTTTCCGATGTGTTGTACGAAGATACGCCCGGCGACATTACTTTTGAACCTTGCAATTTGCTGACATTAAATATTAGTGTCATTACCGAACCGAGTGGTTATTTGCCGAATGCGCGTGCCTCCCGTTCGGGGCGTTTTCCGTGGCGGAGTTTTAGCGGGCAACTGGACGGACGGCAGGCGTATATTCACGGCGCCGGCGACCGCGATTTGAGAGATGCGCAAGGCAATCGCCTGTGGTATGTCGCTTCCTACAATATGACGCGCGATGATATTCCCTTAAATTTGCATTCGCAACTGCGGCAGAATGACGGATGGCTGCAACTCGCCGACCTCGGTCAAATTTCGCCGGGTTTTTATTTCAACGAGTTGTGCGGCAATATTAACGACAACGGTTCATGCACGACGGCGAATCAGACCGCTTTGAGCGATGTGGCGGAACGGCGTTTCGGACGGGTGGCGGGAATTGCGGTATCGCCCGGGGCGAGAGGGGCGTATAACGACACCGGTATTCCTCGCCCGCAAGAATCGGTCAATATTACGGCGGCGGCGGTGACGCTAAATTTCGGATATGACGCCTATTTAGAAGAAACGACTTCGGGTTATTTGTACGGTGCTATTGCGGGTTTGCCGTTGTCTACGACGGTGGATATTAATCCGGATTTCAGAACTTCGCCGCTGGTGATGTTTAACAATCGGGCGGAAGAGGTCGGGGCGGACAAAATTTCCTATTTTACGATTGACGATTTGGCGGCGGAAAGCGATTTGCTGTTTTCGGGCGAGGGCGAAGGCATTATTGGCGAAATGTTAGAAGGCAAAAACGGAAATATCGGCGTCAGAGATTTGTTGCACGGTCATTTATCGCGTTATGGTTATTTGCCGTCTCCGGCGGCGTTCGGAGAGGGGGCGGCGCAATCGCGCAACCGTCGGGCGGGCGTGCAGAGCGTGGAAACGGTGGTGACAGTGAATACTGTGGAAATGACTTTGAGCGTGCATTCCGGTGCGGTTGCGGCGGGAGTTTCCGTGACAATCACCGCGCTTTTGCCGGTGCGCAATATCGGGCGGGTGTATCTGCAACCCGAAACGCATTTGGCGGGCGTTCCTTTGGAATCGTTCGGCAATTCGCCGCCTTACAATCTCGGTTTGTACGCGTTGGATACGGCGTTGAATGATTCGCCGATGCCCGCAGACCTCCGCACGACTTTGATGGACAACAACATATATCCGCACGACCATTTATTTGGCTTTTTGGACCCGGATGCGGCGTATCAAACTGCGGCGAATGTTTCTTTGGTGCGCAGTGCCGGCAATCCGTTTGCGCCTGCGAATGCGCGGGTTTATCTGGCACGCCGTGCGCCGTTGCGAAATGTCAGTTTTACGAATATACAGGTGCCGGGTGCTGGCGACATTATTCATGCGGCATTGGCGGAACCGGCACAGGCGTACATACATGGAAGTTTGGCGGACAATACGCGAGATGCAAACGGCAGCGGGGATTCGCTGGCGCAATCGCCTTCTTACGGGTTGCGCGTGGAGTTGCCGACTGGTACGCGATTTGAATTGTCCGGCACGTCTGCAACAAGACCGACAATATTTTTGCCGGGGGCGGGGCGGCTGAATGTGCGGGGCGTATATGACCGAGACAGCGGCAGATGGCGGTTGACCGAACCGCTATCGCAACCGGCGTTGGTGCAAGACAATTCGGACCGGTTTATTACGATTACGGCGGTATTGCATTCGCTGGCATTAGATTCGGCGAATGTCGGATTTTTGCCGATAGCGGAAAGTGCGGTCAGACATTTGGATACGGGCGCGACTTTGATTTTGGGGGCGGGAAGCGGGGCGACTTCTTTACCCGGCACCGACCAAAATATCACCGTAGCGGGCGGCGTCCGTTTGCCGTTCAATCATTCCGTTTCGCGTTTGCAGGCGGATTTGCGTTTATTTACCAACGCCCGTTTGCATATTCGTCCGTTTCCGCCGCCCGGGCGTCCCGCCTATAATGCCACGGATGCGCCTACGCCCGGCAATCAGTTTAGTTCTGAAACAATGAGAGCGATTCCCCTGCCTTCCGCGTTGTTTATCAATTTTTTTGGTTCGTTAATCGAACAGGGGGAAGAGTTTGTTTTGCCGTTGGGAACGGAAATTCAATATCCGGCGAATTCCGCGTTGCAATTGGGGGCGGATTTTACTTTTCCGGCTGGTACTCGCGCGCTGTTGCCTGTCGGTGCGGTTATGACGGTGCAGGTCGTACGAGAGACGACTTTACCGGACGGCGGAAGTGTTCCGCCTGAAAATGTCTCGACTCTTGCGGTTACGCTTGTACATGGCGGCGTGATGGATTTGTGGGGACCGGAGGCGGACATGACCGGGGCGTTTAATAATGTCATGTCGACTTTGTCGGGAGGGGCGCGAATTGTATTGCGGAACGGCTACGAAGTCGGCGCCGGCGAAGAAATGTTTGATATGGAAATGCCCGCTTTTTATGAAGTCGGCGGCGAGGCGGCGACGGTCAGTTTGAACGGCGGAATTGTGCAACCTTTGACCGGACGGTCGGTTGAAAACGGGGCGATAGATTTGGGGGCGAATTTACGCCTGCATACTTGGACTCGCGCGCGATTTTTGACTCGCGCCCGCAACTTGCCCTTGCGTGGCAGATTGGGGAGCGTCACCGTGCATATTGAGCATCCCGCCACCACCATCGGCGGAAACAATTTGCCGCAGACGACTGAAACCGTTGAGTCGAATGTCATTCGCAATGTCGTTTTGCCGGGCGCGCGGGAAATAATGCTAACTTTGCGATTTCGGGCGGGCGATGAGACCGATACGACACGGATAGTGGAGATACCGATGCGGATTAACGAGCAAACCGAGTTTATGATTCCGCCCGGCGATTGGAATACGGCGTCTTTGATGGTGCGCCCCCCCGCACCAATTGTTACGCCGCTGGGCGACCGGATGTTGGCGACTGCCTTTGTTTTTCCGGAAGGTACCGCGATTTACGACCCGAATTTTCCCGCAGAAGTGTTGCCCGAATTGAGTTTGAACGATGTTAACAACTATGCGGTGTTGAATCACGAATTGACGGTGGAACTGGCGACGATGGTGCCGGACGGCGGCGTTGCCGTGCATCAACTCGTGTTGTTGCCCGATTCGGATGTTTTGTCGGATGAGGAAGTGTTGCCGGCGGGCGGTTTGATAGATGCGGTGCAGGGGGTCGGATGGGCACCGGAATCGATTTATACATTGCCCGGCGTTGCGCCCGATTTGTCGGCGACTTCGCCGTCTCCGATATATTTGTATTTTCCGACAGCGGTAACTTTGACGAATCGCGCTTCTACGCGAATTTTGGGGCAATACACCGGTCCGCCGCCGGGGACGACGGTGACTGTGGCATATTCGTCGCCTGTCGACCCCGCCGATTTTCTGGCAAGAAGTGCGGATTCCTCGGGGGAATGGTTGTATGCGGATGAAACGCCAGCGCAGAGGTTTTTGGGCTTGTACGCACAACCCAGAACATTACCGGACAGATATCCGACTGTCGGGTTTTTGGGCGAAGATTCGGAAATGGCAATGTTATATGGGGCAGACTTTGAGATACCGGCGGGCGGTGTCGTGATGTTGCCGCCGGGCAGCACTTTGCGCTATATTTCACCGGCGGCGCATGGTGCCACAATTTCGGCGGACAATGCGGAATACATAATGTTGTCTGAAAATGCGGTGTTGCTGCCCCCGGTAACTGACATAACGCTCTCTTTGACTTCTGCGATAGTGACCACTACGGCAAATATTGACGGTGTCGGCGGGACGACTTTTTTTGTCAGAGAAGGGTCATTTGGCGGTCATAGACCCCATCAACCGCCACCGATGTTTAATCTCGGCGGATTTCCCGTGCAAACGACACCCACAACTGTCAATAATCTCTTTTTTGGTTTTTCCATATCCAGTGCGGAGCGGAGGGGGTTTGCGATGGTGGCGCATTCCGATATGATGGATGTTTCGCCGGTGGTGATGTATACGGGCGATACATTTTTGTTTGACGGCGATGCGCCGCAGGGCGTGCGGGACGAAGTCGTTTCCGTCATTCCCGCCGGTACGCGGGGCGATATTTTCGGCAATATCACTCGCCGGGAAGCCGTGCATTTGCCGACGGGGCTTTTGCCGTCCGATACTGCCGAATTGTTGCGCAACTTTCCGATGGTGTATGCGGTTGCCGAAGATTGCCGCCGGGGCGCCGTCAATGACGGATTGGATTGCGCCGAAGCGGAAGGCGAAGGGCTGGAGTTTGCGGTGGAATCGGGCGAAGATGTCGTGCTGGAAGAACCGATTATCGCCGGCGGCAACATTCTAATTAGCGTGCATTCCGAAATAGACGATGCCCCCGAAATAGATGTGGAAGTGTATGCGATGGCGGATTTTTACGGCGGTGTCGCCGCTACCGTATCCACGAATGCGACCGTCGTATTTGTCGCCCCCAACGGCGAAACGCAGATTGGCGTTGCCACCACGGCGGCGGTAGTGATGCCGGCACCCAACGATGTCGTGCTGGTTTCTTTGCCGGCGAGTGCCGCCGAAGACGCCGAAATACGCGTTTATATGAATTTGCCCGCCGCTATTACCGACCCCAACAATATCACCGAGGCGCATTTGGCGGATGCGCATTATGCCGTATTGCCCGCCGTGACGCTGTATGTCGGCGGATTTACCGAAGCGACAACGACCAATATCGCCCTCGCCGCCGGCGTATTGGAACTCACGACTTTTTCTATGATGGGTACGAGCAACTTGCGAATCGGATTTAACGCCAATGTCAATTCCAACGACAGAAATACCGGCATTGATTTTTTCCGCAAACCTTATTTCGGCAAAAACTCCTACATAACAGACACATTCGGCGGTGCGGCAACGCTTCGTGTGCCGCTGGAAAACTATACGCCGGTGTTGAAAGAAATTGATGTTTCGGTTACCATCAACACGGCGAGTCGCTATACAAATCTGGATACCGCCGGTGAAATTGTCTTTCAGACCGAAACGGGCGACCGGTTGGCGATTGCCGGCAGGACTTTGGCGTTTTTGCCCGGCAGCGTCAATATCGTCGACGCCGTGCGCCCCGATTTAATTACTTTGGATACTACGCAAGGAATTGAAATGGAGCAGGGCTATTTATGGCAGGGCTACATCAATCCCGCAAATCAGGATGTTTCTTTGTCCATCTCGCCTGTTGCCGCATTGACGGCGGGCGGCGAATGGGATGCGGAAATGTTCGCCCGTGTGCATCCCGCAGACGAGTTGCTGAATTTTTGGGGAAGCGGTTTGGAACGCGCCGAAGGAATGGACAGCCGCAGTATCGCCCGCCGTCCGCAAGTGCCGCTGGATAGTGTTTACACATTTAATGTGCGCAACTTCTCGCCATCCGAATTGCTGGCACCGAACACGGTCCCCGGCATGAATCCGCCCGTTTTTGCCCCCGAAATAGTGGGAATTACTTTGCCTGTCCCCGATTCTATAACTGCCAGCGAAGGCGGATTGTATTTTCTCAATACCATTTATTGGCGCGGTTTCCGTTCCCCGATTGTGCCGGGGGCGGGACAAATGCGCGTGCGCGTACGGGATGCGACAACCGGCACGGTGATAGTGGATACGCAGGCGGCGGAATGGGTGCCGCGCGCGCGTTCGGGAGAAAGATTGGGAACGCATAACGCGGATTTGTCGGACGGTTATGTGCCGTGGGGCGGTCCGAATGCCGCGCCGTTTTATGTGCCGGATCAGGCGTACGCCTCCAACTCAAACGAGTTTTGGGCGCACCGCCGGATGGTGGATTTGGACGGCGGCACGACCACGGAAGAAGACAGCATTATTCTTTTGACGGTTGACGGCACAGAAGTGAGCGCGACATTTAATATGCCCGCATTTCCGTTGCGCAGTTATTCTTTCCGCCCCCGACCGGCATGGGATTTCGGCAAAGCGTCCGATATCGGCGCGATAACCGTAAGCAACATCGAAAGGGCGGCTTTGCCCGGTTGTGCGCCCACTCCACATCGCCGTGTCCCCGGCGCGTTGCTCGGACGTTCGCCGGATGTCCGAAGCCGTGTCGGCGGCGATTGTGTGACGCCGGGATTTTCGGGGCGGGTGCGGCGTGAATCCATTTTGACGGATATTTTCTCCGCCGTTTCCGCGACATTGACTCTGGAAACTTATCTGTACAATGCTGATGAAAGAAACTCTGTCATTTTCACCAGCACGGGCGGATACAGCAGTTCAACGGTGGAAATAGTCAACATCATCCAACCGGAAACGCGCCGCGCTTTGGGTCCCGATCCCACCAATCCCGCCGATACGCCCGTGGATGCCGAAGTGCGGGCGGCAGTCGGCAACTTGCCCGCCGCGTTCAATGACGGGCATGGTACCGCGCCGCCGCCCGATTTGCAAAACCCCGAAAGTTATGTTGAAAGCGGCGACCGCATTCAGAACACCCTCACCGTAGGATTTTCCACGATAACGGATAATATGCGCGAAGTTGTCGCCGCAGATTTTGAAGTGCCGTTGCATTCCGATTTGGTCTTTTATATGGATCGCGCCTACAACACGGTGAGCATAGCCGAATATGACGATACGGGGCGACAAATATCCGTATTTGCACGCATTTGCGGTCAGCTGCAGAGGCAGCAACATTTGTGCGACGACACGGACAATATTACCGACGCTCCTTATTCGGCGGTGGATTTGCCGCCGGGGCAAACCCTTTCGCTGGGGGCGAATTTCCGCATCACCGGACCGGGGGCTTTGGTGCCGCCGTTCGGCGGACAAAGAGCCGATTCTACGGCGGATGTTTATGCCGCCCGTTCGCGTTTGTTTTACGGCATTCTCTCCAACGACCCCGACAAAAATCCCGACGGCACCGATGACGACCCGAATTTTCAATTGCATAATGTTTATAGCGATCCTTCTTACGAATGTACGCCTTCCGCCATTAGTGCGGCGGGCGCGACTTGCGCGCAAATGCAAAATCCGGACAACGCGCGCTACTGGATTCCGATGATTTCCGGCGTTATGGCGTTTGAGGCGGTGGAAATAACGCCGACCGGCGGCGACTCCGATGCCGAGGCGGAACTTGATAACGGCGTGCGGCTGGTTGTGCCGCAACCGCGTACGGAAGTATTGGATGAAAACTCCACTACTATTCATACATTGCACGCGGGAAGTATTATTTATCCGCGCACGGGCGTGGTGATTCCTTCCGTGCCATTTACAGTCGGCGGGCGTTTGATCGTGCCAGAAGGTGCGGTGGCGGCGGTGGATGTCAATCCTTCAACGCCGCCGGTGCCGGTGCGATATGTCCGCCGTCATGCGACTTTTCGCGCGTGGGATATGTTGTTGCCGCCCGTTCTGGCGTCCGACGGGACGGATGAATATATCGTGGAACCGATGGGATTTGACAGCGATGTGCTGGTTAATTTCCGGCATTGGGAAGTGAATGACGACACCGACTTTTTTGGTTTGACCGTTCCGCCGGCGCCTTTTGTTGGGCAGCCGCCGCATCGCATTCCGAGAGATTGCGAGCCCGACTTTGTTAATTCGTGGCGCTTCTGCCGATTTCAGGCATGGGGAGTTGGCTATGTTAATCTTGGGACTTGGGGCAGATATACTTCAATAGAATTTACGGTTTTCGGAATAAATGAAGGCAGTACCAACGATGATTGGGAGTTGCCGAATCTTTCCGTCACGGTGACTGTTCGCTATGACGGGACTTTTGCGCGCGGTTTTCTGGTTAACGATAAAATGACGGATATATTGTCCGACTATTACAGCGGCGAAAATATATTTACGCGCGACCACGGATTCACGACATTTTTCCCGCGCCGCGGCTATCAAATTCACACCGCAAGCGGAATGCGGCAACTCGCCGACCGGACGACGACACAGCGTTACGGTTATCACCGCAGAAATACCAGCGGTTTGATGGAGGGCGACCCGCTTGTTCCGGTGGACGAAGAAAGTTATAACGCACCGTACGGCAATACTGCCGCCGAACTCGGCAATCCATTGTCGTGGCAGTGGATGCAACGAAACCCCACCAACATCCCCAATGAAGCGTTTGTGCCGATGGGAATGGCGCGCCAGTTTTATTTTCACATTGGACCTGACTATACCGGAGACGCGACCGATTATTACGGCGAAGACACTGCGCCCCGACTTCCCCGCCCGATTCAGAGCATGGATTTGGATTACGGATGCGGTATTCCCAATCCGCGGCGGTACGATACGCAAATTCCCGTATATCCGACATCCGCCGACGGTTTCCAATTCGCGAGCGTGCCGTGTCTGGGGAGACGGGACGCAAGAACCGACCAACAAGCGGCGCGCGATACGCCGTATTTTATCCGGTTTGTTCGCTCCATTACTTCAGCGTTGGAACCCGAAGAGTTTGGACACCTC
This sequence comes from Gammaproteobacteria bacterium, assembly GCA_965221835.1. Taxonomy (GTDB): domain Bacteria; phylum Pseudomonadota; class Gammaproteobacteria; order Tethybacterales; family Persebacteraceae; genus Persebacter. The sequence continues at coordinate 1,085,246 of OZ244916.1, read as the reverse complement.
GAAGGCGGCGGTGCGTATTATCCGGTCGGTGTGCTGGCGGGGTCGTCCGCGACCGGACCGAACACCGTGTTTTTCCGGGACGGGCTGGAAATAGAAGAGGATGATGACGAATTTTTCTCGTTGCGTCTGCCGCACCTGATTGAAATTCCCGAATACAGCGAAATCACCATATTCGCCGAAAACGGCGCGGCGGCATATCCGCACAATCGGGACAACTTCTTCCAATTCCCCGATGGCAGCGTCGCCAACATATTGCAAGTAGACGCCGCTTCGTGGGAATCGGTGCATCCGTTCGTGTCGCGCTATATGCCCGGTGCCGTGCTTTCCAGCGATGGCGGCGTATATCCCATCGACTCTTCGGGGGGCGACATAGACGCCTTGACCGACAACACCCGCCGGGCACTCGCCGCTGCGGAGCAAATGGAAGTACAAGAAAACAATGACGGACATCGGCGGGTGGATATCGGCGGCAGACGCGTAATGCACTATGCCCGTTCCGAATCCATTCCCGGCTCCTACACATATTCGTCTACGCCGGTGCATACCAATGTCTGGGTGCGCCTGACTCAGGGCGGCTATTTTATTGAAGACAGCGGCAATGTCATCAATTTACCGGCGGAAACCGTGGTCAATCCGATTCTCGGCACTTATATTTCGCCCGATACGAACATCACGCCCGCACAACCTCCGTTGCGTTCCAACTATCAGGCATTTTTGGAAACGACAGGCACTCTGGTTGTCGCCCGTCCCGCCCTGACAATTCCTGTCGGCACGACGGTGCGGGTAGGGGCGGCGGGGGCGAACATTACGAATGTCAAAGCCGCCGCCTTGTTTAGCATCAAACCGATAGACGATGTTTCCTGCCCGAACGGCGAGGTCGGGGACAATTTCCCGCAAACCGGTTTGAATGCGGAGACGCTTGATATCAGCCAAATGCGCGAAGGCGTTTCCGAAAATCAATTCCCCGCCGACGGTTCAAACGGCGTATTTTTCACACTCGGACATCCTTGCGCATGGGTGGACGATTCCGAAAACACGGACGGCGACCGGTTTTTTGTATATCGTTCGCGCCGCCGTTATTGGGACGATACGCACCAAACGAGAATACGTTCCAATGACCGTACTTATTTACTCGGCGGGCGACTGCATCTTTCCGTATGACAATGCGCGGTTATAGTTTGGTGGAAATCGCCATCGCGTTGGCGGTGTTGGGACTTTTGTTGGGGGCGTCTTTGGTGCCTCTGCAAAAACGCTACGAAAGAGAAGCCGAAAAAAATGCCGAACGGATTCTGGCGGAAGCCAACTCCGCCATAATCGGATACGCTGTCGCAAACCGGACTCTGCAAAGAAGAGTAGAAGATCAAGACGGCATTACGCGTCTGTTGCCCGCCGGGCGCCCTTATCTGCCTTGCCCCGACACCGACGACGACGGGATAGAAAACCGCACGGATGTTACTCTGAATATCGGAATTACCACACCAATTTCAATAACCTCAAATGTGATGTTAAATCAGGGCGTTTGCGAGGAACATAAAGGCGCCCTGCCGTGGCGCACATTGGGAATGCGGGAGCAAAGCGACCCGTGGGGAAGACGCATCGGTTATCGGGTGGATCCGGTTTTTGCCAGCGAAATTACCGGTTTTGACGAAACATTTCGCGCCGATATTTTTGACCCCAGAACAACATTGACGGTGGACATAACAACCAACTTAAGATTTTACGAGTTGCGCGCCGACCGTCATCAGGCGGGCGGAATCGTCTGTTCTGCGGTTGACCCGCAACCATGTCCCGATATCACAACGGCAAATATTCCCAATCTTCTCGCCGGCGTAGTGGCGACAGTGTCCATTAATCTCGGCGCACGAATCGTGCCCCCCTATACCGCCGCCGGTGTAGACGGGATTTTGGACGGGGCGGCGTTTGTGTTGTATTCGCACGGCAAAAACGGTGCGGGCGGTATTACCGCAGACGGCGGAAGATGCGTGCCCCTCCTTGCCAACGCCCCCATGGGAGAGCGAATAAACGCGTATTATCGCGCCGACCACATGTTTGTGACGATGACGGTTTTCGGATGCAGTCCGGTTGCATACAACAGCGGCAATGAATCCGAAAACTTGTTTTTTAGCGCGCCGATTAATGAACTGACCGGCGATGATATACTTGTTTGGGTGTCGCCGAACGCTTTAATCGGAAATCTTTTGCAGGCGGGGGCGTTGCCGATTCCCAAAGCCGAATTTTTACCGGAATGATGATGAAACGACGGGGTTATACATTGATAGAAATCATGATTGCCTTGGCGGTGATTTTGGCGATGTCATCGTGGATTGCCGCCAACTATTACAGTTTGACGGGCAATTCCCGCAATTCGGAAGCGACAAAACAAATCGCACAAATCAAAACGGCGGTTGTCAACTATGCCGCGACTCGCGGGACGGAACCGCGCACGCTGGAAGTCGTCAATATCGCCGCAACGGCAACATTGACGCTTCGCACCGCCATTCCCGCCGGGCGTCCTTATTTGCCCTGCCCCGACATTACCGGCGACGGGCTGGAAGACCGCGTGCAAGCCCCCGCCTCCACGGTGATTGTTTCGGTGACGGTCGGCGGTCTGATGGTATACACCCCGGACAACTATCCTTTGGAAATGTCCGGCGGATGCGCCAGCAGTCGGGGGATTGTGCCGTGGAGAACTTTGGATACGCACGCGGCGGATCCGTGGGGAAATCGCTATACTTACCGCGTAGCGGGGGTATATTCTAATGTTCAGACGGGATTTGACCAGAACGCGACGGGCGGACCGTATTATGCGTTGCGTCCGTTTGTCGTGGATAACAATACCATTCGCGTTTCGCCGATATTGTCGCTGACCGTCAATTCCGCCACACCTCAAGCCGCCGTAGCATTGACCGTTGCCGGATTTCGCAACTATCTTTCGCCAGCCGTTATTTGCGACAATTCGCCATGCGCCTTTGCGAACCCGTTAACCGTCGGGATAGTGGCGGGCGAGTTTGCGACTGTGACGACGACTCTGCGGGTGATGTCTCAGCGCAGCGGAAATTTTAATGGCATGTGGGAAGCGGTTTTGTCGGAAGGCGATTTGATTTCCGGCGTGCCTTTTGTCGTGCTGTCGCATGGCGAAAACGGTTTCGGTGCCGTCCGTGCGGATATTCCCGGTTATGTTTGCAACAGATTTCTTCCCGCCGCTTCCGCATCCGAAGATGAAATACAAAACGCCGTTTGGGGCGTCGACTTGGATATGGAGTTAGGGGAAATGCGGTACTTATGCCCCGATATTGGCGACGCCGATGACGAAACGGTTTTTGTGGCATATCGCGGTGCGGGAGCGCATTCGGAGGATGACGGATATGACGATATTGTAGATTGGATGTCCGCGCATGATTTAATCGCCATTTTGACCGAACGGGGCGTGTTGCCGGCGGGATTGCCGCCGCCGATAGGATTGGAACAATGACGGCGCGGCGTTTGCGAGGATTTAATCTGGTGGAGATAATGATCATATTGGTCGTTGTCGGGTTGCTCGCTTCCGCCGCATTAATCCCGTTATGGAGTTTGAATAAAAACGCCGATTATGACGAAGAGTTGCGGCGGATGGAAACTATTCGTACCGCAATTTTCGGCTATGCGACACGGCACCGAACGCGTGCGGGGGCGGCGGCGGTGGTGTCTTTGTTGAACGAAAGCGCCCGCACTTTTTCGTTGCCCGCCGGTCGTCCGTTTTTGCCGTGTCCGGACATTAGCGGCGACGGATACGAAGATCGCGAGAATGCCGATATAACCGGATTTTCCGCTTTTTCCATTTCGCTGACGACATTTGCATTAACCGACCCGATGGATGCCGTTTCCGAGTCCGCTGTGCGCGATTTTCGCCGTTGCGAATCGCCGCGCGGTGCGTTGCCGTGGCGGACATTGGGCGTGCCGCCCGCCGACCGTTGGGGCAATTTGTATACTTATTATGTGGACGATGTATTTGCCGATGCGCAGACCGGTTTCAATGAAAACGCCGCAATTGATATTTATGACCCCAGAATGAGAGTTACGGTGAACGCAACCGCAACGCCTCTTTACGGATTGCGGGATGCGCCGCCGCTGGTGCTGTGCGGCAATGCGGAAAGTTGCTTCGGGACGGCGGCATTGACGCTTGTCGCCGGACGGCAGGCGGATGCGGCATTTTCTTTATTGTTCAGAGATTTTGCGGCAACGGAAGTTGTGGACGGCGCTTCGTTTGCAGTCGTATCGCACGGCGAAAACGGCACCGGTGCGGCGAAATATGAAGTCAATCTTCCCGCGCGTCCGGTGGGCGTTTCCGGATTGATATGCTCGTCCCCGATTGCCGGTGCTTCGGGCAGTATGTCGCCCAATTTGGATGCACCCGCACCGGAAGCGTTTAATTTTCCGTTTGTGCGGGCGGCGATGGCCGGGGAAGTGATGTGCCTGACCCCTCAAATAGGCGGTGCTGATGTGCCGGACGGATTTTTAATTGCCGGTATTTCGCGCACCAATTCGGGCATCGGCGTGCCGGGTTCCGCATTTGACGATATTGTCGTTTGGGCGAGTCGGGACGAGTTGGTGGATGTCATGTACAGCGGCGGCGCATTACCCGCGCCCGATTTTCCGGCGCTCAGAACTTACTGATACCGCGCGGCGACCGTTATGACGCCTGCCAATCGGCGCAGTTTGTTTGCCGTCTGGCGGCGCAACAATGAAAATCCGACAACAGAGTTGCGCTACAAAAACAACTATCAAATGCTTGTCGCGGTCGTACTTTCGGCGCAGGCAACCGACATCGGCGTCAATCGCGCAACGGCGCCCCTTTTCGCCAAAATAAAAACACCGGCGCAAATGCTCGCTTTGGGAGAAGAGGGATTGATTTCTCACATCCGCACAATCGGATTATTTCGCGCCAAGGCGAAAAATGTCATCGCTTTGTCGGAAATTTTGGTTTCGCGGCATGGCGGAAAAATTCCGCGTGATAGAAAAACGCTGGAATTGTTGCCGGGCGTGGGGCGCAAAACCGCGAATGTCGTTTTGAACACGGCTTTCGGTTTGCCGGTGATTGCGGTGGATACGCATGTTTTTCGCGTTTCCAACCGCACCGGTCTGGCGCCGGGCAAAAATGTCGCCGCCGTGGAGGACAATTTAATGCGGGCGGTGCCGGAAGAATACAAAAAACACGCGCATCATTGGCTGATTTTGCACGGGCGGCATATATGCAAAGCGCGCCGTCCGCTGTGCGGCGAATGTCCGGTATATCGCTATTGTGCATTTCCGCAAAAAGCCGCATTTGCCGCCGGAAAAACGCCCGCCGCCCCTTGAAAAAGAAAATCGGGGTGCTATAATTAAAATATACGGGTAAAAAAAGGAGACAATAGTATGACCGCAGTCGTTAATTTTTCTTCTCTTCCTTCGGTTGATAGTTATGCCGCTTATATTCGCAAGGTGGCGAGCATCCCGCCGCTGGATGCGGAAGAAGAGCGCAGTTTGGCGATTTCTTATCGCCGCAACAAAGATCTCGCCGCCGCCCGCCGTTTGGCGATGGCGCATTTGCGTTTGGTGGTGTCTGTCGCCCGCGGTTACGCCGGTTACGGGCTGGATCCGGGCGATATCGTCCAAGAAGGCAACATCGGACTTTTGAAAGCGGTCAAAAAATACGACCCGGATCGCGGGGCGCGATTGGGGACTTTTGCGACTTACTGGATTCGCGCCGAAATTCACAATTTTGTTATGCGCAACTGGCGTATCGTCAAAATTGCCACGACCAAAGCGCAGCGGAAATTGTTCTTTAATATGCGCCGTTTGCTTGAATCCACCGCCGCGGGGGGCATTCGCGATGCCGATGATGTGGCGAAAGAACTCGGCGTACGCGCCGAAGAAGTGCGCGACATGCGGCAAAGAGTGCATAATATGAATGCGCTGCCGATGAGCGGCGAAAAAAACGGCGAAATGACAGGCACGGAATTGGTGCTGGAAGCGGCAGAAAGCACCGACCCCGAAATCTCGCTGATTGCCAGCCAGACGGAATCCGCCGGGGTATCCGATTTGTCCGATGCGCTGAATTCGCTGGATTCCCGGTCCCGCGAAGTGATAGAATCGCGCCGCCTGCGCGAACCGCCAGCGACTTTGCATGCATTGTCCGCCAAACTTGACATTTCCGCGGAACGCGTACGGCAAATTGAGGCGGCGGCATTGCGCAAAATGCGCCGCGAAATTGAGGCGCGCCGCTGATATTCCGGCGCACCTCGTACTGGTGCGCCACGGTCAAAGTACCTGGAATCGCGCCGGTCGTTTTACCGGCTGGGAAGATCCGCCTCTGACTTCCCGCGGACGCGCCGAAGCGCGAACGACGGCGCGCAAACTGCTGGCGGAAAAAATTCAGTTTGACGCGGTTTTTTCTTCATATTTGCGCCGCGCGGCGGAAACTTTATGGATTATTCAACAGCAGATGAATTTAATGTGGCTGCCGTCTCATACCGATTGGCGTTTGAACGAGCGGCATTACGGCGCTTTGCAAGGCGAGAAAAAAGCCGACATGGAAAAATTGCACGGCGCGCAACAAGTGCACGAATGGCGGCGGGGATATGAATCGCGTCCGCCGCCGGGCGGCAAGTTGCGCGTGCCGGATCATCGTTATGACGAAACCGAGATTCCGTCCGGCGAAAATCTCGCCGACACCGCCGCGCGCGTGCTGGAATGTTTTGAGGAAAGCGTTTTGCCGCTGTTGCGCGCGCAAAAACGCGTTTTGATTGTGGCGCACGGCAATTCGTTGCGGGCGTTGATTATGCATTTAAGCCGAATTTCTCCGGACGAAATAATGCATCTGGAAATTCCCACCGGCGGTGCGACAAAATATTCGTGCAAAAAAGACGGCGCACCTGTTCCGCCCCATTCTTTCATTTTTTAACGGCTTTTACAGGCGGGAGGCGATCATCCGGAGTTGGCGGGCGATGTCTGCGAGAGTTTGAGGGAAATTTCGCCAGTTTGGATCTTCCCGCCGCGCTTCGGAAATTAGCGCGTTGGTTTGATTGATAGAATCGGAAAGTTGGCGCATTGCCGCCGCTAATTCCCGAATATCCGATTTTGAATCGTCGTTCATCGTTTGGAAATTATACGCCGATTGCGGGCGGATTATGCAAAAAAGACGCGATGATTTCGGTGTGCGCCCGCAATGCCCCCCGCCGGACGGCACACAAATCGCGCCCCGCCCGGATTTGCGATTGTCGCTGCGATTCGTTGCGGGCGAGGGCGCAAACTTGACGGAGGGCGTCTTCGGCGTTTTTCGCTTGTCGCAATGCGCCGCATTTTGTCGCTTCGGCAACGAGGGCGGCGTAGTTGTCGGTGTGCGGTCCTATCACTGCGGGTGCGCCGACCGCCATCGCTTCAATCGGATTTTGTCCGCCGAAAGGGCGAAAACTGCCGCCGATTAGCGCGACATCGCAACAAACGTAAAATGAATCCATTTCGCCCAGCGTATCGGCGATATGAATATTCGTTTTTTCGCCGTCCAAAATGTTTTCTTTTGTGCGGCGATTATACGGGATTCCGCGTTTTTGTATCAGTTTTTCAACTTCGTCGCCCCTTTCGGGATGGCGCAAGGCGAAAATGACAAAATGCTGCCGAAAAAAATCATCGTCCGCCGCCTGCAACAAAAGCGTTTCTTCTCCCGGACGTGAACCGGCGACAACCACAATTGTTTTGTCCGTTCGCAAACTTCGTTTCCATTCTTCGCCCGTTCGGATTTTTGCCGCATCGGGTGTGCGGTCAAATTTTAAATTGCCGGCAACCGCGATAGGGCGCGTGCCGAAAAAGGCGAGACGGCGGGCGTCTGCGCGGGTTTGCGTTGCCGCCGCCGAAATTGTTTGCGCCATTTCGCGCATCAGCGGCGCAAAATGTGCGCGCCGTCTCGCCGCACGTTTTCCGAGTCGCGCATTGGCGATTAATAAAAAAACGCCCGCTTCGCGCATCGCGGCAAAACAATTCGGCCAATATTCTCCCTCCATAAATATCGCTAAATGCGGGCGGACGCGATTGACGAATCGTTTTGTTGCGGAAGGCAAATCAAGCGGCAGATGGCAAACTTCCGCATAATCGCCGTGTAAATCGCGCAACCGCCGCCCGCCCGATTCGGTCGTGTGCGTGAGCAAAAGGCGGCAGTTTTGTCGCCGCAAAAAGCGAATGATATCGTCCGCCGCAGCGGATTCGCCGACCGATACGGAATGCAACCAGACAACCGGCGGCGCGTTCGGCGGAGACGGCGGCGCATAACCAAAACTTTCGCGATTGAGACGGCGCTTTTTCGCCAAATATATCAATATAAACGGCAAGGCGGCATATAACGCCGCAGTGTACAAAAAGCGGGCGGGCGGCACTACCGGATGATTTTTAATCCGCCGCCGGAAGAAGGCGATTCGGGGGGATTTTCATCCGCCGTTTCCGCTTTCGGCAATGTTTCCGCCGCCGCCGTTTCCGCTTTCGGCATTTCCGGCGGCGGCGTTTCCGGCGGCGATGCGCCCGGCAATGCGGCAATCCCTTCCCGCAATGCGGACGGCGATTCTACCGTGTGCGAATTCGGCAACGGATATGTCGCCCCGCCGATGAAAAACGATTTGACTCCCGCCGCCGCCGATATGGAAATATTTGTGCCGACCGCAAACCGGCATACACGCGCCGCCGCAAGCGTATTTATTTCGGAATCGGGCGTATACAGCGGCAAACCGGTTTCGTTTAACGCCGCCATAAACGGCGCGGGAATTTTGCCGCAGAGCAAAATAAAAGGCGATTCGGGAATGTCCGCGGGGGGCGTTGTATCAATAAAACTCCATTCCGGCAACGGCGGCGGCGCATAGTTTAAGATTTGTGCGGCGAGTTTGCGGCATTGTTCGCGGCGCGACATATTTTTTGACACGGCGCGCGATTCGTGATAAAGCAGAGACGCACCGGGTGCGGCATCGGGAATATTTTCCGCCGCGAATCCGTATACTTTTTCGGTATTTGCGCTGCGTGCGGCAAACAATCCCGCGGCGGTTGCGTCCAAATCTAACGCCGCATCGTAATGCGCGAGACGCAGTTTTTCAATCGTTTCCCGGTATTGTTTGAAGTTTTCCATGGCGGAAGAAGCGGCGATTTTGGACGCTTTGCTTGCCGCCGACAGCAAATTTTTCATCCCGCTGAACGGCGCTTTTTTGACAGTTTCCCACGAAAGATCGGCGGGCATGGACGGCGATATATCAATTTCCAGCACTTGCCGCGGCGTTTTGCCGAGACGGATAATCGGCGCACATTGCGGCGAAGTTGCGATGTCTACTTGCGCGTCTTTCGCCGCCGCAATATCCGCCGCAACGGCAAGCGCGGACATCGCGGAATCTTCATCTTTGCAACCGATAACGAGATATTCCGCCATCGGTCAATCGCCGGTCGCGCCGGTCGTGCGCATGACGGCTTCCATTTCAACGGCGACATTTTTGGGAAGGGCGGCGACGCCGATTGCCGCCCGTGCCGGAAACGGGCGCGAAAATACTTTTTCCATCGCGGCGTTGACTTTCGCAAAATCGCCGAGGTCGGTTAAGTACACGGTCAGTTTGACGATGTCGTCCAGACCGCCGCCTGCGGCTTTGCAAACCGCCGCGAGATTTTGTAAGACGCGGTCAATTTCGGCATCCGCACCGCCGCCGACTTTTTCGCCGCTGCGGGGATCAAGCGGAATTTGCCCGGAAATAAAAACCAATTCGCCGGCGCGAACGGCTTGCGAATATGCCCCGATGGCTTGCGGTGCGTCTTCGGTGTGATAGATTTTTTTGGCGTTCATTTTTTTCCTCGTGAGTGATTTACGATTTTACCCTGAAAGGGAGTTTTCCGCGTCCTTCGGCGTACGATTGGACGAGTTCGGGAAGTCGCCGTGCGACATACAGCGGATAATCGCCGTCCGTATCCCACGGCATGACTTTCAGGCGAACGACTTTGCGCCCGCCGACAGATTCAATCAGGCGGCGGTCGTTCCATTCGCAGCGGTCGCCGGGATGATCGCGGCAGATTTGCGGTCGCGCTTTGTAGATGGAGCAACCGCGCGTTTTTTGATTGAGAAAAACGCAAACCGGCGTGCCGAGTTTTTTGTCGTGTCGCTGCCGCATTTTTCGCACGCGATTATTTTCTTTTTCGGTAAATTTGTCGCGCGCGGTGTCATAATCCATCCCGAAATGGGCGGCAATCCGGCGAATGTCTTTTTTGGAGGCGGCGATAACGGGATAGCCGCAGCAGTAGCCGGGGCATTTGTCGCAGTCGTAAAGTTTCGGCATTTTTTTGTTTTTTTTTGATGAATAATGTATAATACGGCAATCGGCGGTAATCGGTGGCAGGAAAAATAACGACAACCGATAACCGGAAAATACGAAAGTAAATTTTTCGTCCTTTCCAACCGCCGCCGCCGGATTTGTTTCCGCGCCTCAATTTTACCATTTTATTCATTCACGGAGAACAACATTATGACCGATTCCCCCCATACCGCCGGAAACGTGGTGCATGCGACCGACGATACATTTGATGCCGAAGTGCTGCAAGCGACCGTGCCGGTACTTGTGGATTTTTGGGCGCCGTGGTGCGGACCGTGCAAAGCGGTCGGTCCGTTGCTGGACGAAATTGCCGCCGAACGGGGCGATGTACGCGTGGTGAAAATCAATGTGGACGACAATCCAAAAACCGCCCAACAATTCGGCGTACGCGCGATTCCGACAATGCTGCTTTTCAAAGACGCCGCCGTTGCCGGCAGCAAAATCGGTGCCGCAACCAAGCCGGACATTCTCGCCTTCATCGCCGAACATTCCTGAAATAGTTTATCCCCCCGGAAATTAAAATCATGCCCCAACAAAACCAGCATCGCCGTCATCCGCCTCAACGTCGTCACGGCCCGTCCAAAAAAATCCCCAGCGAAATCGCACGGATGGAAGCGGCGAACGCCGAAGAAGAAAACATTGATGTCGACGCGGAAAACGGCGAAATCGTTAAATTGGACGAATTACGCGCGATGCATGTCGGCGAAATCATTAAAATGGCGGTAGAAAACGGAGTCGACAACGCCGCCCGTCTGCGCAAACAAGAACTCATTTTTGCGACATTAAAATATCGTGCCAAAACCGGCGTACGCATTTTGGGCAGAGGTGCGTTGGAAGTGATGAACGACGGCTACGGATTTTTGCGTTTTGCCGACCAGTCGTACGCCGCCGGGGCGGGCGACATTTATGTCAGTCCGAACCAAATCCGCCGCTATCATATCGTTACCGGCGATGTCGTGGAAGGTTTTTTGCGGATGCCGCGCGATAACGAACGCTATTTTGCATTGGCGCGCGCCGAAAAAATCAACGATGTACCGCTGGCAGAAATTACCAATACCAAAATTTTATTTGAAAATCTTACGCCGCTGTTTCCGACCGAAATGCTGAAACTGGAGCGCAACATTCGCGCCGAAGAAAATATTACCGGACGCATCGTAGACATTATTTCTCCCATCGGCAAGGGACAACGCGGTTTGCTGGTGTCGTCACCCAAAAGCGGCAAAACGGTGATGTTGCAACACATCGCGCATGCGATAGAAGAAAATCATCCCGATGTCAATTTATTCGTTTTGCTGATAGACGAACGCCCCGAAGAAGTCACCGAAATGAAAAGAACAGTGCGCGGCGAAGTCATTTCGTCCACTTTTGACGAAGCCGCCGCCCGCCATGTACAAGTCGCCGAAATGGTGATAGAACGCGCCAAGCGAATGGTGGAAATGCGGAAAGATGTCGTTATTTTGCTCGATTCCATCACCCGTTTGGCGCGCGCCTACAATACCGTGCAGCCGATGTCGGGGCGCGTAATGACGGGCGGCGTAGATGCGCAAGCGTTGCAACGTCCGAAACGTTTTTTCGGTGCGGCGCGCAACATAGAAGAGGGCGGATCGCTCACCATTATCGCGACCGCATTGGTGGATACCGGTTCCAAAATGGACGAAGTTATTTACGAAGAATTCAAAGGTACCGGCAATATGGAAATTCATTTGGATCGCCGTCTTTCCGAAAAACGCGTTTATCCCGCCGTGCAAGTCGGGCGTTCGGGAACGCGGCGCGAAGAGTTGTTGTTGTCGCCCGAAGTATTGAAAAACGCGTGGGTGTTGCGCAAGGCGTTGGCGATGATGGACGACGACCGCGCGGCGGAGTTTCTCATAGACCGCATGCGTGAAACCAAAACCAACGACGATTTCTTCAACGCGATGAAGCGCGGCGTTTAAGAAAAAATGTTTTCCGGCACGGCGAATAAAAATGTCGCGCTGTGCGGCAAAACGCAACTTCCCGCAACGGCGCAAAATATCGCCGGTTTCGCCGCCGTTGCGCATAAATAAGGCGGGCGCGATGAGTTCAATCGGGGAGTTCGGGTTGTGGTTTGCCGTTATTTTTCCGCTGGTGTTTTCCGCCGGACCGGGAAATGTGTTGTGTGCGGTGGTCGGTGCGGCAAACGAATTTCGCGGCGCGCTGCCGTTTGTGTTCGGGCTGGATGTCGTTTATTCTTCATATTCGTTGCTGGCAGGATTTGGAATGGCGGCGGTGTTGTTGTCTCGCCCGTCCGTTTTAACTTTTGTGCAGGCAACAGGCGCGATTTATGTTTTTTGGCTCGGTATTCGCTTTTTCGCCCGCCGCAAAGTGTCGTCGGGAGAAGATCGCCCGCGTCTCGGATTCTGGAACGGCGCGGTGTCGCAGGCGTTGAATGTGAAAGGCGTGACGATTATTCTTGCAATGTATTCGCAGTTTTTGGACGCCGACCGCCCGATTATTACCGAAGTACTTTCCTTAACGGCGGCGTTGACGGCGTTAAATTTATGCACACACATGACCTGGGCGTACGGGGGCGTTTGGATTGCGCGCAAATTCGCGTCTGACAAAGCGGTGCGGGCGCAAGGAATCGTATTCGGCGCAATGCTGGTTATTATTTCGCTGTGGTTGGGATGGCGCGCCGTTTCGTGATGCAATGCTGAAACTGAAAGGCGGCGTAAATAGCGGCGAAAAAGGCGCGAGTTTTCATCGGTCGCGGCAAGAAACCGAATCCGCTTTTTCTTCGGAAGAATACGAAAGATTTGACGCCGTTTTGCGGGACGAAACGCAGTTGGCGCGTTCGTGGGGGGCGGGCGGAAACTACGCACCGATTTCTACGCTATCGTTGGGATGCGAAATAGAAAGTTGCCTGTCATCGCAAGACGGCGCGCCGGTGCCGGAATCGGCGAATTTTTTGGAGTATTTATCCAGCGACGAAGGCTATTACGAAATGACAAAATACAATGTGGAGTTTGAAGTGCCGCCTTGTATGTTGCGCGGAAATGCTTTCGCCGTTTTGCACGACCGGCTGGAAAGTACATACCGGCATGCCGGGCGTTGCGCCGATATGATTATGTCGTATCCGGCGATGATTGGCATTTTGCCGTCTTTTGAGGCGTCTCATTTTTCGGCGGATATGATTACCGACCGGCTGCATTTTCGTACGCTGGAAAAACAACTGCGGCGAATGAACGCCGACCGCCCGTTTGATGTGAACATCGGCTACGGCGACGGGTTGCGTTTTGAGGCGGACAATCTCAGCGTGGAAGGCGCCGCCGCTTCTTTGCAAGTGCATTTATCGGTATCGGAACCGCTTTCGGCGGCGTTTTACAATGCGGCGCAAATGGTATCGGCGTTGACGGTGGCGGTATCGGCAAACTCGCCGTTTTTTCTCGGCAGACGATTGTGGGCGGAAACGCGAGTGCCGCTGTTTGAGCAAATTATGTACGAACGTTTTGTCGGTTATAGCGACAAAACTTTGCCGTACGGGCGGCGCTGCGACAACATTTTTGGCAACCGTTATTTAGACGAAACGATGCTGGAATTATTATCGGATAACTATTCGCGTTTACCGCCGATTTTGCCGATAGTGCGCGGTACGCCGCCCGAAAAAATGCTGCATCTTATTTTGCACAATCGCGATATTTTGCGCTGGAATCGTCCGGTATTGGGATTTTTCAACAACAAACCTTTTTTGCGAATAGAACATCGGGTGATGCCGTCCGGTCCGACAACGGCGGATATGACCGCAAATATCGCGTTTTTTACCGGTCTGGTCTGTCATTTTCATCGCGCATTTACGGGCGGTACTTTCAAAACGACAGAATCGCGAATGCCGTTTGAAATCGCGCGCGAAAACTTTTATCGGGCGGCGCAAAAAGGGCTGGACGCCGAAATTGAATGGGTCGGACACAAATACAATATGCGCGAATTTATTTTGGAACGGGGATTGGAATATGCCCGCCGCGGATTGCGCGATTTCGGCATCGGCGCGGAATCCGTTGACTGGCTGGACATCATAAAAGCCCGCGTAGAAACCGGTCAAAACGGCGAAATGTGGCAGCGGCGTTACGCCGAAAAACACGGCACCGACAACCCCGCAATGCGCCAAATGGTCGGCGATTACCTACAAAAACAAGCAGACGGCACACCCGTGCATACTTGGGGGATATAAAAAATTTTCGCCCCGCCGAAAGGCGCGGTATTACAATTCCAGCGGTTTCCATTCGGCGGAATCGCTGTTGCGAATGTTCGCGCCCTTGCCGGTGTATAGTTTCCATCCTTGTCCGTAGTTGTTCGGATTTACGGGCGCGACAATTCCGCCGCGCAAGTTTTTGCCCACGGCGTTTTGTGTTTTGATATACGAAAGCAAACCGTCGCTTTTGTCGCCCGCAATGTTCACGGTTATGCCGCTTTTGGTGTCGTATAATCCGATTTTGTCATCCGTAAATTGGACGATAAAATCCACATAAAACGGTTTTTCCTCTCCGTTTTCTTTATAAGGCACGGCGAAATATTTCGATTCGTCCTCGCCGTTCTTGAACCACCATCGGACATTCGGCGATTCTTCCAGAATTTTGACGAACGCCGTTTCGGTTTTCCATCCGTTTTTCAGCACATAAAACGGACGCATCACCGATTTTTGCGCGGCGAATTCGGTGTAGATTTCGCTGTAATCCGCGGATTCTGGAACTTCCCATTCGGGCGTATTTTTCAACTCTTCTTCGCGTTGTTCGGTTTCCGCCTTGTACGCATCTTTCGCCGTGTTCAGCGTATTGACAAAATGCGAATGATTTTCCGCACTCAATATGATTTTGACGATTGCGGCGAAATGGCGGAGATACGGCATTTCCAACGAATCGCGGAAAAATTCATAAATCGCCGTTCTAACGCGCCCGATAGAGCGGTCTTCGGGATAATACGGCGAAAGATTGTCGCGAACGAAATAATCAAACAATTTTTGCAAGTCGTCTTCGTTGTTCACATCCGCGCGCACATTGCCCCGAATTTGTTCGCCCGCTATCGCGTCCGCGCCTTCCGATTCGTAATCGGAAATAAAACAGGTGTCCACTTGCCGGTCGCGCATGTTGATTTTGCCCTTTAATCCGTACGCATCCGCCGCCTGCAAAAAGAATTTAATAAACCGCGACGATAGGCGGGTTAATTCGCGCTGGCGCAAACGATGCACGGACGGCAATTTAATCGGCGCGTAGTCGTCCGCGCGGCGGGCGGTGTGCATAATGACATAGCCGCCCGCGACATCTTCATAAACGGCGATTTCCGGCAGATTGGTGTAAACATAACCGCTATTCAGAATTTCGTCCGCATAATGTCCGGTTTCGGGTTCGGGCATGCGCATAATGCGTCCCAAAGTTTGCACCGAAAAAGTCAAATTGCGCCAGTTGCGGAACAAAACGAGAATATGCGCACGCGGGCAGTCCCAACCGAGGGCGATTGCCTGCTTAAATATCATCGCCTCCGCGGCGTTGTCGTTGCGGGCGATATTTTCCAAGTTTTCTTTTTCGCCCGACAAATATATGGCGAGTTTGCGGTTTTCCTCGGTAATGCCCGCCCGCGCCAGAGTTCGCAGCGCGTTGTTTTTGATATTGTCATCCTGCTCCGTTCTTCTGTCTGGCAGTTGGATGCACAAAAGCGGATTGACATTCGCGCCCGCCCGCCGAAATGCGGCGGCGAGTTCGGCGCGTTTGGCGAGTGCCTGTTCTAAAATGAAATCATCGGCGCGTCCGGCATATCCCGGTTTTACGCCGTTTCCCAGCAGTTTGTTTTTCACGCCGTCATTAAGAATGACCGATTTTTTAATCATTCCCTCCGCCTTGACATCTTCAATATCCACCGGCACGATTCTGTCGGGATTGTTCAACACCGGAGTCGCCGACACTTCCACGAGAATTTTGGGCGCGATATTTCGGACGAGTTCGCGCGATATTTCCGAAAGGTGGTAGTGGCTTTCGTCTATAATCAGAATAATATTGCGCTCGGCTTTGCGCGTTTTGTCCAGCACCGAACGGAGATTAAAATCCCGCTCGTTTTCGCGGATGATGATATTCCCCTCTTGGCGGATGCTTTCCCAGTTCAAAAACAGAATTTCATGCATGCCGATTTGGTTGTCGTTCAATTCGTCAAAAAAGACGCAGTCCAACGCGCGGGAATCTTCGTAATACTTTTCCAATTTGTCGCGGCTTTGTTCGTGCAGTTTGCGCGGCGCGGTCCAAATGCAGGCGAATTCGGATACGGAAGAATCATCCGCGAGGCGGCGCAAAAATTCCGCTATCATCAGCGTTTTTCCCGAACCGGTGGGAGATTTGAACACGATTGTTTTGTCGCCGATTCGGGTAAGCATCTTTTTGCCGAGTCCCGTCAATTCGTTGACGGCTTCCTCCTGATACCGCTTAATCTGCATGGTTTTCTTCCCGCTTGAAAATACGCCGATATACGCGCAAAATCGCCTCCGGGATTGCGCGGGTTTGGATTTTATCGCGCATGTCGGCGAACTCGTCCGCAAAATCGTCATCGGCGAGCGAAAAAATGTACGCGGCGAATTTGCCGTCTGTTTGGGCGGCGAATTTTTTGATTTGCGGAATCGCTTTGTAATCGTACACAATCGCGGTATAACGCCCGCCGTCCCGAAAAATTTTATACGCTTTCGTTTCTTTTACCGGCGCAAAAGTTCCTTCTTTTACGCAAATCATATCCGCCGCCTTTTCCGTCAGGCGGAGTTTGTTCGGATCGGTCGGGGCGGCGGCGACGAACGTGGTTTTGAAATACTTGAGATTGCCGCCTATTCCATCCACACGAACATCGCTGGGCGTTGTGTACCCCCGCATCACATTTTTGATGCGAGGATAGCATATATCTCGCGCGATTTTTTTGCGGTCGCCGTTGTTGTCCTCATTGTTGGTGCAAAGAATAAAAGATCTGCTTCCGCCGTCCGTCTTATTCAATTCAACGACAGATTGCGCGGTCGTTCCCGAACCGGCGAAGAAATCCAGAACTATGGATTTTTTCGCGGAAGCAATGGCGAGAATGTCCCGCACTAAAAATTTGGATTTGGGATAATCAAAAATTTTGTTGCCATTGAATTCTCGCCCCAAGATGCTTTTTAACTCATCCGTACCGTTGACGGAACTGTACCGAGATTCATTCCACAAAGTGGTGGGTTTTTGTCCGCGATAATCGGCGGCACGCTCTTTGACATGGATGCCGATTCCATTGCCGTTCTTTTTGACTTCTATGTACTGCTCTTTGTCGCGCATAAGCGTGTCAGCCGACCAGCGCCACACTCGCTCTATGCCTTGCGGATCTACCGGAAGCAATTTAATTGCGTTGCGAATGTCGGTTTGGTGAACCGATAACTGCAAAGTTTTCGGATTGATATAAATCGGGTACCACATGTTTGGGCGATCTTCACGCCGTGAATTGGCACCGCTCCGCCGATATTCGCGGAGTTTATATTTGCCCCATTGATCTTCGTATTTGAATTCAGACAGTTTTTTCTCGGTGGCGTCCAAGAAACCGATTTCTGCGCGTTGCAGGTTTTTGGCATACACGAGCATGTATTCATGCGCGGTCGCAAAAAAACGATCGTCTTGTCTTCCTCCGGGTTTATGTACGACCACGATAGTCGCCAAACGGCACTCTTCGCCAAAAATGTCGTCCAGAATATGCCGCATGTTCTGTACTTCATAGTCGTCGATCGCGCAAATGAAAATTCCCCGTGGCGACAGAAGGGGTTTAGCCATCGCCATCCGGTTGTAGACAAAAGACGCAAATTTGCTATGGCGATAACCGTCGTTCGCGTCGACATAATCGTTGTTATATTTCCAATCGCGCGCGCCGGTGTTGTACGGCGGGTCAATATAAATCACATCAATTTTGCCCCTGTGCGTATAGTTCAACACGGCAAGCGAATGATAGTTGTCGCCTTCAATCAGCAGATTTGTCGGCGCATCGTCCGCGCCGTTCAACGCCAAACTTTTCACCTCTTCCAAAACCGGCAATTCTTTGCCGCACCGGTCTACAACTTCCTCCGGTTTGTTCTCCCAAACCAAACCGAATTTTTTGCGCTGCTTAAGGGATTTAATCTCCGCGATCAAATCCTTCTTATCCCAATTTTCGTACCCGTTCCCGTTTTTCCCCATCACAAATTCCTTTCATCTGAAAATATCCCCACATCCCCGCCGTTATTGTACCCGAAATCGCTGAATTTACGGAATTGGCAAAAAACGGCGGCAAAATTGTCATGTATTCGCTTGGTTACACTTTCTTTTCAACATTTCCGCTTCTTGTTCCGATATCAGCACGGGCGCATATTTTCTACTCTTCCATGTCTGAATAAGATAGGAAAAAAACTCATCGTTCGGTTGTGCGTCGCATATTGAAAATAATTCTTTCCCTGAATTTGTAAGTAGCGCGCATCCGATGCTGACATTATATCTCTCTGTCGGTGGTTGAGTTTCCGGCAATGTTAACCGCACAGGCGTACCGTAGTATGAAATCAAGAATTCGGGGATTGATGAGGGGTGGATATAAATGTCCCCCAAAGGACTGGAATTTAAAATAATCAACCCAATCGCACTTAAATGCACCATTGAATAAAACAGCAGCCCCTGTTTATTATAAACAGGGGCTCGGCCATTATCGTGTATTATCGGGGTAGCTCCAGATTCACCATTAATGTCTTCTACCACAAATTGACAAAAATGCGCAAACATTTCCGCGTCTTCTTGTCTCATATCGCCGAGTATGCGCGCCGTTCGTATGGAGAACGAACCGGGATTATCCGCTTCGCCAGCCAACGCTTTTGCCCACAAAGTTCGCATATATTTATCGGAAACATGCTTGCAAGAATCGGCGGAACGGGCGGCGACATCCGGATTCATATTCCGAAGTTTTTCCGCTTTTTCCGCGTCATCGCTGTTCGGCGACATATGCTCGGGAATTTCGCGGGCAATACTTTCTATGTTGCTTTGCTCCCAGATTATCCGATACCCCGCGCGTTTCGCCTTTTCTTCGGCATCAATCATGCTCTGCAATTTAATTTGCATCGCCTCCGCTTGCTTTTTCGCAATGTGAGGCGCAAAAAAAATTCGCCATCCCGCCGGATAACTTCTCCACGCCCGCCTTCGTCGCAGCACTGCTCGCCGCGACAATAATCTCTTTCCCTTCGTCCGACATAATCACCTCCTTTAAGTTTGCGTCAAAACCGCATAATAGCAGAATTTTGCCGGATAGTTTCCCCTTCGCCGCCGGTTTGCGGGCGGCGGCGGCGGGATTACGATTGATTCGTCGCGCGTTGCATTGACTCTCGCCCGTGCGCGTTTGATGGGAAACTGCTACGATTATTTTCTTTTGCAAGATTCCGAAGAAGGCGCGAAAAAAGAGGCGGAACTTTCCAAAAAAATCGCGCCGAAAAAACAATACGCCGAAGATGTGCAACACGGTTTTGTCTACGAACGCGCACCGCATATTACTTTGCGCGCGATTGCAAACAACAAAGAAATAGACGAAATTGATTCGCGTCATTTTGCCGAATTGAATCGTTTGCGCAAAGAATTGAACGCGGAAACCGGGAACAAATTTGCGGAATGGGAAATTCCCGCCGCCGCTGCCGAAAACTGGAACGAAAACGCAAAAAAACTGCATTCGCAATACATTTCTTTGCGCCGCAAACGACAAAAAGAAATTGACGATTCCATCTCCCGCAACGCCGAAATGGAAATGCTGGTCGACCGCCCGTACAAAGCGAAAAACATCGTTCGCGTTTCCGGTCCGTTTACGATGGAAAGTTTGTCGCCGCATCGCATTTTGCCGACCGATTCGGAAGATGACGCGATTCTCGCCGCACAAGATGCCGCAATGCTGGAAGCGGGCGAAACGCCGCCCGTACGCGAAGCCCGCCGCTTGCGTCCCGCATCGGAAACCGAAAACGAAACGCGATTTGTGGAGGCGGTATTTGAACATCTGAAAAGTGCCGGCGTACAAAACACGCTCAAAAAAGGGCGTCTGGAATTTACCGAACTGGAAGTTTTTCCGGTCAGTGATTTGATTCATTTCGCCGGACGTTACGAACAAAACGGGCGTGAGAAAAAAGTCGCCGTGTGCGTGGGACCGGAATACGGCACGGTCACCCGCTCGCTTATTGTCAATGCGGCACGCGAGGCGGCGGATTTGTTTGATATGTTGGTGGTGTTAGGATTCGCGTTTGAGGCGCATGCGGACGAAAATTTGATGCAGTTGGGGTGGCTGCCCGTGTGGCGTGCGAGGATGAACAGCGATTTGCACATGGCGACTCGTCTTGCTGCCGGAAAATTCGGCAATTTGTTCATCGCGTTCGGCGAACCGGATATTCAGTTGCGGAAATGCGCCGAAAATGGCGAAAAATGGGAGGTGGAAATTTGCGGCGTGGATATTTTTGACCCGACAACCGGCGATGTTAAATCGTCCGGCGTGGAAGAAATCGCTTGTTGGATGATTGATACCGATTATAACGGGCAAAGTTTTTGCGCGCGACACGCCTATTTTTGCAAAGTCGGAAAAGATCCGTACGAAAAACTAAAGCGGACATTGAAAGCGGAAATCTCCCCGGAAACATGGGAGACAATGCGCGCATCCGTCAGCCGCCCGTTTCCCGCCCCCGCCGGCGGCAAAATCGCCGTTAAAGTAATTAATCATTACGGCGATGAGGTGATGAAAGTTTTCCCCCTGTCCGCCGCCGAACGCGATTGAGTTTCCGTTTCCCCTTTCGCCGCCGGTTTGCGGGCGGCGGGGCGGGAATTCGGGCGGGGCGAAAAAAAAATCACTTTCGCGGGAATATTTGCAGATTTTTGTTGACAGCGGGGCGGGATTTCGTGTTATAATGCTATTCTTGTTTAAAAAAGACGCGGCGGATGGTTTTCGTTGCGCGCAAAAAAGTAAAAAAAACGAAGCGAAAAAAACGATGCCTACTGTTAATCAATTGACACGACGGCCGCGGGTGTTGAAGAAATATAAAACAGCATCCCCGGCGCTGGAAAACTGCCCCCAACGGCGGGGCGTTTGTCTGCGCGTTTATACCACGACGCCCAAAAAACCGAATTCCGCTTTGCGAAAAGTCGCCCGTGTCCGTCTCGTCAATGGCTACGAAGTCACCGCTTATATCGGCGGCGAAGGGCATAATTTGCAGGAACATTCGGTCGTTCTCGTACGCGGCGGACGGGTTAAAGATTTGCCCGGCGTTCGCTATCACATAGTACGCGGCGCACTCGATTCTACCGGCGTAGAAAAACGCCGATGCGGTCGCTCCAAATACGGCGGCAAACGCCCCAAAAAACAATAAAACAATGTCCCGTCGTCGCGCCGCTATTAAAAGAAAGATTTTTCCCGACCCTCGCTATTCCAGCCAAAAGGTCGCGAAATTCGTCAATGTCGTCATGCGGGACGGCAAAAAATCGGTCGCCGAAAGTATTGTGTACGGCGCGCTTTCCGAAATTGAAACCAAACGCAACGCCGATCCGATTGAGATTTTTGACGGCGCATTAGAAAATATTCGCCCGCAAGTAGAAGTCAAAAGTCGCCGTGTGGGCGGGGCAAATTATCAGGTGCCGGTGGAAGTCCGCGCCGGACGGTCAATGGCGCTTGCCATGCGTTGGTTGCGAAATGCAATGCGCGCCGGCAACGACAAATACACCTATCGCAATCTCGCCAACGAATTGATGGAAGCATCCGCCGGTCGCGGTACCGCCGTCAAAAAACGGGACGATACCCATCGCATGGCGGCGGCAAACAAAGCGTTTTCGCATTTCCGCTACTAATTTAATGCACGATTTTTCCGCCATTTTTTCATTTTGCACGGTCGGTGCGGCGCATTTTCGTGCGCGGCGGGGAGTTTAACCGATGGCGCGCAATGTCCCCATTCATTTGTATCGCAACATCGGCATTATGGCGCACATTGATGCCGGCAAGACGACGACAACGGAGCGCGTTTTGTTTTATACCGGCATCTCGCACAAAATCGGCGAAGTCCACGAAGGCACGGCGGTGATGGATTGGATGGAGCAGGAGCAAGAACGCGGTATTACCATTACTTCGGCGGCGACAACATGTTTTTGGCGGGGAATGGCGGGCGATATGCCGCAACACCGAATCAACATCATAGATACGCCCGGACATGTGGATTTTACGATTGAAGTTGAGCGTTCGTTGCGCGTTTTGGACGGCGCGGTCGGCGTTTTTTGCGCGGTCGGCGGCGTACAACCGCAATCGGAAACAGTATGGCGGCAGGCGAACAAATACAAAGTTCCCCGTCTGGCGTTTGTCAACAAAATGGATCGCGTCGGTTCCAATTTTCACCGTGTGCGCGAACAAATTCAAAGCCGTTTGCGCGCCGCACCGGTGCCGGTGCAGTTGCCGATAGGCGCCGAAGACACTTTTGGCGGCGTCATAGATTTGGTTGAAATGCGCGCGATTTATTGGGAAGAGGAAAATATGGGCGCGCGCTATCGCAGCGAAGATATTCCCGCCGATTATGCGGACGAAGCCGCAGAATGGCGCGAATTTTTGGTGGAAGCCGCCGCCGAATCGTCCGAAGAATTGATGGAAAAATATCTCGCGGACGGCGATTTATCCGCCGATGCGATTCGCGCCGGGATTCGCGCGCGTACTATCGCAAACGAAATCGTGCCGATGTTGTGCGGCACTGCTTTCAAAAACAAAGGCGTGCAGGCGTTGCTGGATGCGGTGGTGTATTATTTGCCGTCTCCCGCCGATATGCCGCCCGTTCACGGAATGGACGACCGCGACAATGCAATTGAACGCAAAGCCACCGATGACGAAAAAATGGCGGGATTAATTTTTAAGGTGGCGAATGATCCGTATGTCGGGCAGTTGTCGTTTTTTCGGGTATATTCCGGCACATTATCTTCGGGCGGCACGGTGATGAATATGTCGCGCGGACGCAAAGAACGAATCGGGCGCATTTTGCAAATGCATGCGAACAGTCGCGAAGAAATTAAAGAAGTACGCGCCGGCGACATTGCCGCCGCTGTCGGACTCAAAGAAGGCGTTACCGGCGAGACAATTTGCGCGCCGGATGGTCCGATTGTCTTGGAAAAAATGAGTTTTCCGGAGCCGGTAATTCATGTTGCGGTGGAACCGAAAACCAAGGCGGATCAAGAAAAAATGTCAATCGCATTGGGGCGATTGGCGCACGAAGATCCGTCGTTTCGCGTCCGCAGCGACGAAGAATCCGGACAAACCATTATTTCGGGAATGGGCGAATTGCATTTGGAAATTATCGTAGACAGAATGCGCCGCGAATTTAATGTAGAAGCGAATGTCGGACGTCCGCAAGTCGCCTATCGCGAGGCGATTAAAAAAGCCGTGGAAGTGGAAGGCAAATTCATCAAACAAACCGGCGGACGCGGACAATACGGGCATGTATGGTTGAAATTGGAACCGCTTGACAACGGCGAAGGATTTGAGTTTATAGACAAAATCAAAGGCGGCGTGGTGCCGAAAGAATATATTCCCGCCGTGGAAAAAGGCATTAAAGATACGATGAAATCGGGCGTTTTGGCGGGTTATCCGGTGGTGGATATTCGCGCGACTTTATACGACGGTTCGTTTCACGATGTGGATTCGTCCGAGCAGGCGTTTCGGATGGCGGCAAGCATCGCGTTTCGCGAAGGAATGCGAAAGGCGGCGGCGGTATTGATGGAACCGATGATGAAAGTGGAAGTAGAAACGCCCGAAGAAAAAATGGGCGATGTGATGGGCGATTTAAATTCGCGGCGCGGAATGATTCAGGGAATGGAAGACATTGTTGCGGGCAGCAAGGCGGTCAACGCCGATGTGCCGTTGTCGGAAATGTTCGGCTATTCCACGCAGTTGCGTTCCCTCACACAAGGACGCGCGACTTACAATATGGAATTCAAACATTACGCCGAAGTCCCGCAAAATGTCGCGGCGGAGTTGGTGAAATGAGCGAAAAGAAACTTTCAGTGGTTCAATACCATATTGTAGACGGGATTACTGCCAGTAAAATGGCGACGAATGTGGAGTATTTGTTAAGCAAAGGATATCAACCTTTTGGTGCGCCATTTGCGGTGTTCCACCGTCCGAGTAAAGATGGATATGGTAACGAAATATCAGGGTATATGAACTATTGTCAAGCAGTGGTTAAATTTCAGGGAGAAAATAATGATTAAGAAATTGTTAATGTTTTTGTCTGCTGCTGTTTTTATGGTGGTAGTTGTTAATGATCATTCAGTGGCTTTTGACCGTGATTTGGACAATGACGGAATTTGGGATTATGGTCGTGGCGGCATTGACCGTGATTTGGACAATGACGGAATTTGGGATTATGGTCGTGGCGGCATTGACCGTGATTTGGACAATGACGGAATTTGGGATTATGGTCGTGGCGGCATTGACCGTGATTTGGATAATGACGGAATTTGGGATTATGGTCGTGGCGGTATTGACCGTGATTTGGATAACGATGGAATTTGGGATTATGGTCGTGGTGGCATTGACCGTGATTTGGATAACGACGGGGTTTGGGACCGTTAGAATTTAAGGAGACAAAGCAATGGCAAAAGACAAATTTGAACGGAATAAGCCGCATTTGAATGTGGGGACGGTGGGTCATGTAGATCATGGCAAGACGACTCTTACGGCGGCGTTGACGACGATTCTTTCCAAAGAGTTTGGCGGCGAGGCGCGGGATTATGCGCAGATTGACAACGCGCCGGAAGAAAAAGCGCGGGGAATTACGATTAATACATCGCATGTTGAATATGAAACGGCGAATCGGCATTATGCGCATGTAGATTGCCCGGGACACGCGGATTATGTCAAAAACATGATAACCGGCGCGGCGCAAATGGATGCGGCGATATTGGTTGTTTCCGCCGCCGATGGTCCGATGCCGCAAACGCGGGAGCATATTTTGTTGGCGCGACAAGTTGGTGTGCCGCGGATTGTGGTCTATCTGAACAAAGCGGATATGGTGGATGATGCGGAGTTGTTGGAGTTGGTGGAGATGGAAGTTCGCGAGTTGCTGACGAAATACGAGTTTCCGGGCGACGATACGCCGGTGGTGACGGGCAGTGCATTGAAGGCATTGGAAGGCGACACGGGCGATATGGGATTGGGTTCCATAAAGAAGTTGGCGGAAGCGTTGGATACATTTGTGGAAGAACCGGTGCGCGCGATAGACGGCGCATTTTTGATGCCGGTGGAAGATGTATTTAGCATCAGCGGTCGCGGCACGGTGGTGACGGGGCGGATAGAACGCGGCAAGGTAAAAGTTGGCGAGGAGTTGGAAATCGTGGGAATTAAGGACACGGCGAAGACGACTTGCACGGGCGTTGAGATGTTTCGGAAGTTGCTGGACGACGGGCAGGCGGGCGACAATGTGGGATTATTATTGCGCGGCACGAAGCGGGAAGAAGTGGAGCGGGGGCAAGTGATGGCGCAACCGGGCAGCATAAAACCGCACAAAAAGTTTAGTGCGGAAGTGTATATTTTGTCAAAAGAAGAGGGCGGGCGGCATACGCCATTTTTCAAGGGTTATCGTCCGCAGTTTTATTTTCGGACGACAGATGTGACGGGTTCGGTGGTATTGCCGAAGGATGTGGAGATGGTGATGCCGGGGGATAACATCGGGATGGATGTTGAGTTGATAACGCCGATAGCGATGGAAGACGGATTGCGTTTTGCGATTCGGGAAGGCGGTCGGACAGTCGGCGCCGGCGTCGTAACGAAAATTTTGGAATAACAATGGCTGAAAAAAAGGCGACAACACAGAAATTTCGCATCCGGTTGACCGGATTTGACCATGTGCTGATTGACGAATCGGCGCGCAACATTGTCAACACCGTGAAGCGTACCGGTGCGGAAGTGCGCGGTCCGGTGCCGTTGCCGGTGCGTCGTCGCCGTTATGATCTTTTGCGTTCGCCGCACAAAGACAAAAGTTCGCGGGAGCAAATTGAAATTCGCGAACACAGCCGGATGATGGATATTGTGGATCTCGGCAACAAGGCGACCAACGCATTGACAAATTTAGATTTACCGGCGGGCGTGCATGCCGATATAAGGGTGATGAAAATATGAATCTCGGATTGATTGGTGTAAAAATGGGGATGACCCGCATATTTTCCGACACCGGCGAGGCGATTGCGGTGACGGTTTTGGATGTGCGCGGCAACCGAATCGCGCAACAAAAAACCGCCGCCCCGGACGGTTATGAAGCCGTGCAGATGGCGTTCGGCGAACGGCGGGCGCATCGCATCAGCGCGCCGTTGAAAGGGCATTTGGCGAAATATCAGGCGGGCGCGGCGCGCGTATTGCACGAGTTTCGCAACGGCGAATTGCCCGAAGGAAAAGGCGCGGGCGATGAAATCGGCGCGGATTTGTTTTCCGAAGGGCAGGCGGTGGATGTTACCGGAATCAGTCGCGGCAAAGGTTTCGCGGGCGTTATCAAACGTTGGCATTTCAGTGCCAATCGCGCTACGCACGGCAACTCGCGTTCGCATCGCAAACCCGGTTCCACCGGACAATGTCAGGATCCGGGGCGCGTATTTCCCGGTAAGAAAATGCCCGGTCGTCTCGGCGGCAAACAGCGGACGGCGCAAAATCTCCGCATCGTGCGCGCCGATTCCGAACGCCATCTTTTGTTGGTCAGCGGCGCGGTGCCGGGTGCGCCGGGCGGACATGTCGTTGTCCGTCCGGCGGTCAAAAAACGCAACGCCAAACCGGCGGCGGAGAAGAAATGATGATTGCGCATCCCGTTGTGTTTGAAGATTCCATTAAAATCGCCGCGCCGTTCTATCCAGAATCGTGCCGCGAATCGCTTTCCAAAGAATTCAATTGTTCCATGGAAGAAATTAAAAAACTGTCGGAGATACGCGGTGGAAATTAAAGTTTTTAACTTCGGCGGCGGCGAGGCGGGGACGGTGGATATTCCCGATTCGTTTGTCGCGCGCAAATTTAACGCCGCGCTGGCGCATCAGGCGGTGTGCGCGAATTTTGCAAACGCCCGTTCGGGTACGCGCGCCCAAAAAACGCGCGCCGAAGTCAGCCATACGACTCGCAAGTTGTTTCGCCAAAAAGGATCCGGACGCGCGCGCGCCGGAATGTCGTCTTCGCCGATTCGGCGCGGCGGCGGACGCGCTTTTCCTTCGCGCCCTGACGAAAACTTCACCCGTAAAATGCCGCGCAAAATGTTTCGCGCCGCTATGTCGGTGATGTTTTCGGAAATGTTGCGCGCGGGCAAAATCGCGACGGTCAAATCGTTGACGATGGATGCGCCGAAAACCAAACAATTTATCCGGAATATCGGCGACACCGGAGTCGCCGGAAAAGTCGCGCAGTGCTGCATATCGGGCAAGCCGGACGGCGATTTTCGCCCCGGAATCATCCTTTTGGTGGATACCGAAATAAACGACAATATCGTGTTGTCGGCGCGCAATGTCCCCTATTTGCGATTTTGTACGCTGCATTCTTTGTTGCCCGCGGATTTGACCGCCGAGGCGATTGTCATTACCGAACGCGCATTCGCCGCCGGTGCGGAGCATTGGTCATGAGCGGTGCGGCACGTCTGCTGAATATTTTGCAAGCGCCGATCATTTCCGAAAAAAGTACGGATCTGGCGGAGCGGCACCGCACGACGGTGTTTTATGTGATGCCTGATGCGCGCAAAGACGAAATTAAACGCGCGGTGGAAAAAATGTTTGAAGTAAAAGTGGAATCGGTGCGGGTCGCGAATACGCGCAAACCTGTCGCATCGCGCGGACGGCGTGCGGCCCGGCGGACATTTTCGCGCAAGGCGTTTGTACGACTTGCAAAAGGTCATGATATTAACTTTGCGGAGTTGCAGTAATGGCGTTGATAAAATCTAAACCGCGGACGCCCGGACGGCGCGGAATGGTGCGGGTTAAAACGCCCGGTCTTCACAAGGGAAAACCGCATGCGCAGTTGGTGTGCAAGAAAAACCGGACTGCCGGACGCAACAATACCGGTCGCATTACCGCATGGCATCGGGGCGGCGGACATCGGCGGCACTATCGCGTTTTGGATTTTCTTCGCGACAAAGACGGCATTCCGGCGAAAGTGGAGCGGCTGGAATATGATCCGAATCGCAGTTCAAATCTGGCGTTGCTGTTGTATGCGGACGGCGAAAGACGTTATATTATCGCGCCGCAGGGTGTTGCTGTCGGCGACCGAATTGAAAGCGGGGCGGATGCGCCGGTGCGACCGGGCAACGCTAAACCATTGACGGCGATTCCGGTCGGCGTGACCGTGCATTGCGTGGAACTTTCGCCCGGACGCGGGGCACAACTGGCGCGCGCCGCGGGAATCAGCGCGCAGTTTATCGCGCTGGACGGCGATTATGCGATGTTGCGCCTCAAATCCGGCGAGACACGGCGGGTGCGCGCTGCTTGTCGTGCGGTGATTGGTGCGGTCGGCAACGAAGAGCATTTTCTTCGCAAACTCGGCAAGGCGGGCGCGAATCGCTGGCGCGGATGGCGTCCGCATGTGCGCGGTATGGTGATGAATCCCGTGGATCATCCGATGGGCGGCGGCGAAGGACGCAGCAAATCAAACAAAATTCCGGTCAGTCCATGGGGGCAACCGGCGAGAGGTTATAGAACGCGCAAAAACAAGCGCACCGATAAATGGATTGTCGTGCGACGTCATGCGCGTAAGGGGCGCGGATGAGTCGTTCTCTCAAAAAAGGCGTTATGGTCGACCATCATTTGGCGGCGAAAGTTTTGCGCGCGCGCGATGCGCGTGATCGGCGTCCGATAAAAACATGGTCGCGTCGTTCCATGATTACGCCCGATTTTGTCGGGTTAACGATTGCCGTGCATAACGGGCGGCAGCATGTGCCGATATTTGTTTCCGAAAACATGGTCGGGCATCGTCTCGGCGAGTTTGCGCCGACACGCCTGTTTCGCGGTCATCCGACCGGCGACAAATCGGCGAAAACCGCGCAGAAAGGGAAGAAATGAGCGATACAAATATCAGTCGCGCGTTTTCCCGCAATGTCCCCATGTCGCCGCAAAAAGGGCGTCTGGTTGCCGACCAAATTCGCGGCAAAATGATAGGGGCGGCTTTGGAGTTGCTGCAATTCAGCCGCAAAAAGGCGGCGACAATTATCGGCAAAACGCTCAATTCGGCAATTGCCAACGCCGAAAACACCGCCAACGCCGATATTGATGTTTTGTATGTCAGCAAAATTGAAATCGGCGATGGCGTGATAATGAAAAGAGTGCAATTCGGCGCGCGCGGTCGGGTGTCCCGCATCGGCAAGCGGCGCAGTCATGTTTTGATAGAGTTGTCCGCCGGCAAGGCGAAAGGGAGGGCGTAATGGGACGCAAAGTTAATCCTATCGGATTTCGTTTGGCGGTGCGCCGCAACTGGCGTTCGCGCTGGTATGCAAGCGGACGGGAATACGCCGAAATGGTCATCCGGGACGCGAAAATCCGGCGGCATATAGAAACGGTATATGCGCAGGCGAATATCAGTTTGGTGGAAATAGAACGCAAGCCCGATTATGTGCGAGTCATCATTCATTCGGGGCGTCCGGGTGCTGTCATCGGCAAAAAAGGCGAAGGCATAGAGGCGTTGCGCAACAAACTCGCGCAGTTGGCGGGAGTCAAAAAAGTTGAAGATGTGCATACCGACATCAAGGAAGTGGCGCAGCAGGATGCGGATGCGAAATTGATAGCGTTGAATATCGCCTCGCAACTGGAAAGACGCATTATGTTTCGCCGCGCGATGCGCCGCGCAATGGCGGGTGCCATACGTCTCGGCGTAGAAGGCGTCAAAATTATGTGCGCCGGACGATTGAACGGCATTGAAATCGCGCGCACCGAATGGTATCGCGAAGGGCGCGTGCCGCTGCATACCCTAAAAAATGAAGTGGATTATGGCGTCGCCAAGGCGAAAACAAATATGGGTATTGTCGGTATTAAAGTATGGGTGTCCCGCGGCGAAGGGGGCAAAAAACGCGCCAAATATACCGGTGCGGACAGCGGCGAGGAACATTTTATCGAATCGCCGAATTTGAAGAAGGAAGAAACAAAAGATGCTGCAACCGGCGAAAACTAAATATCGTAAAGTGCAAAAAGGGCGCAATCGCGGCAAGGCGACAAGCGGCACGCGCGTCAGTTTGGGCGAATACGGCTTGAAGGCGATTGAAAAAGGACGCCTGACCTCGCGCCAAATAGAAGCGGCACGGCGCGCCGTTGTGCGTTCCGTCAAGCGCGGCGGCAAGATTTGGATTCGCGTTTTTCCGGACAAACCGATCAGCAAAAAGCCGGTGGAAGTGCGGATGGGAAGCGGCAAAGGCAATCCCGAATTTTGGTGTTTTGAAGTCAAGCCCGGCAAAATTTTATACGAAATTGAAGGTGTCGGCGAACAGGCGGCACGGCGGGCGTTTCAATTGGGTGCGGCAAAACTCCCGATGGCGACGCGTTTCGTCAACAGACGGGAGGAATCGTAATGTCTAAAATCGTAAAACGGCGGAATGTGTTGCGCGAAAAAAGCCCGTCCGCATTGCGCGAGGAAATGACGGCGTTGTATCGCGAACATGCCAATTTGCGGATGCAAAAGGCGGCGCAACAGACCGCAAAAACCAGCGAGTTGAGACGGGTGCGGCGCGATATTGCGCGCGCCCGGACGATTCTTTCCGAAAAAGCGGGAACGGAGGCGAAAGCGTGAGCGAAGATACCGTAAAAAAACAGGGCAGACGTTTGCGCGGACGCGTGGTCGGCGACCGCGCCGACAAGACCGTGCGGGTAGAAATTGAACGGCAAATTAAGCATCCGTTGTATGGCAAAACTATCCGGCGCAATCGCGATGTGCAAGCGCACGACGAAGACAATTCATGCCGCATCGGCGATGTCGTGGTGCTGGAAGAAATGCGGCGGGTTTCAAAAACAAAAGCGTGGCGCGTAGCAGAAAGAACAGCGCGCAAGGAGGCGACATGATACAAATGCAGACCGTAATGGAATCGGCGGACAATACCGGGGCGAAAAAGTTGTTTTGCATCAAAGTGCTGGGCGGTTCCGGGCGGCGTTACGCCAATATCGGCGACATTGTCAAAGTGAGCGTTCGCGAAGCGG
The DNA here is from genome assembly GCA_965221835.1 of Gammaproteobacteria bacterium. GTDB lineage: Bacteria > Pseudomonadota > Gammaproteobacteria > Tethybacterales > Persebacteraceae > Persebacter. The sequence goes on along the minus strand of OZ244916.1, from coordinate 1,053,763 downwards.
CACCGCGCGGGCGCGTCAAAAGCGGCGAGGTGTATGACGCCGTTGTCGTGCGCACGGCGCATGGCGTCCGCCGCCCCGACGGTTCGCGCTTGCGTTTTCGCGCCAACGCTGCGGTGTTGCTGAACAATCGCAAGGAAATATTGGGAACGCGGGTGTTCGGACCGGTAACGCGCGAGTTGCGGGGAAAACAGTTTATGAAAATCGTGTCGCTGGCGCCCGAGGTATTTTGACATGAACAAAATTAAAAAAGGGGACGAAGTCGCGGTGATTTGCGGGCGCAACAAAGGCGGGCGCGGAGTCGTGTTGCGGGTTTTTCCCGATTCGCGCGGCAAACCCGAAAAAGTGCTGGTGGAGGGAATTAATATGGTGACGCATTACGACCGTCCGGATCCGCAAAAAAACAATCCCGGCGGTATTGTCAAACGCGAGGCACCGATTCATGCGTCCAACATTCTGCCGCTTGACGCAAAAAGCGGCAAGCCGTCACGCGTCAAAATTGGCGACAAGAAAAAACGCGTTCTCGCGTCCGGCACGGAGATGTCATCATGAGCGAAGCGCCGCGTTTGCAAAAGTTATATCACGATACTATCGTGCCGGCGATGATGAAATCCGGCGGATACTCCAGCCCGATGGCGGTGCCGCGTCTCGTGAAAATCACATTGAACATGGGTGTCGGTGCCGCCGCCGCCGACCGCAAAAAATTGCAAGCGGCAGTTGCCGACATGGAAAAAATCGCGGGTGTGCGTCCGGCGCAAACGGTAGCGCGCAAATCCATCGCCGGATTTAAAACGCGCGAAGGTTATCCGCTTGGCTGCAAGGCGACTTTGCGCCGCCGCCGGATGTACGATTTTTTGGACCGCCTGATTACCGTGGCGCTGCCCCGTTCGCGCGATTTTCGCGGGTTGCGGGCGCGTTCGTTTGATGGACGCGGAAATTATTCTCTCGGCATAAACGAGCAAATTATCTTTCACGAAATTCAATACGAGGAAGTGGATACATTGCGCGGTTTGGATATTTCTTTGGTGACCAGCGCGTCCAACGACGACGCGGCGTTGGAACTTTTACTTAATCTCGGCGTTCCGATACGGCGCGGCGAATAGGAGAAACAATGGCGAAAACATCTGTGGTCAATCGCAATAAAAAGCGCGAAAAAATGGCGGAGAAATATCGCCAGCGGCGCGCCGAATTGAGAAAGTTGTGGCTGTCGCCGACGGCGGCGGCGGGCAGTCGCGAGTCGGCGTTTTTGTTGCTGCAAAAGTTGCCGCGCGATTCGTCGCCGGTGCGGAAACGCAACCGGTGCGAATTTACCGGACGACCGCGCGGCGTTTACCGGCGGTTCGGAATTTCGCGTACGATGTTGCGCGAAATGGTGATGAGCGGCGAAGTGCCGGGCGTTATTAAATCCAGTTGGTAAGGAGAGATTTGCAATGATGACAGACCCTATCGCGGATATGCTGGCGCGCATCAAAAATGCGCAAGCCGTCGGCAAAACCGAAGTGTCGTTTCCGAACAGCCGCCTGAAACGAAATCTTTTGGATGTATTGCAGTCCGAAGGATATATTGACGGCTACGAAGTAGCGAAAGACAGCGGCGACATTAAAATGCGAATTAAATATTACGCCAGCCGCCCCGTCATTGAAACCCTGAAACGCGTTAGCCGCCCGGGATTGCGAAAATATGTGCAGGCGAAAAAACTGGCGCGCGTCCAAAACGGATTGGGAGTCGCCATTGTGTCTACTTCGTCCGGTCTGATGTCGGACCATGACGCCCGCGAAAAAGGGCTCGGCGGCGAAGTTATGTGCGAGGTTACCTGATATGTCGCGTTTCATTAAAAAAGGAATCAAGTTGCCGCCCGGCGTCAAAGTGGATATCGGCGAAAACGGCGACATTACCGCCAAAGGCCCGTTCGGCGAAGTGCGCAGACGTTTGTACGACAAACGCGTTTCTATCGTCAACGAAGGGGAAGAAATGCGCGTGCATTGCAATACGCCCGATAGCGGCGCGATTGCCGGTACTTTCTGGTGTACATTGCGCAATATGGTGGTCGGTGCGCACGAAGGATTTGAAGTCGCGCTGATGTTGCAAGGCGTGGGATATCGTGCGCAGTTGTCGGACGGCGGCGTGAATCTTCAACTCGGTTATTCGCATCCGATTGCATACCGACTGCCCGATGGCGTGACCGCGCAGGCACCATCGCAAACCGAATTGATATTAAAAGGCGCGGACAAAGTTTTGGTGGGACAAACCGCCGCCGAAATTCGCGGAATGCGCCCCCCGGAGCCGTATAAAGGCAAAGGCGTGCGCTATCGCGGGGAACGCGTAGTTATGAAGGAGACAAAGAAAAAATGACGACAAAATCCGAACGCCGTCGTATTCGCGGCGCACAGACACGCCGCCGTCATGCGATTTTGGAGGCGTATCGTATCGTTGCGCGCTTGTCGGGGCGCCATACTTACGGTCAAATTATCGATTCCGACGGGCGGGTGCTGGCGGCGGTTTGCACACCGCAAAAGGCGTTGCGCGATGAGTTGAAAGGAAAATATTCCGATGTCGCGGCGGCGGCGCGGGTGGGACGGGGACTGGCGGAAAAAGCCCAAAGTTTGTCTCTCGGAAAGTTGGCGTTTGACCGCGGCGGACGCAAGTACCACGGGCGAATTAAAGTAATGGCCGAGGCGATGCGCGCCGGCGGAATGCAATTTTAAAGGAGACGGAATGGCAACTACAACGGCGAGAACCGGCGGCAAATCCGATTTAATAGAAAAAATGATAGCCGTCAATCGTGTAACAAAAGTCGTCAAGGGCGGACGGATTATGCGTTTTTCTGCGATTATGGTCGTCGGCGATGGCGACGGACGAGTCGGCATGGGGACGGGCAAGGCGCGCGAAGTTTCGCTGGCAGTCCAAAAGGCGACCGAAAACGCGCGCCGCGCGATGGTGAAAGTGAATATCACCGAAGGCACGATTTATCATGCGGTAACCGGACGGCACGGCGCTGCGCGGGTGTATATGCAGCCCGCCTCCACCGGGACGGGAATTATCGCCGGCGGTGCGGCGCGGATGTTATTTGAGGCGGTCGGCGTGCGCGATATTCTCACCAAAAATATCGGTTCCACAAACCCGTACAATATTTTGCGCGCCGCTTTGGCGGGATTTTCGGTTTTGCGTACGCCGGTGGAACTTGCCGCAAAACGCGGGCTGAAACTGGAAGAAATTCAGCGACGACACAAACTGATAGGATAAAACGATGACACGACTTAATACTTTGGCGCCGCCGACCAAACGAAAAAAATCCAAACGCGTAGGACGCGGAATGGGCAGCGGACTCGGAAAAACCTGCGGACGCGGACACAAAGGACAACGCGCGCGCGCCGGCGGACGGCGAGACGGCGTTTTTGAAGGCGGACAAATGCCGCTGCACCGGCGCGTTCCGAAACGCGGATTTAATTCCCGGCTGGCGCGAATGACGGCGCGCGTGCGCATTTCCGATATCGCCCGTCTGCAGCGAGATGACGCGGAATTGAGCGAAATTAACATTGCCGAATTAAAACGGCGCGGCGTCATCACCAAAAATACGAAACGCGTGCGCTTGTTTTTGTCGGCAGGCGGCATTGCGCTGTCGCGTGCGGTGCGCGTGTCGGCGGGTATTGCGTTGTCGTCGCCGGCGCGCGCTGCGATTGTCGCGGCGGGCGGCGAGGTAATGAATTCTTAATGGCGGCGGGGGGCGGTCAATTCGCCGATTTGCGCGCGCGATTGTTTTTCTTGCTCGGCGCATTGCTGGTATTTCGCATCGGTTCGCATGTGCCTGTGGCGGGCGTGGATTATGCAAGTTTGCAGTCCGCCATTGCCGGCGGCGGCGGCGTTCTGGGATTGTTAAATTTATTTTCCGGCGGCGCGTTGGAGCGCGCAAGCGTGATGGCGCTGGGAATTTTTCCCTATATTACCGCTTCCATTATTATGATGCTTGGTTCTTATTCCTTGCCGTGGCTGGAAGAAATGCGCAAGGAAGGCGAATCGGGGCGCAAACGAATCAATCAATATACGCGTTTATTTACCGTCCCGCTGGCGTTGTTTCAATCGTACGGTTTTGCGGTCGGCTTGGAGGCGTTGGATGTCGTGAGCACGCCGGGACCGGCATTCCAAATAACGGCGATGATTGGGATGATGGGCGGTTCGCTGTTTTTGATGTGGCTGGGCGAGCAAATCACCGAAAGAGGAATCGGCAACGGCATTTCGCTGCTGATTTTCGCCAGCATCGTTTCGGGTTTGCCGGTGGCGGGCGGGCAGTTGTTTGAGCAGGTGCGTCTCGGCACATACGGACCGTTTACGGTGATTTTTGTGTTGCTGTTTGTGGCGGCGGCGTTGGCGGCGGTGGTGTTTGTGGAACGCGGACAACGGCGCGTACTAATCAACTACGCAAAGCGGCAGGTCGGCGGGCGGATGGTCGGCGGGCAGGCGTCTTATTTGCCGTTAAAAGTCAATATGGGCGGCGTAATGCCGGCGATTTTCGCCTATGCGATTATCACATTTCCGGCGACGATTTTGGCGTTCAGTTCTGCGGGCGGTGCCGAGTGGTTGCGCGATTTGAGCGCGTATATTCAGCGCGGTACGCCGCTATATTTTGTCGCGCTGGGTTCTACAATCTTCTTTTTCGCGTTCTTTTTCGTTTCGCTGGTTTATAACGCGCGCGACAACGCGGATATGTTGCGCAAAAGCGGGGCATTTATTCCGGGCATTCGTCCGGGCGAACAAACTTTGGCATATTTAGAAAAAATTGTATCGCGTCTGACTTTTATCGGCGCGTGTTATATCACGACGGTTTGTCTGGTGCCGGAAATGCTGTTTTCCAATCTTGACATTGCCGCGATTTTCGGCGGCACTTCGGTGCTGATTATGGTGGTTGTATCTATGGATTTTATGGAGCAGGTGCAACACTATATGTTGACGCACCAGTACGGGAGTTTGTTGAAAAACGTTCCCGGCGCGGCGCGGCGCGGGTTGTAATGGCGACGGACGACGATAAAATAGAAGTTGTCGGCGATGTCGTGGATTTGCTTCCAAATGCGATGTTTCGGGTGAAGTTGGAGACGGGACATTTGATTTTGGCGCGCGCATCGGGTAAAATGCGTTTGCGTCATATTCGCGTGCTGCCCGGCGACCGGGTGCGCGTGGAACTGAGTCAATACGACATCAGCAAAGGGCGAATTATCTACCGCGAAAAATAAGGAGCATAAAATGAAAGTCCGTTCTTCCGTAAAACGCATCTGCCGCAACTGCCGCGTTATCCGCCGCAACGGGCGGGTGTGGGTGATCTGCCGCGACATTCGCCACAAACAGCGGCAAGGATAAAATCTCCCTTTTTTGTACAGGCATCAATCGCAATACCGCGATTGATGCAATTCCGCACCGCGCACAATACGGGCGAACAACAATTTTTTAACGGCGGCAACGCGCGGCGGTTGCGGTATTTTTAGCGCAACGGTTTTACCGATTCCCAAGTAAACAATCCATTTTCCGGCGTTCTGCCGAAATGTCCGTAGGCGGCGGTCGGGCGATATACCGGTTGCCACAAATCCAGTTCGCGGATAATGCCCGCCGGTGTCAAATCAAACTCGCCGCGTACGATTTTTGCGATTGCGTTGTCGTCGCCGCCGTGCGTTTGTATCCGAATGCTGACCGGTTCGGAAAGTCCGATGGCGTAGGCGGCTTGAATCAGGCAGCGGTCGGCGAATCCGGCGGCAACAACGCTTTTGGCGATTCGGCGTAACGCGTACGCCGCCGAACGATCCACTTTGGTCGGATCCTTGCCCGAAAATGCACCGCCGCCGTGCGGTGCTGCACCGCCGTAAGTATCCACGATAATTTTTCGTCCGGTGAGTCCGCAATCGGCGACCGGACCGCCCGATACAAAAATGCCGGTCGGATTAATATGAAATGCGCAATCGGGGGCGAGCCATTTTCCGGCAACGGGTTTTATGATTTCTTCCACCACTGCTTCGCGGATTCGCGGGTCGTTATGTGCTGCGGTTTTGCCGTTTATTTCCGGGTCGTGTTGTGTGGAAAAAACGACCGTTTTGACATTCGCCGGTTTTTCGTTGCGATATAAAATGCTGACTTGCGATTTGGCATCTGGTCGCAGCCAAGGAATTGCGCCGCTTTTGCGCAATTCGGCGTGTCGGCGGACGAGGCGGTGCGACAAATCAATCGCCAGCGGCATCAGCGATTCGGTTTCACGACATGCGTAGCCGAACATCAATCCCTGGTCGCCGGCACCGAGCGGTTTGTCGTTTTCGTCCACGCCCGCCGCAATGTCGGCGGATTGTTGCCCGATATAGTTTATGATTTCGCAGTTATCGCCGTCAAAATCGTGTTCGGGTTTGTAGCCGATGTCGCGAACGATTTGACGGGCGGCGTTTTCCGCTTCGGCGGGCGAAATATCGGCACGCATTTCGCCCGCCAGAACGATGCGATTGTCTTTTACGAGCGTCTCGCAAGCGGTGCGGGCGGCGGCGGCGTGTCGTTGCACCGCCATATCCACCAACGCATCCGAAATTTGGTCGGCGATTTTGTCCGGATGTCCTTCGGAGACGGATTCGGAAGTAAAAATATATTCTCCCACGGCGTTTTCCTTTTTGTTTTCTTTTATGATTGGCAATATTTCGGGCGGACGGGACGCGAAAATGCGGCATATCCGCCCCGCAATTATATCATTTTAAGCAAAATGTTCGCGCAAAAAATTTCCCCTTCCGCCGTCCGAATAATGCATTTTTATTTCTCGCCCCGCAATAAACGAAGGTGAGAAAAAACGGCGGGGAAACCGAATCCCTGCCGTTTTTTTTACATTCCGAATAAGTTGTCAAAGCAAATCGGGCAGCCAAAATATACGGCGATTACGAAAACGCCGAAAAAATATCTGCCGAAAAAATATCCGCCGACAACAATTAATAGTAAACGCGAAAGACGGCGAAATCATAATCCGAAATTGACGAAGTGATTCCGCAAAAAAAACGGGCGGGAAATATAACAGAAAGCGGAGATTTCAGAGCGTTTCCTTTCGGGCATAAAACGGGAAATCGCCCGCACGATGCCCGACAACGCCGGGCGTTGTCTAGTAGTTACTCTGCGTAAGATACCGTCGCCTTTTTCCCGAAGGTTTTATATCGGGCAACACCCCCGGCAACAGGGGGACAGAATTTCTACTAGACAAAAATAATTTTATCATATCCGCCCGAAATATCGCATTCCGGCGAAGTTTGGAAAATATCGCGCAAAGGCGTACAATCGGCATTTTATCGGAGAAAATATATGCAACACAAACCCGCGCAAACCCGTGCGCCGATTCATCCTTTGCTGGCGAGTCGCTGGAGTCCGCGCGCTTTTGACGAAAGCCGGCAAGTTGATAAAGAGGCGCGAATCGCAATCGCCGAAGCCGCCCGCTGGGCGCCGTCTTGTTTCGGGGCGGAGCCGTGGCGGTTTATTTTTTTTGACCGATATACCAATCCGGCGGCGTTTGCGCGCGCGCTGGAATGTCTCGCCGAAGGCAATCGGCAATGGGCGAAACGCGCGCCGTTGCTGGTTTTGGTGTGCGCCGAAAAAATATTCGCACACAACGGCGAAGCAAATCGGCATGCGAGTTACGACGCCGGGGCGGCGGCATTCAGTTTGGTTTTGGAGGCGGAACATCGCGGATTGCGTTGTCATCAGATGGCGGGATTTGATGCGGATGCGGCGCGGGCGGCGTTTTCGGTGCCGGATTCTTGCGAATGTCTGGCGATGATCGCTATCGGCGAACAGGCGGGCGCGGAACGGCTGGACGAAAATATGCGCGAACGCGAAGCCGCCGACCGTTCGCGCACCGCGCCCGAAGATCGCGTTTTTGAAGGAGAATGGGGAAACGCATTATATTAAACGCGCGCCCTAGAGGATTTGAACCTCTGACCTTTGGCTTCGGAGGCCAACGCTCTATCCGCTGAGCTAAGGGCGCAAAAAATTGAAAGAAAAAAGGAATTATAATATGAATACGGACGACAACGCGATTTTACATTTTGAAGAGATGCCGCGCTTTTCGGAAATTCGCCCCGAAGAGGCGGATGCGGCGGTGGATGCGGTACTTGCCTCGCTGAATGCCGCCGCCGATAATGCCGCCCGCGCCCGCCCCGAATGGGAAACAATGTGGGCGCCGCTGGAAGCGGCAGAAGAATCCGCGGCGCGAGTGTGGAGTCAAATTGAATTGATGCATTCGGTGATGAGTACGCCGCCGTGGCGCGAAGCGCACCGCCGCAACTTGCCGAAAGTAGCAGCGGCGTTCGCCCGTCTCGGACAACACGAAGAGTTGTACCAGAATTTGCAAAAACTCGCAAAAAACGCCGCTGGACTTTCCGCTGAACGGCGGCGGATTATCGCGAACGCGGTGCGCGATTTTGTATTGTCGGGCGCGGCGTTGCCCGATTCGCAAAAGAAAACTTTCCGCGAAAACAGCGAACGGCTTTCCGCCCTTTCGGCGAAGTTTGAAGAAAATCTTTTGGATGCGACAAACGACGGCGCGATAGATGCGGCGGCGGATGACCTCGGCGATATGCCCGCCGACATTAAAAACGGTGCGCGACAAAAAGACGGTTTTCGTTTCACTTTGTCGCCGCCGTCCTATTCGGCTTTTATGCAATATTCGCCCGCCCGCGAGTTGCGACAAAAAATGTACCGAATGTATCACACGCGCGCATGCGAATTCGGTCCGGCGGAACGCGACAATACGCCGGTTGCGGACGAAATCGTTCGGTTGCGCGGAGAACAGGCGCGGTTGCTGGGATTTTCCGATTACGCCGAACTCGCATTGCAAACGCGAATGGCGAAATCGCCCGCCGCGGTCGCGGATTTCTTGCGCGATTTGGCAGCGCATGCGATGCCGCACGCCCGCCGGGAGTTGGACGAGTTGCGCGCATTTGCCGCTGACGAATTGCAAATTGAAGATTTGCAACCGTGGGATATGTCGTTTGCCGCCGACCGTTTGCGGCGCAAAAAATTCAATTTTTCCGCCGCCGAGTTGCGCCCGTATTTGCAGACCGCGAAAGTGCTGGACGGATTTCTCGCTTGCGCCGCGCAATTGTTCGGCGCAAAATTGCAATCGGCGGACGCACCGCGATGGCTGGAAGAAACGCGCTATTTTTCGCTTCTCGGAAAAGACGGCGCGCGCATCGGCGGTTTGTATTTGGATTTATTCGCGCGCAAAACTAAACGCGGCGGGGCGTGGATGGCGGATGCGCTTTCGCGTTGTCGGCGAAACGGCGTTTTGCAAAATCCCGCGGCGCACATTGTGTGCAATTTTACGCCGCCCGCAAACGGCGCACCGGCGTTGTTAAATTGGGAAGAGGCAAAAACTTTATTTCACGAATTCGGACACGCGTTGCATCATTTATTGACCGAGGCGGAAGAATACGGTGCATCGGGAATGAACGGCGTGGAATGGGATGCGGTGGAGTTGCCGAGTCAGTTTATGGAAAACTTTATTTGGGATTGGCGCGTTTTGCAACCGATGACCGCGCACATTGAAACCGGCGCACCGATGCCGCGCGAATTGTTTGACCGCGCGCATGCGGCGCGGCGTTTTCATGCCGGAGTTTTTCTTATGCGGCAGATTGAGTTTTCGCTGTTTGATTTAACTTTGCACTCAAACGCACCGCGTCCGTTTATGGAAGTTTTGCGCGAGGTGCGGAATGAGACCGCGCTTTTGAACGCGCCGGAATGGGACCGTTTTCCGTGCGGTTTTTCGCATATTTTTGCCGGCGGTTATGCGGCGGGCTATTACAGTTATTTGTGGGCGGAAAGTTTGTCGGCGGATATGTTCGCGATGTTTGAAGAAAGCGGCGACATTTTGAATCCGGATTTGGGAATGAAGTTCCGCCGCGAATTTTTGGCAGCAGGCGGCGCCCGTCCGGCGATGGAATCCTTTGTTGCCGCCCGCGGTCGCGCCCCCGATGCGACTCCGTTGCTGAAACATTACGGTTTAGTTTCGTAAAAAACCGCGAAGATAAAACATCCCGTTTTTGCGTTTGCGAGAAGGGATAAATTTCCATTTTCGCCGGAACGGGTTTTGCTTTCGGCATTCGCCGCCGCCGTATTTGCCGGATTTGTTTTATAATGGGCGATATCTTTTTTTTTACAGGAGGCAATCATGTCAAAATCCACCGCCCGTTCTTTTGCCGGCGCCGAAGCGCGCGCCGATTCTATGGCGTTGCGCCCGTTTCCGAATTCGCGCAAAGTATATGTTTGCGGCAGCCGCCCCGACATTCGCGCGCCGTTTCGCGAAATTTCGCTGTCGCCGACCGTGTCCGACGACGGTGCGCGAATCAACCCGCCCGTTTTTGTCTATGATACTTCCGGTCCGTATACCGACCCGGATGCCGTCATTGACATTCGCAGCGGATTGCCGCCGATTCGCCGCCGCTGGATTGAAGAACGCGGCGATACCGAAACACTCGCCGGTCCGTCTTCCGAATTCGGACGCCGCCGCGCCGATGATTCCGCACTCGCGCCGTTGCGTTTTCCGTCTCCGCCCGCCCCCCGCCGCGCAAAACAAGGCGCGCGTCCGACTCAGATGTATTACGCCCGCAAAGGAGTTATCACGCCCGAAATGGAGTTTGTCGCATTGCGCGAAAATAAACGTCTCGCCGAATCATCCGCCAAAAATGCAGGACAAATCACGCCCGAATTCGTCCGCACCGAAGTCGCCCGCGGACGCGCGATTATTCCGGCGAATATCAATCATCCCGAAATTGAACCGATGATTATCGGGCGCAACTTTCTCGTTAAAATAAACGCCAATATCGGCAATTCGGCGGTATCAAGCGGCATCGGCGAAGAGATTGAAAAAATGACCTGGGCGATTCGCTGGGGGGCGGATACGATTATGGATTTGTCCACCGGCAAACATATTCACGAAACGCGCGAATGGATTGTCCGCAACTCGCCCGCACCGGTCGGAGCAGTGCCGATTTATCAGGCGTTGGAAAAAGTCGGCGGCAAAGCCGAAGATCTGACATGGGAAGTTTATCGCGATACGCTAATTGAACAGGCGGAACAAGGCGTTGATTATTTCACCATTCACGCGGGTGTGCGCCTCGCTTTCGTGCCGCTCACCGCCGAACGAATGACCGGAATCGTCTCGCGCGGCGGCGCGATTATGGCGAAATGGTGCCTCGCCCATCACCGCGAAAGTTTTTTGTTTGATAACTTCGCCGAAATTTGCGAGATTATGCGCGCCTACGATGTTTCGTTTTCGCTCGGCGATGGATTGCGTCCGGGGGCGATTGCGGACGCTAACGACAAGGCGCAATTCGCCGAACTAAAAACGCTCGGCGAACTCACCAAAATCGCATGGCAACACGATGTGCAAACGATGATTGAAGGCCCGGGACATGTGCCGATGCATCTCATCCGCGAAAATATGGAAAAGCAACTGCGCGAATGTTATGAAGCACCGTTTTATACGCTCGGACCGCTGACGACCGACATCGCCCCCGGCTACGACCACATTACTTCCGCCATCGGGGCGGCGGAAATCGGACGACTCGGCACCGCAATGTTGTGTTATGTAACGCCGAAAGAACATTTAGGATTGCCCGACAAAGACGATGTGAAAGACGGAATTATCACTTACAAAATCGCCGCACACGCCGCCGACATTGCAAAAGGGCATCCCGGTGCGCAAGAACGCGACGACGCATTAAGCCGCGCGCGTTTTGAGTTTCGCTGGGAAGATCAATTCAATTTAAGTTTGGATCCCGACACCGCGCGCGCCTATCACGATGCGACATTGCCACAAGAATCCGCAAAAGTCGCGCATTTTTGTTCCATGTGCGGACCGAAATTCTGCTCCATGAAAATCACACAAGAAATCCGCGATTACGCCGCCAAACAAAACGCCACCCCCGAAACCGCCCGCCAAACCGCAATGGCTGAAAAAGCCATAGAATTCCGCAAAAAAGGCGGGGAGATTTACGGGTGAATGAATTTCTCAAAATTCTGCGCGCGGTCGGATGTTTCTTTTGGCGGATTTTGAATTTCCTTGTAAAAGAATTGTTTTCGCCCGATTTATGGCGATTTGGGATAACTGTTTGTCGGGACGCCAAACCCGCATATAAGAGATTTTTCCAAAAAATGCGCGGAATGCCCGCGCATCGCCGGTCGCCGATTAAAAAAGGCGTACTGCTGCGCGCCGGCGCAAACAACTACGCGCAATTTTGTATACGCGATCTGGCGGTTACGGTTATTGTGATAGGTTTTATTTTTTCCGTGGCTACTTTGGGCGTGCTTGTCATGCTCGGATTTGTGTCATCGGAATCTTTAAGCAAGATTGCCATCTGGTTGTTGTTGACGACCGGAATTTTGCCGATTTTTCTGCTGCTTTTTTTGTTGGTGCCGATATTGAAATATCAATCCGACAATTATTTTCTCGGCTATTTGGGAGAACGGGTGGTCGCCGAAGAACTGGACAAACTTGGACGCTCGCAATGGCGTATTTTTCACAGCTTTGAAGGCAAGTACGGCGACATTGATCATATTATCGTTTGCCCGAAAGGCGTTTTTTGCGTGGAAACAAAAACGCCGCGGAAACATCCGGGCAAAAACGAGAAATTAATTTTTCGCGATGGGGCGATTTGGAAAGACGGCAGACGATTGGATAATCCCGACCCGATTCGGCAGACAAAAGGTAACGCCGGATGGTTGTATCGTTATCTTTCCGAAAAATGTTTTGATTCCGGCAAGGGCGAAAAAATGCCGTTTATCGCGTCCGTCATCGCGTTTCCCGACTGGCGGGTGGAAATTGAACACGGACATTATGATAAAGATTTGATTCCGTGCAATCCGAAAACCATCGGGGGCGTTTTCGCGAATCGGGAAGACAAACTTTCGGACAAGCAGATAGAAAAAATTTGCGTCGCGCTGGAAAAACATAACCGCATTAGCATTGAAGATATACCTTAACCGCCCTCAATGCCCCAACTTTCCTGCGGCGTAGCGGTTTGCCATTTCGGTTAATGGGAGGGGTTTGATTTTTTCTGCCATTCCTTCTGCGCCGAATGCCTGCAAGCGGGCGCGGCATACTTTTTCCATTTCGGCGGCGGCGGGTTTGTTGAATTTGCGCGGGTCAAACTCGCGCGGATTTTCGCGCGCTATTTTGCGGTAGGTGCCGGTCATCGCCATCCGGCAATCGGTGTCTATGTTGACTTTGCGGACGCCGTGTTTAATTCCTTCGGCGATTTCCTCCACCGGCACGCCGAAAGTTTGCGGCATTTCGCCGCCGTGTGCGTTGATTAGTTCCTGCAATTCTTGCGGCACGCTGCTTGAACCGTGCATAACCAAATGCACATTCGGCAAACGGCGGTGAATGTCGCGCACGACATCCAGCGCGAGAATTTTTCCGTCCGGTTTGCGCGAAAATTTGTATGCGCCGTGCGAAGTACCGATGGCGACAGCGAGTGCGTCGACTTGCGTTTCTTTGACGAATTTTTCGGCTTCGGCGGGATCGGTCAGCAAGCGGTCGCGCGAAAGTGCGCCTTCAAAACCGTGTCCGTCTTCGGCTTCGCCGGCGCCGGTTTCCAGCGAACCGAGACAGCCCAATTCGCCTTCTACCGAAACGCCGATGAGATGTGCGGTGTCGGCGACTTGTCGCGTGACGGCGGCGTTGTAATCGTAATCGGCGGGCGTTTTTGCGTCTTCTCGCAGCGAGCCGTCCATCATCACGCTGGTGAATCCGCACGCCGCCGCCGAAAGACAAGTGCGCGGATTGTTGCCGTGGTCCAAATGCATCACGACGGGAATGCGTTGCCACATTTCGGTTGCCGCTTGCATCAGCCGCCGCAAAAAAATATCGCCGGCATAATCGCGCGCACCGCGACTCGCTTGTATAATCACCGGTGCGGAAACCGATTCCGCCGCCCGCATAATCGCCTGAATTTGTTCCATATTATTCACATTAAACGCCGGTACACCGTAACCATTTTCCGCCGCATGATCCAAAAGTTGCCGCAAAGTAATTAATGCCATTGTTTTGTTCCTCCGTAAAGTTATTATAAAAAAATTCTATTATAACGCGGCGCGGGGATTCGGCGAATTTGTTATAATGAAAATATGAACAAGGAATTAACCGCGTTGTTTCATGGCGACGAAAGCGATGTTTTTGAGCGCAAAGAATCCGGGCGGGTAGATGTGTTGGGACCGGCGATATGCGCGTTCTCCAACAATCCGATGCAAAAGCGGGGCATGATTTTTATCGGACAAAAAGACGACCGCGCATGCGCGGGAATGTCGGACAAGGAGGCGGGAAAATTGCTGGAAAGTATTCCGAATCTTCGCGACAGCATTTCACCGACTCCGATTTTTAATGTCCGGCATGCGCAAATTGAAAACTGCAATATCGTGGCGGTGGATGTGGAGCCGTCGCGGCGTCCTCCCGTGCGTTATAAGGGGCATGCGTATGTCCGCATCGGTGCGACAACGCGGAAAGCGACTCACGAAGACGAAGATCGTTTGGTGGAACGAAAAAACCAAAATTTGCGCGATGCGGCGTTTTTTGACCAGCAAGCGACTTTTATTCCCGCCGACCTCGGCGATTTAAATTGGACATTGATTGAAAATGAATACTTGCCCGCTGCGGTGTCGCCGGAAGTGCTGGCGGAAAACCGCCGTACGCGCGAAATGCGACTTTCTTCCTTGCGATTATTAACGCCCGATGGAAAGCCGAACAATGCGGCAGTTTTATGTTTTTGCGAAGAGCCGCGCCGGTATTTGCCGGGGGCGTATATTCAGTTCGCGCGATTTGCCGGAACCGAATTGACCGATGGTGCGACGGATCATCAAGAGATCAACGGGCCGGTATTTCATCAAATTTTGCGGTTGCGGGAAAAAATACGGGCGCATATTTCCGCGGCGCGCGATATCGGCGGAAGCGACCGCACGGATTATCCGTTCGCCGCCGTTGATCAGGCGATTTGCAACGCCGTGATGCACCGCGATTACGAAAACGGCAATGCGCCGGCGCGTTGTTATTGGTTTTCCGACCGAATTGAAATTCACAGTCCGGGGCGGGTGTTCGGCGATGTCACGCCCGAAAATTTCGGCAACGGCGCGACGACCGATTACCGCAATCCGGTGCTGGCGGAGGCGATGAAAACAATGGGATTCGTGGAAAAATTCGGCGCCGGCATCGCGACCATCAAGCGGGCGATGTCCGACAATGGCAATCCGTCGCCGCATTTGGAGGCGGGAGAAAACTATGTTCTGATAAAACTACCGGCGAAGCGGAAATGAAAACAATCGGATTTTTTAACAACAAAGGCGGTGTGGGAAAAACTTCGCTTGTTTATCATTTGGCGTGGATGTTTGCCGAGACGGGGCACATAACGGTCGCCGCCGATTTAGATCCGCAAGCGAATCTTTCGGCGATGTTTATGAACGACGACGAATTGCAGGAGATGTGGGAAAAAGGCGACACCGTGTATTCCGCATTGCGTCCGATAATTGTCGGCACGGGCGACATTGCGCCGCAAAAAGCGCGACCGTGCGGCGACAATATTTTTCTAATTTCCGGCGACATGCGCTTGTCCGGCTACGAAGATAAATTGTCCGAGAATTGGCCGAAATGTCTGGGCGGATGGCCGCAGGCGGAAAGTGCTTTTCGTGTGGAGACGGCGTTTTTTCGCATTGCTCAAAACGCCGCCCGGCAGTGCAAGGCGGAATATGTATTGGCGGATGTCGGTCCTAATTTGGGGGCGATTAATCGCGCGGCGATTCTCGCCTGCGACTATATCGTTACACCGCTGAGCCCGGATTTATTTTCGTGGCAAGGTTTGCGCAATATGAAAGTGTTGTCTGAGTGGCGGAGTGATTGGCGGCAACGGACGGATCACTGGGAGAAAGGAAAAGCCGAGGTTTCGGAGCCGTCCATGTCTTTGCCGACAGGCGATATGAATCTGCTGGGGTATGTGCCGATGCGGTTTACGATTCTTTCGTCTAAGCCGGTGAAATCTTACCAAAAATGGATGGATTTGATGCCGGGGGCGTTTGCAAAACTGCAAAACGCGGATACGCCTTCCGATATGGAAAACGACCCCAATTTTTTGGGAATGCTGAAAGATTATCATTCGCTGATGCCGATGGCGCAGGAGAAGAAAAAACCCATGTTTCATTTGACCGCCGCCGATGGCGCGTTCGGGGCGCATGCGACATCCGTGCAGAAATGCCGCGAAGATTTTCAGTTGCTGGCAAAAAAGATTATCGGCAAGATAAATTGACGCGATGCGCCCCGTCGCAAAGGCGAAGTTTGCGAACCGGCGCGATTTTTTTGCCGTGCGCGAATTTTTTCGCTGCCGTTTTATAATGCGGGAATGGAAACGGTGAAATCGGGTGGGTGTTTGTGCGGCGGTGTGCGTTTTGAATTGTACGGCGAGTTGCGTCCGGCGATTGCATGTCATTGTACGCAGTGTCGCAAAAGCGGCGGACATTACACCGCTGCGACTGCGGTGCGTCCGCAAAACTTTCGTTTGTTGAAAGCGGGAAGTTTGCGATGGTTTCGCGCTTCGCAAACCGCGCGGCGCGGTTTTTGCGGCGATTGCGGGAGTTCGCTGTTTTTCCGCCCCGATTCCGGCGACCGAATCGCGGTATTTGTCGGGGCGTTGGATGGTGAAACCGGTTTGAAACTTGTCGCGCATATTTTTGTTTCCGACAAGGGCGATTATTACGAAATCAATGAAGCGGACGATGTCGCAATGCATCCGGCAGGCGGTGCGGGTGTGGCGACACCGTAAACGGCGCGGTCGCGAATCGTAGCCGTGCATATTTGGCTGATGGATAATGGGGTGGCGGGGGCGCGGGTGCAGACGGCGGGGCTTGCGGCTGCTGTTGCGGAACTTTGCGGGGGGGCGGAAATTGTCGCGCAAGATATTCGCGGGGCGGCGTGGACGGGCGTTTTTCCGCAAATCGCGGCGCGGTTTGTTGCGCCGCCTGCTGCCGATATTCCGCCCGATATGATTTTTGCCTGCGGACATCGCGCCGCCGCCGCTGCTTTGTCGGCGCGAAAAAAATATGGCGCGTTTGTCGTTTTCGCACAAAAACCGCCGGGAAATGCGGCGATTTTTGATGCGGTAATTTGTCCGATGCACGACGAAATTCGCGGCGAAAATGTGTTGCCGATTCTCGGTTCGGCGGGTGGGGTTTGCGGGCGGGATTTGCAAAATCGGCGGGGGCGGGCGCGGGAAAAATTTGCGCATATTCCGAATCCGAAAACCGCATTATTAATTGGTGGCAATTCCCGCGCGTACCGGATTTCCCCCGCGTTTTGTCGGGAGTTGGCGGAATCGGTGCGGTGCGCCGATGGCGGGATTTTGGCGACGGTCAGTCGCCGCACGGGGGCGGAAAATACCGCCGCCCTTAAAACGGCGTTGGCGGACGGCGGCGGATTTTTGTATTGCGGCGAAGGCGAAAATCCGTATATGGACATTCTCGCCGCCGCCGACCGGTTTGTCGTTTCCGCCGATTCGGTCAATATGCTTTCCGAATCTGCCGCCGCGAAAAAACCGCTGTGGTTTGCCGAACCGCCGATTCGGTCGGTGCGGGCGGCGGAAAAGTTTCGCCGATTTCATTCCGAATTGACGGCGCGCGACATTGCGAGGCGGTGGGCGGGAAGTTTTGCCGAATGGACGGCGCCGGGATTGGACGAAACCGCGCGGGCGGCGGCGTTTGTTTGGCGGCGGTATCGGGCGGTGCGCGCGGGGTGATTTTTTTTGCCGGAAAATATATTATAATGTCGCAAATGATTTTCCGACTTTTGCAGATTTTGCGGATTTTGCCGCCGGTTTTGTTTTCCGCCGTTGCGATGGCGCAAGAGACGCCGCTGGTGGAGGGCGATGCGTCCGCCGGACGGGAAATTTACGAAGCGCAATGTATGGTGTGTCATGGTGCGGCAGGCGGAAGCGTCATTCCGACACAGCCGATTTTGGCGGGACAATTCGCCGAATATACCGCGGCGCAAATAAAAGCGTTTCGCGATGGCGTCCGCAAAAACGCCGTAATGGCGCCGCTGGCAGCGGGATTGACAGACGCGCAAATTGCCGACATCGCGACTTTTCTCGCCGCGCAAAAACCGGTAATTGCAGGCGCCGCCGATTTGGAACTCGCACGCAGCGGCGAAAAGTTGTATCGCGGAGGCGATTTGGCGGCGGGAATTCCGGCATGCGCTGCCTGTCACGGACCGGCGGGCGGCGGCATTGCGCCGCATTATCCGCGCATTTCGGGACAATACGCCGAATATACCGCTTCGTCTTTGCGCGAATATGCTTCCGGTGCGCGTTCTGGCGGTCCGGGCGGGGCGATGAACGACATCGCGGCGAAATTGAGCGAAGAACAAATAAACGCGTTGGCGGCGTATATTTCCGGTCTCGCCCCTTAAACGGCGGGCGATTTCGGCACCGCGTTTTAATATATTCGGGCTATGCATTTCGCGGAGAAATTGCAAGCAAATCAACGCCGCCTACGAAACCGGCGGATTCCCGCTGACGAAATAATTCCGCGGCGAGTTGGGTATAATAAAATCGAAAAAAAAGGAGAAAAATAATGGCAACGGTATCTTTTACTGAAATGAAAAACGGCACGCGCGAAGATTACGAACTTTTGGAGCGTTTGGAAGAAGATTACGCGCGCGGATTGCCCGACCGCCTGATGGCGGTTTTGCGCGGGTTGGAACATACGCTTTCCGGCTACAAAGTTTCGCGGCTGGAGCATTCGTTGCAGTCCGCAACGCGCGCACATGCCGCCGGCGAATCCGAAGAAATGATTGTCGCCGCCTTGCTGCACGACATCGGCGACGAACTCGCTCCCTATTCGCACAGCGAACTTGCCGCCGCCGTTTTGCGCCCTTATGTTTCCGAAAAAACTTATTGGATTGTCAAATATCACGGGGTTTTTCAGATGTATTATTACGCGCATCTTGTCGGCGGCGACCGCAATGCGCGCGACCGTTTTAAGGATAATCCGTGGTTTGATGACGCCGTCCGGTTTTGCGAAGAATACGACCAAAATTGTTTTGACCCGGAATTTCAATCCAAACCGCCGGAGTTTTTTGAACCGATGGTGCGGCGCGTTTTCTCCCGTCCGCCCGCCGTTTAAGTTGCGCCGCTGCTGGTTTTAGCGCGCCGTTTCTGTGCGGGCGACAACCAAATTGACGACTTCCGCCGCGCCCGCTTTTTTTAGAGTCCGCGCGATTTCGTTGAGCGTTGAGCCGCTTGTCATCACATCGTCCACGACCAAAATTGTCGCACCGCGCACTTTTTTCGAAGCGACGAACGCACCGCGCACATTTTTTCGCCGTGCGGCGGCGTTGGGCATTGTCGCTTGCGGATGCGTATCGGTAATGCGCATAAGCCAAGAATCATGGCGCGGCGGCGTATCGGGCAAGGCGCGGGCGATTTCGCGCGATTGATTAAATCCGCGCCATTGTTCGCGCGCAAAAAATAGCGGCACCGGCAACAGAACATCCGCTTCCGGCACATGCATCAATTGCGCCAGAAATCGCGCCAGATGCCATTGTCCGCGAAATTTAAAATCATGAATCAACGCCGACAGCGGCGGCGCAAATGCCGCCCCGGCGACGGTGCGGTCAAAAAACGGCGGCGATTTTAAGCATTCGCCGCATTCGTTTCCGGCGGCGGGTATCGCGCAACGGCGGCAGCGGGAAATACGCCGCAATGTCCGCACATCGCGGCTGCAACCGTCGCACAAAACGAGGCGGCATCCCGCGCGACATAACGCGCACCGGTGCGGAAAAATTAGCACCGAAAACAACTAATTTCGCAAAACATTCCGAAATTGTACTCGTTGCGGCGAATCAAGGAATACAATTCTTTATATTTTCTTTATTCTTTTTTTCGCCGCCGCCATGTTCAAACAATATTCCGCCATCCTCGCCCTGACCGCGACCAACGGGCTTTCGCAGATGGGACACGGCGCGATTTCGTCGCTGATGATTCAACAAGGCGGGCGAATGCAGTTTTCGGAAACCGCGTTGGGATTGCTGATATCGGCGACTTATGTCGGATTTCTCGCCAGCAGCGCGGTGTTATATCGCTTGTTGCCGCGCGTGTCGTTCATCCGTACTTTTGCGGTGTGCGCGGCGTTGATGTCGTCTTTAACTTTGCTGATGCCGCTTGCGCCGTCCGAAAAAATATGGATTGCGTTGCGCGTTTTTTATGGCGCATTTTTTTGTGCGACCGTGGTGATTTGCGATGGCTGGCTCAACAACAACGCCACCCGCGAAAATCGCAGCAAACTTTTGGGAATGTTTATGACCGTGAGTTATTTGTCGTACGGGGCGGGGCAGTTTATTTTGCTTCTCGGCGAGGAACGTCCGATTAATGCGTTTGTCGTTTCGGCGATATGTATGGCGTTGTGTATGTTGCCGATTTGCCTTACGCGTTTGCCGGAACCGCAACCGCCGCCGCGCGATACCGCGGAAATGCGTTGGCGGGACGCTTATCGTGTCGCGCCAGTTGCGTTTTTGGGGCAGTTTTCTTTCGGCGTTTATACCGGTGCGACATTTTTGTTCATCAGTTATTTGGAAGATTTAGAAGTCGCGCCCGGACAACGCGCGACATTGGCGGCGATGTTTTTCGGTTTCGGTTTTTTGATGCAGATTCCGGTCGGCTGGCTTGCAGATCGCGTGCGCGACCGGCGCGATATTATTATCGGAGTCGGCGTTTTGTCGGCGATATGCGCGGCGGCGTTGGGATTGGGCGATATTTTGCCTTATACGGTGCTGGCGATTTTAATTATGCTTCTCGGTTCCATTTCCTGCACGCTTTTTTCGCTGAATATTGCTTACGGACAAGATTTTGTGGAACGCGAAAAATCGGCGGTCTATGCCGGAATGTTGATGCGCGTATATGCGTTGGGCGGATTGTTGGGACCGCCGGTTGCCGGTTTTTTAATGAGTGTGATTTCGCCGAATATGTTGTTTTGGTTTTGCGCGGTGGTGCTGGGCGTTTCGGCTTTGCTGACCGCGACAAACCGCCTGATGCCGCGTTATCGTCCGGCACAAACCACCCAATTCCGTCCGGCGTCTACGCTGACCGCGGTCGCTGTCGGCGAAGAAATTGTTTATTCCGAAACCGATATCGGTCCCGATATTCCCGGTGCGGAACCGGCGGCGGAAGAGACGCATGGCGATGCCGATATCGGTCCCGATTTGCCGGCAGAAGAGTTGCCGCCCGCCGCCGAGTTCGCCGATATCGGACCGGAGTTGCCGCCCGGTTTGGATGAAAACGGCGGCGGCGGTAAAATAGCGGAAAACGCGCCGCAGAAAGAATAGAAAATGCCCGACAACGACAAAACAAAATCGGCAACGCCGCCCGAAATCGGTGCGGCGGACATCGCGCATCTCGCGCGGTTGTCGCGATTGCAAATCTCGCCCGCCGAATCCGAAGACGCCGCGCGCGCGGTGGATGATATTTTGCGGATGATGGGGCGTTTGCGTGAAGCCGATGTTGCCGCCGAAGATGACACAACGCATATCCAGTTTCGCGGCGAAACATTGCGCCTGCGCAAAGACGTCGCCCGCCCCGGTTACGGCGCGACAATATTGACGGAAAACGCCCCGCAAACCGCGGACGGCTGTTTTATCGTGCCAAAAGTCATAGAATGAGCGCGCCGCATCTCGCCGGCGTTCGCGGACTCGCCGCTATGATTGCGGCGGGCGAACTTTCCGCCGCCGAAGCATTCGCCTGTTTTCGCGAACGCGCGAAACGGCGGGCGGCACTTAATGCTTTCGTTATGTATGCCGGCGAATGTCCGCCGCCGGTTGCGGGTGCGCTTTCCGGCGTGCCGATTGCGCACAAAGATATTTTTTGTCAGCGCGGAATCGTCAGTTCGTGCGCCTCGCGAATGTTGAAATCGTACGCGCCGCCGTTTGATGCGGCAGTCGTAGAAAACGCCGCGCGCGCGGGAATGACTTTTTTGGGGCGCACCAATATGGACGAGTTTGCGATGGGGTCGTCCGGCGAACATTCGGCGTTCGGCGCGACATTAAATCCGTGGGACGAAACCCGCACACCGGGCGGCAGTTCCAGCGGTTCGGCGGCGGCAGTAGCGGCGCGTCTGACTCCGCTGGCGACCGGTACCGACACCGGCGGTTCCATTCGTCAACCGGCGGCGTTTTGCGGAATCACCGGCATTAAACCAACTTACGGGCGAATATCGCGATGGGGAATGATCGCTTTCGCTTCCAGTTTTGACCAAGGCGGCGTACTCGCCGTTTCCGCCGAAGATTGCGCGGCGGCACTTTCCGCTTTGTGCGGTTTTGACGAACGCGATTCCACTTCTTTGCAATTGCCGCCCGAAGATTTCACGCGCGATTTACAAAAACCGTTCGCAAACGATTCAAAAAAGCCGCTACAAAATTTAACCATCGGCGTAGCGGACGAATTTTTCGGCGAAGGATTGCAAGCAAAAACCGGCGCCCGTGCCGAAGAGGCACTCGCCGAATTGCAAAAAGCGGGGGCGAAACTGAAACGAATTAAATTGCCGTCATTTTCGTTCGCGGTGCCCGCCTATTATGTTTTGACATGCGCCGAAGCGTCTTCAAATCTCGCCCGCTACGACGGCGTGCGTTACGGACATCGCACCGAAAACGCCGCTGATTTGCGCGAAATGTACGAACGCAGTCGCGCCGAAGGATTCGGCGGCGAAGTCAAGCGGCGCATTTTGGTCGGCGCTTATATTTTGTCGCACGGTTATTACGACGCCTATTATCGCCGTGCCGCCAAAACGCGCAAACTTATCGCGCGCGATTTTGATGCGGCGTTTGCGGAATGCGATGTTATCGCCGGTCCGACAACACCGGGACCGGCATTTCCGCTCGCCGCCATTGCCGAAGATGATCCGGTTGCGATGTATATGCAAGATATTTACACCGCGCCCGCGAATTTGGCGGGATTGCCCGCATTGTCTGCGCCGTGCGGTTTTGCGGACGATATGCCGGTCGGATTGCAATTGACCGCACCGCCGCTCGGCGAATCTGTTTTGTTGCGTATTGCGCATCAATATCAATTGCGCACCGATTTTCATTTGCGGACTCCGCCGGAAGAAAAATGAGTTGGGAAACCGTTGTCGGGTTGGAAATTCATGCGCAGTTGGCGTGCGAGAGCAAAATTTTTTCGCCGTCACCTGCGGCAGTTTGCGATTCGCCGAACGAAAATGTTTTGGAAGTAGATTGCGGAATGCCCGGCGCGTTGCCGGTATTGAATCGCGTTGCGGTGGAATGCGCGATTCGTCTCGGACTCGCGTTAGGTTGCGAAGTGCGACACATTTCCGAATTCGCGCGCAAACATTATTTTTATCCCGATTTGCCGAAAGGGTACCAAATCAGCCAGTACGACTATCCGATTTTGTCAGGCGGTTCGTTGACGGTGCGCCTCGCCGATTCGGAAAAAGTTGTGGGCATCACCCGCGCGCATTTAGAAGAAGACGCGGGCAAACTTCTGCACGACATCGGCGGCGGTTCAGGCGCGGATTTGAATCGCGCCGGTGCGCCGTTGTTGGAAATTGTTTCCGAACCCGAACTGGCGAATGTGGAAGAAGCAGGCGCATACGCGCGCACGATGCATCAACTTGTGCGCTGGCTCGGCGTGTGCGATGGCAATATGCAAGAAGGTTCTTTTCGGATGGACGCCAACATTTCGGTGCGCCGTCCGGGTGCGCCGCTGGGCGTTCGTTGCGAAATTAAAAATCTCAATTCGTTCCGATTTTTGGAACAAGCATTGGAATACGAAAAGGCGCGGCAGATTGACATACTGGAATCGGGCGGCAAAGTAGCGCAAGAAACGCGATTGTTTGATGTCGCCCGCGGCGAAACCCGCGCGATGCGGGACAAGGAAGACGCGCACGATTATCGTTATTTTCCCGACCCCGATTTGCCGCCGTTGGCGGTGGGCGAAGAATGGATTTCTGCCGTGCGCGCGGCGATGCCGGAGTTGCCGCGCGCACGGCGGGCGCGATTTGCGTGCGATTTCGGATTGCCCGATTATGTTTGCGGCGTGTTGACTGCATCGCGCGAAATTGCAGATTATTACGAAGAAACATTGGCGGCGTTTGGTGCGACAAAAGATGCGAAAGCGGCGAAACTTTGCGCGAATTGGGTGTGCGGCGAACTTTCGGCGTTGCTGAACAAAGACGCGCGCAGCGTCTCCGATTCTTGCGTATCGCCCGGTCATCTCGCGCAGTTGTTGCGGCGTTTGGCGGACGGCGATATTTCCGCACCGACTGCCAAAACCGTTTTGGAAAAAATGTGGGCGGACGGCGAAGAGGCGGATGCCATCATCGCGCGCGAGGGACTTTCGCAAATCAGCGGCGACGACGAACTGGAAAAAATCGCCGCAGACATTGTCGCCGCCCATCCCGCACAAGCGGCACAATTCCGTGACGGAAAAGAAAAACTACTCGGCTTTTTTGTCGGGCAAATGATGAAAGCGACCGGCGGACGCGCAAATCCCGCAAAGGCGGGCGAGATTTTACGCCGCAAACTTTCAGAATGAAACATCTTCCCGCGCATGCCGCCGCGCAAAATTTCCGTCACAAAAATGCAACACGAAATTCCCGCTACTAAAATGCAACACGAAATTTCCGCCGCTAAAATGCAACACGAAATTTCCGCCGCTAAAATGCAACACGAAATTCCCGTCACAAAAATGCAACACGAAATTTCCGCCACAAAAATGCAACACGAAATTTCCGCCGCTAAAATGCAACACGAAATTTCCGCCATCAAAATGCAACACGAAATTTCCGCCGCTAAAATGCAACGCAAAATTTCCGCCACAAAAATGCAACACGAAATCCCCGCCGCTAAAATGCAACACAAAATTCCCGCCATCAAAATGCAACACGAAATTCCCGCCGGTACAATGCCGTGCGCCAGCACCGCCGATGAGTTCGCAGAAGTTTTTTGATTCTATTGTTTTGCGGGCGCAAAATCTTTGTCCGCGAATTGTGTTGCCCGAAGGCGAAGACGACCGTGTTCTGACTGCTGCGGCGAAAGCGCATGCGAACGGAGTTGCCGAATGCATTGTTTTTGGTGCGCCTGCAAAACTCGCCGCGCGCGCGAAGAATCTCGGAGTTGTATTGCCCGATTCGCTTGTCGTCATTTCGCCGCCGGTGCGCGAACTCGCTGCGCCGTTGGCAAAACTTCGCGCGAAAAAAGGCACGGACGAATCCGCCGCCGCCGAAATGTTGCGCGCAAACTCCGCCGTTGTTGCCGCGATGTTGGTGCATCAAAAACGCGCCGATGGAATGTTGGCGGGCGCGGTTGCTGCTTCCGCCGATGTTTTGCGTCCGGTGTTGCAAATTATTGGCGCGGCGGACGGATTTGCGTCTTCGTTCTTTTTAATGTCCGCGCCGAACGCGCCGCTGTTGTTTGCCGATTGCGCGTTGAATGTCAAACCGTCCGCCGAAGAACTCGCGCAAATCGCGGTGCAAAGTGCCCGCAGCGCGCGGCAATTCGGACTTTCGCCGAATATCGCAATGCTGTCATATATCACCGGCGATTCGGCGGCGGGCGATGAAGTATCGCGCATCCGGCGGGCGGCGGAAATTGCGCGATTGCAAATTCCCGATGTGCCGCTGTGCGGACCGATTCAATACGATGCGGCGGTATCGCCGCAAATCGCGGCGGCGAAAGTCCCGCAATGGAAAGACGCCGGACGCGCGAATGTGCTGATTTTTCCCGACCTCGCCGCAGGCAACATCGCCTACAAAGCGGTGCAGCAAAACGCCGGAATTGCCGCCGTCGGTCCGCTGATGCAAGGACTCGCCGCGCCCGCCAACGACCTTTCGCGCGGCGCAACAACCGAAGATATTTATTACGCCATCGCCGCCACCGCCGCACAAACCGAAAACTTTTCCGAATGAACGAAAGCGAAAATTTAGAACCGCAAACCACTGCCGAAAATCCGAATTTTGATTCCGAATATCTCCGCGAAGCAGTGCGGCTGGCGGAGTTGCGGATGACGGAGTACGCCCGAATTTATAACGAATATGAACGGCGCGCGGTATTGCTGATTACTTTTTGCGTTGCCCTAATCGGCTATTTGTTGTCTGGCGAATGGGCGGAATGGACAGCGGCGGTGAAATTTTTGGCGATTTTTTGCCTGATGTCTGCGGCGTGGAAAGGGTTGCGAATTTTTTCGTTTTCGGAACTCGGCGTACGAGGCATTCACCCGAATACGCTTGCAGATCCGGTTTTTGGCGGACGGGAGAAAGCAATGTTGGAGTATGTCCGCGGACAATACGCCGAAAGAATTGACTGGAACGGCAAAATCTTGGATTTGCTTGTCCGCCGTTTTCAATCCGCAAAAAGATGGTTTTATGCCGGGCTGACGACAACCGCCGTTATCGTGCTGGCGGAAAAGGCGCGGATTATGATTTCATAATCGGCGGCTTACGACCACCATCCGTGTTTGATATATGCGCCGATGTCGCGCGGGGCGGAGTCGCTTTTCGGGCGGGGCGGATTGTTGCCTCGTCCGCCGCCGGATTTGTTGCCGGGTTTTTGCGAGGGGGCGTTCGGGGGCGCCGGGCGGCTGGATGTTTGGGCGTGATTTTGGGCGGTTTGTCTGCTCATCGTTTTACTCCTGTTTTTTTATTATAACCACATTTTCAGATGATTTTCGCATTTGCGGAAATTTTTTTTTTGTATCGTGCGGGGGCGGAATCGGTTAAAATCGGTTTTATGAAAGGTGAAAAGAAATCGCGGCAATCTAACGCCTCTTTGAGCAAAGCACGGGCGGCGAAAAATGACGAGTTTTATACTCGGCGGGAATCCATTGAAGCGGAATTGCAGCATTATTTCCCGCATTTTCGGGGAAAAGTTGTATATTGCAATTGCGATGACCCGAAAATCAGCGAGTTTTACAAATATTTCAAGGCGCAATTTCATTTTCTCGGTTTGCGGCGATTGTTTACGACTTGCTACAAAAATCGGAATCCGGATATATTTACTCGCTACGACAGCGAAACGGCGGTGTCGGTGGAATATGACGGCGTTGAAACGCATCTGCATTTTTTGCAGAGCGACGGTGATTTTCGCAACCCCGAATGCATTGACCTTTTGCGGCAGGCGGACATCGTTTGCACGAATCCGCCGTTTTCGCTTTTCCGCGAATATGTCGTGCAACTCGCCGAATCGGGAAAGAAATTTCTTGTTCTCGGCAGTGTCGGTGCGGTAATTTACAAAGAAATTTTCCGTCTGATTATGGCGGGAAAATTGTGGCTCGGCAACAAACCGATGGGCGTGGATATGCTGTTTAATGTGCCGCCAGATTTTGCCAAATGGTTGCGCGAAAACAAAAAAGAAGGTAGCGGCTATCGGCTTGTAGACGGCGAAGTTTTAGGTCGTTCGCCCGCAATCTGGTTCACAAATCTCCCGCACAAAAAGCGTGAGGAGTCGCTGATTCTTACCGAGCGATACAGTGAATCGGCGTATCCGAAGTATGACAACTATGATGCGATTAATGTCAACAAAGTCGCCGATATTCCGCGCGATTATGCGGGAGTAATGGGCGTTCCGATTTCTTTTTTGGACAAGTGGAATCCCGCCCAATTTGAATTGCTGGGGAACAATCGTTGGCACGATGGCAGTTGGGAATCCAATGATATTAATGTGGTTAATGGGCGAAAAACTTATATGCGCCTTTTAATCCGCAATCGCAATCCGAAATAACGGCGGAAAGGAGCAAAAATGGATGTAAAAGAAACGAGGATTACTGTTCGCAAATTGACGGATGGTTATACCGACAACGATGAAGATGGCGTTCGCGGTTATGGCGGCAAGTTAGATATTCGCCCGCCATTTCAACGGGAATTCGTTTATAAACCGCAACAGCGGGATAAAGTGATTGATACCGTTCTAAATGGCTATCCGCTGAATTCTATGTATTGGGCGGTGCGTGATAATGGCGAGTTTGAGATTATTGACGGACAACAGCGGACTGTGTCGCTATGCCGATATATTGCAGGGCGGTTTTCGGTGGACGATTTATTTGATAAACGAGAAGCGATGTTTTTTCATAATCTATCGCCCGAACAAAAAAATAAGATTTTGGATTATGAATTGACCGTTTATTTGTGCAGCGGTAATAAACAAGAATTGTTAAAATGGTTTGAAACCATTAATATCGCCGGTGAAGAATTGACAAAACAAGAGTTGCGCAACGCCGTATATTCCGGTTCGTGGACGACGGACGCAAAGCGGTATTTTAGCAAAGGGAATTGTCCGGCATATCGCATCGGCGAAAAGTATTTATCGGGCAATATGAATCGGCAGATATATTTGGAAACTGCAATTCGCTGGGCGAGTGACGGCGAAATTGAAAAATATATGGCGCAACATCAGAATGACGAAAATGCGGAACCGCTTTGGAATTATTTTGAATCGGTAATTGATTGGGTGAAATCGGTTTTTCCGAAATATCGTGCGCAGATGAAAGGAATCGCATGGGGCGATTTGCATCGGGCGTACCAAAACGAAACTTTGGACGCTGTCGCTTTGGAGGCGAAAGTTTCCGCATTAATGGCGGATGATGAAGTGCAGAAAAAAGCGGGAGTTTATGCATTCGTTTTGTCGGGTGACGAAAAACATCTTAATTTGCGGCAGTTTTCCGATAATCAAAAAGCGGCGGCGTATGAACGACAAGGCAAAAAGTGTGCCGCAAAAAACTGCCCGAAAAACGGGAAGGAATTGCAACTGTCTGATATGCACGGCGACCATATAAAACCGTGGAGCAAAGGCGGCAAAACCGAAATGGATAATCTGCAAATGCTATGCGCAGATTGTAATTTGCGGAAGTCGGATAATTGAGGGGCGGGGATTTTAATTTTCGGAAATTTCATCCGTCGCCTCTTTGTATTCGGCGATCCATTGTTCTGCTTCTTCTTTTGCGTAAGGTTCGCAATTCCCTCCTCGCCGCTTGCATTCCTCTTCGGTCAATCTTTCCTCTGGAATTCCGATATTTTTCTCCATCATGGCGCGGAATTTTTGCGCACCGTCTTCGGAAATTTCCGCGATATGTTTGACAATTCTTTCCACAGTATCGCGCTTCGCATCGCCGCGAATAATGCATCCTTCCAAATCGACGGGGCACTTGGCTCTACCCAGAATACGGGATTCAAATGAGTTGTGCGAGTCATTAACATCTATACAGCCGCCAAATTGACCGTTTTTAATACGGCATTCATGCATATTTACTTCTTCCAATCTCGCGCCGCGGAAATCAACCGAATGCAATGAAGAACACTCCATGCCCGTCAAAAATAAATACGCGCCACGGAAATCTGTCCCTGACAGATAAGTATTTTGCATATTTACACTTCTTATGTTTGCGAATTGCAGTACGGTTTCGGACATGTGCGCTTTTTGCATTTGAGCGCCATTAAGAATGGCAGCATGCATTTGAGTGCGGGTAAAACTCGCACCTTGCAGATATGTATATTTAAATATTCCGCGCTGCAAATTGGCATCCGTAAAATCGGCACGCATGAGATGCATGTAAGAGAAATTTGCACCAACGAG
Source organism: Gammaproteobacteria bacterium (assembly GCA_965221835.1). Taxonomy (GTDB): domain Bacteria; phylum Pseudomonadota; class Gammaproteobacteria; order Tethybacterales; family Persebacteraceae; genus Persebacter. The sequence goes on along the minus strand of OZ244916.1, from coordinate 1,024,161 downwards.
ATAGACACCTCGCAGATTCGCATTAAATTCTCTAAAAATTCGGTCGCCCCAGATCTGAAACAGCAAATCCAAAATTGTTTGTACTCCGTCCGAGGGAGCATTTTTATAATTTTTTTGATATTCCGGGTCTTTGGTGATTTGCCGCAGATGGGCGCATAATTGCGTAAATATTTCCTCACGCAAATCTTCATAAATTTTAGCCAGCCGATGGAGTGAGTGATAGGTGGCAATTCGCGCACCGGCACGATCATTTCCAAGGTTTTGTATGGCGGTTTCGTATCTTTCATCAATATATCGCTGTTCGGTAAATTTGCTGGTTTGTATTTGCGCTTCGGCGGTTGCTTTTTGCGCTTCGGCAATTATTTTCTGCGCTTCGGCAGATTGTATTTGCGCTTCGGCGCGGCGATTAATCGCAATCGCGCCGAGGGCGGCGAGCAGTCCGCCCATTCCCAAACCGATAAATTTGAGCATGTCCGCTTTGTCGGATATGCCGAGCAACTCGCCGATCGTGAGCGTTGCCGATTCCCAAAACATCACCAAAATTAAGGCGGCGGCGAATACGCCCATCGCAAACCAAAGAACGGAGTCCAGCGTTTCCCATTCGCGCAGGAAAATTTTCCGAAATTTTTCTTTTAAGAAATTTATGTTCATATTTCAAACCAAAAAAATCCCGCCGAAGCGGGGATTTTTTTTGCGTATCACAAAGTGCCGACCCATTTCTGAATGCCTTCCTTAATAGCGTTTTGCAGCCACGGTTCAAATCGCTTTTGCATCTCTTCCTTTGATTCCTTGTAATTAATTTGGAATTCCTTTTCGGTGAGAGAGTATTGCTTATTTTTTGGCATAACGATAACGGCTTGGCAGGCGATAACGCCGTGATACTCCTCGCCCGTGCCTTGGAACAGCACTACAATGAGAGCCGTGCGATCGTCTGCGCCAGCATTAAGAGACAGATAATTCCAAGACGCATATGCATCCAAGTTCGGGTGATAATCCTGAAATGGTCTTGCATAATGATGAAATTGACTGCGGTTTGCCGGCTGATCATTCTCCCCGAACAGAGTTTCTGCCGAAACATTCGGCAGTGCCGATTTTACGAACGCGCTGATTTCGCGGAAACAGTCGTGGGTAGCAACCGTCAACGCATCGGCAATATCGTTGGCGTTTTTGTATTCCGCCAGCGATTTTACTTCTTTGTTGATTTTTTCTGCTGCGAGTTTGATGAGATTTTCAATCTCGAGATTGATGTATTTTGCCATTTTTGTCTCCTCTCCGCTTTTGCGGGATGATTGTCAAAATGCCATCGCGCATTAGGCAAAACACGCAACAGCCGTTGACATGAGTTATAGCGATAGTTTGGAAGAATTTCAAGGGCGACAGCGGAAAAATTTCCGATATTTACAACAATTTACTCGGGGTAATTTTCCCGCTCCCAAACCGCCCTTTGCGGGATGACTGTTTACCGCCCTGCCAGACGGCGTAAAGGTTCGGTGTATTCGCCGAGGAGGAAATCCATTCCTTCTGCGCCGTTGAAAAATGCTTTGCTGTCGTAGCCGTCTTTTTCCGATAGCATGCAAGTTTTGCGTACTTTTTTTAAGTCGCCGTGCGAAAGTTGGCGCGACATTCCCGGAAAACCGACATGTCCGATGGTTTGCGTGTCTTTTATCCGCACGATAGCGATTTGGTTACCGCGTTTATTTCGCAATTCAAAACCGTGTGGGCGCAAAAGTCCGTTCAATTGGCGGTAGGTGATGGAACGGCGCGAACGGTCAAACCGGCGAGTTCGTTGTTTCAGCATGGACGCGATATAGTGAATATCGGCGTCGTCCGCCGCCGTTTGCTCGCCGAGAAAATGTTTGTATAACGGTTCGCGCCGGTGACGGTTGTCGGAAATGGCGACAATAAAATTTTCCAGTTGCCGTTTTTTTACTGCGGCGGTGTAACCCTGTTTTTCCAAAAGATGCATAACCGAAAGCAGCGCGGTGCGTTTGTTGCCGTCGTGGAACGGATGATTTTTTATCAAACCGAAAAGGACGGTTGCGGCGATGTGGAAGTTGTCCGTCCATTTGCGTTCGTCGCCGAAGCCGGTGAATTGGCGCGAAACGGCGGAATGCAAAAGGTCGCCGTTTTTGTCGCGCGGTCCGAGTCCGCCGAGTCCTTCTTCTTCGTCCGCAAAAAATTGCGCGATGAGAAAATGCGCGCGCAAAACTTCGCCAACGCTCAACGCGATGTCGGCAATTTCCGCGGGTGGTTTGTCTGCGCCGATTTTTTTGCGCCAGCGGATATATTCGTGGTTGATTTGCGGATGGTCAAAAAATGATTCCGATTTTGTCATAGCATCTGATTTTACCGCAAAACTACACCAAAAAAATCGCGCCCATTCCTAGAAATACGAGGAAGCCGAGGGTGTCTACGACGCTTGTCAACACGACGGATGCGCCGAGGGCGGGGTCTTTGCCGAGGCGTTTCATTAGTAGCGGGAAGAAAAATCCGGTCAATGCGGCGGCGATGAAACAAAATATCATAGACGCGACAAGCACAAATGATAAATCTATTCGTCCGTAAATTAAATATGCGAACGCGCCTACCAAACCGCCCCATATAAAACCGTTCAAAACGGATAGCGACAATTCGCCGCGCACCACCGCGCGCCAATTTAAGGAATTGATTTGCTCCAACGCCAGCGCGCGCACCGTGAGAGTCGCCGTTTGATTGCCTACATTTCCGCTCATTCCGGCGACGACCGGCATCATTGCGGCGAGGGCGACAACGCGCATAATCGCGTCTTCAAAAACGCCGACTACCAGCGAAATGACAAACACCGCCACCAAATTGACGCCCAACCATTTCCAGCGATTTGCAAAACGGCGCGGCAACGGCGCAAATAAATCTTCTTCTTCGGCAACGCCCGCGCTGTTAATTAAACCGCGCGCGCGGCTTTCTTGCAGATGTTCCAAAATTTCGTCAATGGTGATTCGTCCGGCGATTTTGTTTTCTTCGTCCAGCACCGGCGCGGAAATAATGTCGTAGCGTTCAAAAGCGCCTGCGGCTTTTTCTACGCCGTCTTCGGGGCGGAAAAAATGTAGCGATTCTGCCACCATTATTTCGCGGACGGTCGTTTGCGGCGTGTTGAGAAGCAAGCGTTTTAATGGCAATACGCCGCATAAACGGTCGCGAAAATCGGCGACAAAAAGTTTGTCGCAATGGCTTGGCAATTCGGACATTGTTTGCAGGCGGTCGCGCAATGCGCCGATAGTATCGCTTTCGCGCACGACGACAGCGTCAAAATCCATGACCGCGCCGACGGTGTCGTCCGCAAAAGTCAAACTCGCGCGCAGACGAGAATCGTCCGTCAATCCGGCGAGGCGGACGAGACGCGCGCGGGCGGCGGGGCGAATATCGCGCAACATTCCGGCGACATCTTCGGCGGGCATTCGCCGGAAAAGGCGGGCGAGAGTTTGTTCGGGCAATCCGACCAGCAGCGGCATTCGGGCGGCATCGGAAAGTTCGCGCAATACTTCGGGTTGTATTTTGTCGTCTATTGCGTCCCAGACGGCGGCGCGTTCTTCGGGCGGGACGGCTTCCATCGCATCTGCAATGTCCGCTTCGTGTATGCCGGCGAAGAGGGCGGCGATGTCGTCTGTGGGCGGCGGGGAGTCGGCGTTTTCGCGGCGGGCGAGGACGAGTAAGAGTTGTCGTTTGGGGGTGATATTTTCGGCGGCGGAAGGGTTCGGCATTTCGGAAAAAATATGTTATAATGATATTTTACCGCTTCTTGCCGTCAATTTTAGGCGGCCTGACAGACCGAAAGGAGCTTGAAGAATGCGACATTATGAAATTGTCGCCGTTATTCACCCTGACCAACAGGGCAGAATTGCGTCGATGATAGAGTTATACAAAAAAATCGTCACCGATGACGGCGGCGTTTTGCATCGTCTGGAAGATTGGGGGCGGCGTTCGCTTGCCTATCCGATTCAAAATCAGCACAAGGCGCAATATGTGATGATGAATGTTGAATGCGAAAACGCGACTTTGGAAAAACTGCGGGAAAATTTCCGTTTCAGCGATTCCGTTATTCGCTCCATCGTCATCCGCCGCGACGAGGCGATTACCGAACCTTCGGTAATGATGAAACAAGACAAAAAACGCGATGACGGCGAAATGCCCGGCGACGATTATCCGATGGCGGATGCGGCGGATGCGGCGGATTCCGCTCCCGAGTTTGAAGCGGCGGCAAAACTCAAATCCGCCAAAGCCGATGCGGCAACCAAAATAAAAGCGGCGGAAAAAACCGCCGATGCGAACAAATCCGGCGATGCGATTCCGGAGAAAAAGGGGGAAGAAAATGAACAGACCGATTAACAATCGGCGGCGGCGTACCGTACAGTCCAAACAGCGAACGATGTTTCGCCGTCCGCCGCCGTGTCCGCTGTTGTCTGCCGGCATTACCGAGGTAGATTACAAAGATGTGGATTTGCTGACGCGCTATCTTACGGACGAGGCGTGGATTATGCCCGCTGCGCACAGCAATGTATCGGCACGGATGCAGCGGCAACTCAAGCGTGCCATCAAACAGGCGCGTTTTCTCGCACTGCTTCCCTATTCGCGTTCGCATGCCTTGAGGCGCGAAAAATGAAAGTAATACTTTTGGAAAAAATGCCCAATATCGGCGGACTCGGCGATGTCGCCAATGTGCGGGATGGCTACGCGCGCAACTATCTTTTTCCGCAAGGCAAAGCCGAACGCGCAACATCGCGCACTGTCGCCGAGTTTGAAAAACGCCGCGCCGAACTCGAAAAACGGCAGGCGAATCGCGATGAAATGTTGAGTTCGGCGCGAAACGCGTTGGATGGTTATTTGTTGCAAATTCCCGCGCGCGCTTCGGCGGACGGGGCGTTGTACGGTTCCATTACGCCCGCCGCGATTGCCGCGGCGCTCAACGCGCAAAAACTGATTGATGTGGATGTGCGGCGCGGTCAGATATTGCTGTCTCGCGGCAATTTAAAAGAAATCGGCGATCATGAAGTCGGCGTGGTTTTGGCGCCCCGGATGGACGCGAAAATTACGGTGTCGGTCATTGCCGAAGAAGCGCCCGCCGCCGCGAAAGGCGAATTATGAGTACAAACATACGAGAACTGATACTTTCCGGCGCGCATTTCGGGCATCGGACGCGATTTTGGCATCCGCAGATGGCGAAATATATTTACGGCACTTATTATTCCACGCATGTGATCAATTTAGATCATACGCTTGCGGGGTTGCAAAAGGCGGCGGAGTTTGCCAAAAATGTCGCTACCGAAAACGGCGTTGTGTTGTATGTCGGCGCGAAAGCGGTGGCGGGCGACATTATGGAGGAACACGCGCAGGCGGCGAATATGCCGTTTGTCACGCACCGCTGGCTCGGCGGAATGCTCACCAATTTTAAGACGACCCGCAAATCGGTGGACCGGCTGGTTAAAATGGAAACGGACATTCGCGATGGCGCATTGACGCGGATGACCAAAAAAGAGGGCATTCGCATGCTTTCCGCAAAAGACAAACTCGTCAAATCCATCGGCGGCGTTCGCGACATGACCGATTTGCCGGACGCGCTTTTTATTATAGATGTCGGTTGGCACAAAGGTGCGGTGCGGGAGGCGAATTTGCTCGGCATTCCGGTGATTGCGGTGGTGGACACAAATCACGCGCCCGCCGGGGTAGATTATATCGTGCCGGGCAACGACGATTCGCGTCATGCAATTGAGATTTACGCGCGCGAAATATCGGATGCGATTCGCGGCGGACGCGAAGAACGGGATGCGCGAACCGTCGCCGAAGTGCAAGCCGCGGCAAAGGAATCGGCATGAGCGCGATAACTGCCGAAATGGTCCGGGTATTGCGCGAAGCGACCGGCGCGGGAATGATGGAATGCAAAAAAGCATTGGTGGAATGCGAAGGCGATATGGAACGCGCTATTGATTTTTTGCGCGTCAAAAGCGGCGTCAAAGCCGGCAAAGTTTCCGCCCGCACGGCTTCTGAGGGGCGAATCGCTTTCGCCGCAAAAGGCGAAACGGCGGTGCTGGCGGAAGTGAATTGCGAAACCGATTTTGTCGCGCGCGGCGATGCGTTCGGCGGATTTTGCGCGAAAACCGCCGCGTTACTCGCCGAATCGGGCGCGGCGGAATCGGGCAAAATACAACTCGCCGAAGAATCCGCCGGCGAATCGGCGCGGCGCGAGTTGGTGATGCAAGTCGGCGAAAATGTTAGTTTCGGGCGGATGTGCGTTTTGCGGACGGACGGAAATGTCGCGAGTTATTTGCACACCGGCGACAAAATTGCGACAATGGCGGATTATTCCGGCGGCGACGAAACGCTTGCGCGCGAAGTTTGTATGCATATTGCGGCGATGCGCCCCGATTATCTCGCGCTTTCCGACATTCCCGCCGACGAAATGCAAAAACAGCGCGACATATTTACCGCGCAAGCCGCCGAAACCGGAAAGCCGCCGCAAGTCGCACAAAAAATTGCCGAAGGACGATTGCAAAAATATTTTGCCGAACGCGTTTTATTGTTGCAGCCGTTTGTCAAAGACGGCGACAAAGTTGTCGGCGAAGTTTTGGCGGCGGCGGGAATGACAATACGCGCCTTTCGCCGTTTGGAAGTGGGCGCCGCCTGACGGAATGGGCGATTCTATTTACCGCCGCATATTGCTCAAGATTAGCGGCGAAGCCCTTGCCGGCGGCGGCAAGGAATGCTTTCATCCCGAAACATTGGATTATATCGCCGCCGAAATCGCCGCCGCGCTAAAACTCAAAACGCAAATTGCGGTCGTTGTCGGCGGCGGCAACATCGTGCGCGGCGAAATTCTCTCCAACAAAATGCAAGTCGCGCGCGTTCCCGCCGATTATATGGGAATGCTGGCGACGATTATCAACGGAATGGCGCTGGAATCGGCGTTGTCCAAAGCGGGAATCGGCGTGCGATTGCAAACCGCGCTGAATGCCGAACAAGTCGCCGCCCCCTACATTCGCGAAAAGGCGGAACGCAATTTGGACAAGGGCAATGTAATGATTTTTTGCGGCGGCACGGGCAATCCGTTTTTTTCCACCGACACCGCCGCGGCATTGCGCGCTTCCGAAATCGGCGCGTGCGCGTTGTTGAAAGCGACGAATGTGGACGGCGTATATTCCGGCGATCCGGCGCACGATTCCGCCGCCCGCCGCTACGATACGTTGACGATGGATGATGCGTTAAACCGGCGTTTGCGCGTAATGGACGCAACCGCTATCGCATTGTGTCGCGACCGCAAACTGCCGGTGCATGTTTTCAAACTCGCCGAATCCGGCGCGCTGGTTTCAATATTAAAAGGCAACGCAAACGGCACGCGCCTGACTTGTTGACAAAATTTTTCCCCCGCCGTTTGCGGAGGCGCGGAGGCGCGGAGGCGCGGAGACGGAGAGAGAAGTGCGAATTATTTAATGTTTTTTTCGTGCCGCAATAAACTACGGCGCGAAAGATTTTTAAATCAATTTTCCCGAATTTGCAATTAAAAGCGATGAATCGCGTTTATGCAAAATCTTGCGTTGTCCGACAGCGGGCAGTGTCAAAACCCCGCATTTGCGGGCGTTTTCGGGAATTTGCGGACTCCGCTGTACTCGCGAAAAAAACAGCAAAAAGCGGATAAGTTGTTTTTTTTATTTTCATTAGAATTTACGATATTGGCAAAAACATGCGGCAAAACGCAAACGCCGCCGGAATGGCGGGCGCGGAATTAAAACGGAATCGGCGTATAATGGCGGTGCTTTGTTTCCCGCCGAAACTTCGCCGAAACGCCCGATGACAAATTCCGCCGCCCCTTCCTGCGACATTCACCGTACGCCGTCTGCGGCGGGAGTGTTGCGTGCGCGGCGGCTTTTGTATTGCATCAATATTTCGCTCGCTGTCGGCATCGTATTGTTTGCCGTCAAAATGTACGCCTATTATTTCACCGCCTCGGTTGCGGTGCTTTCCGATGTTGCCGAATCGGTCGCGCATTTTTTTGTTATGTGTTTTACCGCATACAGCGTGCGTTTTTCGCAAAAACCCCCCGACCGCAATCATTTATACGGACACGACCGAATCAGTTTTTTTGCGGTCGGATTTGAAGGCGCGATGATTGCTGTTGCGGGCGTGTTTATCGTTTATGAGGCGGCGCAAAGATGGTATTCGGGCGATTCGTATTTGCATACGGACAAAGTCGGCGGCGGCATCGCGCTCATCGCGTTGGCGACGGTCGTGAACGGCGCGCTCGGTGTCTTTCTTTTGCGGCGCGGAAAACAACTAAATTCGCTCGTATTGACGGCGAACGGGCGGCATGTGCTTGCGGACGGAATCACAAGTGCGGGCGTTATTTTGGGATTGATTCTCGTGCAAACGACCGGCTGGATTTCGTGGGATTTTATTTGCGCTTTCGTTATTGCGATGCATATTATTTGGTCGGGCGCCGATATTTTGCGCAAATCGGTCGGCGGATTGATGGACGCCGCCGACCCGCAAACGGACGCGATATTGCGCGAAGTGCTGGACGAAGAAACGCGCAAATATGGCGTGCATTATCATCTTTTGCGGCATCGCGATTCGGGCGGGCGCATTGTGATAGATTTTCATCTTTTGTTTGACAAAGATACGACAATCGCCCGCGCGCACGACATCGCGATTTTTATAGAACATGCGATTGATACCCGCTTTGATACGCCGACCGAAGTGACCTCTCATTTTGAACCGATGCAAGGACACGACGAGGCGCACAAAATTTCCAAATAGCGGTGGTTTTTTCGTTTGCGCCGATGAAAACCGCTGCGATTATGCGGGCGGTTGCGGCGGCGTTAATTCCGGCGGCGTGCGCTGCGATTTATGAACGGGGAGAGGGCGCGTTGTGGCAGATTGCGTTGGCGGTTTCGGGGTGCGTTGTTGCGGAAGCCGTTTGTTTGCGATTGCGGCGGTTGCAAGTTGTGCCATTTTTGCAAGACGGCAGTGCGGCGGTCGCCGGCATTATTATCGGATTGTCGCTGCCGCCGCATGCGCCGTATTATGTTGCGATTGCGGCGGCGTTTTTTGCGATGGCATTGGCGAAACATTGCTATGGCGGACTCGGCAACAATCCGTTTAATCCGGCGATGGCGGGATATGCGTTGGCGTTTATTTCATTTCCCGGCGATTTCGGCGGTTGGGCGGATGCGGTCAGTATGCCGACTCCGCTGGCGGCGGTGCGTCTGGAAGTTTCGCCGCCGCAAGTTTCGTATTTGTTTCCCTTTGCATGTGCGGCGGGCGGGGCGGTGATTTTGATTTTGCGGGCGGCGGATTGGCGTTTGACGGCGGCGTTTTTGGCGGGCGCGTTTTTGTTTGCGGGCGGCGAATGGCGAAGTTTGCTGCCCGGCGGATTGATTCTGGCGGCGTTTTTTGTGATTACCGATCCCGTCACGGCGGCGGCAACCGCGCGCGGGCGGTGGATATACGGATTCGCCGCCGGGGCGTTGACGGCGATATTGCGCGACATCGGACCGCACACGGACGGAATCGCCTTTGCGATTTTATTTTGCAATATGCTTGCGCCGCTGGCGGACATGCGGCGGCGAAAATCTTAAAACACGCGCTGACATTGGCGGCGGCGGCGACCGTCGCGTTGGCGGTCGTACTGATTTTGGAGTTGGCGGCGCGCGAAAAAATTGAATTCAATCGGCGCACGCACGAATCGCGTTTATTAAAAGAGGCGTTGGCGGTCGTTGAATACGACACCGTACTCGCCGTCAATTTATCTGCCATGAAAAATACGCCGCCTTCCGTTTTGGCGGCATGGAAAATCGCGAACGATGGCGATGCGGTTGCGGCGGCGGTGCGCGCGGTTGCCGCCGGTTATGGAGGCGATATTGTGTATACTGCGGTGTTTGACATGCGCGGGATTCTTTTACAAACGCGCATTGTGCGTCATCGCGAAACGCCCGGAATCGCGGATTTTTTGTCCGCGCCCGATGGGGGAAATCGCGCTGTTGACGGCGTAAGCGGGGCGACAATTACTTCCAACGCTGTGGCGCGTTCCGCGATGGAAATCGGCGAATGGATAAGATACAATAGGGAACGATGGCGGAGTTAGTCAATTCATTTTACGAGGCGGGCGTTTCCCGTCTTCCGCCGCGTTCGGCGTTGGCGGGGGATGTTGCCGCCGATGTTTGCGTTGTCGGCGGCGGATACACCGGATTGTCATGCGCTTTGGAACTCGCCTTGAAAGGCAAATCGGTCGTTTTGCTGGAATCATCGCGTGTCGGATGGGGGGCGTCCGGACGCAACGGCGGGCAAATAATTCGCGGCTATTCTACGGACGATTTGGAAAAACCCGCGGCGCAAGCGGGCGTGGACGAAAAATATCTTTTTGATTTGAGTTTGGCGGCAGTGGATTTGTTGCGCGCCCGCGTACGCCAATTTAATATCAGTTGCGATTTGCGACAAGGAAGTTTACTCGCCGCGTTAAATTCGCGCCATTGCCGGGAGATTGACGAACTCGCCGCGCGTCTGGCGAATCGCTACAACTATCCCGTGCGCGTGTTGGACGCCGTTGAAACGCGCGCGCAAATTGCCAGCCGCCGTTATTGCGGCGCGATTGCGGATGACAACAGCGGGCATTTGCATCCGCTGAAATATCTCCTCGGATTGCAGCGCGCCGCGGAAGAGGCGGGAGTCGTCATCCACGAAAATACCGCCGCGCTGTCGTTTGCCGAAACCGGCGGCGGCGTGAAAGTCGACACCGCGGACGGCGCGATACAATGCGGTGCGCTGGCGTTGGCGGGCAACGCCTATCTGGAAGTCGCCCCGCGTTTGCGCGCGCGGATTATGCCGGTCGGCACTTATATCGGCGCGACAACGCCGTTTTCCGAATCGGCGGCGGACAATCTGATAGCCGCACGGCGCGCCGTGTGCGACATGAATTTTGTGCTGGATTATTTTCGCTGCAGCGCCGATCATCGTCTGTTGTTCGGCGGACGAGTCAGTTATTCCAATCGGGAACCGCGCGATTTGGCGCGCCTGATGCGCCGCCGAATGTTGCGGGTATTTCCGCAACTGGACGCCGTCCCGCTGGAATATGTCTGGGGCGGGTCGGTGGCGATTACCATCAATCGTTTTCCCGATATTGGTCGGCGCGGGCGCGCGATATATTATGCGCAGGGATTTTCCGGACACGGCGTGGCGTTGAGCGGATTTTCCGGAAAAGTGCTGGCGGACGCCATTTGCGGGGACGCCGATGTGCTGGATGTTTTCGCGCGAGTCAAACACCGCGATTTTGTCGGCGGCAAAATGTTGCGCACACCGATTTTGGTTTTGGCGATGATGTATTATCGTTTGCGCGATTTGCTGGGATGAGCGCGGCGCTGATTGTCGGCGGCGGTCCGGTCGGCGCGGCGTTGGCGTTGGCATGGGAAAAACCGGCGACATTGTTTGCGCCGGAAAGTCCGCGCGGCGGAAGATATTACGCGCTCAATGCGGCGGCGGAAAATTTTTTGACGAATTCGGCGGGCGTGCAATTGCCTGAGTGCGTTCCGGTGCGGCGTTTTTTATTGCAAGCGGGCGGGCGCGATTATCGTCTGGATGCGCCGGACAATTTGCCGCTGTGCCGGATTGTCGGCGAAGATGCGCTTATGCGCGCGATGCAAATTGCGCTGGTGCGAAAAGGAACGGAAGTGCATTCCGCCGCGCCGGAATCTTTACAAACCGGCGAAAACGGAGTGTGTGCGAGATTGCGAGACGGCGGGGCGTTTTCCGCGCCGTTGTTGGTCGCGGCGGACGGCGCGCGTTCGGCGGCGGCGCGGATGTTGCATATCGGTGCGGCGGTTTCTTCTTTCGGGCAGCGCGCGTTGACGATGATATTGACGGCGCAAGAGTTGGCGGACGATGTTGCGGCGCAGTGGTTTTCCCGCCGCGACATTATGGCGTTGTTGCCGGTCGGTGCGGGAAAATTCGCGCTGGTATGGTCGCTTCCCGATTCCGCCGCGCGCGATATGGAAAAAGGCGGCGCCGATGCCGTTGTTGCCGCGGTTCGCGCCCGCACCGGATTTTCCGTTTCCGCCGCGGACGATTCCGCCCCGCGCGGTTTCGCATTGTCCGCGGTGCGGCGGGCGGTGCGGGTCGCCGTGCGAACGGCGTTTGTCGGAGACGCGGCGCGCGTCATTCATCCGCTGGCGGGACAAGGATTGAACGCGGGATTGTCGGATTGTTCGCTGTTGCTGGATTTTTTAAGGCGATACGAAAATATAAACGCGGCGCTTGCAAAATATGCCGCGCACGGCGGTCGGCGCGGCGCGGCATTGCATGAATTCACCCGATTAATGAATCGTTTTGGCGGCGCGGCATCGCCGTTGTTTGCGGCGGTATCCCGCCATCCGTTCAACCGCTGGGCGCGGGCGGCGGCGAATTTTAATTGATTTCGCCGTCCGCCATCCGCCATCGCCGCTTTCGCAATATCAGTTTCTGCTTTTTATATCTTCAATAACTTGAGATTGCAATCTAAGGTTGGTGGAATCGCCGAGTTGCCGATAAATGCGGAGAAGACGCTCGTGCATTTCCAGATTTTGATGGTCAATTTCCAGCCCCTTGGAAAGCACCGATATCGCCCGGTCAAATCTTTCCAGTACTACAAGCGCATCGCTTAACAGATTGTAGGTGGATATATCGCGGGGATAAAGTTCCAAAAGTTCTTCGTAGACTCTCACCGCTTCGCTGTGTTTTCCGCTGTTTATCAGACCCGCCGCGAGAATTTGCAGGTAGATTTTTTCTTGTGCGAATTTTTTCCCCGATTTTCTGACTTCGGCGAGACGTTCGTTGACTTCCGTTTTCAACTGATTATAATCGCCATCGCGGGCGAGGGCGTTGATATAGTTGTAATGCACGGCGTTATATTCGTTCGGTTTCAGTTGATCCCGCATGCTTAATGCCGTTGCAAAATCTCTCGCCGCTTCGCCGTATTGTCTGACTTTCATAAACAGGACGCCGCGATTTTGGAAAGTCAGGGCGGGTTTTTGCAGTTCTTCGCCGTCATTTTCAAGCAGTGCGGTGAAAATGTCAATGGCGCCTTTGTAATCCCGTTTTTTTATCAGGTCGTTCGCTTGCGCTATCGCTCCGGAACCTTTCGTCAACACGACATCTTTGGACGAAACGGTTTTGGCGCCGACAAAACCTTCGGTTTCCGCCTTAATTTTGCCGGCTTTTATGTTGGCGATACTTCTTTCTATTTCGGCTATTTTATTGGTTTCGCCCAACGCTTCATAACCTCTTATGAGCGCGATTAAGAGATTGGTAGGTCTGAGATTTCCGAGACGCCGCTGTCCGCGCAACTCTTCCAGCAGTTTGACGGCTTTTGAGGCATGCCCCATCCGAATCAAGGAACTTGCCAGATCTATTTGGGAGAAAACATCTTCCCGTCTGATGGCGGCTTCCAACTCGGTCGCCGTTTCTTCGGGGATATTTTCGCCTTTTTCCGCCCGCAGACGATAATCCAACGCCGTTAATGTTTCGTTCAATCCGAAGTAAACCGTGGCGGCGAGTTCTGCGTTTTCTTTGGCGATGTTCAGATAATACTCTGCATCTTCCAATCTGTCGTCCGCATTCAGATAAATGCGAGTCATATCCACGGCGATGGCGCTGCGCCGATTCGGCGGCGAGATTTCCAACGCCCGGTTGCCGATTTCTTTCGCGTTGTCGGCATCTTTGATGCTTTCCCATATCGCCGTGGCATGCATGGCGTAATCGGATGTGGGGTCGAGTATTGCGATGGCTTCGGCGGTTTTTTCGTCGTTGTTCATCGCCCGATATACCGCCAATTGTCCCGCCAAATCTTGATTGTCGGGGATTTTGTCGTAGGCGGTTTTTAATTCACGCGCCCCCAAAAATACCTGCCCCAAATAGCGGTGACGGTCGGCAATTTTCATCGGAATGAGAGGATCATCGGGATGCAAATCCCGAATACGGGAAAGCGATTGGATGGCTTCAATGTGGCTGCCCTTTTCTGTTTCTGCGAGGACGGCGATATTGTGTATCGTATCCGAAAACGGATAGGACGCGAGCAGCGAGGCAATGTTCAATTCTTCTTTCAGCCAGTTGACATCCAAATCCTTTGTCAGCAAGATCAGGCGGTTGACGACGACGAAAGGATTGACGGAGGATATGGCTGCCGCCCGTTGAATGAGTCGGTCCGCTTCTTCCAAATCGCCGTAGTGCATTTCCCAAAAAGCGGCGTTGGTGATCGCTTGCAAATTGTTCGGATCCAAAGTCAACGCCCGTCTTATGGCGGTCCACATGCCGTCATCGGGGGCGCCGCCGCCGCTGTTTGCCCATATTGCCGACGCTTCCGCCGTCCGCACATATGAGTTTTCGGATTTTTCGGAGATGTCGCGATAGAATTCGGCAACGCGGTCGTATTCGCCCGCCGTCGCCAGATAATAGGCGGCGACATAGCGCGAAAGCAAGGAACTGCCCGAATGCAATCTGAGAATAATCGGCGTCATGATTTCGGGAGACGCCGCACCGCCCGCGACTTTCGCCAGCATGTACAGTCCGTAATACATGTCGTTGATGTTGTTCGTTTTTATCGCATCTCTTCCGATAAAACTCGGCGTAAGCGGCAGGAAATAGGTGTTGTTAAATCCGGTGACATCAATGGGAAACGCGAAAGGATTTGTCGTTTCTTTTATGCTGGCAAACGGCAACGCCGGTTGGGTGTTCAATGTGAGTTTGTTGGTATTGACATACAAATCGTACAGCGCGTTCATGTGCTGGCGATTGATCTGCCCCTCGTTGGTTTTTGGGTCCGTGGCATCGTCGGCGGTTGCAAGCGCATCGACTTCTATCCATTCGCCGTTCAGCATGTTAAAGACGATTTCCGCGGCGTGTATGTAGGGAAATTTGGGGGATTTGCGCCGGGACATCTCTTGGATGGCGATGCGACTTTCCGCCTCGGCGGCGTCTTCCGGTGCTCCGAGATAAGTGCCGACCGCCTTCATCATCAACATTTCCGGGTCGTCTCCGACATAGTCGGCAATTGTCGCAAGGGACTGATAGTCCCCCGAAAACATCCAGATTCGCGCGAGTATGCGCAACGATTCGGGCGTGCGGTCGTTGAAGTTTTCGTATAACTCTATTTCTTCCAGCGCCGTTGCATAATCGCCGTTTTTGACGGATTGCGATGCGAAAGAAATCAGCAAGTCGGTATAAAACAACTTATAGGCGACAAACGGCGTGCCGAACAAAAGGACGGCGATAATCGCGTATTTCCGGAATGCGGGAAAATATTTGCTTTTCAATCCTTTTTTGAAGAAAGCGAGAACCGCCGCTATATGGCGGTTGGCTTTGGCTTTCGCATCGCCTTCTTCCTCCCCCTCTTCCTCGCCTTCCGGAGAAGGCGTTTCCGCATTTGCCGATTCCGGTGCCGGCGGCGGTGTCGGTGTCGGTGTCGGCGGCGGGGTTGCCGTTTGCGGGGAAGACGGCGGCGTTTGCGCTTGGGTGGGCGCAGGCGTTTGCGCTTCCGGGGAAGGCGCAGGCGTTTGCGTTTCCGGTGTTTGCGGTGCGGCGGCGGTTTTGTTTTCGTCCGCTGCTGAATTGTCTTTGGCGAGTTTCATGGCTTTCTCCTCTTGGTTTGGTATGTTACTTTTGGGTTTTGGATGTTAATTCGTTGACAATTACGCTGTTTTTCTTTGCCGATATAATGTCGTCCGTAATTTGTTGAATGCGCGAAAGTGCGATGTAGGTGGGCGCGTACAAAGGCGCGATTCGCGCGACTTTGCGCAATACGGAAATGGCTTCGTCGCTTTGTTCGGCTTGACGCAGTGCGGCGACAAGTGCGTAATAGTTTTCTATATCTGCGGGAAACAGGCGCGCGGATTCGCGCAAATAGGAGACGGCTTCCAGATTTTTGTCGCCGATCATCGCGTTGCCAATCATGCGGCGATACAGCGAAATATCCGGATTTTCTTTTGCCAACTCTTCGTATATTTCCGCGCCTTCCGAAAACTTTCTTTGCGAAGTCAGCGCCTTGCCCAGATAAAACTTCGCCCGTCTCGCCTGCAAAGGGGGCAACAAATCGGAAAGCAATGCCGCACGAAACTCCGTTTCGGCGTCCGCATATTCTTGGCTGGATAGCAAAAAAGTACCGAATTGATAGCGGATTAATGCGGCTTTGGCATCGTCATCGGCGGCGGCATCGGCAATTAGTTTTTTGTACATGTCCGCCGCTTGGGAAACGGGCGCTTTGTTGGCGCGTGTTTGCGCGATTGCCGATAATATCGCCTTGTTGTTGCCGGGTGCTTCAATTTTAATGACTTCGCTGTGGTCGTCTTTTTCGCTGTCTTCGGGTTTTTTGTGAAAATTGACGATGTTGCGAATAATGCGGGTGATGCGCGCTTCGTCTTGCGCCCGTCCGGCGCCGGCGTACAATTCGCGCAGGCGATTCATCACCGGAATATTGACCGGCGACCATTCAATTGCTGCTTGCAAAACTTCCGCCGCTTCGTCGTTGCGACCGGCGATTGCCAGCGCGATTCCGGCATGCCGTTGAATCTCAAAAAATGGATGACGGGCGGACGCTTCCAGCGCAACGGCGGCGGCGGCTTTCGGTTTTTCTTGCGCCGTCAGTTGCGCCGACAGCACTTGCGCCATAGAACCGGCGGGCGGCGATTGCGAAAGCAACTCCCGCAAAACATCGGGCGAATGTTCCAGCAAAATGTCTTTTCCTTCGGTTGCCGCCCACCATTTTTCTTCATCGGATGTCGCCGCTTGCAATGCGTCTGTTATGGCGGTTGCCGCTTTTTCCGCCTCGCCGGTGCGCCACAATATCAGCGCGCGCAATACGGCGGTTTGGATGGAATCGCCGTTTTGCGATTCCATTACGGCGAGAGTCGCTTCGGCTTTTTCTGTTTCGCCGATTTGCAGATTGATTAGCGCGATTTGATAGCGAATGTCGGGCGAATCTTGCGGTGCTTTTTGGGTCAGCAAATGGCGGGCGCGCAACCAAAGCCCGATATTCGCCAGATATTGCGCGTACAGGCGGTCGGATTCTTCCCATCCTGCGCTTTTTTCGGATTCGCCTTGCAACATCAGCAAAACATCGCCGTATTTGCCGAGTGCAATTAGGTGGGCGGCGAGAATGTAAGTTTTGGCGGGCGAGGATGTTTCTATATTTTGCAACAACGCCGCAATGTTTTCGTCCCGCGGATCCAGCGACAAGGCGATTAAGGCGCGCAACAGCGGCGTTTGCGGCGTATCTTGTTGCAACGCCGCCATATCATCGGCGGCACCGTCAAACTCGCCGAGCCAAAGTTGCAAAACCGCGCGATTGTGTCGCGCCACGGACAACGCCGGATTCATATTGATGGCATCGGAAAGCAAGGCGATTGCCGCCCGCGCGTTTTCGTCGGTGGGAGATGCGTTAAAAATTATGTTGGCGAGATTGAAAAATATTTCCGCTTGCGGCGCGGGTGAATTTACCAATTGGCGAAATACTTTTTCCGCCGCCGGATAATCGTTGTTCAGTACATGATAAATGCCTTCCAAACTGCCGGCGGACGATGCCATGACTTCCGGCGTCAGACCGGAAATTTGTGCTTTCGCCTCTTCGGTTTGGTTGTTGGCGAGCAACAGCAATGTGTAATAAATTTCCGCCCAATCGTCGTCGCCGACTGCGAGCGAGTCGTCTGCGGCGGGCAGCGAGGGAAGATAGCGGCTGATGTATATTTCCGGTGCGACCGGCACGCCCAATCTGCCAGAAAGACGGCGCAAAACGGGCGCATCCGCACTGACCGCCGATTTTGTATCAAAAGACGGCAGGAAATTTTGCAGCGAGGCGATGCGGGAATGTACTTGTGAAATGGCATTGCCGTCGTAGTTTTCGCCGCCGCGGATGATGGAATCTACTTTCAGAAAATCTTCGCGCGCCCGTTGAAAATCTTTTTCGCGCGTGAGTAAAATTCCGCGCAACAATCGCCCGCCGACATGCGAGGGGGAGGCGGAAACGAGTTTGTTAAGTACCGGGATGGAATCGGCGTCCGGTGCGAGGGCGAGCGCGTGATAAAACAAAAATTCGGGATTTTGCGAGATGCCGGGGGCATTCGCGATTTTGCCCATCGTGTCGGACGCATATTGAAAATCGCCGGTATTGATTGCCGCCCGTGCGGAATAAAAAGCGGCTTCGGCATCGCCCGGATTGTTTTGCATATAATCGCGAAAATCGCGCAATGAATCGTCGTAACGCCCTTCTTCGTAGGCGGAAAATGCCTTGCTGCGGGAAATCTGGTCGGGAATTTTGATGCCGACAATGATGACAGCGGGAATGACGACGGCGGCGGCAACGCCGAGAATGATATTTTTTTTGTGTTTGGCGAAGATGGATTCGCCGGCGGCGGGTTTGGGTTTTTTGGGTTTTTTGAGATTGTCAATCGCCGAGGTTATGCCGCCCATGGAAATGCCGCGTTTTTTGTACGGGACGGATTCCGCTTTGTTTTGCTGAAAATGGCTGAGATCCGCTGCTTTTTGCGGCTCATTTTTATCCGGCGGGAGAGGCGGAGATGACATTGCTATTCAGTTTTCCTAATTTTAATATGAAAAAAACCGCATACTCACCATATTGCGGCACCGCAAACATTATAACACCATATTGCGGCAAATAATCAAATTTTTACGGAGGCGGCGTTTTGCGGGCGATACAAAACGGCGGCGAGACGGACCGATAAGCCGGATTCTGTCGTGAACGGTCATTCCTCTGGGAATATCGTTGCCGATATCCTCGTTGCGACCTACCCGAAATGGTGGATGCGGGCGACATCGTCATTTCTGTTTGGTCTTGCTCCAAACGGGGTTTGCCATGCCGTTTTTGTCGCCAAAAACGCGGTGCGCTCTTACCGCACCTTTTCACCCTTGCCGGTTTCCCGGCGGTTTATTTTCTGCGGCACTTTCCATCGCCTTGCGGCGTCCGGGCGTTACCCGGCGTTTTGCCCTGCGGAGTCCGGACTTTCCTCCCGTGAAAAACACGGGCGACCGTTTAGTCCGCTCGCCGCCCCCATTATAATCCGATTCGCCGCCTGTTGCGCAAAAGGCGACCATTTCCGCTTTTCCGAATCTGTTATAATTTGTGCGATTTATGCGAGTATTAATTGACAACGGACGCATTCGCAGCGGTGCCACCGGATTGGGGCAAGTTTCTTTGCAATTTGCCGCCGCCTTGTGCCGTGCGCAATCTGCGGCGGACAATTCTGCCCGCCCGCCCGATTCGCCAATCAATTTCCAGTTTTTGACTCATCCCGCTTTTGCCGAATTCGCCGCCGCCGCCGCTCAAACCGGTGCTACGCATCTCAAAGGCAAGTTTTCGCCGTGGAACAAATTGCGGCGGATTTTTAACAAAGATATTTTCGCCTATCGCTACGACGGCGACGAACATAATGTGCGGCATGCGTTGCATCGGCAACACATGGAAATTCCCGCCCATGACAAAACGCCATTTGTTTTTACGGTTCACGATATGCATATTTTACAAGGCGGCAAAAGAAGCAAGGTGCGCAATTTGCGGCGAATGCGCGATTCCGTTTCCCGCGCCGATTTTATCGCGTTTATTTCCCGGTATAGTCGCGATATTACCGCGCAAAATATTGACATTTCCGGCAAGGAAATCGCGATTATTTACAACGGCGTCGACAAGCCGCAAAATCCCGAACGCCCGCCGTGGTTTCGCGATGAAATGCGTCCGTTTTTGTTTTCGGTTGCGCAAATTGCCGCGCATAAAAACTATCACATTTTGCCGCCGATGATGCGGCATTTGCCCGGAACGAATCTCGTTATTGCAGGAAAACACAAGGCGGACGGAATCGCCCGATTAAAAGATTCCATCGCGCGCGAAAATATGCGCGAACGCGTTTTGACGCCGGGCATTGTTTCCGATTCGGAAAAGGCGTTTTTGTTGCGCGAATGTGCGGGATTCGTTTTTCCTTCGCTAAAAGAAGGATTCGGAATGCCGGTGATTGAAGCGTTTCATTTCGGCAAACCGGTATTTTGTTTTGCAAACACCGCCCTGCCCGAAGTCGGCGGCGAACACGCGCATTATTGGCAAAACCAAGAAGCGAAAAAAATGGCGGAACTAGTGCGCGAAAAAATCGCCTCGCCCGATTCCGATACAATCGCCGCCCGCCAAAAATGGGCGCAAAATTTTTCGTGGGACAAAAACGCCGCCGCGTACATTGACATTTATCGCCGCCTCGGCAACGGCACAAAATGAAGAACGCGCCGCCGATTTTTGTCATTTCCCTCGCCCGTGCGAAAGATCGGCGGGCGGCAATGATTCGCCGTTTGGATGCGGCAAATGTGCGGTACGAAATGACGGACGGCATTGACGGACGCGAAATTAATCGCGCCGATTATGCCGACCGTTTGGAGCAATATCACCGCAGCGAAGGCTCGTGTTTTCGTTTGAATCACAACAGAACGCGTTTTGCGGGGCGATTGTCGCCGGGCGAAATCGGCTGTTATTTATCGCACTATAATTTGTGGCGGCGAATTGCGGACGAACAAATTCCGGCGGCGGTCGTTTTGGAAGACGATGCCGAACCGAAACCCGGATTTGCGGAAGTTGTCGCCGAAATCGCCGCCTGCGATTGGCGATGGGATTTAGTTTATTTGCACCGCGATCATTCCGACAAAATTTATCGGACGCTGCAAACTTTCGGCGGCTACCGTCTCGCGCAACTAAACAAAACGCCGAACGCGGCGGGGGCGTATATGATTTCCGCATCAGGCGCGAAAAAACTTCTGCATCATTGCTGGTATATGCATCACGGTTTGGATGTGGTGTGGAAGGATTTTTGGAATTGGCGTGGACGGGTATACGCCGTTTGTCCGAATCCGGTGCGGCAACTGACTCCCGCTTCCGCCATTGACGACATCAACGCGGAATTGACCGAAACGCCGAAACGCGCGGACAAAACGCCCGCCGCAATTTTAATCGTCCGCGCCGTTCGCAAATGGAAAAACTCGGCAATAAAACGATGGAGTTATTGGCGAATGCGCCCGCAAAAGGCGCGGTGATTTTTTATAAAAACTTCCGATTTTGCGGTATAATTTCGCAATGAAAATATCGGTGAAAAATAAAACCCGCCGCACCAGCCCCAACGCACCGCCCCGCCGAAACCGCTTCCATTTTCGGAAATAATGTGCTATAATTCAATTAAATCGGAATTTAACCGAAAAAGGAAAACCAACAATGAAAAACCAAAACACCCAATACGAAGTCCCCGAAACGCCTTTGTATCGGCGGTTGTTCATTCGCATGATGGATTCTTTTCGCAACTCACATTTTTTGCGCGGCGCATCTACTCTGACGCTTTTCCCGCAACATCCCGAAGTGGATTTCAGCGTGCGGACGCAACGCCGGGAACTCGCCGAAAATTGGCGCGAAGTATACGGCTGTCTGTGGGACGCTTACCACCAAGAATCCGCCCGCATTCGCGAATATGAGCGAAAAAAGTAGGGAAGGCGTTTCCGTCCGGGACGGCGACAAAAGCGTCCAAGTCATCCGCGAAGTGGAGCCGGGACCGATTTTGCCGCCGTCCGCAGAATTGGAACAGTACGAGCATATCCTCCCCGGTGCGGCGGAACGCCTTCTTTCCATGGGCGAAAAGCAACAGGAGGAAAAAATAAAGCAAACGCGCCAAAATAATACGCGCAACCATTTCCTCGCCGTTAGCGGGCAGTGGATTGTCGCGTTTCTTTGTTTGTGTTGCATCGCTGTTGCTGCGGCGGGCATTTTCCGCGGCTCTCCAAATGCCGCGTATTTAGGCGGTTCGGCGGCAATCGGCATTCTCGCCTTGTCTCTCATTTCGCGAAAAAAATAACGCGGAATTAACCGAAACGCCGAAACGCGCGGACAAAACGCCCGCCGCAATTTTAATCGCCCGCGCCGTCCGCAAATGGAAAAACTCGGCAATAAAACGATGGAGTTATTGGCGAATGCGCCCGCAAAAGGCGCGGTGATTTTTTATAAAAACTTCCGATTTTGCGGTATAATTTCGCAATGAAAATCTCGGTGAAAAATTTCGGTCCCATCGGCGAAGCGAAAGACATCCACCTCTCACCGATGACTCTTTTCGTCGGTCCCAGCAACACAGGAAAATCGTATTTGGCGGTGCTGTTGTATACGATTATCGAAATTTTGGAAGATGGATTCCGTCCTCTTATAAATATACAAATACGCAGCCAACAAAAAGCAAAGAATAATCCCGCGATACAAAAAATGATTGATCGCGGTGTGTCTGCGCGCGAGGCAACGAAAGAGGATGTCGAGGCGTGGTGCGCCTCCAAATTCATCCCCTGGGCGGAGGGGCTGGCGGGATTATGGCGAAAAAAAATCTTGTATTGTTTCGGAGAAGAGGGGGAGAATCTAATTCAAGACAAAAAAGTGTCGGTGGTAATGTATTCCGATGATGGCGAAGTCATTGTCGATCTAGTGTCGCCAAAGCGGAGTAAAATAAATCCCCGCGCGCTCTCAAAAATGGTAGACAAATTAATCGATTCGTTTTCCGAAATGCCGTTGGAGGTGGAATTTCGTTTTCAATTATCTGCGCCTATTAATCCGCATTTATTGGCGCGCGCATTTCGTTCAGCACTGTGGGATGAAATGCCCGATACCGCACATTATCTCCCCGCCATTCGCGGCGGCATTATGCAGAGTCATCGCGGATTGGTCGACGCAGTGATGGCGCAAGCGCCCTTTGTGGGATTGCAGGGACATTTCCACCGAATGAATTCTACTCCGATGTTCACCGGCGTACTGTCGGATTTTATGCGGAAACTCATTGATGTTCCTGTCATCGGAATCCGTGCATATCGGCGTACCAGTCCGTTTATGCCTCGGCGTATACGCCAAAATTCGAATATTGCTCCCATCGGCGAGCGAATGGAAAACGAAATTATGGACGGCGAAATAAAGATTCGTAAAAACGAAACCGGATACCCCGATTTTCGCTATAAGTTTTCCCGCGGCGGGAAAGAACGCGAGTTGCCGCTGAACAATACTTCATCCATGGTTTCAGAGTTGGCGCCGATTTCCGTTTTTGTGCGGCATCATTTGGAGGAGGGCGATTTATTTATCGTGGAAGAACCGGAGGCGCATCTGCATCCGAAAGGGCAGCGGGCGATTTCGGATGTTTTGGTGCAATTGGCGAATGCGGGCGTTTTTGTTTTGGCGACAACGCACAGCGATATTGTTTTGGAACAAATCGGTAACGCGGTGCATCGTGCCGAACTGAAAGACAAAAACCCCGTTAAAAACGGCGGCGAGTTGTTGAATGCGGACAAAGCGGCGGCGTATTCTTTTGCAACGCGCGCGAAAGGCAAAACGACGGTGCGGAAAGTCGCGTTTGATGACGAAACCGGATTTATGACGCGCGATCATCTTGACGCGTCCAAAGCACTGTACGACGAAACTATTGCGCTTCTGGACGGCGGTGAAGATGATTAAAGATATTTTCGCCGCGCAATTTGCAAAATGTAAATTGCCGTCGCCGGAAATGTGTAGTGCGGACGAATTAAAATCGCCCGAAGTGTTCTGTGTCGACAAAATTTGCGACAAACTCGGATACAAAGGAAAGCGTTGCGATGAAATTGTCTTGTGCGATGTTCGCGGTGGCACGGGCGTGTACTGCATAGAAAACAAAGGCGGCGAACCCGGAAATTTGCGCGCCAGCCGCGTTTGCAAACAACTGCAGGGCGGCGCGGATATTGTCGGAGAACGCCTCGACGACGGGGAAATCCCCCGCTTCCATCCGGTTTTGGTGGTGCATGACTTGACAAATTCCGTGCTTCGGGGGTTTCGTTACCGAAAAATTAAAATGCAAAACTTGCGGCGGGAAAGACATATATGCATATTGAAAGAAGGCGAAAATTTACCGCAATTTCCTTCGCGATGATTCCGGCGGGGCGGTTTGATATAATTCGGTGATGGAACTCTCCGCCGACAACAAAGTTATAAACGGGCTTTGGATTTCGCCCGATGGTAAACCGCTTTCTAACTTGGAACGACTTTGCATTTATTCGTTTTGCGCGAACGGGCATGATTTTTATTTGTGGACTTACGGCGATTTTCCGAACATTCCGATATGAATCCGCCCGTTTTCGTCATTTCCCTCGCCCGTGCGGCGGAGAGGCGGGAGGCGATTATGCGGCGTTTGGATTCTTTCGGAATCGGTTGCGAAATTGTGGACGCGACTGACGGCGGCGATTTGGATTTGTCAACTTTGCGCGGTCGTCTGCGGCAGGACAAGGCGGAAAAGATTTATGGTTATGCATTGCGCCCCGGCGAAATCGGCTGCTATCTTTCGCATTATCGGCTGTGGGAAAAGATGGCGCGGGAAAACATTTCGCAAGCGTTGATTCTGGAAGATGATGCGGAGTTTGCGCCGGATTTTTTTGCTGCGGTGTCGGAGATTATTTCGTGCGAATGGGAATGGGAGTTTGTTAATCTTTCCGCTATTCGTCCGCCGAAAATCCGCAAAACTTTGCGGCGGGTCGGCGACAATCGCAAGTTCGGTTTATCATCGCGTTCCGGTTCCACGCTTGCCGCGTATTTGTTGACATTGTCGGGCGCGAAAAAATTGATTTCGTATTGCCGCGAAATTCGTGCGCCGATAGATTATTTGTGCGTGCAGTGGTGGCGGCACAAGGCGGCGTTTTATTATGTTTCGCCGCCGCCCGCCGTGCAGACAAAAGAGGACGAATCGGGAACCGGCGTAGCGAGAGTCAACCGTGCATTGTTGCCGTCTCTGCATCGCAAGCGAGAACGATTGGCGCGATTTTGGGCAGTGCAATTTCATCGCCCGAAAAAGAAAAAATGAATCCGCCGCCCGTTTTCGTCATTTCCCTCGCCCGTGCGATGGAGAGGCGGGAGGATATTGTTCGCCGATTGAATGCGGCGAACATTCGCTATGAAATTGTTGACGGCGTTGACGGCAACAAGTTGGATTTGGCGGAAATCGGCGACCGCATGGATAGCGAGGCGCAAATGAAATATTACGGGCGCCCTTTATATCGCGGCGAATTCGGCTGTTATTTGTCGCACTATAATTTATGGCGGCGAATAGTCGCCGAAAAAATTCCTGCGGCGGTTGTTTTGGAAGATGATGCTGTTTGGGAAGATGATTTTTCGCGCGTGATTTCCGGTGTCGCCGAATGCGGCTATGAATGGGATGTCGTGCTTTTGCATGCGGGCGTTCGCAAAAGTGCGCGCGTTGTTTGCGATCTCGGCGGCGGGCGAAAGTTGGCTTGTTATAAGCGGCATCATGTTTTGACCACCGGTTATTTAATCAGTTTGTCGGGCGCGGAAAAATTGACAAAATATTGCTGGCGCATTTGTCATCCGATAGATCTGGCGTGGAAATGGCAGTATCGTTGGGCGGGAAAGTTTTACGCCGTTATGCCGCCGGTTGTGAAACCGAGCGGGGCGGAATCCATCATTCTCAAAATGGCGAAAGAAAGCGGCGAGAATAAATTCGGAAATCGTCACTTTTCTCCCTCCGATTTGTACTCCCGCAGTATTCTGTATTGGGAAAATAAAGGGAATAAAATCGCCGCGCTGTTGTATTTTTTATTTCTGCGGTTTAAGAAAAAACAGAAATAGTTGCGGCGCAAAAACAGCGAAAGGGATTTTGTATCTTGCATTTGCCGAAAGCGAATAATCCTCCATCGGCGGGGCGAATTCGGTATTTGGGGTTTGCAAACATTTCCGATTATTCCCGGAGAATTTTTTGCGCGTAATTTAATGTTTTAATAACGCAACGGGAAGAGAAAATTCCCGGCGTTTTTATTCGTAAACCGACAAAATGTCGCGACGAAAAAAGGGAGGTATCAATGACGGCGAACGGCAAGAAAAAATATAACATAGTTATCGCGGCGTTTCGCGATTGGTTGCGCCTTTTGCGCGTGCGCGCCGGATTATACGCATCCAACGCGGGCGGGGATATTTCGGCGGACGGAAATCAAGGCGCGACACTCGCCGCGCTTGCCGCTTGTCCGCAGTTTTCCCGTTATGTGGAAATCGGTACCGCGCACGGAATCGGTTCCACAAAACGGATAATGAACGAATTGCTGGCGCGTACGGACGAATGCCGTCTGTGGTCTTTGGAATCCGTTCGTTTTATTCACGCCATTGCCGAAAGAAATTGGAAAGACGCGGACACGCGCGGGCGGCTTGTATTGTTGCATGGCACGGCGGCTTCGGCGGACACGATGATGACTTGGGAAGAAGTACAAAACGATCCGAATTTTGCCGCTAAATCGGATATGTACAAACGCGGCTACGAAAAGAATCGCGCGGCGCAAAATTCCGCACCGGACGCGATGCCGCATTTACCCGCCGAAATTGATGTTTTGTTGTTGGACGGCGGCGAATTTTCCAGTTATGCCGAATATAAAAAGTTGGGCGAACGCGCAAAAGTAATTTTTTTGGACGATTCTTTTTCGGCGATTAAAAACCGCCGCGTACGCGAAGAACTTTTGCGCGCGAACGGATGGAAAATCGCCGCCGATTTTCCGAATGAACGAAATGGATGGGCGGTTTTTTGCCGCGCCGAAATATACGAAACAGTCGCGCCGCTAATGCCTGCGGCGAATCAAAATGACGGATAAAATCTTAATTTGCATTCCGACTTGCATGCGTCCGAAAATGCTGGCGGAATGTTTGCGTTCGGTTGCTGCGACAAAGTTGCCGGACGGATTTGAGACGCGGCTTTTGGTTTTGGACAACGACAAATCTGAAAGCGCGCGCGAAACTTTTTTCGGAATGCAATTTCCGTTTTCGGCGCGGTATGTTTCGGAACCGCGGCGCGGTTTGTCTACAATTCGCAACCGCGCTTTGGACGAAGCGAAAAAAGAAAATGTTTCGCATCTGGCGTTTATGGACGACGATGAAATTGCAGACGAAAACTGGCTTTGCGAATTGGCGGACGGAATGGCGCAAACCGGCGCGGACATTATCGGCGGCGTTGTGGAACAAAATTTTTCCGGCGCGATTCCGTGGTGGGTTCGCCCGCCGAAGTTGTTGCCGAATGACGGCGCGAAAATTATCCGCGGACAATGGACGATGGGATTGATGCTGATGCGCGCGCGCGTGTTTTTGGCGTTGCGCTTTGACGAACAATTTAATTTTGTCGGTGCGGAAGATTACGATTTCGCCTTGCGCGCAAAGCGGCGCGGTTTTGTTTCCGCTTCCACCGGACGGGCGCGGGCGAGCGAACCGGTCGCCGCCGCCCGCCTGACATTCCGCAGTTATTTTTGGACGCATTGGCAGCGGAGTACCGGTTATGTTTTGTCGCACAAAAAAACGGACGGATTTGCAAAGGCGCTTTTGTTTTTGCCGAAAGGAGTTATCAAAACGGCGAAAGGGATTTTATATTTGTTTTGCGTTCCCTTCGGCGGCAAAAAAATGTTGCGCAAAAGCGTGACAAATTTTATCGCCGGTGTCGGATTAATCTGCGGCGTTTTTTCGCACGGCGATTATCAAAAATACGCCGAAATAGAGGGGGAATGACGGGGGCGGGCGATTCTGATTTTTATCGGAAAGGCATATTTGTGAACGCCGCCGTTGTTTCTCGCCCCGCCGCAATCTCTCCGCCGCAAACGGGGATGAGAAATTTGGATTTCATCGGGGTATGGGCGGGGTGTGATAAAATGCGGGGATGGCGCGGCGTATTTTAGTTTTTCCGGCATTGCCTTATGCAAACGGGGATATTCATCTGGGGCATCTGGTGGAATATGTGCAGGCGGATATTTGGACGCGTTATCATCGTTTGCGGGGGCGCGAGTGTTATTTTATTTGCGCGGATGATGCGCACGGCACGCCGGTGATGTTGCGTGCCGAAAACGAAAACACGACGCCCGAAGAACTCATCGCCCGCATGCGCGAAAAACATTTGGCGGATTTTTCCGCGTTTCATGTATCGTTTGATTGTTATCACAGCACGCACTCGCCCGAAAACGAGGCGTTGTCGGCGGATATGTTTCGCCGTCTCAATCAAAAAGGTTGCATAGACAAAAAAACGATAAAGCAGTTGTACGACGCCGAAAAAGGAATGTTTTTGCCTGACCGTTATGTGCGCGGCGAATGTCCGCGGTGCGGTGCGGAAGATCAATATGGCGATTCGTGCGAGCGGTGCGGCGCGGCATATTCGTCTGCCGAATTGAAAAATCCGCGTTCGGTTTTGTCGGGGGCGGCGCCGGAATGGCGCGAATCTGCGCATTATTTTTTGCGTTTGAACGATATGCGCGAACAGTTGCGCGGTTGGACGCAAGAATTGATTGCGGATCCTGCTGCGCCGTCTCGGCGCATTCCGCGTTTGCAAAAAGAGGCGGCGAATAAAATGCGCGAATGGTTAGAATCGGATTTGCGCGATTGGGATATTTCGCGCGACCCGCCGTATTTCGGATTTCGCATTCCCGATTCGCCGGAAGAGAAATATTTTTATGTTTGGCTGGATGCGCCGATTGGTTATATGGCGGGTTTCCGGCATTTTTGCGAGACGGGCGGCGGCGCGCAGTTTGACGATTTTTGGCGCGACGATTCCGAAACGGAGTTATATCATTTTATCGGCAAAGATATTTTATATTTTCACGCGTTATTTTGGCCCGCGATGTTAAGAAATGCGGGGTATCGTTGCCCGACTCGCATTTTTGCGCATGGTTTTTTGACGGTCAACGGCGAAAAAATGTCGAAATCGCGCGGGACTTTTCTTACCGCCGCCCGCTATTTGGAATGCGGTTTGTCGCCGGAGTTTTTGCGCTATTATTACGCTTGCAAACTCGGCGACAAAATGGAAGATTTGGATTTGAATCTGCATGATTTTTCGGTGCGCACAAACGGCGATTTGGTCGGCAAACTCATCAATATTCCCAGCCGGGTCGCCGGATTTTTGAATCGTTTTTTTGAAGGACGGTTAGATTCGCGGGCGGACGGCGGCGAAAGTTGCGATATGGTACCGCCGGTTTTGTCGGCGGCGGAATCGGTGGCGGATGCGTACGAAAACCGCCGCTATCAGGAAGCGATGCGCACGATTATGCGCGCCGCCGACAAAGTTAACGCCGCGATTGACGAACGAAAACCGTGGCAACTTGCAAAGGATGATTCGCGGCGGGACGAATTGCACGAAATTTGTTCGGCGGCGGTGCGCGCCTTTCATTTGCTGATGACGATGTTGCAACCGGTATTGCCTGCGACTGCGGCGGCGGCGGCGGAAATGTTAAAAACGGAAATTGCGTGGGGCGAAAAGTTAGATTTATTGCCCGCCGGGCATACAATTGGAAAATATACGCATTTGCTGAAACGAATGAAAGAATCCGATATTAACGCGTTGATTGAATCGCCCGCCGCCCCGGTTGCGGCGAATGTCGCGCCGCCGCCCGGAATTGCCGAGATTACGGCGGACGATTTTGCGAAGGCGGATTTGCGGGTGGCGGCGGTTTTGGCGGCGGAAGAAGTGGAGGGCGCGGATAAATTGTTGCGGCTGACTTTGGATGCGGGAGACGGGCGGCGGCGAACGGTATTTGCCGGAATCAAAAAATATTGCGCGGCGGAATCGCTTGCGGGGCGGCGGGTTTTGTATTTGTCCAATCTCAAAGCGCGCAAAATGCGTTTTGGCGTTTCGGAGGGAATGGTATTGGCGGCGACTTGCGGCGATGATTTGTGGCTAATATCGCCGCCCGATGATGCGCCGCCGGGGGCGCGAGTGCGATGAAAATTATCCTTTTCGGCGGGGCGGGTTTTATCGGGCGCAATGTCGCCGAAATGCTGGTGGCGCGCGGTCACCGGCTTGTAATTCCTACTCGCGACCGCGAAAAGGCGAAAGAATTGATCGTTTTACCGGCGACCGATGTTGTCGCTTACGATCCTTTTTCGTGGCGCGGACTTACGCCGTTGCTGGAAAATGCGGACGCGGTTGTCAATCTTGTCGGCATTCTCAACGAACGCGCGGACGGCGAATTTGTCCGCGTTCATAGCGAATTTGTCCGCGTATTGTGCGACCGTTGCGTTGCCGGAAAAGTTCGCCGTCTGGTGCATATCAGCGCATTAAACGCGGTACCCGGCGCGCCCAGCGAATATTTGCGCAGCAAAGCGACAGCGGAACAAACCATTCGCGCCGCGACTTTGCGGCATGTCATTATTCGCCCGTCTGTCGTTTTCGGGAGCCGCGATTCTTTCATCACGCTTTTTGTCAATATGGCGAAATGGTCGCCGATTTTATTTTTGCCGTGTGCGCGGTCGGTGTTGCAGCCGATTGCGGTGGCGGATTTGGCATCTATTATTGTTCACGCGATAGAAACCGGAGACGAAGATGGCAATATTTTATCGGTCGGCGGTCCCGAAAAATTGACTCTCGCCGAAATTGTGCGCGCGGCATTGTCCGCCGCTGGCGTTTCGCGTCCGGTGGTGGAACTCGGCAACGCGCTTTCGTTTGCGGCGGGTGCAGTTGCCGAAGCGATTCCCGGCGTGCATTTTTTCAGCCGCGACAATTGTTTGTCGGCGGCAATGCCGTCTGTTGCGGCGGGCGGCAACGATGCGGCGCGAATTTTGGAAAATCCGATTTCTTTGCGCGCGGGATTGACGGCGATGTACGACGGTTCGGATGTACGCGCCGGATTGCGGGCGCATTTGCGGCGCTGACTTTGCAAATTTATCTGGTCGGCGGCGCGGTGCGGGACGCGTTGCTTGGACGCGATTCTGGCGACCGCGATTTTGTCGTTGTCGGCGCGACTCCCGAAGAAATGCGCGCCGCTTCCTATCGTCCGGTAGGGGCGGATTTTCCGGTATTTTTGCATCCCGAAACCGGCGAAGAATATGCACTCGCGCGCACCGAACGAAAAAACGGACGCGGTTATCACGGATTTACTTTTTACGCCGCGCCCGATGTCGCTTTGGAAGACGATTTACGCCGCCGCGATTTGACAATTAACGCGATGGCGCGCGATGCGGACGGCAATTTATATGATCCGTTCGGCGGGCGGCGCGATTTGGCGGCGAAAGTTTTGCGGCATGTTTCGCCCGCGTTTTCCGAAGATCCGTTGCGCGTTTTGCGCGTTTGTCGTTTCGCCGCGCAAATGCCCGATTTTTCGGTTGCCGAAGAGACGGCGGCGTTGATGCAAAAAATGGTGCAAAGCGGCGAACTCGCGCATTTAACCGCCGAACGGGTATGGCGCGAATTGGAACGCGGATTGTCGGCAAAATCGCCCGCGAAAATGTTTCGGCAACTGCATTCTTGCGGCGCATTGGCGGCGATTTTGCCGGAAGTCGCCGCGCTGGACGGCACGCCGGAACGCACCGATTATCATCCCGAAGGCGATTCGTTTGTGCATACGATGATGACATTGGACGCGGCGCAATCGTTGCGTTTGTCGCCCGAAGAATGTTTTGCGGCGTTGTTGCACGACATCGGCAAGGCGCAAACGCCGCCGTCTATTTTGCCGAGTCATCACGGTCATGAACGGCGCGGCGCGTTGTTGGCGGCGGCACTTTGCAAACGATTGCGGGCACCGCGCCGTTTTGCATCGCTGGCGGTTCTGGCATGCGCCGAACACGGCAATGTGCATAATGCGGGGGCGGCGCGTCCTGGTACGATTGTGGATTTATTGGCGCGGCTGGATGCATTTCGCCGTCCGGCGCGTGCCGAATCTGTTTTGCGGGTGTGTCATGCCGATTTCGCCTATTGGCCGGCGCGGCGGGAGGCGGCATATCCGCAAGGCGATTTTGTGCGGGCGGCGGGCGCGGCGGCGGCGGCGGTAGATTCGGCGGCAGTCGCGCAAAAAGAAAAAGACAAAAACGGCGGATTACCCGAAAAAATCGCGCTGCAAATTCGTCAAGAAAGAATTAAAGCCGTGCGACAACTGCGCGCGCGTTCCGAATATGATAATTTGTCGGCGGCAATGTCCGCGCAACCCTCCGCGAAATAAATGTGATAATATCGGGCGACAATGCCCGCCGCCGCCGACAATTTTTTGGACAGTCGCGACAAATATTTTTCATTCGTTCGCGCGACCGACGAAAAAATTAAAACCGCCTTTTATTTGGCGCGGCGCATCGGTTCGCCGCCGCCGCAAAAACCGTTTTATGTTTTGGATGCGGGCGCGGGCGAGGGGACGGTGATTTCCACTTTTCTTACCGCGCTGCACAAAAAAATTCCGCGTACGCCGATTGTCGTTGTCGCCAAAGAAATCAGCATAGACGACATTTGCATTTTGCTCAGTTATCTGCCCGACCGATTCGCCGAACATCCCGCCCTCGTTTTTCACATTACCAATATGACCTATCGCGAAATGGCGGACGGTGCGCCCGGCGTGCGCCGATTTAAGCGCGAATTGCGCGGCGCGATGTCGCACGATTTCGGATTGCAATTGATGAACATGTCCGCTTTTGCGGAAAAACATTTCGCGTTGCAAACCGATTCCTGCGCACCGCGTCCGCAACGGAAAGTCGCGCTGACACTTTTTCGTGCCGACCAAAAAGCCGCACTCGCGCCGCTGCTTTCGCCGCCGTCCGGGTTTGATTTTATTATCGCTTCGCATTCTTTCCGGTTGCGCCGTTCGCCCGCCGCCGTTGCCGCCGCTGTCATTGCGCCGCTGTTGCGAATGTTGAAAGAGGGCGGGCGAATGACTCTAATTTACGCGTCTGGACGCGATTTTACGCGTCCGTTGTTGCGCGCGATTTATCCGCACATTCATCCTTATCGCCGCGCCGCACCGCCGCGTTTGTTGCGCGCTTTGCGCGGCATACCTGACGCCGCCGCCCGCGTTTCCGCCCGCGTTTCTGCGATGCGTTACGGATTTGTCAATCTTTATTTGGGGCGGCGCGGTTTCGCCCTCGGCGACATTCGTTCGCTGTGGAACGCGATTGAATATGTCGGGCAAATCGGCGATGGCGAAACGCATGCCGCCGGCAAAACTCCGCACGAGTTGCATGACAGGCTCGCCCGCATTAAAGATAAAACGTTGGTCAATCATGTTATTCATTTCACCAAACGGCGCGGGCGAAAAAAATCCGAATTTGGATGAACGCCCCGCGTTCGGGTATAATTTGCGATTTACATTCACGCGGATTTTATAGACATGAAAAAAGACATCCATCCCGATTATCGCTACATTGAAGCCGTCTGTTCGTGCGGCAATACGCTGACGGTCGGCACGACTTGCAAACAGGAGCGGCTGCAGTTGGATATTTGCGCAAAATGTCATCCGTTTTATACCGGCAAACAAAAACTCGTCGACACTTCCGGACGGGTTGAGCAGTTCCGCCGCCGTTACGGCGGCTGACTCCCGCCTCCGGCATGGCGCGGGTTTTCGGCGAAACGCCTTCGCCCGTTGTCCGTCCCCCGGCACCGCCGGCGACATATAAACAATTTTTATTCGCGCTACTCGCCGCGTTGTGGATAGCCGCGGGATTGTTCGGGCGCGATCCGTGGAAACCGCAGGAAACCGGTTTTGTCGCCGCCGTTGCCGCACAAAACGGCGCGATTCCGCAAAACGCCGCCCCGAAAACGCCGCCGTCTTTGTATTTGGATATTGCCGCGGAATCGGCGCGATTGTTTTCGCCGTTGCTGCCGCTGCACGAAGGTGCGCGGATGATCAACGCGCTTTTGCTGGCGGGCGGATTTTTGTTTATCGGTCTCGCCGCCGGCGGCATATATGGCGGCTGGCTGGCGGTTTTGCTCGCGCTTGGCATAACCGGATTTGTCGTGCGCGCGCATTTGTTAAATTTGGCGGTGGCGGAGTTTTTCGGTGCGGCAATGATGTTGTGGGGGGCGGTGCGTTTGCGGCGGCACGCGCTTTCCGGCGGTGCGTGGACTGGTTTGGGGGCGGCGTTTTTGTTTGCGGCAGCATCTCCCGCAGCGGCGTTATGCGCGGCGTTGGGCGTTTTGGGTGTTTTTGTGCGGCGGGAATGGCGGCGCGCTTCGGTTATTGCCGGAATGACGGCGGCGGCAATGTTTTTTACGCCCGCGCTGTTGTCCGCCGCCGCCGAAGATGCGGGCGCGGCGTTTGCATTCAAAAATATTCCGGGTGCGGCGGCGGATTTTGTGCGATTGTCGGCATGGGGACTTTTTCCGGTGTTGCCGTTGGCGGCGGCGGTATTGTGGCGGCGGCGAACAGATGCGGAAATGTTTTTGTGTCTAACGATGACGGCGGCGGGGGCGGCGCATTTTATGGCGTTCGGTGCCGGCAACGAAGAGGGATTATTTTTGCTGATTCCGCCGCTGGCGGTTTTTGTCGCGCGCGGGATGGCGGGTTTGCCCGAAGATTGCGCGATAATTTTGGATTGGTTTGCGATTATTATCGCGGGCGTTTGTTGCGTGGGCGGAATGTGGACGGCGTGGATTTTGTGGCAAAGCGGAATCGGTGCGGAGTGGATGGAAGAATGGCGGGCGCGTTTTCCGTATTTGCAAACGCCTTCGTTTTCGGCAGCGCGCGCCGTACCGGCGGCGTTAATTACGATATTTTGGATAGGGCTGGCGGCAAATTTCGGTCGTTCAAACGAACGCGCGATTCTCAATTGGAGTTGCGGCGTGACCGTCGTGTGGTGCGTTTTCAATTTGCTGTGGACTCCGGCGGTGGACTCCGGAAAATCGTACCGCCGCACGGCGGAATCCGTTGCGGCGTTCAGCGGCGGCAAATGCGTTTCGACATCCGCCGCCGCCGCCTCCGCCGCCGCACAGTTATATTATTTCGGCGTAGCGGCGGGCGACAAATCGTGCGACTGGCATTTTTCGCGCGCATCCGAAAACGCACCCGCCGGTTTTGTTGCCGAATGGACGGGCGGACGTTATGACGAAAAAAACTATGTTTTGTATCGCCGCCTGATTTAGTTTGCCCGCCGTGCATCCCGCAATAAGTTGTTATAATTCGCAAATGCAAGAAGAAGAAGTTGCGGCGGAATTTCCTGCGGCGGATGGCGAAATTCGTTTCGCGTTTCGCGGCAACGCGGCGGAATATTTCAGAATTTGGATTGTCAATGTCGCGTTGACTTTGCTGACACTTGGCGTTTTTTCGGCGTGGGCGAAAGTGCGGACGTTGCGTTATTTTTACGCTAATACTTTTTTGGGCGACGCAAATTTTGAATATCACGCGCGCCCGCTTTCCATTCTTGTCGCGCGCATTTTCGTTTTTATCGTTGTCATCGGCGGCGGCTATGCAACCGAAAACTATCTTATTTCATCGCTGGCATATACGTTGTTGCTCGCGCTGTTTTTGCCGTGGGCGATGGTGCGCGGATTGTCGTTTAACGCGCGCAATTCGTCCTATCGCAACATTCGTTTTTCGTTTCGGCGCGATTATGGAACGCCGTATTTGTTTTATTTTTTGCTGGCTATCGGTGTCGGATTTTTCGCGTTGCCGTGGATGATGCGCGGCTGGCATTCCTTTAAAGCGGAACGTCATCAACTCGGCGAGTTGCGATTCGTTTTTTGTAAACCGTCCATATTTCCGTACATTGTCGCGCTGTGGTTGTTGCCGATTTGCGCGAGTTTTTTAATTGGTTTTGTTTTTGCGGCGTATCATAACGCTATCGTTATCGCTTTTGCGTTTGTCTGCATCGCGTTTTTGTTTTTCTACGCGCAAGCAGTTTTATTTTTGGTTTTTTGGTGCGGCATACAAACCGAAAGCGGCGCGAATTTTGTTTGCGATTTTACTGCGCCGCGGTTTGCGATGATTTTGTTTACGAACTTCGCGGCGACCGTGTTGTCGCTCGGACTTTTGCATCCGTGGGCGAAAGTACGAAAGACGCGTTTTTTGGCAACATATATTTTTATGTTTGCACCGCCCTCCGCGTTGGACGAAATTTTTGCGCGGCGCAGTGCGGAAGAAGATGCGCTCGGCGAAGAATTGGATGCCGCCGAAGGATTTGATTTTGACGCCGGACTCGTTTGATTTTTCCGAAAGCGTTTGGTGGTTCGGCGCGAATTCCAGCCGCCGATTGCGCGCGTCATTGCATTTTGCAAACGGCGATGTGCGCGCCGAAAACGAAAACGGCGAACGGCGCGATGCGCGATTGTCCGAAGTGCATATTTTTCCGCGCCTCGGTAATGTGCCGCGCAAAATTGTTTTTGCGGATGGTACTTGCATCGCCGCAGACGATTGCGACCGGCTGAACGAAGCGATTCGCCGACACGGCGGACGACAAAACACCGCAATGTTCCGATTGGAAAAAACATGGACGCGCGCGGCGGTTTGCGTTGTTTTGACGGCGGCGGGATTGTGGGCGCTCGCATCGCAAGGATTGCCCGCGCTCGCCGATTTCGCCGCGCAGCGCATTCCGCACGAACAAACAGCGAAAATCGGCGATGAAATTTACGAACAAATGAAACGCCAAAAAATATTTGCCGCCGCCGACATTTCGCCCGCCGTTGCCGAACGAATGGAAGGAATTTTCGCCCGCGTTGCCGCCGCGTTGACGGAAGGGGAAGAAAATTTTCAGTTGCACTTGCACGATTTTTTTCCAAACGCGTTCGCGTTGCCGGGCGGTCGCGTTGTCGTTTCCGCATCGCTGGCGGAGTTGTTGTCTGATGACGAACTCGCCGCTGTTTTCGCGCACGAAATCGGACATATTCGTCTTCGCCATGGAATGCGTTCGGTATTACTCGGTTCGGCGGGCGGTTTGCTGGCGGTGCTTGCCGGCGACATTAGCGGCGTATCGTTAGGAATTATTTTGTTGCATCTCGGCTATTCTCGCGACCATGAACGCGAAGCCGATTGTTTCGCCTACGCCTATTTGCGCGACAACGGAATGTCCGCCTCACTCATCGGCGACGCGCTGGAAAAAATGACAAACAGCGCGGCGCATGATAAAACGGATGAAACGGACGCGGATGAAACGGATGCATCCGCCGAAGACGAGGAAAGCGATTCCCGACTTTTCGCCCGATTGTTGGCGGCGTTATCTACGCATCCGCAAACCGCCGAACGAAAAAATCTCGCCGCCGCATGCGATACGAATTAAGATGCAAAAAGTTTTATGTTTTATGACAGGAAAAAAAATATGAACGATTCTTTTGCGCGCGTGTTGCCGCATGAAATTTTAAATTACTGGTTCGGCGAACTGGCGGACGGCTGGACGATTGGCGACCGCAACAAACTTTGGTTCGGCGGCGATCCCGCGGATGATGCCGAAATGCGCGCCCGTTTCGGCGACACAATCGCGCGCGCGAAAAACGGAAAAATGGAATCGTGGCGGCAAACGCCCGACAAATTGATGGCGTACATTTTGCTTTTGGATCAGATGACCCGCGCGACCGGACGCGGTACGCCGGACGCATTTGCCGGCGACCAAAAGGCACTCGCCGCGTGCAAGGCGGGAATCGCCGCGAAAATTGATATGCAAATTCCCGCCGCGCATTGCCGGTTTTTTTATCTGCCGCTGGAACACAGCGAATCGCAGGCGGATCAGGAGGAATGCGTTGCCGCGTTTTCGGCGTTAATGACGCGTTTTCCTGCGCGCGAAAAAGAATTCGCCGAAAGCCGCGAATATGCGCGGCAGCATTTGGAAATCATCCGCCGTTTCGGGCGTTTTCCGCATCGCAACCGCATTCTCGGACGCGCATCCGCCCCCGAAGAAGAAGTTTTTTTGCGGGATGGCGGTCCGAATTTCGGACAGCGATAAAAACGGCGTTCGCGCCGCCGGATTTAGGCGGCTTTGGGAATTGGTGTGTCGGTCGGACCGGTGTAATAGGTGGTGCCTTTGAACCAGTCCAAATCGGTCAGGCGATTTCCCTGCGCCATATAGTCGTAAATTGCATCGCCGAACGCCAGTTCAATGCGGGCGTCTTCATCTCCGGCTGCCGCCAGCGGGCGAATTTCATCTTGCGCCTTTTTGAGTGTTGCCATCAGTTCCGTTTGTGTTTTCATGTAAGTGCCTCCTTGCAAGTGCTTCCGAGAATGAAAAAAGATTTTCCCGCCATTATAACAAAAATAACAAAGTTTTCCGTATTTTTTTCCTATTATGCGAAAAAAAATCCTATTTTTTTGTTTTTTTGATTTCCATCCATTTGCGGTAGAATTTTACTTCGTAGTCCTCGTCAAGATTGCTGGCAAACATCCGATATATTTCGCGGGTGAATCTATCCGCCGAATATATTTTGCAGAGCGCGACGCCTTTCTCTTCGTGCGTAATTTTCAACACCGAACGGAACACAAAGCGGCAAATTTCCACCAAAAGAACAATTTCGCCTTTCTCTTGAATTTGTTTGGCGGTATCTTGCAGAATATGTAGTTCCATGTGCTTGCACGCCGCCGGACGGGCGAAGTGGGCGTAAATTAGCGAAAAAGTCGCGTATTCCTTGTCATCGTGTTTTCCGATAACGCTGTATTGGTCGCTGTCGCCGAGTTGCTTATATCTAAAATTCGTCATGCCGCAAATTATAACGCATTTCGGCGTTTCGGCGGGGCGGATGATTTATAATTGCGGGTTTCGCTGTGATGAACAAGAAATATTCCGATACGCTGAATTTGTTTGATACCGCCTTTCCGATGCGTGGCGATTTGGCGCGGCGCGAACCGGAAATGCTGGCGGTGTGGCACAAAAATGATTTATACGGACGCGTGCGCGCGTTGGCGGCGGCGCAAAAACGTCCCAAATTTGTACTGCACGACGGACCGCCATACGCTAACGGCGATTTGCATATCGGGCATGCCGTCAATAAAATTTTGAAAGATATTATCGTGCGTTCCAAAACGTTGGACGGTTATGATGCGCCTTATTTGCCGGGCTGGGATTGTCACGGATTGCCGATTGAACATCAGGTAGAAAAAAGCGGCGGCGACCGCGGCGACCCCGATTCGTTCCGCCGCCGCTGTCGCGCTTTCGCCGAAACGCAAATAAAGCGGCAAAAAGCGGATTTTATTCGCATGGGCGTTATCGGCGAATGGGATAATCCGTATAAAACAATGCATCCCGCAACCGAAGCGGGAATTATTCGCGTTTTGGGGGCGATGCTGGCGCGCGGACTCGTGTCGCGGCGACTCAAACCGGTTTTTTGGTGTGTCAATTGCGAATCGGCGCTTGCCGAAGCCGAAGTGGAATATGAAGATTATGTTTCAGATGCGGCGGATGTCGCTTTTCCGTTTCGCGATTTCGCCGCTGTCGCCCGCGTTTTCGGGGCGGACGGCGATATGCCTGTTGCGGCGGCGATTTGGACAACGACAATTTGGACGCTGCCGGCAAATCGCGCGATTGCGGTAAATCCGGAAATGGAATACGCGTTGCTGGAATGCGGCGGGCGGCGTTTTGTCGTTGCCGACAGTTTGCGCGAATCGGTACTCGCCCGCTGGAAAATGCCGGGCGCGAAAAAAATCGGCAGCGCAAAAGGCGCGGCATTCGCCGGATTGGTTTGCGCACATCCGTTTTACGACCGCGATTCGCCGGTGTTGGCGGCGGATTATGTTTCGGCGGATGCCGGTACCGGACTTGTGCATACCGCCCCCGCGCACGGTGAAGACGATTTTCGCACAGGAAAAGCGCACGGGTTGCAGATGGAATCGCCGGTGGACGGAAAGGGCGTTTTTACCGCGCAAACGCCGTTATTCGGCGGAATGCATGTGTGGAAAGCGGCGGATGCAATCGCGGCGGCGGCGGGTGACAATCTTCTCGCGCGCGAATCGTATCATCACAGTTATCCGAAATGCTGGCGACACAAATCGCCGGTTTTATTTCGCGCCGATTGGCAGTGGTTTGCGGATATGGAATCGCCCAAAATTGACGGGCGGACTTTGCGCGAAACCGCGTTGGCGGCGGTGGAAGAGACCGATTTTTATCCGGTCTGGGGACGCAACCGATTGCGCGCGATGGTCGCATCGCGTCCGGATTGGTGTTTGTCGCGACAGCGATATTGGAATGTGCCGATTCCGTTTTTTCTGCACAAACAAACCGGCGATTTGCATCCGCACACCGCCGATATTTTGGAAAAAGCGGCGAAAATCGTTGAACGCGGCGGCATAGAAGCGTGGTTTGCGGCGGACGACCGCGATATACTCGGCGAAGACGCCGCCGACTATCGCCGCGTACGCGATACTTTGGATGTTTGGTTCGATTCCGGTTCCACACATCGCGCGGTGATGGGCTGGGACGGCGGCGACGACTCCCGCCCCGATATGTATTTGGAAGGTTCCGACCAACATCGCGGCTGGTTTCAATCTTCGCTGCTGACCGGTTGCGCGATGTTCGGGCGCGCGCCCTATCGGCAAATTCTCACACACGGATTCGTTGTCGGCGGCGACGGGCGAAAGATGAGCAAATCGCTTGGCAACATCGTTTCGCCGCAAGCGGTTATCAACAAATACGGCGCGGATATTTTGCGATTGTGGGTCGGGTCTTCCGATTATGCGGGCGAAATCGCGGTGTCCGAAGAAATTCTCGGGCGGGTGATAGAAACTTACCGCCGCTTGCGCAATACCGCGCGTTTTTTGCTGGCAAATCTTTCCGATTTCAATTCCGAAAAAAATATGCCGCCGGCGGACGAAATGCCGGAAATTGACCGCCTGATGTTATGCCGCGGCGAAATGTTTCGCACCGATATGGCAAATTTGTACCGGCGCTACGAATTTCACGATGCGATGCAAAAACTGCGGCATTTTTGTTCGCTGGAACTCGGCAGTTTTTATTTGGATGTCCTAAAAGACCGGCTTTATACTTGCCCGCAAGAATCGTTTGCGCGTCGTTCCGCACAAGGCGTTTTGTGGCATTTGGCGCGCACAATATTTCGGGCGGCGGCGCCGGTGTTGTGTTTTACCGCCGATGAAGCATGGCGTGCGTTGTGCGGCGAAAACGACAGCCCGCTGTTGCATACTTGGAACGACGCCTTGCCGCAACCCGCCGACCGCGAAAAATTGTTGCAAAAATGGGAAATTATTTTGCATTTTCGCGAAATGGCAATGAAAGAGTTGGAACGCAAACGCGCGGCGGGCGATATTCGTTCGTCGCTGGATGCCGAAGTTGTTTTTGGCGGTGCGGCGGAAAAAATCGCGCCGCTGTTGTCGCTGGGCGAAGAGTTGCGGCATGTGTGCATCGTATCGCGGGCGACAGCGGAAGAATCCGCCGCCGCAAAAGTCGCCGTATCGCCATCGCCGCATCCGAAATGCCCGCGTTGCTGGCACCGCGAATCGTCCATCGGCGAAGACGCCGCGAATCCGGATATTTGCGTCCGTTGTGCGCGGGCGTTGCGCGGCGAATGCGTGCGCCGATTTGTATGACGGGCGGACAGATTGCGCGATTTTGGCAATCCGCGCCATGGTTTTCATTGACGGCGGCAGGATTTATCATGTGCGCCGACCAAATCACAAAATGTCTGGTGCGCGATTCCGCACTCGCCGAAAAACCGCAAGTTTTGACTCCGTTTTTGCGTTTGGTGTATGCCGAAAATACCGGCGCGGCATTTAGTTTTTTGGCGGGGCGGGGCGAATGGGCGCAATGGTTGTTGCGCGGATTTTCGGCAGCGGCGTGTGCGTTTATTTTGGCGTGGTTGTGGCGAAATCCGCCGCGCGGCGAAGCGGCGGCGTTGTCGCTAATATTGGGCGGTGCGGCGGGCAATTTAATAGACCGCATCCGTTTCGGCTATGTCGTAGATTTTATAGACGCGCATTGGGGGGCGTATCACTGGCCCGCATTCAACATCGCAGATTCCGCAATCGTCCTCGGCGCACTGATTCTAATTTGGCGTTTAATATTCGCAAACACAATCATCCCCCCGCACAAATAACCCCCGCCGTCTTTTCGCATTCACCTCTTTTTTTCGCGCAAAAAAAATTCGCAGAAATTCCCAAATTTCGCGAAAAATGCACAGAAATCCCAAACTTAATTTTCGCGTAAAATTCGCGATTTCCCCCGTCATTCCCGCGAACGCGGGAATCTATTATGAGAGACAAAAACCATATTTTCGCGAAAAATGCACAGAAATCCCAAACTTAATTTTCGCGTAATCGGAATCTCCGCAGAGATTCCGGCGTTCGCCGGAATGGTAAATTTTATTTTTGGTAGAATTCCTCCGCGTTCGCGGAAATCCCAAACTTAATTTTCCCGTAAAATTCGCGAAAATTCCAAAATTAATCGCCCCGAATAGATTCCCGCTTTCGCGGGAATGACGGGGTTTTTTCGCGAAATTCCGCCGCGTTTCCATTCCGATGAAAATCGGAATCTCCGCAGAGATTCCGGCGTTCGCCGGAATGGTAAATTTTATTTTTGGTGAAATTCTTCCGTTTTCGCGGAAATTCCAAATTTAATTTTCGCGTAAAATGTGCGCATTCACCTCGTCATTCCCGCGAAAGCGGGAATCTATTTTTACCGACAAATTCCCGCATTCACCTCGTTTTTTGCAAAAAAAATGCGCGGAAATTCCAAAATTAATCTCCCCGAATAGATTCCCGCTTTCGCGGGAATGACGGGGTTTTTTCGCGAAATTCCTCCGCTTTCGCGGGAATTAAAAAACGGTGGATTAACCCGTTCTGCCGAGGATGACTTGCAAAATGAAGTGGGTGCCGAAATAACTTAACAAAAAAAATAGCAGACCTGTTGCCAGCCAGCGGCGGGCGGTG
Organism: Gammaproteobacteria bacterium; assembly: GCA_965221835.1. Classification (GTDB taxonomy): domain Bacteria; phylum Pseudomonadota; class Gammaproteobacteria; order Tethybacterales; family Persebacteraceae; genus Persebacter. Next base: position 981,582 of record OZ244916.1, on the reverse strand, counting down.
CGTCCTCGCCATCCGCGAAAATGTCGCCCCGCCAATAATCCGCCGAATGTCAGCCACGACAATATCGCGAACAGCATTTTGTGTGCGGGCGTTTCGCCGCCGATTGCAAAACCGCTTGCCAATGCCGCCGACAAAAGCAAGAATGCAATCGCCAAAGTACGAAAACATTCCGCTTCCATCGCCAGCAACGGCGGGGCGGCGTTCTCTCGCAACAGTCGCCGGTCGCGTTCGGCACGGCGTAAATCCAGCCACTGCAACATCGCCAACAACGAAAATGAATATGCCAGCATCGCCGGCAAAATGTGCAACAATGCCCGCGATGGCGGTTTGTCCGCCGCAAACAAAAGCGGCACCGCCGTTCCCGCCGCCGCCAACACGAACAAAATCGTGCGAGTCGGCGGGCGGCGAATTTTATGTTCCGCCACCAATATGCTCATCAACATAAATGCGGACGCCGAAATGCCGATGTCAAAACGCGGGGCGGCGTACAAATCTGTCGCAAGCGTCGCAAAATGCAAAAACGCTGCGGGATAAAAAAACGCCCGCCACTGAAACGCGAACGCATAACCGCCCGCCGCCGCAATATGTAGTACAATAAGAATCGTCATTATTATTTTAACTTGTCGTTGAAGGTATGCTCAAAACACTCACCCGCAATTTTTCAGATATTATCAAAAAGGCGCGCGGTCGCGGAAGATTGACCGAAGAAAATATCGCCGACTCGCTCGGCGACATTCGTTTGGCGTTGCTGGAGGCGGATGTCGCTCCGCCGGTTGCCGACGAATTTCTCGCCGCCGTCAAAACCGCCGCTACCGGCGAACGGCTGGGGCGAGACATCAATCCCGGGCGGGCATTCGCCGCGATTGTGCATCGCGAACTCGCCGCCGTGATGGGCGGAGATCATGCAGAACTCGCCCTCAAAAAAACGCCCGCCGTTGTGTTAGCATGCGGACTGCAGGGCGCGGGCAAAACCACTAATCTCGCCAAAATCGCCAAATATCTCAAATCGCGCAAAAAACGCGTGATGCTTGCGTCCGTGGATATTTATCGTCCGGCGGCGTTGCGGCAGTTGGCGACTCTCGCTGCGGCGGCGGATATTTCATGTCTGGAAAGCGACGAAACCGAAAACGCAACCGCGCGTGCCGCCGGATTCTTAAAAGCCGCCCGCCGCGGTCTTGCCGATGTTTTGCTTATGGACACCGCCGGTCGCACCGTGCTGGACGATGCGATGATGAATGAAATTCGCGCGTTGTCCGACATTTTATCGCCCGCCGAAAAGTTGTTTTTTGTGGACGCGATGCAAGGAATGGATGCGGTGGAAACGGCGCGGCGATTTCATGAGGCGGTCGGAATTACCGGAATCGTCTTGACCAAATTTGACGGCGACAGTCGCGGCGGTGCGGCATTGTCGGCGCGGGCGATGACCGGCGCGGCGATTAAATTTGTCGGTGTCGGCGAAAAACCGGACGATTTGCAGGCGTTTCATCCCGCCCGTTTTGCGTCCCGCATTCTCGGCATGGGCGATTTGGAATCGCTTGCCGAACAAGTCGGCGATGCGCCTGCTGCCGCGCATGCGTTGGCGCGAACTATTCGCAAACCGCACAGTTTTGATTTGAATGATCAGTTGGAACAAATGCGCGGCGTGAAAAAAATGGGCGGCATTCAATCGCTCGCCGAAAAAATGCCGTCTGCAATCAGCGACAAAATTAAAAATATGGAAGCGGATTCTTCCAAACTCGCGAAAATGGAAGCGATTATTTGCGCGATGACGCCGGGCGAACGCGCGCGTCCCGAAATCATTAAAGCGTCCCGCAAACGCCGCATCGCCGCCGGTGCTGGAGTAGGCGTGCCGCTGGTCAATCAGTTGCTTGCGCAACACGAACATACGCGCAAAATGATGAAACGATTCGCCAAAAATCCTTCCGGACTCGCGCGCATGATGGGCGAGATGTTGCGCGGATGAACGACGCGATTGTGTCGCCTTCGCCGGAACGATTCGCTGAATGGCGAAAGTTATATTGCGATTATGCGGCGTTTTATCGCTCGCCGCCGCCCGATTTTGATGTCGTTTGGGAATGGCTGAACGGCGGAGTTTTGCGGGGTATTGCCGCCGCAAACGACCGCGGTGCGTTGTGCGGAATCGCGCATTGGTCAAAAATTCCCCGTCCGTTGCAGGCGAAACCGCTTGCGTATTTGCACGATTTATTTGTCGCCCCTGCGGCGCGCGGAAGCGGAATCGGCGAACGACTTGTGCGCGATATATCGCGAATTGCGCGCGCCGAAGGATGCGACATTTTGCGTTGGGCGACCGCCGCCGACAATGCGCGGGCGATGCGATTGTACGACCGGATTGCGACAAAAACCGCGTGGGTAATATATGAACAAAAAACCGGTTGACGCGGTTTTTATTTCCGGCATCAACAAATCTTTCGGTGCGTTGCGCGCGCTGGATAACATTTCGTTGTCGGTGCCGCAAGGCGCATTTTTCGGACTTCTCGGTCCGAACGGCGCCGGCAAAACGACGCTTATCGCGATATTGGGCGGGCTGGCGAATCCCGATTCGGGCAAGGCGGCGATTCTCGGACACGATGTGTTGGGCGGCGATATTGAATTTAAACGGCATGTCGGAATCGTGCCGCAAGAACTCGTTTATGATCCATTTTTTAATGTACGCGAATCGCTGGTGTTTCAATCTAAATATTTCGGGCTGTACAAAAACGGCGAATGGATAGAATATTTGCTGGATAAAATGGAGTTGCGCGACAAAGCGGAAGTCAATACCCGCCGCTTGTCGGGCGGAATGAAACGCCGTCTGATGATTGCGCAAGCGTTGGTGCATCGTCCGCCGGTCATCGTATTGGACGAACCGACGGCGGGCGTGGATATTAATTTGCGTTTAAATTTGTGGGAGTTTGTGCGCGAATTGAATCGCGAAGGGCGCACGATTATTTTAACGACGCATTATTTGGAAGAGGCGGAAGCGTTGTGCGGCGAAGTTGCGTTGATGAACGGCGGGCGGATTGTCGCGCGCGGTGCGGTCGCCGAACTCGTGTCAGAGTTGGGCGAATATATTCAACTGCGATTGCGCATTCGCGGCGGCGACGAATCGCGAATGCCGCCGCATCGTGTGCGCGGCGGCGAAAAAATATTTCGCGCACCCGATTACGATTCGGTGCCGCCGTTGCTGTCGCAAATTGCGGCGGCGGGCGGCACGATTGAAGATATGGAAGTTTCGCGCGCCGATTTGGAAGATGTGTTCGTGTCGCTGATGGGGCGGAAATGAGCGGTTTTTTCGGTCTTTTGCAAAAAGAAGTATTGCGTTTTTGGCGCGTTGTATTTCAGACCGTGGGTGCGCCGGTGTTGTCTACTTTGCTGTGGATGCTGGTGTTTTCGCATGTATTGGGCGGGCGCGTTGAAGTGCTGGAGGGGTTAACTTTTGTGGAGTTTTTAATTCCCGGGCTGGTGATGATGTCGGTGTTGCAAAACAGTTTCGCGAACAGTTCTTCTTCGCTGATTCAATCCAAAGTTACCGGCAATTTGATGTTGGTGATTTTGCCGCCGATTACGCCGCAAGCATTTTTTTGTGCGTATGCCGGGGCGTGCATAATTCGCGGCATTGTTGTCGGGGCGGGCGTGCTGGCGTCCGGCATATTTTTTTCGCCGTCGGTATTGCCGCAGTCGCCGGGGCTGGTGTTGCTTTTTGCGGTATTGGGCGGGCTGATGGCGGGATCGCTCGGAATCGTCGCCGGATTGTGGGCGGAAAAATTTGATCAAATCGGAATGTTTACGAATTTTATAATTATGCCGCTGACTTTTTTGTCGGGCGTATTTTATTCCATTCATTCGCTGCCGCCGTTTTGGCGTACGCTATCGCAACTCAATCCGTTTTTGTACATGATAGACGGTTTCCGGCACGGTTTTTTTGACCGCGGCGACATTTCGCTCGCGATGTCGCTGACGGTGACGGTGTGTGTGACAGCGGCAATGTCGCTCTTCGCGTTGCATTTAATTCGCGTTGGTTATAAAATTAAAATTTAAGAAATTCAAAAAATTTAATAAAAATTTCGCACCTGTTATAAAATTAAAAATTCAAGAAATTTAACAAAAAATTCGCATCTGTTATAAAATTAAAATTTAAGAAATTTAACAAAAAAAATTCGCATCTGTTATAAAATTAAAATTCAACAAATTTAATAAAAAAATTCGCGTTGGTTATAAAATTGAAATTTAAGAAATTCAAAAATTTAATAAAAGAAAGGAATAAAAATGAGTTTGCCTGAACCGGAACAAGTACGGCAATGGATTGCTGCTGCGATGGAATGCGCGCATTTGGAAGTGCGCGGCGATGGACGGCATTTTGAGGCGTTGGTGGTGTGCGATGAATTTGCCGGATTGTCGCGGGTGCGCCGTCATCAAAAAGTATACGCCGCATTGGGCGACAAAATGCATTCCGACATTCACGCGCTTTCTATGCGGGCGTTGACGCCCGGCGAGTGGCGCGGCGAAGATTCTTGACCGCGAAAATTAAAATCCGGGGCGGGAATCCGTTGTGCGGCGAAGTCCGCATTTCCGGCGCGAAAAACGCGGCGTTGCCGATGATTTTTGCATGTCTGTTGACGGCGGAACCGTGCGTTTTGCGCGGCGCACCGCGATTGCGCGATATAGAATCGGCGACTCGCGCGTTGCAGATGATGGGCGCGGAATGCGATATGCAAAACGGCGACCTCTTCGTTTGCGCGCGCGACATTGCGGCGCGGGAAATGCCGTATACGCTGGTGAAAACGATGCGCGCATCCGTTCTCGCGCTTGGACCGTTGTTGGCGCGATTTGGCGAGGCGCGTGTGTCTTTGCCCGGCGGCTGCGCAATCGGTGCGCGTCCGGTGGATATGCATCTGGACGGATTGCGCAAAATGGGGGCGCGAATCGCGATGGAAGACGGCGACATTGTCGCGCGTGCGGACGGATTGCGCGGGGCGCATATCGTATTGCCGAAACCGACGGTGACCGGCAGCGAAAATTTAATGATGGCGGCGGCGTTGGCGGATGGCGAAACGACAATTGAAAACGCTGCCCGCGAACCCGAAGTTGCCGACCTCGCGGCTTTTCTTAATGCGATGGGGGCGGATGTTCGCGGTGCGGACGGCGGCGTTTTGCGGATTCGCGGCGCGTCCCGTTTGTCCGGCGCAACGCATCCGATTCCGCCCGACCGGATTGAGGCGGGCACTTATCTTTGCGCGGCGGCGGCGTGCGGCGGCGAAGTCGTTTTGCGCGGCGTTGATGCATCCCGCATGCACGATTTGGCGGATAAAATCGCGCAAGCAGGCGCGTTGTTGACAGAAGAAAAAGATTCTTTGCGAATCGTGATGAACTGCCGCCCGCGCGCGACCGATGCCGAAACCGCCCCTTATCCCGGATTTCCGACCGATATGCAAGCGCAGTGGATGGCGGTCAATGCGGTTGCTTGCGGCACGGCGGCGATTGTGGAAAATATTTTTGAAAACCGTTTTATGCATGTGCCGGAATTGAATCGCGCCGGGGCGAATATTGAGTTGCATCACAACACCGCTTTGGTGCGCGGAGTTGCGCATTTGTCGGGCGCGCAAATGATGGCGACCGATTTGCGCGCGTCCGCCTCTTTGGTTGTTGCCGCACTGGCGGCGCGCGGGGAAAGCGTCATAGACCGCATTTATCATCTTGAACGCGGCTATGAAAATATCGCCGGCAAGTTGCGGCAACTCGGCGCCGATGCCGAAATCGTAAAATAACCGCGCGTTTTTTGCTATCCGAATTTAACCGAATTTAAGATTGGCGCCTGATTGCGTTATAATGGGGCGAAACATAAATTGAATGGGATGAGGATATAGTAGCGCGATGAAAATACGAATATTGCTAAATTGTGCAATGACGCTGTTTTTGATTTTGCTGACCGCCGATTTCGGCGAGCGTCCGCTGTTGCCGGTTGTTGCAACATTGGAGCGGCAGACAATTGATTGGCGAATGTCGCGCAACGCCAAAGACGGCGTAAAAAATAACGAAATCGTAATTATTGACATTGACCGCGACAGTTTGGAAGCGGTGGGGCGGTGGCCGTGGTCGCGCGACAATATCGCGACAATTCTTACGCAGTTGTTTGACAAATATCAGGTGCGGGCGGCGGCGTTTACATTTCCCTTTCCCGGTCCCGACAACGGCGGGCTGGAAGTGTTCGGCGAAGTGCGAAAAGAAATCGGCGACATCGGCGACAACTACGCGATGCAATTGCGCTTGCGTTCCTTGCGCAAAAAGTTTGACTACGACAGCAAATTGGTGGAGGCGTTGGACAAAGGGCAGACGATACTCGGCTACGCGTTTGACGATTCGGCACGGGTGGAGGGAATGCTGCCGCCGCCGCTGGAGTTTTACGATTACGACTCGAAAAAAATCAGCGACGGGCGGATTTCGGGCGGTGCCGCCGAATGGAGTTTTTATCGCGGTTATACCGGCAATCTGCCGCTGTTTTTGGAACAGGCGGCGGGGGCGGGTTATATGAATTTTGTCGCCGATTCGGACGGGCTGGTGCGGCGGGCACCGCTGGTTGCACGATACGCCAAGAAAAACTACGAATCGCTCGCGCTTGCGCTAATTCGCCGTGCCGACAATCCGGGACAGACGCTGCAAATCAGCGTTGAAGACGGCGGCGACATTGAATTGATTCGTGCGGGGCGATATGAAATGCCGATAAACGGGGACGGCGAAGTTTATTTTAATTTTCTGGGGAAAGGCGGTCCGACTGCGGATTACGAAAATACCGCCGGCGCGGTTTTTCGCTATATTTCGGCGCAGGATGTCATTCGCGGTGCCGTGCCGGCGGCGTTTTTGAGCGACAAAATCGCGCTTATCGGTTCGTCCGCCGAGGCGTTACGCGACATTTATTCTACGCCGTTAAATTCCGAATTACCCGGCGCGGAATTGTTGGCGACTCAAATTGCAAACATTAAGGACGGTACCGTTTTGCGCCGTCTTTCCGGCACGAACATATTGGCGTTGCTGGCATTGTCCGCCGTTGCATTGTTGGCGGCGGTGGTGTCGGCACCGCTTGGGCCGCTATTTTCGTTTTTGCTGACGGTCGTATTGTGCGGGGCTTCGGTATATCTCAATTTAAGCGTCTTGGAAAATCATCAAGAAATCGTCAATATGGTCGCGCCGTTGCTGGTGTTTATCGGGCTGTTTTTGTGGAACGCCATTTCCGGTTTTGTTTTTGAATGGCGCGCGAGTCGCAATTTGCAAAGCACTTTCGGGCAATATGTCCCCCCCGAATTGGCGAAGGAAATGGGGCAGAAAAAAACCATTAATTTAGAAGGCGAAAACCGCCCGCTTTCGGTGTTGTTTTCGGATGTGCGCAACTTCACTTCCATTTCCGAAACTTTTACGCCCCGCGATTTGACCAAATTGATGAACCGGATGTTGACCACATTGTCGCGCGCTATTCACGAACACGGCGGCACGGTGGACAAGTTTATCGGCGATGCGGTGATGGCATTTTGGAACGCGCCGCTGGACGATCCCGAACACGCCAAAAACGCCGTATTGAGCGCGATGGCAATGCAACGCGCGATGCAGGATTTGTCGGCGCAATTGCAACAAGAAGGACATCCGCCGATGCGTTTGGGAATTGGAATCTGCAGCGGCGAAGCGAATGTGGGCAATATGGGTTCCGAGTTGCGAATGGCATATACCGCGATGGGCGACACGGTCAATGTAGCGTCAAGAGTGGAAGGGTTGACCAAATATTACCGGGTGGGAATTTTGGTGACGGGGGCGACATTTGAGTTGTGCGATTCGTCGGGTATTGCGTTTCGCGTTGTCGATTCGGTGCGGGTTAAGGGGCGGGCGCAGGCGTTGACAATTTACGAACCTATCGGCGACGACAATTTATTGTCGCCGGACAAACGCGAGGCGTTAAAAACATACGAAGCGATGCGGACTCTTTATGTCGCTGGCGATTTCGCCGCCGCCCGTGATAAGTTGGCGCAATACCGGAAAATGGAACCGGAAGACGAATTGGCGGAAGTGTATGCGGAACGGATTGAAAATCTGGCGAAAAATCCGCCGCCCGACTGGGACGGGGTTACCAATTTTGATGTGAAATAAAGACGGAGGCGTTATGCAATTAAAAGTGCTTGGCGCCGGCGGGGCGCCGTGTAAACCGCATGATTCAATATCAATGCTGATTGACGGACGCGTGTTGCTGGACGCCGGTTCCGGTGCGCGCCGTTTGTCCATTTCCGAAATGGAAAAAGTGGGCGATGTGTTTGTCACGCACAGCCATCTGGATCATATTTTGATGCTTTGCTTTGTCGCCGAAAGCCGAATCGGTTCGGCATACGGACACGGTTTGACGGTGCATTGCAGTCCCGACACCGCAGACGCGATTCGGGATGGAATGTTAAACGGTCGCATTTGGCCGAATTTTGAGCGCATTAAAATTGAAGGTACGCCGCTGATGTCGTTTCAATATTTTCGCCCGTTTGAGATGCTGGATTTGAAAGGGGTGCGGGTTACGCCGTTTCCGGTGGAGCATGCGGAAACGCCGACCGCCGGTTTTGTATTGCACGGCGAAAAGGAAAACTTTGTATTCATTTCCGATGTGAATTCCATTTCCGACAAAACATGCGACTATCTAAACTCCTTGCCCGATTTTTATCGCATGACAATTGAAACTTCGTTTCCGGACGGCAAAGAGGCGATTGCCAAAGCGTCCGGACATTTGACGCCTTCGCTGACGGAAAAATTTCTCGGTCGCCTTCCCGCCGACATAAAAATTTATTACTGCCACATCAAACCGCAATACTATCAAGAAATTTCCGGACAAATGAAAGAACGCTTCGGCGAAAAGGCGAAACGGCTGGAAGCGGACATGATTTTTGACATCTAACCCGCCCGGTTTTTTCTAACTTTTTCTAACCAATCATTTTTTTTCCGGCGTTTTCCGGCGAAGAGTCGGCGATTAAAATATGCACCGTCAGCGGACCGTGTATGCCGATAGTCAATGTTTGTTCTATATCCGCGGTGCGCGACGGTCCGCAAAAAAGCGCGTAGACACCTCGCACCGGCGCGAATATATCCGCCAGAGACGGCATAATAACGCGCGCGCGCACAATCGCGATATGATGCGGCGGCAACAAACTTGTCGCGAGTTGACGGCGATTGTCGCCGCGGACGGACATTGCACCGCAATCGGCGGCGGCGGCAACAACGCCGGTAATGCCGCAGTTGTCGGTTTCTTTCGGCATGCGATTTTGCGCGTCAATGCCCGCCGCCCGCCATGAAAGATGCGCCCATTCGGATGTGCATACCGCCTGCGGCGAAAGTCCGAGCGCGCGCAAACGCCGCGCCGCCGCATCGGGAATCGCATCGTCTTCGGTTATGCGTTCCGTTGTCGCGCCGTTTTCTTCGGCGGCGCGCATAAACCGGCGGACGAGATTGTCGCGCGGTGCGAAGTTTTGCGGCGGCGGTATCTGCGGCGACGGCAACGAATCGCCCAACGCATGAAGTATGGCGGTGCGGTCGTCCGGCAATGTTGCATCCGTCATGTTAAAAGATTTTGCGGTGCGCCGCGGTAAAAGTTTTCAATATTTTCCAAAAGATGCGCGTGAAATGTTCGCAGCGATTGCGAAGACGCCCATGCGACATGCGGCGTAATAATCAAATTCGGTAAAGTCGCGTTCAACAGCGGATCGTTTTCGGGAGGCGGTTCGGTCGGCAGTACATCCAACCCGGCGCCGCCGAGTGCGCCGCTTTGCAACGCGTCCAGCAACGCCGCCGAATCGACCAATCCGCCGCGCGCGGTATTGATTAAAAATGCGCCCGGTTTCATCATTGCCAAAGTTTTTTTGTTAATTAGATTGCGCGTTTTTTCGGTGAGCGGACAATGCAAAGATACGACATCCGAATCGGCGAGAAGATCGGCGAGCGGCAGACGCGGCGGCGAATTGCCGCCTCCTTCGCGCCGCAAAAAAACCGCGCGCATGCCAATAGATTCGGCGAGGCGGGCGGTTTCGCATCCCAACGCACCGCCGCCGATAATGCCGATTCGCATTCCTTGTATGTTTACAATTTTTCCCATATCCGGCGAAAAAACCGGACTTGCCGCCCATTCGCCAGAAACCGCGCGGCGATGATGTTCGTGCACGCCGCGCGCGAGACAAAAAATCAGCGCCATCACATGTTCGGCGACGCTGCGGGAGGCGTAATCGCGGATATTGCACACCGGCACACCGGCGGTGCGACAAGCGGCGAGATCTATCATATCCGCCCCGGTTGCGGCGACGGCTATTAATTCCAGATTTTTCGCCGTTGCAATTGCCGCGCTGTCTATCGGCGATTTGTTGGTGATGACAATATGCGCACAGCGAATGCGCGCGGCAATGTCGGCGGGCGAAGAAAGCGGATGCGAAATCCATTCGTGCGGAAAAGACGGACGCGCGGGCGCACCGCGCATTGTCGCCTCATCCAGCACGACGATTGTTTTCATATTCCGAAACGGGTGCGCATAGCGCGAAAAGTGCGCCCAGGCGGCGCGGTTAAATCGCGTCCGGAAAACCATCCTTTTGCAAACGGCAACGCGCGAATGCATTTCCGCGCACCGCCGATTCGGGCGAGACAAAACGCGAGCATTGTCGCGGCGGCGGCGTATAACATCGGGCGGCGGGCGACAAAAAACCACAATCGCAACAGCATTCGTTCCTTAAACGGACGAATTTTTTCGCGCATTTGCCGGGCGCGCAAACGGCGCATCAAATCGGGCAACGGAATTTTAACCGGACAAACGACCGCGCATGCGCCGCACATTGTTGCGGCGTGCGGCAAATCCGGCGAGCGATGTGCGCCGTGCAAAGCGGATGTCAGCACTTGCCCCATCGGTCCCATGTAGGTTTCGCCGTAGGCGTGTCCGCCGATTGCGTAAAAAACGGGGCAGTGATTCATGCATGCGCCGCAACGAATGCAGCGCAACATATCGGCGCAATCGCCTTGCCGCATGCGACTTCTGCCGTTGTCTAACAAAACGACATAAACGAATTCCGGTCCGTCGCCGTCCGGATGTGCGCCCGATACGACACTGACATAGTTGGACAGCCGCTGTCCGGTTGCAGAACGGGTTAGCAGCGCGAGCAAATCGGGGACATAATCGCGGCGGGCGATGATTTTGTCTATACCGGCGAGAGTCAGATGTACGCGCGGAAAAGTCGTTGTCATTCTGCCGTTGCCTTCGTTGGTGACGATAAGAGATGCGCCGGAGTCGGCGATTAAAAAATTCGCGCCGCCGATTCCCATATCGGCTTTTAGAAACTTTTTTCGCAGATGTTTGCGCGCTGCGATTGTGAGGGCGGGAATGTCATCGCCGGCGAGAGGGGCAACTTTGGCGAGGGCGGCGGCGGCGTCTTTGCGCCGTTTATGCATTGCCGGTGCGATAATGTGCGAAGGTTTTTCACCGGCGAGTTGAATAATAAATTCGCCGAGGTCGGTTTCCACCGATTCCACGCCGGTTTTTTGCAGCATATCGTTGAGAAAAATTTCTTCGCTTGCCATGCTTTTGGATTTGACGACGGTGCGCACATTGTGGCGGCGGGCGACATCGGCGATAATGCGTTGCGCCGAATCGGCGTCTTTCGCCCACAGTACTTTGGCGCCTGCGGCTTCGGCGTTGCGTTCAAATTCTTGCAACAATTCGGGCATTCGGCGGACGCTTTCATCGCGAATTTGTCGCCCGCGTTCGCGCAACGCCGCAAAGTCGCCGCCTTCGGATTCGTATCGGCGGACGGCATCGGCGCGATGCGATACAAAGTTGCCGCGTACTGCGGCGAGCGATTCGCGCAATTCGTCATCCGCCAGAGCGCGCGAAATTCGCCGCTGAAAAGTTATCGCCTCTTCCCGCATGCGAAAAGTATAACACGCACCCGCAAATGCCGCCTTTTCGTTTTCGCAAAATGACCGGAAAAAAAGTACATTTCATTTCCGCGAAATTCCGCGAAAATAAAATTTACCATTCCGGCGAAAGCGGATAAATTCCGCGAAAAAACGCCGTCATTCCCGCGAAAGCGGGAATCTATTCGGGGCGATTAATTTTGGAATTTCGAGAATTTTTCGCGAAAATTAAGTTTGGAATTTCCGCGCATTTTTTTTGCAAAAAAACGAGGTGAATGCGGGGGTTTGTCGGTAAAAATGGATTCCCGCTTTCGCGGGAATGACGGCGGGGGAGGCGGGAATTCGGCGGCGAAAATGACGGCGGCGGGGGAGATTCCGATTTACATCGGAATGGTAGAAATTGGGAATTAGAAAAAAAGAATTTACCATTCCGGCGAACGCCGGAATCTCTGCGGGAGATTCCGATTTACATCGGAATGGAAGGTTCTTTCCCCGCCGCCTTTTTTCTCCCGAAATTAAAAACGATGAATCGCGTTTATTTGGAATATTCCGCTGTTTGCGAAATTGCTGAAATTTCGCCATTGGAATCCGGCGGAAGGGCTGATTTGCCAATTGTTGTAGCGGAATTCGCTTTGCAAATTTAACGAATTTTTCGTGTCAAACTCGTTATCGGCATATTCAGAATGCAAACGATAAACGGGCGATATTTTCCAAATTCCGTTTTGCAAATTTGCCGAAAGCGAAAAATCATAATCTGCCGTATCGCCGGCAACGGATTCGGAAAACGCCGCTGTCCAAAAATCCGCCGTGTATTTTCCGCCGCTGGTGTGTCGCAAATCGCCGAATTCGCCATCGGCGTTTTGTTGCGTTGCGCTCCAATAAAAACTCCAGCCGTCTTTGCGGAAGTTCATTCGTCCGCCCGCATTCGCCGAAAATCCGCTTTCGGTTATGGAATAGGCGAAATCGGGCGCAAAGTTAAAATCGCCGTCCGCGAATCCGTCCGATACAAAATAGGCGATTCCCAAAGCAAGTGCGGCACCGCCGATGGTATAAACTTTTCCGTTGCTGCCGCCGGAGTTTTCTGCGGACGCTGCGGATTCGGATGTCGGATTATGGACGGCGTTCGCACTCACGGGCGTGGGTGTTGCGGCGTTGCCGAAAATAATGGCGACATTGTCCGGATCATTGACGCCCAAACATCCTCTGTGTTTGCTCTCGCTGAGTCGTGCAAGTCCGAGATTATCGGTCGGGAAAGGATGCAGGCGGGAGGGCGAGTCACTGTATAAGCGGTCGCAAGCCCTTCTCGCCAAAATCGCCGATGTCCATTCCGCATTCCCGATGGCTGAATGCATCTCAAATCTGCCGTTGATAAACAGTTCCGGAGAACTACGATTTGGATTAAGGCGTATTCTACTTACGGACAAACTTATTCCAAGATCAAATGCGGCGAATTCGTCGTTTTCAATATAAGAAACATCGGCATTTGCGCAGTCAAAAGTGCCTTGTATCCTTATGCTGTCAATATCAAATGCACTCCGCATCGCAGCGGCAAACAAGCCGGAACGCTGATCCGCTTTGTATGCTTCGCATGCTGCAACCGCTGCGGCAGATGCGGCGACACTTGTCGGATAACCGGCTACGCCGTCTCGCATTATTCCGCCGAGATTTATTGGAGATTGTAATATACTTTCCCTGTCGCTGCCCGTGTAATCATATTGATTCGTGTCTATTACGATGGTCACGGGAATTTCATATATCGCCCCGATGGCGTGTGCCGAAGCAGTCGCAAACAAAGCGGCGAAAGCGATGATGATTTTATTGATGGTGTTTTTCATGATTTTGCTCCTCTGATTAAAAATGTCTGCGAAAGTATAACACACATTCCGCCCGAATTCGCAAAAGGCGGGCAGGAATCGGGGACGGCGGCGAAGAACCTTCCATTCCCGCGAACGCGGGAATCTATTTGGAGAGACAAATCCCCGCCTCCCCGCCGTCATTCCCGCGAACGCGGGAATCCATTCGGGGCGATTAATTCTGGAATTTCCGCGCATTTTTTTTGTGAAAAACGGCGTGAACGCGGGGATTTGTCGGTAAAAATGGATTCCCGCTTTCGCGGGAATGACGGGGGGTTTTCGCGGAATTTCGCCGATTTTTTCCGGAATTCCGCCGATTTTTTTCCGGAATTTCGCCGTCCGCCGTCCGTCATTTTCGCCGCCGAATTCCCGCCTCCCCGCTGTCATTCCCGCGAACGCGGGAATCCATTCGGGGCGATTAATTCTGGAATTTTCGTGCATTTTTTTTGTGAAAAACGGCGTGAACGCGGGGATTTATCGGCAAAAATGGATTCCCGCTTTCGCGGGAATGACGGCGGGGAGGCGAATGTCGGGCGGCGAGAATCGGACGGCGGCGGGGGAGATTCCGATTTACATCGGAATGGTAAAAGTTGGAAATTAGGAAAAAAGAATTTACCATTCCGGCGAACGCCGGAATCTCTGCGGGAGATTCCGATTTACATCGGAATGGTAAAAAATGTCGGCGGATTATTTATTTTCGTCTTCGGTTTGTGGTTCGGGCGGGGGGAAAAGGCGGACACGGCGCACCGATGTTGCGCCTGCATCCAGAATTTCCATTCGCAAATCGCCGATTTGTATCGTTTCGCCCCGTTGCGGTGCGCCGCCGCTTGTTTCCAAAATCAGCCCGTTGATGCTTGTTGCCGAAGTTTCGGGTGCCGCCAGATGCGGGTCAATATCGCCGAGTTGCAACAGCGGAAAATCGCCGGGCAAAATAAAACCATCGCCGCGTTCGCACAAAACATGAGTCGGTGCTTCTTCGTCGCCGATGACCGCCGCCGCAAAGTTGGAAAAAGTGAGAAGTCCCGTCACCCGTCCGGCACCGTCTACGACCAACGCGATTCGTCCGCCCCGTTTGCGGGTTGTTTCCATTTGCCGCAATGCGTCTGCTGCCGCCGGCACAAATAGCGGCGGTGTTTTCATCGCGCGCAACTCTTCCGCCGCAATGGCACCGCGGCGGGCGGCGATTTTAATTGCGTGCAGCGTGTCTATAAATCCTTCTGTTGCGTCTATGTTGCCGTCAAATATCGGCATTTTTGTATGGTCGGCGGCGAGTAGTTGCGCGTATAAATCGTCGGGCGACAGATTTAAATTCAAGCCGATAATTTGGCGGCGCGGCGTCATGATTTTTTCCACCGGCATATCCGCCATTCGCAACAATTGCTCCACCATATAATAATGCCGCCCGCTTTCAATGTCGTTTTCGGCGCGCGCCCGCAAGTTCGATTCGCGCACCGCGCTTTTCAATTCGGGAACGCTCATCGCCATTTGCAATCCCGATACGCGGCGAATTCCCGCCATCAAAAGTACGCCGCGGGCGAAAAAGTTTGCGACAGCAATAACCGGGCGAAAAACAAACAGCAAAATGCGCAACGGGGCGGTTGCCGCCATCGCAATCGCGGCGGAATGTCGCACGCCGATAATTTTGGGTGAGATTTCGGACAATACCAAAATTAAAAACGCGACTCCCAGCGAGACGACAAACGCCGCCCCCTCGCCGCCGCCCGACAATCGGGTGACAATTACTGTTGCGGCGGTTGCGCACATAACATTTGCGATATTGTTGAAAAGTAAAATCGCCGCCAGCAAACGTTCCATTTGGTCCAGCATTTTTTTCATCCGTTGCGCCGAACGATTACCGGCTTCTGCCAGATGCGAAAGACGATGGCGGTCTTGCGAAATAACCGCCGCTTCAATCATGGAAAACACGCCCGAGAACAAAAGTCCCGCGACAAAGACGAGAAAAAGTTGAAAGATGCTTAAATTCATCGCGTTGCGGCGGCGGTTTTGTCCGCAACGGGCGGGGGCGGAGGGTCTTCCATTTTTATGAATGCGAATTTGCGAGACGGGCGGCGATGCCGCAATAATCGCGCGGAGTCAGGGCGAGGAGTTTTTGTTTCGCGTCTTCGCTAATTTGAAGTTCTCCGATAAAGCGGCGAAACCGTTCGCGATCCACCGCCGCGCTACGCGAAAATGTTTTCAATTGTTCATGCGTTTCGTTCGCGGGATTATTTTCGGCGTTTATCACAATCATCACCGCTTCGGCAAGCACTTGCCAGTTAGAATCCAAATCGGATTCCAATCGCGGCGGGTTTAATTCCGCCCGCGAAAGTCCGCGCACCGCCGATTGCAACGCCAGCAACGAATGCGCAAACGCCGCGCCGATGCTGCGTAACGCCGCCGAATCGCTGAGGTCGCGTTGCCACCGCGATACCGGCAGTTTGTCGGATAAATGCGACAAAAGGGCGTTAGCGATTCCGATGTTGCCTTCGGCGTTCTCAAAATCAATCGGATTAATTTTGTGCGGCATCGTGGAGGAACCGACTTCGCGCGCTTCCGGTTTTTGCCGGAAATATTCCAGCGCGATATAACCCCACATATCGCGGCAGAGATCCAATACGATATTGTTGATGCCGCGCAAAAGATTAAACAAATCGGCGAGATCATCGTACGGTTCTATTTGCGTTGTGCATTGTGCGAATGTCATTCCCCGCGATTCTACAAATTGGCGCGTGATTTGCAGCCAGTCAATATCCGGGCGGGCGATATAATGCGCGTTGTAGTTGCCGGTTGCGCCGTTCATTTTTCCGCGCGGACGCCATTCTTGCAATTTTTGCAGGCGCGGCGACAAGCGGGCGGCGAAGTTGGCGAATTCTTTTCCCGCTGTTGTGGGTGACGCCGGTTGTCCGTGTGTGCGCGCCAACATTGGCGTTTCGGCGTATTGTTTTGCGCGGGCGGAGACGGCATCGGAAAGTGTTTGCAGTTGCGGGATCATCGCCTCGCGCAACGCACCGATAATCATTCCGCCGAGGGCGAGATTGTTGATATCCCACGAAGTGCATCCGAAATGTACCAGCGGACGCAACGCGCCGAGATTGTGTTTTTGCAATTGGTCGTGCAGCCAATATTCCATCGCTTTGACATCGTGACGCAAAACCGTTTCCGTTTCTTTGATTGATTCGGCGGCACCGGAAGCGGCGGCGGCGGCGGCAATTTTGTCCAGCGGCGACAAATCGGCGCGCGCCGAAAACGCAAAAAGCGGCGCCAACATTTTCAACCAATCTAATTCAACCAGCGCGCGTTCGCGAATTAGGGCGCGTTCGCTGAAATGGGCGGCGAGTATGGAAGTGTCTTTGCGATAACGCCCGTCCGCCGGGCAAATCGCATCAAGCGGATTCATTATTGTCGGGAATGCGCGGCGAGGTTTTTGCCGCCGGGTCGGACATTCCGCGAATATCATCGGCGAGTCGTCCGCTCGTATTTTCGGCGCGTTGTACGCTGCGCCATGCCGAATGTACATGATCGCCGATGTCGGCGATGCGATTTTCAAAATGTCGTGCTTCTTCGGCGAGCAAATTCGCCTTCGCCCGCAATTCGTGCAGTTGCCGCCGCGAATTGTGATCGCGCACGGCGGCGTTGATGGTACTCAGTACCGCCGGCAGAACGGCGGGCGATACCAGCCAAACTTTTCGCCGTTGCGCATGTCGCACCGTGTCACGAAGACGCGCATGAATTTCGGCGAAAAGCGATTCGGACGAAATAAACAGCAAGGCATTTTCGCTGGTGTACGGTGCGGATACGATGTTGTCGGCGATGTGGTCTATGTGTGCGGCGAGGGATTTTTTGAATTCGTCATCGGCGGCGGCGGCGTCTTCTGCCGACAACTGCGGCGGCGAAAAACCGGCATCTATGACGACCGCACCGTCCGGTTCGGGAAATTGCACAAGTGCATCGGCGGATTGTCCGTTGGGCAGTTTGGCGTTTAGCGTGAAATAGGAAAACGGCAAAATTTGCGGCAATACCGTCGACAAATATTGCCGTCCGGTTTCCCGGTTCGGTTGTTCGCGGCGTATCAGTTGCGCGAACGATGTTTCGCCGCGTACTTCCGCACCGGTATCGGCGATTGCTTTGACCTGTTCTTGAATGGCGGGAATGTCGGGAATGTCGCGCAATAACTCTTCGTTTTGTTCCAGTTTGTTGTGCAACAACGAGAGTTTGGCGTTGATTTCTTCGCCCAAAAGTTTCACCGCTCTGGATAATGTTTCCAATGTTTTTGCGCCGTCGTTCATTTCGGCGAAGTGCGGGGCGGGCGAATCATCCGCCGCCGTTTGCGGAATATCGCGCATGGCGGCATCTATTTTGGCGTTGATTTCTTCGCCCAAAAGTTTTAACGATTTTGACAATGTTTCCAGAATTTTCGCGTCTCGGTCTATGTCGGCAGGCGGCGGCGGAGTCGTTTCGCCCGTTGTTGCCGTTTGCGGAACGCCGCGTACGGCGGCATTTATTTTTTCGGCGAGTGCGACAAATTCGTCGTGCAGATAAATGGATTGTTGTTCTATTTTGTCTTGAATATCGTCGCCAACATTTTTGTCGCCCGTTCGTGCGCGTTCTTTAATTAGTTCGGAAATATTTTCAATGCGCGTTTCCATTCGGTTCAGCCGTTCTTCCGAAAAACTGATGACGCGTTCGGCGAGGGTGTTGCAGTGTGCTTCCAAACCGCCGCCTTCGCCGCCCGTATTTTGTAAGGAGGCGATTTCTTTTTTGATTCCGTCTGCGACTTTACTGATGGAAATCAGCCCGTCTTTTACTGTTTGTTCCATATTGCCGATATTGCCGCCGATTTCAATTTCGTCACCCGCATTTTTTTGCAGGGCGGCGGTTTTGACTCCTTCCACGACCCGGGCGATGGAAACCAGCCCGTCTTTTATTACATTTTGATTGCGGATTTCTATGCTTTCAATTCGTTCGTTCAAACTATCTATTTTTTCGGCGATTGTGCGGTTGGACAATGCGGTTGTTTTATGTTTTTTGGCGATTGAGGAGAGTATGAAAAATGTCATCATCAGCAACAATACTTCGCCCAGCGTAACGGACAAAAATGAGTCGGGCAGATGTTGGAATACGGAGTTTGCCGTATCGGAAAAATCGATATCGGAAAAATCGGTATTTATCAGAGAGTTTATAAAAGCGATAAATTCAGCCATGGAAATATTTCCTGAAAAAGTATAAATTGGTTTTGCCGCAAATTATAGCGTATTTTGCCGAATTTTGCATTTTTTTGTATTCTCCGCGCCTTTGATGTGGTATATTCCGTTGCGGATGTTTGTTTCGGGCGGGCGATATTTTGCCGCTGTCTGTTATAATTGCAACTTTTTTTATTCCACTGAAAACGGGGGCGGAAAATGAATATGTCGGGGGCTTTTCCCGCACAAGATTGCAACGAGTTGCGGGCGAAATTGGCGGAAGGGGAGCGAATGTTGATGGATATCCGGGGGTTTCTTTAACTGCGACCAAAAATCGCGGCGAATCGCCGACATTGATTCGCGATTGCGGGAGCCGGAAGTTTGGCGGGATACCGCCGTCGTTGCCGATATGCGGCGAGAAAGGGCACGACTGGACGGCGATGTGCGGGGCGTTGCCGGACTGGACGAAAAGTTGGCAGACATTTCCGCGATGCTGGAACTGGCGGAAGAAGAAAAAGACGATTTATTTCTCGCCGAAATCGTCGCCGACATCGGGGCGTTTTGCACCGAAGTGGAAAAAATGAATTCCTTGCGTTTGTTTGACGGCAAACACGACGATGGCGATTGTTTTCTTTCTGTGCAGGCGGGTTCCGGCGGCACCGAGGCACAAGATTGGGCGGGAATGTTGTTTCGCATGTATTTGCGTTATGCGGACGGCAAATCGTTTTCCGCCGAAGTATTGGAAGAATCGCGTGGCGAAGTAGCGGGATTGAAAGGGGCGACCGTCAAAATCGGCGGCAACTTCGCTTACGGACATTTGCGCACCGAAACGGGCGTGCATCGCTTGGTACGCAAATCGCCGTTTGATGCAAATCACCGCCGTCATACTTCGTTTGCGAGCGTTTTTGTATATCCGGCGATTGACAGAGATATTCAGATAGAAATTAATCCCGCCGATTTGCGCATTGACACTTATCGTTCCAGCGGTGCCGGCGGGCAGCATGTCAATACTACCGATTCGGCGGTGCGCATAACACATGTGCCGAGCGGCGTTATTGTGCAATGCCAGAACGACCGTTCGCAACACAAAAACAAAGCGCAAGCGATGGCGATGTTGCGGGCGCGATTATATCAACATCATTTGCAAATGGAAAACGCCGAAAAAGAAAAAATGGAAAAAAATAAAGATGATATTACTTGGGGCAGTCAGATTCGTTCTTATGTTTTGGATCAATCGCGAATTAAGGATTTGCGAAGCGGTTTTGAAAGCGGCAACACGCGGGCGGTGTTGGACGGCGATTTGGACGGTTTTATTCGCGCGAGTTTGCTTGCCGGTGCCGGGCGGTGCGACAAAGTTGGCGAAGTCGGCGGAACGGAGTAAAATAAAACGATGAAAAAGAAAATTTTAGTTCCCGATATCGGCGATTTTGAAAATATCGCAGTGATAGAAGTTTTGGCGAATGTCGGCGATTCTATCGCCGCCGAAGAATCGCTTTTAACATTAGAATCGGACAAGGCAACGATGGATGTACCATCGCCGTTTACCGGCAAAATTACTGCGGTGCATATCAAAGCGGGCGACAAAGTTAGCGCGGGTACGCACATTGCCGATATGGAAGTTCACGAATCGGCAAACGATACAAAATCGCAAAACGATGCGAAAAACGAATCGGAAAACGAATCGCAAAATGATGCGAAAAACGCCCCGGCGGAATCGCCGCCGCCCGCCGAAGTACCGGTTTCCCGCACCGAAAAATCGCCCGCCTCCGCCGCCGCCGCAAAAGAAGTACGCGTACCAGACATCGGCGATTTTGAAAATGTTGCAGTGATAGAAGTTTTGGCGAATGTCGGCGATTCTATTGCCGCCGAAGAATCGCTTTTAACATTAGAATCGGACAAGGCGACAATGGATGTACCATCGCCGTTTACCGGCAAAATTACCGCGGTGCATATCAAAGCGGGCGACAAAGTTAGCGCGGGTACGCACATTGCCGATATGGAAGTTCGCGAATCGGCAAACGATACAAAATCGCAAAACGATGCGAAAAACGATGCGAAAAACGATGCGAAAAATGCCCCGGCGAAAGAAACGCAAACGCCGAATCCGCCCGCACCGTCCGCACAAAAACCCGCGCGACAATCCGGCGGCGATTTGCATTCGTCCGCGCCGATAGCAACAAATACCGGCGGCACAAAACCGCATGCGAGTCCGTCCGTGCGGCGATTTGCGCGCGAACTCGGCGCGGATTTACACAAAATAAAAGGCGGCGGTCCGCGCGGAAGAATTCTAAAAGAAGATGTGCAAAATTTTATAAAAACAAAAATGCAACAAGGCGATTCCGGCGACGGTTTGCCGACCGTGCCGCCGGTGGATTTTGCGAAGTTCGGCGAAGTGGAAACATTGCCGCTGCCGCGCATTCGCAAGTTATCCGCCGCTAATTTACGGCGCAACTGGCTGGTCGCACCGCATGTCACGCAGTGCGGCGAGGCGGATATTACCGACATGGAAAACTTCCGCAAATCGCTCGCCGAAGATGCAAAAGGATTCAAAATGACGCCGCTGGCGTTTTTCATTCGGGCGGCGGTGATGGCGTTGCGCGAGTTTCCCGATTTCAACGCATCATTGCATTCGGACGGCGAAAATCTCGTGCGCAAAAAATATTTTCACATCGGCGTGGCAGTGGATACGCCGCACGGTTTGGTGGTGCCGGTATTGCGCGATGCCGACAAAAAAGGTCTCACCGACATCGCGCGCGAGTTGGCGGAAATTTCCGCGCGCGCCCGAGACGGCAAGTTGAAAGCGGAAGAAATGCAAGGCGGCTGTTTTACGATTTCGTCTTTGGGCGGCATCGGCGGTTCGTTTTTCACGCCGATTATCAATCTGCCTGAGGCGGCGATATTGGGCGTTTCGCGTTCGGCGATTTTGCCTCGCTGGGACGGCGAAAAATTCGCCCCGCGCCTGATTTTACCGCTGTCGCTGTCATACGACCATCGCATCATAGACGGCGCATCAGGCGCGCGTTTTATGGTTTATTATTCGTCCCTGTTAGGCGATATCCGGCGGCTGTCGCTTTAAGAAGTTTGGGAAAAATTTGCATTCCGTAGATATACGGAATCATTTCATAGATATACCGTTGCATTTGGTAGATATACGGAATCATTTTGTAGATAACCAAAATGCTGCAAACACACGGGAATTCGGCAATCCGCGCGAATTTCGCCGCCGAACCTGCCCGTTTTTTGCATTTTTCGGGGAAAGTTGTGATAAACATCCGCTTTTTTGTTGTATAATTTTTTTCGTTGAAGTTTGTTGAATCGCCCCCGAAAGCCGGGGGTGCAGTCCGATAGAATACCTTCGGGAAAAGGGCGGCAGTATCTTACGATTCAACGATGCTTCAACAACGCCCGGCGGCGTTTTCGCCGGATTTTGCATACAGAGAGGAAATACGATGAAATCAATCAAAACTGCACTTTTCGGCATTTTCGCCGCTTTTATTCTTTCCGCTTGCGGCGGCGGTGGCGGCGGAGGAAATCCGCCAATCGTTATTCCGATGGTTACTTGTCCAGACGGGTCTATGGAACCTTTTCGCAGTTTATGTCCTGCTCTCTGCCCGGCGGGTTACGAATCTTTTGGTTTCGGAGATAGTGCTTATTGCATTAAAAGATGCGCTAACGGTTCCTCCGTCAGAGAGGGAGAAGTTTGTATGCAGACCTGCGGCGATAGAACCGTACTTCCGGAATCCGAAAGTTGTGCGTTTCGGACAAGAGAGTACGGGCGGAATCGTCTGCTGGAAGAAGCGAATGTTCTTCCCGCGTACGAAAGAGGATATTTCGGGCAGGGCGTCACGGTTGTTGTTGGCGACACAGGCGTTCGCGTCACGCACGAAGATTTGGCGAACAATATCGTTTTGGATAATCCGGGAATAGCCGAACAGGAAAACCGTTTTGTTCCGGAATATCACGGTACCGCAGTTGCCGGAGTATTGGGCGCAGTTCGGGGAAACGAAAAGGGTTCGCATGGAATTGCTCCATCCGTTAAAATTATTCCGCTGGATGTTTTTACCCCCGAGAGTTCCGCCGCTCGATCACAGATACGGCGATATGCTGCTGAAAATGGTCATCCGATTTACAACGCAAGTTATTCAATCGGGAGCGATTTTGTAATAACTGCCGCCCTTGCGGATATTACGACTGACGTTTTTTATGTTTCTTTGGCGGCTGATATAGAGAGTGCGATTGGCACCGGCGATACGCAGTATGTCTGGGGGGCGGGTAATAGTACATTAAACCTTGATGTTGTGCGTCCGAGTAGCGGCTATGCGTATCTTCCTTTAATAGAGGAAAATTTGCGGGATAATTTTCTTGTCGTTGTCAATTTAGACAGAGATCATATCAGGGCGGATCATACCGACAGTTGCGGAGTGGCGAGATTATATTGTCTCGGTGCGGTTGCGGGGGGAAGGCATTTTACAACCGGGGATGATGGCAATTCAGATTACACGACATTAGGTGGCACATCGGGAGCGGTGCCGGTTGTTTCGGGTGCATTGGCGATATTAAAATCTGCCCGCCCGGAATTGCCGATGACGATGCATAGGCAAATTCTTTTGTCAACGGCGACTCCGCTGGGGACGAGAGCCATAAATCAAAGTTTGGACGAAGTGTACGGTTGGGGTGCGGTAAATATCGGGGCGGCAGTTTCGGCGGTGTTGCGCGTAAGAGTTGCACAAAACGGCGTTTTACTTTCGGATTTGCGGGGGAGTTTGCCGTCCGAAATGTCGCATTTGCGGGGGCGGCTTTCGGAGGTTTCGGTTGCCTTAAAAATAACGGATGATTCCTATTACAACATTCCGCTTTCCGATATTGTCGGCGGTGATTCGCAAAAAACAAAACTTGGAAATGCGGCGAAAGAAATGCAGGCGGATGATTTTACGGCGGGTGAAAGTTTTCGTTTTTGGGGCGGATTGGAATATGACGGTTCGCGGAGTTCGTATATCGGCGAAGGAAGTTCGCCTTTTGCGGCGGCGAATGCAAGCGACACCGGCGGCTATGTAAAATGGACGACAAAAAACTACGGCGGCATTTCCGCATTCGGCGAATACGGAAGGACGCAAATAAAAGCGGATTACGATTCCGCTTCTTTTATTTCGCAAATAAAAAACGCACGGGCGGAAGAATGGACGGCGGGATTTCAATATCAAAACTTATTTTTGCATAACGACAACTTACAATTTTCCGCCCGACAAGAATCGCGAATCAGCGGCGGCGAAATGGTTTTGCATTATCCCGTTGCCGATGGCGATTCACACAAAGCATTCATTGGCGAATCCGTGCAAACAATCCGCACCGAAACCGCAAAAATTCCCATAAAACAAAAACCGCAAACAATCTACACAGCGGGCTATTCACAAAAAACAGAAAACAGCAAATGGTCAGCGGCAGCAGAATGGAACTCGGCAACAAACGCAAAAGGAGTTTCCTTCGCCGTGGAATTGCAAATTCGGTAAACTTCCCTCGCCCGATAAACGGCGGGCGGGAAGGCGTGCTATAATCGGCATCTGTTAAAAAGGAGAAATGATATGCCGAAATCTGTGAAATCCGAAAAGTCCGAAAAATCCGTGAAATCCGAAAAGTCCGAAAAAACCGCGAGTGTTGCAAAGTCCGCGCAGTTGGCGGGCGAAAAGTTTCGTTTGGAATCGGATTCTATGGGGGAGTTGCAGGTGCCTGCCGATGCGTTGTACAAGGCGCAAACGCAGCGGGCGGTAAATAACTTTCCCGTCAGCGGACGGACGATGCCGCCTGCATTTTTGCGCGCGTTGGCGCTCATTAAACGATGCGCCGCCGATGCAAATATGGAACTCGGATTTCTCAATCGCCGCATCGGAACGGCAATTGTCCGCGCCGCGCGCGAAGTGGAAGAGGGCGCGCACGGCGGGCATTTTCCGGTTGATGTTTTTCAAACCGGTTCCGGCACAAGCACGAATATGAACATGAACGAAGTGCTGGCGTCTTTGGCATCTGCGCGATGCAAAATGAATGTTTCTCCGAACGACCATGTCAATATGGGGCAGTCCAGCAACGATGTTATTCCGACCGCGATTCATGTTTCCGCCGTGTTGGAAATTCGCCGCGATCTTTTGCCCGCGCTTTCGCATCTGGAAAAAACAATTCTTAAAAAAGCGAAAAGCGTCGACAAATATGTCAAAACCGGACGGACGCATTTAATGGATGCGATGCCGTTGCGGATGAGTCAGGAACTCGGCGCATGGGCGATGCAAATTGCAAACGGTGCGGCGCGCGTACGCGATTCGCAAAAACGATTGTGCGCGTTGGCGCAAGGCGGTACTGCAGTCGGCACCGGCATCAACGCCGACAAAAAATTTGCCGCCGCATTTGTGCGCGCGATTAAAAAAACTTCCGGCGCGCCGTTTTATAACAGCCCGTCTTTTTTTGAAAGTTTAAGCGCGCAAGATGCGGCGGTGGAAATGTCCGGGCAACTCAAAACAATTGCCGTTTCGGTAATGAAAATTTCCAACGATTTGCGCTGGATGAACAGCGGTCCGCTGGCGGGACTGGGCGAAGTTGCGTTGCCCGCATTGCAGCCCGGCAGTTCCATTATGCCGGGAAAAGTTAACCCGGTCATTCCCGAAGCGGCGTGTATGGCGGCGGCGCGCGTTATCGGCAACGACACCGCAATCACTGTTGCGGGACAATCCGGCAATTTTCAATTGAATGTGATGTTGCCGCTGGTGGCGGATTCGCTTTTAGATTCCATTTCGCTTTTGGCGGCGGTGTGTCGTCTTCTCGCCGACAAGGCGATTGCCGGTTTTGTACCGCGTCCCGAAAAGTTGGAAATGTCTTTGTCGCAAAATCCGATTTTGGTCACCGCGTTAAATCCGGTTATCGGCTATCTGAAAGCGGCGGCGGTTGCAAAACGCGCCTATTCCGAACGGCGTCCGGTTTTGGATGTCGCCGCAGAAGATACCGGTCTGCCGCGCACCGAATTGAAAAAATTGTTAAATCCCGCAAAACTCACAAAAGGCGGCATTCAGGGATAACTTTTTGTCGTCCGACAATTTAATTCCGCTGATAGTTTTTGCCGGCGTTTTGGTTTGTACGCCCGGTCCGGCGAATATGCTTTTGTTGGCGGCGGGCGCGCGCGATGGCGTGGCGCGGAGTTTTCCGTTGCTGGCGGGGGTAACTTTCGGAAAACTTTTTATTCATTTAAGTTTGGCGTTGGGATTGTGGCGAATAATTGAAAACTTTCCGCAAGTTTTGATTGCGATGAAAATCGCGGGGGCGGCGTATATTGTCTGGCTTGCGCATCGCGTTTTACAAATAAAAATCGGCGGCGCAAATGTATCGCGGGCGGGATTTGCGGCGGGGCTGTTTGTGCATCCGCTAAATCCGAAAGCGTGGGCGATGGTGGTATCCGCCTACGGGCAGTTTATTGATGCGAATGGTGCGTGGTGGTTGCAAACGGCGACGATTGCGCTGATATTTTTTTGCTGGCAATGCGCGGCGCATAGTTTTTGGTGCTGGTGCGGCGCGCAAACGGCGCAACTATTATCCGGCACCCGCGCGGAAAAATTCTTAATGCGCACCCTCGCCGCCCTAATGGTCGGCGCGGTACTGTGGGCGCTTTTGAATTGACGGGCGCATTATAAATTTTTTATAATTGACCGGTAAAACTTATTTTTTGCGAAAGGAAATGATATGCAAGAACAATTTAAGCAATGGCTGTTGAATCGAGGGAAGACGCAAAATACCGCGAACAGTTATGCGGCTGGGGTTAACGCCGTGGCGAAACATTATTCGCACAAAACGGACGAGCAAATTGATATTTATCAGGTTAATGATATTGCGTTAGTCAGTAAAATTGCCCGTCAGTACGGGCGCGGTGGTGATTATTCGCGGGATGGCGATAGAAACAGTGGCGGGTGGAGGGCGGCGATTGCCCGCTATGCGGAGTTTGTCGCCGACTTGCAAAAAGAAGATGCCGCTTTCGCGGAAAATGGCGCGCGTGTTCTAGATGTGCTGGCGGAGGAACATCGTCAAAATCTTAAATATGAATCCGATTTGCAGAATGTTTTTTGTGCGCAAATTTCGGAACTTTTCCCGGGTATAAAATTTTGGGAAGGGAATATCCGATTAACGGAAAACGCATTGATGTATTGCTTGAATACGGCGAAAGCGGAGATTTGCTGATTGTGGAACTCAAGGCGGGACGGACGGATTGTGCAGTGTTTGGTCAGATTTCCATGTATATGGGAATGCTGCAAAAGAAATTTGCCGGACGGAAAATTCGCGGCGTTATTGTTGCCGGGGCGGCGGACAACGGACTTTTATACGCTTGCGACACAAACGCCGACATTTCGGTTAAGTTTTATCGGATGAATCTTGAATTGGAAGATTCCGATGTTCCCGATACTGCAGATTCGGATACGGGGGATTAATTCGCGCCGAAATTTACTTGCGGCGGGCGATTTTCCGAATGTCCGAAAATGCGTTAAAACCGCGGTAATATTTTATTCTTTCGGAGCGAACTGATAGCGCAAATGCATCCAGAAAAATGCGCTGTTATTTATGACAACATGCGTGGTTGTTGTCTGTCCCGTTTTTGGAAAAGCAAAATGTATTCGTGGCGGAAAACATAAAAGCCGCCTGCCAAAGCGCGATAACGCCAAAGATTTTCTTTGTTGCGTTTGGCGCGATTGTTAATCATGTTTTTGACGACGATACTTTTTAACGATAAATTTTTGTCGCGCCGCAGCGTTTCTTCCATCACGCGGAATCCGAGCGGCACCCATTCGCTGTCGGAATATTTGTCGCCGATAACGACTGCCAAATAATGGCGCGGGCGCAACATCGGCGAAAAGTTGGCAATAATCGCGCCGAAACGGGACGCGAATTCGTCCGCATTTTCGGCGTTGGATAAATCTTCCGCGCGGTTGCTGAATTTAATAATGTCGTGATAGGGCGGATGCAAAACAATTAAATCTAACTTTTCCCGCCCGTGTTTGGCGAGAATTGCCGCGGTTTTATCTCGCGTTTTTTCGGCGGCACTGTCGCCGATAATCGTTTCCGCAAAAACTTCCGGAGTCGGCGGCGGAATCAATTCCACCGGTTGCGAGTCGGCGGCGCGTTTGGCGATTTCTGCCATTTCCGGCAAAAGTTCCACGCCGATGCAATTGCGTCCGAGTCGGCGCGCCTCAATCATTGTTGTGCCGCTTCCCAAAAACGCGTCTAGTACGACATCGCCGGCGGCGGTGTAGCGGCGCATTAGTTGATGCGGAATTTGCGGGATAAAGTTGCCGTGATATGAACCGTCGTGCTGCCCCGAATTGTCGCGGTCGCCGAGAATCCATAAACTATCGGTCAATAAATCGCCATATTCGCGCCACCGTTCCAACGGCAAATCGCTAACGCCGCCGATGGTTCTGTTGTTGGAGTTTTTCATTTTCGTATTATACAATCTCGGAGTTGCCTTACCGCCCCGCGCTTTATCATATTTCCCCTTTCCAAACCGCCGCTTTCGTTCCGAATTTCGCTGGAATGGCGGGCGGGGCGAAAAAAAGTTTTCGGTTTTGCGGTTAAGTGTTAAAATGGCGGGGATATTCTTTCGGAGATTTTGACGATGAAAAATTTGATTGCGTTTGTTTTTTCCGCCGCGTTGTTTTATGCGCCGGGGGCGGTTGCCGAAGAATGCCCGCTGTGCAGTGCCGCCCAAAATGGCGATGCGGCGGAAGTCAAACGGTTGCTCGCTGCAGGGGCGAAAGTGAATGCGATAGATGCATTCGGCGAAACGGCTTTGTCAAAAGCGGCACAACAAGGTAATGCTGAAATTGTCTTGATTTTGTTGACGGCGGACGCAGATACGGGGATGCGAGAGGAGATTGGACAATTGCCCCTGATTGTGGCGGCGGCGCAAGGAAATATTGAAATCGTCCGAATATTGTTGGCGGCGAAGGCGGATACGGCTGGTACTGATGAAGAAGGCATTACGGCGCTTATGTGGGCGGCAATGAACGGATATGCCGATGTCGTTAATGCATTGGTGTCGGCGGGGGCGGATGTCAATTATTCTACTCCGAAATGGTACACCGCTTTGTATCATGCCAAAGAAAAAGGATATTCCGAGATTGTTCGCATTTTGGAAGAAGCGGGGGCGACGAAAACGCCGGAGGATGTAGACGCCGAAGTGTTGGAATCGCTGAAAGTTGATTCGGATGCGCATTTTTGTTGGCGATACGGGTTGCCGCATTTTCGTGTTCGCGCCGGATATACAGAACAACAGCATCTTTGGTGCAATAGTTGTGCATTTGCGGACGGTTCCATTGGCGACCCGAATTCGGTTGAAACCATAGAATGGTGTTTGCACAATGCCTATAAATAGGACGGACAGAATATGGCTTTTTATCTTTGCGGAGGAAAAATAATGATACGCGCGGTTTTTATTTTCTTGGTGGCGGTTTTTGGCGGGCAAGCGGCGGTTGCCGAATCGGCGGGGCGGGAAGTCGCGTATTTCGGCGATACAAAAGGGTATTTGGTTTTGCCGGATGCGCCGAAAGCCGCGCCGCCGTCTCCGGCACTCATTTTAATTCACGAATGGTGGGGATTGAACGACGACATTCGCGCCAAGGCGCACGAATTTGCCGCCGCCGGTTATGTTGCGTTGGCGGTGGATTTGTACGGCGGCGAAACCGCGACAACGCCTGATGCCGCCCGCAAACTGGCGGGTGCGGTGCGCGATGATTCCGATACCGCATTTGCAAACTTGCGCGCTGCTGCCGATTATTTGCGCGAGTTGCCGCGGGCGGACGGGGCGCGGTTGGGGTCGGTCGGCTGGTGTTTCGGCGGCGGCTGGTCGTACCAAATTGCCAAAAACGATTTGGGCGCGAAAGCGTCCGTAATTTATTACGGGCGTTTCAATCCCGCCGATGATTTGTCGCAAATGCGCGCGCGGATTATCGGACATTTCGGCGAAAAAGATGCCGCCATTAAATTGGATGATGTGCGGCAGTTTCAGGCGCGATTGCAAACACATTCCGGCGCGCATGAAGTTTTTATTTACCCGAACGCCGGACACGGATTCGCCAATCCGGATAATCCGTCTTTTGACGAAACGGCGACAAACGCCGCATGGAATCGCACGTTGGATTTTTTGCGCAAAAATCTGTAAGTTTGCGGGCGGCAACTTCTTAATCGCCGCATAGAAGATGCAGATTTACGAAAACGTTCGCCGGTCTCCGCCCCCGTTATGCGGCGGAGAGAGAAATCGGGCAAACTCCGCCAAACTTCGCCATGTGTAAAAAAAACAAATTTTTGCGATTTTTGTGAAAAAAATTGCACGGTGCGCATCGTTCTGGTGTAAAATAAATAAATTATTTCTTACCAAGGAGAATCACTATGTCATTAAAAACACTTCGCAAAAGCATTGTTGGCGGCGTTGCCGCTTTGTCCGTTGTTGTCGCCGCGCCCGCATCGGCGGCGGATACGCTCAAAATCGGATTTGTCGGCGTTACCAGCGGACCGAAAGCCGCGTGGGGAATTTCCAATGTGCGCTGTATGCAAACCCGCGCCAACTGGATTAACGAAGAAGGCGGCATCCAAATCGGCGACAAAACCTACGAAATAGAAATCGTCACCTGGGATACGCAGGATAATACCACCCGCGCCAAAGAAGGAATGGAAAAAATGGTGCAAGAAGGCATTCGCTATGTTGTCGGTCCGAATACCGATCCTACCGCCGCGGCGGTGCGTCCGGTCGCCGAAAAAGATGGCGTGGTGTATTTTCCCTACGCTTTTCCGAAAGAACTCTATTCCAAACCCGCCGGCAATGCGGTGCTGGGAATGATCGCCAACTATCAATCCGGTCCGGCGATTTACCGGTATCTGAAAGAAAACAAGGGCATTAAAACCATCGCCTTTTTGGCGGCAAACGAATCGGACGCCCTTTCGCAACGCGCCGGCGGAGTCGCTGCGGCGAAATCGCTCGGGCTGGATGTCGTTGCCGAAGACGCCTACCAAAGCGATACGCGCGATTTTGCGCCGGTCGTCACGCCGATTGTCCGGCTGAAACCCGATCTTATGGTTTTGTCCGGCGTTGCCGGCGGCACTGCACCGCTCATTATTCGCGCCGCCCGCGAACTCGGTTATGAAGGTCTGATGTCCGCCGAAACCGCGCAGGATGCCAAACAACTCGCCGAAGGGGCGGGCGATCTGGCGAACGGCTTTATTTCGGTCGGCGGCGCCAGCACACCCGAAATTCGGACGCCGCTGATGGAGGAATTCATCCGCCGCTATGCCGAAGATCACGGGCAATACGACGACGAATCCAATACCAAAGTGTACGCGCTGGAATACATTTTGGAAACGTTGAAAGCGAATCCGGAAGCGATTGACGATGTCGCCGTCTTCCAGAAGGCAATGGACACTTTTGAGGCGCCGAATCCGTTCGTGAAGGGCGACGCCAAACTCGTGTATGTCGGCGATTCTTCTTTCGGACAAAAACGCCAACTCGGCGTGCCGATGGTCGTCACCGAATATCGCGATGGCGATTTTCGTACGCTTTTTGTAACTTCCGCGGACTGATTTCTTGGCGGAATATGCGAAGCCCGGGGAAATTTTTCCGGGCTTTGCTTTTTGCATAACGCGCGGCGCGGTGCGGATTTTCCGTTTTTGCCGCCGCGTTCCCGTATAATACCGCGATGGAACAAATTCTCGTCAACGGACTTTATTTGGGCGCGCAATACGCGCTTATTGCGCTCGGACTCACGCTGATTTTCGCGCTGATGAATGTGTTGAATTTTGCGCACGGGCAAATGTATGTCCTCGGCGGCTTTGTGACCTATATGGTGTATGGCGTGCTGAAGTTGCCGTTCGCGCTGGGGATTTTCGCTTCGGCGATTACTTTGCTGGCGGTGGGGGCGGTGGTGGAAAAGTTTTTGTTTCGTCCGGTGCTGAAACGAAGCGCGCGGGAAGAAAGCACGATGCTTTTGGCGGCGGGGCTGGCGTTTTTCTTTGACGCCGTGATTTTGCTGCTTTTCGGACAAAAACAGCGTGGCGTGCCGAAAATTCTCGACGGCATCCAAAACTGGGGCGATTTTACGGTGGTGATGCCGAACGACAAAATCGCGGTCGGCATTTGCATTGTTTTAATGATTGTCGGATTCATTCTTTTTATGCAATACACCCGTCCCGGGCGGGCGATGCGCGCGCTGGCGCAGGATCGGACGGCGGCGCAACTGATGGGCGTGGATGCGGACAAATATTCCATGCTGGGATTTGCGCTCGGTGCGATGCTCGCCGGTGTGGCAGGCGGATTGTTGGCGGCGGTTACCGGCGTCAGTTCGGGCATCGGCGGACCGATTTCCATCAAGGCGTTTTTGATGGTGATGATCGGCGGCGCCGGCGTGGTGCCGGGCGCGATTGTCGGCGGATTTATTCTCGGCATGACGGAATCTTTCGGGCTGTCATATTTGCGCGCCTACGGCGACATCACTTATCTGGTAATTTTCGCCTCGCTGATGATTTTCCTCAGCATTCGTCCGCAGGGATTGATGGGTAAACCATGGGGATAAAAAAAGCCGCCGCCGTTGCCGCGTTTTTGTTTGTCGTGTTTGTTGCCGTGCCGTGGGCGCTGGTGCATTCGGGGCGGAGCGATTTAATCAGCGCGCTGACTTCGGTCGCGCTGTTGTCGGTCATCAGTTCCGGCGTGTGGCTTACTTTTTATATCGGTCGCATCAATATCGGGCAGGGCGCGTTTGCGTTGCTGGGCGGTTATGTGTCGGCGGTTCTTGTCGTCAAATACGATATTTTATTTTGGTGGACTTTGCCGTTGGCGGGATTATTTTGCGCCGCCGCCAGCATTTGCATCGGGCTGCCGATTTTGCGTTTGCGCGGCGTATATTTTGCGATGGTAACTTTGACTCTCACCGAAGTGGCGCGACTTTTTGCGCAGGCGGTGCCGATTACCAACGGACCGGCGGGAATTACCAATATCCCGCCGCCGGGCGCATTGACGGCGTTCGGCATTACGTTGATTCCGGATTTCGCCGAACTGGAAAACTTGCGTCTTGGTTTTTATTATCTGGCGGCGACTTTGCTGGTGCTGTGTTTTGCGGGAATGTGGCGTCTGGTCAATTCGCGTCTCGGTTTTTTGTGCCGGTCGCTGCAACAAAACGAGGAACTCGCCGCCTCCATCGGCGTCAATGTCGCGTGGTTGCGGGTGCTGGCGTATGCGATTTCGTCATTTTTGGGCGGTATCGGCGGCGCGGTATTTGTGGCGATTGTGCAGTCGGTTTATCCGGCGACATTTCAAATTCAAGAATCGGTAAACTATATGCTGTATTGTTTCATGGGCGGATTAAATTATGTATTCGGTCCGATGTTAGGTACGCTGGTGCTTTATATGGGATGGGATTTTTTGTTTGAGACGGGCGAATATCAACTTTTAATTTACGCAACGGCGTTGATTCTTTTAATGCTGTTTTTGCCGAACGGTCTTCTTAGCATTCTTCCGCGCGCGTTGTTTGTCGTGCGTCCCCGCAAATGAAAGAGATTTTGCATATCAAAAATGTCAGTCGCCGTTTCGGCGGGCTGGTCGCGGTCAACGATGTGAGTTTCGCCGTTCGCGAGAACGAAATTTTATCGGTTATCGGTCCGAACGGCGCAGGCAAATCCACTTTATTTAAATTGATTTCGTCTTTTTTGCGTCCGACTCGCGGCGAAGTGTTGCTTTGCGGGCGGCGCGTTTCCGGGCTTTCGCCGCATGCTGCGGCGCGGATGGGAGTCGTCCGCACTTTTCAGGAGACGACAATTTTTCGCGGAATGAGCGTTCGTGAAAATGTCGTTATCGCGCATCATCTTCGTTCGCGGGCGGGATTGTTCGGATTTTTTACGAATTCCAAAACGGCGGCGGCGGACGAACGCGAATTCGGCATTTCCGCCGATTCCATTCTTGAATTTCTAAATCTTTCCGAAATTAAAAACGAACCCGCCGCCAATTTGCCGCACGGACATTTGCGCGCGCTGGGAATCGCCATCGGGCTGGCGACCAATCCGCGCATTTTATTGTTGGACGAACCTTTCGCCGGTATGAATCACGACGAAACTGCGCGCGCGCTGGAAATGACGCGCGAAGTGCGGGCGCGCGGCGTTACGCTACTCGTGGTGGAACACGATATGCCCGCGGTAATGAGCATTTCCGACCGCATTGTCGTGCTGAATTTCGGCGAAAAAATCGCCGAAGGCACGCCCGATGAAATCCAAAAAAACGAAAAAGTCGTGGAAGCGTATCTCGGCGCCGAAGACGACGCCGCGGGAATTTAATCATGTCCGATTTACTTTTCTTTGATAATGTTTCGCTGTTTTACGGACACATTCACGCGTTGCGCGGCGTATCGTTGCGCGTACGCGAAGGCGAAACGGTCGCGCTGATTGGCGCGAACGGCGCCGGCAAATCCTCCATTTTGCGCGCGATTACCGGCTTGCGCCCGATACAAGATGGCGGCATTTATTACGAAGGCGCGCGGTTGCACGGCACGCCGCCGTCCGCAGTGGTGAAATCTGGCATTTCTATGGTGCCGGAAGGGCGCCGCGTTTTTCCGTATATGTCGGTGCGCGACAATTTGCTGATGGGCGCGTTCGTCCGCGATGACAAAAACGAAATCGCGCGCGATTTGGAAAAAGTCGTGGAAAAATTTCCGCGCCTGAAAGAGCGTTGGCGGCAATCGGCGAGCACGATGAGCGGCGGCGAACAACAAATGTTGGTTATCGGGCGCGCGCTGATGGCGCGTCCCAAACTTTTGTTGCTGGACGAACCTTCCCTCGGCATCGCGCCCAAACTCGTCCAAAGTATCGCCCGTTCCATTGTCGCCATCAATCGCGATGACAAAGTATCGGTTATTCTCGTGGAACAAAACTCGCGGATGGCGCTGAAAATCTCGCACCGCGCTTATGTTTTGTCGGTCGGACGGGTGGCGGTGGAAGGCGAATCGCAACAATTGCAAGACGATGACCGCATCCGCAAAATCTATCTCGGCGGCGAAGTATAAATGAAAATCGCGCTCATCAATCCGAATTCCACGGCGAGCATGACCGAAAAAGCCGCCGAAGTCGCGCGCCGTTTCGCGTTTTCCGGCACCGACATTCTCGCCACGAATCCGCCCGATACGCCCGCGTCCATAGAGGGGCATTACGACGAGGCGGTCAGCGTGCCGGGATTGTTGCGCGAAATCCGAAAGGCGGAAGCGGCGGGCGCGGACGGTTATGTTGTCGCGTGTTTTGACGACCCCGGTTTGGGGGCGTGTCGCGAAATTGTCGCCGGTCCAGTGGTCGGACTTTGCGAGGCGGCGATGCATTTTGCGGCAACGATTGCGCCGTCTTTTTCGGTGATTACGACATTGCCGCGCGCGGTGCCGATTATTGAAGAGTTGGCGCGCAAATACGGCGCGACACATTTATGCAAAAAAGTGCGCGCCGCCGACATTCCGGTTTTGGCTTTGGAAGAGGCGGGCGATGCGGCAATGCAAAAAATCGGCGACGAAATCGCCCGCGCCATTTCCGAAGACAACTGCGAGGCGATAATTTTGGGTTGCGCCGGAATGGCGGATTTGACCGCGCGATTGTCCGACAAATACGGTTTGCCGGTAATAGACGGCGTAGTATGCGCCCTAAAAATGTGCGAGGGACTCGTCGCCGCCGGTTTGCAAACCAGCAAAATAAACGCCTACGCCCCGCCGCGAAAGAAATAAACGCGGTGCTTGAAAATCCGCGCGGTTCAAAAAAACGCGAAATGCGCGTTTAATACGGCGATGAAAGAACGGGACGCAATCGGCGATTATCTGGAAGAAATCGAAAATATTCGCGATGACAACGCGACCGAATTCACCTATCGCACGCCGCTGGAAAATTTGTTGCGCGCATTGAATCCGAAAGTCGGCGTTGTGCAAGAACCGTCGCGGCGGACGGGAATCGGTGCGCCCGATTTTCGCATCTCGCACGAAACCGGCGCGGTTATCGGTTATGTGGAATGCAAAAAGCCCGGCGACAATTTGCACGATTTGGCGAAAAGCGCGCAGGTAAAAAAATATAAAAATTTGTCGCCCAACATTTTGTTGACCGATTACTGGAATTTTTATCTTTTGCAAGACGGCGCGAGTTTGCCGCCGGTTTCGTTGTACGACAAAACCGCGAAGGAACGGCAGGAAGTCGAAGATTTGTTGCGGCGATTTCTGCAAAGCGAACCGCAAAAAATCGGCGATTCCGAAACGTTAGCGCGCGCCCTCGCCGAACGATGCCGGTTGTTGCGCGTTCCGTTGACGGAAAATCTTTCCGCCGAAAACAACAGATTGCGGGGAATTTACGCGGCGTTCAAAGAAACGCTTTATCGCGACATAGACAAACCCGCTTTTGCGGACGCGCTGGCGCAAACACTCGTTTACGGATTGCTGACCGCCAAACTTAACATGAAAAACGGCGGCGCATTGGAATTGCATAATGTCAAAAAGCACATCCCGCAAAACTTTCTTTTGTTGCGCGAAATCGCCGGTTTTTTGGACGAACTGGACGAACCGCAATACGCGGACATCGCCTATTTGGTGGAAGATATTCTGAAAATTATAAATCACATGGACGCGGCGGCGGTTAATGCGAGTATGTCGTACGGCGACGGAAAAACGGACGGCGACGATCCGTTTTTGTATTTTTACGAAAAGTTTCTCGCCGCTTACGACGCGGAACTTCGCGAAGCGCGAGGCGTTTATTACACACCGCCGCCGGTGGTGCGGTTTATCGTTCGCGCCGCAGATGACATTTTGCGGCGCGATTTCGGACTGCCCGCGGGACTTGCGGACAAACGGGTGACCGCGTTGGATTTCGCCGCCGGCACCGGCACTTTTATGCTGGAAATGTTCAAACTGGTTTTCGGCGACAACGCCCCGGCGCGGCGCGATATGTTGGCGCGTAAACATCTGCTGAAAAACTTTTTCGGTTTTGAACTTCTGCTTGCGCCGTTCGCTATCGCGCATCTAAAATTATCGCAATTCTTAAAGGACAGCGGCGTGCCGCTTGGCGACAACGACCGAATGAATGTGTTTTTGACGAACACGCTGGAACATCTCGCCGAAACGCCGGAACTGCATTTTATGCCCGTCCTCGCCGCGGAAGCGAAGCGCGCGCAGGAAATCAAGGAGCGGGATATTCTCGTCATCACCGGCAATCCGCCGTATTCCAGCGTATCGCAAAACAAAAATCAGTTTAAGGATGAAATTGAAAATTACAAATATGTCGACGGCAAACATTTCGGCGAAAAAAAACACTGGCTGCACGACGATTATGTGAAGTTTATCCGCTTTGCGCAGCGCAAAATTGACCGGGCGGGCGAAGGCGTTTTCGCGGTGATTACGAATCATGCTTTTTTGGACAATCCGACTTTTCGCGGCATGCGCCAAAGTTTAATGAATTCGTTTGACCGCCTTTATTTTGTGGATATGCACGGCAACTCCAAAAAACAGGAACGCGCGCCGGACGGCGGCAAGGACGAGAATGTTTTTTCGCAAATTCAGCAGGGCGTTGCGATTAGTTTGTTCGTCAAAAAGAAGGGATTGCGCAAAGGCGTTTATCACGCCGATTTGTTCGGTTTGCGCGCGCACAAATACGAATGGTGCGAAGAGCGGCGCATCGATTCCGCAAAATGGAAAAAGATTGAGCCGGCGACGCCGAATTATCTTTTTATCCCGCGCGGCAAAAGCGCGGCGGCGGAGGCGAAATACGAAAAGTTTCATTCCGTGCGGGATGTTTTTTCCACCAGCAGCAGCGGCATTGTCACCGCGCGCGATTCGCTTTGCGTTCATTTTACGGAATCGGAATTGAAGACGGCGATGCGGACTTTCGCCGACTCGTCCGTTTCGGACGATGCAATCCGCGCCCGCTTCGGCATAGACGACAACTCGCAATGGAAACTCGCCGACTCCCGCGTTACCGCCTCGCGCGAAAAGTTTGACGAAAAATTGACGCGGCACATCCGCTACCGCCCGTTTGATTCGCGCCTCGTTTATTATCACGACAATGTCGTGTTTCGGCGGCGATATAAGGAAATGCGCCACATGTTCGCGGGCGATAATCTCGGACTGGTCACGGTGCGACAAGTTGCGGAATCCAAATTTAATCATGCGTTCGTTTCCGACAATATTACGGATTTTCGCATGACTTTAAGTAACCGGGGCGGCGCGTTTCTTTTCCCGCTGTATCGTTATGACACCGAAATAAACAGTATCGTTAAACGCGAAAACTTTTCGCCGGAATTCCGCCGTTGGATAAACGACCGCTACGGCAAAAAACATTCGCCCGAAAAAATTCTTGGTTGCATTTACGCGATTTTGCATTCGCCGGATTATCGCAAACGCTACGGCGAATTTTTGCGAATGGATTTTCCGCGCATTCCGTTTCCGAAAGAAAACGCGGCGTTTTTGCGTCTCGCCAAAATCGGCGGGGAATTGATTCGCGCGCATTTATTGCAGACGGAGTTGCGCGGCGGCGCGGAGTTATGCGGCGAAGGCGTAAGCCATCGCGTGGAAAAAGTGCATTACGCCGAAAAAGACGGGCGGCTGTATTTCAACAAAGACGAATATTTTTCGCCGTTGCCGCCGGAAGTATTTGACTTCCAAATCGGCGGTTACAAACCGCTGGATAAATTTCTCAAATCCCGAAAAACAAGAACGCTATCCGGCGAAGAAATAGAAACAATAGAACGCGCCACCGCCGCCATCGCTTTCACTCTCCAAAAACAAAAAGAAATAGACGAATAAAAATCTCCGCTTTTGCGGCAACAAATTATTTTTTGCCTTCGGAAGTTTTGGTTTCCAAACTCTCCGGAATCTTAAATTCCGGATTGATTTCATTCGCTTTCCGCAAATCTTCCAACGCCCCCGTCTTGTCGTCCAATTTCAGTTTGGCAACACCACGGTTGTAGTATGCTCTCGCATATTCTGGATTCAATTTGATGGCTTCGTCATAATCCGCAACGGCGGCATTGTAGTTGCCCAAACGGGCTTTGGTGATGCCGCGGTTGTTGTATACCATCGCATATTCTGGATTCAGTTTGATGGCTTTGCTGAAATCCGCAACGGCGGCATTGTAGTCGCCCAAACGGACTTTGGCGTTGCCGCGGTTGTTGTATGCCGTCGCATCTTTCGGATTCAATCGGATGGCTTCGCTGAAATCCGCAACGGCGGCGGCGTATTCGCCCAAGTTGTCTCTGGCGTTGCCGCGGTTGCAGTATGCATGCGCATATTCCGGATTAAGTTTGATGGCTTGGTCATAATCCGCAACGGCGGCATTGTAGTCGCCCAAGTTATCTTTGGCGACGCCACGATTGTAATATATGTCCGCATCTTTCGGGTTTAGTTGGATGGCTTCACTAAAATCCTTAATGGCGTCGTCGTAGTGTCCTTTT
This sequence comes from Gammaproteobacteria bacterium, assembly GCA_965221835.1. Taxonomy (GTDB): domain Bacteria; phylum Pseudomonadota; class Gammaproteobacteria; order Tethybacterales; family Persebacteraceae; genus Persebacter. The sequence goes on along the minus strand of OZ244916.1, from coordinate 942,187 downwards.
TGATAACTGTCAATTCCGAATTGGAAATAATCTTCCACCGTCCATTCGTGGTACTCTTTGTCGTGTCCGTGAACTTCGCGCGCGAATCCCGGGAAATCGCAAAACAGCGATTCCGCGGAAATGCCATAGCGATCTTGCAGTTCCAACAAAATGCTGTCTTTGCTTTTGTGTGGAATAATGTACGAAGCGAGCATTTCGTCTTCTGGTATGACGGATTGCCCGAGGACGAAAACGGATTGCTGGGCGACGATTCGGTGGTTTTGTTTCGGCGGAATCCATTTCCATAGTTTTTTGTCGGAAAAGAATTTTTTAATTTCCTCTCCGCCTTCGGCGATGCCGAATTTTCCCGGGTGGTTTGCGTTCACGGCGACAATTTTTCCGTCTGCGGGGTTTGTTTCTCCGTTTTCGGTTTTATTGTGCGGCTGACAGGCAAACCAGAGGGCGATGAGCGGGTTGCGCGTGAAATCTATAAGGCAAGTCGCCGCGCCGTAGTGCTGCAAATTGGAGAGCAGTTCCAAATCGGACAAAACATGCCCGTCTTTGCGGTCGTGTTTTTCCCGTTTGGCGATTTTAATTAAATTGTCAAGCGCCCTGATGAAAATTTCTTGGGAAATTTCCCGTTTGGGAGATTGCAACCGCCGATACAGGGAGGATTCCAACTGATAATCGGAATCCGCCAACCCCCGGTAAAGAACGCCGCGCTTTCCGTGTTGCGCAACCCATTCTCCGAAATCGGAAACAGATTTTATTTGAGAGGATTTCCCGGTCACGAAAACGCTTTGTTTCGGGACGGCGTATTAGTCGTAGTCGTACGAGTATAACAGCGTATCGTCCAATATCGGGGTAAATTCGGCGGCGACGGGCTTGCCGCCTTTTGCGATATTGCGGCGGACGGGGGGAGAGTATTTTTCCGTCCGGAGGGGCGAATCTATGCGCGTGTGGATTTTGCTGGGCGACATTTCCAATTCGTCATCAAGGATGGGCGTAAAATCCGCAATGCAGTCGGAAAAACTCGGAGTGATGCTTTTTTTGGCGTGCTTTTTCATAGATGATAATAGATGATAAATATCCCACAACAAATTAAATATAACACATTATAACGCAAACCGCCGCCGATTGCAAGGTGGCGGGGGTGAATCAATGGGAGGTTTTTTGGGGCGGGAATCTGGTATAGTTTTCGGATTCCGTCGCCCTGAATGCAGGCGGAACGCGATTCGGGCGGCGCGATTATCCAGCATTGGCGAATTGACCAAATCCGCGATGTCGTCGTTCCTCTGCCGCCCGCCGCCGTGCGAAGAACGCTCGTTTCGCGGGTGCAAAAATCGTTCCGTCTCCGCCGCGAATCCGCCCACCTACTACAAACCGCCAAAGCCGCCGTGGAAACGGCGATAGAAAAAGGCGAAAAGGCGGCAATGCGACAATTGACGCAAAACGCACTCCCGCCGAATTCCGAAACGAATTAGTTTTTCCCACCCCCGGCGGATTCGTCTTCCAACCCCTCCGGAATCTTAAATTTCGGGTCAATTTCATTCGCCCGCCGAAAATCTTCCAACGCCCCCGCTTTGTCGTCCAATTTCAATTTGGCAACGCCGCGGTTGTAGTATGCATTCGCATATTCTGGATTCAATTTGATGGCTTCGTCATAATCTGCAACGGCGGCGGTGTATTCGCCCAAACGGGCTTTGGCGTTGCCGCGGTTGTTGTATGTGTTAGCGTGTTGCGGATTTATTGCGATAGTTTTGTCGTAGTCGGCGATGGCGGCGGCGAAATCACCCATAATATTTTTGACGATGCCGCGATAGTAGTATGTGTTCGCGTTGTCCGGATTGATTTCTATCGCGCGGTTGAAGTCCGCCTTGGCGTTGGCATATTGTTTCAAGATTCCATTGGTGGCACCTCGGCGAATATATGCCTCTGCGTGTTGCGGATTTATTGCGATAGTTTTGTCGTAGTCGGCGATGGCGGCTTGGTATTGTTCCATGCGTCCTTTGGCGTTGCCGCGGTAATAGTGTGCCTCCGCGTGTTGCGGATTTATTGCGATAGTTTTGTCGTAATCGGCGATGGCGGCAGTGTGGTCGCCCAAGTTGGCTTTGGCAATGCCGCGGTAATAGTGTGCATCCGCGTTTTTGTCATCCAATTTTATGGCTTCGGTAAAATCATCCGCCGCGCCTTGATAATCTTCAATAAGCAATTTGGAAATTCCGCGATGAAAATAAGCGGGTTTGTGCGGATTGGCGCCCCGCAATGCAATATCGTAATATGCAATCGCTCTTTCGTGGTTTTCGGCGGCGGCGTTTTCCCGTCCTAAATCAAAATAATCCTTTGCCGATAAGTGCGGGTACGGTTTATCGTGCGCGTTAAGGCGGGCGAATCCGTCAAAATCGCAAAACAGCGATTCTTCCGAAACGCCGTGTTGCCGCAGTCCTCTTATGATTTTTGCTTTCGCCTCTTTTTCCACTATGCAGATGTTGCCGTCGTCGCCCGTCGGCACTTCCGGATCGTATCCGAATATAAACACCGATTGCTGGGCGGTGATTCTGTTGTTTTGGTGGTGCGGTTCCCAAATCCAAAACTTATTGACGATTTTGTTGGCTTTTTTGTCTTTGGGCGGCAGCAATTCTTCAATTGTTTCTCCCAAAGTATCCGGCCATATTTTTATGAACTGTTCGCTGTCGCCCGAATCAATGGCGACAATTTTTCCGTTTGAATCGGATTCCGATTGACAGGCGAACCAAAGCGCGACGAGAGGCATTTTTGTAAAATCTATGAGGCAGGTTGCCGCGCCGTAGTGTTGCAGTTCGGCGAGCAGTTCCAAATCGCGCAATGCGTTACCGTTTCTTTGCCGATGTCCGCGCATTTCCGCGTCATTCAGGAGTCGTTTTATCGCTTCCTTGAATTGGTCGCGCGGTATGGCGTCATTCTTTTCAATTTTTAAACGGCGCAAAAGGGAAGAATCCACGCCGTATTCGGCATTGGAAAGTCCGCGATACAGCATATTGCGCCCGTCATATCCCGCAATCCATTCCATAAAATCGGCGATAGATTTTATGATTTTACGGGAGGGTTCTCCCATGAATCAAACTACCGCTTTCTCTGCACTATGCCGGGCAACATCGCCTTATACATCTCCTCCGGAGACATATCCGCCGTTGTAAATTCGGGGGCATCAATGGCAAGTTTGTCGTTTTTTGGGACGGATGCGGGACGAACAAAGGCGGGCGGCGAAACATGCCGCCGGTGCGGGATGTCGCGAATCATTTTTGCGATTTCATCGCGGGAAAGATCAAAGGCGGGGTCGGGCAAAGCATAGTCGTTCTTAAATGCGGGGGAATCAACCGCAAACTTTACCGATTGCAGAGACATTTTTTTCATTTAATTACTCCTTTTTGTGGTTATCGTTTTGTTGATATTATAACGCAAACCGCCGCCGATTGCAAGGTGGCGGCGGGTGAATCAATGGGGGGTTTTTTGGGGCGGGAATCTGGTATAGTTTTCGGATTCCGCCGCCCCGAATGCAGGCGGAACGCGATTCGGGCGGCGCGATTATCCAGCATTAGTTTTTCCCAACCCCGGCGGATTCGTCTTCCAATCCCTCCGGAATTTTAATTTCCGGATTAATTTCATTCGCTTTCCGAAAATCTTTCAACGCCCCTGCTTTGTCGCCCAAACGATCTTTGGCGATGCCACGAGTGTAATATGCTTTCGCTTCTTGAGGGTTAATGACGATAATTTTGTCAAAATCTTGGATGGCGGCGCGATAATGACCCGATCGCATGTGAGCGCAACCGCGCCAAAAGTATAAACTTAAATCATTATGCATCCCGCCTGATTCGGCTTTATTGAAATCACTAACGGCGATGTTATTGTGATTGTTTCCCAAATGCATATCGGTAAGTCCGCGCTGGAAATACAATTCTGCACTCTGCAGTTCGAATTTTTCGGCGAGATCATAATCTTTTATGGCGGCTTGGTATTGCCCCATGCATCCTTTGGCGTTGCCGCGGTAATAGTGTGCCTCCGCGTGTTGCGAATTTATTGCGATAGTTTTGTCGTAATCGGCGATGGCGGCTTGGTATTGCCCCATGCGTCCTTTGGCGTTGCCGCGGTAATAATGTGCCTCCGCGTGTTGCGGATTTATTGCGATAGTTTTGTCGTAGTCGGCGATGGCGTTTTGGTATTGTCCCATGTGTCCTTTGACATTGCCGCGGTAAAAATACAATTCCGCGCTTCGCAGTTCGCGTTTTTCCGCCTCGGCGAAGTTGGTGATGGCGGCGGCAAAATTCATCTGCATCGCCATAATGCGCCCGCGATAAAAATACGCTTCGGCGGCGTATTTTTTGTCATCGCCGATTACTGCGTCAAAGTCCTTGACCGCGCCTTCTTGGTCGCCTTTGGACAGTTTGGCTCGTCCGCGGTGATACCGGATTTCGTTAATATCAATCTTCATGCGTCTTTATTTTCGCCTTCTTCGCGGATTTTTTCCTCCGCCTTGTCATAATAACAGATGGCGAGATCGTGCTTTCCGCTCGCTTGTGCTTTGCGCGCCATATCAAAATAGTCACGCGCCTGATAATGTCTATCGTGCGCGTGGACGCGGGAGTACCCGTGAATATCGCAAAACAAATATTCCTCGGAAATTCCAAGTTTTTCGAGTTCCGCCAAAATTTCGGACTTGTTTTGCACGAAACATTCTTTGATGTGTGTCTCCGCAATTTTTCCTTTTCCAAAAATGAAGGCGGATTGTTGCGCGATAATTCGCTCGTTTTGGTGTTGCGGTTGCCATATCCAGAGTTCGTCTCTCGGCTTTTTTTCGATGTCGGTCGGGTACAATAATTCTTCAATATCTTTCGTTTCTATGGATTTGGAGTTTAGTTGGGCGAAATGATCGTTGTCGCCCGAATCAACGGCGACAATTTTTCCTTTGGCGAATTCGTCGAAATTTTGACAGGCGAACCACAGAGCGATGAGCGGATTTTTGCTAAAATCTATCAGACAAGTCGCCGCGCCGAAGTGCTGCAAATCCGCAAGCAGTTCCAGTTGGCTGCGCTTTGCCTTGTCGCGGATATGATGCCCGCGAAGGCGCGCTTTTTCCGCCATTTCTTTTACGGCTTCAACAAATTCATCGTGGGGAACATCTCTGGTTTCCGATTGGTCTATGCGACGCAACGCCGCCGAAGATACATCGTATTTGGAACTTTCAAGTCCGCGATACAGCATATTGCGCCCGCCATGATTAGCGACCCAATTTATGAATTCGGGAATTGTCCGGATAACGGCGTCGCTCATCGCCGTCTTTGCTTAATCGTCCTCTTGAAGGGGGGCGTCGCCGAACCACGACAGCGGGAAAGAGTCGGCGAAAGACGGCGTAATAAACTCCGGTTCGCTCAAAAACATGTCATCTTTGCGGACGGGGCGCGGTGCGGGTGCCGGTTTGAAATCGCCGAAGTCGGAAAGCGCATAATCGCTGATTTCGGGGAGAGAAGGTGAAAGGGCATCCGCCGAAATTTTCAGTGTGTGCGGGGATTTGGGCTTCATGGGTCTCCTTTTTGTGGTTATCGTTTATTGATATTATAACGCAAACCGCTGCCGATTGCAAGGTGGCGGGGGGGTGAATCAATGGGGGGTTTTTTGGGGCGGGATTGGGAAAAAAAATTTATTAATTGGGTGGGAATCTGGTATAATTTTTGGATTCCGCCGATTTGGGGTGGAGTGGAGTTAGATTAATGCTTGTTATACGATTGTCCCGCGGGGGGGCGAAAAAACGCCCGTTTTATCATATTGTCGTTGCCGACCGGCGGCGTCCGCGCGACGGGCGGTTTGTGGAACGCATCGGATTCGCTAATCCGATTGCCTCCGGCAAAGCCGAGTTTGTCCGACTCAATATGGAGCGATTCGCCCATTGGATTGGAGTCGGCGCGAAACCTTCCGCTACCGTCTCCCGTTTGGCGCGCGCGCAACGCCGCGCCGCCGCGCAAACCGACGGCTGATTCGCCGCATATTCTTGTCGGGCGTTTCGGCGCGCCGTTTGGCGTTCGCGGCTGGTTGCGGATTGTCAGTTTTGGCGGCGGCGATTCTTTTTTGCAAAACAAAGAATGGTGGTGCGCGCCGCACACCGATGATTTGGCGGCGTCCGGCTGGCGTCCGATGACCGTGGAAGATATTCGCGTGTTGCGGGCGGATGCGCTTGCCGCGAAAATTTATTCCATTGACGACCGCGATGCGGCGGCGGAATGGACGAACGGCGGCATTGCCGTTTTGCGCGAAAATCTGCCGCAACTCGCCGATGGCGACGAACATTATTGGTGCGATTTAATCGGATTGCGCGCGTTGGATATGGACGGCGACGCGCTTGGAAAAGTTTCCGGATTGTTGCGCACCGGCGCGCACGATGTTTTGCGCATTGCGCCTGCAGATGGCGGGGCGGAAATTTTGGTGCCGTTTGTGGATAGTTATGTTTTGCAAACCGATTATGCCGCCGGGGAAATTCGTCTGCATTGGCGGCGGGATTGGTAAATGCGGTTTGATATTGTCAGCGTATTGCCGGAAATATTTTCGGGATTTTTGCAAAACGGCGTTTGCGGACGCGCATTGCAAAACGGCATGGCGCGGGCGAAGTTTTGGAACTTGCGCGATTATGCGACCGACAAAAGGCGGACGGTGGACGACCGACCGTTTGGCGGCGGCAGCGGGATGGTGCTGACTGCGCCTGTTCTGGCGGCGGCGATAGATGCTGCCAAAAATGAAAACAGCGGCGAGGTGATTTATCTCGCACCGCGCGGCGAAGTATTGAACGATTCGCTGGCGCGGGATTTGGCGATGCGGGATGGTTTTATTTTGCTTTGCGGGCGCTATCGCGGCATTGACGAAAGAATTGTCGAATCGCGCGTGTCGCGATGCGTTTCGGTCGGCGATTATATTTTGTCGGGCGGCGAGATTGCGGCGATGATATTGATGGACGCGATTTTGCGGCATTGTCCGGGCGTGCTGGGCAACGCCGATTCTGCGGACGAAGAAGCGTTTTGCGGCGGATTGTTGGATGCGCCGTGTTATACGCGTCCGGCGATTTGGGAGAATCGGCGCGCCCCGGCGGCGCTTTTGTCTGGCGATCATTCCGCCGCACAAAAATGGCGGCGCGAAAATGCCGAAAAACTGACCGGCGATTGTCGCCCCGATTTGCTCGCCGCCCGCGACAATGCCGCGCGCAAAAAATAAACATCTTTTGCCTTTCGCGTTTTATAATACGCGTTGCGGAGAAGTACCGAAGTGGTCATAACGGCGCTGACTCGAAATCAGATGGTCGGGGAGACCCGGCACGCGGGTTCGAATCCCGCCTTCTCCGCCGTTTTTTATTTTTGCGTTTCGGTGCGGACGAAATCGCCGCTTTCGCCGCCGCGTTTTTCTAGTACGCGAATGTCGGCAATGCGCATTTCGCGGTCGACGGCTTTTAGCATGTCGTAAATTGTCAGCAATCCGGCATTGACCGCGACCAGCGCCTCCATTTCCACGCCGGTTTTGGCGGTTGCGGAAACTTCCGTCTCGCACAAAACGGCGGCGTTTTCTTCATCTGCGGAAAAATTGACGCGCACCGATTCCAGCGGCAGAATGTGGCACAACGGAATCCATTCTGCGGTTTTTTTTGCCGCGGCGATGGCGGCGATTCGCGCGACTGCCAGCACATCGCCTTTCGCTGCGCCTTCGTTTAGCAGCGCAAAAGCGGCGGGCGACATAAAAATGTGTCCGGCGGCTTTCGCCGTGCGGCGGGTCGGCGTTTTGTTTCCGACATCCACCATTTTTGCGCGCCCGTGCGAATCTAAATGCGTCAGCGAAGATTTGTTTTTCATTATCCGAATTATACGGCAGGCGATTGCGGGTTATGCGTTATAATTCGGTTTATGAAATGCGGATGTGATTTTTTGGCGGGCGTTTTGCGCGCCGCGAAAACCGGACAAATGAATCGGCGGCAGTTTATGTCGCGGGCGGCGTCGGCGGGAATGATGTTTTCGCCTTTGGTCGCGCGGGCGGCAACTTCCGGCGATGAAGTGTCGCCGCGCAAGTTTTTTCCGGCGAGCGGAATGCCCGCTGCGGTGCGCGAACGTTTGGCAAATCGCCTTCTCGGCAGATTGCGCGTTACCGATCCCGCGTTTGACGATTATTACATGCGAGTCGCCGCCGAACTTTCGCCGGAAGACGATTTTTTGGTCGTTACCGCCGCCAGCGATGACATAAACGCCTTCGCCCATTATGGCGGGCTGATTGTGATGATGCGCGGTATGTGGCGTTTCGCCGAAAACGAAGACGCGTTACTCGGCATTGTTGCGCACGAAATGGGGCATGTCAAGTTGGACCATTTCAAGAGCAAAAAAGAATTGAACGAACGGGTTACCGCGTTGAGTGTGCCGCTTCTAATCGCCGGACTTCTCGCCGGCAACGCCGAAGTGCGCGAAAGTATCATTGTCGGCGGCAGCGGCATTATCACCGGACAAATATACGGACATTCGCGCGAACTGGAACACGAAGCTGATGTTATCGGGCTTAAACTTTTGGTCGGCAGCGGGCGGGACGGGCGGCAAGTGTCATCTCTTTTGGGCAATCTGGCGGGCACCGACAACGAATATATTTCCACGCATCCCGCCCCGGCGCGCCGTGCGGCATATATCAAAGACCGCCTGCTCGGACGGAGTGAAACGCCGCCGGTCAATAGTTTGGATTTTTTGCTGTTGCGCGAGAAACTTTTCGCGGTGGATGGCGGCACGCCGGAGTTTGTAAACGATAAGTTGCTTGATTTGTCGCGCGCGTCCGGCGACGAAAAAATCGCCCTGCAATTTGGCGTTTTGTTGTCGGCGACTCGCGACAAAGATACCGCCGCCAAAATGGACACCGCGCTTGCCGACATTTCGCATCCGTTTATTGTCGCGGCACGCGCCAACTATGCGAGTCGCAACGGCGAACACGGGCGCGCCGAAATGATGGTGAAAGCGGCGAGCATCGCACATCCGCAATCGGCGGCGTTGGCGATGCAATATGCGCAAGTTTTGCGGCGCGCCGGCAAACACGCCGCGCTGCTTGCGGCACACGATGCAATGCCGCCGCTGCTTCAAGAACGCGTCGATATTTTGCGCGAAGTGTCGCAATCGGCATCGGCGTTGAATCGCAATGCAGAGGCGAATCTGTTTTTGGCGCGGGCGCATGTCGTTTCGGGGGCGTTTGAGTTGGCGGAAAAACAATTGGACATCGCCGAACGATTCAAAATGAACACCAAAATGCTGGTGCGCGCCAACAAAATTCGCAATATCGCCAAACGCGAAATTGCAATGCTTGCCAAAAATCAGTAATCGCCCGTTGCCGCCGTTCGCGCGGTTTTTTGCGGCGGCGAAACGATAATTTTAAATTTTAAGAAGCGCCGATAACGCGCAAAATTTGTCGCGGCAAAGAAGGACCGTGATAAATTAATCCAGTATAAATTTGCACCAGATTCGCCCCCGCTTGCAGTCGTTCTTTTGCGTCCGCACCGTTCATAACTCCGCCGACTCCGATAATGGCGATTTGCGGCGGCAACAAAGTGCGCAAGCGGCGGGTCATTTGCAGTGCGCGGGCGGCGAGCGGTGCGCCCGACAATCCGCCGGTTTCGCCCGCATTCGGCATTGCCGCCATTTCCGCCGGACGGGCGAGTGTCGTGTTGGCGGCGATAACGCCGTCAATGTCCGCTTTTGCGATTGTTTCGGCGACGGCGGATAGCGCATCGTCTTTTATATCCGGCGATAGTTTTACCGCCAGCGGGGCGCGTTTTCCGTATTTGTCCGCCAACTCGTTGCGGCGGCGGACGATAGAATCCAAAAGCGGGCGGAGCAACATCGGCGATTGCATATCGCGCAAACCGGGCGTATTGGGCGAGGAAATATTGACGGTAAAAAAATCGCCGCAATCGTATAAAGTTTCCAGCCCGAAAAGATAATCTTCGCCCGCCCGTTCTGGCGGTGTTGCGGCGTTTTTGCCGAGATTGATTCCGAGAATAAAACGGCGATGGCGGATGCGATTTAAGTTTGTTTTTGCGCGGGCGGCGCCGCAGTTGTTAAATCCCATCCGATTGATTAACGCGTTCGCATGCGGCAGACGAAAAAGACGCGGCGGCGGATTTCCCGCTTGCGGCAGCGGCGTAATCGCCCCCGATTCGACAAAACCGAATCCGAGTGAGGCGAGGGCGGCGGCGGAATCGGCGTTTTTGTCCATCCCCGCCGCTAACCCGAGCGGATTCGGAAATTGCAATCCCATCGCCGATACCGGCAAAGCGGGCGGGGCGGAATCGTCCGCACACAATCGCAACGCCGACAATGCCGCACAGTGCGCCGTTTCGGGCGGCAGCGCAAACAACAACGGGCGCAAAAACTTATACGGCGCGCCGGGCATCTATGACGAGGACGACCGATTTGATGATGGACGCCAGCGGAATCGCGAAAAATACGCCCCATACGCCCCACAAATTGCCGAAGAAAATAATCGCGGCAAAAATCGCGACTGGATGTAATTTGACCACGCCCGAAAACAAAATCGGCACCAAAACCTGCCCGTCAAATGTCTGAATAACGGTGTATAAACCGACAATCCACCAAAATTCGGGGGACGCACCGAATTGGATATACGCCAACGCCAACACCGGAAAAGTCACCGCAATCGCGCCGACAAATGGCACAAAAACCGACAATCCGACCAACGCCGCCAGCGTAAAAGCGTAATTTAAATCAAAAAACGCGAAAGATCCCCACGACAATATGCCGATAATCGCGCTTTCTATGAATTTTCCGCGTACATAAGAACCGAATTGTTCGTCCAACTTTTCCCATAACTCGCCAAAAACGGGCGTGGACGGGAGATAGTGTTGCATTATCGCAATCAATATCGCTTTGTCTTTCAGCAGAAAAAATACGAAGAGCGGCATCAGCACCAAATACAAAAATAGCGAAAAAACATTACCCGCAATTCCCAGCGAGTTATCCAGCAAAAACTTGCCGACTGTTGCGATAGATTCGCTGGTATCGGCGCGAATTTCGTCCTCGCGCGGAAAAACATTTTCCGGCATATAGTGATTGATTGCCGCCGCCGCCGACACAAGCGTATCCACAATATTCGGCAAATCGTTGACAACTCCGCGCAATTGCAACGCAAACAGCGGCAGCAAACCGAACAACAATATGACAACGGAAGAAGTCATGACAACGACGAGCGATGCGGCAAGGGCGCGCGATGTGCCGCGTTTTTCTACTTGTTGCACGATATCTTCCAGCAAATAGGCGATTAAAAGACCGGCAAACAGGGGCGTGATTTGGTCCGCGAAAAGCCAGATAAATAGCAATAACGCCGCGCCGACGGCGAGCAGTTTGTTGATATCCGGATTTTGGAAAACCGAATCCAGCCAGGCGTTGAGTTTTTGCAGCATCGGGTTGTTGCGGATATTTTACCCCATTTTTCGCCGATATTTGCAATTCCGCCGCCGGATGGATGCGCCGCCGGACGGATTTTTTTGTGTTGCGTTTGCGAACGCTGCGGATGAATGTATAATATGCATTATGCGCAAAATTTTTCATATTTTTTGGTTTGCCGCCGCCGCCGCAATGGCGGGATGCGCCCCCGCCGACCGTTTTCAAGAAGAAGGCGCGTTTGACCCGATAGAACCGATCAATCGCGCGGTTTACGGATTCAACAAAAAAGCCGATTTTTTCATCATGCGTCCGGCGGCGAAAGTGTATGATTATTTGCCGTCTTTCAGCAAAAACGCCGTAGACAACTTTTATTTCAATCTCGGCGAACCGCGCAACATCGTCAATCATGTGATGCAAAAACGCGGCGATGATGCCGTGCGGTCAACGGCGCGTTTTGTATTTAACACAGTTTTCGGCGGGTTTGGACTCGTAGATTTCGCCGACGATCAAATGGGCATTCAGGGCGAAAAAAACGATTTCGGGCGGACGATTCGCGCCTATTCTCGCGCCTATACCGACAACGACGGCGCCTATATTGTGTTGCCATTTTTTGGACCGTCTTCCGTGGCGGACGCACCGGGGGCGGCGGGAGACGGATTTCTCGCCCCGCCCGCCTATCTCAATGCCGATTCTGCACGCGCCGGATTGGGCGCATTGGGAGCGACAAAAATACGCGCCGGTTTTTTGGAAAAAGAAGAGTTGCTGGAATCGGCGTTGGACGAATACAGTTTTGTACGCGATACGGTTGAAGAGCGGCGGCGGCGGGATATTCCTTCCGATGTATGGGGGCGTCCCGAAGATATTTGGGGAAAATGAAACATCATCGGGGCGTGGCGCAGTTTGGGAGCGCGCCTGGTTTGGGTCCAGGAGGCCGCAAGTTCGAATCTTGCCGTCCCGACCGTCGTTTTTTGTCAGAAGCGCCCGTAGCTCAATTGGATAGAGCATCGGCCTTCTAAGCCGGTGGTTGCAGGTTCAAATCCTGCCGGGCGCGCGGAATGGTGGCTATAGCTCAGTTGGTAGAGCCCCGGATTGTGATTCCGGTTGTCGTGGGTTCGAGTCCCATTAGCCACCCCTTATTTTTTTTCTTGGGCGGAGTTTTGTGGAAATTAAAACGCGAGAATGGGCGGTTTTTGACCGCAACGGAATTTTGGTTTGTATGCCGGTTTGCGGCGAGACGCCGCGTTCGGTCGTCATTGACGGCGGCGTCAAAATCCCTTTTGATCATTTGTGGATGCGCGCCGATTCCGATTGTACTGCGCTTTTGGGCGAAGCGAAAAACCGCGCCGAAACAGCAGACATAGAACAATTGTGGCGCGCCGCCGCCGATGCGGAAACTATCACGCCCGCCGAATTGGCGACTCGCACCGGCGCGGACGATACGCTTTCCGTATTGACGGTGTTGCAGATAATGCTGGATAATCCGGGGTATTTCCGCCGCCGCGAAGGGCGATTTGCACCGGCGAACGAAACGGTGTTGGATCGGGTACGCGCCTCTTTGAAACGCCGTGCGGAAGACGCCGCCGCCGAACAATTAATTTTGGACGAAATCGCGCAAAGCACCGAACCGCCGCAACAATTGACCGAAATGCGCGGCGAATTATTGGCGCGGGAAAACAAAAACAGCGTGATGTTTCGCGCCGCAAAAAAAGCCGCCGGCGGCGAAAATCGCATTCCCGAATGGCTGGTAAAAGTGGGCGCATGCGCCGATGCAAGCGAATGCTGGTCGCTTTTGTTTGAACATCATTGGGCGCCTTGTCCGCCCGATTTTTCGCCGTCCGCCGTGCCGGATTTGCCGCCCGCCGCCGCCGAAGCATTCAGCGTCGACGAAGCCGGTACTTTTGAAGTGGATGATGCATTTAGCGTACGCGAATCGCCGGGGGGAGATATTGTCGTCGGCATTCACATTGCGGCACCGGCGTTGGAACCGACATTGTTTGCAAACGACAACTATCACGCCCGGCGACTGACTTCGGTTTATTTTCCCGGCGGCGACAAACGCCCGATGTTGCCGCCTTCGCTGATTGATTTTTATTCGTTGCGGACGGGCGATTTTCGGGCGGCAGTATCGCTGTATTGTCATTACGACCGCAAAAACGGCATTCTCGGACGGCGACAAACATGCGTCGACCGGGTGCGCATCAAACACAACTTTACGCCTGAAGATTTTGCAAACGGCGCACCGAAATCAATCGCATCGGAATATGAATTGTTGCGCGAATTTGCGGCGTTGTTGCCGCCGGTGCCGGGCGGAAATCGCACAGAATATCGCATTAGCACATCGCCGCCTGCGGTTGATGCCGTTTCCCGTCCCTATATCGGAATGGTTGTGGAAAAAATGATGCGGCTGGTCAATGGCGAATGGGGTGCGCAAATTGCCGAAAGCGGCGGCGGTTTGTTTCGCACCGCCGGGGCGTTGTCGACACGCCCCGACCGCACACATATTTATGCGTGGACATCGTCGCCGTTGCGCCGCTATCCCGATATGGCAAATCAGCGATTGTTGCTATCCATTCACGGAATGATGCCGCCGCCGCCCGTTCATTGGCGCAAACTTGCACGAGAATATTCGCTGCAACAAATGCGCGCCCGTCATTTTCAAGATATGATGGAACGACATTGGGTTTTGCGGGCGTTGGAAACATTACCGTCCGGCGTCGCTTTGCGGGCGAAATGGATGACAAAAAACAAAATCCGCTTGTGCGATTATCCGATGTCGGGGCTGATTATCAATCCGGCAGGCGGCAAAATCGTACGCGACGAAGAATTGACCGTGCGCCTGCAAGATATTGATATTTTTATGCAACGGGCGTGGTTTGCAAGAATATGAATCGTTACGCGGTTGTCGGTTTTCCGGTGCGACATTCGCTATCGCCGTGGATTCACGGACATTTTGCAAGGCAAACGCAACGGCAAATTGTTTATGCGGCGTTTGCACCGTCCGATTTTGCGACTTGCGCACACAATTTTTTCGCCGCCGGCGGACACGGATTAAATATCACCGCACCGTTTAAGAAAAATGCCGTGCAATACGCATCCCGCATCAGTGCATTTGCAATGCGGGCGGATGCGGCGAATGTATTGACCGCCGAAGAAGACGGCACGATTTCCGCCTGCAATACGGACGGTGCAGGATTGATTAAAGACCTCACACAAAACTGCGAAATGTCGCTTTGCGGACGGCGGGTTTTGATTGCCGGGGCGGGCGGGGCGGCACGGGCGGCGGCAATCGCCCTCGCACAGCGGGATGCGAAAATTGTCGTTGCCGCCCGCACATCCGATGCGGCTGCAACATTGGCAAAACTTTGCGATGGCGAAGCGGCGACTTTTCGGGAATGCGGCGGCGGCTACGATTTGATTGTGAACACCGTGCCGGGCGGACAAGAATCGCCGATTCCGAAAGAATCATTTTCGGGGGCGACATTGGGATATGATTTAAATTACGGTGCTGCCGCAGTTTCGTTTTTGCGTGCCGCCGCCGCCGCAAAATACCGCACGGACGGCGGCGGAATGCTGATAGAACAGGCGGCATTGTCGTTCGCAGTATGGCAAAAAATCATGCCGACAACCGCCCTCCTAATCCAAACTCTCCGCAAAAAACACCGCCATTTTTGGGAATAACGCCGTTTTTTCCGGCGGGAATTGCGGGGGATTTTTTGCGGCGAATTCCGCCGTTTTTTTTCGCCTCCCCGATTCGCCCCGCCGATTTCATTTTTTACCATTCCGATGTAAATCGGAATCTCCCCCGCCGCCGTTATTTTCGCCCCTTTTTGACTCGCCCCCGACATTTGTCGGGGGCGAAACGAGTACGGCGGAGTTTACTCCGCCCCCCGATTTCCGATTTCCCGCCGCCGTTATTTCTCGCCGACAAAATCCCGCCTCCCCGCCGTCATTCCCGCGAACGCGGGAATCCATTTTTACCGACAAATTCCCGCATTCACCTCGTTTTTCACAAAAAAAATTTGCGAAAATTCCAAAATTAATTTTTTGCGTAAAATGTGCGTATCCCCGCCGTCATTCCCGCGAACGCGGGAATCCATTTTCGCCGACAAATTCCCGCATTCACCTCGCTTTTCACAAAAAAAATGTGCGGGAATTCCAAACTTAATTTTCGCGTAAAATTTGCGAAATTCCAAAATTAATCTCCCCGAATAGATTCCCGCTTTCGCGGGAATGACGGGGGTTTTTTTCGGAATTCCGCCGCCGCCCGATTCCGAACCCGCCCGCCTTTTGCGAATTCGGGCGGAATGTGTTATACTTTCGCAGACATTTTTATCAGAGAGGAAAAACCATGAAACAATCAATCCAAAAAATCATCATCGCCGCCGCTGTTTTATTTGCGGCGGGATTTACAACTTCCGCAAATGCGGCGGGGTCTATTGGTAGCGGATTTGATGATGCTGCAAATGCAACAAAATTTATTATCGGAGTTGCTGTCGGCTATGCTGAAACTGGTCCTGACCCTATCACTGGTTTTGATAGAGGAGGAAGTGCGGCAGCAAATGCTGTATGCACGAATCATCCTGATACTGGTTCTAGTTGTGGCGATTTTCGTCCCTTTACTAATCTATATTCTGCGGCGTATGCAGATTTATCCATACCTAATATAGGAGATATAGCATTTGTGACCGAAACAGGCAGCTCCGTAGCAGCGGCACAAGCAGCGGCAATGGCGACTTGTGGTGCAAACTGCGATTGTCTTGCTGTTGCACGGGATATAACCGAAAACGCCATTGAGTTTTCCGTTGCATATTCTTTCACGACAGCGGATGCGGGAAGCACGACAACTTGCGATACGGTAATTGAACCCGATGTTTGCGACGGCACGACCGCAACAGTAAACGAGGCGAGAACTGCATGCGAATGTGCAACCGATGAATTGCCGATTTTGGAAACAGGCGGACTTTCTTGCCGTGCGATTGAATCCGCCGAAGATTGCCCGGGCGAATTTTTTAACAACGCCGTTTCTCCCGCCCGATGCGACCCGCTTCCGAATTGCGACACGGCAACAGCAGAATTAAATACCGAAACAAATATGTGCGTTTGCAATGCAGACCATAGATTTGTTGCAGATTCTACGACAACTTGCGAACCGATTACCGCCGCCGATTGCGGACAAGATGGTAGACCGGATTTTTGGAATGGTTCAATGTGCGTTGCCGATTGCGGGGCGAATTTTGTAAATCCTGCAAATGCGGGCGAAACTTGCCGCCCGATTGCCGAAGTTTTGGCAACCGTCTCCGTTTCGCCGACATATACCGCCGAATCATGCGAAAACGCACGATGGGAAACGAGATTTATATTCAGCGAAAACAACAGACAAGAAGTTGCGGAAGTTTGCGAAATTCCCGTTATGCGGGACGATTCGGCAACGGTGACGGTAGCGGCGGCGGCGGCGGAATTCGCCCCGTTGCAATTTGATAACTTATCAATGGCAACCGGATGCATAATTCGGGAATCTTCCAATTTTTTGACATTGCCCGATTGCGGCGACCAGGAACTTTTCGGCGATGACGGATTTCCGCAAATGCCCGCCGATTTTAATATCGCAACCGACCGGTTAATAGTTGTGGTTGTTGCGGACGGCAGAAATCGGATTTTCTTTAACGACAACGAAATTCGGATTGCAGTCGCACCGCCGAGAAATAACGATGCCGAAGTTGCGATTATCGGGGCGGTCGGAGTTGCAATGGCGATGTATGCGATTGCCGATTTCTTAAACGACGGACGCCCCGCCGATGCTTTCGCATTCTCGCCCGAATTCGGCTATTCTCTGACCGAAAACGATTATTTCGTCCGTGCAGGCGGCAAAATAGAATACGCCGTTAACGAAAACTTGCGAATGCAATGGTCGGCGGGGCAAACAAACAGCGGCGGCGATTTCGGCGATTTCCGCTATTTATCAAAAGCGGAATACACGGCGGATTTTTGGGCGGCGACATTTTCCGAATCGGTTGCAGGAAAAACGGCGGATTATGATTTTTCGTTGTCGGCGGATTTACAAAACGGAATCTGGAAAATCTCCCCCGTTTACCGAATGCAATCCGAATGGAAAGAATCCGATTCCGGCATAAAAACCGAAACACAAAACGAATTAAATCTGGAAAGCGTTTTGCGTTATAACCGCTGGACAATCCGCCCCTCCGCCGGTTTCAGATGGCAAAACTTCGGGAATTTCACCGAAAACGGCAAACTCCAAATGAACGCGGTTTATCGTTTTTAATTTCGGGAGAAAAAAAGAAAAGGCGGCGGGAATTCCCGCCTCCCCGCCGTCATTCCCGCGAACGCGGGAATCCATTTTTGCCGACAAAATCCCGCATTCACCTCGTTTTTCACAAAAAAAATACGCGAAAATTCCAAACTTAATTTTCGCGTAAAATCCGCGAAATTCCAAAATTAATCGCCCCGAATAGATTCCCGCTTTCGCGGGAATGACGGGGTTTTTTCGCGAAATTCCGCCGCGTTCACATTCCGATGAAAATCAGAATCTCCCGCAGAGATTCCGGCGTTCGCCGGAATGGTAAATTCTTTTTTCCTAATTTCCAACTTTTACCATTCCGATGTAAATCGGAATCTCCCCCGCCGCCGCCCGATTCTCGCCGCCGAATTCCCGCCTCCCCGCCGTCATTCCCGCGAACGCGGGAATCCATTTTTACCGACAAACTCCCGCATTCACCTCGTTTTTCACAAAAAAAATACGCGAAAATTCCAAAATTAATTTTCGCGTAAAATTCGCGAAATTCCAAAATTAATCTCCCCGAATAGATTCCCGCTTTCGCGGGAATGACGGCGTTTTTTCGCGGAATTCCGCATTCGCATTCCGATGAAAATCGGAATCTCCGCAGAGATTCCGGCGTTCGCCGGAATGGTAAATTTTTATTTTCCGGTCGTTTTTGCGAAAAATAGAAAATTTTTATTTTCCGGCATTTTTCGGTTTGCGGGAATTTTGGTACAATGTTTTTTATGAACGAAAATGCGGTGATGAGTTTTTATGCATTGAACGATGATGCGATTGCGGTGGCGGTGCCGGTGTTTCCGGTGCCGGAAGTTTTGGCGGGCGAGTTTTCGCTTTTGCCGTTGTCGGCGGCGGATGATTCGGTTTTTGCGGAGTTATTTGCAGCATCGCACGGGGATGTGCGGCGGGAATCGGTGTGGGCGTTTTTGCCGTACGGTCCGTTTGCGGATTCGGGGGCGATGGCGGATTTTTATCGGGCGGCGGGAGAGGGCGGCGACCCGCAGTTTTATGTCGTTTCGCATCCGCAAAACGGTGCTTGCGGAATCGTTTCATATTTGCGCATTACGCCGGAATCGTATTCCATAGAAATCGGACATATTTGGCATTCGGCGAAAACGCAAGGCGGGCGGGCGAATACCGAAGCGGCGTTTTTGTTGATGGCGCATGCTTTTTCGCTTGGTTATCGGCGGCTGGAATGGAAATGCAATGCGTTGAATATGAAAAGTCGCCTCGCTGCGTTGCGTTTGGGAATGGCATTTGAAGGCGTTTTTCGGCAATGCACGGTGGCGAAAGGAAAAAATCGCGATACGGCATGGTTTGCGATTTTGGACCGGGATTGGGCGGCGGCGGATGCAAACTTTCGTGCGTGGTTGGATGCGCCGGGCAGTTTTTCATTGACGGAAAAAAATCTGCCGCTGGTAGAATGGTCGTTGCCTGCACATCGTTTTTGGACGGCGAAATAATGAACGCCGATTCGCCTCGCGATTGGCAAAATGCGGCGATAATGATTACCGGCGGCGGGTCGGGAGTCGGTGCGGCGTGTGCGGAGTTGTTTGCGGCGGCGGGTGCGCGCGTTTTGATTGTCGGGCGGGACGAAAACAAACTTCGCGCGGTTTGCGACAAAACCGGCGCGATTTATTTTTGCGGCGATGTCGGCGAATCGGCATTTTGCGAACGCGCCGCCGAAGAAATGATAAAACAATTCGGGCGATGGGACGCGCTGATTAATAACGCCGGAATCATTCGCCGCGGCGATTCCGAAAAAATGTCGGACGGCGATTGGACGGCGACAATACGCACGAATCTGGACGGCGTTTTTTATATGTCGCGCACCGCCATAGCAAAAATGCGGCAGCAAAAAAGCGGCGCGATTGTTAATGTCGGCTCCACCGCCGGATTGGTCGGCGTGGCAAATCTGGCGGCATATTGCGCGAGTAAAGGCGGCGTGGCGAATTTGACTCGCGCGTTGGCGGTAGAATGTGCGGCGGACGGAATTACCGTCAATGCCGTCTGCCCCGGCGCGATAGATGCGCCGATGTTATATTCCGAACACGCGGCGGGGACGACTTCGCAAGAAGTGCGCGCGCGCAATGTTGCGGCGATTCCGCGCGGACGGCTGGCGACCGCCGCTGAAGTGGCGCGCGCGATTTTGTTTCTGGCATCGGAACCGCACATTAGCGGCGCAATGTTGCCGGTGGACGGCGGCTATACCGCGCAATAAACTCCGCCTGATTGCTTTCGCATTTTTTTCGGCGAACAACGGGCGAAAGTGCGCCCGTCCGATTGATTCGCCGCCTTTTCCGTTTGAACGCCGCAAAAGTTTGCGTTAATTAATTTCATTTGCGCGCGAAAAAAGCGGCGAGAAAACGAAAAACTCCATTCCAGATAACGCCAAAATCCCCGGCGGATTTGCGGTATAATTATTCGCAAGCGGCGAGTTTTTACCCGCAAAGCGAAAGGAGCAAAGCGATGAGAGATAAATTTGAAGTCGTTGGCGATGCTGTTTGCCTTCCGAATGGCGAGAAGATTCCTTTGCGGTATTTTCCGTGTTTGCGTGATGAATGGGAATTTAAAAATCCCATAACTACTCCTTGCGAGGAAAAGGGGGCGGCATTGGCGTGCGAAAATTTCGCCGATGATATGGCGATGTGCTTTCTTGAAAGAGTTTGGGAGTTTGTTGGGATGAGTGCTAATCGGATAAAGGGGAAAATTCGCAAGAACGAATCTTTCAAAAAAGAAGTTTTTCAGTGCATTAAGGATGCGCATAAATTTTTAAAACGCAATGATTTTAAGGATGCGCATGAATCTTTAAAACGCAAGGATTTTAAGGATGCGTTTGAGGCAATTACCCGACCGACAGGATTGGGAAATGTCTGCGGTAGCGCGATTTTACGCATGTTGCATCCCGAAAAAGGGGCGATGCATAGCGAGAAAATTGCGAAAGAATGGAAATGGGGGAATTATCCGTGTACGTCGGATGGCTGGCTTGATATTCTTGGCGATTACGAAGATGTGGCGAAGGGGTTGGAAAATCGCCGCATTAAAAACCCTGTTCGAGATAAGTGGTTTGTCGGCGATGTGGCGGCGGCGATGTGGCAGTGGCAGAATTCGTTCGGGAATAACGGCGGGGATTCGGCGGTGGTGAAAGAATGACAAAAAACGGCGGGCGGTTTAGTGGGAAAATCGCGATCATTACCGGCGCGGCGGGGGCGATTGGGGGCGAAGTTGCCGCGCGATTTGCCGCCGAAGATGCGCGCGTTGTCGTTGCCGATGTTGCCGCACCGCCGCAACTTTCGCCGCAAACTTCGCCGCAAACTTCGCCGCAACTTTCGCCGCAAACTTCGCCGCAAATGTTGTTTTGCAAAACCGATGTGACGGATGAAGAATCCGTGCGCGCCTTGATGCAATTTGCCGAAAACAAATGCGGCGGTTTGGATATTCTCATAAACTGCGCCGGAATCGGTTTGGAAAAAAATTTATGCGAAACCGAAAGCGCGGAATGGGAACGCGTTTTTGCGGTCAACGCGCGCGGTGTTTTTTTGTGCGTCAAACATGCGGCGGGCGTTTTGCGAAAACGCGGCGGCGGGGCGATTGTCAATGTCGGCTCCATAGAAGCGGACGGCGCAAATCCGATGCACGCGGTCTATGCGGCGTCCAAAGGTGCGGTGCATAGTTTTACGCGCAACGCCGCTGCGGAACTCGGCGCATTCGGAATCCGCGTCAATGCCGTTGCGCCGGGCTGGATTGATACGCCGTTTAACGAAAAGTTGCTCGCGCAATATCCGAATCCGGATGCGGCGCGCGCGGCGATTTGTCGTTTGCATCCCGCCGGAAAAACCGGCACACCGCGCGATGTCGCCGATGCGGTGTTGTGGCTGGCGGGCGAAGAATCCGCCTTCGTCGCCGGACAAATTTTTACGATAGACGGCGGACGCACGGCGAAGTTGCCGCTGCCGGAGATGTTTTGACGGGCGCGCAAACTCGCGAAATGCGGGCGCGGCGAAAGGATTCGCATGGCGTTTTTGATAATTTTTGGTGCGGCGTTTTTGGCAATATTTTTGTGGGCGATATGGGATGCGATTGTTTCGCCGTCTCTATCTCACGGGCGGGCGATTCTTTTTGCATGCGCGATAACTTTTGCGATGTCGCCTTTTTTGGTGTGGGTGCATAGTTTGGATATGCCCGTTGTCAGACGCGGCTTGCCTTTTCGTCCGGAAACTTTTATTGTATTGAGTTTAATCGGTTCATATTTTTTGGGAATGATGTTGCAAAAAATTTGCAAGTTTGACGAACGAAAAGGAAGTTTATTGCGGCTGGAAATTTTTTTTATCGCGCTGGTATTTGCGGCGTGCGTTATTTTTGTTGTTTGAACGCGGAATTGTTGCAGATAAAAATTGATTCGGGAACAAAATCCGCGTTGTTATTCATCGTTTTGCGCCCACAGTGTCGCGTTGCCGCCGGCGGCGGCGGTGTTGACACACAAATGTCGTTCACGAATTAACATTTCGCCGTCTTCGCCGGTTAATAAGGGGATGATTTCGCCGCCTCTTGTTGCAAGGTCTTCGGCGATTTTGCGTCCGGCGGTTCCCCAATAGAACACGGCGGCGAAACCGCGCAAGGTGCGCAGATTAATGCCCGCCCCTTCGCCCGCCACAACTGCGGCGCAACCCGCCCGCGCGGCAATGTCCGCCTGCGTTCGCGCCGCTTGCGTGCCGGGACCGAGACACAATACTGTTCCGCGCGGCGACCGCGAAAGTAAATTCGATTCGCCGACCGGACCGGGTAAGGATTGCGTTTGCGGTGCGAAAGACGGCGGCGGTGCGTTATCCAGCAATTTTTGCACCGCGCTTTGTCGTTTTTCCGATACCGGCGCGGAGTCGGTTTCGGTCGGCGGCGGCGGCGCGGGGATGGCGCAAAAACGGCGAATATATCGTTCGCCGCCGGCTTTGGGACCGGTGCCGGAAAGCCCCTCACCGCCGAATGGCTGGCTGCCGACTACCGCACCGATTTGATTGCGGTTGATGTATAGGTTTCCTGCGCGCGCTTTGGCGGCGAGTTCGGCGACGCGCGCGTCTATGCGGCTGTGCAGTCCAAATGTGAGTCCGAATCCGCTTTTGTTGACGGCGTCAATAATCGCGCCCGTTTCGCCCGCAGCAAATGACGCAAGATGCAGAACCGGACCGAAAATTTCTTCGCGAACCTCTTCAATTCCGCGTACACGAAGCACCGTCGGCGGCGCGAAGAGTCCGCCCGGCGAAGGTAACGTTTTCAGTATGTCGCCGTTTGTTTCGGCGGCGGCGATGTAGTCGCGAATTTTATCGGCGGCGGCGGAATCAATTAACGGACCGATATCAATGTCGGTGCGCCAAGGGTCGCCGATTGTTAATTCGTCCATCGCTCCGAAGAGCATTGTTTGAAACGCGGGCAGAATATCTTCTTGTACATACAAAATGCGCAACGCCGAACACCGCTGCCCCGCGCTTTGAAACGCGGAATGAATAACATCTTGCACCGCCTGTTCGGGAAGCGCGGTGCTGTCTATTATCATCGCGTTAATGCCGCCGGTTTCGGCGATTAGCGGCGCGCCGGGCGCTAAATGGCGGCTCATTGCGCGGTGAATACTTTTTGCGGTCGCCGTGGAACCGGTAAATGCCGCGCCGTTTGCTTCCGGTGCGGAAATCAACGCGGCGCCGGTTTCCCGTCCGCCGGGCAGAAATTGCAGTGCGGTTCGCGGCACGCCGGATTCGTGCAACAGTTTTGTCATTTCGTACCCGATGAGGGGAGTTTGCGGTGCGGGTTTTGCCAGCACTGCGTTGCCGGCGGCGAGGGCGGCGGCGATTTGTCCGGTAAATATCGCCAGCGGAAAATTCCACGGCGAGATGCAGACAAAAACGCCGACCGGCGCGGTTTCTTCGGCAAATGCCGCGTAGTAGCGCAAAAAATCCGCCGCCTCGCGCAGTTCTCCGACCGCATCCGCCAACGTTTTTCCGGATTCGCGCGCGAGAAGAGCGAAAAACATTCCATAGCGTTTTTCCAGCATTTCGGCGGCGCGCCGTAATATGTGCGCCCGTTTTTTGGGAGAAACCGCCCATATTTTTGCGGCTTTTGCGGCGGCGATGCATGTTTGTTTGTCGGCGCAATGTACTTCGCCGACAATGTCGGATTCGTGCGCGGGATTAATAATTTTTTGCGGCGCGGCGGTGAATGTTTGCGGCAATGCCGTCAGCGGTTGCGCGCGAAAACGGCGCGTTTTGTACGGATTGCGGGCGTGTTCTATGGATTCCAAAACACACGGGTTCTGCAAGTCCCAGCCGCGCGAGTTTGCGCGGTGCGGCGCGAACAAATCCGGCGGCGACACAATGCGCGAACTTTGCGGAGACGGCAAAGTTTTTTCCGCTTTTGTTAACGGGCATTCGGCGACAATTTCCGGCGGTGTTTTAGAATCTGTAATTCGGTGAACGAAAGAGTTGTTTGCGCCGTTTTCCAGCATTCGCCGCGCCAGATAGGCGAGCAAATCTTGATGTTCGCCGACCGGTGCATAAATGCGGCAAGGCGCGCCGGTTTCCGCCGTCACTTTTTCATACAAGGCGGCGCCCATTCCGTGTAGTCGCTGGAACTCAAACGCGCGGGATTTGCCCGCCATTCGCAACACCGCCGCGACAGTGTGCGCGTTGTGCGTGGCGAATTGGGGATAAATTCGCCCGCCCGTTTGCAGCAGTTTGCGCGCGCAGGCGATGTAGGAGGCGTCCGTTGACGCTTTGCGCGTGAATACCGGAAAGTCCGAGAGTCCTTCAATTTGCGCGTGTTTAATTTCGCCGTCCCAGTACGCGCCTTTTACCAGCCGCACGGTCATTCGGCGGTGCGTTTCGCGCGCCAAAGATTCCAGCCAGTCAATGACGAAAGGTGCGCGTTTTCCGTACGCCTGCACCGCCATTCCCAGCCCGTTCCAGTCAGCGAGTGCGGGATGGCGCGCCGTATTTTCAAAAATATCCAGCGAAAGATCCAGGCGCGCCGATTCCTCCGCATCCACGGTCAATTCTACGCCGCCGTTTTTCGCCAGTTTCGCCAACGCAGTTAAAGAGTCGGCGAGCGCGCCTGTTATTTCGCGGCGGCGGGATTCTTCGTAGCGCGGATGCAAGGCGGAAAGTTTAATGGAAATGCCGGGCGCGGCGCGTCCGGTTTTGATGTTGCGCGAAGTTTCGCGAATGGCATTTTCGTACGCGGCAAAATAGCGGCGCGCATCCGCCGCCGTAACTGCCGCTTCGCCCAGCATATCGTACGAATGCCGGTAGCCGGCGGCTTCGCTTTTTTCGGCGCGGCGTAATGCGGAACGAATATCTTTCCCCAAAATAAATTGTTCGCCCATGAGTGAGACGGCGCGAATTGCCGCGGCACGAATGACCGGTTCTCCCAACCGTTTAACCGCGCGCGAGATGACGGTCGCCATATTTTCGTCCGGTGCGAGAATGCGTCCGGTAAATAAAAGCCCCCACGCCGAAGCGTTTACCAGCGGCGAAGCGGAATGTCCGATATGTGTACTCCAGTCGGCGGCGGCGATTTTGTCGGCGATTAACGAATTGATTGTTGCGGTATCCGGCACGCGTAAAAGCGCCTCGGCGAGACACATCAGCGCCACGCCTTCTTTGGTGGACAGTTCATATTCTTCCAGCATTTTTTCCACGATGCCGGAATCGGAACGGGCGCGAATGTCGCGTACCCATTCTGCGGCTTGTGCAGAAATGTCGGCGCGCGTTTCCAAATCAAAACCGGCGGTTTGCAACAAGGCGCGCAACGCATCGCTTTCGGGCATTCGCAATGCGGCACGAATGCGATGGCGCAAATCCGGCAATGTTGCGGTCAAAATACGGCGCACACAACGGCGCATTTGAATTTCATACCGGACATTATAAATCTGTACAGTTGTTTCCGAATTGCCGCCAAAACGGCTATTCCGAATCCTGTCGGATTTTGGGCGGCGCAACTTCGGACGGTGAGATTCCCGCTCGCTTCTGACATTTGTCGGGGCGAGGTTCATATTTTTTGGGGAATGATGCTGCAAAAAGTTTGCGAATTTGACGAAAGAAAAGGAATTTTGCTGCGGCTGGAAGATGGTTGCGCTGGTATTTGCGGCGTGCGTTATTTTTGTCGTTTGAACGCGGAATTGTTGCGGGCGCGCGCGGCGGAATTCGGGGAATTGATAAAAAAATGGCGGATAAGGGAAATAAATTTGCGAATCGGGGGATTTTTTTGCGGAAAAATGAAAAATAGTGTATAATGTGTGTCTCTTTGCGTTTTTTTGACGCGAAGCGATCTTTAACAATTTAGATGAACAACGGGTAATAAGGTCAGCATGTTAGACCCGTCCCTTGCGTGTCGTTTGTCGCTTTTCGTTTTTTCGGAATGCGACGGGGTCTTTCCGGCTTGGCGCGCAGGAGTATGGGATCAAGTGACCAAATGCACGCGGTGGATGCCTTGGCGATTGAAGGCGATGAAGGACGTAGTAATCTGCGATAAGCTCCGGGAAGCCGATAACAGGCGCCGATCCGGAGATTTCCGAATGGGGAAACCCGCCCGCTATGCGCGGGTATCGCAAACTGAATACATAGGTTTGCGAGGCGAACCCGGTGAACTGAAACATCTAAGTAACCGGAGGAAAAGAAATCAACCGAGATTCCCCTAGTAGCGGCGAGCGAAAAGGGAACAGTCCATGTCCGCATCAAGCCGTTTTGTTTAGCAAAAGCGTCTGGAAAGGCGCGCCATAGGAGGTGACAGCCCTGTATGCGAAAAATGAAACGGCGGGCGGACGAAGAGTAGGGCGGGACACGTGTTATCCTGTCCGAACATGGGGGGCCCATCCTCCAAGACTAAATACTCTCAATCGACCGATAGTGAACAAGTACCGTGAGGGAAAGGTGAAAAGAACCCCGGGAGGGGAGTGAAATAGACCTGAAACGGCGTGCATACAAACAGTGGAAGCGGGGCTTGCCCCGTGACCGCGTACCTTTTGCATAATGGGTCAGCGAGTTGCGTTCGTCGGCAAGGTTAACTTTTACGAGGGAGCCGCAGCGAAAGCGAGTTTTAATAGAGCGACATAGTCGCCGGACGCAGACCCGAAACCGGGTGAGCTATCCATGGCCAGGTTGAAAGTGCGGTAACACGCACCGGAGGACCGAACCGACTGATGTTGCAAAATCAGCGGATGAGCCGTGGATAGGGGTGAAAGGCCAATCAAACCCGGAGATAGCTGGTTCTCTCCGAAAACTATTGAGGTAGTGCCTCGTGTTTATCACTGGCGGGGGTAGAGCACTGTTTTGGCTAGGGGGTCATCCCGACTTACCAAACCAAGGCAAACTCCGAATACCGCCGTGTGCAATCACGGGAGTCAGTCGCCGGGTGCGAACGTCCGGCGGCAAGAGGGAAACAACCCAGACCATCGTCTAAGGCCCCCAAGACACCACTAAGTGGGAAACGAAGTGGGGGGGCATATACAGCCAGGATGTTGGCTTAGAAGCAGCCACCATTTAAAGAAAGCGTAATAGCTCACTGGTCTAGTCCCCCTGCGCGGAAAATGTAACGGGGCTCAAGTGGTGCGCCGAAGACATGGGTGTCGGAAGGTTGAACAAAACGGACGGGATTCCTTGAACAAGAATCCCTCATAACGGGCGGGTTTTTACCCGAAACGCCGCCCGTATTTTTTGGGGCGGAAATGTTATGCATGTTTTCGTCCTTTGTGATTTTTTTTTGCGAGATTGTTGGATTTTTTATTGCTATTCGCGAGATATTTGCGGCAAAATAGCGAATATGCGCAGAGATACATTACAAACCATCGCCGTGATTGTCGCCGTTTTTATGGCGGCATGGCACATCAGCGCAATGGTAGCGGCAAATACTGCCGCAATTTCGGCGAATACCGCCGCAATTGCAGAGTTACGCGGCGCATTATTTATGCTTTCGCGATAAATTCAGATTCGTCCGTTTTGTTCAACCTTTCGACGCGGTAGGAGAGCGTTCCGTAGGTCTGTGAAGGAGTTTTGAAAGGGGCTCTGGAGATATCGGAAGTGAGAATGCTGACATAAGTAACGTTAAAACGGGTGAAAAACCCGTTCGCCGAAAACCCAAGGTTTCCTGTGCAATGTTAATCATCGCAGGGTTAGTCGGTCCCTAAGGCGAGGCGGAAACGCGTAGTCGATGGGAAACAGATTAATATTTCTGTACTTTCGCGCAATGCGACGGGGTGACGGAGAACGCTAACCGGTCCGGGTGTTGGACATCCCGGTTCAAGCCGGTAGTTTATTGATCCTTCCAGGCAAATCCGGAAGGGGAGAACGAGAAGTGACGACGATTCGTCTTAGGACGAAGAAGCCGGCCATGCGAACTTCCAAGAAAAACCTCTAAGCTTCAGTTGCGCGGGAACCGTACCGCAAACCGACACTGGTGGGTAAGAAGAATATTCTAAGGCGCTTGAGAGAACTCGGGTGAAGGAACTCGGCAAAATGAGTCCGTAACTTCGGGAGAAGGACTGCTCCAATAAGGTGAATCCCCTGCGGGAGGAGCCGTACGGAGCCGAAGAGAATCGGTGGCTGCGACTGTTTACTAAAAACACAGCGCTCTGCAAACACGCAAGTGGAAGTATAGGGCGTGACGCCTGCCCAATGCCGGAAGGTTAATTGACGGGGTTAGTTCTTCGGAACGAAGCTCCCGATCGAAGCCCCGGTCAATGGCGGCCGTAACTATAACGGTCCTAAGGTAGCGAAATTCCTTGTCGGGTAAGTTCCGACCTGCACGAATGGCGTAACGATGGCCACACTGTCTCCACCCGAGACTCAGTGAAATTGAAATGAGTGTGCTGATGCACCCTACCCGCTGCTAGACGGAAAGACCCCGTGAACCTTTACTGCAGCTTTACATTGAGCTTTGAGCAAGTTTGTGCAGGATAGGTGGGAGGCTTTGAAACCGGGGCGTCAGCCCCGGCGGAGCCAATCTTGAGATACCACCCTGATTTGTTTGAAGTTCTAACCTAGTCCCGTTATCCGGGACGGGGACAATGTATGGCAGGCAGTTTGACTGGGGCGGTCTCCTCCCAAAGAGTAACGGAGGAGCGCAAAGGTATGCTTAGCGCGGTCGGAAATCGCGCCGAATGTGCAATGGCGAAAGCATGCTTGACTGCGAGAGCGACGGCTCAAGCAGGGACGAAAGTCGGTCATAGTGATCCGGTGGGACTTCATGGAAGGCCCATCGCTCAACGGATAAAAGGTACTCCGGGGATAACAGGCTAATCCCGCCCAAGAGTCCATATCGACGGCGGGGTTTGGCACCTCGATGTCGGCTCATCACATCCTGGGGCTGTAGCAGGTCCCAAGGGTATGGCTGTTCGCCATTTAAAGTGGTACGTGAGCTGGGTTTAGAACGTCGTGAGACAGTTCGGTCCCTATCTGCAGCGGGCGTTGGAAGTTTGAGAGGAGCTGCTCCTAGTACGAGAGGACCGGAGTGGACGAACCTCTGGTGTTCCGGTTGTCGCGCCAGCGGCATTGCCGGGTAGCTATGTTCGGACGGGATAAGTGCTGAAAGCATCTAAGCGCGAAGCCCCCCTCAAGATTAGACTTCCCGAGGGCTTGACCCTCCAAAAGGACCCTTGAAGATTACGAGGTTGATAGGGCGGATGTGGAAGCGCAGCGATGCGTTAAGCTAACCGCTACTAATTGTCCGTGCGGCTTGATTCCATATTCGTGCGCGCTTCGCTTTTGCGAACGCGGACGGATTATGCGACCGTATTTCGTTGTTCATCATTTTTATCCGAAAACGCGCGCGGTATAACTCCGCAATGTCGTGGACTGTTGCTTTGGCGTTTGTTGTCGTCGCAAGTTTGGTGGCGGAAACGTTGTGGCGTTTTCGCCGTTTGCGAAAACATGCGACCGCGAAAGAAGAAACGTTGCATGGTTTGGGAAAAGTATACATTTTCGTTCAGATTTTTTTGTGGACGGGCGTTATGCTTTTACTCGCCGGCGACGACATTGTCGCTTTTTTCGGATAGCCGGTTTCCGGCGGTCATAGAGAAGCGGAACCACCCCTTCCCATTCCGAACAGGACCGTGAAACGCTTTATCGCCGATGGTAGTGCGGTTTTGACCGCGCAAGAGTAGGACGTCGCCGGGATTTTTTCCTCCTAAAACCCGCCCGCATATACGGGGCGGGTTTTTTTATGTCAAATCACAAACATGCTATACTCTTTCCGCCGATGGCGAGCGGGAATGCGAAAATAAGGCGGTGAAATAATATGCTGAAACTTGACGGCGGAACAAAAATTAATGATATTCGCTTATGGCGAATGCTGATGGATATGGCAAAAATCGGTCCCGGCGTTGCAGGCGGCAATAACCGCCAAACATTGACCGATGCCGATGCCGCCGGGCGGGCGCTGTTTAAGGGATGGTGCGAAGCGGCGGGAATGACGGTTTGCGCGGACAAAATGGGCAATATGTTCGCCATGCGTTCCGGGGAAGATGCCGATTCTTTGCCCGTTTATGTCGGCAGTCATTTGGACACGCAGCCGACCGGCGGGAAGTTTGACGGCGTATTGGGTGTGTTGGCGGGGCTGGAGATTGTGCAATCGCTCAACGATTTTGCCGCCAAAACCCGGCGTCCGATTGTGGTGGTGAATTGGTCAAACGAAGAAGGCGTCCGATTTGCACCGCCGATGCTGGGCTCCGGTGTTTTTTCCGGCGCGCATGATTTGCAGTGGGCATATACCCGGGAAGACGCGGCGCACAAAACATTCGGCGAAGAACTGGTGCGCATCGGATGGCGCGGCGATGAAGAAATTGGCGTCCGCCAAATGCGGGCGTATTTTGAACTGCATATAGAGCAAGGACCGGTGCTGGAAACGGAGGGAATAGACATTGGCGCGGTTACCCGCGGACAAGGAATGTATTGGCTGGAATTTACCATTGTCGGCAAGGAAAGCCATGCCGGTTCCACCCCGATGGACATGCGCGCCGATGCGGGGCTGGGAATGGCGCGCATCATTCTCGCGATTGACGAAGTCGCCCGTGCGCATGCGCCTTGGGCGGTGGCGACGGTCGGGCATTGCGAAGTATTCCCGAAATCCCGCAACATTATCGCGGGAAAATCCGTGTTGACGGCGGATTTTCGGCATCCGGAACAATCCGTGCTGAATAGGATGAAAAAAGAAATAGTTTCGCGGGCGGAAGCGGTCGCAGACGAAGGCGGTCTGCAAATTTCCGTTCGGGAAATCGGGCGATACGATTCCGCGGAGTTTGACAGCGATTGCGTGAATGCCGTGCGTGCGGCGGCGGCGCGATTGGGATATTCGTGTCGCGATTTGGTTTCCGGCGCCGGACATGACGCATTTTGGATCAGCCGCATTGCGCCGACGGCGATGGTAATGTGTCCGTGCGTTGGCGGATTGTCGCACAACGAAGCCGAAGACATATCGCCGGAATGGGCGGCGGCGGGCGCGAATGTGCTGTTTCATGCCGTCGTACAGACCGCCGAATTGGTTTGAATCCGAAATTTCGCCCGATTTCGCACCGCACTTAAAATTTACACGAATGCTATATTTTTTTGCCGTTTTTGTTGCGAGTTTGATATGTCGGTGTAAAATAGGGACATCTGTCGCGTCTTTATGCGGCGGCACGGAGGTATGTTATGTCCGATTCTAAATCAGAAAAAAATGGCGTCCAGTTTGGCGTTGATTCCGAATATGGCGTGTTGCGCGATGTTTTGCTTGGTCGCCCCGATTATTATCGGTGGGCGGAAGCGGGACCGATTATTCGCCGGACGATGGAAAACGCCGAAAGAACCGGCATCAAGTTTGACCATTCGCTCGCTATGTCGCAACATCGGGAAATGGTCGACATTTACGAATCCGCCGGGGTATCGTGTCATTTTTTGGACGCCGACGAAGTTTTGCATCGGAATTTTTTCGCCCGCGATTCAAGCGTGATGACGCCGTGGGGTCCCATTATCTCCCACATGCAACTTAAATGTCGCCGCGCCGATTATGCAACGGCGGTCGCTTTTTATCAGCGCGCCGATATTCCGATTTGGCGATTTGCCACTGCCGGCTATTTTGAAGGCGGCGATTTGGTGATTGTGGAGCCGGGCGCCGCGCTGATTGGATATGGCGGTTTGCGCAGCGAGAAGGAAGGCGCGCTGCAAGTTGCGGGATGGTTTCGCGAACAAGGATGGGAGGCGGAAGCGGTGCCGATTCCGTCCGATTTTGTACATTTGGATGCGTTGCTGGTTCCTGTCGCACCCAAACTCGCCGTATTATGTTCGGATGTTTTGGAGGACTGGACATTGGATTGGTTGCGGGCGCGGCAGTTTAAATTTATTGATGTGCCGTACCGATACACGCGGGATTTGGGCGTCAATCTGGTGTCTCTCGGCGACGATCGCATTTTGTCAATGAAAGGCGATTCCAATGTTAATGCCGAGTTGCGGGCGCAGGGGATGGAGGTATTTGAGCCCGATATGTCCATGTTCACGCTCGGCGGCGGCGGTGTGCATTGTCTGTGTCAGGCGTTGCGCCGCGATTTGGCGTAATACGGCGCGTCAATCATCAAAAAACAACATTTTTTTCGGAGAGGGGCGGAAAATTGTTGTTTTTCGCAAAAGTTTGTTATTATAAGAATGAAGGTTAGTTTTCTTTTACTCACAGGAGGTGGAATTATGAAAAAAATCGGCGTTTCTTTTACTTTGGTCATCGCGCTGGCTTCTCCGCCGGCATTGGCGGCGGATATTGTCATCGGTCTTGGCAACTGGACTTCGGCACAAATTACGGGGCATGTTCTGAAAGTTATTTTAGAAGATAATTTCGGGTTGGAAGTAGAGACGCAACCCGGCAATAATGCGGTCATTTTTGAGGCGATGGAGCGCGGCTCTATGCATATTCACCCGGAGGTGTGGCTGCCGAATCAGCAGGAACTGCACAACAAATATGTGCAAGAAAAAGGCGCGGTCGCCATGAATCCCAACTCCGTGGAATCCGTACAGGCGATGTGCGTGACCAGAAAGGTTTCGGAAAAGTACGACATTACATCCGTCTACGATTTGACCGATCCGGACAAAGCCGCACTGTTTGATAGCGACGGCGACGGGCGGGGCGAAACATGGATAGGACCGGCGGGCTGGGCGGCAACGGAAATCGGACAGATTCGCGCAAAAAGTTACGGTTATGCGGAAACTTTTGAGTTGCTGCAGTTGGACGAATCTCTCAACATTGCGGCATTGTCCGAGTCCATTTTGCAAGATAAACCGTATGTTTTTTATTGCTATACGCCGCACTCCATGTTTTCGTTGTATGACCTGGTGATTTTGGAGGAACCGCCCTACGATGCCGCCAAATGGAAGCATATTTCTAAAACGGACGATCCGGAGTGGCTGGAAAAATCCGACATCGCAATGGCGTATCCGCTGACTCATTTGCACATTCATTACGCGAAATCGCTGGAAGAATCGAATCCCGATGCCGCTGCGATGCTTGCCAATGTGCGGCTGGACGCCGATACGGTCGCCGCTCTGATGCTGGAAGTTGACGAGGAAAAGAGAGATTTGGCGGAAGTCGCCCGGGAATGGGTTTCGCAAAACAGCGGGCGGGTGGAATCCTGGCTCGGTCATTGACCGTTCGCCGGGAGAGTCCCGAAAATGCCTTCGCCGTCTTCCGGCGACAGTGCGGTTTCTTTGCGAAATGTCTGGAAACTGTTTGGCGACGATAACGGCGATGCGCTGGCGGCGGCGCAAAATTCGGGTGCCGGAAAAACCGAGTTGCTCGAAAAATTCAATTGCATTTTGGGAATGGCGGATATTTCGCTGGAGATCTTTCCGGGCGAAATTTTTTGCGTGATGGGGCTTTCCGGCAGCGGAAAATCCACTTTGGTGCGCTGCTTAAACCGCCTGATTGAACCGTCCGCCGGCGAAGTCATTGTTCTCGGGCGCAACATTATGGAAATTTCCGACAATGATCTGCGCGACATGCGTGCCCGCCGGATTGGAATGGTGTTTCAACACATGGCGTTGTTTCCGCATCGTCCGGTGCGCGATAATGTCGGATTTCCTTTGGAAGTGCAAGGCGAATCCAAGGCGCAACGGCGGAAGATTTCGCAAAATGCGTTGTCTATGGTGAATCTGGACGGATTTGAAGACCGAATGCCGCACGAGTTGTCCGGCGGCATGCGGCAGCGCGTCGGTCTGGCGCGCGCTTTGGCTTCTGACCCCGAAATTTTGCTGATGGACGAACCGTTTAGCGCGTTGGATCCGCTGATTCGCGGACAGTTGCAGGAGTTGTTTTTGGATATTTCGCGCCGCCTGAAAAAAACGACTGTTTTTATTACGCACGATTTGGAGGAAGCGGCGAGTTTGGGAGACCGAATCGCGATTATGAAAAACGGTCGCATTGTGCAAATTGGCGCGCCGGAAGATATTATTATGAATCCGCAAAATGATTATGTTGCCGATTTTGTGCGCGACATATCCAAACTTAAAATTGCCCGCGCCCGCACCGTGATGCGCGACATCGGAGAATGGCGCGGCGAAATTCCCGCGGACGCGCCGCGAATGGACGGCGGTGCGCATTTGGGCGAATTGATTGAGAAGGTGCGTTCATGCGAATCGCCGGTGATTGTCGCCGATTCCGGGCGCGATGTCGGCGTTGTCGACAAAGATGTGTTGCTGCGTTTTATGAAAAAAGAGACGGAATGAGCGCGCAAGAGAGCGAACAAAAACGTGCCGGGGACGCCGATTTGGCGGCGGAATTCGCCGGTCCGCGCGGCGAATATTATGCGCGCGCATTTGCGGATATCCAAAGCGGCGCGGCGCGATTTGTCTTCAATCCGGCGGCGGCGTTGCTGGGACCTTTGTGGTCGGGCGCGCGCGGTTTGTGGGGATTTTTTTGGTTGTCGCTTTTTGTGGAAACTTTCGCGATTGTGCAGTTCGGGCGCGGTTTGTGGGGAGATTTGGGCGGCGCGCAAATGGAGCGCGCGCGGCGGCTGGCGGAAAAATCGCGGGAAATGCTGGCGAAAGCGCAAGAAGCCGCTGCCGCCGGCGGCGACAATGCGGAAAATCTCGCGCGCAACGCCGAAAACTTGCAACGCGCATCCGACAAAGCAGAGCAAGCCGCGCATGCCGCCAACACCGGTTCTTTATCGTTAGTTGTCGGCGGCGCGGCGGCGTTTTTTTTATTGCGGTTAATGCAAGGATTTTTGGCGAACACCGCATACGAACAACAATACGCCAAATGGCGCGCGGACAAAAGTATCGGCGGCGGCATTCGCGCATCCGGCGCCGCTTTTGCCGCGCTGATTGTCGCCGCGGTTTTGCCGCCGACCGTTTATCGTTTTACCGCATCCCGTCCGGCGGATTTTCTGACTTCTTTTCCGGCAAGCAAAGAAGCGTACACCGCCGCCGCCGTCTGGCTGGACAACGGATTTGACGCGATTGCCGACAAGGGCGCGGGATTTTTCGGCGGATTGACTTCCGGCATTCGTTTTTTGCTGGACGGGTTGGAAATTATTTTGACGGGTACGCCGTGGCCGACAACTTTTTTGGTGATTGTCGCCGTTGCGTGGCGCATTGCCGGTGCGCGCGTCGCCATTTTTACCGCCGCAGCACTTGCCTATTTGGGGATTCTCGGATTTTGGGAAAAAAGCATGATTACTGTGGCACTGCTGGGCGCGGCGGCTATTTTGTGCGTTCTAATCGGCGTGCCGCTCGGCATTTGGTGCGGAAAGAAAGAACGCGTATATTCCGCCATTCGTCCGGTGCTGGATTTTATGCAGACAATGCCGGCGTTTGTCTATCTTATTCCGGTGATTGCATTTTTTGGCACCGGCAAACCGCCGGGAATTATTGCGACAATTATTTTCGGTTTGCCGCCCGTCGTGCGGCTGACCGCGCTCGGCATTCGGCAAGTGCCGGAAGATGTAAAAGAAGCGGCGATAGCGTTCGGCTGCACAAAACGAAAACTGCTGCAGGATGTGGAGTTGCCGCTGGCGTTGCCGAGCATTATGGCGGGCATTAATCAGACGATATTAATGTGTCTGTCTATGGTCGTCATCGCGTCTTTAATTGGCGCGAAGGGATTGGGAGAAGATGTTTTAGTCGCGCTGCAGTATGCGGCAAAAGGAAAGGGACTTTTGGCAGGACTTGCCATTTTGTTTTGCGCGATGGTGATTGACCGCATCGTGCAAGGACGATTCAAACGCGGCGAACGAAACTAATTGCGCGTCTCTTCGGCGGCGGCGGCGGAAAATTAATTTAAGAATTCCTCGTGCGCAATTGATTGCCGCTCCGTTTGCGGATACATGGGCGGAATAATATCCAAATCGGAAGCGGATTGCGGCGCGGTTTATGCGGCGGCGGTTTATGCGGCGGGCGAGGCGAATCCGTTTTCTTCGGCAACGCGTTTTATGCTTTGTCGTAAAATGCCGAGCATTTCGTCAATTTGTGTGCGGGTGATGATCAGCGGTGGCGACAGAACGCACATATTAATTAGCGGGCGCACGAGTAATCCCGCCGATTGACAATGCCGGTCTATTTGTTCGCCGATGGCATAATCGGCGGAAAGCGATTCCGTTTCGCCGGGCGGATTGCATTCCACGCATCCCATCAATCCGGCGGCGCGCGTATTGGCGACAAGCGGCAAATCTGCGAGTTCGCCGATTCGTTTTCCGAAATATTCTCCCGCCTCGCGGGCGTGTTCCATAAATCCGGGGCGTTCCATAATTTCAATATTTTTTAATGCCGCCGCCGCCGCA
This sequence comes from Gammaproteobacteria bacterium, assembly GCA_965221835.1. Classification (GTDB taxonomy): domain Bacteria; phylum Pseudomonadota; class Gammaproteobacteria; order Tethybacterales; family Persebacteraceae; genus Persebacter. The sequence goes on along the minus strand of OZ244916.1, from coordinate 905,709 downwards.
ACCGGATGACCGGAATAGGTATAACCGTTGGCGAAAATTCCCGCTTTGTGCGCGCCGCGCATTCCCGCAATCAGACGGTCGGAAATAATCATCGCACCGAGCGGCAAATAACCCGAAGTCAATCCTTTGGCGCAAATCAGAATGTCCGGCACGACACCGAAAACTTTCTCGCACGAAAAAAAATGTCCCAGCCGCCCGAAAGCGGTGACCGTTTCGTCCGCGATAAAAAGCACATCATGGCGGCGACAAACTTCAAAACACGCCGCATAATATCCCGGCGGCGGGACGATGACGCCGCCCGATCCCATCACCGGTTCGGCGATGAAAGCGGCGACATTGTCCGCGCCGATTTCTAAAATTTTGTTCTCCAACTCTTCCGCCTTGGCGCGATTGTATTCGGCGTCCGTCCGTCCGCCGCCATCGCGATGACAGGCGGGATCGGAAACGAAATGCGAAAACGGCGCGTGAAAATCCAGATAGTTTTTGTCGCGCCCCTTTCCCGAAACGGACGCCGCCAAAAAAGTACTGCCGTGATAGGCGTTGACGCGCGAAATGAAATGTTTTTTGTTTTTCATTCCGAGATAGTTGTTGCGAAACATCGCGAATCGCAACGCGCTGTCTACTGCGGTGGAACCGCCGCCGGTGAAAAAAATATTGTTGAGGTCGCCGGGAGTCAGAGATGCAAGTTTTTCGGCAAGCATTGACGCCGGGGCGTTGCTCAAACTCCACGCGCTGCAGTAAGAAAGCGCGCGCGCTTGCCGATAAATCGCCTCGGCGATTTCTTCGTTGCCGTGTCCGACATTGACGCACCACATTCCGCCGGGACCGTCCAGCAATCGGTTGCCGCAGGCATCGCGAACATAAACGCCTTCGCCGCCGGTCAATATCGTGCGGTCGTTGCCGCCGTAAGATTCCATTTCCTCCCACGGATGCAAAAAGCGGTTGTCCGCTCGCCGCAATGCGGCGGAATCGTATTCGCCCGGTGTCGCGCGCATTATGCCGCCAATATTCGCGTCCACTCTTCGTCTATCAGGCGGGAGCGTTCTTCGCCCAGATAAGACGCAGTTTCCAACTTTGCGGTGATTTCTTCCGGCGGAAAAATAGCGGGATTGCCGCTGTACGAATCGTCCATCAATGCGCGTGCGGCGGCGTTTGTCGTTGCATATTGAATATATTCCGCCAGATCGCGTCCGGCTTCGGCGTCCAACAAAAAGTTAATAAAAGTGTGCGCATTTGTCGGATGCGGTGCGCCGGCGGGAATGCACAATCCGTCTTCCCACAAAAATCCGCCGTCCGGCGGAATCGCATAACCGATATCGGGATCTTCGGTGATGAGTTGCGCGATGTCGCCGTTCCATTCCACTGCCAAATCTATTTCGCCGGACGCGAGCAAATCTTGCCCGTTGTCATCAAAAATTCCCTTCGCGTTTTTTTTGTATCGTATTAGTTGGTCGGCGGCGGCGGCGATTCGTGCGGAATCCGTTTCGTTATACGAATGTCCCAAATAACGCAACGCCATTCCCAACATCGCTTCCGCCTCGTTCATCCAACCGATGCGTCCAGCATACCGGTCAGATTCCGCACCCCATATCGCGCCCCACGATTTCGGTTCCGGTACTTTGGATTTGCGGTAGCCGATGCCCATCGTCCCCCACATATACGGCATGGAATAACGGCGTCCGGGGTCAAAAGCGGAATTTTGAAACTGCGGTGCGATATTGCGAAAATTCGGAATCAATTCATGATTTAACGGTTGAATCAGTTTCGCTTTGCGCAACCGTTCCACATAAGTGTCGCTCGGCAGCACGACATCGTAACCCGAATTACCTTCCCGCATTTTGGCGAACAATTCGTCGTTGCCGGAAAATAAACTCAGCGTTGCTTCCACGCCGGTAGCACGCCGGAAATCGTCCAATGTCGTTTCGCCGATGTAGGTGTCCCAGTTATAAAAGTTGACCTTTTTTTCTTCGGCAGCATTCGCCGGAAAACGAATTCCGGCGGCAAGGGCGGAAGTACCCAACACCGACAAAAAAGAGCGGCGGGAAAAGTTGCGTTTGGTATTTTTGGTGGTTTTAATCATTATCGTGTTCCTGTTTAAAAATAAAAATAAAATTAATACTATCACAAAACCGCCGAATATAAAAACTTCGCGCGATTAACTTTTTTTTAATCGGACGGCACGGGCGGACGATTCTTAAACCGGCAGCGGAATTCCGCGAAAATAAATTTACCATTCCCGCGAACGCGGAGGAATTTTCACCGAAAATAAATTTACCATTCCCGCGAACGCGGAGGAATTTTCACCGAAAATAAATTTACCATTCCGGCGAACGCGGAGGAATCGGCGGAATTCCGCGAAAAAACGCCGTCATTCCCGCGAAAGCGGGAATCTATTCGGGGCGATTAATTTTGGAATTTCGCGAATTTTACGCGAAAATTAAGTTTGGAATTTCTGCGAATTTTTTTTTGCAAAAAACGAGGTGAATGCGGGAATTTGTCGGTAAAAATGGATTCGGCAGATTCCAGTCCGAAGTGCAACAGGGGAGCCAAAAAAAGGGGGACGGAAGGATAATCCTCTTTTGGCTATTTGTTATTACTTCGGAGGATCTTATGTATACCCATCTGTCCCTTTCTCATCGTATCACAATTTGCGTCCGCCTGCGACAAAAAACATCGCAACGAAAAATCGCAAAAGAACTCGGCGTCTCTGTTTCTACCATTTCGCGAGAAATCAAACGATGCCGGCGGCAATACAATCCCGAAGTCGCTCATCATCGCGCCAAAGTGCGACGACGACGCGCCTCTGAACGCCCGCGCAAACTTTCCGATGCCGTATTGCGCGACTTCGCGTTTTGGATGAATAATCATTATTCGGTGTCGTCCGCCGCGGTGTTTTTGCCGGTCGGAAAAAGCGCGTTGTATAACTGGTTGTGGAAAGATGTCTGTCGCGGTTCGCATTGTAAGCCGCCGCGTCCGCGCAAAAGTATTGTTTGTTGCGCGCCGCACCGGCAGATGAGTTTCGGCGTGGGGCATTACCGCAAACGCCCGAAAGACGGGCGATTCGCGATGATGAAAGACGCCGCGCCGATTGCCGGTCGTCCGGCGATTGTGAATGCCCGCGGACGATTCGGCGATTGGGAAGTTGATACGATGTATTGGCAAAAACGCGTGATGTCGCTGTCATTGCGGGAGCGCAAAAGCGGTTATGTGCGATTGTTTTTGTTGCCGAACTATTCGGCGGACGAAACGGCGAAGCGGATTATTCATCTGCTGCGCGGTTTGCCGGTGCACACGATGACGAGCGATGGCGGTTGGGAATTCGTCCGTTGGCGAAAGGTAGAAAAAGCGCTGGGCATAAAATGGTATGTGAGCGATCCGGGACGCCCGCAACAACGCGGTGGCGTAGAGCAAATGAACGGTCTCGTGCGGCGAATGGTAAATCGCGATTTACATCGCTACGGCTTGCCGAAGGCATTGCGCCGGGCGGAAAAAATATTGAATCATCGCCCAACACCACGCCTGCAATTCCGCACCCCCGCACAACAACTCGGACTATGCTAATATATCCCAACTGTTGCACTTCGGACTGGAATCTGCCTTCCCGCTTTCGCGGGAATGACGGCGGGAATTCGCACATTTTACGCGAAAAATTAATTTTGGAATTTCCGCAAAACAACCGAAAAAAGTACATTCCATTCCCGCAAAACGACCGGAAAAAAGTACATTCCATTCCCGCCCGTTTTTTGTCATTCCTCTTCGGGCGATTCCAATTCTTTGATAAGTTGATCCGCCTTTTTGCGTTTCAATTCTCTAATAAAAGTATTCCAAGTTTTCTTGCCTTTGCTGCCGTTGCAAGTGCGACACAACAACTGCACATTATCCCAAGTATAACCGCCGCCTCGTTTGCCGGAAAGTTTGCGGTCAAAGTCCATAAAATTAATCGGCTTTGCGTCCGTACCATTCAGACAAAATTCGCCGCTTGCGCATTTGCCTTTTTGCCGTTCGTAAATCGTTCGCTTCGTCCGTTCGTCTTTTTTGAACGGTGCAACATCGGTGCGTTTCGGCAACTTCGCCGCATCTTTTTCCAAGAGAATTTTCACGCCGCCCCATTCGGGGGCTAACTTTGCGTCTTTCTTCATTCGGTCTTGCATAATCACGCCCGCTTTTGGATGTTGATCAATTCCAATCCACTGCCGCCCGAGATTCGTTGCGGCAACGCAGGCGGTTCCACATCCGCAAAACGGGTCAAGCACAATATCGCCTTTGTTTGACGATGCTTTTATAATTCGTTCCAAAAGGGCAAGCGGTTTTTGCGTCGCCCATCCTGTGCGTTCCGAAGAACCGCCCTGAATCGGCGGCACCGTACTGTCCGCCCAAATGTCCGAGACAAGTTTGCCTTCCGATTCCGAAAGATAATGTTTTTTGCGATACCCGCCGGTTTTGGTTTTGACAATAAGATTGTCCTCCCACCACGATTCCATTTTTTCTTTAGAATAAATCCACCGCGCCTTCACGCCACGCCATTCGTACAACGACATTTTAGCGAAACCGCCCGCACTCGTCACATTAGAAAGGGCGACGGTTTGATACCGCCCCCTTTCGTCCTTGTGCCGAAAACTTTTAAGGTATGATTCGTCCGGATCGACATAAATCGGATTGAAAACGAAATCATCGCTTTTGGTGTACATTAAAATATCGTCGTACTGCGCACCGAAAACGCGCGATTGCGCTTTCGGTGAATTCGTTTTTCGCCAGATAATGTTGCTGCGAAAATTGCTGCCGAATATAATATCCATCACCAATTTAAGCGGATGCGACATACGCCAATCGCAATGCAAATAAATGCTGCCCGTGTCTTTTAACAATCGGTGCATTTCCATTAAACGAATTCCCATAAACGACAAATACGACTTCCACGAAATGCCGTGCGAATTCCCCAAAAATTGAATTAATTCCGCCAACATCGGATTTCGTTCCCGCAAAATGCGGCGGTCATCTTCGGTAATATCAGAATCGCCCCAAATGTCCGAAAACGATTGCTTTCCCATTCCTTCGTCAAGATTCCCTTCGTACATTTTTTTGGAATTAAATGGCGGGTCAAGATAAATTAAATCCACCGTTTCCGAATTCATCTGTCGCATAATCGCCAAATTGTCGCCAATCCAAAGTTCGCGTTTCCGGTTTTCGCTTTGCTGTTTCATCCTACTTCCTCGTTAAAAACAAAATGCCATTTTAACCGATTCCTGCAAGAATCCCGCCCGAATTCGCAAAAAAACGGGCAGATTCGGCGGCGTTTGTGCCGTAGTTTTATGAGAGTTGCGGCACGGAAGAATCGGAGAGAATTATGCTGTCGGGCGGATGCCGGTGATTTCTTCGTACAATTTCGGGGCGGTTGCGCCTTCGGTGCCGATGACGAAAATGTTGGAATCGGAAGTGATTTGCATTTTTTGCCGCAAATCATCCGCCGCCGCCGCCAAAAATCCGGCGAGTCCGGCGGGGGCGGATTCGCCCGCTTCAATCGGCGAATCGCGGTGCGCCAGTTCGCGCATTAACGGCGGAATTGTCGCATCCGGAATCGTCATAAAATCGTGTGCGCCGTGATGCAAAATCTTCCACGCCAGCGGCGACGGTTCGCCGCAACTCAATCCCGCCATTATCGTTTCGTTTTCAATTTTGACCGCGCGCATTTCGCCGGCGAGTGCGCTGCGATATAAACAATCCGCCGCTTCCGGTTCAACGATAATTGTGCGCGGGCGCATCGCACCGAGTTTGTGCCAGAACCAAAAACACATTGCTGCGGCGAGACCGCCGACTCCGCCTTGCACAAAAAGATGCGTGAACGGGGCGGGCGTTTGTTGCAAAGTTTCTTCTGCGAGAACGCAATAGCCCGCCATTACTTGCCGCGGAATGGATTCGTATTTTTCGTAGGAAGTGTCGGAAACGACCGTCCATTTATTTTTTTCGCTTGTCGCGGCGGCAACGCGCACCGATTCGTCGTAATCGCCGCGAATGCGTACGACTTTTGCGCCGAGTGATTCCATCGCCCGTTTGCGTTCTTCGCTGACTTCTGCGTGAATAAAAATTCGGCATTCGCAACCGAATCGGCGCGCGCCCCATGCAACGGCGCGCCCGTGATTGCCGTCTGTTGCGGCGGCGACGGTGATTTTTTTGCAATGCGCGGAATGTTTTCCGGCGGCGAGTTCCGCCGCAGCGGGCGCGATTCCGGTTTGCGCGCGAATGGTTTCGGCGAGAAGTTGATACACCGCGAACGCACCGCCCAGCGCCTTGAAACTATTGACCGGCGGAAAACGGCGGCTTTCGTCTTTGTAAAAAATATTTTGCACATTCGCCCGCGCCGCTATTTCGGACAACGCGCGCAACGGAGTCGGTGCATAACCGTGCCATCGCGAAATTTCGGCAACGGCGCGCGCCCCGTCTTCGGGCGACAATGCGGAATGCAACGCGCGCGGATAATCGCCATTTGTCGCAGCGTTTGCGGTGTGCAATGTCGCGGGTGTCATTTTGTCGTCTCCATTAATATTCCAAAACCGCGAATTTTTTGCGGATTGTTTAACAACCGCAACGCGTGCCACGCCAACGCCTGATTGCTTGCAACAACCGGCACGCCGACCGCGTCTTCTATTTCCGCGATAACTTCGGTTGCGCGCAATGCGGTGCATGAAAGAAACAACGCTTTTGCTTGCCGGTGCATCGCGTTTTTTGCAAAACGGACAATCGCAGCGGGCGCGATGTCGGCGATTTGTAAATCGTCTTCAAAACCCAAACCGTCCGCGTTCAACATTTCGCATCCGGCGGCGGCGAATTGCGATTCCAGTGCGCGATTGAGTGCCGGAATGTAGGGCGTTAAAACGCTGATGCGGCGCGCGTCCAACGCGGCGAATGCTGCAAACGCCGCTTCCAAAGGTGTCGTGACCGGCGCGCGCGGATGTGCTTTTTGCATTTCGCGGCGAATATTTTCCGCACCGATAACCGCCGCGCCCGAAGTGCAGGCGTATATCGCGACATCCACGCCGCGCCCCGGCAACAATCCCGCCGCCGCACGGGCAATGTCGCCGCGCATGCCGCGCAAGTTTTCCGGTGTCAGCGGATTCGCGTTCAACACGCGATTAGTAAACATTTCTACGCCGGGCGGCAACATTTTTCGCATATCGCGTTCAATCGTCAAATCGGTCGCCAGCGCGACAACGCCGATTCGTCCGCCGTCCGCTGCGGGATGCAATTTGTCTGTAAACTGCACGGCGCGATGTGCGGTCATTTGAGTACCGGCAAAGTTTTTCCGGCGCGGCGATGCAACCATTTTGCGCCGTTTTCGCCGACAACGATATTTTCTTCGCACACCATTATTTTTCCCGGCGCGGTAATTAAAGACGGTTCCAATGCGAGTACCATATTTTCGCGCAACACGGTGGAATCGTTTTGCGAAAGCGAAGGCGGTTCGGTCAATTGCAATCCCGTGCCGTGTCCCATTCTGCCCGCTGCCGGGGCGGGCAAGGAATCGCGCATCGCCCGCCACACATCGGATGCGCGCGCACCCGGACGGACGGCGGCAAAACCCGACTGCAACGCGTTTGTCAATGCAACATGCGCGCGGCGCATCGCCGAATCCGCCCGCCCGACAACATAGTTGCGATTGAAATCGGAAAAATAACCGTCCCGCCGCGCCCCCGCATCAATCATTAAAATTTGTCCGGGCATTGCCGCAATATCGGGCGGTGCGGCAATAATGTCGTCGTAGCCGCCGCTGCCGACCGCCGCCGACATATACGGCACATCGTCCGCGCCGTTTTCCAGCATTCGCATTTGCAAACGCCGTGCGATTTCGCGCACGGTCATGGACGCATCCGCAAAAGACGGCAGGGCGGCAAAACCGTCCGCCGCGATTTTGCAAGCGGTGCGGATTTTTGCGATTTCCGCCGCCGATTTGCACATCCGCAAACGCCACATCAGCGGTGCGCAGTCCGCGATTTCCGTCTTGCGCAGTTTGTTGCGCAAAGTGTGCCAATCGGCAAGCGGCATTCGCACCGTACTTTCCGCGCCGAGTGTCATTCCGATTTTGCCGGCGCCTGTTTTTTGGATTGTTTCCGCCAGCAAAGAAATGCCTTCGTCTTTCGGGTGCGGCGATTGCCAGCAGCGCACATCGGCAATCCATGTTTTAGCGAATGCCGCCGCACCGATTTCGGGAATAACCGCAATCGGCGCATCGCGGGCGGGAATAACCAAAAACCACGGGCGAGTCGGGCTTTCCCAAAACCGCGTACGAAAGCCGCTAAAATAATAAATATTCGCCGCAGTCGTCAGCACAATCGCATCCAACTTCGCCCGCACCATTTGTTTTTGCGCCAAGGCGGTGCGGCGACTATATTCGCCGTTTAACGCGGACATCGTTTTTTGGGATGCGGGCATTCGCAAATTATACTCCCGCCCGCCAAATTCCGAACGCGGCGGTTTGCGTCCGCATTCGGAAATCAGCGCGATTTGCGGGAAAGATGATAAATCGCGGTTTCGGCGCGCAAGTTAGGCGCGAATTTAATTTCCGCGCCCGCGCATAAAAATACGCGATTTTGGATATGAAAATTTTCTTCGCCGCACAGCGATTCAAAATCTTCAATTGTGCAATAACGCATATTCGGCGTGTTGTACCACTGATGCGGCAATGCGCGTCCGACCGGCATCCGCCCCGAAAGCAATGCAAAACGCATCCGCCAATAACCGAAGTTTGGAAACGAAACGACCGCCGACCGTCCGACCCGCAACATTTCCGCCAGCAACCGCTGCGGCGGCGTGCGAATGCCTTGCATCGTATCCGACAATACCACGACATCAAATGCGCCGTCCGAAAAAAGCGATAACCCTTCGCGAATGTCGCAATGCACCGCCCGCACTTTTTTTTGTAGACACGCCGCCAGATTTGCGCCGTCTATATCCGCACCGACTCCGTCTGCGCCGCGCGAATCGCGCAAAAAAGCGAGCAATTCGCCGCCGCCGCACCCTAAATCCAAAACAGCACCGTCGCGCGGGACGCACGCCGCAATGCGCTCAAAATCAACTCGCATCCGGTTTTATTCCTTCCATAAATGCGCGCACCGAATCGTGATATACCCGGTCGGCGAGTAAAAACGAATCGTGTCCTTCCACCGTTTCCGCCGAAATATAAGAAACTTTTTTCCCCGCCGGTAAAAGCGCGCGCGCCAATTCTTCGGAACGCGCCGGCGGAAAACGCCAATCGCTGGAAAACGATACCAGCAAAACTTCCGCACATACCGGCGCCAATGCGCGCGCCAAATCGCCGCCGTACGCCGCCGCCGGATCAAAAGCATCCAACGCGCGAGTCATCAAAAGATAAGTGTTCGCGTCAAACCGCCCCGAAAACTTGTCGCCCTGATAGCGCAAATACGATTCCACTTGAAACATCGCATCATCGCGTTTTTCGCGCCCGAAACGATTCGCCATGTGCGCATCCGACAAATAAGTAACATGCCCCAACATCCGGGCGATGCCGAGTCCGCGATGCGGATATCGCCCTTCGCCGTAATAATCGCCGCCGCAAAAATCGGGGTCGCGCACAATCGCCTGCCGCGCAATGTCGTTGAAACCGATATTAATCGCGCTCAACTTCGCCGCCGCCGCAATCACCACCGCGGCGCGCAAACAATCGGGATAATCTATCGCCCAGCGCAACGCCTGCATTCCGCCCAAACTGCCGCCCGCCACCGCGGCGAATTGTGCGATTCCGAGTCGGTCGGCGAGATGTTTTTGCGCGCACACCCAATCCTCCACCGTCACCGCCGGAAATCGCGAACCGTACGGTTTACCGTCCGCCGGATGCAAACTCGCCGGTCCGGTAGACCCATGACATCCCCCCAAATTGTTCGGCGAAATGACATAAAAAAAATCGGTGTCCAGCGGTTTGCCGGGACCGATAAAGTTATCCCACCAGCCGACATTGTCCGGTGCGTTTGCAAAATAACCGGCGGCGTGTTGCGAACCTGACAGCGCATGACACACCAACACCGCGTTGCTCATATCGGCGTTCGGTGCGCCGTAAGTTTCGTAATGCAATTCCCATTCCCGCAACTCGCCGCCGCCGGAAAGATGCAGCGGAAAGTCAAACTTTTCGCTTTTGGGCAATACTGCACCGACCGATTTGCCGCACATATTCATGGCGCGCGCGTAAAAAATCCGCACCAACCGGCGGCACACAATAAGTTATCATCCGCGCGCGCCGATGATTCGTTGCGGTACGGTCCGATTAAAAATAAAAACAGACCATCGCGTGAATAAATTTTGTGTGCGATAGCGGAGGGCGTTTCGGCACGGAATTTCGCCTGCATCCGTTCGGCGTTTTCCGCAACCGAAAACGCCCCCAACTGAATGTATATTTGTTGTGCCGCCAAATTGTCGGCAGAATCGCGGACGGGCGTTTGCGGCGGTGCGATTACCCGCGATTCGCCGCCCGGCACAATCGCTTCCACGACAACTTCGCCTGAACCTTTTTCGGCAATGCCGAGACGATAGGCGGCGGCGTAAGATAAATCTATCACCCGCCCGTGCAAAAACGGACCGCGGTCGTTGATTCGCACCACCACCGATTTGCCCGTATCGGTGCGCGTTACGCGGGCATAACTCGGAATCGCCAACACCGGATGGGCGGCGGTCATTTTGAACATGTCGTAAGTTTCGCCCGATGCAGTCGCGCGTCCGTGATAACGTTTTCCGTACCACGAAGCGATTCCTTTTTCGCGATATGGTCGCACCGCCCGATGCGGCGTTCGCCGTTCGCCGAGGGCGGTATAAGGGCGCGTTGTAGCGGCAATAACTTCCTCCACTTTCGGAATCGCATCGGGAATGTTTTCCAATCCGGCGGGGGCAACATCGGGCGGACCGTCATCCAAATAAAACTTGCCATCTGATTGCGGCGATTGCGGCGATTGCGACTGCGGCGATTGCGGCGATTGCGATGATTGCGGGGCGGGCGTTTCTTCGGTGATTGTTTCCGAAAAACGCGGCACGGCGCAACCTGCCAGCGACAATGCGAGAAAAAATACGCGCGCTTTCATCGCCGTCTCGTTCGCGATGCCGACAAAATAACGCCGAATCCGGCGAACGCGGATATGAGTGCGGTGCCGCCATAACTCACCAGCGGCAACGGCATTCCCACCACCGGCAAAAGCCCGGAAACCATAGATAAATTCACCATAAATGTCGTAAAAAATATACCGACAATTCCCGCCGCAGATAAAAACGCGAACAGAGTACCGGCACGGGCGGCGATTTGTAAACCACGCCATGTCACCAACGCCGCCAATGCCAACATCAGCACGCCGCCGGCGAGTCCGAATTCTTCGGCGAAAACGGCAAAAATAAAATCGGTGTGTCGTTCGGGCAAAAAACCGCCCTGCGCTTGCGTTCCAGACAAAAATCCCTTGCCCCAAATGCCGCCGGAACCGACCGCGATTTCGGATTGAATCGTGTGATAGCCCGCCCCCAGAGGATCTTCTTGCGGATCAAATAAAGTCAAGACGCGTTTTTTTTGATAGGGTTTTAGCAACACATTCCACGCAAAAAAAACGAATGCCGGGGCGGCACAAATCAAACCTGCAATCCATCGCCAGCCGATTCCGCCGAAAAATATCGTCAGCATTCCCGCCGCCGCTACCATCAATGCGGTGCCAAGGTCGGGTTGCCGAATCACGAGAAATACCGGCGGGACAATCAATATCGCCGCCGCCAGATGATGCCGCCAATCGGCGTTTTTGAATCGGCAATAAAAATAGGCAATACACATCGGCAAGGCGATTTTCATCAATTCGGACGGTTGCAACAAAATGCCCGCATCAAGCCAGCGGCGGGCGTTGTTGATTTTAACGCCGAACAGCAAAACGCCGATAAGCGCGAACAAAACGCCGCCGAAAAAAACGGGCGTAAGCATTTCCAAATAACGAGACGGCACGAACGCAATGCCGAGCATTAACGCGATTCCCGCCAACCCGCGCGAAAGTTGTGTCCAAAATCGCGCCTCGCCGCCCGCACTATACAAAGCCGTCAACCCGAGCGCAAACAACGCCAGCAATAGCGCGATTAATGTTAAATCCGGCGTTCGTTTATCGGGCGCGAACATCGTTTTCCTCAATTTGCGATACCGTCACCGCCACCGTCGCCGCGATAATCGGCGAATCCGGCGAAGAATCCGGCGGCGAATCAATCGGCGAATCCGGCGACGAATCCGGCGGCGGCAAAGTTGCGTCCGGCAAATAAATTGAAACATATTCGTCCGTCATTTTGCGCGCTATCGGTCCCGCCGCTTTGCCGCCGCTGCCGCCGTTTTCCACCATAACGACAATTGCAACGCGCGGATTTTCGGTCGGTGCATAACCGACAAACCATGCATGATCTCTGAGTTTTTTCGGCAACTCATCATTTTTGATTCGCTGCCCTTCAGAATCATAACGCAAACGCGATACTTGTGCGGTGCCGGTTTTGCCGGCGATTCCATATTTCGCGCCTTGTCCGACAGCGGGGGCGGTGCCGCCGGGGCGCGTTACCGCCGCCATCGCATCGCGAATTAAATTTAAATGCGCGGGCGAATAATCGTTATTCACGGCATCTGCTGCGCGTCCCCGCCGCAAATACGGTCGCAACTTTCGCCCGCCGTTAGCGATCATGCCCGCCGCTACCGCCATCTGCAACGGCGTTACTTGCACATACCCTTGTCCGACTCCGGCGGATACCGTCTCGCCCGGAAACCATTCTTCATCGTATACTTTTTCTTTCCATTCGGGGGTGGGCAAAACGCCGCCTTTTTCGTTGTCCACATCCACGCCGGTAGCGACACCGAAACCGAACGGCGAAAGTCCCGCAAACATTTTTTCCATTCCGATTTCGTGCGCGAGTTCGTAATAAAAAGTATTGACCGAACGAATGATGGAACGGGCGACATCCACCCGCCCGTGTCCGCCTTCTTTCCAGTCGTGAAAGCGGTGTTGTCCGAGACGGAAAAATCCGCGCGAATGATAAATATATTTTTCGTCCCGCCAACCGTTTTGCAATGCCGCCAACGCCAGAAATGGTTTGATAGTGGAACCGGGGGCGTATTGACCGTATACCGCCCGATGAATTAACGGTTTTTGTTCGGAAGCGTTCAATTCACGCCAATGCGCCGTGGAAATTCCAAATACAAATTTGTTGACATCAAAACGCGGGCTGCTCGCCAATGCCAGCAACTCGCCGTTTTCCACATCCATCATCACGACCGCACCGGCATCGCCGTTCAACAACGATTCGGCGAGACGCTGCAAACGCATATCCAGAGTCAAATACAAATCGGCGCCCCGTCTCGGATTTTTGCGCAATGCGCGCGCGTTGATTCGTCCGTGCGCGTCTACTTGTGCTTCTTGCGCACCCAACTCACCGCGCAACAATTTTTCATAAATCAATTCCACGCCGGTTTTGCCGATAAACTTTGTGCCGAGATAATCGTCCGCCGCCCCGGCGCTTTTCAATTTTTGTTTGTCTTTTTCGTTCAATCGCCCGACATGCCCGATAACATGCCCCGTAGAATCGCCGAACGGATAGCGGCGTACCAGTTCCGATTCCAGCACAATTTCGGGAAACAAAAACTGCCAATCCAAAAAATTTGTAATTTCTTGTTCGTCCAGCCGTTCGCGCAATGCGATGACGCCGCTGTAAGTTGAACTGTTTTTCGCTTCTACGAGTTTTTGGACGACTGCATCAGGCACAGGAATCACCTGCCGCAACGAATCTAAATTGCCCAGTACTTTGGCAGCGAAATCGGAAACGACATGCAGCGAATATACCGTTTCGTTTATCGCCAATGTTTCGCCGTTGCGGTCGTAAATCAAACCGCGCGGCGGTTCTACCGGCAATACCGCCAACTGATTGTCGTGTGCAAGTTGCGAATAATGCGAAAATCTGTCTACTTGCAAATTGTGCCAGCGCAACGCCAACATCACAACCGCCGCCGCCACCAGCAACGCAAAAAACCATAACCGTCCGTGCGGCGGCGGTGTGCGGTCATTCATCACGGCGGGCGACCGCCGACAAACGGCGCATCAGCAAAGGCAAAAATAACCACACACAAGCGGCAACCGCAGACGGCATAAAAACCCGCCAACCAAATTGGTCGCCGAGTTGCAACCAATCTCCCGCCTCCCACACTTTAAGAAAAATCAGCACGGTCTGCCCGCAACACAACACAAATAAAACATGAGTCGCTTGTCCGAACGGTCCCAACAACGAAAACCGTCCGCGCATCCGGTTTGCCAAAAAAACAATCAGCGAATACGACAATGCGGTAAATCCCAGCGGCAATTGTCCCGCCAAATCCATCAACACGCCGAGTACCACCGCCGCGCAATAATTGACGGTTTGCGGGCGATAAATTACCCAATAGACCAACGCCAAATCGGGAAACAGCGGTTTGACTTGCAACAACCATCCCGGCCACGGCAAAAACTCCAGCGATAGCGCGATAAAAAATGTCGCACCGACCAGCGAAAGCGAATGCCGCCGCGATTCAACATCCCAGCCGGGCGCAAAACGCGCCATTATTGCGCCTCCGCCTCCGGATTTCCTTCTGCATATACCAGCAAAGTACGCCGCCCGTAAAAACTGGATGCCGGACGCACAGACGCATCCAAATAACGCACTCCGCGCGAAATGTCGTCAACCGTTCCAATCGGATACCCTTCCGGAAAAACGCCGCCGTCCGCAATCAGTTCATCGCCCAATCGCAAATCGGAGTTGCCGGGCAACGAAAAAATTTCCATCGCACCGCCAACTCCGCGAACAATCGCAAGTTGACCGGTGCGACGTACGCGCGCGGTAATCCATTGTTTCGGATTGATTAGCAAATTGACCGCGCTGCCATCGGCGGCGGCACGCACAATCTGCCCCACGATTCCGAGTTCGTCCACCACCGTCATTCCCGGCAAAACGCCATCGCCGACTCCGCGATTCAGATAAATTCTGTCTTGCTGCAATTGCGAAGTTTCCTGTCGCACATCGGCGGCAATCCAGCGACCCGAAAGCCGTTCTTTTAATTTAAGCAAAGTACGCAACTCGTCGTTTTGGGTGATGAAAAAATCCAAAGAACTGATGCGGACGGATTGCTGCAAAAGTTGTTCTTCCAGCCGGCGTTTTTCGTTCAATAAATGCGTACGCGTAGTGAAATAGTTGTGTATGCCTTCGGTTACGCGCCCCGGCAATGCGCCCGCATAGCGAAACGGCGACAACACCAGCGACATTCCGCCGCGCAATGGATCAAAAAGACGCAGTTCCAAATCGGCGATTGTCAAGGAAGCGGAAAACAACACCGCCGCCAAAAAACGCAAAAAATCGGTACGGTCCGCCATTATGCGGAACGCGCCGGAGACCGCGCCGCAACCGACATCAGGCGAAAACGGAAAGTATGTTCCGGTCCAGATATTGCAACGACACGCCGCAACCACGCGCAACGCATGTCAGCGGATCTTCGGCAAGTTTGACCGGCACGCCCGTTTCTTCTTCTACGCGCAAATTGAGTCCGGGAATTAGCGCACCGCCGCCGGTCAATGCCATTCCGCGTTCGGAAATGTCGGAAGATAACTCCGGCGGCACATTTTCTAATGCAACCCGCACCGCTTTCACAATTTCGTCCACGCACGGCGAAATCGCTTCGTAAATATCTTCGGAACTTAATGTAAATTTGCGCGGTACGCCTTCTGCAACTTTTTGTCCGCTTACCCGCACTTCTTTTTTTTCGGTGGCAAAAAGCGATTGATGGGCGACCGCAATTTGTTTTTTGACCCGTTCGCTGGTGGATTCGCCGATGGCAATTCCGAATTTGTGGCGAATGTAATCTATTATCGCCATATCAATTTTGTCGCCGCCGACCGGCAACGAACGGCTGTATACCATTCCGCCGAGAGAAATAACGCCGATTTCCGCCGTGCCGCCGCCGATATCCAACACCATAGAACCAACCGGTTCGTTGACCGGCAACTCGCAACCGAGTGCCGCCGCCATCGGTTCTTCTATCAAATATACTTTTGTCGCCCCGGCGGCAAGCACCGATTCGCGAATCGCACGGCGGTCAACCGGCGTAGAAGAAGTCGGCACGCAAATCACAATACGCGGCCCGGGGGTGAGAAACTTCGCCCCATGCACTTTTTTGATGAAATGATTGAGCATCTGTTCTGTGATGCGATAATCGGCAATAACGCCGTCTTTCATCGGGCGGATGACTTTGATATTGCCCGGTGCCCGCCCGAGCATTTGTTTGGCACTTTGCCCGACATCCAAAATTTGCGGTTGATTTCCGCGTATATCCACCGCAACAACGGAAGGTTCGTTGAGAACGATTCCTTGTCGTGTGACATAAATAATCGTGTTGGCAGTACCGAGGTCTATCGCCATATCCACAGACATCCATTGCCGAAATAGTTTGAACATTTTTTTTCTCCGTTTTCGCCTGCGCCCCTGCGCATAGCAATCGTAATATGCGATTGTACACGATTTTCGCCCCGCCGTGATTGTATAATTATGCAATGACGAAATTTTTCCGCTTGCCCGACCATATTTCCGACCTTTCGCCGCCCGCTGCCGCCCGTCTGGAAAACGCCCGCCGCACGACATTAGATTTTTTGTGCGCACACGATTATGCGTTGTATATGCCCGCCCTGGCAGAATACGCCGAAAATCTCGCCGCCGAAGACGAAGATTTGCAATTGGATATTTTTAAGATGACCGACACAATGTCGGGGCGGATTCTCGGCATTCGTGCCGACCATACCCCGCAAACAGCCCGATTTGACGCCGTTCTCGGCGGCGATTCCCCCCGCCGATTGTGTTATTGCGGTCCGGCATTGCGCACCCGCCCGCCGCAACCGTGGAAAGGACGAGAAATAATGCAACTCGGTGCGGAAATTTTCAATCTCCCGCCGCCGATGGCAGAATGGGAAGTTATCCGGCTGGCAGCGGGCGCACTCAAATCGGCGGGCGTTGCCGAAATCGCCGCCGATATCGGACATGCCGGAATCATCAATTTATTGCTGGCACAATTTCCGCCCGCCCGCCGTGCAGTTTTATACCGTCATATCGCCCGCCGAGATATTGCAGTTTTGTGCGAACAAGCGGGTGATGCCGCCCGCCCGCTGGCGATGTTGCTGGATAATCCCGGCAGCACACAATCCCGTCAAATCGTCATAAACGCCGGCGGCGAAAAAATGCTGAACGAATTGGACGAAGTTGCCGCAATGTTGCGGGCGGAAGATTTGGATATTAATATCAATTTCGGCGAAATCGGCGGCTACGGCTATCACACCGGAATGGTTTTCAGCATGTACGGCAGCGATTTTATTGCCGCATGCGGCGGACGATACGACCGCCCGGGATTCCGTCCGGCAGTCGGATTTAGCACCGATTTACGAGAAGTTGTCGCCCGTCTATCGCCGCCCGAAAATCCCGCCGCCATAAAATGCATCCCGCATCCGCAAGACCCGGAATGGTGTGCCGCCGTTGAATCGTTACGACAACAAAACCGCCGCTTGCGTTTTGTCGCCGCCGCCGCATCCCCGCCCGTACTCAAAAAAATCGGCAACAAATGGAAAATATGCGAAAAATGAACGCGTTGACAGTTGTCGGATTGCAATGGGGCGACGAAGGCAAAGGAAAAATCGTGGACTGGCTTGCCGCTTCCGCCGGTCATGTCGCCCGATTCCAAGGCGGACACAACGCCGGACACACTCTCGTGTCAGACGGCAAAAAATTCGCCCTGCATCTTTTGCCCTGCGGCATTCTCCATCCGCAAACAAAATGCTACATCGGCGGCGGAGTCGTCATTTCGCCCGCCGCCCTTCTGCACGAAATGGCAGAAATTGAATCGGCGGGAATCGTTTTGCAAAATCGCCTGTTTATTTCCGATTCGGCAGCACTCGTTTTGCCGTATCACGAAACGCTTGACCGACAACGAGAATCGCACGCCGCAATCGGCACAACTTTGCGAGGAATCGGACCCGCACACGAAGACCGCACCGCCCGCCGTGCAATTCGCCTATACGATTTATACAACGGCAGCGGATTCGACAAACTGCAATCAGTCGCCGATTTATACGCCGCCCATACCGGCATACCGCAAAATGCCGATTCTTTGTGGCAATCGCTGCAACAACAAGCCAAAAAATTGCACCCCTTCATCTGCAAAAATATCGGCGAAATGCTATCTGCCGCCGCCGAAAATATATTATTAGAAGGGGCACAAGGCGTTATGTTAGATATTGATTGCGGTACCTATCCGCATGTCACTTCCGCCCATTGCTTGCCTTCGGCGGCGGCGGCAGGATTGGGGGCGGATTTATCGCCGGTCGTTTTAGGAATCAGCAAAGCATACGCAACCCGTGTCGGCAACGGTCCATTTCCGACCGAATTACATTGCGAAAACGGCGTTCGTCTCGCACAAATCGGCGAAGAAACGGGCGCAACAACCGGACGACTCCGCCGTTGCGGCTGGCTGGATATTCCGATGTTGCGGCGGGCATTGTTGGTTTCCGGTTGCCGCCGAATCGCCCTGACAAAACTGGATGTGCTGGATGATTTTGCCGAAATTCCGTTATGCGTCAACTACGATTCGGACGGTCAAACTATCGCAATGCCGCCCGCCGACCCGACAGCATTGTTGCGTTGCCGTCCGCATTACGAAACCTTACCCGGCTGGAAAACTCGCACTGCAGGACTGCGTACCGATTCCGATTTACCGCCCGCCGCACGGCGTTATATCGGGCGAATTGAAGAATTACTCGGCGTTTCCGTAGATGTCATTTCCACCGGTCCATCCCGCCCCGACACCATCATCCGCCGCCATCCTTTTTCACCCAATTCTCGCCCCTGACATTTGTCGGGGGCGAAATGAGTTCGGCGGAGTTTACTCCGCCCCGCCCCGCCGATTTTCGCCGACAAATTTCCGCCGCCCCTCATTCCATTCCCGCAAAATGTTTTAAGATGTCTTGCAAATGTTTTGCGAGGTCTACGAAATGTTTTGAGATGTCTCGGAAATGTTTTGCGAGGTCTACGAAATGTTTTGAGATGTCTCGGAAATGTTTTGCGAGGTCTACGAAATGTTTTAAGATGTCTCGGAAATGTTTTGCGAGGTCTACGAAATGTTTTAAGATGTCTCGGAAATGTTTTAAGATGTCTCGGAAATGTTTTAAGATGTCTCGGAAATGTTTTAAGAGGTCTACGAAATGTTTTAAGAACCATATTTTTTCGCCGCCGAAGTCCGAAAAATGCCGTTTTTCAGCATTTTACGCATTTTTTGCCGAACCCGCCCGTTTTTTTTGCGAATTCGGGCGGAATGTGTGTTATACTTTCGCAGACATTTTTAATCAGAGGAGCAAAACCATGAAAAACACAGTCAATAAAATCATTCTTTTCGCCGTCTTTTTTGCGGCGGGATTTACAACATCCGCAAATGCACAAGTTACGACTCCCGCAAGTGCGAGAGTTTTTTACGATATTGGAACGCAGAATATAATTGCTTTTAGTACGACAAGGCAATCATTTAATTTTAATAATTCTATTCAGCAAATTTCGAGAGATCTTGCAGGTGCAACCAGTCATATATTGGCGTTTGCATGTATACGAACAAGCGACGGGCAATTAGACGGTGGGAATTTGCCTTCAACAACCGCTGTTTTGCCGGAATTTGATGCTGTTTGCACGGGCTTTGACACAAAACGAGAAATAAGGGCGGGAGATGTTGTCATTTTACGAGATAACTATATTGCCGGTGCACCCATTGAATTTCGCATTTCCGTACGAACATATAGAAAAGCGGGCAACACTGAATTATTTGTAGCGGGAGGAGAAGGCGATGTTTTACCGACTGCCGCCGACCCGACAAATGCCCCGCAAGCAACCGGAAATCAATTTTTTCTTATTGAATCAAATTGGGAAAAAACAAACACGCTGACAAGAGACGCTTTCGGATTTCAACCGGTTCAATGTGCAACCGGTTATATTTCGGATGACGAAATAAATTGCAGATTATTACAAGCATCGGATTGTCTGAACACGGAGTTTCTTAATGAAGCAAATACGCCGTCTACTTGCGACCTTCGCACGCCCGCAAATAACGATTGCATCGGACTTCAAACCGTCGTCAATAATCTTTGCGAAAATCCGAGTTGCGATACAACAACAACGCAACTAAACAACGGCAACTGCGATTGCCTAACCGGATTTTCCGCAAGAGTAAATCCGACAATGTGCGAAAGAAACGCATCGGATTGTGCATCTATGGAAGCGACTCCGATATTAGGCGATGACGGAATGTGTCGGGCGGCGGGCGAAATGGGCGAATGTCCGGCAGCATTTCCGATTTTTGACGATATGGATTCCGCCGCAATAGCGACCGGCAACTGCCGTCTGCCGACAATTGCAGATGGCGATGCGGAATGTTTTTCGGTTTATGGCGTTGCGATGCCGATTTTTGACGATAGCGAAACCGACAAATGTCGTCCGCTTGTGACTTCGGATTGCGAGGGCGAACAAACTGCCGAAAACGGCGTTTGCGTAAATCCGGTTTGCGGCGAAACGGAATCGTTAAACGATGCCGATAAAATATGCGAACCTCGGACTGCCGAAGATTGCGATAATATGCAAGTTTTTGAACCGGCGAATAGCGGCGGTATTTGCGTTTCTGCCGCCGAAGTTTTGGCGGGGGCGGCATTTATTTCGGCGACTTATACCGCCGACTCATGCGAAAACGCAAGATGGCAAACGGGATTTGCATTTAGCGAAAACCGGCAAGAAGTTGCGGAAATTTGCGGGATTCCGCTTGAACGAAACGATTCGGCTGTTGCCGCCGCAAGAGAATCGCAACCGCAAATTGCCGAAAATGGCGACACGGCGAACGGTTGTGCGATGCGGAGAACTGCCGCCGCTGATAGTTTTGCGGTTCCCGATTGTGCGGATTTGCAAGTTTTCGGCAGCGAGGGATTTCCGGCGATGCCGGATGGTTTTGATGTTGAAACTGACCGGCTGATTGTTGTGGTTGTTGCCGGCGGCGAAAATCAGATATTTTACGGCGATTTGGAAGTTCCTCGGCTTTTGTTGGTTGTTGAGAGTTCGGGCGACGCACAAGAAAGTGCGAAAGTAGCGGGCGTTGTCGGCGGAATTTTGGGGATGGTTGCGATTGTGCATTATTTCCACAGCGGCGATGTTCGGGCATTTTCGTTCTCGCCCGATGCGGGTTATGCATTTAGCGAAAGCGGATATTCTGCACATTTCGGCGGTCGGGCGAAATACGAAATAGGAGAATGGGATTTGTATTGGTC
Source organism: Gammaproteobacteria bacterium (assembly GCA_965221835.1). Classification (GTDB taxonomy): domain Bacteria; phylum Pseudomonadota; class Gammaproteobacteria; order Tethybacterales; family Persebacteraceae; genus Persebacter. The sequence continues at coordinate 884,359 of OZ244916.1, read as the reverse complement.
GGCGGGACAGACGAATACGGACGGAAAATTCGGAGATTTGCATTACGAATCGGGGGCGAAGTTTAATGGCGAGATTTGGACGGCGGCATTTTCGGAATCTATTGCGGGCAAAACTGCCGATTATGATTTGTCGTTGTCGGCGGATTTGCGAGGCGGAGTTTGGAGTTTATCGCCGGTTTACCGGATGCATTCCGAATGGAAAGAATCCGATTTCGGCATACAAACCGAAACGCAAAACGAATTAAATCTGGAAGGCGAATTCCGCTACAACAACTGGCAAATCCGCCCGTCTGCGGGATTCAGATGGGAAAATGCGGCAGATTTTGCGAATGGCGGAAGATTTCAGATAAATGCGGTGCATCGTTTCTGATTCTTAATTTCTCGCCCCTGACATTTGTCGGGGGCGAAATCAGCCGCAGCAGTTTACTGCTGCAAAATCTGGAATTTTCCGCGAACGATAGATTGCGGCGGGAAATCGGAAATTGCGGGGCGGAGTAAACTCCGCCGTACTTGTTTCGCCCCCGACAAATGTCGGGGGCGAGGGAGGAGGGGGCGGCGGGAATGAAAAAAAGGGGCGGGATTCATCGGCGTTCGCGGGAATGGAAAAAGAGGGCGAGATTTGTTCGCGTTCGCCGGAATGGTAAGTTTTATTTTCCGTTCATTTTGCGGGAATGGAAAAGGGGGCGGCGGGATTTTTTCGCGTTCTCGGGAATGATATATTTATTTTCCGGTCGTTTTGCGGGAATGGGATATTTTATTTTCGCGATATTCCGCCGCCTATTTTTATTTATTGTTCAATTGTGGCGGCGAATTTTTGGGCGGTGGCGGTGATGTTTGGGACGCCGAAAAGTCCGGTGCATACTGCGATGGCGTCTGCACCGGCGGCGAAAACGGCGGCGGCGGTTTGCGTTGTGATTCCGCCGATTGCGACAATTGGCGAATCAATTTTCTTTTTTGCGGTGGTTAAAATTGTCAAATCGCATTGCGGCACATCCGGTTTTGTCGGCGAAAAAAAGACAGAACCGAATGCGCAATAATCGGCACCCGCCGCCCGCATTCGCATTGCCCGCATAATGTTGCGGCGACAAGTTGCACCGATGAGAATTTTTTGGCATTGCGCCCGTGCGGCGGCGATGTCGCCGTCTTTTTCGCCTAAATGTACGCCGTCCGCCGATGTTGCAATTGCAAGTGCGATGTCGTCGTTGACGATAAATAATGCGTTGTGCGTTTGACATAAGTTTTTTAACATTTGCGCACGGCGTTTTTTGTCTTGTGCGGTTGCTGTTTTGTCACGATATTGCAAAATTCGTGCGCCGCCTTGCAATGCCGATTCGCATTTGCGATGCAGAGTTTTGTCGCAATCGGCGGCGGGCGAAATTGCGTATAATCCGCACACGCCTGCGGCGATGGATTTTCGCTGTGTCATCGGGCGGCGGTTTCGGGCGGCATTGTGCTATTATAAATATAAGCGGAAAGGAGTTGCGAAAATGACATTGGAAACTACTGCGATTTGCGTTCATAAAACCGGCGGTGCGGAAGTAATGCGCACCGAAAAAATTCGTTTATCGCCGCCCGCAGCGGGCGAAGTATTGATTAGAACGCGTGCGGCGGGTGTGAATTTTATTGATGTTTATCATCGCACCGGTTTATATCCGCTGCCGTTGCCTTTTGTTTTGGGAATGGAAGGGGCGGGCGTTGTGGAAGCGGTGGGCGAAGGCGTTTGCGGCATTGTGCCCGGTGCGAGGGTGGGTTATTGTGTCGGCGGAGTCGGGGCTTATGCTGGTTATCGGTTGCTAAATGCGGATGCTGTTATTGCGTTGCCCGATGATGTATCGTTTGAATCTGCCGCTGCGGTGTTGTTGAAAGGAATGACTGCCGAATATTTGATTCGCCGGGTTTATCCGGTGCGGGCGGGCGAGTTTGTGTTGTTGCATGCCGCCGCCGGCGGAGTGGGGTTGGTTGCATGTCAGTGGTTGAAACAATTGAACGCGACGATTATCGGCACGGTCGGTTCCGAAGAAAAAGCCGAAATCGCGCGGGCGCACGGATGCGATTATGTTATTTTGTATGACCGGGAAGATGTTGCGGTGCGGGTGCGTGAGATTACCGGCGGCGAAGGCGTGCCGGTGGCGTACGATTCGGTCGGGAAGGCGACTTTTACGGCAACATTGAATTCGTTAGCACCGCGCGGAATGTTTGTTTCGTTTGGTAATGCGTCCGGGGCGGTGGAGGCTTTTGCGCCGTCTTTGCTGGCGCAAAAAGGGTCGCTGTTTTTTACCCGCCCGACTCTCGCCGCCTATTGTGCGCCGCCGGCGGAAATGCGCGCTTCGGCGGATGCGCTGTTTTTTGCGATGCGCGCCGGATTGAGTCCGGTTATCGGCAACACATTGCCGCTTGCGGATGCCGCCTGCGCACATCGCGCACTGGAATCGCGCGAAACAACAGGGGCGACGGTGTTGCTGCCGTAGGGTTTGGATAAATGATGGGGATGTTGTATAGTTGGGATGGAAAAAAGTGTGGGGGGTTTGGAGGAGATGGGGGGGGATGTTGTATGGTTGGGATGGAAAAAATGTGGGGGTTTGGAGGAAAGGGGGGGATGTTGTATAATTGGGGCATGGAAAAAAGTATGGAAAGTGGACGGGTGACGGGCGGACGAAACGACGCTTCTCCGATTATGGTTGCCGCCGGCGGCGCATTGATTGGCGCGGGGATGGGTTTCGGAGTGCCGGGTGCGATTGTCGGCGGGCTGATTGGGCTTTGGGCGGGTTGCGAGTCACAAAAAGACGATCAAAATCGCGGACATCGCGGGCGCGATGGTTGATTTTGTTGTCGCGCTTTTCGTCGATCATATAAAAATTATCTATCCGGCGACGGGGCTTTTGGCGGCGGCGGGATATTGGATGCGACATCGCAGCAATTTCCATTTACACGATTTAATATCAGCGGGCGCGTTGGGCGGATGTATGCCGGTCGGTGTGCTTTTGATATTGGCGGCGTTTGATTCCGATTTGACGGACAAATTGCGCGATTTTCCCTTGGCGTTGGGCATTATCGGGCTTGCGTATATCGCTTATGCGGCGGCGGAAATTGCGCGCAAGTACAAAAAATAAGTTGCCGATTGCCGATGCAAAAACTATTTATTGCGAATTGGAAAATGAATGGCGGTTTGGCGTTTGTCGCCGAATGGGCGTCTGTTTTTTCGCCGCCGCCCGAATGCGTGGTGGTTGTTTGTCCGCCGTTTCCGTATCTTGCCGCCGCCCGGCAAATGTTGCCGTCCGAAATTAAAATCGGTGCGCAAACTGTCTCCCGTCATGCGGCGGACGGTGCGCATACCGGCGAAGTTTCCGCGCGGATGATTGCAGATGTCGGATGCGATTATGCGATTGTTGGACATTCTGAACGGCGGGCGGCGGGCGAAGACGATTCCGATGTTGCCGCACAAATTGCCGCCGCCGCCGCCGCCGGTTTGACGCCGGTGTTGTGTGCGGGCGAAACCGCCGCCGAACGCGATTCCGGATGCGGCGGCGATGCTGTTTTGCGGCAACTGCGGGCGTTGGAATCTCTCCCCGGCAATGCGCGGTGTGCCGTTGCTTATGAGCCGGTGTGGGCGATAGGAAGCGGAAAAACACCGGCGGCGGAAACATTGAAACAGACCGGACAAGAAATTCGTCGTCAATTAATTGCACAAAAAGGGGCGTTCGGCGGTACAATAGCGGTGTTGTATGGCGGCAGCATCAATGCGGGCAACGCTGGATTACTCGGACAAGCCGAAATGGACGGGGGGCTGGTTGGAGGGGCTTCGCTGGATGCCGCCGAATTTGCACAAATTTGCCGCATCGGCGGCGCGGAAAGAATATGAAGTTATTTTTATTGTCGGTTACGGTTATTTCTTCGCTGCTGATGGTCGGCGTGATTTTATTGCAGAAAGGAAAGGGCGCGGGACTCGGTTCGTCTTTCGGCGGCGGTGCGCGCGGCGGTTTGTACGAAACGGCGGGTAAGGCGAATTTTCTCACCCGCACGACTTCCATTTTGGCGACAATTTTTTTGGCGTCTTCGCTCGGACTCAGTTTGTATTTGGGGCGCGAGACCGGCGTGCTGGAAGAATTGCAACAAACGCCTGCCGTTCCGGCGGCGGAAGTTGTCGCGCCCGCCGAAGAACGGGACGCGGCGGAGGAAATTCCCGAATGAGCGAAACGCGCCGATGTGGTGGAATTGGTAGACACGCTGTCTTGAGGGGGCAGTGGGGGAAACTCTGTGCCAGTTCGAATCTGGCCATCGGCACCGCGGACATTCCGGAGACGAACGCCGATGCTTGATACGCTGAAAATCGCCGATATTTTGCGCGATGCTGGTTTTAACGAACAGCAGGCGCGCGCTATCGCCGATGTGCAAAAACAGGCGGTGGAGGAAGGCGGATTGGCGACGAAAGCCGATATTATCCGGCTGGAAGGACGCATCGATTCGCTGGAGAAATTATTTAAAGTTATGTTCGGCACTGTCATCGCGCTGATTTTGCCGATATTGCTTAAACTTTTTATCGGATAACGGGATGCTGCAGGAATATTTTTCAATTTTAATGTTTATCGGCGTGGCGATGTTTATCGGCGTAGCACCGATTGCGTTGGGGATGATTGTCGGTCCGCACCGCCCCGACAAGCACAAAAACTCGCCCTACGAATGCGGTTTTGACGCGTTTGAAGATGCGCGGATGAAGTTTGATGTGCGCTATTATCTGGTCGCGATTTTGTTTATTCTTTTTGATTTGGAAATCGCGTTTTTGCTGCCGTGGGCGGTGATGTTAAAAGGCGGCACATTGGGCGCACTCGGTTTTTGGAGCGTGATGCTGTTTTTGGGCGTGCTGGTCGTGGGTTTTATTTACGAATGGAAAAAAGGGGCGATGGAATGGGATTGAACATGAAAGAAATGGACGCGCGAATCGCCGATTATTTGCCGGATGTTTGCGGCGGAGAGGAAAACCGAAAATGATAAGCGACAACAAAATTGATCCGACCGATACGCTTTCGCCGTCCGCCCGTCCGCCTGCGGATGTCGGTGCGCTTCTCGCGCAACGCGGTTATTTTACGACTTCGGTCGATTCGCTGATTAATTGGGCGCGCACTGGTTCCATGTGGCCGATGACTTTCGGACTCGCGTGTTGTGCGGTGGAGATGATGCACGCCGGGGCATCGCGTTACGATTTGGACCGTTTCGGCGTTATTTTCCGCCCCAGCCCGCGACAAAGCGATGTTATGATTGTTGCTGGTACTTTATGCAACAAAATGGCGCCCGCATTGCGGCGGGTATACGACCAGATGAGCGAACCGCGGTGGGTGATTTCTATGGGGTCTTGCGCGAACGGCGGCGGTTATTATCATTATTCCTATTCGGTTGTGCGCGGATGCGACCGCATTGTTCCCGTGGATATTTATGTGCCGGGTTGTCCGCCTACTGCCGAGGCGCTGCTTTTCGGCATTGTCCAATTGCAAAAGAAAATCCGCCGCACCAACACCATTTCCCGCACTTAAAAGTGGGCAAGCGGCGTCGTTCTTCTTCCCGTCGTCCGCCGGTTGCGGAAATCGCGGCGCAACGCGGCGATGCGTCTTCCAACGAACGCGGCGATTTTGCGGTTGCGCCCGCCGCCCGCAATGGCGAAGAATGGTTTCCGTCCGAAAAACGGTCTTTGTGGCCGTCGCAAATTTTTCAATCCGCGCTGACTCCGTATTCGCTTTCGCCGCGTAAATGGCGCGCCGAAATTCCGCACATGGCGGCGGTATTTTTTCTCGCGCTTTTGTTGTATGGTTACACCGCACCGCGTCTTGTCGCGCTGGAAGATGACGGATTATTTATTTCTAATTTACATTTTTTCGGCGTTGCGCATCCGCCGGGCTATCCGTTGCATACGCTTCTCGGCAGCATTTTTTATCATCTTTTGCCTTTTGGTACGCCGGCGTTTAAGGGGCATTTTTTTAGCGGATTTGCGGCGGCGGCGGCGTGTTCGGCGATTTACGCAATTGTCGCGATGTTGACGCGCGGACGCGTTTGCGCATATCTGGGCGGACTCGCTTATGCGGTGTCGGATACTTTTTGGTCGCAGGCGATTATTGCCGAAGTGTATACGCTGAATGCGGCGTTATTTTTTATTCTTTTCGCGCTGTGTTTGCGCTATGCCGGTCATTTCGGGCGCGACAGTCGGGCGCATCGGCGGCTTTTTGTATGGATAGGAATCGTTTTCGGTTTGGGCATTGCGACTCATTATCCGCTGTTGCTGGCGGGATGTGTGGGCGTGGGACTTTTGTCTTTTTCGCAAATTATGTCTTCGCCGCCGACATTTATCGGCGCGATACAAGGTGCGGCATCGCATCTGGGGCGCGGTGCGTTTTACGGATTTCTGGCGGCGGCACCGCCGTATTTGCTGATGGTGTGGCGTTCCGGCTATCATCCGGGGGCGAATCCGGCGAATTTTTACGGTCCCATCGGACTTCTGGGGCTTAACGAAACGGACGACAATCCGAATCGTTACGATGTGAGCGATCCGGTCGTAGATTTCTGGTTTTATTTTTTGCGTTCCGGCTATTCGGGCGTGGACAAACAGGAAGGCGTTGGCTGGGCGGACAAAATAGAATTCGCTGCGACATTGGCGGACGATATGTTGTGGCAATTTACGCCGATTGGTTTTGCGTTTGTCGTTTTGGGATTTTTGACGATGTTGCGTTCGCGTTATCAGTGGCTGTGTTTGTCTATGTTTGCGACTTGGTTTTTTAGCGGCTTTTTTTGGGTTTTGCTTTTAGATTTCAAAGCGGAATATATTTGGCTGGCGGCGTTCCGGGTCTATCATCTTTTGGCGTTCGGCGTGATGGCGATTTGGCTGGCGGTGGGGGCGGCACGGGCGGCGGATTTTGCGGGACGTCTTTCGCCCGCAGTGCGGCGGACTTTTGCCGGTGCGACATTGGCGACGGTTGTCGGACTCGCCGCCGTTGCGCATTGGGACAAAAACAATCGCCGCGATTATCGCTGGGCGCACGATTTGGCAGTGGCGAAACTGAACAGCGTGGAACCGAACGCGGTATTGTTTACTTTTGATGATTTGGATTTGCCGGTCGGCTATTTGCATTTTGTGGAGGGAATGCGCCCCGATTTGAAAGTATACAACGATCAGGCGTTGGTATATGGCGACCGTTTATATTCGCCGCTGACGCCGGATCATTCGCCGCACGGCAACAGCAAACAAAGAGTGTTGAACAAATTTATAGAGGCAACCGACCGCCCGATTTATTATCACACGGCGCGCGCTAAGTTATATTCGCATCCCCGCTACGGATCCGATTTTATGGGATTTTTCCGCCGCGTTAATCGCGAAGGTCCGGACGAACGAATTATTTTGTCCGATTTTTTGCGTTTGTGGATGGGCGACAATGTCGGTTTGCATCCGCCGCGCATTTCGTCCGGGGAGTTATCCGATGCGTTTCGCCGCCCGCGTTTTTACCGGCACGATGACGATGCGATTGTGGATTTGTGGACGCAGCAACAACATTTTTCTTCGGTGTCGCAAGTAGTCAGCGCGGTGCAACTCGCATCTTTTCACGGTTTGGAATTGAGTGACGAATGGACGGAATTGATAGACCGGGCGCTGGAAAATAATATTTTGGCGCGCCTTTATGCCAATTCACAAAAAATTTCTTTCGGGCGTATGGGCGAGGAGGAAATGCGCCGCGAGTTGGAATGGATGAAACAATTTAATCCGGACGACGAACCGTTGTTGGGGCGGCAGTTGCGCGCGAATTTTTTCTTACAAAAAGCGCGAATGGCGCGCGCATTGAATGACGCCGAAGTGCCGCCGGAAGAGACATTGCGAAAAGCATTGCTTGAAGACAAAAAAGCGAACAATCCCGCCGCCGGTGATTTGCTGCAAATTTATATTCAAGAAAACCGGAATTGCGATTTTATAGAATTGACGGAAGAGTTATATCCGGACGCGACCCGCATTCCCGCACCGCATTTGCAGGCGTTGCGGCGTGTCCGCAATGCGGGCGACCGCTGCGAAAAGACGCGAACATAAAGTTATTTGATAAAATACGGAAATGGAAGAGTTGGCGGATATTTTACGCGCGCGGTGCGATAAAGACGGCGTTTCGGTTGCGACGGCGGGCGGCGAAACGACAATGACAATCGCGGCGGCGGCGGGCGGCGAATTGCCCGCCGTTATGCAAATTTTGCGCGACGATTCGGCGTTGTGTTTTGAGCAACTCATTGACATCGCCGGGATGGATTATTCCGCCTATTCGGGGCGGACGGCGGGCGCGCGATTTGCGGCGGTTTATCATTTTTTGTCGTTGCGCCACAATCGCCGTTTGCGGTTGCGGGCGTTTTGTGCGGACGATAATTTTCCGGCGTTGCAATCGGTGACCGATTTGTGGCCGGCGGCGAATTGGTTTGAACGCGAGGCGTTTGATTTGTTCGGAATTGTTTTTCACGGTCATCCCGATTTACGCCGCATTTTAACCGATTACGGATTTATCGGACATCCGTTTCGCAAAGATTTTCCAGTTTCCGGACATGTAGAAATGCGTTACGATGCCGAAAAAAAACGCGTGGTGTATGTCCCGGTGAGCATTCCGCCGCGCGAGGTGACGCCGCGGATAACGCGCGAAGAATCGTTCGCCCGCGAGCGCGACAATGGCTGAAATCCGCAACTATACGATGAATTTCGGACCGCAACATCCCGCGGCGCACGGGGTTTTGCGGCTGGTGCTGGAGTTGGACGGCGAAGTAATTGAGCGCGCCGATCCGCACATCGGGTTGCTGCATCGCGCAACCGAAAAACTCGCCGAACAAAAAACTTTTTTGCAATCGGTGCCGTATATGGATCGCTTAGATTATGTTTCCATGATGGTCAACGAACATGCGTATGTGATGGCGATTGAAAAACTATGCGGTGTCACGCCGCCGGTGCGGGCGCAATATATTCGCGTAATGTTTGACGAAATCACGCGCATTTTAAATCATCTTTTGTGGTTGGGCGCGCATGCGTTGGATATCGGGGCGATGAGCGTTTTTTTGTATGCCTTTCGCGAACGCGAAGATTTGTTGGATTGTTACGAAGCGGTATCGGGTGCGCGGATGCACGCCGCCTATTATCGTCCGGGCGGCGTTTATCGCGATTTGCCGGACGCGATGCCGCAGTACAGCCCTTCGCCTTTCAAGAGCGAACGCGAAGTGCGCGAATTAAACGAAAACCGGCGCGGCGGATTGCTGGATTTTATTGAAGATTTTTGCAACCGTTTTCCGGCGCGGATGGACGAATACGAAACATTGCTGACCGACAATCGCATTTGGAAACAGCGCACGGTCGGCATCGGCGTTGTATCGCCTGACCGCGCAAAGGCGTTGGGTTTTACCGGTCCGATGTTGCGCGGCAGCGGCGTGGAATGGGATTTGCGCAAACAACAACCGTACGAAGTGTACGACAAAATAAATTTTGATGTGCCGGTGGGCGCGAACGGCGACTGCTACGACCGCTATCTCGTGCGAATGGCGGAAATGCGGCAATCCAATCTTATCGTGCAACAATGCATCGCGTGGTTGCGCGACAATCCCGGTCCGGTGATTGTCGCCGACCACAAAATCGCACCGCCGTCACGCACTTCCATGAAAGAAAATATGGAAGAGTTGATTCACCATTTCAAATTGTACACCGAAGGAATGCATGTGCCGGCGGGCGAGACCTATTGCGCGGTGGAACATCCGAAAGGCGAATTCGGCATTTATCTGGCATCGGACGGCGCGAACAAACCGTATCGCCTAAAAATCCGCGCGCCCGGTTTTCCGCATCTGGCGGCGATGGACGAAATGATTCGCGGACACATGATTGCCGATGTCGTTTCCATCATCGGCACGATGGATGTCGTATTTGGCGAGATAGACCGGTGATGCGGCTGGCTTTTATGCCGACTCCGTCCGCCTATTTCGGCGACATTATTCGTTTTGTATACGATGATATTTTTCTCGGTTTGTACGATTTTATCTACAAGGCGATGCCGAATGCGACAGCGGCTTCGGCGGCTTCGGTCGCCGGTGTTTTGCTGGCGGTGTGGTTGTTTTTTCGCGCGATATTTTTTGCAATAAAATGGATAAAAGGAGAAACCGGTGTCTGATTCCGCCGCGATTCTTTCCGCCGAATCGCGGGCGGCGATAGACCGCGAAATCGCTAAATATCCCGCTGCACGGCGGGCGTCCGCAGTGATGAGTGCATTGCGAATCGCGCAAAAAGAAAAAGGATGGTTGGACCGGGAGACGATTTCGTTTGTCGCGGATTATTTGCAAATCCCCGCAATTCGCGCGTTGGAAGTGGCGACTTTTTATAATATGTACGACACAAAACCGGTTGGGCGGCGCAAAGTTTGCCTTTGCACAAACCTGCCCTGTGCGTTGTCCGGTGCGATGAAAACAAAAGCCGCATTGGAAGCGGCTTTGGAAATTTCTTTCGGCGAAACGACTGCGGACGGCGAATGGACATTGAAAGAAGGCGAATGTTTCGGTGCCTGCGGCGATGCCCCGGTCGCCATCGTCAACAACGAAAAGATGCATTCCAAAATCACGGCGGACAAAGTCCCCGATTTTATCGCCGCATTAAAATCGGAATAGTTTTTTACCGAATTTGTAATTCTACGGCGAAAGAAACTCCTTTTGCATTTGTTGCCGAGTTCCATTCTGCTGCCGCTGACCATTTGCTGTTTTCTGTTTTTTGCGAATAGCCCGCTGTGTAGATTGTTTGCGGTTTTTGTTTTATGGGAATTTTTGCGGTTTCGGTGCGGATTGTTTGCACGGATTCGCCGATGAATGCTTTGTGTGAATCGCCGTCCGCAACGGGATAATGCAAAACCATTTCGCCGCCGCTGATTCGCGATTCTTGTCGGGCGGAAAATTGCAAGTTGTCGTTATGCAAAAATAAATCGCGGTATTGAAATCCTGCCGCCCATTCTTCCGCCCTTGCGTTTTGGATTTTTGATACGAACGAATTTGAATCGTAATCCGCTTTTATTTGCGTTCTTCCGTATTCGCCGAACGCCGAAATGCCGCCGTAGTTTTTTGTCGTCCATTTTACATAGCCGCCGGTGTCGCTTGCATTCGCCGCCGAAAATATCCCGCCGCCTTCGCCGATATAACTGCTTTGCGAATCGTCATGCCGCAAACCGCCCGAAAATCGGAACGCGTTTTCGTTGCCGCCGCCGCCCGCATAATGCAAATCATAATCGCCGTTTGCATAGTTGAATCCGAATCCCGCATTTTCCGGCGATAAAGAATCATCCGCCTGCATTTCCTTCGCCGCATTTCCCAAACTTGTTTTCGGCAAATCGGAATCGCCGCCGACAATATCGGAAAGCGGAATGTTGTAATAGGAATCATCCGTTATTTTTAAGGCAACCGAAACTTCCGAAAGCCGCCCCCGCAAATGCGAAAACTCAGACGGCAATCCTTGCCGCAAATCGCTATACGCCATTCCGTCCGCCGTCTGCATCGCCTGCAGTGTTGCGATTCCATTTCCGACATCCACCGCACCCCAACCAAAAACTTCGTCCGGCATTCCGTCATTTTTGCGAGTTCCCAACGGACGGGCGGATTCCAAAAGCACCTGCCGAATCACCGTCATCGGCAATTCGGGAGCGGCGGATTTTAATAATGCAAGCGCCCCCGAAACTACGGGGGCGGATGCGGAAGTTCCCGTAAAACTTTTATGATTAGGGGGACTATATGACGTATCTCTCCTTCTGGTAGGAACGACTTGTCCCGAACCATATGCCGACAAACACCAACGGGCGGCAAGATGGCAATATACTGACCCGTTATTTATTTCATCATTTTCGTATATGTTTACAACCATAATCATATTCTTTTCTACTTCGGGGGCGATAATTGGATAATATCCGGCGGTTTTTACCCAACGATTAATGTCAAGAGAATTAATATTCCCCGCCGCTATCACTTCCACATAATCGGCATCGCCGATGGCGGCGGCATATTCCCGTGCCGCCAATGCAACCGTAGCCTGATTTTTCGCCTCTTCCGCAGTTTCAAAATCGTAATTTATAAAACCTCCCGCCCGTAAGGCATGACTCCGATTAACAATCGCAACGCTGTTTGAAATCGCAAACGGAATATGCTGCAGTTGATAATCACCTTCATATCCCGTCAACCACATTCTAACGGACGGGGCGATGCCGTGCGTGCGCAAATTGTTGCCGAATACGCCGCCCAAAATTCCGGCAACCGCAGTTCCATGAGCAAGAGATTCGGAACCGTGATGGCTTTCGTCATAGCGAAATTCCACTCCCCGCAATGTCGTGTCGGTTGTAATTACATTTGCGGCGTATTCCTGGTGCATCGGACGATACGAATATTCCAAAACAATTACGGTAACGCCTTGACCGAAAAATCCCCTTTGATATGCCGTCAACGCATTCGCCGAACGGGCGGGGGGATTTGCATTATATTCCGCCAAATGCTCAAATTCGGCAATCGTCGCCGTTTCCATTTCGCACATTCCGCCCGCATTTCGTTTATAACCGTCAATGCATTCGCAAACGCCCGCCGCATTCCGCATTTCCAAATCCGGACAAGGCATCGGCGGCGGAGTCATAGTTTCATCCGGCGGCGATGGCGGTTTTTCTTTCAGCGTTTTAACTTCAATTTGCAATTCCGCTATTTCGTTTTGCAATTCTTCTATCGTCCGGTGGGCGGTATTAATGTCGGCGATTAAGGCATCAATTTCTTGCCGCAAAGAATCCGCTTCCGCATTATTTTCCAAACTATCCAAATCGGAACGCAAACGATTCGCCGTCGCCAACGCTTCCTCTTTTTGAGTATCGGTAATTACAATCCGCGAATCATCCGAATTCACGGACGGGGCGGCACCGCCTCCGCCTCCTCCTCCGCAAGCGGTTAAAAATCCCGCAAAAATCAAAATAAAAATTACCCGTTTCATTTCTCCAACTTACCGAATTTGCAATTCTACGGCGAAGGAAAATCCTTTTGCGTTTGTTGCCGAGTTCCATTCTGCTGCCGCTGACCATTTGCTGTTTTCTGTTTTTTGTGAATAGCCCGCTGTGTAGATTGTTTGCGGTTTTTGTTTTATGGGAATTTTTGCGGTTTCGGTGCGGATTGTCTGCACGGATTCGCCGATGAATGCTTTGTGTGAATCGCCGTCGGCGACCGGATAATGCAAAACCATTTCGCCGCCGCTGATTCGCGATTCTTGTCGGGCGGAAAATCGCAAGTTGTCGTTATGCAAAAATAAATCGCGGTATTGAAATCCTGCCGTCCATTCTTCCGCCCGTGCGTTTTGGATTTTTGATACGAATGAATTTGAATCGTAATCCGCTTTTATTTGCGTCCGTCCGTATTCGCCGAATGCTGAAATGCCGCCGTAGTTTTTTGTCGCCCATTTGACATAGCCGCCGGTGTCGCTTGCATTTTCCGCCGCAAAAGGAGAACTTCCTTCGCCGATATAACTGCTTTGCGAATCGTCATGCCGCAAACCGCCCGAAAATCGGAACGCGTTTTCGTTGCCGCCCGCATAATGCAAATCATAATCGCCGTTTGCATAGTTGAATCCGAATCCCGCATTTTCCGGCGATAAAGAATCATCCGCCTGCATTTCCTTCGCCGCATTTCCCAAACTTGCCGAATGCGAATCGGAATCGCCGCCGCCGACAATATCGGAAAGCGGAATGTTGTAATAGGAATCATCCGTTATTTTTAAGGCAACCGAAACCTCCGAAAGCCGCCCCCGCAAATGCGAAAACTCGCCCGGCAAACTTTTTCGCAAATCGCTATACGCCATTCCGTCCGCCGTTTGCATCGCCTGCAGTGTTGCGATTCCATTTCCGACATCCACCGCCCCCCAACCAAAAACTTCGTCCGGCATTCCGTCATTTTTGCGAGTTCCCAACGGACGGGCGGATTCCAAAAGCACCTGCCGAATCACCGTCATTTTCAATTCGGGGCGAAAACTTTTTAATAATGCGAGTGCGCCCGATACTACGGGGGCGGCGGCGGAAGTGTTGCCTCTAATTCCCAAATTTCTATATGGAATGTTATTATCAGTCGTATAATGATAATCGCCTACCGCACCGATGCACCATTCCGCCGCAACGCCGCAACCATTTGTAGAATCATCGGGCATATTAAGAGTCGTTAATGCCATTACCACCAAAACATTATCCTCCAAGTTTCTATCTATAAACGGAAAGTACGCCGTTATATCGCCGGGTCTCAAATTTTCTTTTGTATGAGTTCCCCCATTTCCGTTTGATCGTACCAACTGCACATCGCTTTCGCCGACATCTGCCGCAAAAGCGGTCGCACGGTTATAAACAGAACTCGTTGCAGTTATCGCTGAAAATTCGGCGGTTACCAAAAAATGCTCCACACCAGCCCCCAAACTTTCACTAATAATGGGAATGCCGACTGAAACCGCATGTTTCCATCTTGCATTAGGATATAACGCACTATCCACCGGCACAATAATAACGGATGGGGCGATTCCGTGCATTCCTATTCCATTTCTCCTTGCCGCCAATATCCCTGCACTGTTTGTACCATGTTGCGCATCAGCAAAACGATTTTCCTGTGCAGAAAGAGAAATATCATTTTCATCAAACTGCCCCGCCAGATCTTCATGCGTATTTAAAAATCCGTCATCGGAAAGCATTACTGTTACACCTTGCCCGAAAAATCCTCTTTCGTACGCGGGCAACGGATTCGCCAAAGATAAAACGGGATTTCGGCGAAACTCCAAAGAATCAAACTCGTCAATCGGACGAGTTTCTATCGGCGTTGTCATATCATCCATTTGCGAATTATCCGAATCGTCATCGGTTTGCATATCGTCATTTCCGCCGTTATCGGTTTGCATATCTGTATTGTCCGCCATTTGCACCATCTTAAAATCCGCCCGCAACTCTGCAATTTCCGCCCGCAATTTTTCAATTTCCGTTTGCGCATTTTCAATTTCCGCCAGCAAATCATCAATTTTTGCCAGCAAAGAATTCGCCTCCTCGCTACTTTCCAAATTTGCAACTTCCCCCCGCAACATTGTCGCCAATTCCCTCGCTTCCGTTTGTTGTTCGGGAGTAATGACAACGGGCGGATTGTCCGGCATTTGCACGGGCGGATTATCGGGCATTTGCACGGGCGGATTATCGGGCATTTGTACGGTCGGCGTATTTCCGCCTCCACCGCCGCCGCAAGACGCAAGAATCAATGCCGCAAAAATTGTTAAAAACGCGCGTTTCATATTATCCCCAAAAGTTATGAAAGAAAAGCGGAAAAATCTCTTTCTATCAGTTTATCACAATCGCCGCCGAATGCGGGTATTCCGATTCGGGCGGGAATCGGCGGTGTTTTTTCCAAAGATCATTTTGCATTATTCATCTTCTTTTTTTCGCCGGAAAAAATTTAAAATGTTCGTAAATCGGGTGAAACGGGAAATTAATGTTTTAATCATTCGGCGGGGAAAAAGATTTGTCCGTATTTTTAATCATATTTTTAATCATATTAAAAAAAGGCGAAAGTGTGATGGGATTTGGGAAAAGGGGGGCTGATTATTTTTCGTTGTTGGCGGGGGCGGATGTTGTCTGACGGCGTTGCGTTTTGTCGGGCGGGGGCGGGGGCGCCGGTTGTGTTGTTGCACGGAGTCGGATTGCGGGCGGAATGTTGGTTGTCGCAAATTCGCGTGTTGCAGCGGACGCATCGGGTTTTTGCGGCGGATTTGCCGGGGCATGGCGAAAGTGCGTGTTTGTCGTCTTCTCGTCCTGTGTTGGCGGATTTTGTCGACAAAATCGGCGCGTTTGTCAAAAGTGCGGTGCGGAGTCCGGCGGTGTTTGTCGGGCATTCGGCGGGCGCATTGTTGGCGTTTTCGCTGGCGGCGCGATTTCCCGAATTGTGTCGTGGAGTTGCTGCTTTGAACGCGGTTTATCGTCGCCGTCCTGCTGCCCGAGAGGCGGTACGGGCGCGCGCAAAATTGTTGCAAAAATTCGCGCATTTGCCGAAAACGGAATCGGGAAAAAGCGGCGCGGGTGTGGAGTTGTCGCCGAAACGCGCATTGAATAATGCGAATGCCGAAAGCGAATATGCCGCAAATGTGGAGACGACATTGCGCCGCTGGTTTGGCGAAAATCCCGCCGGTTGCGGCGAAAAAACGGCGGCGCAGTGCAGATTGTGGCTGAATTCCGCCGATTGTCGCGGGTATGCTGCGTTATATCGCGTTTTTGCCGAAGAGGACGGACCGGAGGACGGGGCGTTGTCGGCGTTGCGCATTCCCGCTTTGTTTTTGACCGGCGCGCAAGATACGAATTCTACGCCCGAAATGGCGGCGGCGATGGCGAATGATGGTGCGTTCGGGCTTGCTGCTGGGATATTTACGCAAAATTTGGCGCGCGCACATTATTTTTCGCGTGCTGTTCGCGCCGGAATTTGCTGGATAAACACTTACCGGGCGATTTCGCCGCTGGCACCTTTCGGCGGCTACAATATGTCCGGCTACGGACGCGAAAGCGGACACGAAGCAATCGCCGATTATACCCGCACCAAAACTGTTTGGATTGAAACATCCGGCGCACCGATGGCAGACCCGTTTGTCATGCGCTGACAATTTTTTTTTGGCGGGCGAGTTGGGATGAAAATGGCGGGGATGTGTTATAATATGGATTTTTTTCGCTTGGAGGGTATTTATGCCGCGTAAAACGACTTCCGAATCCGCAAAATCATCTCGCACCGTTTCCGCGGCGGCGAAAAAATCGGTTGCGAAACCGGTTGCAAAATCCGAATCCAAATCCGCAACAAAACCGGCGGGGAAAACTGAATCCGCAACCGCCGCGAAATCCGTTAACGAATCTGCAACAAAAACGGCGGGGAAAACTGAATTCAAATTTACAACAAAACCGGCGGGGAAAATTGAATCCAAACCCGCCGCAAAATCCGTTCACGAATCTGCAACAAAACCGGCGGGGAAATCCGAATCCAAATCTGCCGCAAAATCCGTTAACGAATCTGCAACAAAAACGGCGGGGAAAATTGAATCCGCAACCGCCGCGAAATCCGTTAACGAATCCGCAAAAACAATTGCCGCAAAATCCGAATCCGAATCCGCAAAAACTGAATCCAAACCCGCGGCGAAAACTGTTGCAAAAACTGAATCCAAATCGGCGACGAAAATTGTTGCAAAAACTGAATCCAAAACCGCGGCGAAAACTGAATCTGAATCCGCGAAAACAATTGCCGCAAAATCCGAATCCGAATCCGCAAAAACTGAATCCAAATCCGCGGAAAAATCTGAATCTAAATCTGCGAAAACGCCGGCGCGTGCTTCGCGAAAATCGGCG
Source organism: Gammaproteobacteria bacterium (assembly GCA_965221835.1). Lineage (GTDB taxonomy): Bacteria > Pseudomonadota > Gammaproteobacteria > Tethybacterales > Persebacteraceae > Persebacter. The sequence continues at coordinate 866,981 of OZ244916.1, read as the reverse complement.
GGGGGCGATTCGCGCGAAAGTCGGATGGTGTCGGTATTGCGGCGGAAATTCGGGCGGCGTGCATCGCGCGGCGAAGACGGCGGCGTGGATGTCGGCAAAATGGAGCAACTTTTTAAGCACGGACAAGAAAATCGTTATGTAACTTATGCGGACATTAACGACCATCTGCCGGACGGCATAGAAGATTCCGAAGACGCTGTGAATTTTGTCGCTAATATGTTGCGGGAATGGCGCATTCCTGTCTACGAAACGCCGCCCGACCGCGATGATTTGCTGATGAAAGATGAGGGAATGCAGGTGCGTTCCGATTCCGATATTGAAGATATGGCGGAGGCGGCGATTTCGTCTTTTGTCGGCATCAGTCGCACGACCGACCCGGTGCGGATGTATATGCGCGAAATGAGTAGTTCGGCGTTGTTTTCGCGCGAACAAGAAGTGGAAGTTTCGCGGCGTATAGAAGAAGGGCAGCGGCGGATTATGGAAGTTTTGTCGTGTCGTCTGAATATTGTTGATGCGATTCTCGCCGTGGTGTCCGAAAAGTTGGCGGCGGGAGATGCGCAAGTGGAAGAAATTGTTCACGGCATTTATGACGAACCGCGCGGCAAAGGAAAATCGGTAATGATGCGCGCCGAAATCGATTCCATAGACGATGCCGAAGAACGGCAGGAGTTTTCGTCCCGCTATCTCGCCGAACAGACGCGCAAACTCGTCAAACGGATTAACAAAATTCGCGCCGCACAACGGGGCGCCCGCAAAGCCGACAAAGAACGTTTGCTGGGCGAATTGACCGCGCTGATGACGCGTTTTTCGTTTGCCGAAAAGTTTGTCAAAATTTACATCGCCGAAGCGCGCGGCGAATGCGAAAAAATGAAAGCCGTTGAAGCGAAAATTCGCGAATGTTGCACGCGCAAAATGGGAATGCGGCGGCAGGATTTTTTGCGCCTGTTTCCCGGCAACGAAACCGACCCGAGTTGGATACGCGGATTGTCGGCGAATTATTTCCGCCCGCACACGCGCGATTATGTCGCCGAAGTGGAAGATTTGCAGCGGCAATACGCGGCGATTGTCAAAAAATCCGGATTGAAAACACCGGCGAAAGTGTTGGAGTTGGATGACGAATTGGCGGGCAAGGAACGGCTGGTGCAAGAAACAAAAGGAGAAATGGTCGGCGCGAATTTGCGACTCGTTATCTCCATCGCCAAAAAATACACAAACCGCGGTCTGCATTTTTTGGATTTGATTCAAGAGGGCAATATCGGGCTGATGAAAGCGGTGGACAAGTTTCAATACCGGCGCGGATTTAAATTTTCTACTTATGCGACATGGTGGATACGGCAGGCAATTACGCGCGCGCTTGCCGATCATGGGCGGACGATTCGCATTCCGGTACACATGATTGAAACGATTAACAAAGTCAGCAAAATGACGCGAACTTTGGTGCAGGAAACCGGACGCGAACCGACCGCCGAACAAATCGCCGAACGGATGGATTTTTATCGTTCCAAAGACGGCGGGCAAAGCGCGCAACAGCGAAAACAAGCGGTGGAAAAAGTGCGCCGCATTCTCAAAATCGCCAAAGAACCGAAATCTTTGGAATCGCCCATCGGCGACAACGATTCCACATTTATGGATTTTATAGAAGATGTCGGTGCGGTGGATCCGTTGGATTTTTTGTTGAACAAAGACACGCGCAATGTCATCGGATTGTATCTCGGACATATTTTATCGCAACGCGAAGTGCAGGTTTTGCGAATGCGTTATGGCGTTGGAATCGGCGGCGAATACACGCTGGAAGATGTCGGATTGCAACTCGGCGTCACGCGCGAACGCATCCGTCAAATAGAAGCGAAAGCGGTGCGCAAACTGCGTCAGCCGAAACGGTTGGCGGATTTGCGAAAATATATGCTTAAAGATTTTGCGCCGCCGGCGACAAAAAAACGGGTACGGGGCGGGTCAGTAGCTCAACGGTGAGAGCAGAGGACTCATAATCCTTTGGTTGGGGGTTCGAATCCCTCCTGACCCATTTTTTTTCTTTCGGCGTCCGCCGCCTTTGCGGGAATGCTTTTTTTCGGAAAAAATGTGTTAAAATAAATGAAGGAGTTTTTTTATCAATAAACCAGAGGATATTCTTATGAAAACCATGAAAAATAAACAAATCATCAATCGCATTTTTGCCGCCGTTTGCGGCTTTCAAATTGTTAAGGGGGGGGGGGGGGGTATAACTCTCTAAAAGGCGCGTGTATACGCGGTTTTTCTGCACTTTCCGCCGCTGTTTTTGCGGCAACAATCCGTAAAATCATCATCGCCGCCGCTGTTGTTTTTTCGGCGGGATTTACAACTTCCGCAAATGCACAAGTCGGAGTTGACACGCCCGCAATGGCGGAAGTTTGGACAAAACCGGGATATACCCGTACAGTCGGTGATACGACTATTGACTTTGATATGACAATACCGGAAATTTATATGAAAAGGGATGAAGCGAATTATATGCCTGCTGTCCAATTTGCGTTTATTGCTGGTACTACTGCGGGTGAACCATGTCCTTCTGTTGGATTGTGTTATTTGTTAGATGGCATGACAGTATTTTTTAAAGCGGGCGATAGTGTTGAATTAGGACAATTTGATGACCCACGGAATGTTATTACTCCTCCGACCGTGCGGATTTATACGACAAATCCGGGCGGGGAGTTAGCGTTTGCACAATACAGCGGGACGGTAGGCGTTGCCGAAAGCGGCGAGTTTTACCTTGATGATAATTGGGAAGAAACTGACATAGCGGCGGCGAGAGGATTTGTTCCCGCCGTTTGCGACACGGATAGCGGTTATGAATTGCAACCCGATATGACAAGTTGCTTAATTCCCGCAACTTGCGGAGATAATGCGGAAAGAAATTCGGACGATATTACGATGTGCGTTTGCAATTCCGGGCATCAATTTGTTGCAGATTCCACAACAACTTGCGAACCGATTCCCGCAACTTGCGGAGAGAATGCAATGATTGACCCGAACGATAATACGATGTGCGTTTGTGAAAACACTGAAACGCATGAATTTGTTGATGGTTCTACGACAATGTGCAAACTGATTTCGGAAGATAACATGGAAGAAACCGAAATGGAAAACGAAATGGAAGAATCGCAAAATCAGCAAACGCAACCGCAAAACAATGGAAGCGGCAAACCGAAAGAATTTGCATATATCGGGGCGGGCGTTTTTGTTGTCGGCTTTGCGGCGTCTTATATTTCAGGCGGCGGTTTTCCGATATTCACTTATTCGCCCGATTTCGGCTATTCGTTGACTGAAAGCGGCTATTCCGCAAACATCGGCGGACGGGCGGATTTCCGCAAAGACAAATGGCATTTTTATTATTCCGCAAATCAACAAAACGCAAACGGCGATTTCGCCGATTTCCGCTACGAAAGCGGCGGAAAATACACAGCGGATTTTTGGACGGCAACATTTTCCGAATCCGTTTCCGGAGAAACGGCGGATTATAACTTTTCGCTTTCGGCAAATTTGCAAAACAGAATCTGGAAAATATCCCCCGTTTACCGAATGCATTCCGAATACGAAAAAGGCGAAACCGAAACGCAAAACGAATTAAATTTGCAAGGCAATTTCCGCTATAACGGCTGGACGATTCGCCCCTCCGCCGGATTCCGCTGGGAAAACGCAAACGATTTTTCCGAAAACGCAAGATTCCAAATAAACGCGATTCATCGTTTTTAATTTCGGAAGAAAAAAAGAAAAGGCGGCGGGGAAACTCGCCGCTTTTTTTTGTTTACTCGCCCCTGACATTTGTCGGGGGCGAAACCAGCCGCAGCAGTTTACTGCTGCAAACCCCGGCATTTTCCGCAAACGATAGAATCGGGGGGGGGCGGAGTAAACTCCGCCGAACTCGTTTCGCCCCCGACAAATGTCGGGGGCGAGTCATGAACGAACGCCGGAATAGAAAATTTTATTTTCGGCGGAATTCCTTCGCGTTCGTGTAAAATTGAAAAAACTGTTTTTGGCGATGGCGGGGTTTTGTGCTAATATTGTTTTCACAATAAATTTTTGAGGAGAGTATGACGGAAGATAACTATCATGTTTTGTTTGACGGCGTGCGCAAGTCATATGACGGGCGTGTGTTGGTCGTTAAAAATCTGAATTTGCGGATAGAAGAAGGCGAGTTTTTGACGATGTTGGGTCCGTCCGGTTCCGGCAAAACCACAAGTTTGATGATGTTGGCGGGATTTGAAACGGTGACGGACGGGGAAATTTACATTCGGCAGGAACCGGTCAGCCGCATCCCTCCGCATAAACGCGGAGTCGGAATGGTCTTTCAGAATTACGCCCTTTTTCCGCACATGACGGTGCGCGAAAATCTCGCTTTTCCGCTGGAAGTGCGCAAAATGCCGTCCGCCGAACTGGAAGAAAAAGTCGCGCGCGCGTTGGAAATGGTGCGCCTGTCCGATTTCGGTTCGCGTTTGCCGGGGCAGTTGTCGGGCGGGCAACAGCAACGGGTTGCGGTCGCGCGGTCGCTGGTTTTTGAGCCGTCTCTTGTTTTGATGGACGAACCGCTGGGCGCGTTGGACAAACATTTGCGCGAACAAATGCAATTTGAATTGAAACATCTGCACGAACAACTCGGCGTGACCGTGGTGTATGTAACGCACGACCAAGGCGAGGCGTTGACAATGTCTGACCGCATCGCGGTGTTTAGCGACGGCGAAATTCAACAAATCGCTTCGCCGAGTGCGCTTTACGAACATCCCGAAAACTCTTTTGTCGCGCAGTTTGTCGGCGAAAATAATCGCTTCGCCGGCAAAGTGAAATCGGCGGACGGCGATTTGTGCAGCGTGGAAATTCCCGGCGGCGGCGAAGTGCGCGCGCGGCGAGTCAACGCCGAAGTGGGCGACAAAACGACTTTGTCGTTGCGCCCGGAACGGGTTTTTATCGGCGCGCCCGCCGCGGGAGACGATGTTAATCGGGCGGAAGGCGAAATTCGCGAACGCATTTATATGGGCGATCATATTCGCATCCGTTTGTCGCTGCTGGGGTCGGACGAGTTTATCGTCAAAGTGCCGAATCAACTTTTTCATGACGGTGCGGACGGATTTCGGGCGGGCGAGAAAACGCAGTTGTATTGGCGTCCGGACGATTGCCATGCGTTGGATTATATTTCCGGATAGTTTGGCGGCGGCGAAAAGGGTTGACGGAAAAAGGTTGACAATTGCTATTAAAATGTTAAAATAACACGATATTTTATTTACCCCGATTTATCATCGGAAAACAGGAGAAAAACTATGCATAACCATACCAAAAAAATCATTGCCGGTGCCGCCGCTTTTGCGGTCGCATGTGGCGGAGCGTTCGCTGCGGACGATATAGAACTGACCATCGTATCGTGGGGCGGTGCCTATACTACCAGCCAGCAAAACGCCTATCATGAGCCGTATACGAAGAAAAATCCGGGCGTGAGCATCATCAACGACGATTCTTCCAACGAAGCCATTCCGAAACTGCGCGCGCAAAACGAAGCGGGCAATATTACTTGGGATTTGGTGGATGTCATTCCCGCCGATGCGCTTCGCGCTTGCGACGAAGGCATCGCGTTGGAAATTGACCACGACAAAGTGCTCGCCCCCGCACCGGACGGCACATTGCCGAGCGCGGATTTTGGCGAGGCGCTAGTGTCGCCGTGCTTTATCCCGCAAATCGTGTATTCCACGACTTTCGGTTATCGCACCGATGTTGACGCATGGGGCGGCAAAACGCCGTCTTCCATCAAGGATGTGTTTGATATTGAAACATTCCCCGGCAAGCGTTCTTTGCAAAAAGCGCCCATCAACAATTTGGAATGGGCGCTTATCGCCGACGGCGTTCCCGCCGACAAGGTGTACGAAACATTGGCGACCAAAGCGGGGCAGGATCGCGCTTTTGCCAAAATGGACACTATTAAAGACGAAGTCATTTGGTGGAGCACCGGCGCCGATACGCCCGACCGTCTCGCCAAGGAAGAAGTCGTCATCGGCAGCACTTATAACGGGCGGCTTTTTTCGCTGATTGAAGAGGAAAAACAGCCGGTGGAAATGCTTTGGGATTATCAAATCTTTGAGTTGGACGGCTGGATTGTCCCGGCGGGATTGTCGCCGGAGCGCGAAAAAGCGGTGTTTGACTATCTCTATTTCGCCACCGATACGCAGCGTCTTGCGGATCAGGCAAAGTGGATATCTTACGGTCCGGCGCGCAAATCGTCCGCGCCGCTTGTCGGCAAACACGCCGAATTGGGAATTGATATGGCGCCGCACATGCCGACCGACCCGAAAAATGCCGAAACTATTTTGTATAACGACATTGAGTTTTGGGCGGATTATCGGGACGATTTGGACCAGCGTTTTCAGGCGTGGCTGGACAGTTAATTTAATTTCGCAAACGCGAAGACGGACGAAAAAAGGCGGTTTTTATAACCGCCTTTTTTTATTGCAAGATTGCCGTCCGAAACGGGCGGAGTTTAATATTTGCGCGAATCGTACGCCCAGTGCAAAAGGGTTTGCCGTTGTCTTCGGCGGCAGTCGTAATCGTTGCGGGCGCAGTGTTTTTGGAGTTGGCGGACATGCCGGTAAAAGGCGCGCCATCTTCCGATTTGTCGCGCATCTTCGCGCGGCAGTCGCCGTCCGCGATAATAGCGGCAGTACCATTGAAACCAGCCGCGCGGGTCGTGTTCTTCGTCAATCCAACCTTTTGCGCGCCATTCCGCCAGCGAAAGTCCGGCGCGCACTTGAAAAAAATTCAGCGACGGATCGGCGCGTTGCGGCGACAACTTCGCCCGCGCAAACCATTCCGCCGGAAACTCCCGGCGGCAATCGGTCATGTATTTTCCGCCGAATACGCCGAGTCGCAACATTTGCGGCGGCGTCAATTCCGGTGCAAAATCGGGGGCGAAATCGCGCCCTTCCGGGGCGGTCAGGGCGTATTGATACCGCCGCTGCATTTTGTCGCGGACGACGATATTCATTTATCCGCCGCCGTCCGCGACATTGCCGTCGCCGCAAACCGCCCCGTTTTTTCGCCGTCCATCGCGCCATTGTATCACCGTTTATTTGCCCCGCTGTCGCGCACGGCGGTTTCGGTATAGTTGAGTTTCAGGCGTAGCTGGACAGTTAATTTCGCAAACGCGAAGACGGACGAAAAAAGGCGGTTTTTATAACCGCCTTTTTATTGCGGCGTTCACGCGAACATTCGGCGGCGCGCCGTCCGGGTGCGGTATAATAAAAGAAATTTTCCCAAAGGAATCGGCATGAATGAAACACTGGCGAAAGCGATAAAATCATACAGCATGGACGCCCACAGCGGGTATGCCGGGCGGATGCACGGCTTTTCCAAGGATACGATTATCGGAATGTTCAGCGATCTTTTGACGATGTACATTAACGACAAAAATTCTTCTACGCTGCGGGAGTTCATCACTGTGTCCGTTGCCGGCTACGAACACGAGGGCGGCAAAATCGGATTTAACGGCTACAAGCACGCGACCGTCGGCAAACCGCTCGCCTGCGAAGCGAAGCCCAAAAATGTGGACAGCAACGATTACGAGGAGTATCGGCGCGGCGAACGAAAAACATTCCGCAAATTGAACGGCGGCGGCAATTTTACGGATTATACATGGGCGCGGTTTGAAAGGGATTGCGGGGAAAATCTGAACATGCTTGTCAGCGGATTCGTCGACGGAAAGTTGGCTTATGTTTTGGAGTTTCCGTTCGCGGAAGAATCTTTTAAGAAAAAATTGCGGCAACAATTGCAAAATCATTTTCCGAACGGCGACGAGTCGGGGCGGTTTTTGCGTTCGGCGAGTTTTGACTACCGCGATTTTATGGACGGCGGGCGACTCATATTGGTGTATGCGAACGACGGAATTCTTCGCGATTGCGAACATTTGTTTGTCGGCGAATTTTATAAAAAACTCGCCGCCTTGGCGCGGGCGGGCGGGCGCGAATGAATCGGCTGCTATGCGGCGACGCCCTCGCCGAACTCCGCAAACTTCCGGCGGATTGCGCGGATATGGGCGTAACTTCGCCGCCGTATAACAAACAGGAAAACAAAAAGGGCTGGCTGGTGCGCAATGTCAAATATGACGGCGCCGGGGATAAAAATCCCGAAACGGACTATCAGCGCGCGCAAATTGCGGTGTTGGACGAACTATACCGCGTGATGAAACCCGGCGGCGCGTTTTTTTACAACCATAAAATTCGCTGGGAACGCGGCGAACTGCTGCATCCGATGGCGTGGCTTTCCAAAACAAAATGGACGGTGCGTCAGGAAATTGTCTGGGACCGGCAAATCGCCGCCAACATTCGCGGGTGGCGATTTTGGCAGGTGGAAGAGCGAATTTACTGGTTGCATAAACCCGTCGGCGACAATAAAATCGGCGAAGAATTGAAATCGCGGCATGCCAAATTGTCCTCGGTTTGGCGGTTTTCGCCCGCCGCCGACAATCCGCATCCGGCGCCGTTTCCGTTGATTTTGCCGTTGCGCGCGATCTATTCCGTAATGGACGAACGGCGCGGCGTGGTGATAGATCCGTTTTGCGGAAGCGGCACGACCTGCGTCGCGGCGAAACTGTTAAATCATCAATATGTCGGCGTGGATATTTCTCCGTCGTACATTGAAATGGCGGCGGCGCGGCTGGAAAATTGCGAACGGGAACGGTATTTGTGCGACAGAGAAAAAGATATGCATATCATTCGCGACACTTTCGCCGACAAAAAACGCCTGAAAAAGCATGTCGGCAGATTTGCGCCCGCCCGCAATATCGCCGCGCAGGACGGCGCGCTTTTCGCCGATGCGAAACCGGAATAGCCGCGTTTTTTTCGGTTATGATTTGCGCGATTGTTCGGTAGTTGTCGCCGCGTTCGTCACTTGTTTCATGTTTGTCCCGCCGCCAAAAGCGCGCCGCATTTGGCGCAGGAAGAATCCACCGTTTTCCATTCCGGCGTGTTGTCGTTAATTTGGCAAAATCCTTTTGCGGTAAGATGAACCAGTTCCACGGGTTTTCCGATTTGTCCCCCCCAAAAATTGCATTCCGCGGAAAACAACACGGCGGGCGGGGATGTGAAAAAAGTTGACAAAAACGGGCGGGTTTGGCGTTATAATATCCGAATATGAATCCCGCAAAAATTATTTTAACTGCGGCTTTGTCGGAAGCGGCGGCGAAAAACATTCCGGCGTTGCGTTCGTTTGCGCCCGTTTCGCGCGGGCTTTCGCTGATTCTGCTTTTGGAATCGCTGCGCCGGCAGGCGCGCTAATCTCTTTTTTTCCCAACTTTTTTAACCGACTTTTTATTTTCCGATTCGCGCGCGGCGCGGAAGGAGTGATGCGATGAACGACAAACTTATTATTTTTGATACGACTTTGCGCGACGGCGAACAATCCGCCGGTGCTGCGATGAGCGCGGATGACAAACTTAAAATCGCGCTGCAATTGGAACGGTTGCGCGTGGATGTAATTGAAGCCGGATTTCCCGCTTCCAGCCGCGGCGATTTTGACGCCGTGCGCCGCATTGCCGAAAATGTGCGCGACAGCATCGTTTGCGGACTCGCGCGCGCCGGTGAAAAAGATATTGTCGCCGCCGGAGAAGCGATTGCCCCCGCAAAACGAAAACGGCTGCATACTTTTATCGCTACTTCGCCGATTCACATGGAAAAAAAATTGAACTTGAAACCGGATGAAGTGCTGGCGCGCGCGGTTGCGGCGGTGCGTCTCGCGCGCGATTTTACGGACGATGTGGAATTCTCTCCCGAAGATGCGGGACGGTCGGAGGAAGATTTTTTGTGTCGCATTGTGGAAGCCGCCATTGACGCCGGGGCTGCGACCATCAATATTCCCGATACCGTCGGCTACACGATGCCGCACCAATTCGGCGCGCTTGTCGGCAGATTGATGGCGCGCGTGCCGAACGCGCACAAGGCGATTTTTTCGGTGCATTGCCACAACGACCTCGGAATGGCGGTGGCGAATTCGCTTGCCGCCGTTCTCGCCGGGGCGCGACAAGTAGAAGGCACTATCAACGGAATCGGCGAACGCGCCGGCAACACCGCGTTGGAAGAAGTGATTATGGCGGTGCGCACTCGCCGCGATATTTTTTCGTGCGACAGCCGTGCGGATGCGCGACAACTCGTTGCCGCCAGCCGGATGGTGTCGTCCGTCACCGGTTTTCCGGTGCAGCCGAACAAGGCGGTCGTGGGCGCAAACGCCTTCGCGCACGAATCGGGTATTCATCAAGACGGCGTGCTAAAACACAAAGAAACTTACGAAATTATGTCCGCCGAAGATGTCGGCTGGTCGTCCAACCATATCCGCCTCGGCAAACTTTCCGGGCGCAACGCTTTTAAGACGCGTCTTGCCGAACTCGGCGTGCATTTTGACAACGACGATTCGTATAACGCCGCCTTTATGCGATTTAAAGATTTGGCGGATAAAAAACGCGATATTTATGATGACGATTTGCTCGCCGTTGTTGCCGAAGACGCGCCCGCCGAAAACGAATTGTATCGTTTGTTGTCGTTTTCGTTTTCGTCCGAAACCGGACGGCGACCGCGCGCGCGGATTTCGTTCGTCGCACCGGACGGCGAACATTCCGCCGAATCGGATGGCGACGGGCAGGTAGACGCGGTTTTTCGTGCGATAGAAAAAATAGTCGGCAGCGGCGCGACGGTCGCATTGTATTCGGTGCGCAACATCACCGCCGGTTCCGATGCGCAAGGCGAAGTCGCGGTGCGGTTGTCCAAAAACGGCAATCTGGCGACCGGACGCGGTGCCGATACCGACATTGTTGCGGCGTCCGCTAAGGCATATCTCAATGCGCTCGGGCGGTTGCATTGTGCGGCGGCGCGCGCGCATCCGCAACAAGAGGCGGTATGACGGTGCGCCGCGATCGTGCGGCGATTGTCCTCGCCGTGTGCGCGGCGTATATTTTTTTGACGATGGGTTTTCGCCAAAGTTTCGGATTGTATATGGCGCCGTTTACCGAATTGAAAATTACGGACATCGGCGCGTTTTCGCTGGCGATTGGAATGCAGAATATTTTTTGGGGAATCGCCTCGCCGTTTTTCGGGGCGTTCGCCGATCGCCGCGGTCCTGCCGGGGCGGCGGCAGTCGGCGGCGCGTTGTATGCGGCGGGATTGTTTGTGATGGCGGCGGCGGTCGGCGGCGGCGGAGTTTTGTTGGGGCAAATGCTGGTCGGTGCGGGAATCGGCGGCGCGGGATTTTCGGTAATGCTGGGTGCGGCGGGCAAAGTCGCACCTCCGGCGCATCGTTCCATGATTTTGGCGGCGGTTGCGGCGGCGGGTTCGCTCGGTCAATTCGCGTTAGTGCCGCCGGTGCAAGGATTGCTGGAACATTTCGGCGCGCGCGAAAGTTTATATGCGATGGCGGCGTGCGCGTTGTTGATGGTTGCACTCGCGCCGTTGTTGCGTCTGCCGTCCGGTGCGCGTACCGCCGGACAAAGCGGCGGCGGCGCGCTGATGTGTGCGTTGCGTGTGCGCGGTTATGTGTTGTTGACGCTGGGATTTTTTGTTTGCGGATTTCAAGTTGTGTTTGTCGCAACGCATCTTCCGAAATATGTCGCGGACAACGGCATATCCGATTCGGCGGCGGCGTGGGCGTTGGCGATGGTGGGATTGTGCAATGTTTTTGGCACGCTGGCGTGTGGCTGGCTCGGCGACCGCTATCCCAAAAAAAATGTGTTGACGGCGTTTTATCTCGCGCGTTCGGCAATTATCGCGCTGTTTTGGCTGGCGCCGATTTCTTCTTTTTCGGTGGTGGCGTTCGGTGCGGCGCTGGGATTTTTGTGGTTGGGAACGGTGCCGTTGACGAGCGGTTTAATTTCGGTATTTTTCGGCGTCCGTCATCTTTCAATGTTGTACGGCGTTACTTTTTTAATGCATCAAGTTGGTTCGTTTTTGGGCGCGTGGATGGGTGGCAAAATTTACGCGGCATATTCCAATTACGATTTAATGTGGGCGCTGATGATTTTGTCGGGCGTTGTCGCCGCGCTTTTGCATTCACCGATTTCGGAACGCGCGGACGACAAATTCACGCGCGCTTTTGCATAACAAAAAGGAGAAAAAATGCTGTGGGACATTTATCAACAATCGCGAATAGAATCCAACACGGACAACATTCGCCGGGTTGACCGCAAACGCGAAAGCGGCGACGAAACGCTGGAAACGCGCCTGCAACGGACGACCGACCGGCTGGAGGCGCTGATGGTTGCATGTCAGGCGATGTGGGAAATTTTGCGCGATGATGCCGGAATCGGAGAACAAAAACTGCTCGCCAAAATAGAAGAAGTGGATATGCGCAGCGGCGAACAAAACGGAAAAATGCCGAAAAAAATCGTACACTGCAAATGCGGACGCGCCAACAATCCGCGCCATAAACTCTGCCTTTATTGCGGCGATTATCTTAACAAATCGGACGATCCGCATGTGTTCCATATTCCATAAAAATTCGCGCCGCCGCAAAATGACGGACGCGGAATTTTTGCGCGCACTCGCCGCCGTTTGCGGCGGGACGAATATCGTCCCCGGCGATTGCGCGGACGGCGAAAAATATTTACGCGATTTTTTGCAAACGCGCCGCGGACGCGCGATTGCAATTGTCAAACCGCAAACGACCGCGCAAGTATCAAAAATCGTAAAACTTTGCGCGAAAACAAAAACGCCGATTGTGCCGCAAGGCGGCAACACCGGCTATCGCGCCGGATGCGTTCCGCGCGAAGACGGGCGCGCGATTATTCTTGCAACCGAAAAAATGTGCGCGCCGCCGGACATTGATATCGCCGGAAGTTTTATGACGGTGCGGGCGGGATGCACTTTGGAAAACGCGCAAAACGCCGCCGCCGAAAAGGGAATGTTTTTTCCGCTGGATATCGGCGCGAAAGGTTCATGTCAAATCGGCGGCAATCTCGCGACAAACGCGGGCGGTGTCAATTTTTTGCGCTACGGCGGCGCGCGCGAGTTGTGTCTCGGCGTGGAAGCGGTGTTGCCGTCCGGCGAAATCATCAATCTGCTGCGCGGTGCGCGCAAAAACAACGCCGGTTATGATCTTAAAAATCTGCTCATCGGTGCCGAAGGTACGCTCGGCATTATCACCGCCGCGACATTTAAATTATTTCCGCAACCCGCGCATCGGGCGACCGCTTTCGTTGCCGTGCGCGATGTCGGGGCGGCGGTTGCGTTGGCGGCGTTGTGCCGGGAACGCATCGGCGAAACGATGGAAAGTTTGGAAATGATGCCGCGCGCGCTCTTCGCGCTTTTGCAAAAACATCTGCCGCAAGTCGCGCAACCTTTCGCCGAACCGCCGCCGATGGCGGTGCTGATTGAAGTCGCCGGCAATGACAATGTCGCCGCGCAATTGCAAGACGCGCTCGCCGTTTCGCTGCAAAACGGTGTTGCCGAAGACGCGGTGTTTGCGATTTCGGAATCGCAACGGCGGGCGTTCTGGGCGGTGCGCGAGTTTTCGCCGGAAGTCACCCGCCGCGAAGGAAAATGGTTGAAGTTGGATGTGTGTCTGCCGCCGAATCGTATCGCGGCGTTTGTCGCCGAAGTAGAACGAATCGTCGGCGGCGAAACGCCCGCCATCGTTTTCGGGCATCTCGGAGATGGCAATTTGCATTTGTCTTTTCGCCCGCGCGGCGCCTCGCCCGAAGAATTTCCGGCGTTGTCGGCGCAAATATCCGCCCGCATTCTGGCGCTTGCCGAATCGGAAGGCGGCTCGTTCAGTGCCGAACACGGAATCGGCAGAACGCACGCCGCGCTGCTGCCCGTCTATCGCGATGCCGCCGCAATGGCGACAATGCGCGCGATTAAAAACGCGTTGGACCCGGACGGCATAATGAATCCCGGCGTTTTATTGTCCGATTAGTTTTTTTCGCAAATATTCGCGCGCCGATAGTCGCGAAAAAATGCCCGTTTTGACCGGCGCAAATGCGCGCGTATTTTCCGTTCGTCCGGCGCGATTGATACAATACGGCGATGCTGCCCCGTTTGTTTTCGCGATTCGTCCGCCCGCCGCCGATTGCAGAACGGCGGGCGTTGGCGGAGTTTATAGACGCCAACAGCGCATTTGTCGCACAAAGCGCATTATACGGTTATGTCAAAACGCGCGCGGGATTTGACTATTTCCGCCTGTTTGAAGACGAGACGTTTGTCCGTTCCATCAATATCGCCAAATGGAATATTTATGCGGCGTGTGTCGGCGATTTGTCGCTGTTTTGCGGCGCGCATATTTTCCGGCGATTGTCCGGCGGCGGTGCGGCGGCAGAAACGGCGACGCTGATGAACGAATGCATCGCGCAAGTTTTTGGCGAACGCGATACGCCGCCCGATGCGGGAGACGATTATTCCGCATTGGTGCGGACGGCGCGAACGCGAATTGCCGAAGCGCGGTGGCAGACGCTGCAAGACAATGAAACATTGTTTAGCCGCAGTCCCGATGCCCTCGTTTATTGGGCGCCGATTGCAGACCGGCACAAGCGATATGACGCGCAAATTGTCCGCAACTCCGTTATTTTTAAGTGGAAGGAAGTGCGCGACAAGTTTCGCCGCCGGATTGATGTTGCCGCGTTGCATCGGGAAATGCGGGCGAAAGTTGACGACGTTTAGTTTTTTATAAAACCGCGCGCGGCGTTAAAAATACGCCGCCAGATTCCGGTAAATGTCGTACAAAATGCTTGCTATGGAACTTTCCAGCGGAAACGACAAAACGCCGAACACCGAATAACCCAGCATTAGCGGCATCAGATAAAATCGGAACATATAAAAAAACCACGCCACATAAAGCGGTATCAGCGGGCGCGCAAGAAACGGCGGCGTAACCGGCGCGAACAGCCGCAACAGCGGATTTGTGGCACGCACGAAAAATCGCATGAAAAAAAATGTCGACTCTTCGCGCAAAAAAATGTTCATCCCGGCGCGCCCGATTAAAGTCCACATCACGCCGCCGGTCGCATAATCCAACGCCAACACCCAAAGCGGAAAAGTATCCGGCATTTCAATTAAACGCGGCGCGGACAATAACCGCGCCGCGCCGTGTTTTCAATCGGACTGTTTATGTCAGTGATGATCCGCCAATACCGGTTTGCCTCGCGGTATGCGGATTTCGTCCACCATGCGTTGCGTTTCTTCGTCCGGTTTTTCGGTCGCCAAAGAAACCGCGACCATCAGCACCAAACTGACCGACATACCGACGACTCCGAAACGCAAGCCGTCCAATCCCAGCCACGGTTCGCCGCCGGTTTGCACATAAATCAGATAGGCGGTTCCGGATAGCAGACCGCCGACAATGCCGGCAATCGCCCCGGCGGTGTTGGCGCGTTTCCACCATACGCCCAAAACCAGCGGGAAAAACAGCCCGGAGTTGGCGAAGTTGAACGCCCACGCAACCGCACCGAGAATGCCGGTTAGTTTCAAACTCGCGACCAGTGCGCCCGCACCGCCGATGACGATGAGCAAAATTCGTGCGACAATCAGCCGTTTTTTGGTGTCCGCCGCCGGGTCAATGATTTTGTAATATAAATCGTGCGACAATGCGTTGGCAATCGCCAGCAACAAACCGTCCGCCGTGGACATCGCCGCCGCCATTCCGCCCGCCGCAACAAGACCGGAAATGACATAGGGCAATCCGGCGATTTCGGGCGTCGCCAAAACGACGATTCCGGTGCGCATGAAAAATTCGTTAATTTGCAGCAATCCATCGCCGTTGGCATCCGATACTTTTAGAAAGCCCACCGACGACCATTTTTCCACCCAATCCAACGCCATAACATCCGCGATGGATTTGCCGATGATGCTGGTGGACAAATCCGGGTCCAACAATTGCAGTTTTGTCAGAGTCGCCAACGCCGGGGCGGTGAAATACAAAAGGAAAATAAACAGCAGCGACCACGCCACCGATTGACGGGCGGCACGCACCGAAGGAGTCGTAAAATACCGCATCAGAATGTGCGGCAACGACGCCGTCCCCAACATCATACACAATACCAGCGTAGCGAATTTCCATTTCGCCATCCACGATTCGCTTGCCGTTGCATGCGGAGTCGTCAGCGCTTTCAATCCGGCGAAACTTTCGGACGGTTTGAGTTCGCCTACGCCGATTTCTCTTTCCAACTCCATAATTCGCGTTACCGCTTCGCCGTAGCCGAAATGCGGCAGAACGCCGAATCCTTGTTTGTTGGACATCCAAACGACCGGCGCGATATAGGCGATGATCAAAACGATATATTGCGCGACTTGCGTCCATGTGACGGCGCGCATTCCGCCCAACATTGAACAGAGCAAAATGCCGAGAAGCCCGAACCAGACGCCGAATTCAAACGGAATTTGCAACGCCCGCGATGCGATTGTGCCGGTTGCGTTAATTTGCGCGGTTACATAAGTGAATGAGGCGACAACCAGCACGACAACCGCGCAAAAACGCGCGACATTGCCGCCGTAGCGTGTGCCGACAAAATCCGGGACGGTATAACAACCGAATTTGCGCAGATACGGCGCCATCAAAGACGCCACCAGCACATAGCCGCCGGTCCAGCCGACAATAAAAGCGAGATAACCGTGACCGCCGAAATATACCCCGCCGGCGAGTGCCACAAAAGACGCGCCCGACATCCAATCGGCGGCGGTCGCCATTCCGTTGTAGACGGTCGGTACTTGTCGTCCGGCGACATAATAGGCGTCGACTTCCATCGTGCGCGATAAAAATCCGATTAGCGCGTAAATGCCGATAGTGAAAGCGACGAACATAATGCCGATTGCCTCGGCGGAAACGCCCGCCTGTTCGGCAAGCGCCATCAGTACGATAAATGCGAGAAAGCCGCCGGTATAAACGCCGTATACTTTCCCAATATTGTCTATAAAAGATCCTTTAATCATCGGTTTTTTCCTTTCGTTTCGGCGGTTTATTCAAAATGATCCTGTTCTTCCACATCCGGTTTTTCGTTTAGTTCTTGCACGCCGCATTCTTCGTCTATTTTGTCTTGCGCGCGGGCGAACCAAAAAAGTAAAACGACGAAGGCGATTAAAGACCCCTGCGCCGCCATATAAAATCCGAGCGGAAAGCCGAGAAACGAGAAGTTGTTTAAGTCACCGGCGAACCAATGCACCAAATAACTGAACACGAACCAAATGCCCAATGTCGTAAACATCAGCCGCCGCGTACGCTGCCAGTGCTCTTGCTGCATTTCCGTGTGTTTGTTTTCGCTCATATTTTTATCCTCTCTTTTTTTTAAGAATACGCCCAACCAAAATTGCAAAATTCAAAATTGCGTATACGCATTTATAGCACAATTTTTATCCAGAATGCAAATTCGCAAAAATTTTTTTTCGCGATTAAATTTTTGCGCGGGCGGGGGGTTCCGAAAAATTAAGAAAAACGGGGCGGAATCAAGTACAATAGTTGTTTTTTCTAATGGAGGAAAAGATATGCTGGAAATAAAAGACCGCTCCCGTTTTGACGAATGGTGTCCGGACATTTTTACGCCTGACGCAGAAGCGTTTTTGGCGGAAATCGTTTCCCGTTTCGGGGAACGGCGCGACAAGTTGCTGGACGCCCGCCGCGAGGCGCAACGGCGTTTTGACGATGGCGCGTTGCCGGGATTTTTGTCCGAAACGCGCGAAGTGCGCGAATCTGAATGGCGGGTTGCGCCGCCGCCGCCCGTGCTGGAAAACCGGCGCGTGGAAATTACCGCCCCCGCCGACCGCAAAAAAATTATTCAAGCGCTCAATTCGCCGGCGAAAGTGTTTATGGCGGATTTGGAAGATTCTATGTCGCCGACACGGCAAAATATCGTTTCCGGCTATCAGGCGTTGTTTGATGCGGCGCGCGGTGCGTGCGATATGACCGATGCGGCGACCGGCAAACAATATTCGCTCAATCCGGCGCACGAATGCGAATTGATTGTCCGCCCGCGCGGCTGGCATCTTCCCGAAAAAAATATTTTGTGGAAAGGGCGCCCGGTGTCCGGCGCGCTTGCCGATTTTGCGATGTTCTTTTTTCACAACGCGCAAACTCTGCACGACAAGGGGCGCGGCCCGTTCTTTTATCTGCCGAAAACCGAACATTGGCGCGAAGCGGCGTTGTGGAACGACATTATGGAATTCGCGGAAGACAAACTCGGACTCCCCGTCAATTCGGCGAAAGCGACATTGCTCATAGAAACGTTGCCGGCGGTGTTCCAAATGCACGAAATTTTGCACGCGATGCGCGGGCGACTTGTCGGTTTGAATTGCGGGCGATGGGATTATATTTTTTCCTATATCAAAACATTGGCGGGGCATTCCGCGCATGTATTGCCGCAACGGTCGCAAGTTGCAATGACATCGCCGTTTATGCATGCGTATTCGCTGGAACTGGTCGGCACATGTCACCGCCGCGGCGCGCATGCGATGGGCGGAATGTCGGCGTTTATTCCGATTCGCGGCGACGAGGAGGCAAATCGTGCGGCAATGGAAAAAGTGCGCGAAGACAAACGCCGCGAAGCCGAAAACGGACACGACGGTACATGGGTTGCGCATCCCGGATTGATTCCGGTTGCCGCCGAAGTTTTCAACGCGATTATGCCCGGCGCAAACCAAAAAGACGCGCCGCCGCCCGCCCCGCACAAAGCGGCGCAGTTGCTCGCCGCACCGCCGGGCGACATCACCGCCGAAGGATTTGACAACAATATTCAAGTGGCGTTGCGCTATATTTCCGCGTGGTTGGGCGGTGCGGGCGCGGTGCCGATTTTTAATATGATGGAAGATGCGGCGACTGCCGAAATTTCGCGCGCGCAACTTTGGCAGTGGATGCGTTATCCGACCGCGCTGGCGGACGGGCGCAAAATTACCGCTTCTTTGTTCGCAAATCGTTTGCAAGCGGCGGTTAACGAAATCGCCGAAGAGGGCGAACAGCCGCATTTATCCGCCGCCGCCGACATTCTGGAAAATCTGGCGACTGCCGAAACGATTGCCGATTTTCTCACGACCGGCGCATATTCGCGTTTGGATTGATGGCGTTCGGGCGGCGATATTGCGGGCGCGATGTTGCGATGAAACCGCCGTTGTCGTTTTTTGCGCGCGGCGTTATCGGCGTTTTTTTCGCCGTTTGCGTTTGCGGCGGGGCGGCGGCAAAAGATGTATACACGCTAAACGCGGCTTCGTCCAAGTTTTATGTGGTGGACGGCGACACTGTACATTACGGGCGATTAAAGATTCGTCTGTGCGGCATTCAGGCACCCGAAAAATACGCACCGCGCCCGTACAAAATGACGACAAAAATGTTGCGGCAAATCATCGGACGCAAAAAAATTCACGCGCACATTATGACGACAGACAAATACAAACGCAAAGTCGCGGTTTTGTTCCTCGCCGGCGACAAAATCATTTCGGTCAACGAAAGAATGGTGCGGCGCGGCGGTGCAAAACACTACCGCCGTTTTTCGCAAAGTTGCGAACCGCTAATTCCCCGCGCCCGTTTGGATGCCGCCGAAGCCCGCGCAAAAAAAAGCCGCAAAGGAATCTGGCGGCGATAGTTTGCGTTTGCGGCGGGCGGGTTTATAATCTTTAAATTTTCGGGGGGGGTAATTTAATGTTCGGGAGGATTTCTACCATGCGGAATTTTTTTATTAAAGCGATTCACATCACCTTTTCAGCATTCATTTTTTCGCTGACAGGTTGCGGCGGTGGCGGTGGTGGCGGTGCAGATGGCGGCGTAGTTCGCGCACCGGTGCCGGATTTTCAACAAATTTCCGGTTCTTTTGTGCGTTCGCAATATCAGGCGGTTTTGCCCGCATTAAATGCGACAACAAACTATGCGCCCGATGCGGAATTTAACGCGCATCACGGTCTCGGACAAATTAATGCTGATGCGGCGTATCGGCGCGGCTATTTCGGGCAAGGCGTAACCATCGCCGTCGTAGAACCGAGTTTTGACCCGCGGCATCCCGATTTGGATGGCGTTCTCGTTACGCAAACGCAAAATATATTTGACAGAATTGCGCCGACGCCGACGGTATTTAGCGCATTGGATGACGGAGAGGGATTTCACGGCACTTATGTCGCAATTTTGGCGGCGGGGCGGCGCGGCGGCGGCGGCGGCGAGGTGATACTGGAAAACGGGGAAATCGGCGATACATTAATTGATTCGCATGGCGTTGCATTCAGCGCGTCCATTCTGGCGATACAAAACCGCGCGGACGGCGTCAGAGATGCACTTCAGCGCGCGACTCAAAGCACGGCGCATATTGTCAACAATAGTTTCAGCCCGAACATTCCTTATAACTGGGCGCGGCGCAAAGATGCGGACGGAAATTATCTGCCGGGTTTTTGGTTATTACCCTCAAGGAACGCGTTGCCATTTTTTACGCCTATTTTGTCGACAGAGGAAGGCATGGGACTTCGCGGCGAATTCATGGAATTTGCGGATTGGTTGCAAGACAAAGACCAAATATTTGTGTGGGCGGCGAGCAACGACGGTTGGAACTCACGGAATCTTAATGCCCATGCATGCGGCAAAAATACCCGCACGGAGGATGGATGCGAACTGGGCGAGGTGATTAACAAATTGGAGTTTATCCGCGATTTTGATTTAATTCGTTATGACCACGAAGGTAGCGCCGTGGCGACGGCTGCGCTTTCTACGCTATGGACATCCGCAACCGGCGTATCCATTACAGTGCGAGGCGGAAAAACAATATACGCCAATCTTAACGACCCCGGCGGTTGGGCGAGTGCGCCGCTGTTTTTTGAAAACGATGTTGAAAACAATCTTATCGGCAAATGGTTGGTTGTCGGTTCGGTGGACAGACAAACAGTTATTTCCCAATTTTCCAACGGTTGCGGTGCCGCAAAAAATTGGTGTGTTGTCGCGCCCGGCGAAGGCATCGAAATAGGGAGATTTCAGAGCGGCACTTCGTGGGCGGCACCGATAGCATCCGGCGCGTTGGCGGTGTTAAAAAGTCGGATGCCGGAAATGCCGATGGAAGTTGTGTTGGCGGCATTGTTGACTTCCGCTACGCCGTTGGGCACGCGCGCATCAATTGATTTTGACGCAGGCGAAGAAGATATTCCGGACGATATTTACGGATGGGGATTGATTAATTTATCCGCCGCTATCAATTTGCAAGGCACGGTAACGCTTGTTTCGGTGCAGGCGTCTTCGGCGCAATCTTCCCGATTGTTGTCGGGCGGCGCGGTGTTGCCATCGCATTTTGCGAATCTGCCCGCAAACTTGAACGGCGCAAAAGCCGCGTTCGGCGGAGTTGGCGGCGCGTATTTTAATGCGCCGCTGAAAAAAATGATTGCGGCGGAATCGGAATCGTTCGCGTTGGGCGATGCGGCGAGGCGAATGTTGCCGTCCGCTGTCGGCGAGATTCGGGACGGCGCATTGTTTGCCGCGCGCGATTCCGAAAACGGACACATTTTGCATCTCGGTGCGGCGGCGGGCGATTGGCAGTTGCGGCGCGATTTTGCCGCCGCCGATGCGACTCGTTTTCGTTCGGCGTTTTCCGATTCCGCCGCGCCGTTTTTTGCCGTTACCGAAGATTTGTTTGTTTTGGAAATGCGCGGAAAAGGCGTGCGTCCGTTTGCGGCATTCGGCGGCGGCGATGCGCCTTATCGCCAATTCGGTTTGCGCTGGCAAGGCGGCGAAAAAGTTTCCGCCATTGCCGAAGCCGCGGCGCTTTCCGAATCGCGCACCGTATTGGGCGCGGATTTCGGCGCATTGGGCGGTGCGCGCGCAAACAGTGCGGCGGGAAGAATCGGCGTACGCGGCGGTTTCGGACAATGGCGCGGTTTTGCCGATTATGCCGTTTTGCATTCCGATGCATCGGCGGCGGACGGATTGTTGCGCGGTTTTTCCGATTTGCGCGCGCAAGAATGGACGGCGGGAATCGCCGCGCAAAATGTTTTCGGTGCGGACGAAATCCGGTTTGCATATCGCCGCCCGCCGTTTTTGTCGGGGCGCGCGCATTTTCGTTTTGTATCGGCGGAAGGAAGTTTCGCGGACGCGTTTTACAACAAAAAACCGCAAACACTCGCCGCCCAAAACTTCGCCGCCGATTTGTCGGGACGCGCCGCAGACATCGTATCAATCGGTTACGCCCGCCGCCTGCAACAAAAAACAAACTTCGCCATCGCCGCCGAACACGATTTAACCTCCGGCAACTCCGCCCTCTCCGCCTTCCTCCGCACGCGGTTTTGATGGTTTCGGGATGCCGTGCAAAAATCCATAATCGGTTAAAATGGCGGTTTTATATTTACAAAAAATATGGAACGAATGCAAAGTACAAACACGCGGCACGATGAATATAAGATATTTTTGGTTTCGCTTGCGCGGGCGGAAGGGCGGCGGGCGGTTATGCGCGAACAGTTGCAAGGTTTGAATCTTGATTACGAAGTTTTTGACGCGATTGACGGCAAAACGTTTTCGCCCGCCGATTATCCGATTCCGCTGAACGACGAATTTTGGCGCAAAAAACGCGGCTGGAATTTAACCCCCGGCGAAATCGGCTGTTTTTTGTCGCACTATACGCTGTGGCAAAAAATCGCCGCAAACCAAATTCCCGCCGCCCTCATTTTGGAAGACGATGCCGTCTTGCCGTTTTCTTTAGATTTGATTGTGCGCGATGTGCTGAAATGCAAAACAAAATGGGATATTGTTATTTTGCATCCCAAAAAACCTTTTGCGCATTCCGTTGCCGAAGATCTGCCGGACAATCGCCGCCTCGTGCGGTTTCATCGCCGTGTCGGACAAACGGTCGCCTATATCATCACGGCGAAAACCGCCCAAAAACTCCTGCAAATCTGCGGCGAAATGCGCGCGCCGATAGATTGGATGTACGCCGAATGGTGGCGCAACGGTTTGGATTATTTCGGCGTTCTTCCCGCGCCGGTGCGCGAAAGCAAAGCGGCGTCTACAATAGAACGCGCCCCGAAAAATCCGCGCACAATCGGCGACAGAATCGCTGGCGCATTGTGGCGTTTTGCCGATTATCGTTTGCGGCGGAAGATGATTCGCCAAAAAATCCGAGACGGCGAAAAGGGGATTGTATGATTCCCGCCGATTCGCAAATACCGCCGATTTTTTGTATTTCTTTGGCGAGAGATGCCGGACGGCGGCTTTGTGGTACAATCTTTTTTTTATTAATTGCAGACAAAAGGAGCGACAATGAACGACAAGGTTTTTATCTATTGGGATAACTCCAATATCTACATTAGCGCCTGCCAAGCCGCCGAGAGATGCGAAGGGCGGGACGCGCGTTTTCGCGCCCGCATGCATTTTCCCAACTTACTTTCGCTCGCTCGCGCCAATCGCGATATCGGAAAAGCATATACCGTTGGCTCGGTGCCGCCCGAATTGCAGGAAGTGTGGACCAGAATGAAACAAGAAGGCGTTGAAGTCAACTTGCAAGAACGCGGACAAAACACGGGAACCGAACAAGGAGTGGACGCCGCCTTGCAGGCGCAAATGTTGCGCGATGCGTTGGACAACAACGGCAACCCCGGCATTGTGGTACTGCTGACCGGCGACGGCAAAGGATTTTATGACGGCGTTGGATTTCACGCCGACATAGAAAGAATGCACCGCAAAGGATGGCGCATTGAAGTTTTGTCGTGGCGGCATTCTTGCAACACCCACATGCGCGAATGGGTGGAGCGAAAAGGGCTGTTTGTCGCGCTGGACGACTTTTATGAATGCATCACTTACCTAAAAGGTCCCAGTTCGGAATTTCCCGCCGATGGTCCCGCGCGCGCCGCCGCCGATGTGGATTTGTCCAAACGCGCAACATTGAAATAATCGGCTGTGCCGAAACTCGCCGCCGGCGACAAGATTATCAACGGGTTTTCGCGCGAAAAGAAAAAGTAATGCAAAACAATACACCGCCGATTTTTTGCATTTCTTTGGCGAGAGATGCCGGACGGCGGGCGCAAATGTCCGCCCGTTTGGAGAAGTTGGGAGTCCGTTATGAAATGGTGGATGCGGTGGATGGACGCGAGTTGGATTTGTCCGCCCTCGGCGACCGGTTGCGACAGGATAAAATGCGCCGCAAAAACGCGCGCATTCTAATGCCCGCCGAAATCGGCTGCTATCTTTCGCACTACAACTTATGGAAGCGAATCGCCGACTCAAACATTCCCGCCGCCATCGTTTTGGAAGATGACGCGGTGTTTTTTGATGATTTTTTGCGAATCGCCGCCGCCGCCGCAAACATTCCGTACGAATGGGATGTGATTCATCTGCGCCCGACTCCCAAAAACAAGAAAGAGTCGACGCTTTGCAAAATTGACGATTCATATTCCGTCTGCCGAATGAAAGGAAAAGTTATCAGCACTATCGGTTATTTGGTATCTTTGGCGGGCGCCAAAAAACTCGCGGTTGAACTGTACGAAATGAGCGATGCTGTGGATTGGGCACTGGCGACGTACTGGCATACCGGCATCAAATTTTATTCCGTTTCGCCGCGCATTATGACGCATGAAGGATTGTCGACACACATCGCGCTTCCGCATTACAAAAAAGAAAGCCGCAAAGGACGAACATTTTTGCAATTGTTGCGTTCTAAAATTTGGAAATTGTCCCAAGGCGTCAGATGGCGTTTGTATGTTTTCCGCAACCCGCTTTCGCGCGAAAAGAAAACGCGCGGCGATGCGGTCGCCGTCGGGAAAAAATTGCAATGAAAGAAATTGAAAGTTTTTTGGGAAAACCGTCGCGCGGATTCGCCCGTTGGTGGCGGGAGTTTTGTTATTTTTTGGTATTGCGACACCGAAAAAGCGAAATTAAATGTCGGCGGGGCGGAATCAATTTCGTGCTTCATCCCGCGGACAAACTCGCGGGACAATTCCGGCATTTTGACAAACCTGCGCGCCATATATTCAAGTTCGGCAAATTTGAGCCGCGGCAAGTCGGTTTTCTTTTTCAATCTTCAAAAGATCGCGGCGCGGATATTTTTTTGGACATCGGCGCGAATTTCGGATTGTATTCTTTGCTCGCCGCAAAAACAAAAATGTTCACCGAAATCCATGCGTTTGAACCGCATCCGAAAGTATATCCCGTGTTGCAGGCATGCATTAAAACGAACGATTTTGCGCATACTATCACGCCCTACAATATCGCCGCAAGCGATACGCAGGGCGAAATGTTTATTGACGACAGGGCGCGCGGAAGCGCATCGGTGCATAAAAACACCCGCCCGCATCTTTTGCCGATTTGGGCGATGCCGCTGGATTCCGTCTTTGATTTCAGCGAGCGCAATATCGCCATAAAAATGGATATTGAAGGACACGAATGCGCCGCGCTTGCGGGCATGGCGAATTTGATTCGTCGCAACAATGTTTTTATGCAGGCGGAAATATTGGAAGATTCCGCCGCCCATGTGCATTCGTTTATAGAACGCGGCTTTCGCATTCACCGCCGAATCGGCAACGATTTTTATTTTTCCAAAGACGGAAAAACCGCCGCATGACTCCCGACAACAAAATTATAAACGGACTTTGGATTTCGCCGGACGGCAAACCGCTTTCCGATTTGGAACGACTTTGCATTTATTCGTTCTGCGCGAACGGGCATGATTTCCATTTGTGGACTTACGGCGATTTGCCGAACATTCCGCGCGATACTTCGCCGGGCAAAGTGGAAGTGCGCGATGGCAACGAGATTTTATCCGCCGACAAAATGTTTTATGTTCGGCGATCTTTGGCGGGATTTTCCGACTGGTTCCGCTGGGAACTGATGCGGAAAATCGGCGGGTGGTATGCGGACATGGATACGGTTTGTCTGCGTCCGCTTTCGTTGTCCGATGAGATTGTAATGTATAAAGATTCGCCTGACGGAATCAATTGCTCGGTGATGAAGTTTCCGAAAGGGCATTATTTCGCCGAAGCGTTGGCGGACGCTTGCGAACATCCCGGGCGCATTGTCCCTTGGGATACTCCAAAACGGCGATTGAAAAAGACGGTTCTTTTGCTGAAATTTTGGAAAAACGCCCATGAAAAGCAAGGTTGGGGCGGTGCTGGTGGACCTGAACCGCAAACGCTTGCCGCCCGTCATTTCGGGATTTTTCAAGACACGAAACCGTTTTGGATGTCTCATTTTATTCCTTGGAATTTTATCGCGTGCCTGTTCAACGAAGATCTGCACGATGCGGGCGTTCTATCCCCGTTGTTGTCAAACGCACACACCATTCATTTTTGCAGTAAAAGCATGGGGAATACTGGTTTGAAAAAAAACGGCGTATACCATCCGAATTCGGCATTTGAGATTCTGAAACGCCGTTATTTGCCCGAATTACGGGAATAACGACGGAGTTTGATTCGCGGAAAATGCTGTGACGCGTTATGCCGTTTTGTCGTACGAATCGTCTTTGAACTTCGGGGACGAAATACAAAGCATCGCCGCCGCGCGTTTGTTGCCGCGTACGGATTTGGCGATTCCGCGCGAAAAGTTGCGCGATTTTTCATCCGAAGAACAGTGCGTTTTGCTGTTTAACGGATGGCATTCCGATTCTACGCAGTTTCCGCCCGCCGAATGCATTACGCCGATTTATATCGGATTTCATATTGCCGAAGGCGCGGCGGAATATTTTACGCGTCCGGAATGTATCGCGCATTTTCGCAAATATTCGCCGATTGGTTGCCGCGATATTGGCACGATGGAAATTTTGCGGGCGGCGGGCGTTGATGTGTTTTATTCCAAATGTTTAACTCTGACTTTGCCGAAGCGCGAAAAAAACGCGGTCGGCGGCATAGTTTTTTGCGATGTCGGCGAAAACAATCTGATGAAAGAAAAAAGAATTCGCCGCATTCTCGGCGAAAAAAATGCGGCGGTTCGTTCGGTGTCGCATTGGCACAATGTGGACGCGACGGGGCATGCGGCGAAAACGGAAGTTGCGAATTGTTTGTTGTCGTTGTATGCGGCGGCGGATTTGGTTGTAAGTTCGCGTTTGCATTGCGCTTTGCCGTGCGTTGCGATGGGCGTTCCGGTTTTGTACTTCGGCGCATCGGAGTATAGGACGGCGATTCTTTCCGACATCGGCATTACGATGCATTCGCCGTTGACAAAAGCAAAAATGCCTTGGCAACGATGGGCGGAAAAGCGGCGGTTTTGCGGTTTTAATTGGACGGGCGAAACGCCGGATATTGAATCCGAAAAAGCGGCGATTATCGCGGCGGTCAACGACAAACTGCGGGCGGCGGCGGCAAAAATATGATACAATATTTTTATGCATAATTTTGACAAAGAGATGAAGAAAGTTTGGGCGACATTGGACGCAATCGCCGAATCACGCCGCGCAGAAGCGGCAGAACGCGCGCAACGCGAGGCAGAACGTGAGGCGGAACGCGCGAAAAGTGATGCGGCGTGGCAGCGGCGGATGGATAATATTGCTTCGCAGATTGGCGGTTTTACTGACAACTACGGCGAGGCGTTGGAGGAGGAGTTTGTTGCTGCGTTGCGCGATGAAAAGCGCATCGGGGATATTTCGTTGCACAAAGTGGAGCATCGTCTTCGGCGCGATAAGTACGAAGTAGATATTGCCGCGCAAAATGGTCGTATTGTCGCGGTGGGCGAGATTAAGCACAAGTTGGGAAAGTGGGATGTTGTGCGTTTTTCGCGAGACAAGTTGCCGCTTTTTGCGGGTCTTTTTCCGGATATTGCGAAAAATCGTAAGGTGCTGGGGATGATTGGCGGGGATTTGATTACGGATGCGGCGGCGGCGGAAGCGAAGCGGCGCGGTTTGATTATTCTTCGTTTGAAGAACAAAAAGATTTTTGCGGAGAACGCCAAAGGCGCGCGCCCCGTCGTATCCGCGAAGTAGGCGGCGGGGCGGAATCGCCGCAAACCCAATACGGGGGCGGCGGCGGCAAAAATATGATACAATATTTTTATGCATAATTTTGACAAAGAGATGAAGAAAGTTTGGGCGACATTGGACGCAATCGCCGAATCACGCCGCGCAGAAGCGGCAGAACGCGAGGCGGAACGCGCAAAACGCGAGGCGGAACGCGCAAAAGAAGCGGCAGAACGCGAGGCGGAACGCGCAAAACGCGAGGCGGAACGCGCAAAAGAAGCGGCAGAACGCGAGGCAGAACGCGCAAAACGCGAGGCAGAAGCGGCGCAACGCGAGGCAGAACGCGCGCAACGCGAGGCAGAACGTGAGGCGGAACGCGCGAAAAGTGATGCGGCGTGGCAGCGGCGGATGGATAATATTGCTTCGCAGATTGGCGGTTTTACTGACAACTACGGCGAGGCGTTGGAGGAGGAGTTTGTTGCTGCGTTGCGCGATGAAAAGCGCATCGGGGATATTTCGTTGCACAAAGTGGAGCATCGTCTTCGGCGCGATAAGTACGAAGTAGATATTGCCGCGCAAAATGGTCGTATTGTCGCGGTGGGCGAGATTAAGCACAAGTTGGGAAAGTGGGATGTTGTGCGTTTTTCGCGAGACAAGTTGCCGCTTTTTGCGGGTCTTTTTCCGGATATTGCGAAAAATCGTAAGGTGCTGGGGATGATTGGCGGGGATTTGATTACGGATGCGGCGGCGGCGGAAGCGAAGCGGCGCGGTTTGATTATTCTTCGTTTGAAGAACAAAAAGATTTTTGCGGAGAACGCCAAAGGCGCGCGCCCCGTCGTATCCGCGAAGTAGGCGGCGGGGCGGAATCGCCGCAAACCCAATACGGGGGCGGCGGCGGCAAAAATATGATACAATATTTTTATGCATAATTTTGACAAAGAGATGAAGAAAGTTTGGGCGACATTGGACGCAATCGCCGAATCACGCCGCGCAGAAGCGGCAGAACGCGAGGCAGAACGCGCAAAACGCGAGGCGGAACGCGCAAAACGCGAGGCAGAACGCGCGCAACGCGAGGCAGAACGTGAGGCGGAACGCGCGAAAAGCGATGCGGCGTGGCAGCGGCGGATGGATAATATTGCTTCGCAGATTGGCGGTTTTACTGACAACTACGGCGAGGCGTTGGAGGAGGAGTTTGTTGCTGCGTTGCGCGATGAAAAGCGCATCGGGGATATTTCGTTGCACAAAGTGGAGCATCGTCTTCGGCGCGATAAGTACGAAGTAGATATTGCCGCGCAAAATGGTCGTATTGTCGCGGTGGGCGAGATTAAGCACAAGTTGGGAAAGTGGGATGTTGTGCGTTTTTCGCGAGACAAGTTGCCGCTTTTTGCGGGTCTTTTTCCGGATATTGCGAAAAATCGCAAGGTGCTGGGGATGATTGGCGGGGATTTGATTACGGATGCGGCGGCGGCGGAAGCGAAGCGGCGCGGTTTGATTATTCTTCGTTTGAAGAACAAAAAGATTTTTGCGGAGAACGCCAAAGGCGCGCGTCCCGTCGTATCCGCGAAGTAGGCGGCGGGGCGGTTGTCATCTGACAACGGCGGCGGGCGATTAAATTTCGTCCGCCGCTTTTCTTTTGCAAAAACACCGGCGATTATCGCGGCAAACTGCGGACGGCGGGCGGCAAACTACCGAAAAAAATCCGTTTTCTTTGGTGGTATAATTTCGGCGAAAAGGAGATTTTATGACCGACAACAAAATTATTAACGGATTGTGGGGCTGTTATGAGGGCGAAACGCTTTCTAATATGGAGCGGCTTTGCATTTATTCGTTTTGTGCGCACGGGCATGATTTTCATCTGTGGACTTACGCCGATTTGCCGAATGTTCCCGCCGATACCGCCCCCGGCAAAGTGATTGTGCGGGACGGCAACGAGATTTTGCCGAAAAGTAAAATGCGCGTTTATCGCAACGCCAACACGATGGCGCTTTTTGCCGATTGGTTTCGGTGGGAATTGATGCGGCAATGCGGCGGCTGGTATATGGATATGGATGTGGTTTGTCTGCGTCCGTTTGATTTTTCGCGGGAGATAGTTTTTGGGACGGAAACGGCGTTGTTATTTCAGGCGCATGTAATGAAGTTTCCGAAAGGGCATTTTTTGGCGGCGGAAATGACCGAATCTTGCGCGTCCCCGACCCGCCTGATGCCGTGGGACAAAGGAAGAAGAAAAACCCGGAAAATCTTAAAGTTTATGCAATTTTGGCGCAATCCCCATATCAGTCAAAAACGGGGATATGTCGGCGGACCGCCGGGATTTACCGCTGCCGTTAATCATTACGGCTTGCAAGCGCATGCCGCCCCGCAATGGTATTTTGACCCGATTCATTACGATTTGTATCCGCAAATGATGGATGACAGTTTGCATCGGCGGAAGATGTTGACGCCGATTTTGGAATCATCTTTCGGCATTCATTTATATCGCTCCTGTTGGACGACCGGCGGATGCGGCACGGACGGCGATTATCATCCGAATTCGCTATATGAAGTGTTAAAACGCCGCTATCTGCCCGAACTGCAAGATAAAAAATGATCGCAAATATTGAATACGCCGTCGTGTTGACGAGTTGCGGGCGGTTTGATTTGTTGCGGCGGACGGTGGAATCGTTTTTGCGATTCGCCGATGTTCGTCCGCGGCAGTTTATTGTCGTGGAAGATTCGGGCGATGAAAAAGTGCGCGCTGCTTTGGCGGGATTGGATTATCCGTTTGAGTTTGTCATCCGCCCGCCCGAAATCGCCCGCAATACAATCGCGCTTTGGGGACGGGCGCACGCAAGACAGGCGGCGGCGATAGATGCGGGCTATGCGCGAGTAAAAACGCCGCTGATATTTCATTGCGAAGACGATTGGTTGTTTTTTCGCGGCGGATTTATTCGCGAATCCGCTTATCTTTTGCAAAAGTTTCCCCGCGCCAGCGCGGTGATGTTGCGCGGACGGGACGAACATAAATTGTTGCGCACCGTGCCTTACGAAGAAGAAGGCGGCGTACTATTTTTTCGCGCAACGCCCGCGCTTGACAAAACTTTGTTTTCTTACGGCTACAATCCCGGCTTGCGGCGAATGTCCGATTATCGCGCCATCGGTCCGGTATCGCCCATCGGCAAAGAGGCGGATGTATCGCGCGCGTTTAAGCGCGCGGGTTTTTATACCGCGCATTTGGAAATTCCGGCGGTCGTACATTTAGGATGGAAACGAAGAACAATGAAAGAAGAACGTCCGAAAAATCCCGCCGCGTATTTGTCGTACAAAATTCGCAAATGGCGCAGCAATTTGCATCACCGAAAGCAATCGCGCAAATCGGAGAATTCCGCGAAAGCGAATAATTCGTAGGCGGGAATTTTTAAATCAATTTTCCGGAGAAATAATCAATTTTGATAAAAATCAGATTAAATTAATTTTCGGAGAAATAATCAATTCCGATAAAAATCGGATTAAATTAATTTCGGAGAAATAATCAATTTTGACAAAAATTGGATTAAATTAATTTTCGGAGAAATAATCAATTCCGACAAAAAGCGGATTAAATTAATTTTCGGAGAAATAATCAATTCTGATAAAAATCGGAATATTTTATTTTAACCGAATTGTCATATTTGCGGGGGCGGATTTTTCGTGCCAGCGGGAGGTGATGGTTTTGGTTTCGGTATAAAACAAAACGCCTTGTTTGCCGTAGGTGTGCAAGTCGCCGCAAAACGAATTTTTCCATCCGGTAAACGAGAAAAACGGCAGGGCAACCGGAATTGGCAGATTGATTCCCACTTGTCCGGATTCTATGCGGTTTTGGAATTTGCGCGCCGCCGCACCGCTTGCGGTAAAAATCGCCGCGCCGTTGCCGTACGGATTCGCGTTCGCCAGCGCAATCGCCTCGTCCAGATTTTTCGCTTCCATTGTCGACAATACCGGACCGAAAACTTCCTCGCGATAAACGGACATTTGCGGGCGGACATTCGCAAACAAAGTCGGACCGAGCCAGTTGCCGCGCGGAAAATCAGGAACTTTGCAATTCGTACCGTCCAGCAAACATTTCGCGCCGTCTTGTTTGCCTTCTTGAATTAGTTGTTTAATGCGCGCAAGAGATTCCGGACTGATAACCGGACCGAAAGCCGCGTTTTTGTCGCGCCAATGACCGGGGCGGATTTTTTTCATCGCGCGCGCAATGTCCGGCAACCATTGTTTTGCCGCACCGACCAAAATCGCCGCGCTGATTGCCATACATCGCTGTCCCGCCGCGCCGCAACTCGCACCGACCAGCGCATTAATCGTCTGTTCTTTGTCCGCGTCCGGCATGATGATCATGTGATTTTTCGCGCCCGCCAACGCCTGCACGCGTTTCAAATTTTCGCAACCTTTGCGATAGACATGTCGCGCAGCAGGAACGGAACCGACAAACGATACCGCGCGAATATCCGGATGCGAAAGAATCGCGTCCACTTGTTCGCGTCCGCCGTGGACGATTTGCAACAATCCTTTCGGCGCGCCGGCTTTTATAAATAATTCGCCGAGGCGCATCGCCGTCATCGGTACGCGTTCGGATGGTTTTAGTACAAACGCATTTCCGCAAGCGACGGCGAGCGGAAACATCCACAGCGGAATCATCGCCGGAAAGTTGAAAGGGCAAATGCCCGCGCAAACGCCCAACGGCTGGCGAAAACTGATAATGTCCGCGCCGGATGCGACATTTTCCGCCGTTTCGCCCATCAGCAAAGTCGGCAGAGAGCAGGCGAATTCCACGACTTCAATGCCGCGAAAAACATCGCCTTTCGCGTCTTCCAAAGTTTTGCCGTTTTCTTCGGAAACGATTTTTGCGAGTTGCAAAAGATTGTCTTTTAACAATTTTTGATATTCCAACATCAGCCGCATTCGCGCGGGGAGGGGCGTATCGCGCCATTCGCGTTGCGCGATTTGCGCGTCGCACACGGCGGTATTTATTTCGGCGGCGGTGCAAAAAGGCGCGCGCGCCAGCGTTTTTTGAGTCGCCGGATTTGTTATGTCGACAAATTCGCGGGCGCGACTGCGGACGAGGCGATTGTTGATTAACATCGGTATGGATTGCGGCATAGTTATTCTCCGGTTTGCAAAAACTGATGCGAAAGTTCGCGCACCGCTTCCAAAACTTCGGCGGCGTGTCCTTCCACTTTTTTAATGTCGCGCCATTCGCGCACGAGATAGCCGTTTTGGTCTATCAAAAATGTGCTGCGCGAAATTCCACGCGCGGGTTTGCCAAACATCGTTTTGTTTTTCATCACGCCGAATCGCGCGCAAAGCAACTCTTCGGCGTCCGAAATTAGATGGTGCGCATAGCCGAATTTGGTGCGGAATTTTTCGTGCGCGCGAATGGAATCGCGCGAGATGCCGAAGACAACCGCTCCGGCGGCAGCAAATTCGCCCGCCAACGCCGAAAACTCTCCGCCTTCAATTGTGCAACCGGGCGTATCGTCTTTCGGATAAAAAAATAAAACAACCGCGCGCCCGCGCATGTCCGAAAGCCGAAAATCCCCGCTCGTGCCGGGCAACAAAAAATCCTCCACCAATCCGCCAATTTTCATCACATTCCTCCTCGCCGTTATTATAACTGCAAAGGCGGATTTAACCATCGCAATGTGAAGAAAAAAATGTTTGGAAAATATACTGATATGATTTGGCAAATTTTACTTTACTTTATAATTAGAGAGTTTATTTTAATCACTGAAAGGGTGCGGGAAAATGGCAAAACTCAAAGAGCAAATAAAAGAAGTACAGAAGGAGATGGTTTTAGGGCTTGTCGGCAGAGAGGATGCTGTGAATCTCGCGCTTCTTGCCGCATTGTCGGGGGAACATATTTTGCTTGTTGGTCCGCCGGGGACGGCAAAAAGCGAAGTGGCGCGGCGCATTCACAAGGCGTTTACGGGCGAGTATTTTGAGCGGCTGTTGACGAAATTTTCCGTGCCGGAAGAATTGTTTGGTCCGCTGTCCATCAAGGGGCTGGAGAGCGACCGCTATGAAAGAAAGACCGAGGGATTTATGCCTCAAGCGTCAGTCGCTTTTGTCGACGAGATTTTCAAGGCGAACAGCGCGATATTGAACGCCCTTTTGACTCTGCTGAATGAACGCAAGTTTCACAATGGTACGGAAATTGCGGACGCGCCTCTCGTGTCGGCAATCGGTGCCAGCAACGAGTTGCCGGAATCGGAAGAGTTGGGTGCATTGTATGATAGGTTTTTGTTTCGGATGGAAGTGTCGCCGGTGTCGGACGAGCGGTTTATGGATTTGTTGGATGTCCGCAATGCGGAGGTTAAAATTCAGCACAAGTTTGACAAGGAGCAATTGGAGGGCGTTCGGCGGGAAGCCGCCAATGTCGCGGTGCCGGACAAGGTCAAGGACTTGCTTAAAAGCATGCGCAATTTTGTACGGAACGAGAAGATTTTCGTTTCCGATCGGCGTTGGAAGAAAATTTTTGGAATGCTCAAAGTGGCGGCGTGGTGCAACGGCAATAAGGAAGTTTCCGTTTGGGATTGCTGGCTTTTGCAATTTTGTTTGTGGAACAAACCCGAAGAGAGGGAGAAAATTTTCGCGCATTATACGGAACTCGCCCGCGCGGGCGGTGTTTTTGATGCCGGGCACGTTACCAGTGTAATTGCCGCGAAAGAGGGAGATATTAAAAAGCGCCAAGAGAAGAAAGAGCAACAAATGAACGAGAAAGGTGAACTCCTGTTCGTCGGTAAGAAGCTCAAATTATCCACATCTTCGGAAGGTCCGTTGCTGTACTTTTTTCCGGAAGGGACTCGGAATCTGAAATCTACTGAAGAGATTGATCCGAACTACGGATATTCAGAGAGCCGCCTTCAACATATCGTGAACGAAAAAGGACAGATCAATGTGAATGGTTATTGGGAGGATTGGGATAAGACGGAATCCGGACGCAGAGAAAAATTATCTCCGCTTCTTCAACCTTTACGGCATATCTCCCGCACCATTGACGGCTGGGTATCGGAGATGGACAAGATATTATCCATTTTGAATGGCTATCGTTCCGATGTGGATAAAGATGTTCGTTCTCTCAAAGAAACGATTGAGGGTGATTTGTGGATTGATTCCGCATTTGCCGATAATGCAGTCGCGCGTATGCAGGAAAGCATCAAAGAAATTGAAAAATTAATTGATCGCGCGGAAACAGTGAAGAAGGCGTACGCCGAACTTCCGCGGGAAGAGGAAGATGAATCCGCCGATGAATAAATCGGGCAACTATCTGAAACGGCAATACGAGTATTTGGGATCTTTGTTTGCAGAATTTCCGGATGCTCTGGCGAATACCGTTATATCCGCCCCTCTTGGCGACATGGAAGAACGCGTGGACAGCGCGTTGCTTTGGCGGCGGTGTCTGCTGCGGGGGCGGTTGCCGCAGGTGTCTGATTTGTTTTGGCCGCCGTCTCCGTTGTGTGAAAAGTTGCTTGCGGATTTGGGCGATTTGGACATCGCGCGTTTTTGCAAAGGACAGGAAGAATTAACCGACAAACTGTTGGAGGATATTTTCGCTCTTGTTGAAAATTTCAGCGACCGACGTCGTCGGGGATATGTTCGCGTTCTGCGAGAACTGGAACGCGATGCACTGAACAAAAAACGGATTGAACAAGAAAAAATTCGGGAGATTCAAGAGGCGAATAAAAAAACCGCACACGCACTCCGCGCGACAAAAGGCGCGAAAGAGGGCGCGGCGGGCGAGGGCGGTGTTGGAGAATCCGATGATGTTTCTTCCGGCAAAGAGAAAATTAAATCTGTTGTATTGTCCGATGAGGAAAAGCGGGAACTGCAGGCGGCGGCATCCAAAAAATCGGAACAAGAAGTATCCGCCGCCGTGCTGTTTGAATTTTTGCGCGAGTGGAAAGATTCGGTTGATGCATGGAAAGAACTTGCCGAAGTGTTCGGGAATTTGGGAGATTTGTTGCGCGTTCGCGGGCGCGATTTGTCGCGCGGAATTTTGCGTTCCCAGGGATGGCTGGAAGTCGCCAAGTTGCGACAATTGATAGAGCAGATTTCCGATTTTAAGGATGTCGTGCAGGCGTTAGGGCGTATGCAGATGTCGCAGGACGATAAAGAATCTGTGTCGGAAATGATATTTGAGAAAGTGCGCAGGGTTACAGAAGAGATTATGCAAAAACCAACGCCTTTCGCTCCGCACGAGGTGCGCGGTATTCGTCGGTCGGACGACATATATCGGATGTTGCCGCAGGAGGCGGCGTTTCTCGGGCATCCGAAACTGAAAATGCTGTGGCATGCGCGCCGCACAGAACAGGCGTTATTAACCTATCAGATGCAAGGCGTAATGCCGCAAAAGATCGTGGAAGAACGGGATATGGATGAAGAAAAAGAGATTGAAGGCGAACGGCATAAGTTGGAGCGCGGTCCGATTATTTGTTGTCTGGATACATCCGGCTCCATGCAAGGAACGTGCGAACTGGCGGCTAAAGCGTTGACTTTGGAGGCGATGCGGTTGGCAAACGCCGAAAAACGACGGTGTTATTTATACGCTTTCAGCGGTCCCGGCGATGTCGTTGAACATGAATTGAAATTGACCGAGGAGGGGCTGGCGGAATTTGTCAAATTTCTGACGCTTTCCTTTTATGGCGGCACTGATATTAATGACCCGATGAATCGGGCGTTATCCAAAATGGACGAAGAGGGATGGGCGAGGGCGGATATTCTTTTAGTGACCGACGGGGAGATCGGCGAGCCGGAAGAGCAAATTCAAGAAATTATCCGTCGCCATAAGAAAGAAAAACAATTGAGAATACACGGTGTTTTGGTGGGGAATCCGTCCAATTCGGTGATGGATGAGTTATGTACGCATCTGCATAAATTTTCCGATTGGCTGCATTTGATAGGCGACCGCGAACATTTTTAAATCATCCCCGCCAAAATTTTTTTCATCCAATTAAAGAAATCGGCGGGATTGGTTTTCTGTTTGTCGTAACTTTTTTCCATTTGGAATTTTTTTTGGGTGGGGTTGTTGAATGTTTTTTGTGGTGATTTTGGTTTTAGTGTAGGGCGAATTCTACGACGAAAGAAACTCCTTTTGCGTTTGTTGCCGTGTTCCATTCTGCTGCTGCTGACCATTTGCTGTTTTCTGTTTTTTGTGAATAGCCCGCTGTGTAAATTGTTTGCGGTTTTTGTTTTATGGGGATTTTTGCGGTTTCGGTGCGGATTGTTTGCACGGATTCGCCGATGAATGCTTTGTGTGAATCGCCGTCCGCTATCGGATAATGCAAAACCATTTCTCCGCCGCTGATTCGCGATTCTTGTCTTGCCGAAAATCGCAAAGAGTCGTTATGCAAAAATAAATCGCGGTATTGAAATCCCGCCGTCCATTCTTCCGCCCTTGCGTTTTGGATTTGCGAAATAAAAGAAGCGGAATCGTAATCCGCTTTTATTTGCGTTCTTCCGTATTCGCCGAATGCGGAAATGCCGCCGTAGTTTTTTGTCGTCCATTTAACATAGCCGCCGGTGTCGCTTGCGTTTTCCGCCGCAAAAGGCGAACTTCCTTCGCCGATATAACTGCTTTGCGAATCGTCATGCCGCAATCCGCCCGAAAATCGGAACGCGTTTTCGTTGCCGCCGCCCGCATAATGCAAATCATAATCGCCGTTTGCATAGTTGAATCCAAATCCCGAATTTTCCGGCGATAAAGAATCATCCGCCTGCATTTCCTTCGCCGCATTTCCCAAACTTGTTTTCGGCAAATCGGAATCGCCGCCGCCGACAATATCGGAAAGCCGCATATTGTAATAACTTCTATCCGTTATCCGCAACGCAACCGAAACCGATTCCATCCGCCCTCGCAAATGCGAAAACTCGGACGGCAAACTTTTTCGCAAATCGCTATACGCCATTCCGTCCGCCGTTTGCATCGCCTGCAGTGTTGCAATTCCATTTCCAACATCCACCGCCCCCCAACCAAAAACTTCGTCCGGCATTCCGTCATTTTTGCGAGTTCCAAGCGGACGGGCGGATTCCAAAAGCACTTGCCGAATCACCGTCATTTTTAATTCGGGGCGAAAACTTTTTAATAATGCGAGTGCGCCGGAAACGACCGGAGTTGCCGCCGATGTGTTGCTTGCATTCGTGCTATACGGACCGAAACGAGTATTGTCGGGAGCATAATGTCCGTCGCCAATTGCACCGATGCACCACATTTTGCCAACGCCGCAACCATCCGAATGATTGTCTATCGTATTGCCCGGATGCAACGCAACGACAATAAGAAAGTTATCTTCCAACTCTTTTTCTATCAGCGGATAATGCCCCCATATATTCTCAAACTGCACGGGCGGCGTATTTTGTCCGCCGTTACCCGCCCCCCAAACCATTACATGTTCATGGTCGCCAAGAATATCCGCCCAACCGTGCGCCCCTCTTATAAATGTTTCATTTTCGGTAATTACTGTTATATCGCTATATGGATACATCGACAAAGTTCTGACATAACTATGGCTGCTAATCGGAATGTCCAAAGATACCATCAGCGACAAAATCTTCGGCAAATTGCTGCCTCTATTATCCAACGGAAGAATGCGGACGGACGGGGCAATGCCGTGCGACCCTTTGCCGTTGCCGCGTACTGCCCCCAAAATTCCGGCATTTTGCGTACCATGACTTCCATTTGCAAACCGATTTTCTTGCCCCGACAATCCATAATCGTCCAAAACCCACTGCGATTCCAAATCTTCGTGCGTCTGTAAAAATGCATCATCCCGAATCATCACCGTAACGCCCTGTCCGAAAAATCCTCTTTCATAAGCGGGCAACGGATTCGCCAAAGATAAAATGGGATTTCGGCGAAACTCCAAAGAATCAAACTCGTTAATCGGACGAGTTTCTATCGGCGTTGTCATATCATCCATTTGCGGATTGTCATTTTCGCCCGGCGGAGTCGTAGTTTCGTCCGGCGGAATCGTAATTACATCCGGCGGAATCGTAGTTTCATCCGGCGGCGGAGTCATAGTTTCATCTGGCGGAGTCATAGTTTCATCTGGTGGCGGAGTCGTAGTTTCGTCCGGCGGCGGAGTCGTGGTTTCGTCCGGCGGCGATGGCGGTTTCTCTTTCAGCGTATCAATTTCCGACCGTAAGTTTGCTATTTCATTTTGCAACTCTTCTATCGTGTGTCGGGCGGCATTAATGTCGGCGATTAAGGCATCAATTTCTTGCCGCAAAGAATCCGCTTCCGCATTATTTTCCAAACTATCCAAATCGGAACGCAAACTATTCACCGTCGCCAACGCTTCCTCTTTTTGAGTATCGGTAATTACAATCCGCGAATCATCCAAATTCACGGACGGGGCGGCACCGCCTCCTCCGCCGCCGCATGCCGACAATGCAAATGCCGTTGCCATAATCAAAACTACTCGTTTCATTTTTATCCTCTCCAAAGTTATGAAAGAAAAGCGAAAAAATCTCTTTCTATCAGTTTATCACAATCCCCGCCGAAGCGTGAATTCCGAATCCCCGCCGTTTTTGTGCGGGAATGCGGACGGAAATGCGTAAATTGATGAATTTCCGTGTGTTTGCGGCATTTTGGTTATCTACGAAATGTTTTCGTATATCTACGAAATGCAATGGTATATCTACGAAATGTTTTCGTATATCTACGAAATGCAACGGTATATCTACGGAATGTTTTCGTATATCTACGGAATGCAATGGTATATCTACGAAATGTTTTCGTATATCTACGAAATGCACCGCAAAGGGTATTTAATGGCATAGTTGCGGGGCGGAGAAAAGGGTTTTTCGCCGTATTTTTTCTTTTGCAAAACATATTTTTTTCGCGGAAATTGGCGGGATTAATTTTCTGTTTGTCGTAACTTTTTTTCCATTTGGAAGAGGATGGTGACGGCGGTGGTGCCGATGGCGGCGATGGCGAGGACGGGAGGGGCGGCGAGTTCGGGAGATTCGTCTGATGCGTATTGATAAACCATTGTCGCCAGCGTGTTGAAATCGTAGGGGCGGAGTATTAGAGTCATCGGCAACTCTTTGACGCCTTCCAAAAATACCAACGCCGCACCGGCGACAACTGCCGGACGCATTAGCGGTAAATGCACGCGAAAAAATATGGTTGCCGCCGATTTTTTTGCTAATCGTGCCGCCGCATCTAACTGCGGCGAAATTTTATCTAATCCTGTTTCTGCAGCATTTGCCGCCAAAATAAAAAATCGCGCCGAACACGCCAAAATAACAAGCGTTAAGCCGCCGGTTGCAATTAGTACGCCGCCGCCGGTTGCCAACGCTAACATAAAATAGCCTTGCGCTAAAATTGTTCCCGGCAATGCATAACCAGATTGCGACAACTTCGCAATTGGAGTCATTAATGCGCCGCGTCCGTTTTTGCGTTTGTCTGCTGCGGTAATTGTTGCAAAAATAAAAAGCGCGACAACCAGCGCACACGATAAAAACAAAGTACCGTCCAATCCTTCCAAAAAAGATGAGCGCCACAATTCGGGTTTGGTACGCGAAAACAAAACTGCGTACCATCCTGTCGGCAGAAAAAATCCGCCTAGTGCAGGCATTAACAAAAGCGGTGCGCAAAGATATTTGTATAATCCTCGCACCGGTGCGAGGTCGCCGGCAAAACGGCGGTCGCATTGTGCGGCGTATAGTTTTTGTTTGCGCCGTCCGTATTCTTCCGCCGCCAGAATGCCGATAACGAATAGCATTAATATCGCCGACAAACGACAGGCGGCGGATAAGTTGTCGCGATTTAGCCATAAATCGTATACGCCGAATCCGAGTGTGTGTGCGCCGAAAAGTTCGGCGACGGCGATGTCGTTTAGGGTTTCCATTAACGCCAGCGCGATGCCGACAACGATGGCGGGGCGGGCGAGCGGCAACGAAATTGTGCGACAAGCGGCGAAGGGCGAATAGCCCATTAATCGCGCCGCGCTTTGTAAATGACGCGATTGTTGACGCAAGGCGGCGCGGGTGAAAATATAAATATACGGATATACCGCCAACGCGGTGACGACCGCCGCGGGTAATATGCCATACGCATAAAAACGAAACTGCGTTTCCAAAAAATGCGACCAGCCATGTCCTACGATATAAGGCGGCAACGCCAGCGGCATATACAACGCCCACGAAACGAATCGCCGTCCGGGAAAACGGTGCATGACGGTAAGCCATGCGGCGGGCAATGCGAAAAGCAACGCGAGAAAAATGGTGACAGCCGCATATAACGCGGTTTGCGCGACATAATGCGCGAGCGTTGCCGGCGTGAGTGTTGCGCCGGTTTCTTCGCCGAATGCGCCGAATATGACGGCGACAACCGGCGCGGAAAATAAAACGACAATCGCGAGTGCGCCGATTCGCAAAAGCGGCGAGCGTATCGGCGGGCGAAAAAGGGCGGCGATTTTTCCGGCGATTATCACCGGTCAAATCCGATTTCGTCCAGCAGTTCTGAAACGGTTTTGCCCCATTTTGCGGTTGCTTGCGGATGGGTTGCGTTTTGTTCTATGCGCGATTTGTAGGGGCGGAGTAGTGCGCCCCATTTTGCATTGTGCGCTGCCGGAAATTCGTTGTTTGCGTTTGCGATAATTTTTTGCGCTGCGGGACTGAGCAAAAAGCGCATGAAGTTTTTGGCGGCGGCGGGATTTTTTGCGTTTTTGGCTAACATCATCGCGGTGATATTGATGTGCGCGTTGTCGGGGATGATCATTTTTATTTTTTCTAAAAGGGCGCGGCGTTCGTCGTCTGCCGCCCGCAAGGCGCGAAAATAATAGTACGAATTGGCGATTCCGATTTCGCATTCGCCGTCGGCGACACCGTTGATTTGGCGGGTGTCGTTGCCGGCGGGATTGCGTGCCAGATTTTGTTTGATTCCCGCCAACCATTTTTTGAGTGCGGCGCGATTATTTTTGCGCGCACCGATGTCGGCGAAAAAATCTATGTTGTAGCCGTTGCCGCCGGAACGGATGCATATTTTTGCGCCGTCCGGCGGATTGGCGAGTTCTTCGTAATTTGAAATTGTCGTTCCCGGTGCGGCAAAAATGGCGCGTACGCGGCGACTGACGGCGTACCATTCGCCGCCCGGTGCGCGTAATGATTTGTCGGCGACGGCGGCGGCGAGTGCGGCGTCCGGATTTGGGGCGACAATTCCGGCGTCCAAAAAGCGGGAGATTGCGCCGATTCCTTTTACGACATAAACATCGGCGGGCGACGAACGGGCTTCGGCTTTGGCGCGTTCCAACAGTCCACCGCGGTTTTTGACATACAAATTTTTGACTGTGTCGCCGGATTGTTTTTCGTAAAGCGCGATGAGTTCGCGCAGAAAAATTTCTTGCCGGTCGGTGTACAGATTGACTTCCGCAGCAGATGCCGCGACAAACGCCGCCGCGACAAACGCCGCGCCGATGCGCGCCGATATATTAAAACTTTTCATCATTTTTCCTTTCGCTTGCAAATAATAATGATAATCATTATCACTTTTATTTTAACACGGAACGCACCGGCAAAAATTGCCCGCGCATTTTTTTCGGATGGCGGCGGGCGGAATTGGCGGCAAAATCCATTAAAATAGGGAACGGAGTTATTTGTTTTCCGGTTTTCGGATGAGATATGTCAACGGACAAAAAGAAAACGCCGCGCAGTTTTGAAGAGGCGCTTGGCGAGTTGGAAAAAATTACTGCCCGATTGGAAGAGGGCGAAGTGCCGCTGGATGATGCGGCGGCGTTGTACGAACGCGGTGCGGCGTTGATTGAATATTGCCGCAAACGGTTGCAGGCGGCGCGCGGCAAAATTTTGCAACTGGAAAAAGACGCCCTTGTCGGATTGGACGATGTCGGAGAGTGATTGCGCGCGCTTTCTTGCCGAAATCGGCGCGCGCACCGAATCGCGGTTGGCGGTGTTTTTGCGGTGTCCGGCGTTCCCCTCGTCGCTGGGTGATGCGATGCGTTATGCGGCGTTGGATGGCGGTAAACGATTGCGTCCGGCGATGGTGTTCGCCGTGGCGGGAGACGATTGTCCCGCCGCTTTGGATGCGGCATGCGCGTTGGAATGCATTCATTGTTATTCGCTGGCGCACGATGATTTGCCGTGTATGGACAACGCCTCCGCACGGCGCGGAAAACCGTCTTGTCATGCGAAATACGGTGAGGCGGCGGCGTTGTTGGCGGGCGATTGTCTGCATTCTTTGGCGTTTGAGATTTTGGCGGATTGCAAATTGCCTTCCGCCGCGATAAAAGTTTTGGCAAATGCCGCCGGGGCGGCGGGAATGGGCGGCGGACAGGCGTTGGA
This sequence comes from Gammaproteobacteria bacterium, assembly GCA_965221835.1. GTDB lineage: Bacteria > Pseudomonadota > Gammaproteobacteria > Tethybacterales > Persebacteraceae > Persebacter. Next base: position 823,867 of record OZ244916.1, on the reverse strand, counting down.
TTTGCGGGCGGAATGCGCCGACGAACCGGCGTTGCGGCAAATGCACGAAATGAAAACCGGCGCGCTTTTCGCTTGCGCATTGCAATTGGGATTGTTGTGTTGCGGCAACAAAGACGAAAACGAATCGCGGCGATTGAACGAATTCGCGTCTGCTTTCGGGCGACTTTTTCAAATTGCGAACGACATAAAAGACGCCGCCGCCGATGCTGCACTCGGCAAAACGACTTATTGTACCGTGCTGGGAATTGACGGCGCACGGGCGCGCGGGCGCGAAGCAAAAGACGAAGCGGCGCGCGCTTTGTCTGGCGATTATCCGCGTCTCGGCGACATTCTGGCGTTTGCGGGACGCGATATCTGATGATTATCGCGCGCGCGGTTCGAAACTTTATCCGGCGGCGTCCGCGCTGGATTGAAGAATCCAAACACGGCATTTTTCCTTCACAAATAGAATCGTGCGCGGCGGAAACGGTGGGCGAATTGCAAAAAGCGGGCTATGAAGCGCATATTGTGGGCGGTGCGGTGCGCGATTTATTGCTCGGCATTGCGCCGAAAGATTTTGATGTATCCACTTCTGCAACGCCGCACGAAGTTCGCAAAATTTTTCGTGCCTCGCGCATTATCGGCAGGCGATTTCAGATTGTGCATGTCTACCGCCGCCGTGGCGATTGGCGCAACTTTGTGGAGGTGGCGACTTTTCGGGCGGACGGCGGCGAGACGGCGCGCAACGAACACGGGCGCATTCTCGCCGACAATGTTTTTGGTACCGCCGCCGAAGATGCGGCGCGCCGCGATTTTACTTGCAACGCGCTTTTTTACAATCCGGAAAACGGGCGCATTGCGGATTATCTGGGCGGTTACGAAGATATTCGGCGGCGGCGATTGACAATGATAGGCGACCCCGCTACGCGTTTTCGTCAAGATCCGGTGCGAATGTTGCGCGCGTTGCGGCTGGAATGCAAACTCGGATTGTCGCCCGGTCGTCCGATATTGCGCGCGTTGAATGAATGCGCGGGATTGCTCGCCGACATTTCGCCTTCGCGTTTGTTTGACGAAACCGCGAAAATTATCAATTCGGGCGCGGCGACTTCCATTTTTCGCCGTTGCGCCGAATGCGGCATTGCCGAACATGCATTGCCGAACGCGGCGGAAGACGAATTCGCGCAAAAAGTTCTGGCGGCAACCGATGCGCGGCGTGCCGGCGGCGGCGAGGTCTCGTTGTCGTTTGTGATGGCGGGTTTGTTTTGGCAACCGTTGTGCGAAAAATGGCGCGGCTTGTGCGGCGAAAATGTCCCGCCGGTGCGGGCGATGGAACGCGCGCTGGCGGAGTTTCCCATATCCGACAATGTCATTCCGCGGCGGGTTGTCGCGCGAATGATGGACATTTATTTTTTGCAGGCGCGGATGGAAACCCGCCGCATTGCGCGCCGCGCCGCCGCCCTTTTGCATCATCCGCAGTTTGCGCGGGCGGTGGCATTTGCCGCATTGCGCACCGACCAAGGCGCGGCGGAAATCGCGAATTGGTGGCGCGACTATCATCGCGCCGATTCCGCCGGACGGCGCGCGCTTGTCGCAAAAGACAAATGACTTTCGCCTATTTCGGACTCGGCGGCAACGACATTCGCGCCCGCCGTCATTTATCGCGCGCGGCGTCGCTTATTCGCCGTTTGCCGGGAACGCGATTGGTTTCGGCTTCCGCGGCGTATCGTTCTTCGCCGGTCGGTTGTCCGGGGCGGCAACGCGATTATTGCAACGCAGTAGTCAAATTGCAAACTTCGTTGTCGCCGGTTCGCGTTTTTCGCCGAATTCAACAAATAGAAAAAATGGTGCAACGCCGCCGCCGCCGCCGCAACGCCCCGCGGCGAACGGACATTGATTATCTGGCACACGGCGCGGCGCGATTGCAATTGCCGCGATTGCAATTGCCGCATCCGCGAATGCATTTGCGCGCGTTTGTTTTGACTCCGCTGGCGGATGTGGCGGGCGACAAATACGAAGGATTGCCCGGTGCGGCGCGATTGCGCGCGGCATCTGCGCAGTGTCGCACCCAAAATTTGCACCGATTGCCGATTGTTTGGGCGCGGTGAAAAAAAGCGCGGCGACTATTCTGGCGATTGAATCGGGCGGAGAGATTTTTTCCGCCGCATTGCGAATCGGCACCGAAACGCGAATTTTGACTTCGGCGAATGCGCCGCATTCCGAAAAAGCGTTGCCGCTGATACAAAAATTGTTGGACGAGGCGGGCGTTTCGCTTTCGCAGTGCGATGCGTTTGCTTTCGGTGCGGGACCGGGAAAGTTTTCGGGTTTGCGTCTGGCGTGCGGAATCGCGCAATCGTTTGCGTTTGCAATGTCGCGTCCGGGAATTGCGGCGGATTCGCTGGCGGCATTGGCGGCGGCGAATTTTGCGGACAATGCGGCGCATGCCGAAGCGGCGATTCCCGCGCATCGCGGATTTGTATATGCGGCGCATTGTCGCCGCGATTCGCGCTGGCGCAGTCCGCGTCCGCGATTGCTTTCGGCGGCGGATTATGCACCCGCCGCGCGCACCCGTTTGGTTTGCGGGGCAGGATTTTTGCAATACCCGGAAATGTTGCAAAACGCGCGCGCCGAATTATCGCAAATCGCACCGGTGCCGAATGCAGCAGCAGTCGCCGAAATCGCCGCAACAATGCTAATTGAGGGCGAAACACTCCCCCCCGAAAAATGCACCCCCCGCTACATCCGCCGCAAAATCGCACAAACCATTGCGGAACGCGCGGCGGCGAAACTATGATAAATTGGCGTTTGCGATGAATGACGAAAAAGAAAAACGATTTTTGGACGCCCTGGGAGCGTTGTTTACCGGCGCGCGAGTGGAGGGCGATTCTGGTTTTATCAATCTGATGCGCGTTAAAAACCGCTATTTTGAACAAATCCGCCCCGAATTGATGAAAAAATTTAACGAGGCGGCGCCGTTCGGCAGCGAGTTTCGCGAGGAATTGTTTGACAAACTGTACGCCTTTTTTTCGCGTTATTTTTGCGAGAGCGGATCGGTATATTTTCGCCGCATTCCGGCGTTTTATCCGGCGCGCGAAGAAGTGTATGCGGACGGCGGCGATATGGAACTGGTGTGGAAAACCCGCGATTTGTATTATGTTAAAAGCGATTATTTAATTTCCAGCATGCCGGTAGAATGGACAATGTCAGGTTCTGTTTTTCGTTTTTATTTTGATGCGTCCGGGTTGGAGACGCGACAGAACAACGAACGCCGCAACTTTGTTTTTTCGTTCGCGGATGTTCGCAAAAAAAAGGATGCGGATGGCAGAGAGGAACTTTGTACGGTGTTGCGCGTTTCTTTTTCGGCGCGCGGCAACAAAACAAACACGGACGATATTCTCAAAAAAATGTGCGTGGCGGGCGCGATTGTTGAAGCGGAAGAGGAAAATTTGGAGCGCGCGTTTGCAATATTTCGGCGGCAGACCGAGTCGGATTTTTTCATACACAAAAACGCGCGCGCCTTTTTGCGCGGGCAGTTTGACATGTGGATGTATCAATATATTTTTCGCGAAGAAAGCGATTTCGGCGCGGCGCGCATTGCACAATTGCACGGATTGCGCGATTGCGCGCATTCGCTGATAGATTTTATCGGGCAGTTTGAAGACGAACTCGTTCGCGTCTGGCAAAAACCGAAAATCGCGCGCGATGTCAATTATGTTTTGACGGCGGACAAATTGACGACGGAAGTTTTGCAAAAGACGGCGGCGCATTCGGGGGCGGCGGCGCAAGTTTCCGAATGGCGCGATCTCAATCTTGTCGGAAACGATTTTGCGTTTGCGGATTTGTTAAAAAACGATTCCCGCAAATTTTTGCCTTTGGACACGCGGCATTTTAAGGATTTGGAATGCGAAATTTTGGAATGTTTGGGCGATTTAGATTCCGCTTTGGACGGCGAAATGATTCGCGGCGACAACTGGCAGGCGTTAAATACTTTGCGCGGCAAATATGCCGGACGCATCAAATGCGTTTATATTGACCCGCCGTTTAATTTGGATTCCAGCGATCAGTTTGACTATCGCACGAATTACAAAAATGCGAATTGGGCGACTTTATTGGAAAATCGGTTAACGCTTGCGCGCGATTTTCTTTCGGAAGACGGCGCGATTTTTGTGCGTTGCGATCATAACGGCAATTGGATTGTGCGTTGTCTTTTGGATTCTGTTTTTGGCGCGGAAAATTTCAAGAATGAAATTTCCGTTAACCGTCATCGGCAACAACAATATGACAAGCGCAAATTTAATCATGCGAACGATTCTCTTTTTCTGTACGGAAAAGGAACCGTTGCGGAAGTGATTGAAGTGATGCGCGAAAGATTATGCTCTTTTTGTCAGACGCCTCGTTCGGGAGCGTGGCATTTAATGGTTTCGCCCGGCGAGACGAAAACGAATCCTCAACGCACCATGTGCGGGGAGGTTTGGCATCCGCCTCGTGGTATGCATTGGAAATATATCCAAGACAAAATTGATGTAATGGAAAAAGAAGGAAGAATTCGCATTAATCCCAAAGGCAGTTATACTGATATTCGCGGAGAGCGAGTGCGTGGTACGCCGGAATTTCTGCAAAGCCCGGATGTGCCGTTGGATGACGATTGGACGGATATTAAGGGATATGTTATTAACTCTCCGTTCTCAACAGAGAACGCGTCCGAATTGTTGGAAAGAGTGGTTAATGTCTCGACATGCGGTAATAAAGAAATCGTCTTTGACTTTTTCGCCGGTAGCGGCACGACGCAGGCGGTTGCGCAAAAACTCGGACGCAAATGGTTGGGCGCGGAAATGGGCGCGCATTTTGACACGGTAATTCTGCCTCGCCTAAAAAAAGTGCTGGCGGGACATCAATCCGGAATCAGCAAAGAAACTAACTACAAAGGCGGCGGCGCATTCAAATATTACGCCTTGGAGCAATACGAAGAAACGCTGAAAAAAATGCGCTACAAAGACGCCGATTTACTGGACACCGCACCCGACAAATCGCCGTTTGAAGAATATGTATTTCTCGCAGACGACAAATTTGCGCACGCCGTCTCCGCCGGCAAAGGCAAAAACGGCAAAATCAAAATCAATCTGTCCTCCCTCTACGCCGATGCCGACTTGCCCGAAACACTCGCAAATCTCATCGGCAGCCCCCTCCGCCGCCGCACAGCAGACACCGCCGAATTCGCCAACGGCGAAACCATCAAAACAAACCCCGCCCAAATGACCGAAGACGAAAAACTCACCCTCCTCCAACACCTCCGCCCCGTGCTTTGGTGGGGGGAGTGATATAATAGCGGTATGATCAGGGAAGTCAAATTTCACAACTTCGGCAAACTCCGCGATACTGCCGTCCAACTGGGGCGGTTTACCGTTTTCGCGGGCAAGAACGGCACCGGCAAAAGTTTCGCCGCCAAAGCAATTTATTCGCTGATCAACGCCGCCGGAACTATGGATATTACGGCGCATATCCGGCAACGGATAGCGAAAATCAAATCTTCGCTGGATGCGATTGGCGGGGAAAATTTTATGGATGATTCGCGGTTTCCGGAGATGGAATCCGCTCTGCAGGAAATGGATCTTATTTTGAATTCCGTCCATAGCATCGCCCAATCTGGGCGAGTATCGGCGTTCGAGGAAAAATTCGCCGATATAGTTGCAACGGGGAAAAAAATAGGTGAAATTGGCAAAGACATCGGCAAGAAAATTGCTTCGTATATTTCCAAACACGAGGAATTGGGCACGGAAAAGGACGTGCGTTTGGATATAGAAGACCTTCTTCGTTTTCGGATTTCAGTTCATATTTTCAATGACATGGGCGAAAACGAAGATGAATTGAAAAACAAATTTCTTTCCACATTTAATAATGCGCTGTTGCGAAGCATTTTGCTTAATTTTCAGGCGCCCAAAATTTTTGATTTGTACAATCAACGGGATGATTACATGGAAATCGGCGTAGAGGGCGACGGAGAACATTGGACGATCCGTTATCCCGCCGAATCCATGGGGAAGGGGTGGAATCAGCGGTTTTCTTCGGGATCGGACGGCGACAAAACATCACATCGCAAATTTTGCGAAGAATACGGAGATTGCCGCGAAATTTATCTGGAATCTCCGACTTTTGTGCAGTTGAAATCGCATATAGAATCGCGTAGAGAAAGATGGCGCGTACAACATCCGAACGTCCGTGGACGGGCTGCGTTAACCGGTATTCCTCGTTATTATTACGATATGCTCGCGGCAATGAAGGAGAAATACGCCGATGTTTCGGTTTCCGTCGACAAGCCGGTTTTTTCCGATGTCAGCAAACAGTTGACCGGGGGGGATGTACTGAACGGAAAGGTTTCCATCGCCGACATGACCGGCGAGATGATTTTGACGGAAAATGATGGCGACAGTTATCCGCTGGCGCGCGCGGCTTCCGGCGCCGCCAATATCGGCGTATTGGCGATGCTGATAGAAAATAATGTTTTTGACAAGGGCGATTTTTTGTTTGCCGACGAACCGGAAGCGCATCTGCATCCGGCGTGGCAGATGGAAATGGCGGAGGCGTTGTTCGCTCTCGCCAAGGGAGGGGTTAATGTCGTCATCGCCACGCACAGTGCGGACATTCTCAAATGGCTGGAGGTGCATATCAAAGATAATCCGGGTTCGAAAGATATTGTTGCGTTGAATCATTTCAAGAACGGAAGGGTGGAAGACCCGGACGGTGATTTTTTCGATAAGTTGTCCGACATACAGGATGATTTGACGAAACCCTATCAGCATCTGTTTATTCGAGGTTTGCGACCTTGAGTTTGCTGGAAAAATATCGTTGTACGGAAATTGTGAATCAGATCTCCTTGCCGGAGAATGTTGTCGCGTACCGTATGGACAACGGCGATGGCATGCCGGATATGCGCGGGGATTGCGACAATTTGCAGGGATGTTCATGTTGCGATTATTTTATGATATGGGGCGATTCTATTATTTTGATAGAGGACGGCTATCTTGGCAGCAAAGTTGGCGATTTAAGGGAGGAGTGTGCAGGTATTGACAAGGAGAGGGAAGATAAATATATTATCACCGCTCTTCGGAGGGAGAATGCCGTGAAAGTATACGGCAGTTTGCTAATGCTGTGCCGTCTGTCCATGAAATGTCCCCATGTCAAAAAAATGATTTATGGAAAAGAACACAGATTTTGGATTGTCAACAAAGGCAGTCACCCGAAAGGGAAATCGGGGGATTTTGACGGACGGGGTCAAACTTTATCCAAAAGCCTGAACCCTTTTTTTGGCAAAGAGATTGAAGTCAATATTCTGACGGTTTCTCAATTGGAAAAAGTACTGAATGTCGGTTGTCCCGATTCTTAAATCCATCGTAGAGGCGGTGGAGTACGACTCCGCTTTGCCGGAAGAGTGGCGGGCGGGGGGTATTTCTGGTTTTTCGCCTGACAAAACGCTTTACGAATATCAGCAACAGGCGATAAAAAACGCTGCGCGCGCGTTGTATTTATATTACGGCAAAGAGGGCGCGGAATGGGAAAGATTTGAATCGCCCGAACGGACGCTAAAACGCAAAAAAGCGTTTATGGAATTGTACGGCGGACAATTTCCGGCGGACAAATTCGCCGCGCCCGAATACTTCCAAAATGCGAGAGGATTCCGCACGGGGAAAAATCCGATTTTTTCCATTTATGCGCCGTATTTTGACGGCGAGGGGGAAATTGATTATGTCAATTTAATTAATCGGATGAGTTTTTGGATGGCGACCGGCGGCGGCAAAACGTTGGTTATCGTCAAACTTATGGCGCATTTGGTGCGGCTGAAAAAGGCGCGCAAAATTCCGCCGTGCGATATTTTATTGCTTGCGCCGGGCGATCATGCGTTGGCGCATATACGCCGCGCCGTTGACGATTTTAATACCGCCGGGGGCGTGCGGTTGGAAATGCGGCATTTGCGGGAATTCGGAAAAAAAGATGATACGCTGCCTTTCAACGGTACCGCGCGCGTTTATTATTGCCGCGCCGACCATCTTTCGGAAGAACGAAAAGAACAAATGACCGACTGGCGCGATTACGAAAACGGCGGGCGGTGGTTTGTTTTTTTGGACGAGGCGCACAAAGGCGGGCGCGATGATTCCAAGCGCAAAGCGTATTACGGATTGCTGGCGCGCGCCGGATTTTTGTTTAATTTTTCCGCGACATTCGCGGATTCGGACGATATTTATACCGCCGTTGCGCGCTACAATCTCGGCGATTTTGTCGGCGACGGGCGCGGCAAAAAGATTCTTCGCGCCGACAGCAGTTTCGGGGAGTTTCGCGATTTTTCGCCGGACGACAAAATTCGCATCGTGCTGGAATCGCTTCTCGCACTCGCTGCCGCCCGCGAAAACGTGCGGGCATTGCGCCAAAAAACCGGACGCGCCGATTTATATCACATGCCGCTAATGTTGACTTTGGTAAATTCCGTCAACACCGAAGAACATAGCAACGATTTGCGCGCGTTTTTTGAGACGCTGCGCAAAATCGCCGCGGGCGAGTTGGACGAAAAAATATTCGGCGAAGCGCGAGAATCGCTGTTGCAAAGTTGGCGGCAATCTCCCCGAATGTTTTCCGGCAAAAAGACGGGCGGGCAAGCATATCCCGCGTTGCAAAATATGACGGCGGACGATTTGCGCCGGAATATTTTCGGTGCGGCGCGGCGCGGTGCGTTGGAATATGTGGAAGACAGACGCGGAAAACAAATTGCGTTTAAACTCAAAACTGCCGATTCGTTTTTTGCGCTGATAAAAATCGGCGACATCGGCAAATGGACGAAGGAGTTTTTGCGCGGAATGGAATCCGCGGCGATTCGCGACGGGACGGGCGACTGGTTCGCCGGGCTGGACGACAAACCGGAGTTTTCTATCTTAATGGGATCGCGCGCGTTTTTTGAGAGTTGGGATTCCACGCGTCCGAATGTGATTAATTTTATCAATATCGGCAAGGCGAGCGGCGCAAAAATTTTTATTACGCAATCGGTCGGGCGGGGCGTGCGAATCGCGCCGTTGCCGGGCAAACGGCGGCGTTTGCGGAAATTGTTGCACTCTTTGCCCGAAGACGAAAGAGCGGTGTTGCAAACGGTTGAGGGCGAAGTCGCGCCGCCGGAAACGTTGATTTTGTTTGCGACAAACCAAAATGCTGTGGACGCGGTTTTGGAAGGAATGCGGGACGAGGATGGGCGTTTGCCGTTTGTTGATTTGGGCGAAGATTTGTTTTCGTTGAATCCGCCGCCCCGAAAAAACGGTGCGCCGATGCCGTTTTTGGTTCCTCAATATGGCGATGCGGCGGGCGGTGCGTTGCCGGTTTTTCGCGCCGCCGAATCCGCCTTGCGGCGATTGTCGACTTACGCCGCCGCCGCATCGGATTCTCTTTTGCTTGCGGCGGGCGGAATGTCGTTTTCGCAAATTGCCGATTTGCGCGCCGTCGTTAAGGATAACCGCAAAATCGGCGGCGGCGATTATTCTCTTGACGCGATGCTGGAAATGATTCGCGGGCGTTCCGAACAATCGGAAAAAGAAATCCGCGGCGTACGCGAAATGCACGGGAAAGATATTGTGCATTTTCACCAAATGCAGGCGGCGTTGAAAGACAACGAGATTGAAGTGTTGCGAAGAAAAATCGCCGCCGTCGCCAAAGGCGGAGATCCGGAAGAAGAAATGAATGCGCTGACCGTGCAGTTGCAAAAACATGAAATTTCCACAGATGAGTTTCGCCGCCGGATTAAAAGTTTGGGCGCGGAATGCGACACATTTGAGCATGACGATATTGTGCTGCAAATGCGCCGTTGCGCGCGGCATTATTATGCACCGCTGATTACCGCGGGCGGACGGGCGGATTTCATTCGTTTTATCATTGACAACGAGGGCGAACGGGAGTTTGTGCGGGAGTTGGAAAAATGGCTGGACGACAATCCCGAATCGCAGTGGGAGTGGATGTTTTGCAAACTCCGCGAAAATCGGGACAGTGTGAATATTCCGTATTCCAATCATAACCGTCCGGCGGCGTTTTATCCCGATTTTATTTTTTGGATGCGGCGCGGCAACGAATACCGGATTGTTTTTGCGGATCCCAAAGGCGCGACATATTCCGACTATATGTACAAAATTGACGGTTATAGACGTCTCTTTGAAAAAGACGGAATTCCTCGTGTTTTCGCAAAAGACGGATTGAAAGTGCAAGTGCGGTTGCTGCTGTATAACAAATGCGTACCGGATTCGCCCGCCGCATACCGCCGGTTTTGGATGGATTCGCCCGCCGCCGTGTTTGCCGATTAAATTTCCGCCATCGCCGATTCCACACCCATTTTTTCGCACAACTGCGCCGGAAAATACCGCGCCACCCCCGGCAACATCTTCCCCACCCAATGCAATATCGGACGCCCCTTAACGGGAGTGATTTTCATCTGTTTACTTTTCTGCGCCATAACATCTTTCATGGTTTGAACAAGTGCGGGTACTGATGCACAAAGTCCATTGCCTTGGGGCCGGGGATGCATTTACCGCGTGTTTTTCCCATAGTATTTTTATAAAAGATAATCGTAATTAATTTGTTAGATTCCAATTTTTTTAATGCAATATCAACTATGACGGGATTGAGCGAAATGCTAAAATAATTCTTTAAATCTGAACCGGTGATCGCTGTTTTATCACGCGAATAATGAGACAATATTTTCACCAATATCCGAATTTCATTTTGTTCAAATGAAACATTCGCGAACGTTACCGTTTGCTTTTCGGGCACAGTTGTAGATTGATGTTTTTGTTCCGGCGCACCATGACCGGCGGTGTTTTTCTTATCGGTGGACAGCGTAGAACTCTCTCTATCGCGTTGCTGCATGGCGGATTTTGCATTGCGGGAGGGTTTGGTGATTTTAATCCTCGCTTCCAGCGCCTTTTTGATTTTGCGTACGATGCTCTCCCGATGTTCGCTATCGGAATCAATGGTTTCGTTATACAAAATCGTGTTCTCCGGTTTTATGTCAAAGGGCAACTCTTTTCCCTTTTGGCGCACCATCACCACCTCATGACCGTGCGCATGCGCGTAGCCAAGTTCGTACCAGACATTCGGATTGTCCTCCGATATTTCGGCAAAACAAATGTTCGCCGCCTTGATTTTCTCTTGAATTTGGGCGATGATATTCCCGACGCTCGGATCCTTGTCTACGCGATAGGCGGACAGACCGGCGGCTTCAATCGCCGACCGATAAAACAAGTCGTACCGCGCCTTGTATTTCTCGCAAAGCGGCTGAATAACAAAACAAGTTTTCTTTTCGGGCATTTTGGATTTCTCCTTTTGGGAAATTATAACAAAGAATCATCCGTTTCCGCCCCAAATTCAGCGCCAAATTTTCCGAATTTTCGCCGATTTTCTAACACAAGAGGATTATGTTTATTTTTTTATTTGAGTGCATTGTTATCCCCTGGATCAAAAAACCTGAAAACCATGAATATGCAAGATACAGCGATGAATGTTCCGATTGCGATTAGTATTAATATGTTTGTTTGGAACCGCTGATGTACATAGTAGGCAACCGCGCCTATTGGCACACAAATAAAAATGCACATAAATATCAAAGGAAGTGCGAGTTGAATCTCTACAAAATTCGGGCGGTCGAGTTTGTTGTCAAAAACCTGACAATTCTTTTCCTCTTTTATAAAAGGAAAAAGGAGAGAATCTTCCATTTTAATCAATACTTTTAATTTGTTATTGTATGAATGCGTGTAAGTATCCGCGGAATCGTACCAGATGGCGGCGACCGCACAGCCGGCTATGCCTAACACGAACAAGATAAGGGCGTAAATCAAACTAGGGTCGCTAAATCGTATAATGATGCCTGCAAGCATTAACAGGGAGGACAAAATCGCAGTATATTGGCGATTCGCGCTCTCCCGCCGCTGGATTACGCGCTCGGCGAGTTCGGCGTGGAGTTTGTACAACTCCAAAATTTCGGTGTTCTTTGAAGGGGTGTTTTCCATCAGCGCTTTTCGCCCCAAATCCAGCGGCGAACATTGGTGAGATTGGGTTCGTTTTCGGCATCGCTGCGTAACTGCACTTTGCGCACATAATCTGCGCCGGATGTAAAGGGCGGATCAATATAAATTAAATCCACTTTTCCGCGAAAACTGCCGACCAGCAAAGACGATAAAACTTCCCTGTTGTCGCCGTGCAACAGCAAATTATGCCCGCTTTTTTCGTCCATAAACGCGCGATATTCCGGTTCCCCCGCCGCCGATTCCACACCCATTTTTTCGCACAACTGCGCCGGAAAATACCGCGCCACCCCCGGCAACATCTTCCCCACCCAATGCAACATCGCCCGCCCCTTAACGGGGGTGATTTTTAATTGTTTTTTTGTTCATGACGCTATTCGGTTAATATCCTCGGCTGCTTTTTCCATGAAGCCGCTCATATCGGGATATTGTTTGTCGGCATTTCTAGTCAGATAGATGCGCTCCTTGCGTCCGAGTGTTTCTATATCTTCGTGAACAATCATGCTGATAAATTTCATCCTCGCCTTTTGGAGTTCCAACAGAGAAATGGCGGCGCTTTTCGCCTTGTCATTGCTGTTTACTCCAAAAAGATAAAGTTTCCGGTTGTTGTGCGTCAGAGACCAGTCCACGGTGATGGGCGGGTAGTCCGGTAACGGCGCGATATCCGGCGTGGGGTCAAAGCGTGCAAGATCTTGCAAGATATGAGTTTTCAGGTCTTCGTAAAACGAAGATCGCACTATTTCTTTTTTCCAGAATCGCATATTGCATATTTTTTGTACGCAACCGGCGAATTTAAGAACATTCGGATACAAATCTTCCACCGAAGAATCCATATACAAATTTCCGCTGTCGTCCCGAACGCCGTTGTTGATGAGAATGCTGTTAAAGATGCGCTTGCGCGTATCGGTGTTCGTCTCGTAGTGGGTGTAGGAAAGCCGCATAAGAGTTAAGCCAAAGTCGCAGATGCGGATTTTGGCATTATCCGCCGGGCTCTGTACGAGATAGATGTCCACCATATCTCCGTCTTCGTGGGTGATGGGGTGGATCAACTGAAACTCCTGCGGACGCCGCTCATAGAGGTCCAGAGACGCTCCGGCACGGTCTTGGAGGATTCCGATAATTGCTTGAGAATCCATCACAACAGCATATCGCTCGGGATTTTAGGCAAATATGAATGATAGCGTTCAACTCCGATGTCGGTGAAGAATACATTCATTGCCTCCGTCAAAGTTGAATATCTTTCAGTAATTTCCCGAATTGCCAGTTCCGGTAGAATACTACCGGAGGCGATCATCGCCGCATTGATGCGGTGAATATGCGGGCGACTGTAATGTCCGTCTCTGGTGCGGCTGGTCTCGCCATGTGCGCCGTTGTAGCGAACTAGCGGGATAGTTTTCATGTTTGAATATTCTGTTTTATAAAGCAGACCAATAGAAAAATTTTCGAGAAACCGTGTGTTTTGGTTGATGAACACATCATATTCTCCGCCGTTCGCATCAGGGCGCAAGCCATCGCTGGCAACGCCAGCCAGTATCATACGAGATTCTCGCCAATACCTGTTTTTGTCTTTGAATCCGTGTTTTGGATTTGTTGACAATATCACTTTGGGAGATGTTATCCATTCTTGAATTTCCTGTTCGGTTGGATTGGATTCTGTCATTGACTAAATTCTCCTTTCAAGGGAAAAAGAGTACTATAATATGAAATTATCCGTTTCCGTACTACCCCCGGCAACATCTTCCCCACCCAATGCAACATCGGACGCACCATGACCGGCGGTGTTTTTATTCGCCTTTTCTTTTTTTGCGTTGATTTGCTCGGCAATATCATGTTGCAATCCTTTTCGGGCATTTTGGGTTTTTCCTTTTGGGAAATTATGGCATAAAGTTATGCGGATTCATTGCCCGAAATGTTGCCGATGTAAGTTTCCAGTGGTGATTTTCGTTGTCTGCAAAAAACGCGGCTGTCTGCCCTTCGGCGCGCTGTCATTGGAATTTTAGGATTTCGCCGAGGAGGGAATAATCGTACCGATAGTCATTTTTTTGGCGGAGAAGATTGTTGTGTTGAAAAAGGGGGCGGCGGCGGGCGGGATGTTGGGGTATAATACGGGAATTATTTTTTAATTATTTTTTAATTGTTTATCTACGGAAAGGAAAGGCGGAATATGTTTGATACGAAAACGATTGCGGAGTTTGACGGGGAGTTGTATGCGGCGATGGATGCCGAGCGGCGGCGGCAGGAATCGCATATTGAATTGATTGCGTCCGAAAACTTCGCTTCGCCGCGCGTGATGGAGGCGCAAGGGTCGGTGCTTACCAACAAATACGCCGAAGGATATCCCGGACGGCGTTATTATGGCGGCTGTCAATATGTGGATAAAGTTGAGCAACTCGCGATTGACCGCGCGTCCAAACTTTTCGCCGCACCGTTTGTTAATGTGCAACCGCATTCCGGTTCGCAGGCGAATCAGACCGTTTTTCACGCTGTCTTAAAACCCGGCGATACCATTCTCGGAATGTCCATCGCGCAAGGCGGGCATCTTACGCACGGCGCGGCGGTCAATTTGAGCGGCAAACTTTTCAACGCCGTCGGCTACGGATTGCATCCCGAAACCGGCGATATTCATTACGATGAAATGGAAAAACGCGCGAATGAAACGCGTCCAAAACTCATTATTTGCGGCGCTTCCGCTTTTTCGCGCAAGATTGATTTCGCCCGCTTTCGCGCTGTTGCCGATTCGGTCGGCGCGTTGTTGCTTGCCGATATCGCGCATTATGCCGGACTTGTTGCCGCCGGATTGTATCCGAATCCGGTGCCGCACGCGCATTTTACGACAACGACAACGCATAAAACATTGCGCGGTCCGCGCGGCGGAATGGTGATGTGGAGCGATGATCAATTTACCAAAAAAATTAATGGCGCGCTTTTTCCCGGTTTGCAAGGCGGTCCGTTGTTGCCCGCTATTGCCGGCAAAGCGGTTGCGTTTTTGGAGGCGATGGAACCCGAATTTCGCGATTATCAAAAACGCGTTCTGGAAAACGCGCAAACGCTTGCGGCGGCACTTATGCAAGGCGGCGTTTCTATTGTTTCCGGCGGCACCGATTCCCATCTGATGCTTGCCGATTTGCGCGGGATGAACATCACCGGCAAAGCCGCCGAAGAGGCGTTGGATATTGCGCATATTACGCTGAATAAAAACGGCGTACCGGATGATCCGCAACCGCCCGCTATTACTTCCGGCGTGCGAATCGGCACACCGGCGGCGACGACTCGCGGTTTTGGCAAAGACGAATTTTTGCGCGTTTCCGAATGGATTTTGCGCGTATTGCGCGCGCCCGCCGATGCGGGAGAGTTGAAAAAAGTCGGCGCCGAAGTCGGAGCGTTGTGCGCGCAATATCCGATTTATACGCCGTCCTGATTTTTTCGCGCCCGCTTTTCGCCCGATGGATTTTGCGGATGCAAAATGGTTGTCGCGGGCATTGTCGCTCGCCGAAAATGGTTTGTATACTGCCGCGCCGAATCCTCGCACGGGTTGCGTTATCGTGCGCGGCGGGCGGATTGTCGGCGAAGGCTGGCATCGCCGTGCGGGAGAAGATCACGCCGAAATTGCCGCATTAAAAAGTTGCGACAATGCGCGCGGTGCGGATATTTTTGTCAGTTTGGAACCGTGCGCGCATGCCGGAAAAACGCCGCCGTGCGTTGAGGCGTTAATTCGCGCGCGTCCGGCGAGGGTGGTAGCGGCAACTCCCGACCCGAATCCGCAAGTCGCCGGACGGGGGATGAAAATGTTGCGGGACGCCGGAATTGTCGCCGAATATGCGCCTGCTGGCGGCGATATTTTTTCGCGCGCGTTGGATTTGAATATCGGTTTTTTCTCGCGCATGACGCGCAAACGTCCGTGGCTGCGTTTGAAAATCGCCGCGACTTTGGACGGCAAAACCGCGCTGTCATCCGGTTTGAGTAAATGGATTAGCGGCGAAGAATCGCGGCTGGATGCGCACCGTTTGCGCGCCCGTTCATGCGCGCTGATTACCGGAATCGGCACCGCGCTGGTCGACAATCCGCGTCTGACCGTGCGCGGTATTTCTTCACCGCGCGCGCCGGTGCGGGTTTTGATAGACCGCGAGTTGCGCGCGCCTTCTGATTTGCAATTGTTTGTCGGCGGCGGGGCGATTATCGCGACCGCTGCGCGCGACAAAACTTTTTCCGGCAATGCCGAAGTTTTGGTTTTGCCGGATGGCGGCGGGCGGGTGGATTTGGCGGCGTTGCTTGCCGAACTTGCCGCGCGCGAAGTCAATGAAGCGATGACGGAAGCGGGGCGGCGGTTGTGCGGGGCGTTTGTCGCCGCAGGGCTGGCGGACGAAATTGTTTTGTATCAGTCGCCGAAATTGTTCGGCGGCGGAATGGCGATGATTGACGCGCCGCCGCCCGATTCGCCCGCAACGGCGGCGGCGTTTCGCATAAAACAACACGCCCGTTTCGGCGATGATATTAAAATTGTTTTTGAATCGCCCGCCGCCCGCGCCGGGATTTACGATGCGACCGCTCGCGCGCGTATTTGACGGCGCGGCGTTGCGCGACAATTGGCGCGCCGTTCGCCGCCGCGTTCATGCGCGAAATATTTTTGCAGTCGTCAAATCGCGCGCCTACGGACACGGGCTTTGCAATGTCGCCGCCGCATTGCGCGATTTGGCGGACGGTTTCGGCGTGGTGGAAATGGCGGACGCCGCCGCATTGCGCGCAGCGGGTGTTAAAAATCCGATATTGATGATGAACGGCACATTTGACGACGACGATGCGGCGGCGGCGATTTCGTTAAATTTATGGACGGCGGTGCGCGATGATTTGCAGTTGCGCCGCGTTCTTGCCGCCCCGGCGGGCGCGAATCTTTGCGTTTTTGTAAAAGTCAACGGCGATATGAATCGTCTCGGTTTTTCGTTTTCGGATGCGGCGGCGGCGATGGATGCGTTGGCGCGTTCGCCGGCGGTGGCGCAAGTGGCGTTGATGACGCATTTCGCCCGCGCCGATGAAGAAAACGGAATCGCCGCAGTATCGGCGCGACTGTCGCCGTTGCGACAAAAAGCCGATTTTGTATCGTTCGGCAACTCCGCCGCTTCGTTGTTGCATGGCGACATCGGCGACGATTGGGCGCGAATCGGAATCGCGTTGTATGGCGCATCGCCCGCACCGGAACGGATATGTCGCGACGAACTCGGTTTGCGCGCGGTGATGATTCTGAAAACGCTTTTGGTGCAAACGCGCATGGTGCGCGCCGGCGAAAGTGTCGGTTACGGCGGCATTTGGCGCGCCCCGCGCGATTCCCGCATCGGCATTGCGGCGGTCGGTTATGGCGACGGTTATCCGCGCGCGCGGAATCTTTGGGCGATTGTCGGCGGCATTCGCGCGCCCGTTGTCGGACGGGTTTCTATGGAATTGACCGCGCTGGATATTAGCGAATGTCCGGATGCGGCGGTCGGTGCGGAAGTCGTTTTATGGGGCGATTCGCCTTCCGTAGACGATGCGGCGATTGCCGCCGGACGCATTTCGTACGAGTTGTTGACCGCCGCCGGACGCGATTGCGTTGCCAAAAAACGCGCGCGATGCGGGGTACGATAAACTTGCGGCGCGATGATTATTTATCTGCACGGATTTAACAGTTCCCCGCTATCGTCCAAAGCGGTGGCGCTTGCCGATTATTGCGCGACCGAAGGCATTCCGTGCGTTGTCCCGCAACTGCATCATCGTCCGGCGAGGGCGGCGGCGCAAATTACCGAATTGTTGCGCGCGGAATCGCCGCATCTTTTGGTCGGCAGTTCTATGGGCGGCTATTATGCGACTTGGGCGTGCGAAAATTTTGACGGCGTGCGCGCGGTATTGATAAATCCCGCCCTGACACTCGCCGACAAACTCGCGGCGCAAGTCGGAAAAACGCAAAAAAACTATCATTCCGGCGAAAGTTATGTTTTTAGCGGCGACCATTTGGAAGAAATGCGCGCGCTGGAAATCGCACAAATCGCCGCGCCCGACAAATATTTTTTGCTCGCCCAAACCGGCGATGAAGTGCTGGATTATCGCGAGGCGGAAAAGTTTTATAGCGGCGCAAATGTCGTCATAGAAAACGGCGGCGATCATTCGTTTGTTGATTTCGCCCGCCATATCCCAGATATCGTGCGTTTCGGCGAATAAGTTTTTTTACGGAATTTGCACACCGCCCGCGCGCAACATCGCCGCCAACGCCGCCAACGGCATTCCCACAACCGCGGACGGATCGCCGCCGGAAACAGATTCCAAAAGGGCGATTCCGAGTCCTTCAATTTGCACACCGCCCGCACAATTTAACGCGTTTTCTTTTTCAATATAGCGGCGGATTTCACCGTCAGACAAGCGGCGGAGTTGGACGCGATGCGAAATCAGGCGGCTTTGCATTGTGTTTTTGCGCGCATCAAAAACAGCGACAGCGGTAAATAGTTGTACGCATTTTCCGCTCATTTGCCGCAGTTGTCGCGCCGCATTTTCGGCATTGCCGGGTTTGTCAAAAATGCGCCCGTCGCCGGAGACGGTTTGGTCGCCGCCGATAACTAATGCGCGCGGATAATCGGCGGCGCGGTCGCGGGCTTTTTCTTCGGCGAGGCGCAATGCGCGGGCATCAGGCGATTCGCCGATAACTTCGGTTTCGTCCGTTTGCGGCGAAGCGATTTGAAAATCGTCCAGCAGACGCGCGAGAAGTTTGCGGCGGTGCGGCGAAGTGGAAGCGAGAACGATTTCGGGGACGGTCATCGGGCGGAGAGAGAGGGATTCGAACCCTCGATGGGGGTTGTATCCCCATACTCCCTTAGCAGGGGAGCGCCTTCAGCCGCTCGGCCATCTCTCCGGGAAATCGTCATTTTATCATCGGCGCGGTTTTATTCGGCATTTTGTTCGTCGACCGGGTCGCGATTTAAATTAAAAACATCGTGCAGAGTGCAAACCGCGCGTTCCAGATTTTCTTTGGCGATAATGACCGAAATTTTAATTTCAGAAGTGGAAATCATTTCTATATTGATATTTTCGCGCGCGAGTGCCCCGAACATGGCGGCGGCGACTCCGGCGTGCGATTTCATTCCGATGCCGACAACCGAAATTTTGCCGATGCCGGAATCGCCGGCGACATCGCGCGCACCGACATCGGCGGCAACGGCGCGCGCAACGGACATCGCCGGTTCGTATTCGTCCCGGTGTACGGTGAACGAAAAATCGGTGCGTCCGTCGCTGCCGGTATTTTGGACGATCATGTCCACATTGATATTTGCGGACGAAACGGCGCCGAGAATTTGACCGGCAATGCCGGGGCGGTCGGGTGCGCCGACAAAAGTAATTTTTGCTTCATCGCGATTGAACGCGACTCCGGTGACGACGGGTTGTTCCATTTCGGTTTCCTTGTAGTGTATCAGAGTGCCGGGTGCGGATGCATCCATCGCCGGCAGTACGCGCAGCGGGACGCGATATTTTCCGGCGAATTCCACCGCGCGAATTTGCAGAACTTTGGAGCCGAGCGATGCCATTTCCAGAATTTCTTCAAAAGTAATTTCGGACAGCAGACGCGCGGCGGGGCATATTCGCGGGTCGGTCGTATAAATTCCGCGCACATCGGTATAAATGCGGCATTCGTCCGCGGACATTGCCGCCGCAATGGCGACCGCCGTAGTATCGGAGCCGCCTCGTCCGAGTGTGGAAATATCGCCGTCGGCGGTGCATCCCTGAAATCCGGTTATTACCGGCGTTTCGCCGCGCCGCAAAGAAGCGCGAAGGGCGGCGGTGTCAATATCCACGATGCGCGCTTTGCCGTGCGAATCGTCCGTGCGAATTCCCGCTTGTGCGCCGGTAAAACTGCGCGCCGCAACGCCATTTGCGCGCAATGCCATCGCAGTGAGTCCGGCGGAAATTTCTTCGCCCGCGCCCAATACGCGGTCGCGTTCGCGGGGCGGCGCATCGGCAAATTCATCGCACAACGCCGCGAGGCGGTCGGTTTCCGCGCCCATGGCGGAAACGACAACAATTACTTCTTCGCCGCTTTCGGTCATTTTCCGTACATTTTCCGCAACGCGGCGAATTAGCGTTGTGGAGCCGACCGAAGTGCCGCCATATTTGCAAACCAGCATAAGAATATAATTATAGCATTTTCGCCGCACGGGATTTTATGGTATATTTTTCGCATATATTTTTACTTTTGGAGGAAATAGTGATGATAGATTTAACGATGATGGCTTCGGCGGGGTTGGAATTGCTTGCGTGGTGGGGAAATGGGAGTGTGTTGCGGGAGGAATTGGCGATGCAAAACATAGTTGTGCAGCATCCTATTAACGGCGACAGTACTCCCAGTGCTTTTTCTGACGGCGTTGGCGGGCAGAATCCGACTCGTGAAGATTTGTTCGTTACTTGCAATGGAAGGAAAGAAAGTTTGGCGAACGGCGGCGTGGAGTTTCCGGACGGTTCCAAATGGGCTATGTATCATCCGACTTGCCATCCCGATCATTTTATTATTGAATACGCGAACGGTACATTTGAACGCTGGGATGTCGGCAGCGACGAAGGTCATTGTCAGCCGTTTCAAGTTCGGGTGGAAGACAATCAAGTTGTTTATGCGGATACCGGCTTGCCCGTTCCGCCGGGAGATAGAAGCAACAGAGGAAGTTGTAATGCCCCTCTTGTTTTGGTCGGATCTTCTTCGCCCGACAGTACCGAAGAAGAATCCGGCAACGACGGAAATGACAACCAAAATGATTCCGAACAAATCACCGAAGAAGAATCCGATAACAACGGAAATGACAACCAAAATTTATCCTCTTCCGGCGGCGGCGGAAGCGATATTGGTTTGGCGGTGGGCGGTGTGGCGGTTGTTGGGATTGCGGTGTATCTTTTGTCGGGCGGGACGGCGGCGGATGTTTCGTTTGCGCCCGATTATGGATTGCACTATACCGAAGACGGCGGGACGGAATATTTTTACGGCGCGAAATGGGAATATGAAAAAGCCAATTGGCGTGCCGATTGGACGGCGATGCGCGCGCGCAAATCCGAAAGTTGGCGTTATGCTTCCGGCGTTGAATGGACGGCGGGCGTATGGCGTGCGGCATTCGGCGGCGAAAATACCGGCGACAAAACCGCGATGGATTTGTCGCTTGCCGCCGAAAGACGGGCGGGCGGCTGGATGCTGAAATCCGCCGCGAATGCGAATGCCCGTTTTGACGAATTCGGCGGCGAATTCGCGCACTATTTTTCCGCCGCCGCGAGTCGCCGCATATCGGAATGGGAAATTTCCGTTTCCGCCGCCGCCCGCGATTTGGATGACAATCCCGCTTTGCGCGCGGATATGATTTTTACGCGCGAGTTTTAACGGCGCGAATTATCCGACCAAACGGCGAATTCGTTGCCGGACGGTTCGGTAAAATGGAATCGCCGCCCGCCGGGAAAGGCGAAAATATCGCGGACGATTTTGCCGCCGCAGTTTGCGATTTTCGCCATACTTTCCTCCAAATTTTCGCTGTAAAAAACAATCAGCGCGCCGCCGTTTTCGGTGCGGGAAGATAGCGGGGCGCGATAAAATCCGCCGTCCAATCCGGCATCCGCCGCGGCGAATGCGGTGTATTCTTCGCCGTAATCGGTAAAAATCCAGCCGAATGCGGCGACAAAAAACGCCTTCGTCGCCGCCAAATCGCGACACGGAAATTCTAAATAATTGATTTTTTCGTTCATCGTTTTTTCCGCGTTTACAAATTTATTCCGATTTATTCCGATTTTTTCGCACATTGTTTTTTTCCGCATTTGCAAATTTATTCCGATTTTTTTCGTTCATTGTTTTTTCCGCGTTTACAAATTTATTCCGATTTTTTTCGCACATTATTTTTTTCGCGTTTGCAAATTTATTCCGATTTATTCCGATTTTTTCGCACATTGTTTTCTCCGCGTTTGCAAATTTATTCCGATTTTTTCGCGCATTATTTTTTCCGCGTTTACAAAGTTATTCCGATAAAAAATCGTTTTCGGCGATTCGTTGTGCCGCCGGATAATCGGTTTTGCCGGTCGGCAGTTGCGGAATTTCCGCCGCCAAAACGCGGCGCGGAAACTCCAAATAACTAATTTTTTCGTTCATCGTTTTTTCCGCATTTGCAAATTTATTCCGATTTTTTTCGCACATTGTTTTTTTCCGCGTTTACAAAGTTATTTCAATTTTTTCGTTCATCGTTTTTTCCGCGTTTACAAATTTATTCCGATAAAAAATCGTTTTCGGCGATTCGTTGTGCCGCCGGATAATCGGTTTTGCCGGTCGGCAGTTGCGGAATTTCCGCCGTCAAAACGCGGCGCGGAATCCACAGCGGCGGCAATCCGGCGGCGCGAAACGCCTCCGCGATTTGCATCCGGGAAATGCCGCCGTCATCGCACAGCGCGACAATTTGTTCGCCGCGTTTTTCGTCTGCTACTCGCACGGCGGCGAATCGTGCGCGCGGAAAGTTGTCGCACAACGCATTTTCCACGCCGTCCAGCGGAGTCATTTCGCCCGCGATTTTGACAAATCGCCGCGCCCGCCCGTGAATGTGCAAAAAACCGTCGCCGTCAATTTCCGCGATGTCGCCCGTGTCGTGCCAGCCGTCCGGCGGGGCGACAATTCCGCCGGGCGAATCGGCGTCCAGATAGCCGCGCATGACATTCGGACCGCGCAAATGCAAAATCCCGCCGCGCGGTGCGCCGTCAAACGGGACAATGCGCGATTCGACGCCGTCCAACAAACGCCCGACTGTGCCGGGGCGATTGTCGTCCGGCGAATTGACCGACACGGCGGGGGAGGTTTCGGTAACGCCGTATCCTTCCAAAACGGCGACTCCGAATTTGTCCAGCCATTCGCGGCGGGTAGATTCTTTTAACTTTTCCGCGCCGGCAAAAACATAACGCAACGCGCGAAAATCGTCGCCGTTCGCCTCGCGCGAATATGCCGCCAAAAAAGTATCGGCGCTAAAAAAAATTGTCGCGCGCGACCGCCGCACCACTTCCGGAATTTTTTTGTAATGCAGCGGACTCGGATATTGAATCGCAAAAATCCCGCCCGCCGCCGGTAAAACGACGCCCGCCAAAAGCCCGAAAGAATGAAACACCGGCAAACTGTTCACCATTCTTTCGTTTTGCAAATTTTGCAGGCGCGAAAGTACTTGTCCGGTGTTCGCCAAAAGATTGCCGTGGCTGAGTGCGACGCCTTTGGGATGCGATTCGGAACCGGAAGTGAACAATATCGCCGCCGTTTCGTTCGCGTCCGCCGCCGCACCGGGTAGTTTCGGTGCGGAATGCATCGGCGACATTGCCGCCGCCGCCGCGCGCAGTTTCGCTGCGAGACCGATTTCGGCGCGCACATCTTCCAGACAAACAATTTTTATGTTGTCGCGCTGCAACGATTTCGCCGCCGCCATTGCCGCATCCGAATTGCGCAGAAGTTTGTCCGCCGTATACACCGTGCGAAGTTGCGCCGTCCGGCATGCCGCCGCCAGATTGCGCGAACCGGCGGCGGGATTTAACATCGCCGGAGTCAATCCGCGCAATGCCGCAGCGTAAAACGACACCGCCGCCCCCGCGGAAGAAGGCAACATTATGCCGATTCGTTTGTCGCCTCCGGCGCGGCGGGCAAAAACTTCGCCCAACGCAAAAGCGGCGCGATAAGTTTTGCGAAACGACAACGGCGGCGCACCGAAATCGGAAAACAGCGGCGTATTCCAGCCGTGCCGCGCACCCCAACGCAAAAAAGCGCGGGCGATATTCGGTTCTTGTGCGGCGTGATTCATCATCCGATTTTATCATTTTCGCCGTTTTTAACCCCGCCGCTTGCAGGGAGAGAATGAATGGCGAAAATGCGCCGTCAATTGCGCAAGAGTTTATCGCGGATTTCGGCGTAGCGGGCGGCGGTTTTTTGCAACACTTCGGGCGGGACGGTCGGCGGCGGCGGGCGTTTATCCCACGAAGTTGTTTCCAGCCAGTCGCGCGTAATTTGTTTGTCATAACTTTCGGGATTTTTGCCGGGCGCCCATGAATCGGCGCGCCAAAAACGCGACGAATCCGGCGTCATCACTTCGTCAATCAGAATCAATTCGCCGTTGTCGCCCAATGCAAACTCCAGTTTTGTATCGGCGATGATAATGTCGCGCGCGGCGGCGTGTTCGGCGGCGGCGGCATAAATTGCCAAAGTCGCATCGCGCACCCGCGCCGCCGTTTCCGCCCCGACAATGTCCGTCATTTGCGCGAAGGAAATGTTTTCGTCGTGTTCGCCTTGCGCGGCTTTTGTCGCGGGAGTAAACAAAGTTTCGGGCAGTTTTTCCGCCAAACGCAATCCGGCGGGAAGGGAAATGCCGCACACCGCGCCGGTTTGTTGATAATCTTTCCAGCCGGAACCGATGAGATAGCCGCGGCACACCGCTTCTATCGGCAACGGATTTAGTTTTTTCACCAGCATCGCGCGTCCGGCGATTTGCGCGCGTTCGTCTTCGGCGACAACCGATTCGGGCGCGGCGGAATCTAAATGATTCGCGCAAACTTTTGCGAGTTTCTTAAACCAAAAAAATGACATTTCGGTAAGAATCGCGCCTTTGCCCGGCACCGGTTCGTTCATTATCACATCAAACGCCGAAATGCGGTCGCTTTGCACAATCAACAATCGGTCGCTGCCAGCCGCGTAAATGTCGCGCACTTTTCCGCGCCCGATTAGCGGCAACGAATGCAAATTGCTTTGCAAAAGCGCGCTCATTGCGGCAACTCCGGCGGCGGCGTATTTTTGATTTTGTCCGCCATTTTCGCGCGGAAATTTTTCAATTTTTCCGCCATTGCCGAATCGGTGCCCGCCAAAATCGCGACCGCAAACAACGCCGCATTTGCCGCCCCCGGTTCGCCGACCGCAAAAGTCGCCACCGGAATTCCGCGCGGCATTTGCACAATCGCCAGCAGCGAATCCATCCCGCGCAACGGCGTCGCATCAATCGGCACGCCCAACACCGGCAATGTCGTTTTCGCCGCCAAAACGCCCGGCAAATGCGCCGCACCGCCCGCCCCGCCAATCATCACGCGCACGCCGCGTTCTTTTAGCGAAGACGCATATTCAAAAAATAAATCCGGCGTTCGGTGCGCCGAAATCACCCGTGTTTCAAAAGGAATGCCGAAATCGCGCAGGATTTCCGCCGCCTTTTGCATCACCGGCCAGTCGTTTTCGCTTCCCATCATAATGCCGACCAGCGGCGCGTTGTCGTTTGCCATTTTGTATTTCTCCGTTGCAAAAAAAAGATATGATACCAAAAATCGCGCGGGATACAAAATGCAGTTTTTTCGGGATGGAAATTTGCGTTTTTTTCGGGAGGGAAATTTGCGGTTTTTTTTCGGGATGGAAATTGCGTTTTTTTCAGAGAGGAAATTTGCGTTTTTTTCGGGGAGAGAATTTCAATCTGAGAATGAAAAACGGGCGGGGCGATAATCGCCTGCCATTTTTTTCCGTTCTAATTTTTGTCAATATTTTTTAATGTTTTTAATATTTTTACTTGGATACAGTATGAAATAAATAACGGCAGAAATAACGAAAAAAACATAAAACTAAACTTTTTGCCGGAAAAAAATTCCCGCCGTTTTCGGATTATTCCAAATTTCACCTTCCGCAAAAAATAATTATTTTCAAACCCGCCCGTAAATATCTTCGTAGCGGATGTCGCTTTGCGGAATTATTTTGGTTGCGCGATTGTCGCCCTCATTTGCGCCGCCATTGCCGACACTTGTCCTCGCAACGATTCCGATTGTGCGGCGACTGCGCCCATTTGCGCCGCCATTGCGGATACTTGCCCTCGCAACGATTCCGATTGTGCGGCGACTGCGCCCAACTTTTCCGCCATTGTCGACATTTGTTCGCGAAATGCTCCCATGTCGTTGTGCAGGCGGTCGTAGCCGCGATTCATTTCCGCCCGCAACGATTCGTCACGCCGATGCATCTCTTCGCGGAAATCTTTTCGCAATGCTTCCGTCATTCGCCAAATTCCAACGACCGCACCCAACGCCACGCCCATCGCACCTATCGCCCATTCCATAACTTACTCCTTTTTAATTCGCGAAAAAAAATCTTCGCGTTTTCGGATGATCCCACATTTAACCGCCTTCCGCAAAAAATAATTATTTTCAAACCCGCCCGTAAATATCTTCGTAGCGGATGATGTCGTCTTCTTCCAAATAGTCGCCGATTTGCACTTCAATAATTGCCGCTTCGGAATCGGTGTCGTTTGCCATTCGGTGTTTTGCGTTTGCGGGAATGTTGCACGATTCGTTTGTCGCCATTGCAAATTCGCGGTCGTCAATTGTGATTGTCATAACGCCGGCGACGGTCGTCCAATGTTCGCTGCGGCGGCGGTGCGATTGCAAACTCAGTTTGCCGCCGGGTAAAACAGAAATGCGTTTAACTTTGTATCCCGCGCCCGCCGATAAAACTTCGTATTCGCCCCACGGACGGCGGACAATCGCCGGTTCGCGCGTTTCGCGGCGGTTTTGTTTTTGCAAACGCGCGGCGAGTTCGCGCACTTTTTCGGATGAATCGGCGGCGGAAACTAATAACGCATCGGGCGTGTCAATAATATGCAAATCGCGAACGCCGACCGCGGCGATAAGCCGATTTCCGCCCGCAAAAAATGAGTTTTCGCATTCCAAAATTTCCGCGTTTGCAAAGTTGCGATTGCCGTTTGCATCGGCGGGCAACGACTCGGCGACCGCACGCCATGAACCGACATCGCTCCAGCCGACATTTGCGGCGGGGACAACGGCGGCGCGTTTTGTTTTTTCCATCACTGCATAATCAAACGATATTTTTGGAAAAGAAGAATATAAATCGTGCGGCGGTAAAAATGATTCGTTCGCGTTTTCAATTTCGTTTTGCGCATTTTGCGCGTTTTGCAATTTTTGCAAAGGCGAATAAATTTCCGGCGCAAAATTTTGCAATTCGGCGAACAAAGTTTTTGGCGTAAAACAAAAAATTCCCGCGTTCCAAAAAAAATTCTCATCCGCCGCAAATTCTTCGGCGCGCGCCAAATTTGGTTTTTCTACGAATTTTTTAACCGCGAAAACTGATTCGGATTCTGCGCATTTTGCGCCGCGTTCAATATAACCGTAGCCGGTTGCGGCATAATCGGGCGGAATTCCCAGCAACACAATTTTTCCGTCTTTTGCCGATTTCGCCGCCGATTCTGCCGCCTGCCAAAATTTGTTTGCATTTGCAATTGCATGATCGGCGGGCAAAATTAACAGCGGCGTATTTTCGCCGAATCGTTTTGCGGCAGTTGCCGCCGCCGTTGCAATCGCCGGGGCGGTGTCGCGTCCTTCCGGTTCGCCGACAAAAAAATGCGAAATGGCGGGCGCGTTTTCTTGCGCGATTTGACGGCATAAAGGCAAATCGCCCGCCGCCGCAACG
Source organism: Gammaproteobacteria bacterium (assembly GCA_965221835.1). Taxonomy (GTDB): domain Bacteria; phylum Pseudomonadota; class Gammaproteobacteria; order Tethybacterales; family Persebacteraceae; genus Persebacter. The sequence continues at coordinate 796,408 of OZ244916.1, read as the reverse complement.
GTGATTGTCGCCGCCGGAATTGTCGGTGCTGCGGCAATGCGCGCGAAAGTATCGGCGAGAAGCGGGCGGGCGAATCCGGGCAGACGGACAAACGGTTTTGCGCAAGTCGTGCGCGATAGCGGCCACAATCGCAAGCCGCCGCCGCCGCAAATAATCACCGTCGCAAAAGAATTCATCGCGCCATTATACGCTTATTGTCCGGCGTTGCCTGCGGCGGGCGGCGTGAAGGATGTTGATATTTCGGCATACACCGGCGCGCTCCATTCGCCGGTAATTGTATAGTTGTATGCGCCGATTTCGGACAGCGGTTTTTCAAAAATTTTGCCGAGAAACCATCCCGCCGCAAGCGATAGCGGTTGCGCTGCGGCAATCGCACCGATGCCGACTGCGGAACCGGCGTTTAGCAAACGATTGCCGGGGCGTACGCGTCCGTTCAAATCCAGCGTACGCGCTTGCAAATCCGCCGTGCCGCGCATGCTGATATTCAAATCATCGTTGTTCATTAGAATGTCGCGAAACTCCGCCGCGCCGTTGCGGATTCCGATTTCGCCGCGCATCGTATCTATTCGTACGCCTTCTTTGCCGAGTTCGGTAAATCCCAATTGCAGAAGCGATTGCGGCGAAAAAATCGCCAGAAAACTGATAACGCCTTGTTCCGTTTTTAGATAACGCAAATCTTCCGCCAGCAAAGTCGCGCGTCCGTCCATGCCGTCCAGCGAAAAGTTAGACGGCGGACCGGGCCACGACAGCGTTCCCGCCAAAGTCATGCCGCCTTCGGAAATGGCGTTTTCTTGTCCGACAACCGACAACGCCGCAGGCGCATCGGGTGCGGCAAAAAGCAGAGTCAAAATCGTTTCAACGCCGTCGTAATAGCCGCCGCCCGACAACGCATTGTCGCCGTTTTCAATGTGCAATGTGTTGAGAGTCCAACCGTTTTCGCCGGGTTCGCCGCGCACGGTCATCGCACCGATGGCGACATCGCCGAGACGAAAATCGTCCACCGCCGCCATCAGCGATAAGTTGTGAATGTCCGTTTTGCCGCCGCCGAATTTAGCGAGATGCAAACGCGACAATTCGGCACGCAATTCGCCGGGGTGAAAAAGTATTGTGCCGGCAACCGCATCGCCGTTCAACACGATTCGGCGTACGGTATTTTCGCTGTGCGATGGCGATTCTATCGTCAATGTTTGCGGCGGCATATTAAAAATTTCTGCATCGGCGAGAATTAGCGATATTGCCAATTTGCCGCCGCCGCCGCCAAATGCCAGCCATTCGTCCGCGTTCAATTCGCCGCCGATTTCGCCGCGGATTTGTGTTAGCGATTTCGCCGCCGGGGGTAAAGAATTTAACGGAATATTAATGGCGACATTTGCGCCGCCGTTTGCAGTTTGCAATTCAAAAACATTTTCGCGCAACGCGAGCGACAAGTGCGTTTCGCCGTTGCCGGTTTTAATGTGCAATGCGGCGAATTCGTATGCCCGTTTCGTCAGCGGTTGCGGCAGTCCGAGCGACACGCCGCGCAAATCCGACAAAAAAATTGTTGCTTGCGGATTGCGCGACAAATGAAATTGTACGATGCCGTTCGCCGGAATATCTTTAATTTCCGCAACCGACAACGCCGCGCTTGCGGGAATGCCGCCGAAGATTTGCACGAAATCGTTTTGCGCCCGCAAAGTCGCCGGTTCGCCGGTCAATCGCCCGCGCAAATCGGCGGCAAAACTTTCGTTTCCGATTTTGATGTCGCCCGCAACTTTGTTCAACGGCGGCAGTCCGGCGGCGGCGAGTGTCGCATCTCCGCGCAGCGTTAAAATTGCCGCAAACGAAGTATTTTCCGCCATCGCCAGCGGTATCGCCATCGCCAGCGACAAGTTGCCATTTCCGGAAATTTTCAATTCTTCGGTTGCAGAATTTATTTTTTCGCGGGCGGGCGGAATCGCGCGCGCCGCCGTTAAATAAGTTTGCAACGGCGCGCGATTAAAGGCGACATTTAGATGCAGAGTCGCCGCGGCGTTTTCGTCTTCCGAAAACGGAATGCGCGCGCGCACCGCATCCGCCGCCGCCCCGCCGATTGCACCTTTTCCGTTGACGACAATTCCGCTATCGTCAAAATGAATCACGCCGCGCAAATGATGCGCCGCCGGCCAATCTTCGCCGAGACGGATTCGCGCATCTGAAAATGCGGCGCGCAAAGTAATTTGCGGCGATTGCGGCAAACCGCTTGCTTGCAAATGCGCGGCATGAATAATTCCGTCCGCCAGCGATTCCGCCATCCATTCGCGCGTATCGTCATGCGAAATATATTTCCCTGCGGCAGCGGCGGGCGCATCCCGAATATGCAAATTAATATCCGCGCCGAGGATGCCGGTTTGCGTACCGTGTGCGTTTATTTTGCCGCCGAGTTTACCGTCTTTGCCGGCGGCGAGAACATTGCCGCGCCATTGCCATTTGTCGTTTTCGTAATGCAAATCGCCATACAAAAAAGCGGCGAAAGGCGGCGCGTTTGCAAACGGCGGAATCCAATCATTCGCGGCGGCAGTCAGAGTCAATCGCGCCGCCGCGCCGTCCCAATCGCCATTTGCGCGCCACTGCACCGTCGCCGTCGCGCGCATTGTTGTCGCCCCCGCCGCCGACAATGTCGCGCCGTTTTCGTCAAATGTTGCGCGAACAGTCGCGCGCGTTTGTCGCCACGAAGAGGGAATATTATCGGGCAGCCAGTTGTCGGTTTTTACTTCGGCAATTCCGCGTACACCGTTTTCTGCAAACTGCATATCGGCGGCGAGTTGCAAACTTGCATCGCCGTCATCGTTTTCCAAATTCGCCCGCAATCGTCCGTCCTTAAAATGCGCCTGCACGAACGCGTTTTGCAAAGTCAGCGAAATTTTGTTGGCGGAATCGTGCAAATGCAAAATCGCTTTTCGCGCTTCCACCGCCCATTCGCCGAGAATCGGCGCGGCGATTTCGTTGTCGCGGCGGAGTACAATTTCGGGCGAATGCAAAAGCGCGACAATGCCGTCCGTCCCCAGCCAAAAATCGGCACGCGGCGCGCTGATTTCCGCACCGGCATGTTTGACCGACAACGCGTCAACGCGAAATGCAATCGCACCCGGCGCAAGATACAAACCGGCGCGCGCAAATTGTACTTCCGATTCGGGAATATGGCGGCGGAGAATGTCGACGATTTCGCCGCCGCCATCGCGAAGATAATAATTCGCGCCATGCAACAGCCCGACAGCGGCGAAAAATAATATCAACAGCGCTTTGATAAAAAAGTTAACCGAACGCATGCCGCAATTATACTTTGTCCGCAATCTGTCCGCCGCCGCAAAGCGCGCGAATTACAATTGCAAATCCGCCGCTGCGAGTGCCGTCTGAAACTGCCCGCGGATGCGTTCCAACGCCGTCCGGTTTTCGCCTTCAAAACGCAACACCAAAGAGGCGGTCGTATTGGAGGCGCGCACCAGCCCGAAACCGTCCGGATAATCGGCGCGAATGCCGTCCAGCATACACAATTGTGCGCCGTCAAAATTGGCGGCGGCGGCGATTTGCGCGACAATTTCGCGTCCGTTCCGATTGCCGATGTCTTTTACGATTTCGGGCGAGGCGATACTGCGCGGCACATCGGCGAAAGGCGATTTTGTTTCCGCCAAAATTTTGGCGAGTTTCGCGCCCGCCAAAAGTCCGTCGTCAAAGCCGCGCCAGTTTTCGGCAAAATAAAAATGTCCGCTCATTTCGCCGCCTAACAACGCGCCGGTTTCGCGCATGCGCGCTTTGATAAACGCGTGTCCGGTCGGTTGCATATCGGCAATGCCGCCGTGTTTTTCAATCCACGGCGCGAGACGGGCGGTACATTTCACATCAAAAACGACTCGCGCCCCGGGATTTCGCACCAACATATCGCGCGCCAACAACATCAAAACACGGTCGGGAAAAACCCAATCTTCTTCGTCCGGCAAAATCACGCCAAGCCGGTCGCCGTCGCCGTCAAAAACAAACGCCGCATCTGCGCCGGTTTTTTGCATTGCCGCGCGCGCAAAAACCAAATTTTCCGGTTGCGCAGGATCGGGATGATGATTCGGAAATGCGCCGTCTATCTCACAAAAAAGCGGCGTTATAAAATGTCCCAAACGGCGATACAATTCGGGCGCGAATTCGCCGGCGGCGCCGTTGCCCGCATCTGCCACCAAATGCAACGGACGCGAGTCGCCGGTCGCTTTTTGGACGGCGGCGATATAGTTGTCGCGAATATCCGCCGTTTGCATTTTGCCTTCGGCGGGCGAAGAATGCGCGGTTTTCATCAATTCGCGGACGCGCGCACCGCCGAAAGTTTCGCCGCCGAAAAGCATTTTAATTCCGTTGTGCGCGGGCGGATTGTGGCTGCCGGTAATCATCGCGCCGTTGCCGCCCGCCATTTCGTGTGCTGCAAAATACAACGCCGGAGTCGGTGCGATTCCGATATCCAAAACATTTGCGCCGCCCGATTGCAATCCCGCCGCCAATGCGCGCGACAATGTCGGGCTGGATTGTCGTCCGTCTCGTGCGATGGCGATTTTGCCGCCGTTTGCGCGCACCGCTGCGGCGAGGGCGATTCCGATTCGACGGATTCCGTCTTCGGATAATGTTTCGCCGTAAATTCCGCGAATGTCGTTCGCCTTAAAAATAGAATCGGGCGGCGGGGCGGACATTATTTTTTCTCCATTTCGTTAAAAAATTTAAAAATTGTTTCGCCGAGCCAGTCGGACGGCGTGCCGAAAAATCCGCCGTGCCCGCCGTGTTTCGGACGACAAAACGCCACTTTGTCCGATGCGGTTTGCGGCAACGATTGCGCCCGCACGAGCGGATCATTTTGCGCGTTGATGCAAAGCAACGGCGTTTTCATGGTCGCCAACGCGCTTTCGGCGGATCCTTTTTGCCAATATTCTTCGGCGCTTGCAAAACCATGTACGGGCGCGGTGTAGACGCGGTCAAAATCGGCAATGGTGCGCACTTTTCGCAAATCGCCGCCCGCCAACGCCGGATAATGTTTTTGTTTTTTTCGCACTTTTTCGCACAAGAGTTTGACGAAATGTCTGCCATAAATTAGATGCGTAAATCCGCCCGACATTTGTATTGCTGCGGCGGGCAAATTGAGCGGCGCGCTGATTGTTGCCGCGGCTTTTATCGGCGGGGCGTTGTCGTTGTGCAAGGCGCGGATGAGGGCGTTGCCGCCCAGCGATACGCCCGCCGCAAATATCGGCACATCCGGATAATCGCCGCGAAAATAGTTGATAAACCAGCGGCAATCTTCGCCATCGGCGGCGTGATAGGCGCGCGGATATAGATTCATCCGCCCGCACGAACGAAAATGCGGCGCCGCAACCGTCCAACCTTGTCGCGAAAAATAATCGGCAATCATCCGCACGGTGCGACTTTGCGAGCATCCTTCCAGCCCGTGAAAAATAACTAACAGCGGCATTTTCGCATTGCCCGGCAAAACATCCAACAAAACTTCATCGCCGTCCGTCATTTTTACGACAGCGGATTGATAAGGCAAAGTCCCCCGCCCACGCAAAGACGCAACGGTTTCCGCATGTCCAGAAAACATCCACCACGGACGGCGAAACTCATCAGCAACAAAATCGGCGGGCATTGCCGTATTGTACCTGATTGGCAGTTAAAATGTTGACAAATTCGGCGGAATTCCGCATTATGCGGTTTAACGCAAACATTGTTTTAAGGAGGCGATTATGTCGGACGAAAAAGAAAATGAAAATTCCATTATTCCGCACGGCGGCGAAAGCGAGGCGAAAAAAGAGGCGGTTAGCATGCTATCCTCGGTAGTAGGGTTTGCGGGCAGTGCCGCCGATGTAGTCGGAGCCGTTCACGGTCGCTATATTGCCGCCCGCGATAACGAAGTGCGGGCGCGTACCGACATTGAAGATGGCGAAAAATCGCGTATTGTCGTGCGTGCAGTACAGCAGCAAAGAAATATAGACACGGTTGCCGAGGAAATTCCCAAGCACATGAAGGGAGATGATGACGCGGCGAAGGTGGAAAAACTTCGGAATATAAATCCGGATGTCGCCGCCCGTTCCGCCGATGAATGCAAACATATTTCCGATGAATATATGCGAACTTTGTGGGCAAAAGCGTTGGCTGGCGAAGCGGATAATCCCGGTTCGTTCTCCATACGAACGGCGCGCATACTCGGCGATATGAGCCAAGAAGACGCGGAATTGTTTCGCACCTTTTGTCAGTTTATATGGATTGAAAAAAATTGGCGAGAAAATTTTCCAGTTTCACTGGTTTATGATCATCAAAAATCTGTCTATACTGACAGCGGGATTACTTATGCCGCATTGGATGATTTGGAAACGATGGGATTAATATCTCATAAAACCCAAGGTTATGCGCGTTGGTATCCCCTTCCGTCAAATGGGGCGGTGTGGAATTATCAAGGGAAAGTGGATTTTTCTCTTGAACCCCAAAAACATCCGGAAAAAAATTCCGCATTCATTAGTTGCGGTAATGCGGCATTGACGCGGGAGGGGCGGCAACTGTTTGCGGTATGCCGCGATCAGGTGTGGTACAATGCGAAATTTATGTTGTATGTGGTCGACGAGTGGAGAGCGAGAAATTTTAATCCTACTCATTTGTCCGACACGGGCGATGCGGGAAAATTCGGCGGTTGAACTATTCACATTGAGCGGGATGGCACTCTTAAATTCGCCATCTGGCAATTCCGCAAATTCGGCGGTTTTGCGGTACAATTTACAACATTTCGGAGAAAAATTTATGCCAAAAATTGATTGGATTGGGAAGTCGGCGGTGGTTAATCATCATCGGGAGGTGGCGTATCGGTTGGTGCATTGCGACAAGGGGCTTTCGGCGGGGGATGCGGCGGCGGGGAATCTGCTTGTGCAAGGCGACAACTTGGAGGCGTTGCGGGCGTTGTTGCCGTATTATGCGGGGCGGGTGAAATGCATTTATATTGACCCGCCCTACAACACCGGCAACGAAGGATGGGTTTATAACGACCGCGTTAATTCGCCGGAAATACGCGAATGGCTTGGCAAAGTTGTCGGCGGCGACGGGCAAATTTACAAAACTTCCAAGGTCCGCATCCAAAACGAAAACGGCGAATGGGAAGACCGCAAAACCGGCGAATTCATTTTTGAGAACGAATGGCAATCCTTCCGCACCCGCCAAAACCGCGCCCTGGAACTCACTTCCGCAACACGCGAAATCCCCACCGAATCGGTAAAAATCGCCATAAAAGTAGTAGACCTTTTCGGCAATGATACAATGAAGGTTTTGGAGGTTTAATTTATGCATAAACAAAAAGGTTATGGAAGAAAACGCCCCGATGACGGACGAAAGCGGCGTACACAAAATGCAGGGCGCACAAGACGCGACCCTGATGCGCGTACAAGATTGTCTGGGCGATTGACGGAGATTTCCGTTGAAGGATTTAAGTCGCTTAAGAAAATTAATTTGCATTTAAATTCCGCCAATATGCTTGTCGGCGTGAACGGCGCGGGGAAGTCCAATCTCCTCGAATTTTTTGAAATGATCAGTTATATGATGAGCGGTAATTTGCGAGGATATGTCGGGATCAAGGGGGGCGGAGACGATTTGCTTTTTAACGGCGCGAAACATACGCGGTCTATGTCGGCGCAATTGTCTTTTACCAGCAATACGGGCAAAAACGAATATGCGTTCCGGCTGTCGCACACGGAGAATAATGCCCTTGTTTTTAGCGAAGAACAATATCGGTTTACGCCCGAAGGAAAACCCGCTCATCAGTGGCACAATCTTGGAATCGGGCATGCGGAGGCGGAAATTATTAATCCAGCGCATTACAAGTCCGCGCACATAACCAAACGAATGATGCAGAACTGTAGCGTGTATCAGTTTCATGATACTTCCAAGGAATCCCCCTTAAAAGTCGGCTGGGATGCCGAGGATGTCCGGTATTTGAAAGACCATGGCGGCAATTTGCCCTCGGTTCTGTGGGATTTGAAGAAAAATTATTGCGACAATTACAACGAAATTGTTCGGCATATCCAAGAATTGTTGCCGGTGTTCAAAGATTTTGATCCGGATGTGCTTTATGGCAAGGCGCGGTTGAGATGGAAATCTCGGAGCGACACCGACAAAACTTTTGGCGCGCATCTTACTTCTGACGGTACTTTGCGCCTGATGGCGTTGGTGACGCTTTTGTGCATGCCGCCTGACCGGCAGCCCGATGTTATTTTGTTGGATGAGCCAGAACTCGGACTGCATCCGGAGGCGATTGCCCTTGTCGCGGCACTCATCAAGCGCGCGGAGACCGAAAAACAAATAATTGTCGCCACTCAGTCGCCGCTGTTGTTGAACGAATTTGCAATTGACGATATCGTGGTCGCCGAAATGGACGCCGAGGGAGGCACGGAGTTCAAGCGTCTGGAGGAAAAGAATTTTCTGCAGTGGTTGGATGAGTTCAAGGCGGGAGATTTGTGGCAAAAGAATCTTATCGGAGGAAATCCGTGACGGTACGGCTTGCCATTTTGGCGGAAGGGTTCACCGAAAAAGCGTTTGTTAATAAAATTTTGTCGCCTCATCTGCTCAATTATTCTGTGCATGCAACTGCGCCGAATCTTAAGGGCGGAGTTTCGCTGTCTGCATTGTCAAGGGACATACGGCGGCTTGTATATGATTACGATTTCGTAACTACGATGGTGGATTATTACGGATTCGGAAAGCGCGGACAAAAAACCGCGGATGAAATTGAATCCGAAATTTTAAATTCGTGCGGCGAATTTCCCGGGAAAATAATTCCGTACTTGCAGCGGCATGAGTTTGAGGCGTTGCTATTTTCCCATCTGGAAAAAATGGCGGATTATTTTAATTGGAATTCTTCGCAAAAAGGAAGATTGGAACGTATCCGCAAACCGCCGGAGGAGATTGACGACAATCTCCCGCCCGCCAAATTGATTGCGCAAATACACCCAAGATATAAGAAAGTTTTGGACGGTGTTGAAATCGCGAGGCAAATTGGGATATCCACCATAATGGAGAAATGTCCGAAATTTGCGGAATGGGTGCAGAAACTTGAAGGGTTGGGTAAGTAATGGCAATCCCTAAAACGCTTTCTACTGATCCGCATGCGGTTTTGAATCCGGGTGATCGTTGGCGTCCGGGGGCGGGGGCGGGGTTGCGCGGGATGCAGAGTGGGTTGCCGCCGTTGGTGGATAAAGTTCGCAACGCTGTTAAACAATGGCGGGAGGGTGGCTATTCGGATGTTTCCGATACGACGCGCGCGCTTTTGCGTTGGTGGTTTTGCCGTCCGCCCGAAGAGACAGAAGGCAAACTCCGCTATTATTTCGCCCAGCGCGAAGCAATGGAAAGCATCGTTTTTTTGTACGAGATGAAAAAAGCGCGCGACAAGCATGAACTTATGCGCTTTTCTTCGGGCGGCGTCGATCCGGTGCAAATGAAGGAAGAATGGGCGCGCTATGTGGTGAAAATGGCGACCGGCAGCGGTAAAACAAAAGTCATATCGCTGGTGATTTTGTGGTCGTATTTCCATAAAATTTATGAACAAAATTCGCCGCTGTCGCGCAATGTCTTACTTGTCGCGCCGAATATCATCGTGCTGGATCGCCTGTATCGCGACTTCGCCGGACTGCGAATTTTCGGCGAGGATGGCGCGATTAGAAATTGAAAACCGTATTCGGTGATGCCGACAACCTCATTTTCCTCATAAATAAGATTGGTGGAGAGCAAGTACCTATACCGAAATTGCCGAAATTTTGCACATCGGCGGTTTTGCGGTACAATTTACAACATTTCGGAGAAAAATTTATGCCAAAAATTGATTGGATTGGGAAGGGGGCGGTGGTTAATCATCATCGGGAGGTGGCGTATCGGTTGGTGCATTGCGACAAGGGGTTTTCGGCGGGGGATGCGGCGGCGGGGAATCTGCTTGTGCAAGGCGACAACTTGGAGGCGTTGCGGGCGTTGTTGCCGTATTATGCGGGGCGGGTGAAATGCATTTATATTGACCCGCCCTACAACACCGGCAACGAAGGATGGGTTTATAACGACCGCGTTAATTCGCCGGAAATACGCGAATGGCTTGGCAAAGTTGTCGGCGGCGAGGCGGATGATTTGTGTCGCCATAGCAAATGGCTTTGTATGATGTATCCGCGTTTGCGTTTGTTGCGCGATTTTTTGCGCGAAGACGGCGTAATTTTTATTTCCATTGACGACAATGAACAGCATCATTTGCGGATGATTATGAATGAGATTTTTGGCGCGAACAATTTTGTTGCTAATGTTATTTGGCAAAAGAAATACGCGCCCGCAGGCGATGCGAAGTTTTTTTCGGATAACCACGATTTTGTTATCTGTTATGCCAAAAAGAAAGGCGATAATGGTTGGGAACGAAAGCTCTTGCCTCGCTCGGAAAAGCAGGACAAACTGTACAAATATGACGATGGCGACGGGAAAGGGTTGTGGCGTACGGACAATTTGACAGCGAAAACTTATTCTGCTGAAAACGATTATCCGATTCGTAATCCTAATACGGGCAAAGAATATTTTCCTTCGCAGGGAACATGTTGGCGCGCCAGCAAGGCAACGATGAAAAGATGGATGTCCGAAAACCGCGTTTTTTTCGGGCGGGATGGAAAGGGCGCTCCGCAATTGAAACGCTATCTCGGCGAAGTGCAGCAAGGTGTTGTGCCGCTTACGATTTGGGGATATGACGAAGTCGGTCATACTGATAGCGCGCGCAAATTGTTAAAAGAAATTTTTAGCGATGAAAAACTTCCTTTTGACAATCCCAAAGCAATTGGATTAATTCAACGGATAATCCAAATTGCGGGCGACAAAAACGCCATCGTAATGGATTCCTTCGCCGGTTCCGGAACGACTGCGCATGCGGTGTTGCAACAAAATAAGGCGGACGGAGGGAATCGCAAATTCGTTCTTGTGGAAATGGACAAAAATATTTCCGAAAACATTACCGCAAAACGAATCGCAAAAGCGATAAAAGGATACAAAAACGGCGATAAAACCGTCGCGCCGTTGGGCGGCGGATTTCATTTTTGTACTTTGGGTACATCGCTGTTTGACGAAAACGGCAACATCGGCGGCAAAGTTAAATTTGCCGATTTGGCGGCGCATATTTTCTTTTCCGAAACCGGCACGCCAATCGCAAAACGCGCAAAAACGCTGCTGCTGGGCGTTTGCGACAACCGCGCGATTTATCTTTTATTTAACGGAGTTATGGGCGACAATAACGCCCTGACAATCGCCGCCTTGCATTCCCTTCCGCCGCCGCCGCAAAACGGAATGACGCGGGTGATTTACGCCGAAAGTACATTACTTTCCAAGGAACGGTTGGCGCGCGAAAAAATTGAGTTTCGCCAAATTCCCTACAAAATCCGCCTCCGATGAAACTCCACCGTTATCAAGAAAACTGCCTCGCCGATTTGCGGGCATTTTTCGCGCAAACCGAAAAACTCGGTTCGCCGCAAAGAGCGTTTTTGGAAATGCATAACCGCACTTATTATCCGCCGCCGAATCTGTCCGAAAATATTCCATATTTGTGCATCCGCATTCCCACCGGCGGCGGCAAAACATTATTGGCGGCGCATGCGGCGGGAGTTGCGGCGACGGAATATCTGCATTCGCAAACGCCCGCTATTTTGTGGCTTGCGCCCGGCGATACAATTGTTTCGCAAACTTTACGCAATTTGCAAAATCGTAATCATCCCTGTCGCCGCGCATTGACGGATGCATTTACAAATGTGGAATTCATTTCCGCACAACAGGCGTTATCGGTTTCCAAAGCGGACATGGACGGCGCGGCGACGGTTATTGTCGGTACGATTCAATCGTTGCGAATCGAAAAAACCGCCGGACGAAAAGTATACGGCGACAACGATGCGTTAATGCCGCATTTTGATTCTTTGCCGGAATCGGCGCGCGCGCGTCTGGAAAAAAATGAAGGCGGCGGCATTAAATATTCGCTGGCGAATGTTTTGTCGACGCGCCGCCCGCTTGTCATTTCGGACGAGGCGCACAATTCCGGCACAAAACTTTCTTTTGAATCGCTGGCGCGAATCGCCCCGTCGTGCATTTTGGAATTTACCGCCACGCCGCAAACGCAAAACAATCCGCGAATGGAATCGTACGCCAGCAATGTTTTAAGTCAGGCGTCCGCCCGCGAATTGAAAGAAGCGGGAATGATAAAGTTTCCGCTGAATTTTGAGGTGCAGGCGAACTGGCGCGAAAACATTCGCGCCGCCGTTGCCAAACGCGAAGAACTGGAAAAAACGGCGGCGAAAGAGGCGAAAAAAACCGGCGAATATATTCGCCCGATTGTTTTGTATCAGGCGGAAAATGTCGGCGGCGCGGCGACCGCCGAAATCGTTCGCAAAACGCTGAAAGAAGATTTTAAGATTCCCGCCGCGCAAATCGCCGTGCATACCGGCACGACCCGCGAATTGCAAAAACAGGCGGCGGATTTGTTTTCGCGCGATTGTCCGTTGCGGCACATCATCACCGTGCAGGCGTTGGCGGAAGGATGGGATTGTTCGTTCGCATACATTCTTTGCACAATGGCGAACTGGAATTCACCGCGCGCGGTTGAGCAAATTTTGGGGCGGATTTTGCGTCTGCCAAATGCGGGCAAAAAACAAACCGCCGCACTAAACGAATGTTATGCATTTGCCGCGCGCGGTAATTTTTACGAAGTCGCCGCGGCGTTAAAAGATACGCTGGTGAAAAAATCCGGATTCCAAAAAATGGAAACGAAAGATTTTGTACAATCGTCGCCGTCCGAGTCCGGCGATTTGTTTGACGAAAACAGCGGCGAAAGCAAAAAAGTCGCGCGGCGGCGTACCGAAAAACCGTTGCGCGTACCGATGTTGATGGCGCGCGAAAAAGGCGAATTGGCGTTTTTGGAACCGGCGCATTTTCTTGGCGTAAAATGGAGTATTGTTCGCGAAAAGGCGAATATATCGAATTTTTTGCCGCCGAAAACCGTCATCGGCACAGGGCGGGTGACCGTCAAAGAATCCGGCACAATTTCCGTGCATGGCGAATCGGCGGAAGAGTTGCGCGAACAATTGATGCTGTTGGATTCCGACAAAAAATGGACGGAAACGTCTCTCGCGGCGTGGCTGGACGCGGAAATTCCGCATCCGGATATTCCGCAAATGCAATCGTCGCCGTATATTTTGGCGGCGGTGAACGGGTTGGCAAAAAAACACGCGATAAAAAAACTCGCGCGCTTGCGGTTTTATATTCGCAAATGGCTGAAAGAAGAAATGGACGAATTGCGAAAAAAACGCGCCGAAAAAGGATTGCAGCAAATTCTGAAAAACATCACCGCGGACGGCGACAAGTTGGAAGTGTCGGCGGCGCATGCGGTGGAATTTGAACAGGGACGCTATGGCGCGCGCCGCTATTGCGAAAACGCCGCCGTTTTTCGTAAACATTTGTTTCCCGAACAAGTCGGCGAATTGAAAGAAAGCGGCGAAGAATGGGAATGCGCGCGGTGTCTGGACGAAATGCCCGAAGTGGAAGTTTGGGTACGCAATTTGGACCGGCGCGAAAATTCGTTCTGGCTGCAAACTTCCGATGACAAGTTTTATCCCGATTTTGTATGCCGATTAAAAGACGGGCGGATTCTCGTGGTGGAATACAAAAGCGAAGACCGATGGAGCAATGACGATTCCAAAGAAAAACGCGCCCTCGGCGAAATGTGGGCGAAACTTTCCGGCGGCAAATGCCTTTTTGTTATGCCGAAAGGAATGAACTGGAACGCGATTCGGGAATGCGTGGCGGTTAAAAATTAAATAACAGTCGTTGCACCATACTTAAATCGTTTGCCCTTGAAGAACATTAACGGCGGAATCGGCGGTGTTTGCGTTATTATGAAATGCAGTTATTTTTGTCATAACAATTTGCATTATCACGGTTCCCCAATCTTCCGGCGTCCTTTGGAAATTTTTAATAGTTTTGCCAGGTCTTTGCGGATGGCGTAGGCGTCAAGGGCGGGGGGGAAGCGGAGGGCGTAGATTCCGGCGGGGTCTATTAAATATAAATAATCGCTGCGCGCGTTGCCGTTTGCGGGTTTCGGGAGGGCGGCGGAGTCGCCGCGGATTGTAATGATGCCTTCGGTGATGTCTATTTTTTCGGCATTTTCGGCGAAGGCGGCGGCGCGTTTTTCGCCGCAATCGGCGGAGGCGAACATTTGCGGCGGCGGATTTGCATTTTCGTTTCGCAACCATGCGCGTTGCAGACGAAAATAATGCCCCGGCAACATCAATCGCAACTGCCGCATCTGACACAAACGCCGCATACATTGCGCGCCGCATTTTCCGTTTTCGTCCGCCGTCAATAATGTCCATTTACCGTTTTGCAGATTCCATTCTGGCGGCGTTTTTTGCGGCGACAAAACTTCGCCGCGCATTGTATACGAAGACGGCGGCGCAAAATAAAAAAGCGCGGTTGCCGCAATCGGCGTTAAAATTCCGATAGCGAGAATAATTAATAGCGGCATATTTTTCATTTTCTAAAACCCGAAACTACACAAAAAACCATCACAATTTTTATTTCCCCAAAAATCCGAAATTGCACAAAAACCATCGCGATTTTTATTTTCTAAAAACCCGAAATGACATAAAAAACCATCACAATTTTTATTTTCCAAAACCAAAAATTGCATAAAAAACCATCGTTATTTTTATTTCCTAAAAAATCCGAAACTACACAAAAAACCATCGCGATTTTTATTTCCTAAAATCCGAAATTGCATAAAAAACCATCACAATTTTTATTTTCTAAAAATCCAAAATGACATAAAAAATCATTGCGATTTTTATTTTCTAAAAATCCAAAATGACATAAAAAAACCATCACAATTTTCTAAAACCCAAAATGACATAAAAAATCATCGCGAGGGCGGCGAATGTCAACCACTGCAAGGCGTAGCCGGTGCTGCGGGCGGATTTGAAATCGGTGCGCACCGGTGCGGGGGCGGCGACATTTTCGGCGAATAATACTAATGTCAATAACGGCAAGTTTGTGCGGGCGGCGTATTTTTGCAAATCCAGATTTTGCCAAATGTTGCCGCTTTCGGTTTTGTCGGACAAAGTGAAGGCATCTGCATTGTCTTGCTGCAAAATACCGCGCACCGAAATTCGTCCGGTCGGCGGCGGCGGGATTTGCGCCCCGCGCGCCGTAAAACCGCGATTGACCGCGACAACCGCGCCGTCTTTTAGCAACAGCGGCGTAATAATATGCATTCCCGCGATTTTGTTGTGGACGCGATTGTCGACAAAAATTTGCATTGCCGGCAGATAATCGCCGACGGCTTCCGCGCGCAAAAACGGACGCAACGCCGATTCTTTGTGCAATGCGACCGGCGCCGCCGCCATTGCCGCGCGCGCCGATTCTTCCAACGCCGATTTTTGTGCGGCGCGCGAAAACTGCCATGTCGCCAATGCGCCGCATGTCGACATCGCCAGAAGTGCGGCGGCGGTCAGCGCGATGGACGGACGAAAACGGCGCGTTTTCGCATTCGCCGCCGGACGCGGTAAAATATCCGAATGCTTAAAATTATCGGCATTTTGCTGCTGTGCTTTATTATCATCAATCTGTTTGTCGGATTGTTTCATATTTTGCGCGGACGGGACCGGCGGGGGACGAAAACCGTCCGCATTCTCGCCTTGCGAGTCGCATTGTCCGTCATTCTTTTCGCCCTCATCATAATCGCCTCGCAATACGGATTTTTCCCCCGCTAAATTATACTTCGCCCGGCGACAATTCGCGGACGATTGTCGCGTTTTTTACTCGCCGCCGTTTGCGGGAGTTTGCGGGAGGGAGAATTTTGACATTGCGGTGAAAATTGAAATTCGGAGAATTGCCGCTAATGGGGGGCGGATGTAGTAT
Organism: Gammaproteobacteria bacterium; assembly: GCA_965221835.1. Lineage (GTDB taxonomy): Bacteria > Pseudomonadota > Gammaproteobacteria > Tethybacterales > Persebacteraceae > Persebacter. The sequence goes on along the minus strand of OZ244916.1, from coordinate 780,481 downwards.
AATTTGCGGGAACGTCTGATAAGCGGGCGGGAGGTGTGTGATGACTGTTGGTGAACCTTTTTTTATCAAACTAAAGCGCGTGTTTGCGGCACCGCGCGAAGAGGTGTTCGCGGCGTTGACCGATAAAAACCGCCTGCAAGAATGGTGCGCACCGCGCGGATTTGTCGTGGAAGAATGCGTTGTTGCGCGTGCGCCCGGCGATTCGTGGCGGTTGCATATTCGTTCGCCGAAAAGCAACGATTATCGTTCCGGCGGCGTTTGCAAAGAATCCGTCCCGCCGTCCCGCCTCGTTTACACCCATTCGTGGGAGGACGAAAACGAAGAACGCAGCCCCGAAACGACGGTAACAATTACATTGGACGAACGGGATGGCGGGACATTTCTGACTTTTCATCAGGCGGTTTTTCCGTCCGCCGAAACGCGCGACGGACACGAGGAAGGTTGGTGTACTTCGTTGGAAAAACTGGCGGAACATCTCGGCGAATAATGCCGCGCATTTGCCGCGTTGCGCAAGTTTCGCGCCGGATTCTTAAAACGCCGTCCGACTTATCGCCGCAATCCCGCCCCCCGCAATGATTTCGCAAAATCCGTCTTTGCCTGAAGATGCGCCGTCCGTGGCGATTATCGGGCGCCCGAATGTCGGAAAATCGCTTTTGTTTAATCGGCTTTGCGGACGGCGTGCCGCGTTGGTACATGATATGCCGGGAATGACTTTGGATTATCTGTGCGAAACGATAACGGTTGCCCCCGGTTGTGCCGCGCGTTTGATGGATACCGGCGGCGTGCAAGGCGAAGAAACCGAATGGTCGGACGCGATTTTGCAACGGATGATGAACGCCGCACAACAAGCCGATATTTTGCTGGTGGTGATGGATGCCGCCGCCGGAATCCAACACGGCGACCGCGAATTGTTGGCAATGGTGCGCCGCCGGTGGCCGTCCCGCCCGCGTTTGCTACTCGCGAACAAATCGGAGGGAATGACTGCCGCCGCCGCTTGTGCCGATTTTTACGCGCTAAAAGAGGAAATGATTCCCGTTTCTGCGAAACGCGGCGGCGGTCTTGCCGCTTTGCGAAACGCGATTGCCGAAATGTTGCCGCGCGAAAAAAGTGCGGCTTCGCCCGGCGACCCGCTGGCGATTATCGGGCGCCCGAATGTCGGAAAATCCACTTTGATGAACCGGATTCTCAACGAAGACCGCGTATTGGTGTCGGCAACGCCGGGGACGACTCGCGACAATGTGTGCGCCCGTCTTTGCGCGCCGGATGGCGATTTTGTTTTAATTGACACCGCCGGAATGCGCCGGCATCGCGCCGATTCGGTGCGGGAGAAATTCAGCGTTGCCGCCGCGCGCGATACTTTGCAACGCGCCGCGGCGGTGTTTTTTGTCTGGGATATCGCCGCAGGACCGACTTATCAGGACCGAAAAATTGCCGCGCTGATTGCCGCCGCCGGTTGCGGCGTGGTGATGCTGGGAAATAAAAGCGATTTGCTCCCCGCGGCGCGGCGGGCGGCAATTCTTCGGCGGCAAGTCGCGGAATTGCATGCCGGATGCGAAGCGCGGGCGTTTGCAATATCCGCTACGGGCGGGCATTTTCCGGCGGCGACATTGTTGCGTGCGGCGGCGAAATCGGTTGGTGTGGCGCAATCGCGGTTTTCCACCGCCCGATTAAATCGCGCGTTGTCCGAAGTGGTATCGCGCAATCCGCCGCCGATGACGGGGGGGATTCGCCCGAAACTGCGTTATATTCATCAGGGCGGGCAATCGCCGTTGCGGTTTGTCATTCACGGCGGCGGCGTTTCGCGCATCGCCGGCGATTATCGCCGCTATTTGTCGTCGGCGTTGGCGCGCAAGTTGTCCATTGTCGGCGCGCCGTTGCTGGTAGATTTTCGCGCCGAAAATAATCCTTATGTATAAAGTTGAAGAGGCGGCGGAAAAACGCGCGTTGTTGCTGGCGGTCGTGCCGCCCGGCGGCGATATTCGCGAAGAAGCAGAAGAGTTGGGCGAGTTGGCGGCGGCGGCGGACTATTTTGGTGCGGCAATGCAAGCCGTACATTTGCGCCGTCATCCGAAAGCCGCGACTTTGATGGGCGCGGGCGCAATTGAAGCGGCGGCAACGGCGGCGGAAAAAACTAAATCGCGATTTGTGATTGTCGGCGCCGATTTGTCTTCGGTACAGGCGCGTAATTTAGAAAGAATCTGGCGGCGAACGGTAGTGGACCGCAGCGATTTGATTTTGGAAATTTTCGCTGCCCGCGCCCGCACACACGAAAGCCAATTGCAAGTTGAGTTAGCGCGATGCCGCCGCCGATTGGGGCGACTCGCCGGGCAATGGACGCATTTGGAACGGCAACGAGGCGGTATCGGATTGCGCGGCGGTCCCGGCGAAAAACAGATGGAAATTGACCGCCGTCTTTTGTCGGTGCGCATTAAACGACTATCGCGCAAAATAGACGCATTCGCCGCCCGTCAAACAACCGCCCGCCGCCGCCGGACAAAAAACGGCGTATTAACCGCCGCCTTGGTCGGTTATACCAACGCCGGAAAATCCACATTATTTAATGCACTCACGCGCGCCGGTGTGCATGCCGATAATCGCCTGTTTGACACCGTAGAATCCACCGTGCGGCGGGTGTTTGTGGACGGCGCGCCGGCGGTTATTTCCGATACGGTCGGATTTATCCGCAATCTACCGCACGAGTTGCTGGCGGGATTTCACGCAACTTTGCAAGAGGCGGCGCACGGCGATTTGATTATGATTGTCGCCGATTCGTCGCATCCCGATTGCGAACGGCGGCTGGCGGTGGCGCAAGAAACATTGGATGCGGTCGGTGCGGCGCGCGAAAGACGGTTGCTGGTGATGAATAAAATTGACATGGGCGGCGGACGCGCCCGCGTTATTCGTGCATCTTGTGGTAGAATTAAAACTGTTTGGTTATCTGGTCGCGACGGAGACGGCGTTGACGGATTGAAAGACGCGTTGCGGGAAGCAGCCGCCGCCAAATTTTTTGTACCCCTAATATATGACAAAACTGAAACTGTTTTTCCAGAATCAACTGCCCGATATTGACAAGATTTTGCGCGGGCTGGCGGATCGCTTTTTGGGCGATCCCGACAAAAAACGCGCGCAAATGTTTTCGCGGGACGGCAGCGAACCGGACGGCGAGGGCGGCGGCGAAGACGGCGGGATTGTATTGCCGCCGCCGGGTTATATCGCGCTTATTGCGTCTTCGGGGTTGCTGCTGATTTGGATGTTGTTCGGATTTTTTACCGTAGACGCCAGCGAACGGGCGGTAATGTTCCGCCTCGGCAAACCGAACGGCATTGAAACGCCCGGGCTGGTGTGGCACATGCCCCTGATAGAAGATTATCGCATCGTCAATCTGACCGAAGTGCGGCGCGTGGAAGTCGGTTATCGTGGCGACCCGAGCAGCAACCGCAACGAAAGCGAATCGCTGATGCTCACCGCCGATTTAAACATTATCAATATGCAATTCGCCGTGCAATATGCGCTAAATGATCCGGCGTTATTTTTGTTTGAAAACCGCTTCGGCAATGTGCGCGCCGAAGATGTCGTAAAACAGGTTGCCGAAACCGCGATGCGCAAAGAAGTTGGACAAAACGGCATTGATTTCGCGCTGAACGAAGGTCGCGAAGCCATCGCCATTGCAACCAAACAGACGATGCAACAAATTCTCAATCGCTACAAAACCGGCATTGAAGTGCGCGAGGTGCAAATTCTCAATGTCCAGCCGCCCGACCAGGTACAAGAGGCGTTTGAAGACGCCATCAAGGCGCGGCAAGACAAGGAACGAAAAATAAACGAAGGGCAGGCGTACGCCAACGACATTTTGCCGCGTTCGCAAGGACAAGCGGCGCGATTTTTGGAAGACGCCGAGGCGTATCGTCAAAGCATCATCGCCCAAGCGGAAGGAAGCACCGAGCGATTTTTGCTGATTGCCGAAGAATTCGTCAAAGCGCCCGACATTACGCGCCGCCGTTTGTATCTGGAAACTTTGGAAGAAGTGATGGGGCGCGCCTCCAAAGTGATTATTGACCAGGAGAATTCGGGCAACTTGCTGTATTTGCCGCTGGATCGCCTTTTGCAAACCGGCGGTGCGGCGGCGGCACAAGGCGGCGGCGGCGGACAATCGCCGGTGCCGGGGTCGTCCGCACCGACACAGACGGTTAAGCCGTCTTCGCTGGACGAATTAAAACAACGTTTGCGGCAAGGCGCGCAAAGCGGTCTGGATTCTTTACAGCGATGACAAAAATTTCCCCGATGCAACAATTAACAATAATCGCGGCGGCGGCTCTTGTCGTTTTAATTCTCGTCGCCAAATCGCTGTTTATCGTGTATCCGTGGCAGAACGCGATTGTTTTGCAGTTCGGCGAAATCGTTTCCGCCAAACAAGAACCGGGATTGTACGCCAAAGCGCCGTGGCAGGATTTGCGTCTTTTCGATTCGCGCGTGTTGACAATAGACGCCGAAAATCCCGACCGCTACATCACCGCCGAAAAAGAAAATCTGCTCATAGATTCTTTCGTCAAATGGCGCATCGTGGATCCGGCGAAGTTTTACGAACGTCTACTCGGCAGCGAAGTCAGTGCGGCGGCGCGATTGCAAGAAATTATTAACAGCGGTTTGCGGGACGAAATCGGCAAGCGCACCGTGAAAGATGTCGTGACCGGCGAACGCGAAAAAGTGATGCAAATTATGCGCGACCGCACGAACGAAGGCGCGGAAGAACTCGGGTTGGAAGTTGTGGATGTGCGAATGAAACGCGTGGATTTGCCCGATGGCGTTTCCCAAAATGTATACCGCAATATGACCGAAGAACGCCGCCGCATCGCCAACGAACGCCGTTCGGAAGGCGACGCCGAAAAGGAAAAAATTCGCGCCGAAGCCGACCGCGACAGAGTAGTCATTTTGTCCGATGCCAAACGCCGCGCCGAAGAAATTCGCGGGCGCGGAGATGCCGAAGCGGCGGCGCGCTATTCCGATGCCTATTCGCGCTATCCCGGTTTTTACGATTTTTATCGTTCGCTGGCGGCATACCGCAAAACGCTCGGCACCGGCGGCGATTTATTTATTTTGTCCCCCGATTCCGATTTCTTCCGCTTTCTAAAAGAGGAAAACGGCGAAGGCGCAATCGGCGCAATCGGCGAAAGCGGCGAATAAACTTTTTCGTCAGATTTTCCGAAAACGGACGGAAAATATTATAATCCGTTTTAATTAAGGGTCGTTAAAAACAACACAAAAACAGGAGAAAAAAACGATGAGCAAAACGCCAACTTTAACTACTTCCGCCGGCATAGCGGTCGCGGACAACCAAAACAGCATCACCGCCGGACCGCGCGGTCCGTTGCTGGTGCAAGATTGGCAGTTGTTTGAAAAACACGCGCATTTCAATCGCGAACGCATTCCCGAACGCGTCGTGCATGCCAAAGGATCCGCCGCTTTCGGCACATTGACGATCACCAAATCGCTGGCGGAATATTCCGCCGCCGGATTATTTTCCGCCGCCGGCAACAAGGCGGACGCGCTTTTGCGGTTTTCCACTGTCGCCGGCGAACGCGGTGCGGCGGATGCCGAACGCGATGTGCGCGGTTTCGCGTTAAAAGTGTATACCGCCGAAGGAAATTGGGATATGGTCGGCAACAATACGCCGGTTTTTTTCGTCCGCGACCCTTACAAATTCCCCGATTTCATTCACACCCAAAAGCGCGACCCGAAAACGAATTTGCGCGATATGGCGGCGGCGTGGGATTTCTGGTCGCTGTCGCCCGAAAGTTTGCATCAGGTGACGATTTTATTTTCCGACCGCGGATTGCCAAAATCCTATCGCCACACAAACGGCTACGGTTCGCACACATACAGTTTTTACAACGCCGCCGGAAAACGGTTTTGGTGCAAGTTTCATTTCAAAACAATGCAAGGAATTGAATGCCTGACCGACCAAGAAGGCGCGATGCTTGTCGGCGAAGACCGCGAAAGCCATCAGCGCGATTTGTTTCACGCGATTGAACGCGGCGATTTTCCGAAATGGAAGTTTTTTGTGCAAATCATGCCCGAAGAAGACGCGGCGCGCGCGGCGTTCAATCCGTTTGATTTGACGAAAGTGTGGCCGCACGGCGATTATCCGCTGATTGAAGCGGGCGAGTTGGAGTTAAATCGCAATCCCGAAAACTATTTCGCCGAAGTGGAACAAGCGAGTTTTTCGCCGGCAAATGTCATTCCCGGCATCGGACATAGCCCGGACAAAATGCTGCAGTTTCGCATTTTTTCCTACGCCGATGCACACCGCTACCGGCTGGGCGTAAATTACGAACATCTGCCGGTCAATCGCCCGCAATGTCCCGTGCATTCCTATCATCGCGATGGCGCAATGCGGTTTGACGGCAACGATGGCGGCGCAGTGAATTACGAACCAAACAGCCGCGGCGGTCCCGCCGAAAATCCGCCGCACCGGGAGCCGCCGCTAAAAATAGATGGCGCCGCCGACCGTTACGATCATCGCGATGGTAACGACGATTATTCGCAGGCGGGCAATTTGTTTCGCCTGATGAACGCGGAAGAGCGTTCGCGTTTGTTTGCGAATATCGCCCGCGCAATGCGCGGCGTGCCGGACGACATTCGTCAACGACAAATCGCACACTTCGCCAAAGCCGATCCCGCCTACGGCGAAGGCGTTGCCGATGCATTAAAAGCGGACGCGAAATAAAACGCGCCGCTTTTCGCGGGGCAAATTTTTTACCGCGAAAATCCGACTATCTCAATATCTCCCCCGCCGTTTGCGGGGGCGAAGTTTTTATGCAAAAAAAAAGCCCGCCGCATTTTCGCGACGGGCTTTTGCAATTACGCGAAACGCGAAACGCGTTAATTAATAATCGTCATCATCGTCGTCGTCATCGTCGTCGTGATGCCGTCCGAATCCAAACCAGCCGCGATGATGATCGTCGCCGTCATAACCGTGTTTGCCGTGTTTGCGTCCGCGTTTGCCGTGTCCGCCGCTGATGCGGGCGAGAAATTTCGGTGCTTCGGCGGCGAGTTTTTCGCGTTGTGCCGAATCCAACTCCGAATGAAACGCCGCGATTTGTCCGGCGACAAAATCTTGCATTTCATCGCGCCGCGATTTGCGCAATTGCAAAAGTTTGTGCGCATCTTCGCGACTCAGCGTTTCTTGCGAAAAAATCTTGCGAATTTCCGCGCCCGCTTCATCGCGCAAACGCCGCCGTTCTTCGGCAGTTTCGTGCATCAAAGATTCCAAACGCGCTTCTTGCGTATCGTTTAGCGAAAGTTTTTCTGCGACATTTTCCACAAAATGCCCGATATGATGATCCCGATGTTCCCGTCCGGCGACCGCCGATGCGGCGGCAATCAACACGCCCCCCGTCAGTGCGATAACGCCGAAGGCGAGAATGAGATTGTTTTTAATTGCTGTGATTTTCATGTTTGCTCCTGTTATTAATAAAACCAATGCAATTATAAGGACTCGAACGCCGTTATGCAAATTTCGCCGCAAAAAATATATTTTGCAAAAGAAAACGGCGGCGGAAATCTCTCCCCGTCCGCCGATTAAAAGATTAATCCGCCCAAATTGCGAAAGTTTTTATACTGTTATTCCCTTTGACAGTTCCGTAATTTGCATGAACAGTTCCGTAGATTGCACAAACAGTTCCGTAGATTGCAAGAACAGTTCCGTAAATTGCATTAACAGTTCCGTAGATTGCAAGAACAGTTCTGTAATTTGCAAGAACAGTTCCGTAGATTGCAAGAACAGTTCTGTAATTTGCATTAACAGTTCCGTAATTTGCCGCAAAAAGGCGGGAATTCAGCAATTCGCGCATTTTTTTTGCCGAACCCGCCCGTTTTTTTTGTATTTTTCGGGGAAAGTTATGGTAAACTTCCGCCCGTCTATGTTGTTGAATCCCCCCGTTGCCGGGGGTGCTGTCCGATATAACACCTTCGGGAAAGGGGCGGCAGTATCTCACGATTCAACGATACATAGACAACGCCCGGCGCGTTCGCCGGATTTTGTTGAAAGGGAAACTGATGAAATCCATTCCGAAAATTATTTTGTTGACGCTTTTCGCCGTCATTGTTGCAGGGTGCGGCGGCGGCGGCGGCGGTGGAAATCCGCCAATCGTTATTCCGATGGTGACATGTGCAGACGGTTCTATGGAACCCCTTCAATCTTTTTGCCGGAAAACCTGCAACGATGGCAGCAGAATTTTGGAAAGTTCCACTTGCCAGAAAACCTGTGCTGATGGCACCAGAGTTTCGGAAAATTTTGAGGGCTGCCAGCAAACATGCGACAGCGGCGCCCGAATTGATGAAAATGAAGTATGCACGAAGCTCTGTGGCGATTCCAGACGCATCCCGGAAACGGAAAGTTGCGAATTTCGGACAAGAGAGTACGGGCAGAATCGTCTGCTGGAAGAGGCGAATCCTATTCCCGCGTACGAAAGAGGATTTTTCGGGCAGGGCGTCACGGTTGTTGTTTCCGATACTGGATTCCGCGTCACGCATGAGGATTTGGCGGAAAATATGATTTTGGAAAATACGGGATTAGCCGGACAAGAAAATAGAGTTATACCGGCATATCACGGAACTGCAGTTGCGGGTGTTTTGGGTGCAGTGCGAGGCAACGAAAAAGGATCGCACGGAGTCGCGCCTTCTGTTAAAATGATTCCACTTTATAATAGAGAAAATGCCGATGCTTTGGAGTTATGGATGTATCCCGCATTAAACGGTTATCCGATTTATAATGGAAGCGAAACATGGCATAGTAATTTTGTATTAAATAATGAAGTTGCTGTTATCACTTTGGATAGCAATGTACGAAGATGGTCAGGAGTTCTAAACACTGCGGTTGGAAACGGCGATACGCAGTATGTTTGGTCGGCGGGAAACCATACATTAAATCTTGTAGATCCTCGTCCCGCAAATGTTGTAGCATATTTTCCGCTGATACATGATAATTTGCAAGACAATATATTGATGGTTATCAATTTGGATGGTGATCATATCAGAGCAGATCATTCTGATGGTTGCGGCGTTGCAAGATTATGGTGCATCGGCGCAGTTGCGGAAGGAGTGTTTTCCAACCATTATACGACCGGGGCTGATGATAATTCGGATTACACGAGATTAGGCGGCACATCGGGGGCGGCACCGATTGTTTCGGGCGCATTGGCGATATTAAAATCTGCCCGCCCGGAATTGCCGATGACGATGCATAGGCAAATTCTTTTGTCAACGGCGACTCCGCTGGGGACGAGAGCCATAAATCAAAGTTTGGACGAAGTGTACGGTTGGGGTGCGGTAAATATCGGGGCGGCAGTTTCGGCGGTGTTGCGCGTAAGAGTTGCACAAAATGGCGTTTTACTTTCGGATTTGCGGGGGAGTTTGCCGTCCGAAATGTCGCATTTGCGAGGGCGTTTGTCGGAGGTTTCGGTTGCGTTGCAAATTACGGATAACTCGTATTACAACATGCCGTTGTCGGCGGTGTTGCCGAAAGCGGAGAGTTCATCGCAAGCGGCGCGTGTTGCGGCGGAAGGGTTAATGACGGCGGATTATGCGGCGGGCGAATCGTTCCGATTTTGGGGCGGATTGGATTATGACGCAGACGGCGGCAGTCGTTTTTTATCCGAAAGCGGCGGTGTTTTCGGTGCGGCGGAGTCGTCCGATACGGCGGGATATGTGCGTTGGGCGAGCGCGGATTATGACGGATTTTCGTTATTCGGCGAATACGAATATGCGGATATAAATGCGGATTACGGCGGCGATTCTTTCATTCAATCGGTGCGGGGTGCGCGTGCGGAGGGCTGGACGGCGGGGATGCGATTTGCGGATATATGGAAGTTTGGCGACAGTTTGCGATTGTCGGCGACGGACGAGACGGCATTGAGCGGCGGCAAGATGATTTTGCGTTATCCCGTAGCGGACGGCGATGGACATGCGGCATTTATCGGCGGCACACCGCAAACGATTCGGATGAAAGAAACGCGGATTCCGCTGAAACGACAACGGACAATGATATACGCCATCGGTTACGGTCGCGAATACGAAAGCGGCAAATGGTCGGCGGCAGCGGCATATAACGAACACACCAACACCACCGCATTTTCCATACAACTCCAAACAGAATTTTAAAGATTTTAGATTTGTAGTTGCGGGGGCGATATCGCCCGTAATAAGCAGCCGGTTTTTATGGCGATTTTTGGAACATTCTGGTTTGGTCGTATAAAGTTTCCAATGTTTTGATGCGGCGGCGCGCGGATTTCCACGACAAAGTTTCTACTGCGGCGAGCAGCGATTCTATAATCATCAGGGAGACAACCGAAGAATCCCATGCTGATGGCACTTCTATGCGCGTATGAAAACTGTGCGCCGCATATCCGGCGACAGGCGATCCCCATTGGTCGGTAAATAAAACGATTTGCGTTTTTTTTCGCCGCGCCATTTGCGCCAGTCGCAGCGTGTCGCGTTCATAACGCCGAATGTCAAAAACGACGACGACATCGCCTTTTTTCATATTGAGTGCGTAATGCGGCCAAGTATTTGCATTCGGCGCGATGAGGGTGACATTGTTGCGAATGACTTGCAGATGCGTAAAAAAATAATCCGCGAGAGAGCGCGTTAATCGTCCGCCAACGACATGCACGGCGCGTTTGCCGTCCGCCAGCATTGCCGCGGTTTCGTTAAAACGGCGGTGATTGATGAGACGCAAAGTTTGCCGCATGTTTGCGGTGACTGCCGCCGCGAATCGATTGAGAATGTGGGCGGCGGGGGCGTCTACCGCCCAGCGGTCGTGTTTGGCGATGGGGTCGGAGACGGTGGCGCGCAACTCGTCACGAACTGCCGCTTGCATTTCCGGAAAACCGCCGAATCCGATTTTTTTTCCCATCCGCACAACAGTTGGCGGGGAAACGCCTGCTGCTTCGGCAATGGCTGCAATTCCGCCCAGCCCTGATGCGGGATAATCCGCCAATATGGACGCTGCCAACTTTCGCTCGGCGCGGGTTAGTTTGGCAAACCGTTCGCGGATGCGGTCGGCAACAGTCATGGCGGGGGCGGCGGGCATTTTGTATCTTTCATTATATCCAAAAAACGATACTGGCGGATTTTTTGGAAATATGTTGACAAAGCAGTTTTATTTTGTCATAATATTAACAAATGAAAATGGAAAGAGATGAAAATCGGGACGGGGCGGAAGCGGCGGAGATATTCAATCCGGCGGGGCGGGGGCGCTTTGTGCTGGCGTGCGAACATGCGTCCAACTATATTCCGTCCGAAATGAATGGGCTGGGATTGGATGGCGGCGCATTGCGAAGTCATATTGCGTGGGATCCCGGTGCGTTGGATGTCGCGCAGGAAATGGCGAGACGGCTGGATTCGCCGCTTATCGCACAATGCGTTTCCCGTCTGGTTTATGACTGCAATCGCGCCCCGAATGCGGCGGGGGCGATTCCCGAAACAAGCGAAAACTACCGAATTCCCGGCAATGTCGGATTGTCTTCCGCGCAGCGATTGTTGCGGGAGAAAATGTTTTATACGCCGTTTCATTCCGCGTTGTCCGGCGTACTGGATGAGCGAGCGGCGCAAAATCCGGTGTTGCTTACGGTGCATTCTTTTTCGCCGGTGTATGCGGGCGAGCGGCGGGAAATGGATATCGGTGTGATTGACGACGGCGATGACCGCTTTGCCCGTGCAGTGTACGATGTTCTCAATAAAAAAGACGAGTTTGTCGTCCGCCGTAATGCGCCGTATTGTCGGGATGACGGCGTCACTCATACGCTTGCGTTGCATTCATCGGCGCGCGGACTTTTGAATGCGATGATTGAAGTGCGCAACGACCTTGTCGCCGCTTCCGCCGAATGTCTTGCAATGGCGGCGTTGTTGTCGGAATGTGCGCAGGCGGCGTTGGCGTTTGCGGAAGAGACGGCGTGAACGACTCGCGCGCAATGCCCCGTTTTGTCGGATGTTATATCCGGACGACGGACGAATTCAACCGGCGAATCGGACGCGCCGCGATGTATCTGATTTTTGTGATGGCGGGCGTATTGTTGTATTCGTCCATTTCGCGCGCGGTGTTTGACCGCCCGCTGATTTGGGTGGTGGAAGTGGCGCAGTTTTTGCTGGCGGCGTATTATCTTTTGGGCGGTGCGTATTCAATGCAGACCGGCTCCCATGTCCGCATGGATTTGTTGTACGGGCAGTGGTCGCCGCGAACGCGCGCCGCTGCGGATGTGGCGACCGCGATGTGTCTTGTGTTTTATCTTGTCGTATTGTTGGCGGGCGGAATATCCAGCGCGCAGTATGCATTGGAATACGGACAAAAAAACTATTCGGCGTGGGCGCCGCCGCTGGCGCCGGTAAAAATTATGATGTGCGCGGGTATTTTTATGATGCTGGCGCAGACGGTGTCCATGTTTCTTAAAGATTTGGCGAGCGCGCTGGGGAGGACATGGTGAGTTATGAAATGGTGGCGCTGCTGATGTTTTCGTCCATGTTTGTCATGCTGTTGACCGGGCAACGAATTTTCGGCGCGATTGGTTTTGTCGCCGCCGCATCCGCGTTGTTGTTGTGGGGAGACGGCGGCGCCGAGATGCCATTTAACGCGAGTTTTAAATTGCTGAGTTGGTATCCGATGTTGACTTTGCCGCTTTTTATTTATATGGGGTATATGCTGTCCGAGTCCGCCATCGCCGGCGATTTATACAGAATGTTTCATGTGTGGTCTGGTTCTTTGCGGGGCGGGCTGGCAATCGGCACCATCGGTTTGATGGTTCTGATTTCGGCGATGAACGGATTGAGCGTTGCCGGAATGGCGGTCGGTGCATCCATCGCGCTTCCCGAAATGTTGAAGCGGGGATACGACAAGCGGATGGTCACCGGCGTCATTCAGGCGGGAAGTTCTCTCGGTATTTTGGTGCCGCCGAGCGTCGTGTTGGTGTTGTACGGAATGATTGCGCGACAACCGATTAGTCAGTTATGGTTGGCGGGAATTGTGCCGGGGCTTATGCTGGCGGCGTTGTTCATCATTTATATTGCGTTGCGGTGCAAACTGCAGCCGGAACTCGGTCCGCCGTTGCCGGCGGAAGAACTGCGGGCGGGGCGACAAGAAAAGTTGCGTCTGTTGGGCGCCGGTCTTTTGCCGTTGGTGGTGTTCGCGTCCGTTATGGGATTGTTTTTGACCGGCATAACGGGTTTGGTGGAAAGCGCGGCGGTCGGTGCGGCGGTGGCGACATTTCTCGCATTTGTTCGTCGCCGTCTCAACAGACGAGTGATAGAGGAAACGATTCGCAAAACGCTCGGCGTTTCTTGTATGTTTATGTGGATTATTCTGGCGGCGTTGTGTTTTGGTGCGGTGTTTGACGGGCTGGGCGCGATCAAGGCGGTGGAATCGCTGTTTCTGGAAAAATGGGGGTTGAGTCCGTGGGAGATTTTATTGCTGATGCAATTGTCGTACATTATTATGGGAATGTTTTTGGACGATACGGCGATGCTGGTGATTGTCGCGCCGCTGTATGTGCCGCTGATTATTTCGCTGGGATTTAATCCGATATGGTACGGGGTATTGTATACCATCACATGCCAGATCGCCTATATGACGCCGCCGTTCGGCTACAATCTTTTTCTGATGCGCGCGATGGCGCCCAAGGAAGTTTCGCTGGGCGACATTTACCGTTCCATCACGCCGTTCGTGATGGTGATGATTGTCGGGCTGTTGCTTGTCGTCTTGTTCCCGCAGATTGCCCTGTGGCTGCCGGAACGGTATTACGGGGCATAATGCGGGTGCGGGAAATACTTTATTATTACAAAAAAAGGAGAATGTCATGACCCAAAGAAGAGACTTTATGAAAAAAGCGGGCGTTGCCGCGGCGGCTGTTGCGAGCGCGCCATTTGTGCATGCCCAGAGCAAGACGCCCATCAAATGGCGGATGCAGACCTACGCCGGACCGGCGTTGGCGGCGCATGTCATCAAACCTTCCATAGACGCCTTTAATCAGGTAGCGAAGGGGCAGATGGAGATAGAACTGTATTTCGCCGATCAACTCGTGCCGACCGGCGAATTGTTCCGTGCGATGCAAAGAGGAACGATTGACGCCGTGCAAAGCGATGACGATTCTATTGCCGCGCCGGTGGATGTATCGGTGTTCGGCGGTTATTTTCCGTTCGCTACGCGGTACAGTTTGGATGTGCCGGTGTTGTTTAACGAGTACGGTCTCCGCGAAATTTGGGAGGAGGCGTACGGCGAAATAGAGGGCGTTTCATGGTTGAGTGCCGGGGCGTGGGATCCGTGCCACTTCGCTACGGTGGATCCGATTCACAGTTTGAACGACCTGAAAGGGAAGCGGGTGTTTACCTTTCCGACGGCGGGGCGTTTTTTGTCGCGCTTCGGTGTCGTGCCGGTGACTTTGCCGTGGGAGGATATAGAAGTCGCCGTGCAAACCGGCGAACTGGACGGCATCGCCTGGTCGGGAATTACCGAAGATTACACCGTCGGCTGGGCGGATGTGACCAACTATTTTCTGACCAACAATATTTCCGGCGCGTGGTGCGGTTCGTATTTCGCCAACAGCGAAAGATGGAACGCTTTGCCGGAACATCTGAAAACATTGTTCCGTCTGTGTATGGACAGTTCCCATTATTATCGTCAGCACTGGTATTGGGGCGGCGAAGCGAAACTTCGCACCCGGGGTACGAAAATGCAACTGACTTCCATTTCCGCGGCGGAATGGAAAAAAGTGGAGGACGAAGCGATGAAGTTCTGGGACGAAGTCGCTGCCGAAAGCCCGCGCCGCGCCAAAGTAGTTCGGATATTGAAAGAATATCGCGAAACGATGGAGAAAGCGGGACCCCCTTATCGTTATGCGTAATCGCGCATTTCATGCGTCCGCCCGGTTCATGCCGGGCGGATGTTTTTTGCACAAAGGAGAAAAGCGATGACTTTGGAAGAACTTAAACGGGCGGTCGCGGGCGGCGCGATTGATACGGTAATTGCCGCGCAGACCGATATGCAAGGGCGGTTGGTGGGCAAGCGGTTTCAGGCGGAGTTTTTTGTCGACTCGGCGTGGGAGGAAACGCACAGTTGCAATTATCTTCTCGCCACCGACATGGAAATGATTCCGGTGGACGGCTATCGCGCGACTGGATGGCGGACGGGTTATGGCGATTATGTGATGAAGCCGGATTTGTCTACTTTGCGTTGTTTGCCGTGGCTGGCAAAAACCGCGCTGGTGTTGTGCGATGTGTTGGATGGCGAAACGGGCGAAGCAATTTTGCATTCGCCGCGCGCGATTCTTAAAAAGCAAATTGCGCGGCTGCGCGATGCGGGAATGATTCCGATGGCGGCGACCGAGTTGGAGTTTTTTCTCTTTCGCGATTCTTACGAAGAGGCGCGCGATGGCGGCTATCGCGATTTGTCGCCGATTTCCGCATACAACGAAGATTATCACATATTCCAAACCGGCAAAGAGGAGGATATTATGCGCGCAATTCGTACGGGATTGCAAGGCGCTGGCGTGCCGGTGGAAAACACCAAAGGCGAGGCGTGCGCCGGACAGGGAGAAATTAATGTGCGCTATGCGGATGCGTTGACGATGGCGGATCGTCATGTCATTGTCAAACATGCGTGCAAAGAAATCGCGTGGATGCGCGGGCGCGCGCTTACTTTTATGGCGAAGTGGAATGACTCCGCTGCGGGCAGTTCGTGCCACATTCATCAATCGTTGCAAACGCCGGACGGCGCGCCGTTGTTTTACGATTCCGGCGGCGGAATGTCGCCGCTGATGCGAAGTTATCTCGCCGGACTTTTGCACCACGCCGCCGCGACAACATTGTTTCTCGCGCCGTATGTCAATTCTTACAAACGATTCGTCGCCGGTACTTTCGCGCCAACGCGCGCGGTGTGGTCCGCCGACAACCGTACCGCCGGTTATCGGGTGTGCGCGCCGGGACACAAATCGGCGCGGGTGGAATGCCGTACCGGCGGCGCGGATTTAAATCCGTATTTGGCTTTGGCGGCGTTGCTTGCGGCGGGAATGGACGGCGTGGAAAATAAAATTGAGTTGGAAGAAGAGTTTCGCGGCGATGCCTATCAGGGCGATTCCCGCCGCATTCCCGGCACTTTGCGCGAGGCGACAGAAATTTTTTCCCGCTCGGAAATGTTGCGCACTGCATTCGGCGAAGAGGTGGTAGAACATTATCTTCACGCTGCGCGTTGGGAACAATCGGAATGCGACCGCCGTGTCAGCGATTGGGATATTGCGCGCGGATTTGAAAGGGCGTAGGAAATTGATGAACGAAATATTGCAGTGTGTTTCTCCCGTCGACGGGAAGATATATGTTGAACGCCTGTTTGCCGATTCCGTTGCCGCCGATATTATCGCCCGTGCGCGAAAAGCGCAAACGGATTGGGCGGCGCGTTCGCTCTCAGAACGGACGGAAATCGTCCGCCGTGGCGCGGAAATATTGTGCGCGCAAGGCGAAGAGGCGACGCCGGAGTTGGCGCGGATGATGGGAAGACCGGTGCGCTACGGCGGCGAATTCGGCGGCGTGATGGAACGCATTTCGTATATGGCGGATATTGCCGAAGACGCGTTGGCGCCGATTGTTGTCGAAGAATCCGCGCGCTTTTCGCGCTGTATTGCGCGCGAAGCGGCGGGAGTTGTGCTTGCGATTTCGCCTTGGAACTATCCCTATCTGACGGCGATTAATACTGTCGCACCGGCGTTAATGGCGGGTAATGCGGTGATATTAAAACCTTCTGCGCAAACGCCGCTCGCCGGAGAACGCATTGCGCGGTCGTTTGTCGCCGCTGGCGTTCCCGATGATGTGATGCAAAATTTATTTTTGTCGCGCGCGGCGACTTTGTCTTTAATCGCGGATGGTGCTTTTGATTTTGTCAACTTTACCGGTTCGGTGGAAGGCGGACGTGCGGCGGCGCGCGCGGCGGCGAATTCGCTTGCCGGTATCGGGCTGGAACTCGGCGGCAAAGATCCCGGCTATGTGGCGGAAGACGCCGATATTGAAGCGGCAGCGGATGCGTTGGCGGATGCGGCGTTTTTTAATTCCGGACAATGCTGTTGCGGCATAGAACGCGTTTATGTCGCCGCTTCCCGTTTTGATTCGTTCGTGGAAAAGATGCGTACGATTGCATCCGCGCATGTGCTGGGAAATCCGTTGTCGCCGGAAACGACTTTGGGACCGATGGCGGCGCGGCGTTTTGCGGACGGCGCACGCGCGCAAATCGCCGAGGCAAAATCGCGCGGCGCCAAACTTCTCATCAGTCGCGAACAATTCGCAGACGACGGCGGCGCCTATTTCGCCCCGCAAATCGCGGTGAATGTCAATCATGAAATGACATTAATGCGCGAAGAAAACTTCGCGCCGATTGTCGGCGTTATGCCGGTCGCGAACGACGATGACGCGGCGGCTTTGATGAACGACAGCGACTACGGATTGACCGCGTCTGTGTGGACGCGCGATTCCGAACGCGCCGCCGCCATTGGTGCGCGACTGCAGACCGGTACGGTGTTTATGAACCGCGCCGACTATTTGGATCCGGCACTTTGCTGGAGCGGACGCAAAAACACCGGGCGCGGTTGCTCTCTGTCCGCGCTCGGCTATCACAATTTAACCCGTACAAAATCGTATCATCTGAAAAAAATGGAGGCGAAGGCATGAATGAAAAAAACAATTTACGCGCGAACTGGAGTTATCCGAACGCCGTGCATTTCGGCGCGGGACGCATTTCGGAATTGCCGGAAATATGCGCGGCGGCGGGCATTCGTCGTCCGTTGCTGGTGACGGATGCGACATTAATTAAACTTCCCCCCGCGCGACATGTGCGCGATTTGTTTGCCGCCGCCAGAACGGCATGCGGTGTTTTCGCCGAAGTGGATGCAAATCCGAACGACGGTAATTTGGCGGCGGGTGTGGCGGCGTTCCGCGAAGGCGGATACGACGGAGTTATCGCTTTCGGCGGCGGGTCGGGATTGGATTTGGGAAAACTCGTTGCTTTTATGGCGGGACAGACGCGTCCGGTGTGGGATTTTGAAGATGTCGGCGATTGGTGGCGGCGCGCAAATGCGGAAACAATCGCGCCGATTATCGCAGTGCCGACGACCGCCGGTACCGGCTCCGAAGTCGGACGCGCGGCGGTGTTGTTGGATTCGCAGCGGGAAGTCAAAAAAATTATTTTCCATCCGCAAATGCTGCCGAAAGCGGCGATATGCGATCCCGAGTTGACCGTCGGAATGCCGCCTGTCATTACCGCCGGCACGGGGATGGATGCGTTCGTGCATTGTTTGGAGGCGTACTGTGCGCCGTCTTATCATCCGATGAGTCGGGGAATCGCGCTGGAAGGAATGCGCATCGTGTCGGAAAATCTGCCGCGCGCGTTTGCGAACGGAAACGATTTGTCCGCGCGTGCGCAAATGATGTCCGCCGCCGCAATGGGGGCGGTCGCCTTTCAGAAGGGACTCGGCGCGGCGCATGCGATTTCGCATCCGGTGGGGGCGTTGTATCACACGCATCACGGAATGACGAACGCGGTTGTATTGCCCGCGGTATTGCGATTTAATCGTCCGGCGATTGAATCGGAAATCGCCGCCGCCGCCGCCTATTTGAACATTGCCGGAGGTTTTGACGGATTTTACGCGCGCATAATGGAGTTGCGCCGTGCGTTGGGTGTGCCGGAATCTTTGCGCGAAATGGGCGTGGACGACAAACGCGCGGACGATATCGCGAAAATGGCGATCGCCGATCCGTCCGCCGCCGGAAATCCGGTTCCGCTGACCGAAGATTCCGCGCGCCGGTTGTTTTTGGAATGTCTGTAAAAAAACGGGCGGATTCGTTTTTTTGCGAGTTTTGGAATATTTTCGTTATGCAATTTTTAATTTAAGAATTGCATAACTTTCGCGATTGCTTCGTTGCAACAAATGCGGTGGGGTGGGTTAACTTTTTGCGAGTTTCGGAATATTTCCGTTATGCAATTTTTCAATTTAATAATTGCATAACTTTTCCGCCCGCTTCGTTGCAATTTTTCAATTTAATAATTGCATAACTTTCGCGGCGGCTTTGTTGCAATAAATGCGGTGGGGTGGGTTAACTTTTTGTGATTGTTGTTGCTGTTTCTTTCATTCGGAAGACCGGGCGCATGGATTTTAGGATTTCGGGGGAGAGGTGGCAATGGATTTCGTGTCCGTCGTCAAAGACGCGTTTGGGCGGCAGTTCTTTGTCGCAAATGTCGCCGATTTTGCGCGGGCAACGCGTGGAAAACGGACATCCCGGCGGCGGATTGAGCGGCGAAGGTAACTCGCCTTCCAAAATAATTTCCTCTTTTTCTACGCGATGATCGGCGACCGGCACCGCCGATAAAAGCGCCTCGGTATAGGGATGATAGGGCGGGGCGAACACATCTTTGCATACGCCTTGTTCCATAATGCGCCCCAAATACATCACGACAATATGGTCGGCGAGATAACGCACGAGCGATAAATCGTGGCTGATAAACAGCAGCGTGGTGTCGTGTTGCGTTTGAATATCCAGCAGCAAATCTATCACCGCCGCCTGCACCGAAACATCCAATGCCGAAACCGGTTCGTCGGCGACCACAAGTTTGGAACTGCCGGCGAAGGCACGGGCGATGCCGATTCGCTGTTTTTGTCCGCCCGATAACTGCGAAGGTTTGTAGGTTTTGTAGGAACGCGGCAGTTTGACCATATCCAAAAGATGATCCAGTTTTTCCTCCACTTCCTCGCGGTTGGATATGCCGAGTTTGCGGATGGAGCGGGAAATTTGGGCGCCGACTGTGTGCGAAGGATTTAAGGTGTCGTTCGGATTCTGAAATACCATCTGCACCGCCGAAATTAAATTTTCGTCTCGTCCTTCCACCGGAATCGCGGCGAGGTCGTCATCGCCCATGACGATGCTGCCGTCCGTGCCGTCTTCCAGCCCCATCAATACTTTGGCGAAAGTGCTTTTTCCGCATCCCGATTCGCCGACAATGGCGACAATTTGCCGTTTTCGCGCTTCAAAAGATAAATCTTGCACCGCTTTAATTTTGCGATTTACGCCGAAACCGAGCGGCGATTCGGAAGGCAACTCGTAATATTTTTTCATGTCCGCTACTTTTAATACGGGCGCACCGAGCGGCACCGGTTCGCGTTTTACCGTATCGGGAGAATATTTTTGCCAATCAATTTCCTTCCAGCGAACGCATCGCACCGCATGTCCTTCGTCGTCTCTTTCGGATAAAATTAGTTTGTCATCGCACCGTCCGGCTTGGAAAAAATCGCAACGCGGACCGAAATAACAACCTTGCGGGCGATTGTAGGCGGGCGGCAACTGCCCGCGAATCGGCGTCAGCGGATTGGTGTTTTTGTCGGCGGTCATATTGGAAATGCAACCGAATAAACCGCGCGTGTAGGGATGTCGCGAATCGCGAAAAATATCGCCGACCGCGCCTTCTTCCACGACCTGCCCGGAATACATAACATAAACGCGTTTGCATGTTTTGAGAATTAACCCCATATTGTGCGAGACATAA
This sequence comes from Gammaproteobacteria bacterium, assembly GCA_965221835.1. Classification (GTDB taxonomy): domain Bacteria; phylum Pseudomonadota; class Gammaproteobacteria; order Tethybacterales; family Persebacteraceae; genus Persebacter. Next base: position 759,918 of record OZ244916.1, on the reverse strand, counting down.
ATCATCGCCGTGCCGTACTTTTTGCTGATGTCGCGGATGATGTTCACAATCGCCGCTTCCACGGTGACATCCAACGCGGTCGTCGGTTCGTCCAGCAACAAAAGTTTGGGATTGGAAAGCAACGCCATCGCAATAACGGCGCGCTGCTGTTGTCCGCCCGACAATTGATGCGGATATGCCGCCATAATTCGTTCCGGATCGGGCAGGCGCACATCGGCGAGGATTTGCATACAGCGCGCGTTCGCTTCTTCTTCGGTAATTTCTTCGTGACACAGCGGCACTTCGCGAAGTTGCGCGCCGATGGTCATACACGGATTTAACGCCGCGAACGGTTCCTGATAAATCATGGAAATTTTTGACCCGCGCAGGGCGCGAATTTCGTCTTCGCTCATTTCCGCCATGTCGCGTCCCATAAATTTAATTTGTCCGCCGCGAATTCCGCCGTTTGCGCCCATGTGACGCATAATCGCCAGCGACACGGTGGATTTGCCGCAACCGGATTCGCCGACCAATCCGACACTTTCGCCGGGATGCAGAGTCAAATTAAAATCCACCACCGCCGGCACTTCGCCGCGCCGCGTGTAGTACGAAACATCCAGATTTTTGATTTCCAAAAGCGGGGCGGAATCGTTCATTGTCATACCTTTTTATTGATTTCACTGATGCCGTCCGCGAGCAGATTCAATCCCAGCACCAAAGACGAAATGGCGAGGCACGGAAATAATGTCATGTGCGGAAATGTTAATGCCATGGAACGGTTTTCGTTTACCATCCCGCCCCAATCCGGAGTCGGCGGCGGCAGACCGAGTCCCAAAAAACCGAGAATGCCGATGAGAATTGTCGTATAACCCATCCGCAAACACGCGTCTACAATTAGCGGCGCTTTCGCGTTCGGCAAAATTTCAAAAAACAAAATGTACGGAACATTTTCGCCGCGCGTTTTTGCTGCGGCAATAAAATCGCGATTGCGAATCGTCAATACTTCGCCGCGGACGATGCGAAATACCGCCGGCGAAGAGGCGAAAGTAATCGCCGCCACAATGGACGCACCGGATTGTCCCAGCACGCCGATAATTAAAATCAGCAGCACCAGCACCGGAAACGCCAAAATCATATTCGCGATAAACGAAATAATATCGTCCACCCGTCCGCCGTAATAACCGCCCGCCAGACCGAGAATAATTCCCACCGCAAACGCGGATGCGGTTGCCGCCGGTGCCCACAGCATAATCGTGCGCGTGCCGTGAATGATGCGCGAAAGAATGTCGCGCCCGAGAAAATCCGCGCCCAGATATAATATGCCGCCGCCCGCTTCCGCGCCCGGTTTTGCCAGCGGCGAGATTTGTTGCAGCGGGTCAAACGGCGCGATAATATCCGCAAACAGCGCGACCAAAACCCAAAACAGGACAATCGCAAATCCCGCCATCGCGATAATTGATTCGCGCAGACGCAAACAAACGGCAAGAACGCCGCTCATTGGAATCGTATCCGCGGGTTGATATAAGTGTAAATAATGTCCGCAACTAACTGACTGACTACGACGACCACGACCGCCACCATCGCGCACGCTTCAATCAAAAACGGGTCGGTGTTGTTCGCCGCCTCCCACAAAAGCGAACCGAATCCCTTGTAGGCGAAAAAATATTCCACCACGATAACGCCGGACAATAGCCACGGAAATTGCAACATAATTACCGTTACCGGCGTAATTAACGCGTTGCGCATAGCATGGCGGACGATGACTTTTCCGGGCGAAAGCCCTTTGAGTATTGCCGTGCGGATGAACGCCGAGCGCATGACTTCCGCCATGGAAGCGCGCGTGATGCGCGCGATGTAGCCGCTGCCGTACAGTACCAGCACCGACACCGGCATCACCATCTGTTTCCATTCAAAACCGGAAATCATGGAACTCGTACCGGGTAGCCACTGCAGCCAGAATGTGAAAACCGCGACAAAAATCACCGCGCTGGCGAATTCCGGCACCGAAGTCGTGATAATCGCGAACAGCGAAAAACCGCGATCTTGTAAAGACCCTTCGCGTACGCCCGCCATCACGCCCAAAAATAGCGACAGCGGAATCATAATCAGCATCACGATTCCGGCGAGAATGCCGGTATTTGCCAGACGCGGCCATAAAATTTGCGACACCGGCACATCAAAGCGAAACGATTCGCCGAAATCGCCGACCGCAAAACGCCCCAGCCATTCCCAATAGCGGACAAGCAGCGGCACCCGCAACGGACGCAACAGCAGATATTCTTCGGTACTCATTTGCGTTATTTTCTTTTGCGGATAGTTCACGCCGGGCGCCGCCGGTTCCACGACAAGCATCCGTCCCGCCTCTCCGATTTCGTATAAAACGCGCCCTTCGTCTTCGTGCGATGTGCGCGCCGGTGCATCGTCTTCGGCGACCGAGACATAATAGTTTTTTTCCACCAGCCATGCGGCGCGCGAAGTAATTGTGGAAAACTGCCCCTTCGCTTTCAGCGCGATTCCGTCCGGATTTGTTTCCAGCGCAGCGAACACCAAAAAAGACATCGCCAGCATCGTCAGCATCATAATGCCGAGACGACGGGAAATTAGTGCAATCATTGATAAGTTGGGCGATAAAACATCGGGCGGACTCCGGAATCCGAAGCCCGCCGTTTGTTTACGCGGTGCGCGACTTAGGCGTCAATCCAAAGACGGCGCATGTGATAATACTCCGCCGGATGTTTCAGGAATCCCTTCACATTTTTCTTTCCGCCGGTATAAAGCGTTTGCCAGAACGGCTGCACCATTACATTTTGTGCGAGGAGTTCTTCCTGACACACTTTCATGTATTCGCTTGCAGCTTTGGCATCCGGAGATGCGGCGGCGGCGGCGAGGGCGTCGTCGTACTTCTGGCTGGAAAAACGCGCTTCGTTCCACGGCACGCCCGATTTGTAGGCGAGTTTGTGAAGCATAATCGCAAGCGGGCGCGAAGTCCAAAAAGTCAGACCGAACTGGCTTTTGTCCCACACTTCCCAATATTGCGCGGTCGGCAGTACTTCCAACTCTATGTTAATACCGGCTTCGCGACATTGCGCCTGCAATACTTCGCATGCGTTTTGTTCCCAATCGCCTTGCGTGTTGCCGACGGTCAGTTTGATGGATTTGCCTTCCATTCCCGCTTCTTTCCAAAGGCGGCGCGCTTTTTCCACATCCCGCTTTTGGCGAAAACCCAAATCGTAATAATCGGGCTGACTCGGTGCGGTGTGATGATTTTCGGCGGCATCGCCGTGTCCGCCGAAAGCGATGCGCAAAATTTCGGCGTTATCCGCCGCCGATTGCACGGCTTCGCGCACTTTTTGCGGGACTTCGGATACTTGCAAATTTTCGTCCTTGTAGTCGCCGCAGGCGAAACGAATGACGCCGGTTTGCTGGGTGACCGAATCTAAAATTTGCATATCGGGCAAGTTGCGGACGATATCCAACTGCTTCGGCGTGATTTTGTAAATCCAATCGGTTTGTCCGCCCGCAATTGCGGAAATGGACGCTTGCGGATCTTCGCCGAGGTCGACAAATTGAACCGCATCCAAATAGGCATCGCCTTGTCCTTCCGGTCCGCCCCAATAACCCGGGCGGCGGACGATTTTGGCACCTTCGCCGACTTGGTACGATTCCAGCATGAACGCGCCGGTACCGATGCCGTTTTTCGTCAAATCGGCGCCGTTGTCGTCAAACGACCGATGCACCAACTGCGTCGGATATGCATACAAACGATGCGCAACCGAAACATCCGCCGCCGAAAGATGCAGGCGAATCTGATGCGAGTTGACTTTTTCCACATCGTCCAACCCGGACGATTTGTTCCATTCGCCGTGATTGGCGGAAGTATTGCCTTCCACACGCCAGCGGGCGAAGTTGTGGGCGACATCTTCGGCGTTGAATTCGTCGCCGTTGCTCCATTTAATGCCCTTGCGCAGGAAGAAATCCACGGTTTTGCCGTCATCGGAAACTTGCCACTTTTCGGACAAATACGGTTTGACAACGCCGTCTTCGCCGTAATAGGTCAGATATTCGCAAATATCGCGGGTGACATTGCTGCCTTCAATCCACGAAAAAGTTTGCGGGTCTTGGAGTTTTTGTAGCGGCGTATCCAAACGGAAAGTGCCGCCTCTTTTGACATGTTCGTTCGCCCGTGCGGCGGGGGCACCGCCGGCAAAGCCGTAAATGGCGGCGGCGGACATTCCGAGCGCGGATGCCATTTGCAGAAAATCGCGGCGGGAAATTTCTTTCCGCTGAAATTGATCCACCACTTCGGGCAGATTTGCGTTGATTTTGCGTTGCTCTTTTACTTTTTGTAGTTCGTGTTTTTTGGTCATGGGTGTTTCCCCTCCTTTTATGATTTTTGATTTTATAAACAGCCAACCTGTTTCATTATAACTTATTGTATCAAAAAAAAAAACTTAAAATGCAAATCTGCCGCCATAAAAAAATTCCCGCCGATATTTCGCTTTGTAAAATCGCGGCAAAATCGCGGCAAAATGTGCGAAAAATGCGCGAAAAATGCGATTATAGCGCGCCTTTCCACGGCGGCAGTTTGGGGCGGACGGGGAGATTTTTCAGGCGGGCGTAGCGCGGCATTCCGTCTTTGCCGAAGGGCGGATATGCCTCGCCGCGAATGAGCGGGGCGAGATAGCGGCGGCAGGCGGGCGTCGTTTGATAGCGTTCACGGTCAAAAAAGTTGGCGGGCAGTTTGCGTTCGCGATTGGCGACGGTTTTTAGTTGTGCGGTTTGTACTTTCCAGCGATAGGGCGAATCGGATAGGCGGCGAATCACCGGCATTACCGCGCTTTCGCCTTTTGCCGCCAGCGAAACCGCCGCCCGTCCGAGCGCGTCCGCATGCGCAATATCGGTTTCTGATGCGATATGACGGGCGGAACGCTGCAGATAATCTGCTACGCCCCAATGACACTTAAAACCGGCGTTTTTGACGATTTCGGCAATATGCGGCGCGACTCCGCCCAATTGACGGTGTGCGAAAGCGTCCGCGCTTTTTGCCGCCGCCAGAAATTCGCCGTGCGAATCGCGAACGCCTTCCGATACGGCGACAACGGCGAATCCGAATTTCGCCACCCGTTTTTGCAAGGCGGCGACAAAATGTGCGCGGCGGAAAGGGATTTCGGGCGGCAAAATCAGCAACTCTTCGCGCCCGGAAAGTCCGGCGGCGGCGGCGAGCCAACCGGCATTGCGCCCCATCACTTCCAAAACAAAAACTTTGGTGGAAGTACGCGCCATAGATTGCACATCCAACGCGGCTTCGGCAATTCCTATCGCGATATATTTGGCGGCGGAACCGAATCCGGGGCAGGAATCGCTGGCGGCGAGGTCGTTGTCTATCGTTTTGGGAATGCCGATGGCGGCGATTTCGTACTTTAAGAGTTTTGCTGCGGCGGCGATTTTGAGGGCGGTATCGGCGGAATCGTTGCCGCCGTTATAAAGCAATGCGCGAATGTCGTGCGCGCGGCAGACGGCGAAAAGCCGCCGATAAACTTCCGGATTGTCGCGCGGCGGCGGAAGTTTGACACGGCAAGAACCGAAAGCACCGCCGGGTGTGGCGGCGAGAAGGGCGCGGTCGGCGGCGGTTTCGCGCCATGTCGCAATCAAATCTTCGTTCAACAAACCGAGAATGCCGTTGCGGGCGGCATACACTTTTCCGATTGCCGGATTGTCGCGCGCCGCATCCAGAACGGCGGCGGCGGAAGTATTGATAACGGCAGTAACGCCGCCGGATTGTGCGTAGCAAATGTTGCCCGCCATTAAATTTCCAGCGCGAGAACGAGGCGGCGGGTGATGTGTGCCGGGTCGCCTTCGCCGTCGGCGGCAATGTGGCGTATTTTTCCGGCGGCGGCTTGGGCGGCGTAATATTCTTTGAGCGGGGCGGTTTGCGCGCGAAAAACGGAAAGGCGATTGGCGGCGGTTTCGGCGTTGTCATCTTCGCGTTGCACGAGCGGTTCGCCGGTTTCGTCATCTATTCCGGGATTTTTCGGAGGATTGAATTTAATATGATAAATCCGTCCGGAGGCGGGATGCATTCGTCTGCCGCAAATCCGTTCCACGATAATGTCATCGGCGAGATCCAAATCTATAACAATATCGGGTGCGCCGTCCGATTCGTCCAGTTTTCGGGCTTGTACGAGCGTGCGGGGAAAGCCGTCAAACAGGCATCCGGCGCGGCAATCGTCTTGCCCGAGTCGGTCGGCGATCATTCCGAGAACGATGTCATCGGCAACGAGTTCGCCGGCATCCATCGCGCGTTTCGCTTCTTTTCCGAGCGGCGTTTGCCGCACGACATTGTCGCGCAACATATCGCCGGTAGAAATGTGCGCGATATTATAGTGTGCGCAAAGCCGCACCGCTTGCGTCCCCTTGCCGACTCCCGGCGGTCCCAACAAAACAATTCGCATAAAATAAAATCCTCCCTTTCGGGCGGTATTATAACGGAATTTCGTGCGCAGCGAAAAACTCCCCCGAAACCCCATAAATGCGATAAAATAAAACCCATGCCCAACCAAAACGACAAAAATGGATTTCTTTGCCGTTTACGGACGGCGGAATTTTGTGGCAAAATGGGCGCAATATGAAAAAAACGGAAATATATTGCGCCGATTGCGCCGAATGGCTTGGCGATATTGCCCCCGGCGCGTTTCATCTTTCCTTTCTTGACCCGCCTTTTAATCAGGGCAAAGATTACCGCAAATTTGACGACAAGCAGGCAGATTCGGTTTATTGGCGGTGGATGACCGAAATTTTGGCGTTGACGCGCAAAGCGACTGCGGCGGGCGGATGGGTGTATTTTATGCAACGCGAAAAAAACGCGGAATTTGTGTTGCGCGCCTTGCGCGAATCGGGCTGGAGTTTTAAGAATTTAGTTGTATGGAAGAAAAAAACTTCCGCCGTGCCGTGTGCGAAAAAATACGGACTCAATTATCAAATTATCGCCGCCGCAACGAACGGCGATTCGCCGCGCGTTTTTCATCGCCTTCGCATTTCGCCGCCGTTGCCGCAAGGTTATAAATACGCACGCGAAAACGGCGTTTATCTGACCGATGTGTGGGACGACATTCGCGAATTGACTTCCGGCTATTTTGCGGGCAACGAGGCGATTCGCACCGATGACGGCGAACGATTTCACAAACAACAGGCACCGCTTGCTTTGCTGGCGCGGATTATTTTGTCTTCTTCGCGCCCCGGCGATGCCGTTTTTGACCCGTTTGCCGGCACCGGAACGACTCTTGTCGCCGCGTCTTTGTTGGGGCGGAAAGGAATCGGTGCGGAAGTTGACCCGATTAATGCGGAGTGCATCAAAAATCGCATTGCCGCACCGCGCGAAGCCGACATTGAAAGCATGGAAAAACTTTATAAAGATTATATTTGCACCAACGATTTGGCGAAAATTTGGGGCGGCAAAATGCGCGCCGTCCGTGTCGTGTCCGCACCGTCCGTCAAGGAAACGGTTCCGCTGTCGCTGGCGGTTTAAGTGTCCGTTTTTCATTCATTCGCGTTTTTAACAAATTCCCGCCGATAATTACTCGGGAATTAATTCATTTGACAAGGGAATTAAATGTTTTGCGGTGGATACTCGTTCATTAAATGTGGACATTGAAACAAAAATTGTGGCAGTCGGAAGTTTTAATGTGGACATTTAATGAATTGATGTGGACATTGAAATAAAAATTGTGGCAGTCGGAAGTTTTAATGTGGACATTGAAACTTTCGATGTCCACAATTAATCCACGAATATCCACAATTATTCTTTCGACAACCACATTATTTTGCCGCCGATATTGATTTTGCGGGGTTTTATGCGAAGTCGGCGTGGAAATGCGCGGTGAAATTGATGATTATTTTGCGCGTTTTCGCAAAGTATAAATGCGCCGCCCGCCCGATTCCGTGATAAAATCGGGTTTTATCGCAAAAAGTTTTATCGCAAAGGAGATTCCGATGGAAGCGACCGTAAATTTTTCATGCCCGCATTGCGAAAGCGGTTATTTTAATTACAAAATTCGCCGCACGACCGAACGAGTCGGGTTGACCGTGAAAGACGGAAAAGTACAATTGCTTGGCGACGGGATGGCGAAAAATTCTGTGGTGACGGTGGAATGCCGCAACTGCACCGCCGAATGGGACGAATTGGAACTTGCGGAGATGACGGCGGAATACGCATAAAACCGCCGCCGTCATTAAAACAATCGGCGGGGCGGCGGGGCGGGATTTTGTGGTATAATTTTTTGTTTTTATAAATCTAAAACCGGAACGGAGGATATGACAATGGGAAAACTCGCTGAACGGCTGAAAAATGATGCAATTCTTTGCGCCGAGGGCTATCTTTTTGAGTTGGAAAGACGCGGCTATTTGCAGGCGGGGGCTTTCGTTCCCGAAGTTGTGTTGGAGCATCCCGATGCGGTTGCGCAACTTCATCGCGAATTTTTGCGTGCCGGTTCCGATGTGATGGTCGCTTTTACCTATTATGGACACCGCGATAAACTGCGCATTATCGGCAAGGAAAATTTGCTGGAACCGCTCCAAAAAAACGCGTTGCAACTCGCCAAAAATGCCGCCGCCGAAGATGAAACCGGCAAAACGCTTGTCGCCGGAAATATTTGCAATTCCAACATTTACAATCCGAACGACCGCGGCGTGCAAGACGAAGTGCGGCAAATGTTCGCCGAACAAGTCGCATGGGCGGCGGCAGCGGGCGTGGATTTTATTTTGCTGGAAACGCTATCGTGGTGCGGCGAAGCGATTATCGGGCTGGAAGAAATCAAAAAAGCCGGGCTGGAATCGGTCGTCAATGTCGTCACTCATTCCACCGGATTTCTCCGCGATGACAACGACGGATTGTCGCCCGCCGATGCTTGCAAACGGCTGGAAGACGCCGGGGCGGATGTGGTCGGAATGAATTGCTGTCGCGGTCCTGCGACGATGTTTCCGCAACTTTTGGAAATTCGTGCCGCCGTATCGTGTCCGGTAGCGGGCATTCCCGTGCCGTTTCGCACGACTGCGCAAACGCCGACTTTTCAATCGTTGCGGGACGAAGAGGGCGAATATTGTCGCCCCGAAGGAATGCGTGCTTTTCCGGTTGCGATGGAATCGCGTGCTTGCACCCGCTATGAAATGGCGGATTTTGCCGCGAAATGTATGGAAAACGACATTCGTTTTTTGGGCGTTTGTTGCGGCGGCGGTCCGCATCATGTCCGCGCGATGGCGGAAAAACTCGGGCGTATGCCCGCCGCGAGCAAATATTCGCCCGATATGAGCAGGCATTATTCCCTCGGCACGGACGCGAAACTGAAAGATGAAAACCGGGCGTTTTCCGACCGCTTGTGAGATTTTCTAAAACGCAATTCGCCGTTTGCGCCCTTGTTGCCGCACCGATTTTGGTTTTGCTGGCTTCCAAGGCGAAAAGTGCCGCATGGCACGAATGCCGCCGCGGTGAAATGCCGCGATGGGTGTGCAAAATCGTAGACGAAAAATGCCGCATTAAAGATTTTTGCCCGCAACCGCCGGGCGTTTCCGCAGGCGGCAAATGACATTTTCCCCGAAAATGCACGGCAAAACCGTTCTGTGCGGTTCTTTTGGAACGGACTCCGTTTTGAAAAAAGAAAGTTATGCGTTTTCCGACCGGATTAATTTAATGATTAAAGCCGCTTTCAGATTCTTTTCCGGAATCCTCAAAATCGTCATCGGCGTGGTTGTCGCGCTGATAGTTTTTAGCATACTTTTGTCCAAGGGATGCGAACACGAGATGGCAAAACATTGCGAAGAAAATCCGGGCGCGATTTCTTGCAATTTTGTTGAGCAGATTCGGAAATAGGCGCGATGACAAATCCGTCCGATTTGACAATGCACGGCACGACTGTGCTTTGCGTTCGCCGTGATGGAAAAACCGCGATGGCGGGGGACGGGCAAGTGACTCTCGGCGATACGATTGTCAAAGGCGGCGCGCGTAAAGTGCACCGATTGGCGGACGGCAAAGTTTTGGCGGGATTCGCCGGGGCGACTGCGGACGCGTTTACTTTGCTGGAAAGATTTGAGAAACGGCTGGAATCGCATCACGGCAAACTCTCTCGGGCGGCGGATGATCTGGCGCGCGATTGGCGTACCGACCGCGTTTTGCGCCGTCTGGAAGCGATGCTGATGATTGCAAACGCGGACGAGTTGCTGGTTTTGTCCGGTTTGGGCGATGTTTTGGAACCCGAATCGGGAGTCGCCGCTATCGGCAGCGGGGCGGTATATGCCGAAGCCGCGGCGCGCGCATTATCCGAAGAAACCGCGCTTCCGGCGGCGCAAATCGTCCAAAAAGCGATGTCAATCGCCGGAAAAATGTGCATTTATACAAACGACCGCGTTGTCGTGGAAGAAATCGGCGAATGAGCGACAAAATGCTTTCTTCCGAAGAATTGACGCCGCGCCGCATTGTGCGCGAGTTGGATCGCTATATTGTCGGACAAGGCGCCGCAAAACGCGCGGTTGCATTGGCGTTGCGCAGTCGCTGGCGGCGAATGCAAATCGAATCGCCGTTGCGCGAAGAAATCGCGCCGAAAAACATTTTAATGATAGGTCCGACAGGAGTCGGCAAAACCGAAATATCGCGCCGCCTCGCGCGTCTGACCGGCGCGCCGTTTATAAAAGTGGAAGCGACCAAATTTACCGAAGTCGGCTATGTCGGGCGCGATGTCGATTCTATCATCCGCGATTTGACGGAAATGGCGGTGGAAAGTTATCGCGCCGATTACGCCGAAGAAGTGCGCGAACGCGCCGAATTACTCGCCGAAAATCGCGTTCTGGAGGCATTGTTGCCGGGCGATACTGCAACCGAAGAAACGCGAAATAAAATGCTGAAAAAGTTGCGCAACGGCGATTTGGACGATAGCGAAATTGAAATTGAAGTCAGCGCGATGCAGGTGATGGAAATGCAAATGCCGCCCGGAATGGAAGAAATGGCGGCGCAATTTCAGCAAATGATGCAAACGATGGGGCGCGACCGCCGCAAAAAACGGCGGATGTCGGTCGGTTCTGCGTTGGATATGATTATAGACGAAGAAACCGACAATCTCGTGGATATGGGCGAAGTCAAAGACGCCGCGATAGACGGCGTGGAAAATAACGGAATCGTATTCATAGACGAAATGGACAAAATCGCCGGAGACGGCGGACGCGACAACGACCGCGATGTGTCGCGGCACGGCGTACAACGCGATTTGCTGCCGCTGGTGGAAGGGACGACGGTGTCCACCCGCTTCGGCAATGTGCATACCGACCACATTTTATTTGTCGCCAGCGGCGCGTTTCATTATACGAGTCCGGCGGATTTAATTCCGGAATTGCAAGGGCGTTTTCCGTTGCGCGTGGAGTTGTCGCCGCTTGGCGTTGCCGATTTTGAAAAAATTCTTTCCGGCACCGATTCGTGTTTGACTCGTCAGTACGAGGCGTTACTCGCTACCGAAAAAGTAAAACTCAAATTTACTTCATGCGGCGTTTCGCGTCTCGCCGAAATGGCGTGGCGGGTCAACGAAAACAGCGAAAATATCGGCGCGCGCCGTTTGTACACGATGCTGGAAAATCTGCTGGAAGAAGTGTCATTTGAAGCCGATTCCATGGGCGGCAAAACAATCGTGGTGGACGAGGCGATGGTCAACGAACGATTAGCATCCGTCGCCGAAAACCGCGGCCGCGCGCGTTATGTACTTTAGTAATTTAATTTTTTCCGGCGGCGGCGGTTTGCAGTCGGCGGGCGGTGTATAATTTGTTTTTTAATTGACGGAGTCCATAAAATGAGAACCAATCCGAAATCCAATCTGAAATCGTCCGCTGTGGCGAAAACCGTGGCGAAAACTGCGGCGAAAACCGCGGCGAAAACCGTGGTGAAAAAAATAGCGGCTTTATTTTTGGCGGCAGTGCTGGCAAATCCGGCGGCGGCACAAATTCCCGATTTTACCGTGCCGGCGACTGTTGCAGGAGCGGCGGTTGTCAGCGTGGAAGGCGTTGCCGAAAGCGATTCGCAGTCGCCGTCGGCAAAACGGTTGCCGGAACCTCGCGACCGTCGCGGTTTTCCTTTCCCGTTTTTCCCGCCCGATTTATTCAAACGCCGTCCGCCGCTGCAACAAACCGCCGGTTCCGGATTCATTATTGACAAAACGGGCTACATATTGACAAACGCGCATGTCATCGCCGGAATGTCGCGAATTGTCGTGACATTGCAAGACGGCGAGGAATATCCCGCCGAAGTTGTCGGCAGCGACAAACACACCGACATCGCCTTGCTAAAAATTGACGCCGAAATGCCGTTGCCGGTGGTCGTTATCGGCGATTCGGATGCGGTGAAAGTCGGGCAATGGGTGGCGGCAATTGGTTCCCCGTACGGGTTGGATCAAACTGTTACGGCGGGCATTATCAGTGCGTTGCGGCGGCGGTTGCCGTCTGATAGATATGTGCCGTTCATTCAAACCGATGCGGCGGTCAATCCGGGCAACTCTGGCGGACCGCTGACCGATTTGGATGGCAATGTTATCGGAATCAATTCGCAAATTATTTCGCCCGTGCAGGCGTTTGTGGGCGCGTCTTTTGCTATTCCGATTAATGTTGCGATGGATATTCAGGCGCGTTTGCGGGCGGATGGCGAAGTGCGGCGGGGCTGGCTGGGCGTTTATTTCGCGCCGGTTTCTTCCACAATCGCCGAAGCGTACGGAATTGAGGACGGCGGCGGCGTGCTGATTAATCAGGTGATTGCGGACAGTCCCGCCGAAAAAGCCGGTCTGTTGGACGGCGACATTATTCTCGCCTTGAACGGCGAAAGCGTGGACGCCGAAAACTTGCCGTTGCGCATCGGCAGTTTCGCCCCCGCCGAAAAAGTCGTTTTGTCGGTATGGCGGGACGGCGAAGTTTTGGATTTGGAAACCGAACTCGGTTCTTTGGACGGTTTGGAAGAAATCGTGTTGGGAATGAAAATAGAAGATCTCGGCGAAGAGTTAAAACAGCGTGCCGGTTTGGATTTCGGCGTCATCATTCGCGAAATTAATGCGGAAGATGCACCGATTGATGTTCGCCGTCAGTTTCGTCCCGGCGATGTTATAACGCACATGCTGGTGAACGAACGCCGCCGCGAAATAAAAGGCGTACTTGATCTTAAAGCGGCGTTGGAAGAAAATCGCAAATCGGCGGAAGTGTTTTCCGTGTGGCGCGAAGGGCGTCGCCTGACATTCACCGTCGCAAAATAACGCGCGTGTTTTTTTGACCGGAACGAAACCGCATTATGTCCCGTTCTCCCCATTCGCCGCCTCCTTCGCCGTCTCCTCTTTTCAATTCTCTGTCCACTGTTTTGGATGAGCATTTGCATAATATGGAGGGCGGTTCGGGCGGCAATATTCATCGTCTCGTGGTGTCGGCGGTGGAGGAACATCTGGCGAATTTCGCCTTGCAAAAATGCGGCGGCAACTGTTCCGAAGCCGCGCGGATGTTAGGAATCAGCCGCACGACTCTGATGCGCAAAAAGAACGGCGGAGACGCAAAACGGTGAAAATTAAAACGGCATTAATCAGCGTTTACGACAAAACGGGATTGCCCGAATTGGCGCAAGTATTGAAAAAAGCGGGCGTGAAAATCTATTCTACCGGCGGCACATTAGCGGCGTTGCACGAAACGGGCGCGGATGTTTCGGACATTTCCGAGTTGACCGGATTTGCGGAAGTTTTGGACGGGCGGGTAAAAACGCTGCATCCGAATGTGCATGCCGCGATTCTTGCGGACGGCGCAAATCCCGCACATTTGGAAGTTTTGCAAAAAATGGGAATCCCGCCGATAGATTTGGTCGCCGTCAATTTTTATCCGTTTGAAAGCGCAGTTGCCGCCGGCGGCGAGGCGGCGATTATTGAAAATATAGACATCGGCGGACCGACAATGGCACGGGCGGCGGCGAAAAACTTCGCGCACACTGTCGTATTGACCGACCCTTTGGATTATCCCGCGTTTATCGGCGAAATGGAAAAAACGCGCGGCGACATTACGCCCCGACATTCGCGCATGTTAGCCGCGAAGGCGTTTGTGGCGGTGGCGCATTTGGACGGGGCGATTGCCGGGTATTTTTCGGGCGGCGGCGCATTTCCGGCACACCGCTTTCTGCATTTGCACAAACAAATGGATCTGAAATATGGCGAAAATCCGCATCAAACTGCGGCGTGTTATGAAGAATTCGGCGGCGGCGGCGGCTACGGACAAATGCAAGGACCGCCGTTGTCGTATAACAATATTTTGGATGTGCAGGCGGCGTGCGAGTTGGCGGGATTGTTTGACGGACCGGCGGCGGCGATTGTCAAACACAACAATCCGTGCGGAGTCGCCGTTGCCGAAGACGCGAGGCGGGCGTTTTATATGGCGCGCCGTTGCGACCCGGTTTCCGCTTTCGGCGGAGTTGCCGCCTTCAATCGCGAAGTGGATGGCGAAACCGCCGAGGCGTTGACCGAATTGTTTTTGGAAGTCGTTATGGCGCCGCAATTTTCATCGGCGGCAAAGGAAGTTTTTGCCGCCCGTGCCGAACGGGTGCGCGTTTTGCTTTCTCCCGAAAGTGCGGGCGGCGGCGGTGCCGAAATTCGCGGTGCCGCCGGATTATTTCTCGCACAAACGCCGGATATGCCGGACGACGAATCGCAGTGGGAAGTCGTGACTCGTGCGCAACCGGACAAAAATCATTGGCGCGATATGCGTTTTGCGTGGCGCGTTGCGATGGTCGTCAAATCAAACGCCATTGTCGCCGCCAAAGATACCGCTACGCTGGGAGTCGGTGCGGGACAAATGAGTCGCATAGACAGTGCCCGGCTGGCATGCGAAAAAGCAGAACGCGCAAAATTGAAGTTGGAAAATGCCGTTGCCGCCTCGGATGCATTTTTTCCGTTTGCGGACGGTCTCGCCCAACTCGCCGAATCCGGAATCAAAGCGGTCATCCAACCCGGCGGCAGTAAACGCGATAACGAAGTCATCGCCGAAGCCGACAAACGCGAAATTGCAATGGTCTTCACCAAACAACGACATTTCCGCCATTGAACGACATTTCCGCTATTGAACGACATTTCCGCCGCCGCAAATCGTTATTCCGCTTTTATTCGCTGCCACATTCGCAAAATCCGCCCGTCTATGGCGGCAAGACCGATGCCGATGAGAAACATTCCAATAAAATGTTCGCGGCGAAATGTCTCACCCAAAAAGAGAGAACCGAGAATAATCGGCGTTATCGGTACGAGAAAAGTAACGAGGGCGACATTTGTCGCACCGGATGAGGAGAGAATGCGGAAATATAAAAGATAGGCGAGTCCGGTACTGACGACACCCAGCAACAAAAGCGAGGCGGCGGCGGGCGGCGAAATATCGGCGGCAAAAGTCCACGGCGCATCAATTATTAACGCAAACGGCAACAAAATAATGGCGGCGGCAGTAATTTGTCCGGTTGCCGCCGAAAGCGGCGGAATTCCACGGCGGCGAAAACGCAAACCATAAACAGTCGCACAAGCATAACAAAAAGTCGCCCCCAGCACGGCAAATTGGGCGAGTACTTTATTTCCCAAACCCGACAAAACCCCCGTGCCAATCATCACGACAATGCCGCAAAATCCGGCGGCAACACCGAAAATGCGGGCGGGCGTGATTTTTTCGTTGTCGGTAAAAAAATGCGCAACAATTACGCTAAAAATCAGCATCGTGGAGTTTAGAATCGCCGCCAGCCCGCCGGCAATATGCGTTTGCCCCCACGCCAAAAGCGAAAACGGAATGGCATTGTTGATAAGTCCCATCGCCAAAAACGCCCGCCACATTCCGCCCCGCAACTGCAACCGCATTCCGCCCGCCCAAAGCACGATTTGCAAAACGATAGCGGCGGAAAATAATCGGGCGGCGGCAACCGAAAGCGGCGGCATTTCGCGAACGATGATATCCATAAAAAAGAACGACCCGCCCCACAAAATGGATAACGCAAGCAACATCGCCCACGCCGCCCCGCCCATTGAAGTATTTTGCGACATTCGGCAATTTTAACCGCATTCGGACGGCGAAATGCAATCCGCCCCGTAAATCGTGCAAATTTCTACTATTCACGCAAATTTCTATACTGTTTTTTGCACAATTCGGGCGGAAATATGATTATTAACGCAAACTATTTGCACAATTCGGGCGGAAATGCGATTATTAACGCAAACTATTTGCACAATTCGGGCGGAAATATGATTTAATGGACGGACGGCGAAATGTTTCGCCGCAAAACTTTTTAATTTCACACAAAAAGGAAAAACAGACATGAAAAATACTCTCAAAAATATATTTATGCCGCTTTTGGTTGCGGCATTCGGGGCATTTCTGCCAACCGATTCGGCACATGCTGTCGGGGCGGTTTATACGGTACCGGCGACAATTATCATAGGAACATCGCGATATTCGGGGGATCCGGGCACTCCGACTACTTTGATGGTAACGGTCACCTCGGACAGAATGCGAGATGCCGTTGGCGGTTATGCCGATGACAACGCCGCCACAGAAGCGGCAATGGAAGCGTGTAGAGCGTTCGACACCGATCCGACGAATCACACTTACGGCGACTATCTGATGACTTTGTTCAATCACTCTTCCATTGAGGTTACGGGAACTGTGGATTGTGAGGGAGCAAACATAGAACTTATCCCCGATGGTGAATTTGTCGGGCTTGATTTCGGAATAAGCGTAAATCTGCCGGCACAGGGAGAATCCGAGACGGACGGGGAATTTCGGGTAGTACAAGGCGGAATCGTTGACAGTGCTATCGTTGCCCTTCAAGGAGCAAGAAACGCCTGCCAAAATCGCTATGGTATTCATGCTTTGCCGATCGGTGAAATTAATTCAGGTCCATTTATGAATGGTTTAATTCCACAAACTGATAACTACGTTCGGGGCTGTGCGGGTTCTCGTGAAGGACCGGATGGGGTTGCCGTTGTTGCCGGAGGGGAAACCGCTCCTGTTAACACGCCTGCTCCTGTCGTCGTTTCCGTTTCGGTGATGATAGTTAACGGGGAAGAAGTGCGAGTAACTCTCACGGGAGGAACCAGAACCGTAGAAGAAACCGATAACGGGGAAAGGCTCGGCTTTGCGATAGGCGGTGCCGCTATTGCATTGGGCGTTGCTTATTATGTGTCGGACGGATTTGCCCTCGGCGAATTCAACTTCTCGCCCGATGTCGGTTATTCCATCACCGAAAACGGCTATTCCGCAAATGCGGGCGGACAAATGCATTTCCGCAAAGACGAGTGGAGTTTTTACTGGTCGGCGGGGCAAAAGCATTCCGATGGCGATTTTGGCGATTTCCGCTACAAATCGGGCGGTGCATACAGCACCGATCTTTGGAAAGCGGCGTTTTCCGAATCGCTTTCGGGCAAAAATGCGGATTACAACATTTTCTTGTCCGCCAATTTGCACGACGGAGTTTGGAAAGTGTCGCCGGTTTATCGGATGCACACCCATTTTTCGGATGATGTCAGCGAAACCCGGAATTCCCTTGATTTGCGGGGCGAGTTGCGTTATAACGATTGGCACATTGCGCCTTCCGCCGGATTTCAATGGGACAGAGTTGCCGATTTCGGCGATTCGGTACGCGTCCGCTTGCAAGCGGTTCGCAACTTCTGAGAAATTTTTTCTCCCCAAAAAGCGGCGGGGTAACTCGCCGCTTTTTTTAATCATCGCCCGCCCGCATTTCATTTCTGCCGCTTCCGGTTCACAAAAAAGGCGCGAATTTTTGTATAATTCCCCGGTGATGAAATTATTTTTGCGGACAAATTCGCCGTGCCGATAAAGGCGGGAATTAACGGTTTCGGGCGTATCGGGCGTTGCGTTTTGCGTGCCCTTGTCGAATCGGAACGCACCGATGTGGATATTGTCGCCATCAACAGCCGTGCCGAAATCGCAATTGCCGCCCATCTTTTGCAATACGACAGCACACACGGCAAACTCGCCGCCGAAGTGCGAACGGAGGGCGATTGTCTTATGGTCGGCGGACGGCGAATCCGCTATACTCGTGCCTCCGCCCCCGCACAAACGGAATGGAAAACAGCAGGGGCGGATTTTATTATGGAATGCAGCGGGGCGTTCAACTCCAAAACCGCCGCCGCCGGACATTTAAATTCGGGCGCACGGCGGGTATTAATTTCCGCCCCCGCCAAAGATGCCGATTTACAAATCGTCTACGGCGTCAATCACGAAAAATTGAAAACGGGCGATTTTACGGTAATTTCCGCCGCTTCTTGCACGACAAATTGTCTCGCACCGATTGTGCGCATATTGCACGACAATTTCGGCGTTGTGTGCGGCTGGGTGACGACCGTGCATGCGATGACCGCCGACCAACGTTTGTTGGACGAATCGCACACCGATTTGCGGCGGGCGAGGGCGGCGGGTGCGTCCGTCATTCCGACCAAAACCGGGGCGGCGGCGGCAATTGGCGATATTATTCCCGAATTGTGCGGAAAACTGGACGGCATCGCTTTGCGGGTGCCGGTAGCGAATGTTTCGCTGGTGGATTTTACTTGCCGACTTGCCTCGCCGCCCGCCGATGTTGCGGCGTTAAATGCCGCATTTGTCGCCGCCGCCGCTGCGATGCCGCCGAATGTTTTGGCGGTATCGGATTTGCCGCTGGTGTCGTGCGATTTCAATCATTCGCCGTATTCGGCGGTAGCGGATGCAACGCAAACCCGTCTTTTCGGCGATTGGGCGAAAGTTTTTGCGTGGTATGACAACGAATGGGGTTTCGCCAACCGGATGTTGGATGTTGCCGCTGTTGCGGGGGCGTGAATTTTCGCACCGCCGCCGATATTGACTGGCGCAGAAAAAGCGCGATATTGCGTGCCGATTTCAATACGCCGATGGCGGCGGGCGAAATCGCTGACGATTCCCGCATTCGTGCGTCTTTGCCGACAATCCGCCATATTTTGCGAGAGGGCGGCGGAATCGTTTGCCTGTCGCATCTCGGTCGTCCGCAAGAAGGCGTTTTTGATTCCGCTTTTTCGTTGCGTCCGGCGGCGGCGCGACTTTCCGAATTGTTAAAAACGCCGGTGCGGTTTTGCGAATCAATTCCGCATTCGCCGGCGGCGGCGGGCGAAGTTATCATGCCCGAAAATGTCCGTTTCAATCCCGGCGAAAAATCTTGCGATTCCGAATTGGCGGCGCGATATGCGGCGGGCGGCGATGTTTTTGTTTTGGACGCATTTGCGACTGCGCACCGGCGTGAATGTTCCACATGCGAAATTGCCGCCGCGATGCCGCAATCGTGTGCGGGATTTTTGTTGGCGGACGAAACCGCCGCATTGTCGCGCGTGATGGAAAATCCTGCCCGCCCGTTTTTGGCGATTGTCGGCGGCGCGAAAGTTTCCACAAAGTTACCGGTGTTGCGCAATTTGCTGCCGGTTTGCGATAGTTTGATTCCCGGCGGCGGAATCGCCAACACTTTTTTGGCGGCGGACGGTGCGCCGGTTGCCGCATCGCTGACGGAAGAATCCATGTTCGGCGAGGCGCGACAATTGTTGCGCGATTATCGCGAAAAAATTCTCCTGCCGCCGGATGTCGTTGTCGCCGAAACATTATCCGATTCGGCGAAAACGCGCACGATAGCGGCGGCGGCACTTTCGCAAATGACGGCGGCGGAACGCATTTTGGACATCGGCGAACGCGCGCGCGACAACTATGCGGGCGAAATCGCGCGGGCAAAAACGATTATTTGGAATGGTCCGGCGGGGGCGTTTGAGTTCGCCCCGTTTGCCGCCGGCACGCGCGCGATTGCGATTGCGGCGGCGGAATCGTCCGCCTATTCGCTGGCGGGCGGCGGCGATACTTTGGCGGCGGCGGCACGATTCGGCGCGCGCGGAATTTCGTATTTGTCCACCGGCGGCGGGGCATTTCTGGCATTTTTGGGCGGCGAAGAGTTGCCGGCATTACGCGCACTGCGGGAGGCAACATAACTTTTCGCCCGCCGCAAAAAAACTATCCGCCGCAAGGAAATTATCCGCCGGAAAATAGTTATCCGCCGGAAAATAATTGCTTGCTGCAAGGAAATTGTTTTCCGAAAAATAGTTGCCCGCCGCAAGGCGCGGGTATAATTATCGCCGATGAATGATTACGCTGCTCTCGCTAATTGCATTCGCGCCTTGTCTATGGATGCGGTGCAGCGCGCGAATTCTGGTCATCCGGGGATGCCGCTCGGGATGGCGGATGTGTGCGCGGTGTTGTTTGCGGAGTTTATGAAATTTCATCCCGAAGAACCGCAGTGGGCGGATCGCGACCGGTTTATTCTTTCCGCCGGACACGGTTCTATGTTGCTGTATTCGCTTTTGCATCTTCTCGGTTATCCGGGAATGACGATGGACGAAATTAAAAACTTCCGGCAATTTGGTGCGAAAACGCCGGGGCATCCCGAATATGGATGCGCGCCCGGCGTGGAAACGACAACCGGTCCGCTGGGGCAAGGATTTGCAAACGGAGTCGGAATGGCACTTGCCGAACGGATAGAAAACGCGCGTTTTGGCGATTCGCTCGTCGACCATCGCGTTTTTGTCGTTGCCGGCGATGGCTGTTTGTCCGAAGGAATCGTGCAGGAAGCCGCGTCTTTGGCGGGACATCTCGCGCTTTCCAAACTGATTGTTTTGTTTGACGACAACGGCATTACGATAGACGGCGAAACTTCGTTGTCGTCTTCGGACGATCATCTGACGCGATTCGCCGCTTGCGGCTGGCACACTGCCGCCGCAGACGGACATTCGCCGCCGGACATTCGCCGCGCTATTTCGCGCGCATTGCGGTCGCAAAAACCATCCATTATCGCGTGCAAAACCGTCATCGGATTCGGCGCGCCGACTAAAGCCGGCACCGCAAACGCACACGGCGCACCGCTGGGCGAAGACGAAGTTGCCGCCGCCCGCAAACAATTAAATTGGCGACATCCGCCTTTTGTTATTCCCGACAATTTACGCGCGAAATGGCGCGAAATCGCCGAACGCGGCGCGGACGAATATGCGAAATGGCAAAAACGTCTCGCCGCGACTCCCGCCGATACGCGCGAAGAATGGACGCGCTGGCGCGAACGAAAATGCGCCGCACAAGCGGACGCCGCCATCGATTCCATCAAAAAAGAGTTCGCGGAAAATCCGCCGACAATCGCAACCCGCAAAGCCAGCGAAAAAACCCTCGCCGTACTGGCGGACAAAATTCCCGGCATGGTCGGCGGTTCCGCCGATCTCACCGGTTCCAACAATACGAAAACCGGCGCGCAACGGGCGATTTCGGCGAAAGAATTCGGCGGCGGTTATGTGCATTACGGCGTCCGCGAACACGCAATGGCGGCGGCGATGAACGGAATGGCGTTGCACGGACTCTTGCCGTACGGCGGGACTTTTCTCGTTTTTTCCGATTATTGCCGTCCGGCGATTCGCCTGTCCGCATTACTCGGGGCGCAGGTGATTTATGTTTTGACGCACGATTCTATCGGACTCGGCGAAGACGGACCGACTCATCAGCCGGTGGAACATCTGGCGGCGTTGCGCGCGATTCCGAATCTTTGCGTTTATCGTCCCGCCGATGCAACCGAAACGGCGGAATGTTGGCGCGCGGCAATTGCCGATTCGGCGCGTCCGTCCGTTCTGGCGTTGTCGCGGCAAAATATTCCGCCGGTGCGCCGCGATTATCGCCGCGAAAATCTTTGTATGCGCGGCGCGTATTTGTTGCGCCCCGACGAAGGGCGCGATTTGACAATTATCGCGACCGGTGCGGAAGTTTCATTGGCGATGCAAACTGCCGAATTGTTGGCGCAAAAAAATCTGCGCGCCGCGGTGGTGTCAATGCCGTGCCGCGAAAGATTTGAAATGCAAACCGAATCGTACCGGGACGAAGTGCTGGGCGGTGCGCCGATATTCGCGGTGGAAGCCGCCGCCGCTTTCGGCTGGGAACGCTATGCGACAAGCGAAAATCACATTTTTGCGATACACGGTTTCGGCGAATCCGCCCCCGCCGCCGAATTATTCGCGCACTTCGGTTTTACGCCGGAAAAGATTGCAGCGAAAATCATTTCGTTAACAAAATAAACCGCCGCCTTTTGGTTTTTTTTTCGGAAAAAACGCGGCTATTTGGCGATTGCTTTAATCGCTTTTCGTTGACAAAATAAACCGCGCCTTTTGGTTTTTTTTCGGAAAAAACGCGGCTATTTGGCGATTGTTTTAATCGCTTTGTCGCAAATGCGCACGGATTCAAATAGCGTTTTTTGCCATCGCCGTAAATTGTTTTGTCCTTAAATAAAAAAAATAACTTTCGTTCGCCGAAAATTATTCTTCAACCGAATAAAACGCCGCCTTTTGGTTTTTTTTCGTAAAAAAACGCGACTATTTGGCGATTGTTTTAATCGCTTTTCGTTAACAAAATAAACCGCCGCCTTTTGGTTTTTTTTCGTAAAAAAACGCGACTATTTGACGATTGTTTTAATTGCTTTTCGTTGACAAAATAAACCGCCGCCTTTTGGTTTTTTTCGGAAAAAAACGCGACTATTTGGCGATTGTTTTAATTGCTTTTCGTTAACAAAATAAACCGCCGCCTTTTGGTTTTTTCTCGCAAAAAAACGCGACTATTTGGCGATTGCTTTAATTGCTTCGCTGAACGATTCCAATTCCAGTACGCCGCTTTTTTGGAAGTTGCCGGTGCTGTACGAAAGAATGCCGACAATTTTGTTTTCGGAATTTAACACCGGCGCGCCCCAAAAACCGATTTGATTTTTGAATGCGCCGCCCCATAAAATATCGCGGTGCAGATTTTCCCGTTTGCCCGCTTCGCCGCAAACGCGCACGGGTTCAATGTTTTGGGAGTTGTAGTTGTTTAACAGATGTCGCTTGGATAAAAGATATGAGACGCAATAATCGCGCCCGTATTTCATTCCTTCGGCGGCGATTGATACCGGCGACAACCGCAGTTTGGGCGCGCGCAATATCGCCCAATTTGCGTCCTCGTCGTAAATGCGGTTCGCCCCGATTCCGTAAGAAACTCCTTTTTTCAGAACTTCCGCTTTGTAGCGTTTTTTGCTCTTGTCGTAAATCCAATTATTTCGCCCGATGCATGCGGATGCGGTTAAAAACAAACCTTCGCCGACGGATACGCCCGTGCAGGCGTAGTTGTATTGACTGCCTTGCTGATAAACGATTTTGACAAGCGATTTTGCAATTGATGTTTCCGCGTTGTCGTGTTCTTCGGCGCGGGCGATTGCCGTCAAAACGGCGGCGATAAATAAAGCGATATTTTTCATTGTGATTCTCCTTAATTAAATAAAAAAATTAATTTTTGTTCCGAAAATTATTCTTCAACCGGATAGCCGAGGCGGGCGAGTTCTTGGCGGATTTCGGCGATGTTGCGCCAGTGTTCGTTGCGGCGTTTTTTGATGATGCGCAGTTGTTCGCCGGTGTTGACATTTGTCAATGCGGTGTTGAGTTTGCGGGTTATTTTTTCTTCGCTGTGCAATTCGTATAACAATACGACGCCGCGATTGAATTGCGTTACCGGTCCGCCTGTTTCCAGATTTGGCGAATAAAATGCTGCGGCGTTTTGTTTTGCCGGACGATATGTCGCATTCCACAAAACAGCGGCGGCGATGCAAAATAACATACACACGGCGGCGGCGGCATTCCATTTTTTGCGGGCGGACGGATGGCGGATTTCGGACGGTGCGACATTTTCCGCCGCTTCCGCAACGCCGAGTTCGGCGGCGATTTGGCGAATTCGGGCGTAATCTTCCGCGTTTTTGGCGGCGTTGAGTTGTTTGGCTTTTTCCGCCATAAACGAATGCAAATGCGGCGGCGTACGGTCGGGATGACAAATCTGAATCGCCTTGCGATACAAGATCTTAAATTGCAACTTTTCCGGTGATTTCATCGCGCATAATTTATCACAAAAAACGGGCGGGAATTTTTTTCGCCGCAATTTTTTTGCCGCAAATAAATCGGGCGGTTACCGTTTATTGCATTCGCTGCAACATTCGGCGCAACCGTTCACTTTAATAAAATGCTTTCTCGCTTCCACAATTGCCGATTTGCAATTGGGGTGCCAGCCCAAATCAATTCTGTTTTCGGGTTTCGGCAAGTGCGGATTTTCGCAATTCATTTTATGCACTTCATGCTCCCCCGTGGATTGCGGATTTCTGTTTAAGATGTAGGTTTCCATAACGGCTCCTTTGGATGGTTATTAAATCGGGAAAAACTTCCCCGCATGTTTATAGTTATATCACAAAACCACCGCAAAACGATTTTAATGAAGTTGCGCCGTTTTTTCCGCCCGTTTTGCGATTGCGGCGGGCGGGCGATGTTGCGAATTCGGGCGGGGATTTTTTTCCATAATGCGATTTGTGTTAAAATCACGGAAAAACAATCCAACCACAAAGGAGTTTGACTATGGGAGACAGCACCGCAACTATTCCAAACTACGGCGACGCGCCCGCCGCACATTCGCACGATTCTCCGCGCGGATTTCGCGCCCGTGCGTGGCACTATCTCACGACCACAAATCACAAAGATATCGGCACGCTTTATTTGTGGTTTGCGTTTGCGATGTTTATTACCGGCGGCATTCTTGCGTTGCTTATTCGTGCCGAACTTTTTCAACCCGGTTTGCAGATGGTCGCGCCCGAATTTTTCAATCAACTGACGACAATGCACGGGCTGATTATGGTTTTTGGTGCGATTATGCCCGCGTTTACCGGCTTTGCAAATTGGCAAGTGCCTTTGATGATTGGCGCTTCCGATATGGCGTTTGCGCGTTTGAATAACTGGTCTTTTTGGCTGTTGCCGCCCGCCGCATTGTTGCTTGTGGGGTCGTTTTTTACGCCCAGCGGCGCGACTGCCGCCGGATGGACGCTTTATGCACCGCTTTCCACGCAACAAGGAATCGGAATGGATATGGCGATTTTTGCCATCCATCTGATGGGAATTTCCTCCATTATGGGCGCAATCAATATCATCACCACGATTTTTAATATGCGCGCGCCCGATATGCCGCTGATGAAAATGCCGCTGTTTGTTTGGACTTGGCTGATTACCGCGTTTTTGCTCATCGCCGTGATGCCGGTGCTGGCGGGGGCGGTTACGATGTTGCTGACCGACCGGCATTTTGGTACTTCATTTTTCAATGCCGCCGGCGGCGGAGATCCGGTTTTGTATCAACATATTTTCTGGTTTTTCGGACATCCCGAAGTCTACATTATGGCGTTGCCCGCATTCGGAATCGTTTCTTCGGTTATTCCGACTTTCGCGCGCAAACCGCTTTTCGGCTATGCGTCAATGGTTTATGCGACGGCGTCCATCGCGTTGTTGTCGTTTATCGTTTGGGCGCATCACATGTTTACGGTCGGATTGCCGGTGACGGGCATTTTGTTTTTTATGTATGCGACAATGATTATCGCCGTGCCGACCGGCGTAAAAGTTTTTAACTGGGTCGCGACAATGTGGCGTGGTTCAATGACTTTTGAGACGCCGATGTTGTTTGCAATCGGATTTGTCGTTTTGTTTACCATCGGCGGATTTACCGGGCTGGTGCTTTCCATCGCGCCGCTGGATGTCCAATTGCAAGACACTTATTATGTTGTCGCGCATTTTCATTATGTTTTGGTGGCGGGGTCGTTGTTTTCGCTTTTTGCGGGCGTGTATTTTTGGTTGCCGAAATGGACGGGGCGGATGTATAACGAAACGCTCGGCAAGGCGCATTTTTGGCTGTCAATGGTATTTTTTAACATCACATTTTTTGTGCAACATTTTCTCGGTCTCGCCGGAATGCCTCGCCGCATTCCCGATTATGCCCTGCAGTTCGCGGATTTTAATATGATTTCCACCATCGGCGCGTTCGGCTTCGGTTTTTCGCAGTTGTTATTTTTGTATATTGTCGTTTCTTGCATCCGTTCCGGCGAAAAAACTTCCGAAAAACGCGTTTGGGAAGGCGCCGATTCTCTGGAATGGGAACTCCCGACCCCCGCCCCATACCATTCGTTCCACGATCAACCAAAAATAAAATGGCAAGGACATCGCCCGATGATTGTGGGGTAAGATTATGGCGGAGAAGAAGCCGGGAATTGTTTATGTAATCACTAATCCCTCTATTCCGGGGAAGGTAAATATCGGACATGTTAAATCCACGCCCGATGATCCTTCCGCGCTGTTTGCGTTGAAGAATCGCATTCGGACGCACTCTTCCGCTTCCGTGCCGGAACCTTATAAACTTCATTATGCCGTGGCAGTTGACGACATCAGCGCCGAAAGATTGTTGCATCGCGCTTTTGGTTTTGTGCGCCCTAACAACAGAGAGTTCTTTGAGGTTGATCCCGACAAGGTCAAGGCGGCGATGCAGTTGATTTTGATTGGCGGCAGCGACAAAATTCCGGTGGATTTGGTTGATGCTTTGGGTATAAAAACCACGCAAGTCGGAAAATTGTCGGATGTTTCCCGCAAACCGAAAAAACCTGCGGATGAACCGCAATTTCCGGCAACGGAGACGGGGCGCGCCCGTTATACATTCGCCGATGTCGGAATTGCGAAAGGCGCCGAGTTGGTCTTCGTGGAAAATGCCAACATTAAAGTTAATGTATTTGACGCCGATTCTCAAAAGGTTATGTTCTGCACGCAAGGATTTGACAAAACCCCGATGTCGTTGGGGAAAGCCGCTCGCAAGGTATTCGAGAAGATAGGGCATCCCGCTGCCAAATGGAAAGGTATCCGCGGAGCCACGTATTGGAAATATAACGGGCAGATTCTTGCTGATATGTTTGAGGGCGATGTTGGTTAAGAATCGCCGCCTTGTACGGCATAATTTCGGACATGACGATTGACGAAATCCGAGAAGCGAAAGAGACGAAGCGATAATTCGCCGAAAAAATGAAAAATGACCGTAAAAAACCCTCCGGAACCGAATTGACGGCGGGGGAGTTTGAAGAAATCAGCATTTCCAACGGGAACACTCTTTGGAAAGCGTCCGCTTTGCGCGAATGGTTGGGGTATGTCGGGGGGAACGCCTTTAAGCAGGCAGTTGACCGCGCAATGGTGGTTTGCAACACGCTGGGAATTCCCATGCATGAGCATTTTGAATCTTTTGAGGAAGAAGGCAAAAAGGACTTCAAGTTGACCCGGTTCGCCTGCTATTTGATTGCTATGAACGGCGATGTAAAAAAGCCGGAAGTGGCGCGCGCACAGGCGTATTTTGCGCGGATGGCGGATATTGTCAGAAGCGCGATGGAAAGCGCGGATGATATAGAGCGCGTTCATGTGCGGCAGGAAGTTACGGAACGGACTGTATCGTTAGCGAAAATTGCCAAGAAACGCGACTTATCGGACTATGCGCGATTCCAGAATGCTGGTTATATGGGGCTGTATAACATGGCGATTTGGGACCTGCGAAAAATAAAGGGATTGGACGCCGATGACAAGCGTACTCCCCTTGATTTTATGGGCAAACGGGAACTTGCCGCCAATCTGTTTCGCATCGCCGAAACGGAAGGACGCATAGAATCAAACCCCGCCATTCGAGGGCAATCGGCATTGGAGAGAACCGCCCGCAAAGTCGGCGAAGAAATCCGGCAAGTAATGGAAGTCAAACCGGAAGAGTTGGCGCACCATATTCCCGAAGACATCAAAGTTGTGAAAAAACGATTAAAGAAAACTCAGCGAGAATTTAAGAAAATAGACAAGCCCAAAAAGCGCGACTCGTAAAATTCGGCATGTCAGGGCGCAATAATTTCGTCCAAAATTTTGCGAATTTTTTTGTCGCGAACGGTTCGTCAAGCAAACACGAGGCGCGCCCGTTATACATTCGCCGATGTCGGAATTGCGAAAGGTGCCGAGTTGGTCTTCGTGGAAAATGCCAACATTGAAGTTAATGTATTTGACGCCAATTCCCAAATGTTGGTTAAGAATCGCCGCCTTGTACGGCATAATTTCGGACATGATAATTGACGACCGGAAGACATTGAAAATGTTGGGGGATTATTTGCGCGAGACATTGGTGTGCGCCGTCACCGTTGCGGGAGAATGCACCGGATGCGGCGGCGATACTTCCGCCGAGGCGAAAAGCAAATTTATAAACGGATGGGTGCGCCGCTATCGCAAGGGGTTGCGCGAAGGCGGGGCGGCGGGATTGGCGTATCGCCGCGAAAGAAAAATAACTTGCCCCGAATGCGGACGGCGAAGTGATGTCCAAATTGCGGCGGAAATGATGGCATCGGTGACGGATTTAATTGAAAGCGTTGATCCCGTTTTTTTGCGAAGTCGTGCGGAAAATAGCGTTACCAAACTTCCCGCGTTGCAAAAGAAATTGTCGGATGCGTCCCAAAAAACGGACGCGTTGATGTCGCGAAAACCGCGTTTGAAAATGTCGCGTCCGTCCGTTTCGCTTATAGATTCGGTTGCGGGATTTTTTAGTGCGTCGTACAAAACACGGCGGGCGGAGGAGATTGCCGCGCAAATGCCGGAATATGAATCCGCCGTTGCCGCGCACAAAATTTGTCTTTCGGAGTGGATGGAACGGCATTCGGAGGCGGAGGCGGAAGAAAAAAATCAGGCGGATGCATTGGTCGCGTTGCACGATGAAATTCTTGGTATGTGCAAAATGCATGGAATTTTACCGCTTTTATTTCCGGAGTTTGTCAACCGCTGCACGCGGGAGACCGGGCACGCAATTCAAATCCCGTCCGCACAAAAATCCGTTCGCGCCGCGGTCAGTTCCGCCGCAAAAACGCGCAAACGGGGGGCGGCGGGCGTTTCGGTCGGTCCCGGCGGCGTTCGTCCGTGGGTACGCGTAGGCGGTATGGGAATGTCTTTCGGCAAAACCGGAATCGGACTTTTCGCGCGCAAAGGACCTTTCGCCATATACGCCAAAAACGGCAAAATCCGAGTCGGCGGGCGATTATTCCGGTTTTAATGCGACAACATTAATCGCCGCGCCGTTTGAATCCGCGATAAACTTTGTCGCCGCGTGAAATGTTGGCGGCGATTTTTTCTATCTATTCCGCCGTTTATATTTTCGGTATACATCGCGGCGGTGTTCAATAAATTCTATCAATAATGCATTATCGTCCAAAGGCGAATAGATGATGCGATAGTCGCCGGCGGCGATTTTTCGCCTTCCCGTCGCCTCGCCCTTCATTTGTTCGGAATCTGGCGGCGCGGGATTGTCTATCAATTTTTTGATTCGGACGGCAACGGATTTTGCGCTTTGCGGCGCGGATTTTCGCAGTTTGTCAAAAAACTTCTCCGCTTGCGGCGAAAAATCAATTCGCATCCATTAATCAGGACGCAATAATCTCGTCCAAAATTTTGCGAAACTTTTTGTCGCGAACGGCGATGCTTTCTTTGGGCGGATTTTTCATATATTCCGCCCGTGCTTTGTCGGCTTGTTGCGACCAATAGCGGTTTTCGTCTTCTTCCATTTCGGCAACGGCTTGCCGCAGTTTTTGATATTTTTGATATTCGTGTACGGAGACGAGGAGGGCGGCGGTTTTGCCTTTGCGGGATAGGGGGAGAGGTTTGCGGCGTACTTTCGGCAAAAGCGCGGCGAGCGATTCGGGTATTTCTATGGCGGCGGACATAATAATTCTCCTTTGGGCGAATGACGGGATTATAACATTAATCGGAATTTTCGCGCGATTTGCCGCCAAAAATTTTTATGGTTTGCGGATAAAATTTATCGCCGGGGCGTGCGGGATTTTGCGTTAGTAATTCAATTTCGCGGAGGATAATTCGGGCGGCGGCGGGATTTGATTTTTCTAATTTAGCGAGCGATTTTTTCGCGGAAGGAAGAAGACGGACGGGTTTATCCGCCATCGCTGCGCTGAATTATTTGTCAATGCGCGCACGCATGTCGGCGAGAAACTTCGCCGATTCTTTCGCACTCAGCGGCTTTTCTGCCATCGCCTTGTCCGCTTCGGCGGCGAGGGCGCGTTCCGCTGCGGGAGTCATCGGGTCGTCATCTTCCAGCATATCGGCGGCTTGCCGCAGTTTTTGATATTCGTGGACGGAGACGAGAAGGGCGGCGGTTTTGCCTTTGCGGGATAGGGGGAGAGGTTTGCGGCGCACTTTCGGCAAAAGCGCGGCGAGCGATTCGGGCATTTCTATGGCGGCGGACATTATAATTTTCCTTTGGGCGAATGACGGGATTATAACATTAATCGGAATTTTCGCGCGATTTGCCGCCAAAAATTTTTATGGTTTTGCGGATAAAATGCGGCGGAATGTTGTTATAATCGGAAAACCGTCCAACTTTTGCGGGCGGATATTAGCCAAGGAGAGGAACATGAAACCTTTAAGAAAAACCTTTGCGCTGGCGCTGGCGGCGGCGATTTTTGCCGCACCGTCCGCGTTTGCCAAAACCAAAATCCGCGTACAATCGGTCATCCCCGCAAAAGCGGACGAAGTGACGATGTTGCGCGATTATGCCGACAATGTCAGCGCGCTCACGCAGGGCGAAGTGGAAATTGAAATATTGCCCGCCGGTGCGGTCGTTGGCGTTAAAGAAACGCTGGATGCCGTAGACAAAGGGCTTATTGAAGGCGGATTCGCATGGACGCATTATTGGTCGGGCAAACATCCCGCCGCTGCGCTTTTCGGTTCGCCTACTGCCGGTGCGGGACTCGGGCTGGACAATATCTCGTGGGTGTCGTGGTATATGTTCGGCGGCGGACGCGCGCTATACGACGAATTGTGGGACGAAATGGGCGTCAATATCAAGGGATTGATGTTGCAACCCGTCGGACCGGAAGCGCTCGGCTGGTTCAAAGAACCAATCAATTCTTTGGACGATTTCCGCAAATACAAATATCGCGCACCGCCCGGCATTCCCGGTCAAACTTATAACGAAATCGGCGTATCGGCGGTTGCGATGGGCGGCGGCGATATTTTACCCGCGCTGGAACAAGGCAGAATTGACGCCGCCGAATGGTGCTGTCCCAAACCCGATAGCGTGTTCGGTTTCCAAAAAGTGCTGAAACATTACTATTTGCAGGGATTGCACCAAAATGTGGTGAATGCGGATTTGTATATTAACGGCGATGTGTGGAATTCGCTTCCGCCCGAACATCAAAAGGCGATGGAAGTTGCCGCCGATGCTTCGCTGATGCGCGCGCTTGCCTATCGCATTTACGAAAATGGCAAGGCGCTCAAAGATCTCACCGAAAATCACGGCGTTATTTTGCACGACACGCCCGCCGATTATTTTCCGGCATTTATGGCGGCAGCGGGCAAGCTGCTGGACAAAAACAAAGAAGAAAACGCGTTTTTTCTGAAAGTATGGAATTCCATGCGCGATTTCGCCGAAGTCGCCGTGCCGTTTTGGGCGGGCGCGCAAGCGTCCAACGCCGGAATTGGCAAGGCGTACGCCGATTCGTTGAAGAAATAAAACTGCCGCAATACATCCGCCGGAATTCGTTTCCGGCGGATGTGTTTTTTGCTTTGGATAATTTGGGGACAAAATCATGACCCAAACAGCATTTCCTTGTCCGCACTGCGGCAAGAATGTAGATGTGTCGGATATTCTGGCTCGCCGAGATGACGAGTTGAAAAAACAATACGCCGATGAGGCGGATATAAAGGCGCAAAAAATTGCCGCCAAGGAAATTGCGGCAAAAGAGGCGGAATTGCAAGACAATGCCCAAAAAATCGCAGATCAAAAATTTGCGGAGCAGAAGGCGGCAGTAGAAGCCCGGGTCAAGAAAGAGATGTCCAACGAAATGGCATCCAAAGACGCGGAGATTAAGGAGAAATCCGCCAAGATCCAATATCTTGCCGGCGTTCGCGCGGAAAAAGAGAAATTGAAGCGCGCTCTGGAAGAACAAGTCGCCGTCGCCAAAGCGGATAAGGAGGAGGCTGTGACCAAAAGCGCGGCTGTCGCGCGGGAGAATGAGCGCCAAAAATACGAGTTAAAATTGAGAGAAAAAGACCTAGCGCTGGACGAGCAAAAACGAATCACGGGCGAACTGCAACGGAAACAGGAGCAAGGTTCCGTGCAGCGGCAAGGCGAGGCGCAAGAACTCGCCATTGAAGAGTGGTTGCTGGAGCAGTTTCCGGAGGATTCAGTCGTGAGAATTAAGAAGGGGCAGCGCGGCGCGGATTGCCTGCAAACCGTGCGCGACTGCGGGCACATCTGCGGGACGATTTGTTATGAAAGCAAGCGCACAAAAAACTTTTTGCAAGATTGGATAGGAAAGTTCAAAGAAGACATTCGCGAAAAAGGCGCGGATATCGGCGTGATGGTGACTTCTGTTCTGCCGTCGGGCATGGAGCGTTGCGGCAAAAAAGACGGCGTTTGGGTATGCACATTTGAGGAGTTTAAGGGGGTGAGCGTCGTCTTGCGCGATTTGCTCATCAAGATCAACAGCGTTAAAATCGTCCAAGAGAACAAGGGCGACAAAGCGGCGCAACTCTACGACTACTTGACAAGCAATGAATTTGCATTGCGTGTTGAGGCGATAGTGGAGGGGTTTTCTGCAATGAAAACCGAACTTGAATCCGAAAAACGCGCGATGCTGAAAATCTGGGCAAAGCGCGAGAAGCAGATTGAGGTGGTCATTAACAACACTGTCAAAATGCACGGCTCAATTCAAGGGATTGGCGGCGGAAATATCAAAGATATTCCGCTTTTGGAATTTTCCGCTGACGATACGGGCGAATGATGACTGACGAACAAAATTCCGTGCCGGAGTTGGGCGATGAATTGATTGCCGGAAGGCGGCATGTTGCGCCGCCGCGGGGGATGTCGCCGCGGATGACGCGCCTCGTCCATTCCATAGACAGATTTAGCGATGCTATCGGGCGGGCGGTGTGCTGGCTGGTCGTGCCGGTTTTCGCGGCAATGGTTGCGGAAGTGATAATGAGTAAATTTTTTACGCCGACTTTGTGGGCGTTTGATGTCAGCCGGATGTTGTACGGCGCAATGTTTATGCTGGGTGCGGGATATGCGTTGATGCGCGGCGTGCATATTCGCGCCGATTTTTTGTATCGTTTGTGGCCGGCGCGGGTGCAAGGAACGGTGGATTTCTTTTTGTATCTGCTGTTTTATTTTCCGGGAATGCTGTTGTTTTTGTGGACTTCGGCGGATTATACATGGGAGGCGTGGGCGCGCGGGGAGCGTCTTGACGATACCGCATGGCGTCCGCTGGTTGCGCCGGCGCGAACGGCAATGCCGATAGGGGCGTTGCTGCTTTTGTTGCAAGGCGTATCAGAAATTATAAAAAGTTATTTTGCGATGACGCGCGGACGTTGGCCATGAGCGAGGAAATTATCGGGCTGATAATGATTGCGGTGATGCTGCTGGCGATTTTCGTGGGATTTCCGATTTCGTTTACGCTGATTTTTTTGGGGCTGGCGTTCGGTTATTGGGGTTTCGGCGATCTCGTTTTTTGGCTGATGACGTTGCAATTCAACAACATTATGCTGGAACACACATTGGCGGCGGTGCCGTTGTTTGTGTTTATGGGAATTTTGATGGAGCAGGCGGGATTGATGGAGCGATTGTTTGAATCGGTGCGCCTGATTTTGTCTCGTGTGCGGGGCGCATTATATTTGGCGGTGCTTTTTGTATCGGCGATTTTTGCGGCGGCAACGGGAATTGTCGGCGCATCGGTGACGATTCTCGGCATTATGGCGGCAAAAACGATGAATCGCGCAAAATACGATGTGCGTCTTTCGGCGGGTGCGATTACCGCCGGGGGGACATTGGGAATTTTAATTCCGCCGTCCATTATGTTGGTGGTGATGGGACCGGTGTTGGAAGTGCCGGTAACCGATTTGTTTGCGGCGGCGGTGGTGCCGGGTTTGATGATGGCGTTTTTGTATGCCTGTTATGCGGTGGGGCGCAGTATGCTAAATCCGAAACTCGGACCGGCGATGCCGGAAGAGGAACGGGCGAAAGATATGGCGAGTGTTTGGCGCGAATTTTTCATGGGACTTGTGCCGCCGTCGTTGTTGGTATTTTCGGCGTTGGGGAGCATTCTTGCGGGTTATGCGACACCGACCGAGGGGGCGGGTTGCGGGGCGGCGGGTGCGCTTTTGCTGGCGCTGGCGTATCGCCGTCTGACATGGCGGAAATTTAACGAAGCGATGATTAAAACGCTGGAAATATCGGCGCTGATTTTGTTGCTGGTGGCGGCATCCAACTTTTTCGGGGCGGTATTTTCGCGTTTGGGAACGCCGCTGATGTTGACGGAGTTTTTGTTGGATTTGGAGTTATCCAAAATGTCGGTTTTGCTTTTGATAATGGCGCTGATTTTTATTCTCGGCTGGCCGCTGGAATGGGTGCCGATTGTGCTGATTATCGTACCGATTTTGCTGCCGCTGTTGGAGCGTCTGGAAATTAATTTGCTGTGGTTCGGCATTTTGGTTGCGGTCAATTTGCAAACGGCGTGGCTGTCGCCGCCGGTTGCATTGTCGGCGTATTTTCTAAAAGGCGTTGTGCCGGAATGGGATTTGAAGGATATTTATTACGGGATGATGCAGTTTATGCTGATTCAATTGTTCGGTCTCGGAATGATACTTCTTTTCCCGCAAATCGCCCTGTGGCTGCCCGGCGTGATTTACGGGAATTGAACGAATTGCAGTACAATTTCGTATGCCGATTCACGAACAAAACTTAAACCAAACCATCGCCGAAATTTTAAGCGAAATGCGCCGCCGCTGGCGAGTTGACGCGGAAGAAACCGGCATTTTGCGCGATAAGGGAAAACGTCCGGATATTGTCGTTTGGCGGGACGACCGCCCGGCGGTTTTGATTGAAAACGAGTTTATGCCCGCCCGCACCGTAGAATCTGATGCGATGGAACGGCTGGGTTTGGAAATAATAAAAAGCGACAAAGTGCGCGCCGTGATTGCGTTGCGTTCCTCTGCGGAATTAAAAAACGCGGCGGCTTCGCAACTGAAAAAACGCGCCGCCGCCGCCGAGTTTGACTACGCTTTATTTACCAGAACGGGCGCAGGCGACACCGTTCGCTTTCCGGAAAGCGGCTGGCTGACCGGCGGATTGTCCGATTTATCCGATTTCGTTTATCGCTCTTCGGTGTCGTCCGAGTTGCTTGACAAAATGGCGATTTTGCTTGCGCGCGGCATACAAAAAGCGGCGGCGGAAATAAAAGATTCGGACTCCGAGGCAGGCGCGGAAATACAGAAAATTTTGCAGCAGCAAGACGGAATTCAAACGCGCCGCATGGCGATGCTGATATTGCTGAACGCGCTAATTTTTCAAGAAATGTTCGGCGGTCATTACGGCATTCGGATGATTTCCGGAACGTGCGAGGGCGGCGTACGCAAACAGAATTTTTTGGACGAATGGGAAAAAGTTCTCGGCATTAATTATTGGCCGATTTTTCATGTCGCCCGCCGGATATTGCTGGTTTTGCCGGAACCGACGGCGAAAGCCGTAATTGTTTCCCTGCACGGAACCGCCTCGGATGTTATGTTGGCGTTCTCGTCGCACGATTTGTTCGGGCGGGTGTTTCAGCGGTTAATCGCCGACCGCAAATTTTTGGCGACTTTTTATACGCGCCCGGCATCCGCCGCATTGCTGGCGAATCTCGCCGTGCCGGAAAATGCGCCGTTTGCGGGCGGAAGTTGGAAAGACAACGCCGCCGAATATGTCATCGCCGATTTCGCTTGCGGAACAGGCGCACTGCTTTCCGCCGCCTATCAACGCGCCGCCGAATTGCACGAAAAACATGGCGGCGATTTGCGCAAATCGCATGCGCGGTTTATGGAAAACGCCCTGATTGGCTGCGATATAATGCCCGCCGCCGTGCATTTGACGGCGTCCATTTTGGCGGCGATTAATCCGAAAGAACTTTTTGAGGATACGCGCCTGTACGCCTTTCCGTACGGCGAACCGAAAAAAGGCGAATACCGAATCGGGGCATTGGAACTTCTCGCCGACAAATCTTTTTTGCCGGTTATATCCACTTCCGCCAAAAAGAAAAGCGGGCAGGGAGAATCCGAATCGGAATTCAAGGAAATTCCGTGGCGTTCGGCGAATTTGGTCATTATGAATCCCCCATTTACGCGCCCGACAAAATTCGTCAAGGGATATATTAATCCGGCGTTCGCTGCGTTCGGTGCGCCCGCCGAATTGCAGAGCGCGCTGGGCGAGCGCAATAAAACGTTGCGCGCCGAAACTTGCGGCAGCGGCAACGCCGGATTGGCGTCCGATTTTGTCGCCCTCGCCGACAAAATGGTCTGTCAAAACGGCATGGTCGCTTTTGTCCTTCCGCTGACCGTGATGGCGGGCGAAAGTTGGGATTATGTGCGCGAATTGTGGACGCGGGATTACGATGATATGTGCGTTATTAGTTTGTCCGCCTATAACGACGACGACTGCTCTTTTTCCGCCGACACCGGCATGGCGGAAATTTTATTTGTCGGCAAAAGAATGAACGGACGCAATGGCGCGGCGCACAAAAATCCGCGGGCGATTTTTGTCTCGCTAAACCGCCGCCCCGAAGACGAAATTCAAGGATACGAATTTGCGCGCATAATTAAATCGCAACGGCGCGGCGGCGTCGCCAAACTGGAAGACGGGCCGTACGGCGGCACTCCTATTTTTGCGGGTAAAGCCCGAATCGGCGGCATGCTGGATGCGCCGCTGTCTTGTTTGGGAACGCCGTGGAGCATCGCGCGCGTACGGGATATGACGCTTGCGCAAATTTCGCATGCGCTTGTCGGCGGGTTGCTGTGGATTCCCGGAACGCCGAAAAAACGGGCGAGAAAGATTCCGGTTTGCGCCCTCGGCGATTTCGCCGAACGCGGCTTTATTGCGCGCGACATTAACGGCGCACCGCCGCGCGGACCTTTTGACATTCACGCGGACGAGGAAATTAGCGCGAACGAAAACTATCCTTGTCTGTGGTCGCATGACGCGAAACGCGAAACGCGCCTCGTGGTCGCTCCCGATTCGTACGGAGTTGTCCGCAAACATAAAGAGGCGAAGGACAAGGCACTGAAAATTTGGCAATTCGCCGGACGCGCTCACTTCAACATTCATTGCCGTTTTAATTCGCAACCGCTGACGGTTGCCATCACGGAAAAGCCGGCTATCGGGGGCACTGCGTGGCCGAATGTGATTCTTAAAAATCGCGGACAGGAATGCGCTTTCGCATTGTGGGGCAATTCTACTTTGGGATTTTTGTTGTACTGGTGGTGGTCAAACAAACAGCAAAGCGGCAGAGGAAGCATTAGTCCCGTGCGCATTCCAACAATGCCGGTTTTGGATTTGACGAAATTGTCGGGGGGGCAATTGGCGGCGGCGCGGCGTGGATTTAACGCCGTGAAAAATGAACCGTTGTTGCCGTTTTATCGCGCGAACGAAGACAAAACGCGCGCGGAGTTGGATAAAATCATTCTCGCGGATGTGCTGGGTTTGCCGAAAACGGTGCTGGACGGAGTCGCCATTGTCCGCGAAAAACTCTGTGGCGAACCGTCCGTGCGGGGGGGCAAAGAATGACGATGTTTTCGCTGGACGGGCGGACGGCGGCGGTTAGCGGCGGCGGGTCGGGAATCGGGCGGCGCATTGCATTTGCGTTTGCGGCGGCGGGCGCGAATGTCGTGTTGCTCGGACGGCGCGAAAATTTGTTGCGGGAAGCGGCGGACGAAATCAACGCCGCCGCCCAAAAAACGTGCGCGAAAGCGGTCGCCGCCGATTTGGCGCAAACCGCGAACATTCCCGCAATCGCCGCGCAAATTGCCGAATGTTTCGGTGCGCCGCAAATTCTCGCGAACGCCGCCGGAGTCAATTTGCGTTCATCGCCCGACCCTGCGCGTGCCGCCGCGGATATTACGCCGGAATCGTGGGACAAAACAATGGCGATTAATTTGACCGCGCCGTTTTTTCTTTCGCGTGAGTTGGCGCGCGGAATGTCCGGCGGCGGCGCGATTATCAACATCGGTTCTTTGCAATCGTTGCGCGCGGGTTTGGGCGACGCCGCCTATACCGCATCCAAAGGCGGCGTCGTGCAACTTACGCGGGCGTTGGCGCGCGCTTTGGGGCGGGACGGAATCACAGTTAACGCGATTTTGCCGGGATTTTTTCCCAGCGCAATGACCGACAAAGTGTTTTCGGATTCGCAACTTGCGGCGCGTCTCGCCGATTCCACCATTCTCGGACGCAACGGCGAACTTTCCGATTTGGACGGCGCGGCAGTATTTTTGGCGTCTCCGGCGGCGGCATATATCACCGGCATTTTGCTGCCGGTAGACGGCGGATTTCTGGCGAAATAAAACGCCCATTTTCATTTTTATACAAAATATACAAAGTTATAAATAAAATATTGAAATATGGTTTATTTTCCGCTTTATATTTGGCAATAGTTTATGTCCCGCCGCCGCACTGCAAAATCTGCGCAATGGCATCGTGCGCACGAAAAAGATCCGCAAGTACGCGCCGCACGGGCGGCGGGATTTCGTTCGCGGGCGGCGTTTAAATTGATAGAAATGGATGATGCGCTGGGTTTATTTTTTCCCGGTGCGAAAGTTGCGGATTTGGGCGGTGCGCCCGGCGGCTGGTCGCAAGTTGCGGCGATGCGATGCAAAAACGGCGTCATTGTCGCCGCGGATATTTTGCCGATGCAACCGTTGCCGGGTGTGCGTTCGCTGTGCGGCGATTTTTTGGCGGAATCTATTGCGGCGGAAATGGCGGATATTTTCGGCGGGCGGGCGGATGTTGTATTGTCGGATATGGCGCCGAATATCAGCGGTGTTGCCGAAGTGGATCAGGCGCAATCGGCAGAAATGGCGCGGGCGGCGGCGGCTTTTGCGCGAGATTATTTGGCGCCCGGCGGCAAAATTTTGGTTAAGATATTTCAGGGGCGGGCGTTTGACGAAGTGCGGCGGGCATTTGCGCGGGACTTTGCGGGGACGCGAATTTTTCGTCCGCAGGCGACAAAATCGGCGAGTCGCGAAGTGTATTTGTTTGGAATCGGAAAGGATAAGGGTTAAAATAGGAAAATGAACTCTGCCATGAAAAATATTTTAATATGGATTTTGCTGTTTGTCGGGGGAATGTATTTGTTGGGACATTTCCGAACCGGCGGCGGCGACCAAAGCATTCCCTATTCCGAATTTATGCGCCGCGCCGAAGACGGTTTATTTGTGCGCGTTTATGTGGACGGCACGCGTTTGCACGGGCAGACCGAATCGAACGAGGTGATTGTCGCGCATGCGCCGCCCGATTTGTTTATGATTTCCGATTTGCGCCGCGCGGGAGTGGAAGTGGAAGCGGAAGCCGAAAACGAAAGATCCATTCTTACGACTTTATTTATTTCGTGGTTTCCGATGTTGTTGCTTATCGGCGTTTGGATATTTTTTATGCAGCGAATGCAAGGCGGCGGACGCGGCGGCGCGTTTTCATTCGGCAAAAGCAAGGCGCGGATTCTCGGCGAAAGAGAACACACCGTCAGTTTTGAAGATGTTGCCGGTTGCGAAGAGGCGAAAGAAGATGTGACCGAGTTGGTGGAATTTTTAAGCCGTCCGGCGCGATTTAAGAAGTTGGGCGCAAAAATCCCGCGCGGCGTTTTGATGGTGGGCAGTCCGGGGACGGGAAAAACTTTGCTGGCGCGCGCGATTGCAGGCGAAGCGAAAGTACCGTTTTTCTCCATCTCTGGTTCCGATTTCGTGGAAATGTTTGTCGGTGTCGGCGCATCCCGCGTACGCGACATGTTTGAGCAGGCAAAAAAACATGCGCCTTGCATTGTTTTCATAGACGAAATAGACGCCGTCGGCAGACAACGCGGAACCGGATTGGGCGGCGGCAACGACGAACGCGAACAAACCTTAAATCAGTTGCTGGTGGAAATGGACGGATTTGAAGAAAACACCGGCGTTATCGTCATTGCGGCGACAAACCGCCCGGATGTGTTGGACCCGGCGTTGTTGCGTCCGGGGCGTTTTGACCGGCAAGTGGTTGTGCCGCTACCCGACATTCGCGGACGCGAAGAAATTATTAAAGTGCATATACGAAAAATTTCGGCGCGGCGCGATGTGGACGCAAAAATTATCGCCCGCGGTACGCCCGGTTTTGCCGGTGCGGATTTGGCAAATCTGGTCAACGAAGCGGCGTTGCATGCGGGACGCGAAAATCGCAAAACGGTGCGGATGATAGATTTTGAATTCGCCAAAGAAAAAATTATTATGGGCGCGGAACGCAAATCCATCGTCATGCCGGAACGCGAACGAAAAAACACCGCCTATCACGAATCCGGACACGCCATTGTGGCGCGTCTTTTGCCGGACACGGACCCGGTGCATAAAGTCACCATCATCCCGCGCGGGCGCGCGCTGGGCGTTACAATGCAGTTGCCCTCCGAAGACCGCTACAATATGACCGACCGCCAAATTTTGGATACGATTTGCGTGTTGCTGGGCGGACGCATCGCCGAAGAGTTATTTATGGAACAAATGACGACCGGCGCATCCAACGATTTTGAACGCGCGACGACAATGGCGCGGCGGATGGTGACGCAATGGGGAATGAGTAAAAAAATGGGGACGATGGTCTACGGCGAAGAAGAAGGCGAAGTATTTTTGGGGCGTTCGGTCACGACACACAAACAAGTTTCCGAATCTACGATGAAAAATGTGGACGCCGAAATTCGCGCCATTATAGACGAACAATACAAGCGCGCCCGCGCATTGCTGGAAAAAAATCGCGACAAAGTGGAAATGATGACGAAGGCGTTGCTGGATCTTGAAACGTTGGACGGAAAACAAATTGACGCGATTATGGAAGGGCGCGAACCGGAACCGCCGGATTTGCCGCCCGCCTCCTCCGATTCCGGCGACAACGCCGAAGACGAAGAACCCGAAGACAAAGACGACAAAAAAATCTCCGGCAAGGAAGAAGCGGAAGCGGCGTAAACCCGCGATTCGGCGGATTTCAAATGACAAATGCGCGGATATGTCGGATTTGACGGACGGATTTTTGCGATGTATTCAGGATTCATATAAAAAATATAATGAGTTCGGAGCCCGCAGTACGAAAAAACTAAAGCCCGCGCACCGTTGGGTGGCGGATACGCTTCGGAAACATTTGGGCGAACATTATCAGACGCGCGGGATGCGGGATGACGA
The DNA here is from genome assembly GCA_965221835.1 of Gammaproteobacteria bacterium. GTDB lineage: Bacteria > Pseudomonadota > Gammaproteobacteria > Tethybacterales > Persebacteraceae > Persebacter. The sequence continues at coordinate 718,795 of OZ244916.1, read as the reverse complement.
ACCGACCGCAAGGGAAGAGACGGCGTCTGGTTTGTATTACGACAAAGCTATTGACATCGCCGTTTTGAATCAAGGGCGGCTTGTTTCCGGAGTCAGTTTTAAATTTATTACATCCAACTACAAACAGAACAGCGTAAATTATTTCGAGCATTTGCTCGGCGAAACCGCGAATTTGCGGCGCGGTGAAATCGGCTACGGCGCGTTGACCGTGATGCCGTCCGTTGTGGAATATCGCAAAAAAAGCGGCGGCGTTTCCGGATATGAAAAAATCAATTCGCACAATTTATTGAAATATCTCCGGCTGTACCGCGACCGCGATTTTCCGCATAAACCGGACGCGTTCGGATTGGTGTTTGTGGATATTAATTACAAAAGCAGGAAAGTCGCCCGTCTGACCGATATTGATAAAACCGAATTTGACCCGGAAATTAAAGAATTTCTAAAGACAGACGCGAGTTTGGAACATTTTATTAATCTTTTCGTCAAACTGACCGAATACAAGGCGGCAAAATTGTCGTGCCGTTGAGAAACGACATCGGCGAACAAAAGCGGAATGGCGCGGTGTATACGCCGCGCTGGATTGTGGATGAAATTCTTTCGCGTCTGTGCGGGGGCGGATTGCGCGGCAAGGCGCTTTGCGATCCGGCGTGCGGGGACGGCAACTTTCTCGTTGCCGCGGCGGAAAAAATTCTTTCCGAACACGGTGATTCCAAAACATTGAAACGGGATTTGCAAAACGGCGTTTGCGGATTTGATTTGGATTCCGCCGCCTTGGAAAAATGTCGCGCGCGGTTGGATACGCTTTTGCGCGAACGCGGAATGCGCGCGAATATCAATTGGAATTTGCGGCGAATGGACGGCGCGGACAAAAACGCGCTCGCGCCTTTTTTCGGCGCGTTTGATTTTGTCGCCGGCAATCCGCCGTATATCCGCATTCAACATTTGCCGAAAGAAACGCGCGTGCGGCTTGCGCGGCAGTGGCGGGCGGCGGCGCGGGGATGCAGCGACATTTATATGGCGTTTTTTGAGGCGGGATTGAATCTGTTGAACGCTGGCGGGCGGCTCGGTTATATCACTCCGAACGGTTTTACAAAGACGGACGCGGGAAAACCGTTGCGCGAATTGCTGGCGGCGGAGGGCGTCGTGCAAACGTTGATTGATTTCGGCGAACATCAGGTTTTTGCGAACGCGACGACTTATTCACTGATTACCATTTTGGACAAGAACGCGGACGGCGCGGCGTTGGATTTATATCGTTATGACGGCGACAAAATACGCTTTTGCGACCGGATGGAATGTGACCGTCTGCACGCGCCGCGCTGGGATTTGTGTGGCGGGGAAGAATACGCGCGGACGGAAAGCATTCGCCGCCGCGGCGCGCCGCTCGCACAAATCGCCGACATCAGCGTGGGCGTACAAACGCTGGCGGACGATGTTTTTATTTTGGAGACCGTCGGCGAAGAGGGCGAATGGTTTGTTTGCAAAACCGCGGACGGCGACACCGTTCGCTTGGAAAAGGCGGGGGTTTTGCCGATATTGAAAGTTTCGGTGATGAAGCGCGGGCGCGATCCCAAAAATCGCGTTATTATTTGCCCGTACAAAATGACGGACGCGCGCCGTCCGCCGCTGTTGCCGGAGGACGAATTGCGCGCGCGATTTCCGAAAATATTCGCGTATCTTTCGGCGCGCAAACCGCGTTTGCTGATGCGCGACAAGGGCGCGGCGCGTGCGCCGTGGTATGCGTACGGGCGCGAAATTAATCTGCACAAAACTTTGGGCGACAAAATTCTGACTTCGGGAATGAATCGCGCGCCGAATTTTATGAAATGCCCCGATCCGCAGTACACTTTTTATTCGGGCTATGCGATTAAGATTAAAGACCGCGCCATCGGCGAGGATGAGTTGCTGGCGCAGTTGAATTCCGCCGACATGGATTTTTTCATCCGCCGCACTGGACGCGACTATCGTAATGGCTGGAAATCCTACGCGAAGGCGTTTATCAAGGATTTCGGCGTCGTCGGCGCGGCGCGGCGCACCGCCGCCCTTTTTTTTGATTCGGCGGAATCGGTGTAAAATTGCGGGTTAATGACAAACGGACGAAATATTTGCGCGGGTTGCGCGTTTGTGTTGTTTGCGGTGGGGGCGGCGCAGGCGCAGTTGTATCAATGCAAGGGCGAAGACGGGCGAGTGCGATTTGTGTCTTCCGCCGAACAGTGTTCTTCGTCGTACAAAGAGTTGCCTTCGTTTAGCGGCAAAAAACCCGTCAAAAAATCTTCCGCCGCCGCACCGAAAGCGTCTTCGTCTTCGCCGGGTAAATTCGGAAAAGTGTCATCGCGGCGGCAGAGCGAAATGGACAAAAAACGCGGGGATATTTTGTTGTACGAATTGCGCAGCGAAAAACAAATTGAGTTGCGTCTCAACGGGATGGCGGAAAACGCGGATGATGACCGGCGGCGGCAATTTCTGCAAAAACGCCGCGACGAACACCGCCGCAATATCGCCGCAATTCAGCGGGAGTTGGCGCGACTCGGCTATCGCGAAGCGGAATAACGGATTGCGGGCGATTCCGGCGATTGATATTCTCGGCGGCAAATGCGCCCGTTTGCGGCGCGGCGCGTACGAATCGGCGGAGTTTTTCGGCGACAATCCCGCCGAAATGGCGCGGCGATTTTTCGCCCTCGGCGCGCGCCGTTTGCATTTGATAGATTTGGATGCCGCTAAAAGCGGCGGTGACGAAAACGCCGCGGCGGTTGCCGCCGTCATTGCCGCCGCCGCCGAATTCGGTGCGACAGTGCAAACCGGCGGCGGATTGCGGACGATGCAAGATATTCGCCGCGTGCTGGATGCGGGCGCGGCATTTGCAATTGTCGGCACTGCTGCAATTCGCGATGCGACATTTCGCGAAGAAATATTTGCGGCATTTCCCGAAAAAATAATGCTCGCCGCAGACGCCCGCAACGGACACATCGCGGTCGCCGGCTGGTGCGAAGATGCGGGAATGCAAGTCGGCGAATTGCTGGATGCGATTCGCGCGAATCCGCCTGCGGCGGTGATTTTTACCGATATCGGGCGGGACGGAATGTTGGGCGGCGTCAATGTGGACGCGACTGCCGAAGTCGCGCGGCTGTCGCCGTGTCCGGTTATCGCATCAGGCGGTGCGCGTGACGAAGACGATTTTCGCGCATTGGCGGCGCATCCGAATATCGCCGGGGCGGTTGTGGGACGCGCCGCATATAACAATCCGCAAATGCTCAAACAGATTTTGCAAAAATATGGTTAATCCGGTGTTGCAAAATGTCGCGGAATCGGTGCGGCAAATGTCGCCTTATCAGCCGGGGCGACCGATTGAAGAAGTCGCGGCGGAACGCGGATTGAAGGATGTCGTCAAAATGGCGTCTAATGAAAATCCGCTTGGGGCGGGCGCGGCGGCGTTGCGGGCGTTGCGCGAGTTGCCGCCTGCTGCGGTATCGCACTATCCGGACGGCGGCGGCGAAACATTGCGGCGTGCTATCGGCGAACGGCTTGCGGTGTCGCCGGAATGCGTGATTGTCGGCAACGGCTCAAACGAAGTTTTGGAACTCGCCGCGCAACTCGTTTTAACGGAAAACGATGCGGCGGTTTTTTCGGCGTATTCGTTTGCGGTGTATGGGCTTGCCGTTGCCGCCCGCCGTGCCCGCGCGATTGTCGCTCCCGCCCGCGATTACGAACACGATTTGGATGCGTTGGCAGCGGCGGCGGCGAAACCCGATGTGCGTCTGCTTTTTGTCGCAAATCCGAATAATCCTACCGGCGGCTGGCATTCGCCCGACAAAATCGCGGCAATGATAGCGCGCGTGCCGCCGCATGTGCTGGTCGTTTTGGACGAGGCATATCGCGAATATACGGACGGCGAAGACCGAATAACGGCGTCCGGATTTCCGAATGTGCTGGTCACCCGCACTTTTTCCAAAATACACGGACTCGCCGGATTGCGAGTCGGATTCGGCGTTGCAGATGCGGAAGTTGTCGCGATGTTAAATCGCATTCGTCAACCTTTTAATGTCGGTGCGGCGGCGCAAACGGCGGCGATTGCGGCGATTGCAGATCGCGCGCATGTCGCCCGCAGCGTGGAAACAAACGCCGCCGGAATGGCGCAAATTGGCGCGGCGTTGGACGAAATGAAAATTCCGCGCCTGCATTCGCGCGCAAACTTCATCACTTTTAACGCCGGTTCCGCCGCCGCACACATTTACGAAGAAATGTTAAACGGCGGCATTATCATCCGTCCGCTGGCGGGATACAAAATGCCCGAATGGTTGCGCGTTTCCATCGGGCGGGAAGAAGAAAATCGCCGCTTTTTGCGCGTACTCAAAAGTTTTCGCAAAAGTTTTTCGCAATGAATCGCACGGCGGGCGTTATCGGTTTGGGACTTGTCGGCGGGTCATTTGCGCGGGCGTGCAAAAAGGCGGGAATGCGCGTTATCGGCGCGGATATTTGCGCCGAAACACGGGCGGCGGCGCGGGCGGCGGGTGCGGCGGACGAAGTTTATTCCGAACCGGCGGCGGTTTGTGTTGCCGATGAAGTTTTTATCGCAACGCCGGTCGGGGCGTTCGGCGACATTTTCGCCGCAATCGCCGATGTTATTTCTCCGCGCACAACGGTGTTTGATTGCGGCAGTTGCAAACGGCAGGCGGCGGCGGTTGCGGCGGAATATTTGGGCGAAAAAGCCGGGCGTTTCGTGCCGTCTCATCCGGTTGCCGGCGGAGAAGATAGCGGTTTTGCTGCATCTTTCGCGGAGTTGTTTGCCGACCGCTGGGTGGTGATGTGTCCGGCGGAATCGGATGCGGACGCTGCGGCAATTGCAAAATCGGCGTGGCAACGAACCGGTGCGCGTGTGACGGAAATGACGGCGGCGCAACACGATTCGGTTTTTGCGGCGGTCAGTCATCTGCCGCACTTGCTTTCGTTCGCGCTGATGGAATCGTTGCGCGCCGATTCCGAAGGCGAATCGGCGTTGCGTTTTGCGGCGGGCGGATTTCGTGATTTTACGCGAATCGCCGGTTCAAATTCAGTTATGTGGCGCGACATTTGTCTGCAAAATGGCGATGCATTGCTGGCGGCAACGGCGCGATTTCGGCGGCAACTGGACATATTGGACGAGGCGATTCGCGCGGGCGATGGCGAATTGCTCAATCAAAAGTTTTCGGCGGCGCGGGCATTGCGGCGGCGATGGCGCGAGGATTTGGAAAAATGACCGTGCGTTTTGTCGTATCACCCGGCGGCGAGTTGCGCGGCGAATGGCGCGTACCGTCCGACAAATCGGTGTCGCATCGGGCGGTTATGCTTGCCGCACTTGCAGACGGCACAAGCGAAATCTCAAACATTTTAATGAGCGAAGATGTGCGCGCAACCATCAACGCCGTTTGCGCATGCGGCGTAAAAGTTTGCGAACGGGAAGACGGACGACTCACCGTAGACGGCGGCGGATTGCGCGCGCCCGCTGCCGAAATTGATTGCGGCAACTCCGGCACTTTAATGCGTTTGTTTTGCGGCGTTGCGGCGGGATGGGGAGTTGCGGCAACTCTAATCGGCGATTCTTCGCTAATGCGCCGACCGATGCGGCGCGTTGCCGAACCGCTGGCGGCAATGGGGGCGGACATTCGCACCGCCGAAAACGGTACGCCGCCGGTGCAAATTGGCGGCGGCGCAAAACTTCGCGGCACGGCGCACACAATTGACATCGCAAGCGCGCAAGTCAAATCCGCCCTTCTGCTGGCGGGATTGCGTGCCGAAGGCGAAACATCGGTTGCAGAACCGCTGCCGACTCGCGATCATACCGAACGAATGCTGGAAGTTTTCGGCGCACCGGTATCGCTAAACGACAATATCGTTTCGGTTTGCGGCGGGGCGGCGTTGTCGCCCGCCCGTTTCGGCGTGCCGGCGGATATTTCATCGGCGGCGTTTTTGATGGTCGGTGCGGCAATTTCGGGCGGCGAAATGCTGTTGCGCGAGACGGGAATCAATCCGACCCGCATCGGCGTCGTGGAGTTGTTGCGACGAATGGGCGCGCGCATTGAAATCTTAAATCCGCGGCGAATGGGCGCGGAACCGGTGGCGGACATTCGCATATTGGGCGGCGAGTTGCGCGGAATTGACATTACCGCCGCCGATGTGCCGTTTGCGATAGACGAGTTTCCCGCTTTGCTGGTTGCCGCCGCCGCCGCAAAAGGCGAAACAACATTATCCGGTGCGGGCGAGTTGCGACACAAAGAAAGCGACCGCATCGGCGCAATGGTCGCCGGATTGCGCACTCTGGGCGTGGAATGCGAAGAAACCGAAGACGGCTTAACAATGGACGGACGAGGCGAACGCGAATTTGTTTTTGACAAAGGCGAAGTAGAATCGCGCGGCGATCATCGTATTGCGATGGCGATGGCGATTGCGGCATTGCGCGCAAAAGGCGATATTATCGTGCGCGATTGCGACAATGTCGCGACTTCATTTCCCGGTTTTTCCAAACAAGCCATCGCCGCCGGACTCCGCCTCGTTGAAGAACGCGATTAGTTCCCACCCTTTTCGCGAAAAAATGCACGGAAATTCCAAACTTAATTTTTTCTTAAAATTCACGGTTTCACCTTGTCATTCCCGCGAAAGCGGGAATTTTTTACCGACAAAATCCCGCATTCACCTCGTTTTTTGCGAAAAAATATGGAAATTCCAAACTTAATTTTCGCGTAAAATGTGCGGATTCCCGCCGTCATTCCCGCGAAAGCGGGAATCCAAACTTAATTTTCGCGACAAAATGGATTCCCGCATTCACCTCGTTTTCGCGCTTTCACCTCGTTTTTTGCGAAAAAATGCGGAAATTCCAAACTTAATTTTCGCGTAAAATTTGCGGAAATTCTAAAATTAATCTCCCGTAATGGATTCCCGCGTTCGCGGGAATGACGGGGTTTTTTTGCGTAAAATTCGCGAAACTTAATTTTCGCATAAAATTTGCGGTTTCACCTTGTCATTCTCGCGAAAGCGGGAATCCATTTTTACTGACAAACCCTCGCATTCACCTCGTTTTTTGCGAAAAAATTCGCGGAAATTCCAAACTTAATTTTCGCGTAAAATTCGCGGAAATTCTAAAATTAATCTCCCGTAATGGATTCCCGCTTTCGCGGGAATGACGGGGTTTTTTGCGTAAAATTTGCGGAAATTCCAAACTTAATTTTCGCGTAAAATGTGCGGATTCCCGCCGTCATTCCCGCGAAAGCGGGAATCCATTTTTACCGACAAATTCCCGCCTTCACCTCGTTTTTCACAAAAAAATGTGCGGGAATTTCAAACTTAATTTTCGCGTAAAATTTGCGGGAATTGCAAATTTAATCGTCCGTAATGGATTCCCGCTTTCGCGGGAATGACGGGGGTTTTTCGCTTAAAATTCGCGGGAATTTCAAATTTAATTTTCGCGTAAAATTCGCGCTTTCACTTCGTTTTTTGCGAAAAAATGCGGGAATTTTCAAATTTAATTTTCGCGTAAAATTTGCGGAAATTCTAAAATTAATCGCCCGTAATGGATTCCCGCTTTCGCGGGAATGACGGGGTTTTTTTGCGGAATTCCGCCGCGTTCACGGGAATGGTGAATTTTATTTTCCTAATTTCCAACTTCTACCATTCCGATGAAATTCGGAATTTTTATGCGCCGAGGGGGCGGAGGAGTTCGCGGGCGATGATGTGGCGTTGGATTTCGGAAGTGCCGTCCCAGATTCTTTCTACGCGGGCGTCCCGCCAAAATCGTTCCAGCGGTAAATCGTTCATCAATCCCATTCCGCCGTGAATTTGAATTGCTTCGTCGGTGACTCGCGATAGCATTTCGGAGGCGAAAACTTTTGCCGATGCGATTTCGCGATTGGCGGGAAGTTTTTGGTCCAAACGCCATGCGGCGTGCAAAGTTAAAAAATCTGCGGCGTCAATATCGGTAATCATATCCGCGAGTTTGAATCCGACTCCCTGAAATTTTCCGATTGCTTGCCCGAATTGTTTTCGTTCGGCGGCGTGCGAAAGTGCGAAATCAAAAACGCGTCTCGCCCGCCCGACGCACATTGCGGCGACTGTGATTCGCGTTGCATATAGCCATTCGTTTGCGGTTTCGAAACCGCGGTGGACTTCGCCCAAAATTTGTTCGGTTGACAAGCGGCAATCGTCAAAATGCAAAACGCCGTTGTGATAGCCGCGATGTGAAACGGAATGATAGCCGGGGCGAACCGAAAAACCGGGCGCATCGCGGTCGACCAAAAAACATGTAATTTTTTTGCGAATGCCGCGCGGTGATTCTTCTTCGCCGCTTGCCGCAAAGACGATGAAAAAATCGGCAATGTCGGCATGCGAAATAAAATGTTTGCCGCCGTTAAGAATCCAATCGCCGTTTTTGGGGACGGCGGCGCATCGCATTCCGCGTACATCGGAACCGGCGGCGGGTTCGGTCATTGCAAGTGCGTCCATTTTTTCGCCGCGTACTGCGGGATAAAGATATTTGTCGCGTTGCGAATCGCGACACGCCATTAAGATGTTGGACGGGCGTCCGAAAAAAACGGTCAGCGCCATCGCCCCGCGTCCGAGTTCGCGTTCTAATAATGCAAAATCCAAATTGCATAATCCGCCGCCGCCTGCTTCGGCGGGAATGTTGGCGGCGTAAAAACCGGCGTCTTTGCATTTTTGTTTAATGGAATCGGCGATTTCGCGCGGCACGATTCCGGTTTTTTCAACCTCGCGTTCCAGCGGATAAACTTCCTTTTCCACAAAACTGCGGACGGCGGAAACGATCATTTTTTGTTCGGGCGAAAGCGAAAATTGCATTTCGTTATTATAGTATGTTTTTCGGTACGGCAATGCGCCGTATAATTTCGCCGATGCCGTTCGCTGCCGCTGCATTTGTCGCCGGAATATGTCTTTTGCAGACGCAAGATTCCTTGCCGCCGTGGGAGTGGGCGTTGGCGTTTTTGCCGCCGTTGGTTTGGGCGATTTGGCGGCGGGCGCGCGCGCCGATGTTGATTTGCATATTTTTTGTCGGATGGGGATATGCGGCATATCGCGCCGAGAGTCGTCTCGCCGAACGCGTACCGGCGGCGCACGAATGGCGCGACATTGTTGTGGAAGGCGTCGTGCGCGGATTTCCGGATAATGACGAACGGCGTACGCGTTTTGATTTTGATATTGAAAGAATTGTTTTGCCGCCGATGGATTTGCAATTGCGCGCGCGATTGTCCGATTATCATTACGGCAAATCGTTTGCTTTTTTGCAAAACGGTGCGCGATTGCGAATGAAAATTCGCATCCGTCCGCCGCGCACGAATCTTAATCCGCGCGGTTTTGATTATGCGGGTTATTTGTTTGCGCGCGGCATTCGCGCCGCCGGTTATGTGCGCGCGCGCGACAAAGTTGTTTTATTATCTGCGGGCGAAGGTGTTCGCGGTGCGTTGCGGCGACGCGCGTTGTCTTTGCCGCACGGCGGGGAGTTGGTGTCGGCGTTGCTTGTCGGCGACCGTTCGCAAATGCGCAACGAACAATGGCGCGTTTTGCGGCGTACGGGAGTCGCGCATTTGTTCAGCATTTCGGGAACGCATATTGCGTTGGTGGCGGGAGTTGCTGCGTTTTGGGGCGGATTTTTTTGGCGGCGAAATCGTAAACTGATGCGCATAATGCCCGCACAAAAAGCGGCGTTGCTGGCGGCGATTCCGTTTGTCGCGGGTTATGCGTGGCTTGCAGGATTGGAAGTGCCGGTGCAGCGGGGCGCGTTGATGTTTCTGGCGGCGGCGGCGGCAATGCTTGCCGGTGGCGCAATCGGTGCGACAAATGCAATTGCGGTGGCGGCGATTGTCGTGACATTCGCTGACCCGTGGGCGGTATTGTCGGCGGGATTTTGGCTTTCGTTTATGTTGGCGGGGGCGGTGGTCGCCGCTTCTTCGGCGGGCGGCAATTTTTTTATTCGTCTTTTTAAGTTGCAATTTTTATTATCGCTTTTTGCAATACCGCTAACTTTGCAATTTTTTAACGAAGCGTCTTTGGCGTCTTTACCGGCGAATCTGGTTGCCGTACCGTTGACGGGATTTGTTATTTTGCCGCTGATTTTTTTGGATCTTTTTATTCCCGGCGATGTGTTGTGGTATCTTGCCGCGGAAGTGTTGACGCAATGTTTTAGTTTTTTGCGTTGGTTATCCGATTTTCCGTTTGCCGCTTTGCAAACAAATGCGCCGTGGTGGTTTTTTGCGACTGCATGTGCGGGCGGGGCGTGGATGTTGATGCCGCGCGGTACGCCGTTGCGGTGGGCGGGTGCTGCGCCGATAATTGCAATGCTGCTGGCGCGCGCACCGTCGCCGGAAGCGGGCGATTTTAAGATGACGGTTTTGGATGTCGGACAAGGTGCGGCGGCGGTGGTGGAAACCGAAAATCATTTGCTGGTTTATGATACCGGTCCGCCTTTCGCCTTTCGCATCATTGACGATTTTTTGCGCGGACATGGCGATTTGGATATGATTGTCGTAAGTCATGACGATATTGATCATAGCGGCGGTGCGGCGCGATTGTTGAAAGCGCGTCCGCCGAAAGTGTTTTTATCTTCGTTATCGGCGGGGCATTTGTTGCGACACAACACAAACGCAAAATCGTGTACGGCGGGCGACGAATGGGAATGGGACGGCGTGCATTTTGCGGTTTTGCATCCGTCCGGCGAAACTGCCGAAGGCGATGACAATGCGAAAAGTTGCGTTATTCAAATTACCGCGGCGGGCGGTACGGCGTTGCTTTCCGGCGACATTCCGCGCGAAGTGGAGTTGCGTTTGGCGGCGCGTTATGGCGATTCGTTGCGGGCGAATGTTTTGTTGGCGCCGCATCATGGCGGTGCGGATTCTTCCGCGATTCCATTTTTGGAAACAGTGTCGCCCGCCGCCGTCATTTTTTCGGCAGGAGACGGCAACCGTTTCGGGCATCCTCGCGAAGATGTGGTGGCGCGTGCGGAGGATTTCGGGGCGGCGATTTATCGCACCGACAAAGACGGCGCGATTGTCGCCGAATTTTCGACAAGCGGCGTTGCAATGACGAGATGGCGTGACGAATATTTTCGCTATTGGCATCGCCCGCCGGAAAAAAACAAACGCCGGGATTTGAGTATAATTGCGAAATGAAAAAATATTTATTAATTTTAATGCGATGAGTGCGGCGGACAATTCTGCGGGCGCGAAAATCGCGAAAGTTTGCGGGCGCGAAATATTAGATTCGCGCGGAATGCCGACTGTGGAAGCCGAAGTGCATCTCGCGTGTGGCATTCGTGCATTCGCCGCCGCACCGTCCGGGGCGTCTGTGGGCGGCGGCGAAGCGGTGGAGTTGCGCGACAAAGAAAAACGATTGCAAGGAAAAGGCGTTCGTCGTGCCGCCGCGAATCTCAATTCGGAAATCGCCGATGCGCTTTGCGGTGCGGACTGCCGCGATTATGAAAGCGTAGACAATTTGCTGATTGCCGCCGACAACAGTGCGGACAAATCGCGCCTCGGTGCGAACGCGATTTTGGCGGCATCTTTGGCGGCGGCAAAAGCGGGGGCGAAGTTTTGTGCGCGTCCGTTTTACGAATTTCTCGGCGACGGATGCACGATGCCGGTGCCGTTTATGAACATCATTAACGGCGGCGCGCATGCCGACAACAATTTAGATATTCAGGAGTTTATGATTGCGCCGATAGGATTTGATGATTTTCCGTCCGCGCTTTTTGCGGGCGCGGAAGTTTTTCATTCGTTAAAAAAATTGCTCGCGCGACAAAAATTGTCCACGGCGGTCGGCGACGAAGGCGGATTTGCGCCCGATTTGCATAACGCCGAAAAAGCGTTGGAATTAGTTTGCGAGGCAATTATTAGCGCGGGTTTTGCGCCCGGCAAACAAATTGCAATTGCGTTGGATGTTGCCGCCGGCGAATTGCATCATAACGGCGCGTATCATTTGCCCGGCGAAAACTTTCGCGGCGATGCGAACGCGTTGGTGGAAAAGTTTTCGGATTGGCACAAAAAATATCCGATTGCAAGTATTGAAGACGGATGCGCCGAAGAGGATTGGGACGGCTGGCGATTGTTGACCGATTGTCTCGGCGACAAAATGCAACTTGTCGGCGACGATTTATTTGCGACGAACTGCGTGCGGTTGCAAAAAGGAATTGACCGGCGGGCGGCGAACGCGTTGCTCGCTAAACCGAATCAAATCGGCACATTGACGGAAACGCGCGATGCAGTGCGGCTGGCGCAAAATGCCGGTTATGGCGTGATGATGTCGCACCGTTCCGGCGAAACGGAATATGCGGATTTGGCGGATATTGCGGTTGCATGGAATGCCGGACAAATCAAATCGGGCGCGCCGTGTCGCGGCGAAAGAACCGCAAAATATAACCGTCTTTTGCGAATCGCCGAGGCATTGGGCGGTGCGGCAAAATATGCCGGGCAATCCGTGCTAAAATGTCGTTCATGACGGGACGAAAATATTATGCGATGGCGCTGGCGTTTGTCGCCGGAAGCGCGTGGATGTTGTATTCCGCCGCCTACGACCCGGGAGACGGTGCCGTGCGGGCGGCGAAACTCCGCGCCGAATTCGCGACATTTCAGCGCGACAACAGCCGCCTGAAACTGGAAGTGGAAGAAATGCGCGTTCTTGTGCGCGAAGTCCGGGCGGATACTTCGCGTCTGGAAGAAGTCGCGCGCCGCCGTTTGCAGATGATAAAAAAAGGCGAAATTTTTGTATTGCCCGGCGGAGAACAATAAAAATGCGGCGTCCGGCAACATCGTTTTTGCGGGCGCTTGCAATTTGCAATTCAAGTGCTATAAATAAAAGATTAACGCCGCCGCAAGGCGGGAAAGGTCGGTAAACATGAGCGATGACAGTTTTGACGACATAAAAAAAGGCGGCGACATTAAAGACGATTCCGCCGCAAACGAACCCGCTGCGGGCGCGACAACAGGCGCAAAAGACGCGGCAATAGACGCAACAGACGCGATTATCGGCGCACCCGCCGCAGCGGATTCGCCGAAAAATCCGACAAAACGCGCGCCGACCGATTTGGAAGAATCCCCGGCGGATGCGGCGGCAGATTCCGCAAACGACAATGCGCCGGTCAAAAAATCCGATTCGGCGGGCGGCGGCGAATTGAAATATGACACGAGAATGCAAGTGGTACCGTTGCGCGATGTCGTGGTATTTCCGCGAGTCGTTTTGTCTTTGTATGTCGGCAGACAAATGTCGCTGGACGCGTTAAACAAAGCGATGGAAGAAGGCGGGCGCGTTTTTCTCGCAACACAAAAATCGCCCGACACCGATACGCCGGCGGCGGAAGATTTATACGATGTCGGTTGCGCGGCAAATGTATTGCAAATGTTGCGATTGCCGGACGGCACCGTCAAAGTTTTGGTAGAAGGAATCTCGCGCGGCAAGGCGAAATATCGCGTGGAAGAAAACGCCCGAATTTCCGCCGAAGTTTCTCCGATGCCCGCCGTCAATCGTCCGCCTGCTGACGAAGCGACCGCGTTGTTGCGGTCTTTTCGCGCCGCCGTTGCTTCTTATGCAAAGGTTAATCACAAAGTCGGCGATGATTTGTCGGCAAAAATAGAGGAGATTGAAGATTTTGAACGGATGGTGGATCATGTTGCCGGTTTCTTTCCGCTGAATATTAAAAAGCGGCAAGAAATGCTGGAAATGGCAGATGTCGCCGAACGCGCCGCGCGATTGCTGTCGCTTATCGGGCGCGAAACCGAAGTGCAAAAAATAGAACGCAAGATTCGCGGGCGGATTAAAAATCAGATGGAAAAAAATCATCGCGAATATTATTTGCAAGAACAGGCGCGCGCCATTCAACGCGAACTCGGCGACGACCAAAATGCCGAGTTGGATTCAATGAAACAGCGCATCCAAAAATCGGGAATGAGCAAACAGGCGCGCGAAAAATGCGAACAGGAAATGCGCAAACTAAAAATGATGCCGCCGATGTCCGCCGAGGCAACGGTCACGCGTACTTATTTAGACACCATATTGTCGCTGCCGTGGGTTAAGCGAACTTCGCTGCCGGTTTCGGCGAAAGACGCGCGCAAAGTTTTAGATTCGGATCATTACGGTCTGGACAAAATCAAAGAACGAATTTTGGAACATCTCGCCGTGCAAAAACGCGTACCGAACGGCAAAGCGCCGATTTTGTGTTTTGTCGGTCCGCCGGGAGTCGGTAAAACTTCTTTGGGACGCGGCATTGCGGCGGCGACCGGGCGCGTATTCGGGCGCATTTCGCTGGGCGGCGTGCGCGACGAAGCCGAAATTCGCGGGCATCGCCGCACCTATATCGGTTCAATGCCCGGAAAAATTATCAACGCGATGAGTCGTGCGGGAGTCAAAAATCCGATTATTTTGCTGGACGAAATTGACAAAATGGGATACGATTTTCGCGGCGATCCGTCTTCGGCGTTGTTGGAAGTTTTGGATCCCGAACAAAACGCGACTTTTTCCGACCATTATGTGGAAGTGGATTTTGATTTGTCGGAAGTAATGTTTGTCACCACCGCCAACACGCTGGATATTCCGCCGCCGCTGATGGACCGGTTGGAAATCGTTAATTTATCCGGCTACACCGAAAACGAAAGAATTAATATCGCCCGCGATCATCTTATTCCGCGCCAATTTAAAGAAAACGGGCTGGAGAATAAAGAGGCGCAAATTACAGAATCCGCCGTGCGCGGTATGATTCGCTATTACACGCGCGAAGCGGGCGTACGCGCCTTGGATCGTTGTATTTCCAAGGTGTGCCGCAAAATCGTTCTGGATATTGATCGCACCGCCGACGATTCCGCGCGCGCCAAAAAAAGACGCGCAAAAACCAAAATTGCCAAAATCGCGAAAAAAACAAACATCGCCGAAAATGTCGTACGCGTTCGCAGACGGCGGGTGTCGGCTTCGTCGTTGGACAAATATCTCGGGCCGCGCAAACACCGTTTCGGCGTATCGGCGGCGGACGACAAAGTCGGACAAGTCACCGGACTCGTATGGACGGCGACCGGCGGCGATTTGCTTTCCATAGAATCGTGCAAGTTCGCCGGACGCGGAAAAATCATGCGCACCGGCAAACTCGGACAAGTATTGCAAGAATCGGTGGACGCCGCTTTTTCCGCCGTGCGCAGCCGGTGCGACAACTATCAAATTAAGCCCGCGTTGTGGCGCGAAAGCGATTTTCACATTCACCTGCCAGAAGGCGCGATTCCCAAAGACGGTCCGTCGGCGGGCGTCGCCATTGCCACGGCAATTTTGTCCGCGGTCGCCGATATTCCCGTGCGCGCCGATGTTGCGATGACCGGCGAAATTACTTTGCGCGGCGAAGTATTGCCGGTCGGCGGCGTAAAAGAAAAACTTCTCGCGGCGGCGCGCGGCGGTATTAATCGCGTTATTTTGCCATCCGAAAACGAAAAGGATCTTTTAGAAATCCAACAAGAAATCAAAAACAAGTTTGAAATCTGTTTGGTCAAATGGGTGGACGAAGTTTTTGCGCTGGCGCTTGTCAAAATGCCCGCCGCCAAAACCGCGCGCAAACGCGCCGCCGATGCACCAATTAAAACCCCGAAACCCCCGAAAACCGCCCCGCCCGCACTCATCACACATTAATTTCGCCGCACACACCGCCGCGAAAGAACGCATTTTACGGGCGGGAGAGGGAATAAGATTTTAATTTTGACGCAACTATTCTGTTTTATCGGCGGACAATTGTTTTTTCCGAAAAAGAGAAAACAAAAAACGGATATGTTGAAGTTGTCAAAATATTGTTGGCGGCAAAAGGGTAATCCGAATTACGACAATCAAAAAAAATAACACGCCTTTAATGTTGGCGGTAAAAAATTGGCATGCGGAAGTTGTCGACATTTTGCTGTCAGCGGAATGTAATCCGAATCACAAAAGACGGTGACGCTGCTTTGAAGTTCGCCGAAAAAAGTTATGGTTGGGAAATAATTCTTCTTCTAAAACAAGCAGGGGCGTAATAAACTTCGCCGTACTAATTTCGCCGCATAACAAACACCGCCGCGAAAATTCAATTGATATTTCGCGCCGCGCATTTTGGAGATATTAAAAATTCGTTCTCCCGCCCCTCTTTCATTTCCGCGAACGCGAAACTTTAATATCTCCAAATCCGCGAACGCGAATCTTTAATATCTCCAAAAACTGCGGCGGAGTATTACCAGAAATGAAATTAGTTCCAGTCGTCCGACCAGCATTGCGGCGGCGCATAGCCATGTTTGCAGCGGCGAAAGCCATCCGTAGTTTTGGGCGGGACCGACTTCGCCGAGTCCGGGACCGGTGTTGCTGATTGTCGCCAACGCTGCCGAAAAGGCGGTGAGAAAATCCATTCCCGTTGCCGCCAACACAAGCATTAACGCGCACGCCGTACCGAAATAGGCGAGGACAAAAAATAACACCGTCACCAAATGTTTTTGCGGCAAAGACGGCGCCGCTTTGTTGCTGTAATACGCTTGCGGATGCAAACTTTTGTCGCTTTCGGAACCGGTTTGATATAGCGTGAGTAATGTGCGTTGCATTTTAATTCCGCCGCCGGTAGAACCGCCGCAAGAAATAAAGTTCGCCAAAATCAGCATCAGCAACGGCGCAAACAATGGCCACGCACCGTAATCGCTGTTTGAATAACCGGTCGTCGTTATGATGGAAACGGTGTTGAAGATGCCGAAACGCGCGGCATCCAGCCATCCGTATTCGCCCGAAAAACGCAAATATAAAACGACAATCGCCGCCGCCGCAAAAACCGCCAGCAAATAGGCGCGACATTCCAAATTGCGCAAATACATTCGCGGCGCACGCCGCTTCCACGCCAGAAAATGCAAAAAGAAATTCATCCCGCCGACAATCATAAACACCACCGCAATCGCTTCTATGAGCGGCGAATCAAAAAATGCATAACTCGCATCGTGCGATGAAAATCCGCCCAATCCCAAAGTTGTGAATGCATGAATGACGGCGTCCAGCCCGGACATTCCGGCGGCATAATACGCCGCCGCGCATGCCGCCGTCAATGCGGCGTAGGTCAGCCACAACGATTTTGCGGTTTGCGCGATTTGCGGAGTCAATCGTTCGTCGCGCGCAACGCCGGGTAATTCGTTTTGCATCATCGCGGCGTTGCCCGCCGACAACGCCGGCAAAATGGCGATAACCAAAACAATCAATCCCATCCCGCCGAGCCATATCATTTCGCCGCGCCAGAAATTTAAAGACGGCGGCAAATCATCCAAACCCGACAATACTGTCGCACCAGTCGCCGTCAATCCGGATGCCGCTTCAAAATATGCACCGGTAAACGACAAATCGGGCAAGACGCGCATAATCGGCAGCGAGGCGAGGGCGGGCAATAAAATCCAAATCAGCGCGACCAACAAAAAACCGTCGCGCAATCCGAGACGCGGACTCTTAAATCGCGCGCCCAACAACGCGCAACACAATCCGCCGAACGCGGTTTGTCCGGCACTTTGCAAATATACCGCCGCGAGATTGTCTTCGTACAAAAAAGAAACGATTGCCGGCAGACACATCAGCGCGCTGAAAAAAACGGCGAGTTTTCCCAGCCGTTCCAATATGCCGAAAAACCGCCGCACCGCCGCGCCTAAAAATAACCAACGGAAACTTGCAATAACTTTTCGGTTTGTCGCATTGCTTTTCCGCCGGCGACAAAAACAATCAGCCGGTCGCCGTCCAAAAGTAATGTCCGGTCGTGTGCGACAATCATTCTGCCATCGCGCACGACCGCGCCGGGCATCGCGTTTTCGGGCCATTCAATATCAATAATCGCGCGTCCCACAATCGGCGAGTTTTCGGGTGCGCCGTGAATAATCGCCTCTATCACTTCCGCTTTGCCGTGGTGCAACGAATGCACGACGCCGATGTCGCCTACGCGAATGTGTGCGAGAATCGCGCCGATGGAAAGCTCGGCGGGTGATACGACATTGTCTAAAATGCGTCCGAGAATATCGGCATAGGCGTTGCGATTGACCAGCACGATGCTGCGTTTTGCGCCCAACCGTTTGGCGAGCATCGCCGATAAAATATTTTCTTCGTCATCGTTTGTCAACGCGCAATAAACATCGGTGTCGTGAATATTTTCTTCAAGCAGCGTTCTTTCGTCTGATGCAAGACCTTTTAAGACGAGCGATTCTTGCAACTCTTCGGAAAGCAGGGCGCATCGTTCTTGCGATCTTTCTATTATTTTTAATCGGCTGGTTTTCTGAATTTTGCGGGCGACTTGCAATCCGATGTTGCCGCCGCCGGCGATCATTACATTGCGGCAATCGCCTTTGCCGGCGATGAGCGGCAGCAACGCATCCAAATCGTTTTCGGCAATAACAATTGAAATTTCATCGCCGACAAAAAGACGCGTAAGACCGTTCGGCATGTGAATTTTGTTGTCGCGATAAACGGCGACAACGCGAAAATCAATTTCGGGATAGGCGCGGCGAATGTCGCCGATGGCGGCACCGGTCATTTCGCCGCCCGCCAGAACGCGCACCGAAGCCAGCGCGACACGATGGTCGGAAAAACGGTGTACCGTAAGACATCCGGGATGTTGAATCGTATCGCAAATGCTGTCCGCAATAATTTGTTCCGGCGAAAAAATGCGGGTAATGTCAAATCCTTCGGGTGAGGAAATTTCGGGCGTGTTGAGCGCATCGTTTCGCAAACGGGCGATTTTTTTGGGCGTCTTAAATATGACCGAACAGATGCGGCAGGCGACAAGATTGACTTCGTCTATGGCGGTGACGGCGATGACGATTTCGGCATTTTCGCCGCCCGCCCGCCGCAATACGGTAGGATCGGCGGCGTTGCCGGTGACGGTGCGCAAATCGTACATAGATTGCAATTCCAAAAGTTGGCGGGTGTCGTTGTCGACGACGGTGACACGACATCCGTTTTGGATGAGCGCCCGGGCGATTTCACCGCCGACTTTTCCGCAACCGAGAATTAAAACTTCCATCGCAAAAAATTAATATCAGGCGCGCAATGCGCCGTCGCCGATGACGACATATTTTTGGCATGTAAGACCGCAAAGCCCGACGGGACCGCGGGCGTGCAATTTGCCGGTGGAAATTCCGACTTCCGCGCCGAGACCGTATTCGCCGCCGTCCGCAAATGCGGTGGACGCGTTTAGAATCACGGAAGACGAATCCACTTCGCGCAAAAATCGTTCGCCGATTTTGACGCTGTCCGACACAATCGCATCGGTATGCCCGGAACCGAATTCGTTTATGTGCGCGATTGCGGCGTCCGCATCCGGCACGATTTTGACGCTGATAATCGGCGCGAGATATTCGCTGCGCCAATCGTCTGCCGTCGCCGTTTTGCATTTTATGATTTTGCGAGTCGCCGGACAGCCGCGAATTTCCACGCCGTGTTTGGCAAAAACAGATGCGATAGACGGCAAAAAAACGGCGGCAATATCGCGATGCACCAGCAAACTTTCGGCGGCACAACATACGCCATAGCGTCTGGTTTTTGCGTTTTCTACAATTTTTTCCGCCATTGTTAAATCGGCGGCGGCGTCCACATACACATGGCAGTTGCCGTCCAAATGTTTCAACACCGGCATCCGCGCGATTTTTGCAACGCGTTCTATCAGACCGCGTCCGCCGCGCGGAATGGCGAGATCAATATCGTCGCCGCATGCCAACAATTCATCCACCAAACTGCGGGACGGATCGGCGACAACTTGTGCGGCGGCGGGCGGCAATTCGGCTTTTTGCAACGCGGCGTTGAGACAATCGCCGATGGCGGTGTTGCTATATTTCGCTTCGCTGCCGCCGCGCAAAATAACGGCGTTGCCCGATTTTAATGCCAAGGCGGCGATGTCTGCGGTGACATTCGGACGCGATTCGTAAATCGCCAAAATCACGCCGAGCGGCACGCGCATTTGTCCGACACGAATTCCGGAAGGGCGGACGATGGCGTTTGCGATTTCGCCTATCGGGTCGGGCAAGGCGATAACTTCGCCGATTCCCGCCGCCATCGCATTCAGACGTTTTTCGTCCAAAAGCAGGCGGTCTTTTAGCGACTCCGGCAAACCGGCACCGGCTTCCATATCGCGCCGATTTTCGGCAATAATGCGCGCGGATTGATCGCGCAATTCTTCAACAAAAAATTGCAATACCGCGTTTTTGACTGCACTCGGCAATCGCGACATAACGGGTGCGGCGGTGCGGGCGGCACGGGCAATATCGCCCCCCGAAACGGACGGGGCGGCGGTCTGATTAAAAGTTTCGTTCATTAATTTCAATTCCAAATGTGCGAATGCCAATTGTACCACAGCCGAAAATTTTCGGCAAAAAAGGGCGTTCACAAAACCCCGCAAATGTTTTGCGAGGTCTCGGAAAACTTTTCCGAACGCTCTGAAAACATTTCCGAATGCTCTGAAAACATTTCCGAACGCTCCGAAAACATTTCCGAACGCTCTGAAAACTTTTCCGAACGCTCTGAAAACATTTCGGAATGCTCTGAAAACATTTCGGAATGCTCTGAAAACATTTCCGAACGCTCTGAAAACTTTTCGGAATGCTCTGAAAACATTTCCGAACGCTCTGAAAACATTTTGGAACGCTCTGAAAACATTTCCGAACGCACGGAAATGCAGAAAAAAGGCGGGAAATCAGCAATTTACGCATTTCTTGCCGAACCCGCCCGTTTTTTTGTTGATTCGGGCGGAATGTGTTATACTTTCGCAGACATTTTTAATCAGAGGAGCAAAACCATGAAAAACACAATCAATAAAATCATCATCGCCGCCGTCTTTTTTGCGGCGGGATTGTCTAACATTTCCGCAAATGCAGAAGGGGCTGCTACTGCCGGATTTGATACTGATTTTAGTCCGGGCAGCCCAGACCCAACAATACTTATTATCGGTGTTGCTGTCGGCTATCCTGCAGAGGAGGTTATGGGAGAAACGGAACGTCTTGCAGTAGCTCATTCAGCTTTAACATGTCAATCTCATCCTGATACTGCTAGTACTTGTTCAGCAGTAGCAAGAAATGTTAATGGTGAGGAATATTTTGCCGTTTATGCAGATTTATCCATACCCAATTTAGGAGATGTAGCAACTATTGAGGGACTAGGCGACACCGCAGCAGAGGCACACACACATGCAATGAATCAGTGTGCAGATCCCGCAAACTGCGATTGTCTTGTCGTTGCACGGGATATAACCGAAAATGCTATCCCGCTGACCGATGTGTTTACTTTCACGGCGGCGGATGCGGGAAGAACGACAACTTGCGATACGATAATTGAAACCGATTTTTGCGATGGCACGACTGCAAACTTAAACGAGGCGGGCGATGCATGCGAATGTGCAACCGATGAATTGCCGATTTTGGAAACAGGCGGACTTTCTTGCCGTGCAATTGAATCCGCCGCCGATTGCCCGGGGGCGACTCCCGATTTTGTTAACGGCGTTTGCGTAGACGCATGTTTGGATACTGAAACAAGAGACGACGCCGGAATTTGTCAAACAAATCCGCAAGACGACAACACGGAAACGGAAAATCCGCAAGACGGCAACACGGAAACGGGAACTAATCCGCCGGAAACGCAAAATCCGACAACGCAAACACCGCAAAATCGGGCGGATAATAAGGAGAGAAGGGTAAAATCTATCAATACCGCTACCGGACTTTTGGCTGTCGGAGTGATAGCGGTATTTTTGGCAGGCGGCGTTCCGTCTTTTAATATGTCGCCCGATTTCGGCTATTCCATAACCGAAAGCGGCTATTACGCAAATGTCGGCGGACGGGCGGATTTCCGCAAAGACAATTGGCATTTGTATTACACCGCAAAACAAACAAACGCAAACGGCGATTTCGGTGATTTCCGCTACACATCGGGCGGAAAATATAACGGCGATTTATTTACAGCGGCATTTTCCGAATCCGTTGCAGGCGAGACGGCTAACTCCTCATTTATGCTGTCGGCGGATATAGACGGGAGTTTAATGATGTTTTCCCCCGTCTATCGCCTGCACTCCGAATATGACAAAGGCGAAACGGAAACTCGCAACGAGTTAAATCTGCAAGGCAATTTCCGTTATGACGGCTGGACGATTCTCCCCTCCGCCGGATTCCGCTGGGAAAACGCAAAAGATTTCACCGAAAACGCCAGATTCCAAATAAACGCGATTCATCGTTTCTGATTCTTAATTTCTCGCCCCTGACATTTGTCGGGGGCGAAACAAGCCGCAGCAGTTTACTGCTGCAAAACCCGGAATTTTCCGCGAACGATAGAAATGCGGGGCGGAGTAAACTCCGCCGAACTCGTTTCGCCCCCGACAAATGTCGGGGGCGAGTCATGAACGCCGGAATGGTAAATTTTATTTCCCGGTCGTTTTGCGGAAATGGAGAGATTTGTATAGTGGTTTGCGGCGTTGTGGTAAAATTTGCGGCTATGAAAGAACGAATTAATCGGCATTTGCAGCCGCCAAAGCATGGTTTGTATGATCCGCGTTATGAGCATGACAGTTGCGGCGTCGGTTTTGTTGCGGATATTCGGGGGCGGGCGGCACACGATATTGTGCGGCAAGGGTTGCAAATTCTCGTCAATCTGACACACCGCGGTGCGACCGGTGCAAATCCGACAACGGGCGACGGGGCGGGATTGCTGGCGCAAATGCCGGATGTTTTGTTGCGTGCCGAAACCGAATTTGCATTGCCGCCGGCGGGCGAATATGCTTGCGGGATGATGTTTATGCCGCAAGACGAAAAAATACGCGCGGCGGCAGTTGCCAAAATTGAAGAAGTTTTGCGCGGCGAAAATCTGCCTGTTTTGGGCTGGCGGCGGGTGCCGACAAATCGTGCGGCGATTAATGACGAAGTTGCGGCGAGCGAACCGGCGGTGTGGCAAGTTTTTGTCGGGCGCAATGATACCGCCGCCGGCGATGCGTTTGAGCGGCGTTTGTTTGTCGCACGAAAATGTATGGAACGCGCTGTTGTTGCCGAAAATGATGCGGCGGGATTTTATTGTTGTTCGCTGTCTTCGCGCACGGTGGTGTATAAGGGAATGTTTTTGGCGGCGCAGTTGGCGGCGTATTATCCCGATTTAACCAATCCGCTTTTTGCTTCGGCGTTGGCACTTGTGCATCAGCGATTTTCCACCAATACTTTTCCGGCGTGGCGGCTTGCGCATCCGTATCGCTACATCGCACACAACGGCGAAATCAATACTTTGCGCGGCAATGTTAACAATATGCGCGCGCGTGGCGATATTTCGCCGTCTACAATTTGGGGCGGCGATTCTGCCAAACTTGCGCCGCTGGCGGACGAAAATCAATCTGACACTGCATCTTTGGATAACGCCGTGGAGTTGTTGCGATTGTCCGGTTATTCGCCGGCGCATGCGTTGTCGGTACTCATTCCCGAAGCGTGGCAGCAAGATCGTCTGATGGATCCTGCACGGCGCGCGTTTTATGCATATCATGCGCCGATGATGGAACCGTGGGACGGTCCCGCCGAGGTGGTTTTTTCGGATGGCGTACAAATTGCCGCCGTGTTGGATCGCAACGGTTTGCGTCCCGGCAGATATTGTTTAACCAAAGACGAGCGAATTGTAATGGCGTCTGAAGCCGGTGCGTTGGATATTCCCGATTCGGAAATTACCGGCAAATGGTTTATTGAACCCGGCAAAATGTTGCTTGTAGATATGCAAAAAGGCGGGGTGGTATACGATTCCGAAATCAAAAAAGAATTGATTTTGCAACGCGATTATGACGAATGGCGGCGGCGGTCGCAAACGCCGATTGCCGAGTTGCCGGCAGCGGCGGCGGAAAAAATCGCATTGTCCGAAAACGACGAACGGCGATTGCAAAAAAGTTTTGGTTATACCGAAGAGGATATTAAATTTATTCTTCGCCCGATGGTAGAAGACGCCGCCGAACCAATCGGTGCGATGGGCGATGATGCGCCGACGGCGGTATTGTCCGAACGAATGAAACCGCTTTCGGCATATTTTCGGCAAGAATTTGCGCAGGTGACCAATCCGCCGATTGATCCGATTCGCGAAGAAGTTGTGATGTCGCTGAAATCATTTCTCGGCGGACGTCCCGATTTATTTCGTCCGCTGGATGCGCCGGAAACTTCGTGTATCGCGCTGGAATCGCCGATATTGTTGCCCGAAGAGTTTGCGAAGTTGCGCGCGCATTCTGGTACGCGGGTGTTGGATTTTACATGGGCGGTGGCGGCGGGCGAGGCGGGAATGGAAAAGGCGGTACGCGATTTGCGCGATGCCGCTTTGCGGGCGGTGTGCGAAGACGGATGCGACATTTTAATTTTGTCCGACCGTGCGGCGGGCGAAGACCGAATTGCCGTGCCGGTTTATTTGGCGGCGGCGGCGGTGCATCATCATCTTGTCGCTAATGGTGCGCGACTTCGTGCGGGAATTGTCGCCGAAACCGGCGCGGCGCGCGAAGTGCATGATTTTGCGGTATTGGCGGGTTATGGTGCGGAAGCGATTTATCCGTGGCTTGCTTATGATTTGGCGGCGGCGATTCCGGTGCGCAAATCGTCTGCAATGTCGCCGCGTCAACGGATTCAAAGATACCGTCGCGCGGCGGGAAAAGGGCTTCTTAAAACAATGTCAAAAATGGGCGTGTCGACTTATCAATCGTACTGCGGCGCGCAAATTTTTGAAGCAGTCGGACTCGCGCGCGATTTTGTAGACGAGTATTTTTGCGGCACGGTTTCGCAAATTGACGGCGTGGGGGCGGCGGAAGTTGCGCGCGAAACATTTCGCTTGCACGAATCGGCGTACGGTGCGGAATCTATTTCCGGCGACGATTCTTTGGATGCGGGCGGCGATTACGCCTATCGCATTCGCGGCGAATCGCATTTGTGGACGCCGCAAACTGTTGCAGCATTGCAACACGCTGTGCGCGGCGGCGGTGACGAAAAATATCGCGAATACGCCGACAACATAAATATCCAAAACGAAAAGCGAATGACATTGCGCGGTATGCTGGAAATTGTCGATGCAAAACAACCCGTCGCTTTGGAAGAAGTGGAATCGGCGGCGGAAATTGTGCGGCGTTTTTCCACCGGCGCGATGTCGTTCGGTTCCATTTCGCGCGAGGCGCACACCACATTGGCGATTGCGATGAATCGCATCGGCGGCAAATCCAACACGGGCGAAGGCGGCGAAGAGGCGGCGCGTTTTGTCCCGCTGCCGTCCGGCGATTCTATGCGTTCCGCCATCAAACAAGTAGCGTCCGGACGATTCGGCGTAACCGCTGAATATCTCGCCAACGCCGATATGATGCAAATTAAAATCGCGCAAGGCGCAAAACCGGGCGAAGGCGGACAACTGCCCGGACACAAAGTAGACGACGCGATTGCGGGCGTTCGACATTCGGTGCCGGGAGTCGGATTGATTTCGCCGCCGCCGCATCACGATATTTATTCCATAGAAGATATTGCGCAACTGATTTACGATTTGAAATGTGCAAATCCGCGCGGGCAGGTAAGCGTAAAACTCGTTTCCCGTTGCGGAGTCGGCACCGTTGCGGCGGGCGTTGCAAAGGCAAAATCCGATCATATCACCATCGCCGGACACGATGGCGGCACCGGTGCGAGTCCGCTGTCGTCCATCAAACACGCCGGTACGCCGTGGGAGTTGGGATTATCCGAAACGCATCAAACGCTCGTATTAAACGATTTGCGCGGGCGCGTTTGTTTGCAAGTAGACGGGCAAATTAAAACCGGACGCGATGTCGTTATCGGTGCGTTATTGGGCGCGGACGAATTCGGATTCGCCACCGCGCCGCTTGTCGCCGAAGGATGCATTATGATGCGCAAGTGTCATCTCAATACTTGCCCGGTCGGCATCGCGACTCAAGACAAAAGATTGCGCGCGAAGTTTGCGGGCAAACCCGAACATGTCGTCAACTATTTTTTCTTTGTTGCCGAAGAAGTACGGCGATTGTTAGCGGAAATGGGATTTCGCAAACTAAACGATATTGTCGGGCGCGCCGATTTGTTGCGGCGGCGGCGGGGCGGACATTGGAAAAGCGCGGCGGTGGATTTGTCGCCGGTGTTGGCGTTGCCGCAAGCACCGCCGGAATATGCGCGCCGCAATATCCAAAAACAAGAACACGCATTGCAAAATGCGATTGATCAAAAATGGCTTGCGCGTTGCGAACGGGCGGTTATGCACGGCGAAAAAGTTATCATAAATGACGAAATTAAAAACACCGACCGCACGGCGGGCGCGATGATTGCAAACGCCATCGCCGCCCGCCGCGGACATGCCGGATTGCCGCCGGATACCATTCACATTAATTTACGCGGAGTTGCCGGACAAAGTTTTGGTGCATTCGCCGCGCGCGGAATGACGATTTGTTTGTGCGGCGAGGCGAACGATTATGTCGGCAAAGGATTGTCGGGCGGCGTTTTGGCGATATTTCCGCCGCCGTCTTCGCGCGGTGCGGACGGCGACAATGCGATTGTCGGCAACACGGCGTTATACGGGGCGATTTGCGGCGAATGCTATTGTCGCGGTGCGGCGGGTGTGCGTTTTGCGGTGCGCAATTCGGGCGCGCATGCGGTGGTAGAACATGCGGGCGATCATTGTTGCGAATATATGACCGGCGGCACGGTGCTGGTATTGGGCGATGTCGGGCGCAACTTTGCGGCGGGCATGAGCGGCGGCGTGGCATATATTTTTGACGAACACGCGCGTTTTGCGCGGATGTGCAATATGGATATGGTTTCATTGGAACCGCTGACTGCCGCGCCCGGTCCGGGGCAACATCTCGGTCGTCCGGATGTGGAAATCGTTCGCGATATGCTGGAAAAACATATTTTGCATACCGGCAGTCCCAAGGCGCGGGCGGTGCTGGCGGATTGGAATTCCTGCCGGATGAAATTCGTCAAAGTACTGCCGCACGAATATCGCCGCGCGATGATGGAAATGGAATCCGTCAGAGTCGCCTGATTTTTTTGTCGGACAATGCCGCAAAATAAATTTGTGCAATGGCGGGATGCGCTGCGCGCGTTGCGGCACAATACTTTATTTGAATGGTTTACGGTGGCGGTTATTTTGTTGTCGGCGTTCGCGGTCGGCGCAAAAACTTACGACATTCCCGAAACCGCGCAAGTGGCGTTGCAGGCGTTGGATTTTTTGGTGACTTTATATTTTGTCGCCGAAATTTCGGTGCGTTATCTGGCGGACGGCTGGCGGAATTTTTGGCGGCGCGGCTGGAATATATTTGATTTCATTGTCGTCGTCGCTTCTCTCATTCCGGTAGACGAAAGCGAATACGCGCTTTTGGCGCGACTTTTGCGCTTGTTTCGCGTGATGCGTTTGATTTTTTTCGTCCCGCAACTGCGCTTAATGGTGGAATCGTTGCTGGCATCTTTGCCGCGAATGTCGTATATCGCGCTGATGATGTTCATTATTTTTTATATTTACGCTGCGGCGGGCAACTTATTTTTTGCGCCGGTCAATCCCGAATTGTGGGGCGATGTGGGCGTAGCGATGCTCACACTTTTTCGCGTTGCAACTTTGGAAGATTGGACGGATGTGATGTATGAGACGATGGTGGAATATCCGTTGAGTTGGATTTTTTATATCAGTTTTATTTTTCTTTCTGCGTTTGTTTTTCTCAATATGATGATCGGCGTGGTGATTAATGTAATGC
Organism: Gammaproteobacteria bacterium; assembly: GCA_965221835.1. Lineage (GTDB taxonomy): Bacteria > Pseudomonadota > Gammaproteobacteria > Tethybacterales > Persebacteraceae > Persebacter. The sequence continues at coordinate 691,104 of OZ244916.1, read as the reverse complement.
AGGAAGCGCACGAACGAATGATGAAAGAGGAAGACGATTCGCCGACAACCGACGAACAACTCGCCGACATTTCCGCCCGCCTAAAAAGTTTGGAAGAAACCCTAAAATCCCGCCACGAAAACTAATGGAAAAATCGGAATTTCCCGCCGCGTAAATCCGATTCCGTTTTAAGCGGCGTATCCCAATTCGCGCAGTCGTTTGCGGGCTTGTTCCATTGTGCGCGTGGATTTAATTCGGTTGCACGAACTGCAAAGCAATTGCAAATTGCGGTCAACATCCGGTCCGCCTTTTTTGCGCGGAATAATATGATCGTCCTCAAAATCGCGCAAATCAAAACGGCGTTTACAAAGATTGCATTTGCCTTCCTGATTTCCAAACAAAACTATGCGGATATTTTTACTGCGCGAATCGCCCAAATCGGTGCGCATCGGAAAATCGCCTTTGCCGAAATCGCGGTGATGCACTTGCGGTACTTTGTCGCCGAGTTTGCCTTGTTTTGTTTCGGCAAGAAGGCGGGCGCGAACGAGTTGCGCCGCTTTTTCGGCAACATCAATTCCGCACCAATGGCGGTTTAATCTTTCGGCGGCAACGCAAGTTGTCGCGCATCCGCAAAACGGGTCAAGAACAAAATCGCCTTCGTTGCTGGACGCTTTTATGATTCTTTCCAAAAGCAAAACCGGTTTTTGAGTCGGGTAGCCGGTTCTTTCGGGATTCCGCGTAGCCGTTCCATAAGATGGAATATCCGTCCACCAATCATATCGCGCTTTGCCATCTTTATATTTTGCCAAGGCGCGTTTTTCCGCTTCTTGTCTGTTTGTAAACCCTTTGCGCCATTGCGCCGTAAGCGGAATATTATTATATGGCATAGCAACATCTTTCCAATTAAAAAACGAACGATTTTTTTGTTTCGTGTAAAAAAAGACCGTGTCATGTTTTTTGTTAAAAGCGTTTTTTGCGTTTCCGCCACCGACATAACACCAAATAACTTCGTTGCGGAAATTATTTTCACCGAAAACAATATCCATCAAAAGTTTAAGCGAGTGCGACATTGTTTGGTCGCAGTGCAAATAAATGCTGCCGGTCGGTTTCAGCAACCGCCACATTTCAATTAAACGCGCCGCCATAAACGACAAATACGCCATTTCCGCTTCGCCGGCGATTTGTCCCATCGTTTCCAAAAAGCGGACGGTGTTTTTCGCCATCTTGCGGTCTATTAACGGATTGCCGTCCGCTTCCGCCGCCACAAGTTCGTCAAACGCCGCCAACTCCGCGTACGGCAAATACGGATTGCCTTCATCCGGTGCGCTATCCCATCCCCAAATATCTTTAAATCCGAATTCGGCGGAATCGCCTTTTCCAATCGGAAAAACGAATTTTTTGTTAAACGGCGGATCCAGATAAATCAAATCCACCGTCTCGGAATTGACGGCGCGCATCACTTCCAAATTGTCGCCGGTAAACAGAGTCCGGTTCTCTATTTGCGCTTGGTTCACAGTAGTCCTTTGCGGTAATGACAAAGTCCCCCAAAAAGTCGGGAGGATTACCACATCACACGCAGACCTTCCTGAATGTCCCCGTTTATTCCCCCGGCGGGTTAATTATTCCCTCCGTTATCGGGTATTGTATTCACGAGCCACCCGACAGAGTCGGAAAGATCTCGCGTGATGTGGTTTCGCTATTATAATAAATTTCGCCGCGAATAAAAAACGAGTTGCGGAAATGGTGCAAATTTAATTTTATCCGAAAATGTCCGAAAAAAATTTATCTATAAAAAACGAGTTGCGGAAATGGTGCAAATTTAATTTATCCGAAAATGTTCGAAAAAAAAATTTATCTTCTCGCCCAATTTTCGCGGGAATGGAAAAGGGGCGGGTGAAAGTTTTATTCGTTTTCGGCGATTTTTTGTAAGGCGGCGGCGTATTCGGTTTTGCCGAGGGCGGCGGCGAGGCGGCGGAGTTCTTCGCGCGTAATCCATTTATTTCGGAAAGCGATTGTTTCGGGAGCGGCGATAATGTTTTGTTTACGCATTTGCGTTTTGCGAATGAAATTCGCCGATTCCGTTAAACTGTCGGGCGTGCCGGCGTCAAACCATGCGGCGGTGCGGGGCATTTTTTCCGCCCGCAATTCGCCGCGCCGCAAATATTCGCGATTGACATCGGTAATTTCCAACTCGCCGCGCGCAGACGGCGACAAATTCGCCGCAATATCGCAAACTTGCGAATCGTAAAAATATATTCCGGTGATGGCAAAAGGCGATTTGGGATTTTCCGGTTTTTCTTCCAAACCCGACACCCGTCCGTCTTCGCCGAATTCTGCAATGCCGAATCGTTCCGGATCTTTTACGCACCGGACGAACACCGTTGCGCCATCTGTTTGCGCCGCCGCTTGTCGCAACATTTTTCGCATGCCGTTGCCGCAATGGATATTGTCCGCCAACGCCAGCGCGGACGATTCGCCGCCGATAAAATCCGCGCCGAGTATAAATGCGTCCGCGATTCCGCGCGGTTTTTCTTGCGGCAAATATGAAAAATGCATTCCCCATTTTGCGCCGTCCGCGAAAAGGCGGCGGTGCGATTCGAGATGCGCAGGCGCGGCGATAATCAAAACTTCGCGCACCCCCGCATCCATCAATGACGCAAGCGGATAATAAATCAGCGGCTTGTCGTATATCGGTAGTAGCGATTTCGCCGTTGCCAATGTCGCCGGATACAATCGCGTGTTTGCGCCGCCCGCCAATAAAACTCCGCGCCGCATCATTGCGCGTTTTCCGGTTTGAACAATCGCCGGAATGTTGCCGCGCTTTCCGCCGCCGCTTGCGAGGCGGAAATGTTGCGCGCGGCGGCAATTGTTTCGCCGACAAATCGCACATAACCGGGCGTGTTGATTTTTCCGCGATGCGGTGCGGGCGACAAATACGGCGCATCGGTTTCAATCATATAACCGTCCGCCGCCGCCGCCGCCGCGACCCGACGCATTTCATCCGATTTGCGAAAAGTTAAAATGCCGGAAAAAGAGACGACAAAATTAATGTCTGCTGCCGCCCGCATTTCTTTTTCATCGCCGGTAAAACAATGCAAAACGCCGCCGCAATCGCGCGCGTTTTCGGCGCGCAACATATCCAAAGTTTGCGGCAGCGAATCGCGAGTGTGAATAATCAGCGGTTTTTGCAAACGGCGCGCCGTTGCAATGTGCGCCGCGAATCGCCGCCGTTGCATTGTTTCGCTTTCTGCACCGCGAAAAAAATCCAAACCGGTTTCGCCGACCGCCAACACCGTTTTGTCTTCGCATGCGGCGGTTAAACTTTTTTCATCATCTTTTTCATCTGCATCGGCGAGCGGATGAACGCCGCAAGCGGCGTAAAATACGCCCGGATAATCGCGCGCCAGTTCGCGCACTGTTTCCCATTCTTTTCCGCCGGTCGCCACCGCCAACGCAGACGCGACTCCGTTTTCGCGCATGGCATTTCGCACCGCGGAGATGTCGCCGCCGGTTTGCGGAAAATGCGGATGACAATGCGAATCAATCCAAAAACATTTTTCGGAAATCATATAAAATCTCTTTGATAAATAAATCCGCCGCCAGCGGATGATTGACGAGGCGACGTTTTTTAATTAGGGCGGCGTACGCATCCAGCCATCGCAACGGATTGTCGCACAATGCGATTTGCCGTTTTTCAACGCCCGGAAAATAGCGGCACGAAAGTCCCGCCGCCGCCCGCGCACCATCTGCTATCCATTTTTGCAAACAATCCAGCCAGCCGTCAAAGTTTGCCATTGTTTGCGCCGCGGCGTGAATGTTGATGTTTTTGCCTGCCGCAAAATGTGCCGCGGCTTCCCCGATTTTGTTTTCGTCCGTTGTCGCTGCGGCAATCGGTGCGCCGCCGCAAAATGCGAGAGTGGAATCTGTGCCGCCGTGTTGCATCACCCATTCGCGTGCATCTTCGGCGGCGGGGCGGGGCGCGATAACAATGCGACAGCGACTCGTAATTGTCGGCGGCAATAAAGAAGACGAACGCGCCGAAAGAATTAAAATTTTATCTTCGGCAGGTTCTTCCAAAGTTTTTAATAAGGCGTTTGCGGCGGCGGCGTTCAAACACTCGGCGCGCAAAATCGCGACCGCACGGCGGGCGAGCGCAATCGGCGTCAACGCGCAAAACTCAATCACCCGCCGCACGGCATCTACGGGAATAATTTCCTGATCCGGACGCACCGCCATAATGTCGGTATTTTTATCCAAAAACCATTCTTTCGCGGACGATTCGCTTTTTTTGATTGCAGTTAAATTGCCGATGAGCGAATTGATATTTGCGTTTTCTTCTGCGCCCGCAAAAGACGCCGCCAACGCCAACGCCAATGTATCGCGCCCGTCGCCTTCTTCGCCGAGCAACAGAGTCGCCGGTACCAACGCGGTTTCTTTTAATGTTTGTCGGTGCCACGGATAAATCATGGCAGTTTGTGCGAAAATTGTTTTAGAACAGCGGCGTAAATTTCTTCGGCGATTTCTTTTCGTTCGCGCCGTGCGTTGCCGACAAAAGCGCGAATCTCAGAGATGCGTTTCGGATTTTGTTTTTTCAATTTTTTGTATTCCGATTCTACGGCGCAATAAAAATCGCCATTTTGATTTTCAAAACTATCGCCCGCCGCCAACAAAGGTTGCCCCGCCGAACGCGCGCTTGCTTGCAAATAAAATGTAATGTCGGGTGCGATATTTTTTTCTGCTTCGCGCAAAACTTCCCGAATCCATTCGCGACAAACGCCGCGCCCGCCGCCCTGATAGGCGAAAGTCGAATCGCTGAACCGATCGCACAACACCCATTCGCCGTCCGACAAAGCGGGGCGGATTCGGCGAATGACATGTTCGCATCGCGCTGCCGCCATCAATAAAGTTTCGGTTGCGCCGTCCAAACCGCCTTCGGCGTCCAACACAATTTGTCTGAGTTTTTCGGCAGTTGCATCGCCGCCGGGTTCGCGCGTTTCTAAAACTTTTACGCCGCGTTCGCGCAAACGCGCCGCCAACATTTTAAGTTGCGTGGATTTTCCGGCGCCGTCCATTCCTTCAAAACTGACAAAAACGCCGCGCATTATTTTCGCCGCCGCTGATATTTGTTGACTGCGTTGTTATGTTCGCGCAAAGTTTTAGAAAAAACATGTCGCCCGCCGCCGCTTGCGACAAAATAATAATAATCCGTTTCCGGCGGATTCAAAACGGCAGCGATTGCATCTTTTCCCGGCAACGCGATGGGAGTCGGCGTTATGCCGCGCCGCGCGTAAGTGTTGTAGGGATTTTTTTTGTCGCGCAAATGCGCGCGTGTTAAGTTGCCGTCAAATGTTTCGCCGAGTCCGTAAATCACAGTCGGGTCGGCTTGCAGCGGTATTCCCCGCCGCAAACGGTTTGCAAAAACTGATGCGATTAACGGACGTTCTTCCGCCGCGCCGGTTTCTTTTTCTACGATGGATGCGAGTGCTAACGCTTCGTAACGGTTATTAAATAATCCGCCGTCTTGTCGTTTTTCCCATAGCGGTTGCAATGTTTTTTGCATTTCGCGCCGCGCCCGCCGCAAAATATCCAAATCGGAATCGCCGCGATTGAAAAAATAAGTTTCCGGCAAAAAAACGCCTTCCAGACCGTTTTCGCTTTCCATTTCGCGCCGGATTTCTTCTTCATTCATTTGCGGAAGTTTTTGCATCAAACGCGAATCGGCGCGCAAGTTTTCGCGCAAATCGCGGTAAGTGATTCCTTCCACGATAGTAAATCGCAACGCCGGAGCGACTTTTCCGGCGGCGAATGCCAGCAAAATATCGCGCGCCGATTCGCCCGCCATAAACTCGTAATATCCCGCCTGCAATTTAGCGGCAACATTCATCCGCCGCGCCGCGAGAATAAATTCGGTAGCCGACAACGGCGCACCCGATTGCGATGCGGCGGCGGCAATGTCGCGCAAAGATGCGCCGGACGGAATTTCAATTGTCATTTGCGCCGCCAGCGGACGGGCAAGCATCGCCTCAAAAAGCGCGCTTTGATAATGTCGCCAGCCGCCATAACCGGCGGCGCACACCGCCAGCAATACGACAAACCACGCCAGCCGCCGTTTTGCGTTCAATTTTGCAGACGACCGGAAAGCGCATCCCGCCAAAATGCGGCAAGATTGCGCGCCATAAAATGCGCCGAAAAATTTTCGGAATCGCCGGAAATGAAGAGATAACGCATCGCGATATTAAACGCCGTGCGCGAGCATCGCCTCCGCGACACGGACAAAACCGGCGATGTTCGCACCGGCGATATAATCAATTTCTTTGCGCCCGCGTTTGCCGCCGTGTTGGACGCATTGCGAATGAATGCGGCGCATAATGTCGCGAAGACGCGTCTGCATTTCTTCTTCGGACCACGACAAACGCAAACTGTTCTGACTCATTTCCAAACCGGAAATGGCGACTCCGCCCGCATTTGCCGCTTTCGCCGGGGCGATCATTACTTTGTCGCGCAAAAGGGCGAGGGCGTCTAATGTTGTCGGCATATTCGCGCCTTCCGCCATCAGAAAACATTTGTTGCGCAACAGACGGCGGGCGTCTGCGGCGTCTACTTCGTTTTGCGTTGCGCACGGAAAAGCGGCGAAAGATGCGACATCCCACGGACGTTTTCCGGCGTGATAACGCGCACGGCGATAGCGATTTGTATATTCGCGAATGCGTGCGCGTTGGACGGTTTTCAACTCCATAATGTGCGCGAGTTTTTCTTCATCAATTCCGTCCGGGTCTTCTATGGAACCGTCGGAATCGGACATTGTCATTACTTTGCCGCCGAGTTGAATAATTTTTTGGGCGCAAAACTGTGCGACATTGCCGCTGCCGGATACCGTGCAAGTTTTGCCCCGCAACGAATCACCGCGCCGGTTCAGCATTTCTTCGGCGAAATATGCCGTGCCGTAACCGGTCGCTTCGCGGCGGATTAAACTGCCGCCGAAAGTCAATCCTTTGCCGGTCAGTACGCCGGAAGCGAATTTGCCGGTGATGCGTTTGTATTGCCCGAAAAGATAGCCGATTTCGCGTTCGCCGACACCGATGTCGCCGGCAGGCACATCTATGTCTGGACCGATATGATGAAATAATTCCAGCATAAAAGATTTGCAGAACCGGAGCATTTCGGCGTCCGATTTTCCGCGCGGATTGAAATCGGAACCGCCTTTTGCCGCACCCAACGGCAATCCGGTGAGGGCGTTCTTAAAAGTTTGTTCAAATGCGAGAAATTTTAATACGCCGAGATTGACGGACGGATGAAACCGCAAACCGCCTTTGTACGGTCCCAATGCGTTATTAAATTGAACGCGATAGCCGCGATTTAGGCGGACATTGCCGTCGTCGTCCTCCCACAACACGCGAAACATAAAAACCCGTTCGGGTTCCGTCATTCGTTCCATAATGATGGCGCGAGTCATTTTGTCGTGTCGGCGAATGTATGGCACGACCGTTTCGGCGACTTCGCGTACCGCCTGATGAAACTCCGATTCGCCGGGCGTGCGGCGAGTCAATCCGCTCATAAAAGCGGTCAAACTCGTGCTGTTATATTTCGCCGGTTTGTCGGCGGTTTTGGCGGCGGTTTTTTTTGCCGCCGAAGTTTTTGCGGGCATGATTTATATCCTTTCCGATTTGTATCGTTTACGCGTATAATAACTTACCATTCGGCTATTATAATACTTTCGGAGGAAATTCATGCCTGAAACGACACCAAAAAAAATATCGGCAATAATGCGCAAAACGATGTGCAAAACAATGCGCAAAACGGCAATCGCGGCGGCATTGTGCGCAACAATTCCCGCATTTGCGGAAGATTTCGCGCCCCCGGCGGCAATTGTGGAGTTGTTTACTTCGCAAGGATGTTATTCCTGCCCGCCCGCCGAACGCGTTCTGGCGGAAGAAATTGCGACATATCCCGGCGCGTTGCCGCTGGAATTGCATGTGGATTATTGGGACGATTTGTTATACGGCGGGTCGGTCTGGAAAGATCCGTTTTCCGATGCGGCATATACGAGACGGCAAAGCGGTTATAACATTCGCATTCGCAATACCCGTTCCGTTTATACGCCGCAAGCGATTATTCAAGGGCAAAAACAAGCGTCCGGCACCCAAAGCGGCAGAATTACCGGCGCGATAGACGAAACATTAGCAGAAACGCCGTCTGTTCGCTTTCGTTTTTCGGGGCGCAACAAAGTTCGGGCGGAAGGCGCATTGCCGCCCGCTGCAAAAGTTTATTACGCGATTTTTTGGCGAATGCGACAAACGGATGTCGTCGCCGGCGAAAATAAAGGAAAGTTATTGCACAACACAAATGTCGTTACGCGTTTGGAAAGTGCGCCTTTCGGCGTGCGAGATATAGACATTCCCGCATTTGACGCCGATTTGCAAGATTGCGCAGTATGGTTGCAACAAGGGGATACCGGGCGAATTTTAAGCGCAGCGCGTTGTCCGGCATCGTAAATTCCGGTGCCGCCAGAGAGATTTGAACTCCCGACCAACTGATTACAAATCAGCTGCTCTACCGGGCTGAGCTATGGCGGCGGAAAGGCGTATTTTAACACAAATTCGCGCGGAGAGATGGCAGAGCGGTTGAATGCGGCGGACTTGAAATCCGTTAAGGGAGTTTCCCTCCCTTCGGGGGTTCGAATCCCCCTCTCTCCGCCTTGTTTTTCATTCCCGCAAAAGGCGGAGTTTACGCCGCCCGTTTTATCAGTTGCGGAAAATGCCGGGTTTTGTAGCAGTAAACTTTTGCGGCTGTTCTCACCCGAAAAATGTCATGGGCGAGGAAGTGCCGCCGTTTTGCTTCTTCCGCAAGTGCCGCATATTTTTGTATAATTAACGCGATGGGCGAAATATCAAACTTGTTTTCTATCGGCGCGGATTTTCGGATGTCGCCGCGGGCGTTGCGCGAAGTTATCGGAATTTCCGCCGATTCCGCCGCCCAAAAATTGCGTCAACTCGTTTCCGGAATTGCCAGCGAGGCGGCGGTGCTTTCTACTTGCAACCGCACCGAAATTTATTGCCTCACCGACCGCCCCGACGAAGTCGCGCGATGGTTAGCAAACGGCAGCGAAAATGCGTTATTTTGCGTTCGCGCAAAAGATGCAGTCCGCCGCGCATTCTGCATCGCCAGCGGAATAGAATCGCAAATTTTGGGCGAAACCGAAATAACCGGACAAGTCAAACGCGCCGCCCAAATCGCGCGCGATGCCGGAACTTCCGGCGTTTTCGTCAATCGCCTGTTAGAAAAATCCCTCGCCGCCGCCAAAGAAGTGCGCACCCGCACCGACATCGGACGGCGTTCGGTTTCATACAGCGGATTGGTCGCGCGCGCTGCGGCGGGCATTTTCCCCGATTTTTCGCGCCTTTCGGTTTTATTTATCGGCACCGGAGATATGACCCGTTCCGGCATTCCGATTTTTGCCGGAAGGGGCGTTCGCCGAATCGCCGTCGCCGGACGAACGCCCGAACGCGCGGAAGAACTCGCCGCACAAGCGGGCGGCGAAATGATTGCATTGTCGCGCGTACCAGAAATGCTGCCGCAGTTTGACATCGTCATTTCCGCAACCGCCAGCCCGCTGCCGATTATCGGAAAAGGCGCCGCCGAACACGCATTAATGATCCGCCGCACGCCAATCGTATTCGCCGATTTGGGCGTCCCGCACGATTTAGAACCCGAAATCGCCAAACTATCCGGCGCGTTTGTCTACACGCTAGAACAGTTAGGAAAACAAGCCGAACAATCGCAAACAGCAAGACGGGCGGCAACAACAGCAGCAGACGAAATCATCACCCGCCATGTACACGAGTTTTGCTTATGGTGGGAAAAACGCGAAACACGAATTTTGCACGGCGAATAAAAAAATGACCAAAACAAATCTTCCCACCATTAAGCCCCCGACTCCGCCCGCCACGGAAATGATGAACAATGAAAATCACCCCGCACGATTACCATTTAACGGCGGCGGGATTCGGGTATAATTAGTTTTTGCGGATATCGGAATTGAAAAGGAATGTTATGAGTAAAAAACAGATAGAAAATCGGACTTTGTTTACTGGCGACAATTTGGAGGTGATGCGCGCGATGAATTCCGAAACGGTGGATTTAATTTATCTAGATCCGCCGTTCAATAAAAAGTTTGTTTTTCCGATTGGAAAAGGCGGTTCCGCCGAGTTTGGATTTAAGGATATTTGGGGTTGGGACAGCGCGGCGGACGAAAAAAATCCGTATTTGCCGTACGCGGAGTTGTATGCGTTTGACGAATTGATTGCGGCGGCGGCGGACGGGAATCCGCTGATAGACGGCGCAACGGCGAAAAAAATCGTGCGCTTTTTGGAAACGATGGGCGAAATCGTTGGCAATGCGGAAATGGCGTATTTATCGTTTATGGCGGCGCGATTGATGGAAATGCGGCGACTGCTGAAACCGACCGGCAGCATTTATTTGCATTGCGACCCGACGATGTCGCATTCGCTGAAACTTCTTATGGATATTGTTTTTGGCGACAACAATTTTCGCAACGAAATTGTCTGGTGTTATGCGTCAACAAGCAGCGCAAAAAAAGATTTTCCGCGAAAACATGACTTAATTTTCCGGTATAGCAAAACGGAGAATTATGTTTTTAACGCCGATTCCGTTCGCGTGCCTTACAAACTTTCCCGCATGCCCGAACGGAAAAATATCCCCGAAAGAAATCGCGGAGGATCCGGAATATGGAAGGGGGATCCGCCCGAAAAATTGGCGGCACGGCATTCGGCGGGAAAAGTTCCGGAAGATTGGTGGGAAATTACATTCGGTCCGAATTCCCCCGAACGCACCGGATACCCGACGCAAAAACCACTCGCGCTTTTGGAAAGAATCGTTCTTGCATCCTCCAACGAAGGCGATTTGGTTATTGATCCGTTTTGCGGTTGCGCGACAACTTGCATCGCCGCCGAAAGATTGGACCGAAAATGGATTGGAATTGATGTTGCCGAAAAGGCGGCAAGTTTGGTAAAAGCCCGGCTGAAATCGGAAACCGAAAAAGGCAAACTCGGCGAAGGCGAGCGGAAAGTGCATCACCGCAACATTAAAAACGACTGCCCGATGCGCACCGATTATAAACAAATCCGCAGCCGGGATATTCGCCAAATTTTGTACGGACGACAGGGGGGTAATTGCAATCTTTGCAAACACCATTTTGAACCGCGTTATTTTCATTTAGATCATATTATTCCCCGCGCAAAAGGCGGTCCGGATGTGGACGGAAATTTGCAACTTCTTTGCGGTTCGTGCAACACCATTAAATCAACGCGCACAATGGAAAACGCCCGCAAACGGCTGCACGAACTCGGATATATCTAATGCGGGAATGACGGGCGGCGGGGGCGAAATAATAAGTACTCGTCATTTCCGCGAAAGCGGGAATCAAACACCAACTTCGGATGTGGGATTTTTGATACAATTGCTTAATGACAGATTCTGATTCTTTGCAAAATGTGCGAAATCGTATATTGCCGCCGAAAGTGCAAGAAAAACTTGATGCGTTAAATGCGCGGCGGACGATTTTGGAAAATAAAATGGCGGCGCAACCCGGGCGCGAAGAATGGCAGGCGTTATCGGAAGAATATGGAAAACTGCTGCCCGCAACGGACAAATATCGGCAATGGCGCGCCGCGCAAACCAAAATTTGCGAGTTGCGCGAAATGCAAAACGATCCCGAACTCGGCGCAATCGCCGGCGAAGAATGCGACGCCCTTGTCGCGCAATGCGAAACTTTAACGAAAACTTTGCGCCGTCTTTTTGCGCCGGAATCGGAAAACGATTCGCGCAGTTGTTTTTTGGAAATTCGCGCGGCGGTCGGCGGCGTGGAATCGTGTCTTTTTGCGGGCGATTTATTTCGCATGTATTCGCGATACGCCGAATCGCAAAAATGGCGCGCCGAAATTGTTTCATCCGCCGCAGGTGAAATTGGCGGCTACAAAGAAATCATCGCCCGCATCGGCGGCGGCGGCGTCTACGGAAAACTCAAATACGAATCGGGTGCGCATCGCGTACAACGCGTTCCCGATACCGAATCGCAAGGACGCATTCATACTTCGGTTGCGACCGTTGCGGTAATGCCCGAATCCGCACCCGAAGACAATGTGCATATTTCGCCCGCCGATTTGCGCATTGAAACTTTTCGTTCGTCCGGTGCGGGCGGACAGCATGTCAACACGACCGATTCCGCCGTGCGAATTACGCATTTGCCGACCGGTGCGGTTGTTGAATGTCAGGACGACCGTTCGCAACACAAAAATCGCGAACGCGCGTTAGCGGTTTTGCATGCGCGAGTCGCAGAACAAAAACGCCGCGAACGCCGCGAAAAAGAAGCGGGCGAACGCCGCGCACTTGTCGGCGGCGGCGACCGTTCCGAACGAATTCGCACTTATAACTTTCCGCAAGGCAGAATCACCGACCACCGAATCGGCTTAACTCTGTACAAACTCCCCGCCGTAATAGAAGGCGATTTGGACGAAGTACTAAACGCCCTCGCCGATGCGGACGGCGGGGAATGACGATTTTTTTTCGGCATTTTCGTGTTTTTTGACAAAAACGGAAATTTTTTTAATTTCCCAAAAAACCGAAAAACGTTTTCGTTATTTTTTTATTTGCAAAGACCAAGAAAATTCCGCGAAACAAAAATTTCCACTGTTTGCGCAGAGATTCGCGCGTTTGCGAACGAAAAAAATTCGTCATTCTTGCGAAAGCGGGAAGGGAGATTAAGTTTGAAATTCCCGCGAATTTTATGCGAAAATTAAATTTGAAATTTCCGCATTTTTTCGCAAAAAACGAGGTGAAAGCGCGAATTTGTCTCTCATAATAGATTCCCGCGTTCGCGGGAATGATAAATTGGGCGGAAATGGAATCGGGAGACGAATGCAACAAAAAACGGCGGGGAAACGGAATCCCCGCCGGTTTTTGTTGCCTCCGAAAAGGCAAATTATTCCCCTTCTTTCGAATTTTTTGTCGGCCAAGTGCGTTCGGCATCGCGCGCCTTTTTTTCATTGCATTTTTTCTTATTATACAAATCCCGAAGATGCGCTTCCCGTTTGTTTGCGGCGTTTTTCGCCTCTTCAATGTTGGAATTGCTCGCGCTATCCAGAGCGATAGAGGCGGGCAAAAACAAAAACATCGGCGGAAAAAGTATGCCGTTAAAAACAACAGACGCGGTTGTTGATTCCCGTTCATTTTCCGCGGTTCTCCAATGTTCCCGGGATTTCCGAATTTCGGAATCAAGCGCGTCACAATTTAAATCGCGGTCGGATATTTTTATCTCGTCTACGACATGCGGAGTCGCGCAACCGGCGAGGGCGATGAAAACCGCCGCCGCCGCCGAAACGCCCGCAAAACGAATCAAGGTTTTGCGGATATACATTAGCAATCCTTTTCGTTGAAGATTTTCAACAGATGTTCTTGCCGTTCCTGCGCCGCTTCTATCGCCTCGTTGGCGTTGGCATAGGTGCCGATAATTGCCGGCCAAAAGAGAAGTCCCGCCGCGACATTCGTGCCGGTAAACCCTTTTTCTTCCCGCGCCTGTTGTTCAAATCGCTTGGCTTCGTCAATTTCGGACTGCAGAGATGTGCAAGACAAATCCTTGTCCGAAGTTTTCGTTTCCTCAACGACATGCGGCGTTGCACAACCCGCCAAAGCAAAGGCGGCGATAATCGGCATAAATGCCATAGTTTTCTTTTTCATTATTTTATTCTCCTTTTTGAGAGTTGATGGAATCCCGGACGGAAACCATTTTCCGCCCGTAGAAAATGATATTATACCCGAAAAAATCGGCGGAAATTCCAAATTTTTGCCGATTGTTTCTTATAATATGAAACAATGACCGGACAAAATAAAACGGGCGGGGCGGATTGCACGGCGGGAATGCTTTTGCGGGACGGGGCGCGGCGTTTGTCGGCGGGCGGAGTTGCCGCCGCCGATGTGGATGCGCGCGCATTGCTAAAACACCGGTTGCAAATCGGCGACGCCGCGCTTGTCGCGCGCGAAAACGACATTGTGGACGGCGAAGTGTGCCGCGCGTTTTTGCGCGACATTGCGCGGCGTTTGGACGGCGAACCCGCCGCCTATATTGTCGGCAAACGCGAATTTATGGGGATGGATTTCATCACCACATCCGCCGCGTTAGTGCCGCGTCCCGAAACCGAAGAGTTGACCGAAATCGCGCTTGCGCATATTTTGCCGGGACGCGCCGCGCGGGCGTTGGATCTCGGTGCGGGATGCGGCGTTATCGGTTTGTCCATCGCGCGATTGCGTCCGCAAAGCAGCGTTTTGTTGGCGGATTGCAGCGAAGATGCGCTTTCGTTGGCGCGGCGCAATGCCGAAATGTTGCAATCCCCGGCGCGGTTTTGTCGCAGCGATTGGTTCAACGGAATCGGCGACGAGTTTGATTTGATTGTCGCAAATCCGCCGTATATTGCGGCGGACGATTCCGCGTTGGCAAGTTTGCATTACGAACCGCATCTCGCGTTGTGCGGCGGTGCGGACGGATTGCGCGCGTTAAAAGAAATCATCGCTGGTGCGCCGCAAAAACTTCGTCCCGGCGGATTGTTGTTTGTGGAACACGGCGCGAATCAGGAAGACGAAGTGCGGAAGATTTTTGCCGCCGCCGGTTTTTGCGGCATTTGTTGTCGCCGCGATATGGCGCGTTTGCCGCGCATGACTTTCGCCGTTCGTCCGCGTTAAAATACGCGCATCGCATGCCCGAATTGCCCGAAGTGGAAACCGTCCGCCGCGGTTTATCGCCGCGCATTGTCGGGCGAATCATTTCCGATATTGTCATTCGCGAACGGCGTTTGCGTTTGCCGTTGGATGCGAGTTTTCGCCGCCGGATTTGTGGACGGCGCATATTAAATTTACGGCGGCGCGGAAAATATTTAGTTTTTGAATTTAACGAAATTGCATTAATCGCGCATTTGGGAATGAGCGGCGTTTTTTATTTTTCCGATTCGCCGCCGGAAAAAGCGCGACACGAACATGTCGGATTTAAGATTGAAAAAGAATTTTTAATATACAAAGATCCGCGGCGATTCGGATGCATTGTTTTATGCGATTCGCCCGATTCGCATCCCTTGCTGCAAAAGTTGGGACCGGAACCGTTGTCGGCGGCTTTTTCCGGTTCGGTATTGCGCGAAAAGTTGCGCGGGCGAAAAATGTCGATTAAAACCGCGCTGATGGACGGCAAAGTTGTCGCCGGAATCGGCAACATTTACGCGTCCGAATCTTTATATTTGGCGGGCGTGAATCCGCAAACTGCGGCGGGCGAATTGTCTTCTGTCCGCACCAAAAAACTGGCGGCGGCAATAAAAAATATATTGCGGCGGGCGATTCGTGCGGGCGGTTCCACAATGCGCGATTTTGCAAAAACGGACGGCGCACCGGGTTATTTTCAAATGCAGTGGAAAGTATACGGACGCGAAAACACAAAATGCACCTGCGGCGGAATCGTCAAAAAAATCACCCAAAACTCCCGCGCTACTTATTATTGCCCGCGTTGTCAAAAGTGAAAATGTGGATGCGGAATGGCGGAGAGTGAAATTAAAAAGCGTCCGCCGCGTGTTCATTTTCCGCTTTGGAATAATCGGGCGAAACATAAAATAATGATAATGAACCTCCGTCATCGCTTTCGGGATATAGCCGAAGTTGAATGAATCCGTCATTAGTTCCCTCCCAATCAGAACGCCATTGTCCGCATTTTTCATTTTCCAAGCATTCATAAAAATATTTATTAGAGGAAAGTTCTGTTCCTCCCTCATATTCTTCTGATATCGGCGCACCGTACTTCGCGGATATGAAATCTTTTATCCGCTGATATGCTTCTTTTCCGTGCGTCCCATACGAATCGTTAACGAAACTCTCGGATTCATAATACACTTCTATCAGCCCGTATTTCGGATTAATCGTAAGGCGATAGAAATATACATTCTCTATATTTTTGGGAAGCGAATTTGTAATACAATATTCGTACGCGCCTTCATCGGTACATTTATCAGTAGATGTGAAACCGAAAATATTAACGATACCAAACTTCACGCCCAACGCGCGAATTTCGTCTTTGGACTGTCCCCATTTGAGACCGAACGGGGCAGCAATTGCTTTCTTTTCTTTGGTTTGCGCGAATGTAGACGGCGCAACCGTCATCAGTGCGGCGGCGAAAAGCGGGAAAAGAATAGTTTTGAGTTTCATTGATATTTCTCCGAAAAGTAAAAACACTATTTTAACCGATTTTGCAAAATCATAAAAACGGTTCGCTTTGGCGAAATAAATAAAATTTCGTTAATTTAAAATTTTTTATTAATCTGAAAATTTGTGAAATGCGGAGAGGATTTGTTTTTCGGAGTTTGGTGTGAACGGGTCGATGATTGTGGCGGGGGTTTTCCAGTTGCGAATCCATGTCATTTGTCGCTTGGCGAGTTGGCGGGTGGCGAAAAGGGCGTGTTCGCGCATTTCGCTTTCGCTTGTTTCGCCGCGCAAAAACGCCGCCGCTTGACGATAGCCCGCCATTCGCAACGGCGGCGATTGCGGCGGTAGTTTGTATTTGCGCATTACCTGTTCGGTTTCGTCGACGAGTCCGTTCGTCCACATTTGCGCGAGTCGTGCGGCGATAGAATCGCGCAACGGTGTGCGATTTGCGGGCGACAAAAAAACGAAAGTTAAATTTAGTTGCGGCGGCGGTGTTGCGCCTGCGATAAAATCGGATGGCGAACGGCGCGTTTGCATTGCGATTTCCATCGCGCGCGCGATTCGCTGCGAATCGGTGATGAGAATTTTTTCTGCCGCCCGCGAATCTAACGCCGCCAATTTTTGATGCATTGCGGGCGCGCCGTTTTGTCGCATCATTTCGCGCACGGTGTCGCGGATTTCGGCGGTTATTTCGGGAAAATCGTGCAGTCCGCGAACGAGCGCATTAAAATACATCATCGCGCCGCCGACAAAAATCGGTACATCACCGCGCGCGCAAACTTCTTTCGCCGCCGCCGTTGCGAGACGACAAAACATTCCGACATTAAACGGTTCGTCCGGCGCGCACACATCCACCAAATGATGCGGCAGACGCGCGCGCAATTCGGCGGGCGGTTTTGCGGTGCCGATATCCATTTCGCGATAGACCGCGCCCGAATCGACGCTGATAATTTCTCCGCCGAATGCGGCGGCGAGAGTCGGCGCGAACGCGCTTTTGCCGCATGCTGTCGGACCGGCGAGCGCCAGCGCGCGAATCATCGTCCGCGCCGGAAAATCCGGTCAAAATAGTTGCGCCCGATATTTTGCCAGCACGGACGACCGTGATTGCATGTGCCTGACCGTTCCGTTTCTTCCATTCGCCGCAATAGCGCATTCATTTCGTCCAGCGACAAACGGCGATTCGCCCGCACCGCCGCATGACATGCGACCGACGACAATGCGGCATCGCGCAACACTTGCGCCCGGTCGCCTGTTGCGGCTTCGGCGACGGCGTCCAATATTTCCGCCAGCAAACTCGCCGGGTCGCATGTGCGCGCGATGACGGATGCTACTTCGCGCACTTCGGCGGTGTAATCGTCCCGCAACACCGCGGTGATTCCCGGCAGTTTGTCGCCGTGTTCGGCGAGCGCCGCCGCTTGCAACGGCGACAACGCCACCGCAACGGGCGCGAGAAGACGTTGCATCGGCGGGCGCGCATTGTCGCATGCGGTTTTTAATTCTTCGTACAAAATTCGTTCGTGTGCGGCGTGCATATCCAATACGACGAGTCCGTTTTTGTTTTCGGCAATGATGTAAATGTCGTGCAATTGTCCGATAGCGCGTCCGAGCGGTGCATCGCCGAAAAGAGACGAAGACGATTCGGATGAAGACGGCGGGGCGTACATATCGCCGAACATCTGCCGCCATGTTTCGGCGGCGGCGGAAGCAGAAGACGGCGGCGAATGCAAGGCGGGGGCGGGATTTGACGGCGATGCGGGCGATTTGGAATCGGCGGCGGGCGGCAAAGACGCGGGCAATGTTTCCGCATTGAGCGGTTCTCCCAGCGGTGCGGACATCGCTTTTGCCGCGCCGCGGCGGACGAATTCAAAAATCGCGCGCGGTTCCATAAATCGCACTTCCAGTTTTGCCGGATGCATATTTACATCCACCGCCGCGGGCGGAAGACGCAAAAAAAGCGCATAACCCGGTTCGCCGTCATGCGCCATACCGCGCAACGCATCTGATACCGCGCGCCGCAAAAGACGGTCGCGAACGAATCGGTCGTTGACATAAAAAAACTGCCCGATGCTGCGGGCGGTCGCGCCGAGTCGGGGGGCGAATATCGCGCCGCTTAAAGATAGCGCGCCTGCATTTTCGGCGACTTCGCGAACATTGTCTTGCAATTTCGGAAACAATTCGGTGAGACGTTCTTGCGGCGTTTGTTTGGACGGCAAAGTTAAACGGTCGCGCCCGTTGACATTAAAATTGAATGCGGTTTGCGGGGCGCACAATGCGGCGATTGTCGCAGCGTTTGCGCAGTGTGCGGTTTCGGTTGCAGGCGAACGCAAAAAACGTCGCCGTCCCGGAAAATCGGCGAATAACGCGCGCGCCGATACAATCGTGCCGGACGCCATCGGATGCGGGCGCGGCGCGTTCATGCCCGGCGAAAAGATTGCACCGTGCGGTGAATTTGCCGTGCGACTTGCGAGCGAAAACTCCGACACCGCCGCCAAAGATGCCAACGCTTCGCCGCGAAATCCGAAAGTTGACACTTTGCAAAAATCTTCTTCGCTTGCGATTTTGCTTGTTGCGTGTCGCATCAATGCGTAAGGCAAATCTTCGGAAACGATTCCTTCGCCGTCATCTTGCACTTCCAGCAACGCCGCTCCGCCATCGCGAATGCGGATGCGAATATTTTCGGCGCGCGCATCCAACGCGTTTTCCATGAGTTCTTTTAACGCCGATGCCGGTCGTTCAATGACTTCGCCGGCGGCGACTTTTCCCGCGACCGCAGGCGCCAATGTTTTAATGCGCCGCCGCATTTTTTATTCGCTCACTTCGCAGCAGCGGCGATATTGATCCAAACCTTCGGCGATGGCGGATGCCATTTTTTGCTGAAAGGATTCGTTGCGCAACTTTTTTTCTTCGTGCGGATTGCTGATGAAAGCAGTTTCAACAAGCACCGAAGGAATGGACGGCGATTTTAATACCGCAAACCCCGCCGATTCCACTTCCTTTTTGTGCATTTTATTAATTGCGGAAATTTCTTTAACAAGCAACATCGCAAGCGTGCGCGAGGCGCGTTCTTTGCCGTCCTTAAAAAAAGCGGGCAAGGCGGCGGAAAACTGCGGGTCGTCCGCCGCACCGCCGACAATGTCGGACAAATTCGCGTCTCGTGCCAATCGCTGCGCGAGTTTGGAACTTGCACCTCGCTGCGACAACATAAACACCGACGAACCACTCGCTTTTGATGATGCAACCGAATCGGCATGCACCGATACAAAAGCGTCCGCTTCCAAACGATGCGCGATTAACACTCGTTGTGCAAGCGGCAAAAAACGATCTTCGGAACGCGTCAATATCGCGCGCATTCCCGGACGGCGTTCAATTTCTTCTTTCAATTTTCGCGAAATAGATAAAACAATATCTTTTTCATAAATATTATTTTTGCTGACCGCACCGGGATCTTCGCCGCCGTGTCCGGGATCTATTAGTACCAAAAACTGCGGTACATCTTCGCGATCTTTTTCTTCCAGCGAACGAATGAGCGCGAGCAACGGATCTGTATATTCTTGCGGCGCAATGTCTATTACCAAACGATGCGCATAGCCGGCGACGGGGGCGATAGCGCGCACTTCGTAATTAATTTTCGCCGCGATGTCAAACACCAACCGCAGCGTGTTGTTGTCGTGTCGTGCGGCGCGCAAACCGCCCAAATAAGATGCATCTCGCAGCGAAATGTCGTTCAAAAAATCGGCGTTATTTTTTGTGTCGGTAATGTCTACCGCCAAACGGGCGGGATTTTGCAAACTTAAAATTCGGTATTCCACTTGTGCGGATGTTTCTATCACGAGACGCGTTCGGTCTGCCGCCGGCCACAGACGCGCATCAAAATCTGCGCCGCGTACCGGCGACAACAAAACAAGCGACAATATCAACGTAAAAAAGCGCGCAAACATTTTTCTCCCCGTTCTCCGGCGGCGGTAAAAATCAGCCGTCTACCCGCAGGGGCGAAATGGAAATGCACTTCCACATCCGCCGCCGGTAAATCCGCCGCCCGTTCCGGCCATTCCACAATGCACAACGCATTTTCGCCAAGCAACTCCGACAACTCGCCGGGCAACAACGAATGCGGCGGCAGACGAAATAAATCTAAATGATGCACCGGCATTTTCGGCGATGGGTAAGACAACGCCGTTGCATAACTCGGACTCGGCGCATGCCCGCCGCCCAATTCTTTAATGACGGCGCGCGCCCACAATGTTTTGCCCGCTCCCAACTCGCCGCGCAAATGCAAATGCATCGGCGGCGGCGGCAATGCACGCGCAAATCGGCGCGCCATGGCGGCGGCAGCGGCGGGTGTTTTTGCGGCGCGTTCAATCGACATTGTCGGCATTGTTTTCATTCGCCGCGTTCGGCGACTCGTTTTGCAACGGATAACGAAAACGATTCGCAATCGGCATTCGCCAATCGCGTCCGAATGCGCGGGATGTAATTTTTGGTCCCGGCGCGCCTTGCCGCCGTTTATGTTCGCCCGCCGCGAGAAGAGTTAAAAATTGTCGCGCCGTTTGCGCACCCGCCGCGCGAGTCCATTCGCCAAAAGGCGCACCGTTTTCCACATGCGCGGCGATGGCGGCATCTATCGTTTCGTACGGCGGCAATGTTTGTTGGTCGGTTTGGTTGTCGCGCAATTCGGCGGACGGGGCGCGGGAAATAACGCGCGCGGGAATGACTTCGCCGCGCCGGTTGCGATAACGCGAAAGCGTCCACACGCGCGTTTTGACAACATCTTTCAGCGGCGCAAAACCGCCACACATGTCGCCGTATAAAGTCGCGTAACCGCAAGCGAGTTCGCTTTTGTTGCCGGTTGCGAGAGTCAACAATCCGCGATTGTTGGACAACGCCATCAGCAACATTCCGCGCAGACGCGCTTGTATATTTTCGTGCGTTATGTCGCCGTCTCGCGTTTGCAAATGCGGCGACAACGCGGCGGCAAACGATTCCATCAGCGGATTTATCGGAATCGTCAACAATTCCAGACCGAGATTGGAGGCGATTGCAGCGGCGTCTTGCAAACTCGCGGCGGAAGTATGGGGGGAGGGCATCATCACCGCCAGCAAGTTTTTTGCGCCGAGGGCGTCTGCTGCAATCGCCGCGGTTAATGCCGAATCGATTCCGCCCGACAATCCGAACACCGCGCCGCGAAATCCGGCGGCAGCGGCATAATCGCGAAGTCCCGTCACCAATGCGGAATACGCCGCCTCGTCGTCATCCGGATATTGCGCGATGTTGTCGCCGCCATCATCCGCCGCAAATGCGGGCGATTGTCGTTGCACCGCGCCGTCTTTGTCCATAAAAAAAGATGCGCCGTCAAACACCAATTCGTCTTGTCCGCCGACCGAATTGCAATAAAATAAACCGGCGCGGGCGGCGGCAACAAATGCGCGGGCGGCGCGCAATCGTTCGGCGTGTTTGCCGAGATGAAACGGCGAGGCATTCGGCGACAATACAAAATCGGCGCCGCATTCGGCGACTCGCGCACCTTGCGAAACATCCCACACATCGGCGCAAATTTGCACAGCGAATTTTACGCCGCCCGATTCAAAACACGGCGGCGATTCGTTTCCGGCGGTAAAATATCGCCGTTCGTCAAATACCGATTCGTTCGGCAAACGCGTTTTTTTGTAAACAAATTCAACGCGCCCGTTTTGCAACAACGCCGCCGCGCCGTACAATTTTCCATCTTCGCGCCACGGCAATCCGACAATCAGCGGCAGCGGCGGCACTTCCGCGGCGAGTATTTCAAACTCGCGTTCCACCGCATCCATAAACGAAGAATCAAAAAGCATATCGTCCGGGCAATAGCCGGTCAACGCGAGTTCCGGCGTAAGCGCTGCGCATGCATCGTTTTTTTGCGCTTGTTGTGCCGCCGCCAAAATAGCGCAACGATTTCGGGCGAGCGCGCCGACCGGATAATCGCGTTGCGCAATAAAAACGGAAGGAATCATTCGTCGCGCATGAATTCGGCAAACCACGGCTGATTGCGCACGCCGTCAAAATCGGGCGCATGATGCAACGATTCCAAATTCAGCGTTCCCGATTCGCGCGCTGTGGCAAGCCATTGTTTGCACTCGGTTTCGCGCCCGATGATAGCGTATAAAGTCGCCAGCGAAAAATCAAAACGGTGCGGACTGATAACATTGCCCGCCAAAAATTTATCTATGGCGGCATTAAAAAATGGTTCGCGTTTTTTGAGCGGCAAATGCAACGCCTTGCCGAGCAAAGACAATCCCCAATTCAAATACAAAGTTTCGTTAGTTTTGTGTCCTTGCGCTTGCGCATAAGAAATTAACGCGCGGTCTATCAAACGATTGCGATGACGCATATTCGCAACTGCGGCGGCTTGCGCCATTGCCAAATCACCGGCGCGAATGCATTTCCACATTTCGCTTTCTGCCGTTCCTTTTTTTTCCGGCAATTCGGAAATTGCGGGCACCGGCAAAAACGGCGGGATGTCGCCGTTCGCGCCGTTGTTAATTTTTCCGGCAACATTCGTTGCTTCGCCGATTAAATTGACGGTTTTGTTTTTGATTGCGCCGCCGATTCCCCGCCATGATAGTTTGCCGATTTTTTTCATTAATAAATTTTCGGCGGGACGTTTTTTGCCGTTTGCGGCGGACGGCAATGACGGCGGCATTTTCGGAGCGGGCTTTGTTTCCGCCGTTTTCGGCGGTTTGGGCGGTACAATTTGAGGAGGAGCGAATTCGGTTTTAACCGGCGGCGATTGCGCGGGTTTTGTATGCACAATTTCCGATTGCGGTTTGGAAATATTCGTTTGCACTTCCGCACCAGATTCGGATTCAGATTCAGAATCGTTTTCGGAATCTTTTTCGGAAGTTTTGGATTCAGATTCAGAAACGTTTTCGGCAATGTTTTCGGAATCAGATTCAGAAACATTTTCGGAAGTTTTGGATTCAGATTCAACAGCGTTTTTGACAATGTTTTCGGAAGCAGATTCGGAATCAGATTCAGAAACGTTTTCGGAAGTTTTGGATTTAGATTCGGCGGCGGATTTGGATTCGGATTCAGCGGCGTTTTTGACAATGTTTTCGGAATCAGATTCAGAAACGTTTTCGGAAGTTTTGGATTTAGATTCGGCGGCGGATTTGGCAACGGATTCGGAATCAGATTCAGAAACGTTTTCGGCAATTTTGGATGCAGATTCGGATTCGGATTCGGCGGCGGATTTGGATTCGGATTCGGCGGCGGATTTGGATTTGGATTCAGCGGCGTTTTTGGTAATGTTTTCGGCGGCGGATTCGGAATCAAATTCGGAATCGTTTTCGGCAGTTTTGGAAGCGTTTTCGGATTCGGATTCGGCGGCGGCAATTGCCGGGGGCGGCGTTTTCGGGGCGGGCGGGGATTTTTTCGCCGTTGCCGGAGAGGCGGGAATGTCTTTTGTTTGCGCGATAACTGCAAATTGGGCGTAGTATTGATTTGCGGTTTGACGATGGCGTTTGCGGTCGTACGAATCGCCCGAACCTTCGGAAATGCGGGTATGTACATGAAATAAATGCAAAAGTACGAAAGGATCTTCGGGATCCATTTGCCGAAGTTGTTCCAAAACATGTTCGGCATCTCGCCAACGCGAATCGTGTTCAAAAAGCAAAATTTGCGCCATATAATGCAGCGACACCGGCACATTAGGGTCGCGAATAATGGCACGAATTTCCGAAAAATGTCGTTCGGCGGGTTTGGCGTCCAGCGATTCGCGCATCATTCTTCGCAAAAAATGTCCGATGCGCAAAAACTCCGTTTCCGGGCGATGCAATTCGCGGCGAATATCGTCTCGCAACATATCGGCTTCGCGCACGGCACGATTTAAGCGTTCGGTATTTAAGCGATTGCGACTGCGTTGATGGGCGGCGAAAAGCATCAACGCAAGTGCCGCCGATAATCCCAAAATCAAAAAAACGCGATTGAAATGGCGGTCCAATATTTCAATCCGCGTTTCCACATCTTCCACCCGCTGCAAGGCGAGAATTTCTTGGCGCACAAACCGCTGTTCCAATTCTTCTATTTCTTTTTCCGGCGAATACGCCGAGACGGGTTCGGCGAAAGATGGCGACAATATGCCGAGAACAATCGCCGCCGCCGTTGCGCGGAAAAGTTTAGCGATAAGCGGCATCGGTTTTGCGGGCGGAAGCGATTTCCGCTTCGTATTTATCGCCCACGGCGAGCAGCATTTCTTTTGTGTAGTACAAATCGCCGCGCCGTTCGCCGTGATATTCCAAAACATGCGTTTCTACAATTGCATCAACGGGACACGCCTCTTCGCACATTCCGCAAAAAATGCATTTGGTTAAATCAATGTCGTACTGAGTAGTGCGGCGGCTGCCGTCTTCGCGTTGTTCGGAAGCGATATGAATCGCCATCGCCGGACAAACCGCCTCGCACAATTTGCAAGCGATGCATCGTTCTTCGCCGTTCGGATAGCGGCGCAAGGCGTGCAGTCCGCGAAATCGGGGGCTGCGCGGTGTTTTTTCTTCGGGAAAATGCACGGTGATTTTGCGGCGGAACATCTGCCGGAAAGTCAGCGCCATTCCCCGGCACAATTCTGCAAGCAAAAGCGAAGATAGATAGCGGCGAAATCGCGCGCGCATTTCGGACATATTTTTTTGCATCCGTCAATTATAG
Organism: Gammaproteobacteria bacterium; assembly: GCA_965221835.1. Lineage (GTDB taxonomy): Bacteria > Pseudomonadota > Gammaproteobacteria > Tethybacterales > Persebacteraceae > Persebacter. The sequence continues at coordinate 666,201 of OZ244916.1, read as the reverse complement.
CGCAAAGACCGCAAACCGAAAAAATTGCCGCTTTTTTCCATTCCCGCGTTCGCTTCCGAGAATAAACTTTCGCCGCAGTTGCGGATTTTCCCGCCGCCGTTTATCGCCGAAGTTGCGAATTCCACAGCGCGCCGAATTCCCATAAAAAACGGCGGGGAAACGGAATCCCCGCCGGTTTTTGTCATTCTGCCGCCGCCGATTCTTATTTAATGCAAGATGGTTCTTATCTGCCACAGCCCATAAACCATATTGCCCTTCTCCGACAAATATCCATTATTCAGTATTTTGTTGCACCTTCTTAAAAATCGTCTTTCCATTCTCGCAAAGCGGCGAAAAGGGCGGTTTTGTCGGCGGCGGCGGGATTTCGGGCGCGGGCGGCGGCGATGACGGCGGGCGAATCCAAACGCAAAAACGGATTAGTTTCCAACTCTTCGGCGATGGTGAAAGGGATTGTCGGCAATCGGCGGGCGCGCAAGTTTTCGGCGATTTTTTGCCGTTCGCGCAAAGCGGCGTTTTCGCAATCCGCCGCCCGCGCAAAGGCGATATTTGCAAGCGTATATTCGTGTCCGCAATAAACTTTCGTGTCGGCGGGCAGGGCGGCGAAACGGGCGAGAGAGTTTTGCATTTGCGCCGCCGTACCGCCCAACAATCTGCCGCAACCGCAGGCAAACATAACATCGCCGCAAAATAAAACGCCGCTGCCGTAAAACGAAATATGCCCGGCGGTATGCCCGGGCGTTTCCATTGTCGCAAGATTAAGCGCGCCGTTCAATAACGCGATTTGCGCACCTTCTGCGCAGATTCTGGCTGCGGCGAAACCGCATTCTTCGGCGGCGTATAGTTTCGCAGACGGAAAACGCCGCATCAACGTCCGCACACCGCCGATGTGGTCGGCATGCGAATGGGTGAGAAGAATCGCTTCCAACGCCGTTTGTGCGGGCAACGAATCCGATACCGCATCCGCATCGCCGGGGTCTACGACGACGGTTTTACCGTTCGCCGCCGTCAAATAGATATAATTGTCGGCAAACGCGTTAATAATTTGTATGTCAAAACTCATCCCGTAAATGTTAATACAATCCGCCGGCGAAAACAAATCCGAAAACTGGTTCGCGTCCGAATTCGGGCGCGGCATAATGGCGCAAGAAATGCGTTGCTGCCGGATGATGAGCGGCGAAGTGTTCGGATTTTATGCGTTGCAACTCGGTTATCGCCGCCGCATTTTGCGCGTGCCGGTGCGCAGTCATGCGATTGTCGGCGTCAATCGCGATTGCAGCATTGTCGCCGACTGGACGGCATTGCCGTTTGCCGCGGAATCGGTAGATTGCATCGTTCTTGCGCACGCTTTGGAAGCATCCGGTGCGCCGCACGAAGTATTGCGCGAAGCGGCGCGGGTGTTGCGTCCGCACGGGCGGCTGTTGGTTATAGGATTCAATCCGTGGAGTTTGTTGGGTGCGCGGATTTCGGTAATGCCGTGGCGCAAAAACTGGATTTCGCTGATGCGCGTTAAAGATTGGTTGACGCTGTTGAATTTATCCGCCGAAGAAGGACAATTCGCGGCGTTTATGCCGCCGCATCGCCGCCGTCATCGTAAATGGTTCGGCTGGATGGAAAAAGCCGGACGGCGATGGTGGCCGCTTGCCGGCGGCGTTTATATTTTAAGCGCGACAAAATATACTTGCGGGATGCGAATGATTCGGCGTTTGCGTCATCGCCGCATTCCGTTCTGGCGTGCGCCGTCCAAAGCAAAAGCGGAGTGCCGGCGATGAAAGTTGTGATTTATACGGACGGCGCATGCAAAGGCAATCCCGGTCCCGGCGGCTGGGGGGCGGTATTGTATTGGGGCGAAACGAAAAAAGAATTGTACGGCGGCGAACGCGACACAACCAACAATCGGATGGAAATGTGCGCCGCAATTCGCGCGCTGGAATCGTTAAAACGCGAATGCGAAGTGGTGTTGTATACCGATTCCGCGTACTTGCAAAAAGGAATTACCGAATGGTTGCCGAATTGGGAACGGCGCGGATTTCTCAACGCCAAAAAACGCCCGATAAAAAATGCAGATTTGTGGAAGTTGCTAAAACAAGCAGCGATGCGTCATCGCGTGGAATGGCGGTGGCTGAAAGGGCATGCGGGCAACGACGGCAACGAAGCGGCGGACAATTTGGCAAACCGGGGCGCAAGCGAGGCGGCACAACAATGAGACAAATTTTTTTGGATACCGAAACTACCGGTTTGGAAGTGGAACGCGGACATCGCATCGTGGAAGTCGTCGCCCTGACCTATCCCGACCGCCGCACGAACGCGTTTGAAAGTATACATTTTTTCTGCAATCCGCATCGCGCTATTGATGCGGACGCAAAAAAAGTACATGGCATTTCCGATGAGTTTTTGGCGGACAAACCGGATTTTTCGGAAATTGCAGAACAATTGCAAAACTTTTTGCAAGGCGGCGAAGTCATTATTCACAACGCCGCTTTTGACAAAGGATTTTTAAATTCAGAATTTAAAATATGCGGAATGCCGCCGCTGGAAGATATTTGCAAAATAACATGTTCTTTGGAAATGTCGCGTCTAAAAAACCAAGGACTTCGGCATCATCGTTTGGAAGATTTATGCAAACATTTCGGCGTTGACGATTCGGAACGCACAACACACAGCGCGCTTTTGGACGCCCGTCTTTTGGCGCAAGTTTATTTTGCAATGACGCGTGAACAAATCGCGATGAGTATGTCGCGCGGTGCAAAAGCAAAAGATATTTTGCAAGCGAAAAAAATTATTTCGCGCGCGCCGTCTGCAACAGAACTTGCCGCACACGAATTATTTTTGGATGCGATGGAAAAAGATACCGGAATCAAACCGCTTTGGCGGCGATGAAACATTTGCATTTCATCGGAATCGCCGGCGCATTGGGAGCGGGGGTTGCACAACTGGCGGCGGAAAAAGGATTCACTGTTTGCGGCAGCGACCGCGCATTTTATCCGCCTTTCGGCGATGCGGCGCGACAATCGGGCGCGAAGTTATACGAAGGATACGAGGCGACAGTCGTTGACCGTCCCGCCGATTTGTATATTGTCGGCAACGCGGTTTCGCGCGGCAATCCGTTGGTGGAATCGGTGTTGGCGGAACGCCGTCCGTATATTTCGGCGGCGCAATGGCTTGGCGAAAATATTCTCGCCGACAGAAAAGTATTAGCGGTTGCCGGCACGCACGGCAAAACAACAACGACAGCATTGCTGGCATGGATTTTGGAACGCGCCGGTTTGTCGCCGGGATTTTTGGCAGGCGGAATCGCACCAAACTTCGGCGTTTCCGCACGCAGCGGCAATTCCGAATGGTTTGTAGTTGAAGCGGACGAATATGACACGGCGTTTTTTGATAAACGTCCGAAGTTTTTGCATTACCGCCCGCACATCGCGTTGTTAAATAATTTAGAATTTGATCACGCAGATATTTATCGTAATGAAAACGAAATCGCGCGACAGTTTCATTATTTGTTGCGTTGCGTTCCCGGCAACGGGCGGGTGATTATGCGCGCCCGTTCGCGTTATTTGCGCGCGGCGGCGAAGGCGGGAATATATTCGCCGCTGTCGCAATTCGGAAAAGGCGGCGAATGGCAAAGACGCGACAAAGACGGAAAAATAATGCGCGTTTATTATCGCGGCGAAGAAATGTGCGCGTTTGTTCCGCCGATGTTCGGCGAAGCGAATCGCGACAATATTCTCGCCGCCGCTGCCGCCGCACATTATGCGGGAGCGGATGTGCGCAAACTGCCGGATTATTTGCAAGGATTTCGTCCGCCGTTGCGGCGAATGCAAAAACTTGCAGACGCGAACGGAATTTTGGTCTACGACGATTTCGCACATCATCCGACCGCCTACCGCAAAACTTTGGAAGCAGCGGCGGCGGAATATCCGCAAAAACGAATTGTCGCAGTGTTTGAACCGCGTTCCAACACGATGAAAGCGGGCGCATTGCGCGCGCGTTTACCGAACGCTTTCGCTGCGGCACACAAAGTTGTCGCAGTCGGAGAACAAGAATGGTTGGCGACATTTCTGCCGCCCGAAAAAACAAAAGTTTTCCCGACCGCCGCCACCGCCGCCGACTACTTGCACCACGAAATCCGCACAAACGACTGCATAATATTAATGTCCAACGGCGACTTCGCCAACCTCCCGCAAACCGTGGCGGAAATGGTGAAAAACATCTAAAAAAGTGAAAACATTTTTTTCGCATTTTTCCGAAAACACCAAATGCGATTTGGCGGAACATTTAAATTCGGTCGGTAAAAATGCGGGAGGATTTGCCGCCGTTTTTGGCGCGAAAGAATGGGCGACGTTGGCGGGGCGATTGCACGACCTCGGCAAATACGGCGATGAGTTTCAACAATATTTACGCGGCGAAATTAATGCGCCGCGCGGAAAAATTAAACATTCCTCGGCGGGCGGATTGTACGCGCAAAACTTTCTCGCAAAAAATGCGGAAGAAAAATGCGCGGCGAAGTTGTTGTCGTTTGTCATTTTCGGACATCACACCGGCTTGCCGAATTGCGGAGACGGCGATGCGAAAGGCGCGAGTTTGGAAGAACGAATTTTCCGCGAAGGCGAATGGCTGGATAAGGCGCGCAAAAACGAGAAACATTTTCCCGAATTTGTGCGCAACGCGACAATTCCCGGTTTGGCGTGTTTGCGCCGCAACACCGGACATGAAAACGCCCCTTCTTGGATTCGACTTTCTTTGTGGACGCGAATGTTGTTTTCGTGTTTGGTGGATGCCGACCGGTTGCATGCGGAAAAATCTTCTTCGCCTGTTCCGCCGGTGCGCGGCGATTATGCGGAAATTTCCGCGTTGCGCGAAAAGTTTGACGGCTATATGAAAGGTTTTAAGACGGACGCGGAAAAAACGGCGATTGACAAAATCCGCGCCGACATTTTGACGCAATGCGTTGCGGCGGGCGAACAGTCGCCGGGATTGTTCAGTTTCACGGTGCCGACCGGCGGCGGCAAAACATTGTCGTCCATGGCGTTCGCGCTGGCGCATGCCGCGGCGCACGGCAAACGGCGAATTATTTACGCCATTCCGTTCACTTCCATTATTGAACAAACCGCCGATATTTTTCGCGGCGTTTTCGGCGACGACAATGTCGTGGAACATCATTCCAACATTCGCGGCGAAGAATCCGAAGACGAACAGGCGCGCCGCGCGGCGTACAAAAATCGGCTGGCAACCGAAAATTGGGACGCACCGATTGTCATTACGACGAATGTGCAATTTTTTGAATCGCTTTTCGCCGCCGCGCCGGGGAAATGTCGCAAACTGCATAACATCGCCGATTCGGTCGTTATTTTGGACGAAGCGCAAACGTTGCCGCTGGAATTGATCGCGCCGACTTTGGCGGCGATTGAAGAATTGACGGCGTTTTACAAAACGAGTTTTGTTTTTTGCACCGCTACGCAACCGGCGTTTCGGGCGGAATCGTTGCGGAAAGCGAAAGCGGCGTTGAACAGCGCGCCGCGCGAAGTTTGCGAACAGCCGGAAACATTGTTCCGCCGCGACCAATTCCGGCGCGTACGCGCGCGCTGGGATTTGTCAAAAACGGAATGGGACGAAATCGCCGTAAAACTTTGCGAAAACAAATCCGCGCTTTGCATCGTCAACAGCCGGAACGAGTGCCGCGATTTGTACGAAAAAACGAAGGCGCGAATGTCCGCAATCGGACGGGGTGCCGCCGAATGTTTTCATTTGTCCGCGCTGATGTGCGGCGAACATCGCGCGCGACAAATTGCAAAAATCAAGGCGCGATTGAAAAATAACGAACCAGTGATTGTCGTCAGTACGACATTGATAGAGGCGGGCGTGGATATTGATTTTCCGGTCGTCTGGCGCGCGCTGGCGGGATTGGATTCTATTGCGCAGGCGGCGGGAAGATGCAACCGCGAAGGAAAATTGCCGGACGGCGGCGAGTTGCGCGTGTTTATGCCGCCGAAAATACCGCCGCCGGGTTTTATCCGTCAGGGGTGGCAGGTCGTGCAAGAAATGCGGCAATTGTTCGCCGCGGACGACGATATGTTTACGCCGGACAAGTTTCGCCGCTATTTTGAATTGTTGTATCGGGATATTCGCAATTTTGATGACAAAGGAATTTCCCGGCTGTTGAGTTCGGACGAGATGCAATTTCGGGATGCGGCGGCGAAGTTCCGGTTTATTGAAGAAGACGGAAAAATTCCGGTTATCGTTTGGTATACCGGTTCCGAAAAAATGCGGAAAACGTTGCAGATGGCGGAAGGTGCGCGTTTGCGTGCAACGATGCGCGGGTTGCAACGGTTTTCGGTTTCTGTGCCGGAAAAAGATTTTGACGAAATGCGCGGTCGCGGCGAAATAGAAGAATTGACGGCGGGCGTTTTTGTGCTGACGGAATCGGGCGCGGCGAATTATTCGGACGAAACGGGGTTTGCGATTCCCGGGCGGGGCGGAGTATAATCGCGGTTATGAAATCGTCGCCGTCTTTTTGCCTGAAAGTTTGGGGCGATTTTGCCTGCTTTACGCGCCCGGAAATGAAAGTGGAACGCGTTTCTTATGATGTGATGACTCCGTCCGCGGCGCGGGCGATTTTTGAGGCGATTATGTGGAAACCGGCAATCAGGTGGATTCCCGAAAAAATTGAAGTACTAAAACCGATTCGGTGGATTAATCTTCGCCGCAACGAAGTGGGGAGTGTTGCGCGTCCGCCGTCCAAAGCGGGTTGCGGAATTTATGTGGAAGAAGACCGGCAACAGCGGGCGGGATTGTTTTTGCGCGATGTGGCGTATCGTTTGCATGCGCGGTTGCAATTGACCGACAAGGCGGGCGAGGGCGACGGCATTGTTAAATTCGCCGAAATATTTGCGCGGCGGGCGGAAAAAGGGCAGTGTTTTAATCAGCCGTATTTGGGATGTCGCGAATTTTCGGCGGCGTTTTGTCTGGCAACGCCGGGAACGAAAGCGGCGGCACGGGCGGCGATTGACGACTCCCGCGATTTGGGATTTATGTTGTACGACATTGATTTTGCCGATGAAATGAAACCGATGATGTTTCGGGCGAAAATGCAAAACGGCGTGATTCATCTGCCGCCGCCCGATAGCGCGGAAATTCGCAAATGACTGTTCGCGCGTTGACGGAATATTACGACCGCAAAATGTTGCGCGGCGAAATGCCGCCGCTGGGATTTGAACATCAACCAATTCCGTTTTTGATTGTGTTGAACGAAAGCGGCGAGTTTGCCGGTTTTAAGGATACCCGCGCCGATGCGAAAGACCGCGGCGGGAAGTATACGGTTAGAGTTGCAATTAAACCGTCGTGTCGCGGCGGAAGCGCGATAAATCCGAATTTATTGTACGACAATTTGGAATATATTTTCGGAGTCGGCGGCACATCCGCCGCCGTATCAAAAAAACGCCGCGAAAGTTTTTTGCGGAAAATACAAACGCAAATTCCGGAGAGTGTCGCCGAAGATTCGGGCGTTCGCGCGGTTGTCGCGTTTCTGCAAAATCCCGATATGGACGCGGTGCGCGGCGATCCGATGTGGGCGGAAATTTGTGATGAACGTTTGCGTCTGGCGTATTTGTCGTTTCAGTTGGCAAATTCGGATTATGCGATAGTTTCCGATTCGCCGCCGGTTGCGGCGGAAATAAAACGAAATGTCGGCGCGGCGGCGAAACCGGACGGACGGTGCATTATTTCCGGAGACGAAGACGAAATACCGGATATGCACAACGCGGTGCGCGGCGTGAACGGTGCGGGGGCGGGCGCGGGAGTTATCGCGTTTAAGCAATCGGCGTTTAATTCGTACGGCAAAACAAAGGCAAAAAATGCGTCCGTGGGAAAAGCGACAATGTACAAATACACCGCCGCGTTAAATATGCTGCTGACTGGCGAACAAAAAATCAAGGTCGGCGATTCTACCGCCGTGTTTTGGGCGGGAAAGGACGCGCTACTGGAAACCGATTTTAGCGTTTTATTTGGCGGCGCATCCGAAGACAATCCCGACCGCCGGACTGCCGCGGTGAAAAAATTGTACGAATCGCCCCGAAGCGGAAAAACATACGCCGCGGAAGGCGATTTGCCGTTTTATGTGCTGGGATTGTGGGCGAATCGCGTGCGGTTGACGGTGCGTTTTTGGCACGACGGAACGGTAGGAGATGTTGCGGAAAGAATTCGGCGGCATTTTGACGACATTAAAATTGACGGCGCGGACGACTCCCGCCCGCCGGGGCTATTTCGTTTGCTGGTTGCCACGGCGGTGCAAGGCAAGGCGGACAATATCCCGCCCAATTTGGGCGGCGAAATGATGCAGGCGATATTGCAAAATTCGCCGTATCCGCGCACGGCATTTCTGGCGGCGGTCAATCGTTGCCGCGCGGGCGTAAAATACGGGGAACGACGCGAAAATGTTTCGCCGGACCGCGCCGCGCTTTTGCGCGGTTGCATAAACCGATTTTATCGGGCGGAACAATTGCCGCCCGCTTTGCAACTCAACAAGGAGATTGATATGAAACTGGATCCGGAAGTTAAATCGCCGGGGTATTGGCTGGGCGCGTTGTTTGCCGCGCTGGAAAAATTGCAAGAAGACGCGAATCCCGGCATAAACGCCACCATTCGCGACCGCTATTACGGTGCGGCGTCATCGTCGCCGGGTGCGGCATTTCCCGCGCTGATAAAATTGCACCAACACCATCTGAGTAAACTAAAAGACGCCAAACCCGGGCTTGCCGTCAATCGCCAAAAAACCGTCGGCGAAATTATGTGCAAACTCGCCAATTTCCCGCCGCAACTGACAATGCAGGAGCAGGGGCTGTTTGCCCTCGGCTACTATCATCAGCGGCAGAATTTTTTCACAAAAAAGGAGAATAACAATGAATAATCCCATCCAAAACCGGCATGATTTTGTATTGCTTTTTGATGTGCTGGACGGCAATCCGAACGGCGACCCCGATGCGGGAAATCACCCGCGCATAGACGCGGAAACCGGCGACGGGCTGGTAACCGATGTATGCCTGAAACGCAAAATTCGCAACTATGTGGAAATGAAGTTTGCGGAAGACGAAGCGGACGGCAAGCCGAAGAGTTATAAAATCGGCGAGTCGCCGCGCCATGAAATTTATGTAAAAGAAAAGGCAGTGCTGAACAATCAACACCAGCGCGCCCATGACGCGTTGACAAAAACGGAAAGGGAACCGAAAAATCTCCGCAAATGGATGTGCGGCAATTTTTACGACATTCGCACTTTCGGCGCGGTGATGTCCACCGGCGTCAATTGCGGACAGGTGCGCGGACCGGTGCAGATGACTTTTGCGCGTTCGGTTGCGCCGATTGTTTCGCTGGAACATTCCATTACGCGGATGGCGGTCACCACCGAAAAGGAGGCGCAAAAACAAAGCGGCGACAATCGGACGATGGGGCGGAAGCACACGATTCCATATTCGCTGTATCGCGCGCACGGATTTATTTCGGCGCATTTGGCGGCGGATCGGTTTTTCCGATGAAGATTTGGCGTTGTTTTGGGAGGCGTTGCGGAATATGTTTGAACACGACCGTTCGGCGGCGCGCGGGATGATGTCCGTCCGCGGTTTGTATGTTTTTAAGCACGATGGCAAACTCGGCAACAGACCGGCGCATCAGTTATTTGATTTGGTAAAAGTAGCGCGCAAAAACGCCGCCGCGCCGCCGCGTTCTTTTTCCGATTTTGAAGTATCCGCCGAAACGCCGCCGAAAAGTTGGGGCGTAACGCTGGAAGATTGGTTAAAATAACAGTAATTTTAATTCGCCGATTATTCGCAAAAAAGCGAATTAACAGATCTTTAACATTTTGCTATTCACCCGTCCATTTGGGCGGGTGTGGATTGAAACAAAGAAAACCCGCTTCATATTCGGGTTTTATTCACCCGTCCATTTGGGCGGGTGTGGATTGAAACACAATATGAAAATGGCATTGAAGGAAATTGATTCACCCGTCCATTTGGGCGGGTGTGGATTGAAACGATAAAATCAAGGAAAAACCGCCGCCGCCATTCACCCGTCCATTTGGGCGGGTGTGGATTGAAACGAGAACAAGATGAGGACTCTGCCGCCGAAATTCACCCGTCCATTTGGGCGGGTGTGGATTGAAACAATGCCGAAGTTATAACAACCGTACTGCCGATTCACCCGTCCATTTGGGCGGGTGTGGATTGAAACATAGACCGGATGCTTGAGTTTTATTTCGTCATTCACCCGTCCATTTGGGCGGGTGTGGATTGAAACCGTTGGATTCATATCCCTGCGACTTCGTGGATTCACCCGTCCATTTGGGCGGGTGTGGATTGAAACTCAAAAGTGTCGGGAATGTGATTATCCAACATTCACCCGTCCATTTGGGCGGGTGTGGATTGAAACAGCCGCACACACAACTCGAAATTCGTCAGTATTCACCCGCCCATTTGGGCGGGTGTGGATTATGATGTTGCCGCGATTTGCGAAATTTTTTATCGCGGCAGATCCGATTTGCCGGTGAGGAATTTGTCTACTGCGCGGGCGCATTGTCGTCCTTCGCGGATTGCCCAGACGACGAGGGATTGACCGCGGCGGCAGTCGCCGGCGGCGAAAATGTTTTTTACCGAAGTTTTATAGTTTTTGTCGTCCGCCAAAATGTTGCCGCGCGCGTCCAATTGCAAATTTAAATCGGACAGCATTCCGTTTTGTGTCGGATGCATATAGCCCATCGCCAGCAAAACGAGGTCGGCGGGAAGTTCAAATTCGCCGCCGGGAATTTCTTCCATTTTCATTTTTCCGTTTTGGTTTTTCCACTCAACTCGCGCGCCGCGAAGTTTGCGGACATTGCCGTTTTCGTCGCCGACAAACGCTTTCGTCATTACCGCCCATTCGCGTTCGCATCCTTCATCGTGCGAAGTAGAAGCGCGAAGTTTTAGCGGCCAGTGCGGCCATGTCAGCGGTTTGTCTTCGTCGTGCGGCGGTTGCGGCAACAATTCAAATTGCACAATTTCCGCTGCGCCTTGCCGGTTGGAAGTACCGATGCAATCGGAACCAGTATCGCCGCCGCCGATAACGACAACATGTTTTCCGGCGGCGAGAATGTCCGCCGCCCCGACCGGCAATCCGGCGACACGGCGATTTTGTTGCGGCAAAAAATCCATCGCAAAATGCACGCCGCGCAAATCGCGTCCGTCAATCGGCAAATCGCGCGGCGTTTCGGAACCGCAAGCGATAACGACAGCGTCGTATTCTCGCGCCAATTTTTTTGCGTCCGTGTCGCCGCCGACATTTATGCCGGTTTTGAAAACCGCGCCTTCGGATTCCATTTGCATAATGCGGCGGTCTATGAGATATTTTTCCATCTTAAAATCGGGAATGCCGAAACGCAAAAGTCCGCCGGGTTTTTCGTTTTTTTCCAACACTTCAACGGCGTGTCCGGCGCGCGCGAGTTGTTGTGCGCAAGCGAGTCCGGACGGACCGGAACCGACAACGGCGACTCGTTTGCCGGTTTTGGTTTGCGGCGGCAGCGGTGCAATTTGTCCTTCGTTCCATGCGTTGTCGACAATCGCGCGTTCTATGGATTTAATTGTTACCGCATCGTCGTTAATATTTAGCGTGCAGGCGGATTCGCACGGGGCGGGGCAGACGCGTCCGGTAAATTCGGGAAAGTTATTTGTGGAATGCAATGTGTCCATCGCGCGTCGCCAATCGCCGCGATAGGCGAGGTCGTTCCAATCGGGAATGATATTATGCACCGGGCAACCGGTTTGACAAAACGGAATGCCGCAATCCATACAACGCGCCGCTTGTTCGCCGACTTCGGAAATATCGGGATGTATTGCAAATTCGCGATAATGTCGCAAGCGTTCTGCGACCGGTTCGTAAACATTGCGCGCGCGTTCTATTTCTAAAAATCCGGTATCTTTTCCCATGGCGATATTTTATGCGATTATAAATTTTTAAATAAACATTTTGCGTTTGTCAAACGGCGGCGGGCGCATTCCATTTTGTTTTTAACGGCGCGCCGTCTGCCGCCGATGAAAACAATCCGACAATGTTGCAGCGACTTTCGTTGTCCGCGTTCGGTGCGCCGCGATTGCGGCGGAGATCATCCAAATGCAGCGTACGAATTTCCAGCGAAAAACGGGTGAGGGCGGTTGCGTTCGCGATGGAAGTATGCAAATGTGCGGACGAAAAACATAACAATTCGCCGGGGCGCATTCGCAACGGCGCGGGCGATTCATCCGGATTTTCCAACGCGTTCGGTGCGGACGGATAAGCGGCGGCACTTCCGTTTGCGGCGCGTTTGCGCGAAGCGAGAAATTCGCGGAACGACCATTCGGCAGAAGTATTGCGCAACGGGCGCATCCAATATGAAGGATAAAATCCCATCGTTCGCCGTGCGGCAAGCGACCACACCGGCGCCCACCAATTAATTTGCGATTGAAATCCTGCGCCCCAAGTATCGCGATGCACGGGGACGAAAGAACGGAATCCGCGCAATGTCAAATCGTCCGCATTTTGTATCGGCGGTGCGACTCGCAAACCAAGCGTATCCCAAAATAAATTTTTGCGCGAAATGCCGAGACCGTCTAACACTGCCGCAAAAAGTTGTTTGCATTCCGCCGTATTGACGCGTTTTTGTGCATCTTCGGCACGGCGTAAAAACTCATCGCGAGAATATTTGCGATGCGCATGCGGCGGATGCGAAATGTCAAAACACTCCCGCGCAACTTTTCGCACTTGCGCGAGTAAATTCCGCATCGCCGGAGACGGCGCAAATAACAAAAGATTTCCCGCAAAAACTTGCGTTCCGATTCGCGACATCGTTGTCGGTGCATGCGCGGGGATTAACTTTAATGCGGACATAAAATTAAGACGGCGGTTGAAATTTGCCGTGCAAATGCGCGAAACCGCAAGCGGTCAAACGCATATCGCCATCGTGAAAACGGCTGATAACTTCCGGCGAAACACCGGCGGCGTTTTCGTACCATTTTTGCAAATAGGCGCGAAATGATTTATAAAAATCTTCGTCGCTTGCGGCGATTTTTTGCGCCGCCGATTCCCATTCTTCCAGCGCGGCAATTTGCGATTTCGCCAAAGACGGCGCGTTGCGAACGACATCAAAATGCGACAATGCGGCATGCGATGCGTTCAAATCGCGCAATCGCCGCAAAGTTTGTTTTGCAGATTCCGGCGAAAATTGAGTCGGCGGCATCACCGGCGGAATAAAAATATCGCCGCCCGTTTTAATATCGGAAAATGAAACGCCATAAGCATCTCCGGCAAAAAAAACGCCGCCCGATTCGTCATAAATGCTGATGTGATGCCACGCATGGCCGGGGGTGTACAAAATGGTTAATTCGCGTCCGGCGAAAGATATTTTTTCGTCATCCGCAAACGCCCGTGCGCGCGATTCGGGAACTGCGGGAATGTCGCCGTATTGTTCGGCGTAAAACTTTTCGCCGTATAAACTGCGCACCGCGGGCAACAAACGCGCATCCGGATTCGTTAAATGTTTGACCGCGGACGGATGCCCGCCCAAAATCGCGCGCGGAAAACGCCGCATCAATTCGCCCGCCGCACCCGCATGATCCAAATGCGCATGCGTTGCGATAATCCAGCGAATGTCTTCGTTTTGCAAACCGGCATCGGCAACCGATTCTATAATCGCGCCGATTCCATTTTTTGCGCCGCAATCTATCAACGCGCCTTCGTTTTTATCCGCCAGCAAATAGCAGCAAGTATGTCCCGCCGCCGGATGAAAAACATCAACGCGGCGAATGCCGGGAAGCGATTCGCGCCACGGTTTATGCATTGTCCGGATTGACCAAAATGCGCCCGCAAAAATCGCCCGCCAAAACTTTGTCGGCGGCGGCGACGATTCCGTCCAGCCCGACAACTTCATTTTGCACGGCGGCATAATCTTCGTCCGTTAGCGTTTCGGCGAGAAACTGCCATGCGCGGGTGCGTAATGAATCGGGAATCATGACCGAATCGATTCCGTCCAAACGCACGCCGCGCAAAATAAATGGCATTACGGTTGTGTGCAATTTCACATCGGCGGCGAGACCGCAAGCGGCAACGACTCCGCCGTAATTTGCTTCCGCCAAAAGACGCGCGAGAATGTCGCCGCCGACAGTATCTATCGCGCCGTCCCATCGCGATTTTTCCAGCGGACGGGCGGGGGCGGACATATCTTCGCGCGATAAAACTTCGGATGCGCCCGCTTGTTTTAGATAATCGGCGGCGGCGGGGCGGCTAATAGCGGCGACTTCATAACCGAGACGGGCGAGAAGACGCACGGCGAAACTGCCGACTCCGCCGGATGCACCGCTGACGGCGATTTTGCCGCCGTCTTTGACATGTCCGCTATCGCGCAATGCCAAAACGCACAATGCGGCGGTAATTCCGGCGGTGCCGCAAGTCATCGCTTGTTTGCAATCCATTCCGGCGGGAAGTTTGGACAACCATCCGGCGGAAATTCGTGCGAATTGGGCGAAACCGCCGCTGTATTTTTCGCCGACCGCCCGACCGGTGAGGGCGACCAAATCGCCGGCTTTTAATTCGCCGACATCGGCAACGATTTCGCCGGCATAATCTACGCCGGGAATAAGCGGCGACCCGCGCAAAATTTTGCCTTTGCCGCTGACGGCGAGTGCGTCTTTATAATTGACGCCCGACCAGCGTACGCGGACAACTGCGTCCCCTTCGGCGAGAAGGGCGGAATCGACATTTTCAACGGCAACGGATTGCAATTTGCCTTTTTCATCCGAGTACGCGACCAAAGCCCGGAAGTTATCCGGTGCAGGATTGTTTGAGTGTGTGTTTTTCATAGTCCGCAAATTATAACGCAAACCGCCCCCGCCATTTTAATTTTTTCCACCGCTGTCGCCGATTCTATTTCCGCCCCGCCGACATTTTCGCCCGACAAATCCCCGCGTTCACGCCGACATTTTCGCCGTCCGCCGCCGTCCGATTCTTGCCGCCGAATTCCCGCCTCCCCGCCGTCATTCCCGCGAAAGCGGGAATCCATTTTCGCCGATAAATCCCCGCGTTCACGCCGTTTTTTTGTGTAAAATTCGCGGGAATTTCAAACTTAATTTTCGCGTAAAATGTGCGCCTCCCCGCCGTCATTCCCGCGAAAGCGGGAATCCATTTTCGCCGATAAATTCCCGCGTTCACGCCGTTTTTTGCGTAAAATTCGCGAGAATTTCAAACTTAATTTTCGCGTAAAATGTGCGCCTCCCCGCCGTCATTCCCGCGAAAGCGGGAATCCATTTTCGCCGACAAATTCCCGCGTTCACGCCGTTTTTTGCGTAAAATTCGCGGGAATTTCAAACTTAATTTTCGCGTAAAATGTGCGGAAATTCCAAAATTAATTGCCCGTAATGGATTCCCGCTTTCGCGGGAATGACGGGGGGTTTTTCGGGATTTTCGGCGGGAATGACGGGGTTTTTTGCGGCGGAAAATGCCGGGTTTTGCAGCAGTAAACTGCTGCGGCTTGTTTCGCCCCCGACAAATGTCGGGGGCGAGGAAAAATTCTTTTTTTACGAAATTTCCGCTGTTGTCCGGTTCCGTT
Source organism: Gammaproteobacteria bacterium (assembly GCA_965221835.1). Lineage (GTDB taxonomy): Bacteria > Pseudomonadota > Gammaproteobacteria > Tethybacterales > Persebacteraceae > Persebacter. The sequence goes on along the minus strand of OZ244916.1, from coordinate 650,612 downwards.
TTCGGCGTTTGCGAATTCGGGCGGGATTTGTGTTATACTTTCGCAAATAGTTTGCAAAAAGAGTAAACCAAATGCAATGCAAATGACAAATGAAAAACGCAAATGAAAAACGCAATCAATAAAATCATCTTTTTCGCCGCCGTCTTGTTTGCGGCGGCTTCCGCATCGGCGGATGTTTTTGTGCGGGGGGTTCATGTTGGTATGTTTAATTCCCGAGTCGGTTTTGTTCTCGGTGCATTGCCGAATCTTCACCTTGCTGCAATAGACGATGCGAATAAAGAATGTTCGCGTAATTTAACCTGCCATGTATTGGGTTCCCCCGATGCTAGTACGCCGATAAACGGACGATATTCCGCCATTTATCTCGGTTTTCGTGCGCACCAGACTGGAACCGGTTATACAAAACAGTTTTTTATTGCAAGCAACGACGAGAGTGTGGCGGCGGCGAAAACGGCGGCGGCAGCCGACTGCGTAAATACGATAAATCAACCTAACAGTTGGTGTTCCTGTTTTATAACTTTGGATGAAGTATCGCCGAGTCGTTTTTTGGAAGGTAATAGCGGAAGTAGATTTGATAGTGAAATCGGCCCCGATGTTCCACATCAGGAGACGGGCGTACCTATAAGTGATATAAACGCTCGCAATGCCCCGATAAATCCGGTAGATTGCCACCCAAACCTTGATCATTATCACAACGGCTGCCCCGCAAGTATGCCGATAGTACATCAAGTAACCAATTGCCGCCGGGCGGAATCGCACGCCGAATGCGATGCTTTGCAAAGAAATACGCCGATTCGTGCAAGCAACGGGCGATGCAATTCGGCACGAAACAGTCAAGAATGCGTAAACGCTTATAGCAACAGACCGGTTGAGGATGCGGGCGATTGTCGTGCGGCGGAATCGGATGCCGATTGCAGAGATTTGGTGAATGCGAACACTCCAATTCGCACGAACACCGGCGATTGCCGCAAAGCGGACGACAACGCCGAATGCGTTAGTACTTTCGGGGCGGATGTGGCGACTTTTCGCACTCCCGAAGGTGCATGCCGGTTGCCGCAAAACAACGACGAATGCGATAGCGTAAATTCCAATATGCCGGAATATGATTCAAACTCCGCCGCCTGTCGTGCTGCGACAAGCGACAACGGATGTCCCGCCGTCCGTCCGATTTTTGACGAAACCGATCCCGCTTCCGTCGGCAACTGCCGCCTTGCAAATCAACATTCCGAATGTCCGTCCGAACGACCGTTTTATCACACCGATGCGGCGGCTACCGGCAACTGCCGCCTGCCCGAAAATAACGATGAATGCAATGAGTTGGATATGAATAATCCGCAAGAAAATAACGGCAGTTGCGAACCCGCCACGGCACATTCCGGATGTCCCGCCGAACGCGCATTTTTTGAAGCAAATGCCGCAAATCCCGGCAACTGCCGCCCGCCCGCCGACAACGACGAATGCAACATAATAAATCCTGCACTCACCGATTTGACGGACGAAAATACATGCGTATTAGCGAGAAATGATGCCGGCTGTCCATTCGTCCGCCCGATTTTTTCCGAAGATACTACGCGTACAGATAGAATCGGCAGTTGCGTTCCGGCGAGGGGGGGGGATGAACTGCCGCCAAATCTTTCGCCGCATTTTGATTGCTATCAAAATTTTCCCACGACCCGACCGTACCGTGTCGGGCCTTCTTGTCGTGCCGCAGAAACCGCCGAAGAATGCGTAGAAGTAGGGGATAACTTTCCGGTTCTTCTGGCATCGGGCGGTTGCACACGACCAAGAAATAACGAAGAATGTGCCAATTTTGATGTGGACGGCGAACCGATTTTTACCACCAGTACTTCCCAACTTGACCGCTGTCGTTTGCCGGGAAGTCATGCCGAATGTGCCGAACACGATATTGACGGCGAAGTTTATTTTGAAAATTCGCAAGATGATAACTGCCGCCCGCCCGCCGATGTAAGCGAATGCGTTTTGGATGAAATGCCGTTTTTTGTCCCCGCACAGGCGGGCGTTTCAATTGCAACATGCCGCCCCGCAAACGACCGTTCCGAATGTCCCGCAACACGCCCCGTTCTTGACCCCGGCAGTACCGAAAGTATTGCCAATTGTCGCCAAGCAACCGACAGCCAAGATTGCGTTGCAAATGTGGACGCAAATACGCCTGTTCGCACAAATACGGGCGGTTGTCGGGCGGCGAATAACGATAACGAATGCGAAAATTTGGTTAGCACCGAAACGCCAATTCGTACAGCAGAAGGCGGTTGTCGCCCGGTATTGACTTGTTCCGGCACGACGCCGGTGGCGGATGTGCCGAATAATCAGTGTTTGCAGGCGGCTACAAGCGAAGAGTGTCGGGATTTGGTTAGTGCGAATACGCCGATTCGCCAAACTGATGGCAGTTGTCGGGCGGCGGCGGATAATAACGAATGCAACGCCGAATTCCCGGCAACGCCGCAACACGATAATGGTGCATGCGAAATCGCAACGAGCGATGCGGGTTGTCCGGATGCCCGTCCGACTTATGAAAATGGTGCGGGTACGGGCAATTGTCGTACGCCTGAAAATTTCACAGAATGCTTCGCATTTGACAACACCCGCCCGATTTATGACGAAGATGTAACCGGCACCATAAAATGCCGTGCGCCCGAAATACCACGAGGCGGTGTCGGAGTCTCCAACAGGGAATTCAATCTTCAATGCGACCTTATGGATGAGAATACGCCGGAATGGAACGGCACCACTTGCGTAGCGGCAACAAGCCATGATGGTTGTCCGCCGAATCGTCCTGTTTATCAAAACGGCGGCGGTCCCGGCAACTGCCGTCTGCCGAACAACGATGCTGAGTGTTCAATGCACGATACCAACTATGACGGTAATATCTTTGAGGTATTTCACGACTCGGGTTCGCAACATGTGGACAACTGCCGTTATGCGAATAATCAAGCGGAATGTAGTAGGCAGGGCGGAGACCAAATTTATGGTCAGGGTACTGATTTTGACAACTGCCGTTCGCCGAGAGATGCAAATGACTGCATATTTTTGGATAACTTCGGGATGTTTATCCATGTTCCCAACGCACTCGGCAGCTGTCGCAACGCCCTAAATGATGCGGAATGTCAGCAGATTTATCCCAGTCCGGATTCAACGCCCCCGGTGACAGAGGTGCTGCCGATTTTTGATGGTAGAGAATCGGTCAGATGTCGTGTACCGCAAAGTCATGCGGAATGTGCGTCTTTGCCGGATGTGGGCGTTTCGGGGATTTACGGAAATGCGGGAAGATATTACGACCCCGATATGGCGATTGACATTGCCAACGGGATTTATACCAGTTGCCGTGCCATTGCCGACAACGATGATTGCAGCGATATAAACATGGCGACTCCGCAACTGACCGGCGGCACATGTGAGGCGGCAACAAGTGCGGCGGGTTGTCCGACCGCCCGCCCGTTTTATGCCCCCGGCGAGACCGGCAATTGTCGTGAGGCGAGGCAACCTTCCGAATGTCCGATGGATCGCGCATTTTATATTGACGACGGTTCCGCAGCGGACACCGGCAACTGCATTTCTCCCTCCAGCAACGAGGATTGCAATACGATAGACATGGCAATGCCGGAATTTAATTCGGCAACCGGCAATTGTCAGGCGGCAACAAGCCATGCGGGTTGTCCGTCCGACCGTGCGTTTTATGTTAGCGACGGTTCTGCATTGGCGACCGGCAATTGTCGTGCCCCGGAAAACAACGATGATTGCGATATATTAAGCGGAATGGAACGCCCGTTTTTGACTACCGGCGGCGAATGTCAAGCGGCAACGCAAACTTCCGAATGTCCGACAGCCCGTCCGGTTTATGTCAGCGACGGTTCTTTGACAAATACCGGCAACTGCCGCATGGCGACAGGCACGCAAGATTGTTTAGACAATGTCGGCATGACGAGACCGATTTACATGGCGGGCGAATGTCGGGCGGCAACAAACAACGCCCAATGCGAAGATCTGAATGAAAAAATGCCGGTTGCCGCCGACGATGGCAGTTGTCGTGTGCCGAACTCAAACGAAGAATGTCGCCAATCTGATACGGATGTGGAACCGATTGCGGATAGCGGCGAGGAGGACGGTTGCCGTTTTCCGAACAGTCACGCCGAATGCGATGATTTCGGTCCCAACTATAACTCGGCTATCCCGGCCAGTCAGAACGAGATATTTTACGATACAAACGAAGGCGACAACTGCCGTGCCCCGACAAACAACAACGATTGTAGAGTATGGAGTGCGGCTGTGAATAGCGGTTATACGCCGTATTTCGTAAGCAGCGAAAGCGATGATCCGCCTTGTCGTGCGGCAATGAATGTGAATGAATGTCCGGATGAACGCCCGTTTTATGATGAAACGGGTGCGGCGAATACCGGCAATTGTCGTGTGCCGAACAATCATGCCGAATGTGCCGATGCGAAAAGCGGCACGGGAATTTATTATGACAATACGATAACCGATGCCCTCAAATGTCGTGCCCCCGCCGACAACGATGATTGCAGTGATATAGACATGGCGACTCCGCAACTGACCGGCGGTGCATGCGTTGCTGCAACAAGTGCGGCGGGTTGTCCGACCGACCGTGCGTTTTATGTCAGCGATGGTTCTGCATCTGCAACCGGCAATTGTCGTGCCCCGACAAGCAACGACGAATGCGATATGTTGGATAATACGATGACGAGATTGAACGGTAACATTTGCGTTGCGGCATCAAATAACGCCGGTTGTCCGACCGCCCGCCCGCGATTTGACCCCGACCATGCAATGTCCATCGGCGGCTGTCGCGTTCGTTTACCAGACGACTGCGATGATCAAAATAATCCGATTTTTGTCAGTGGCGAATGTATGCCGGCGAGGAATATGGCGGATTGTCGCACGACCGACCGCCCGATTTATGACACATTGCATGCCGACTCAATCGGCAACTGCCGCTTGCCGTTGGACGATAGCGATTGTCGTGCCGACTCCACTGACACACCGATTTACGATGCGACTTTGACCGACAGCATCAAATGTCGCGCCCCGAGAGACAACGCCGAATGCGTACGCGCACCGGATGCGGGAGATTATTTTGACAATACTTTAAGCGGTGCTGTCCAATGTCGCGCCCCGACAAGCAACGACGAATGCGATGAAATAAATATGAATATGCCGCAACTGACCGGCGGCAACTGCGAAGCGGCGACAAGCCATGCGGGGTGTCCGACCGACCGCGCGTTTTATGAAACCGGCAATCCCGGCAACTGTCGCGCCCCGACAAACAACGCCGAATGCGATACATTGAGTGCGATGATGCTGCCGTTTTTGGAGAACAACATTTGTCGTGCGGCGGCACAACATTCCGAATGTCCGGTTTCCCGCCCGTTTCATCACGCAACCGATGCGACTGCGACCGGCAACTGCCGTGTGCCGGCGAATCAGACCGAATGCGGACAAATCGGCAGCAATCGGATGCATGACGAAACTGCGGATGCGGAAGGCGATTGCAGATTGCGCGAACAAACGGATTGCACCGACTTGCCGGCGACTCCGTTTTTGGGTGATAGCGGCGAATGTCGTCCGGCGGAAGGACCGGGCGAATGTCTAAACACCGCCCGCCCGGTTTATGACCCCAACGACCCCATGAACGAAGCGCAAACAACCGGCAATTGTCGCGCCCGCCGCCCGAATGATTGTGCCGATTCCGCACCGGTTTTTGACGCCAGCCTCAGTACTAATCCGCCTTGCAGACCGGCGAGAAATCCGGGCGAATGTCCGGCGGATATTCTTCCGATTTTTGACGAAAGTGAGACCGGCAACTGCCGCGTACCGCGAAGCGATAGAGAATGTGGAGATTCGATGAATCCGCCGATTTTTGACAATACTTTACCCGCCGATACGATTCAATGTCGCGACCCGAATAACAGCGGCGAATGCAACAGGGCGGATGAAGCGATGCCGTTTTACGATGGCAGTAGTTGCGTTGCGGCGAGTAGTTTTGCCGAGTGTCCGGATTCCCGCCCGTTTTACGCAACCGATGCGATTGCAACCGGCAACTGCCGACTGCCGGCAAGCACCGCCGAATGCGGGATGTTGCCGAATGCGGGCAATGATTTATTTTATGACGAAACACAATGTCGCGCCCCGAAAAGCAACGATGAATGCGATGAAATCAACACGGCGATGCCGCAAGAAAACAACGGCGCATGTCAGGCGGCAACGGCAATATCTGGTTGTCCGACCGCCCGTCCGATTTATGTCAGCGACGATTCTGCGGCGGCAACCGGCAATTGTCGCGCCCCGCAAAGCAACAACGACTGCAATCTTTTGAATCGGAACATGCCGCAACACAACAACGGCGCATGCGAAATTGCGGACCGGGTGACGGGTTGTCCGACCGACCGCCCGGTTTTTGATGAAGGCGATCCCGATTCTATCGGCAACTGTCGTCCGACTCGCACAGGCGATTGTATTGATCCGATGTTGCCGATTTTTGCCGATGGCGCATGTCGTCCGGCGAATAATATGGATGAATGTTTGACGACTGCATTCCCGATATACGAAAACGGTTTGACGGAAAGCGGCAACTGCCGCACCCCGCGAACCAATGACGAATGCGTAGATTCGGCAAACGATGCGATTTTTGACAATACTTTACCCGCCGATACGATTCAATGTCGCTTGCCGAACAACGATGCCGAATGCGAAATACAAGACAATTTGCGCCCGACACAAGAATCGCGCCCGATTTACGACCCCGCCGATTCCGCCGCTGTGGACAACTGCCGCGAACGGCGGGCGGATGATTGCGCCGCCGACCCGATGTTGCCGTATTTGAATCCGGAAAGCGGAATGTGCGAAATCGCAACGGAAGAATCGCATTGCCCGTCCGCCCGACCGGTTTTTGAAGACGGTTTACCGGACACCGGCAATTGTCGTTTGCGCGAATCGCGCGATTGCGAAGCGGCGAATGAAGTATTTGATTCGCGTTCGGTCGGCGGCGGCGTTTGTCTCGCCCCGCGGGTATTTTTGGATACAGAACAAATTGCGCCGCTGATAGCGAATGTGTATAGCGTTGCCGAATGCGAAGATGCGGGCTGGAATACGGGTTATGCGGTTCAGACCGTGACGACGGCGACGACTCCGGAACGCGGAAACGCTGCGGAATATTGCATTATTCCGGTAAGACGGGATGATTCTGTCCCGCCCGCTGTTGCCGCCCGCGAAGCGACATCGCAACAATTTGAAAACAACGGCGACACGGCGAACGGTTGCCTTACCCGCAACTCCGCCGGTTTGACGGATGCGGACAAGGCGGGTTATACGCCCGACATTTCCGGTATTCCGAATTGCAATATAGACGAGTTATTCGGCAACGACGGATTTCCGGAAGCCCCCGCCGGTTTTCCGACACCGGAAGATGTGACGACGGATCCGGGCGACCGCCGATTGGTTGTTGCGGTGCGGGCGGGCGTCAATGACATTTACGACAACGGCGTATTGGTGCCGCGTTTTGTGCGGCTTATCGGCGGCGGAGGTGCATCGGGCAATGCGGAAGATTTGGCGAAATTCACGGGCGTATTCGGCGGCGTATTGGGCGTTATTGCGTTTGTGCATTATTTGAGTGCGGGCGATGCGGGGGCGGATGCGTTTTCGTTTGCGCCGAATTTTGGTTATTCCATCACGAACGACAACGGTTATTCGGCGAATGTCGGCGGACGGGCGGAGTATGTGATAGCGGACTGGAATTTGCATTGGACGGCGAGACAGACAAGCACGAATGGCGAATTCGGGGAGTTTTATTACGCATCGGGTGCGCGTTATGACGGCGATTTTTGGACGGCGGCGTTTTCCGAATCGGTGCGGGGCGAGACGGCGGATTATGATTTATCGTTGTCGGCGGATTTGCGGGGCAACTTGTGGAGTTTGTCGCCGACTTATCGTTTTCATGCATCGGTAGAAACGGAAGAAACAGACAGCGAAAGCGCGTTGAATTTGGAAGGCGTATTGTTGTATAACCGCTGGACAATCCGCCCCTCCGCCGGATTTGAATGGCGCCAATTCAACGAATTCGGCAACAACGCCACATTCCGCCTAGAAGCCGTCCGGCGATTCTAAAAACGGCGGCGGCGGAAAAACACGAGATTTCCGCGAAAGAAAGAGAAAAACCGAAAATGGCGAAAAATGCGGCGGAGCGGGTGAAGGGAATCGAACCCTCGTCGTCAACTTGGGAAGATGATGTTCTGCCATTGAACTACACCCGCCGAAAAAGATATAATAACGGAATTATATCTTATGGAGACCGCGAAATGGCGTTATGCACAATTAACGGAGAAATCAAAGAAACGGGGGCGCATACCGTCGCCGGATTGCTGGCGGAAATGAATTTGCGCGGACGCAAAATCGCCGTGGAAAAAAATGGCGCAGTCGTCCCGCGCAGTATGCACGATTCCGAATCTTTGGCGGACGGCGATATTTTGGAAATTGTCGGCGCGGTGGGCGGCGGATGATGGCGGACGATTCGCTCATTCTCGGCGGGCGCGTTTTTTCTTCGCGCCTGCTTATCGGCACCGGAAAATATCGCGATTTTGACGAAACGCGCCGCGCCGCCGAAATGTCCGCCGCGCAAATTATCACCGCGGCGGTGCGGCGGACAAATCTCGGACAAGAAGAAAATGCGCCGTCTTTATTGGATGCGCTGCCGCCCGAAAAATATACGATTTTGCCGAATACCGCCGGCTGCTACGATGCGGAATCGGCGGTGCGCACTTTGCGTCTCGCCCGCGAATTGTTGGACGGCGCAAACCTCGTCAAACTGGAAGTATTAGGCGACCGCGAAACGCTATTTCCGGACATCGTGCAAACGATAGCGGCGGCGCGCGAACTTGTCGCGGACGGATTCGCGGTGATGGCATATACCAGCGACGACCCGGTTGCCGCCCGCGAGTTGGAAGAAATCGGTTGCACAGCGATTATGCCGCTGGCGTCTCTCATCGGTTCCGGAATGGGAATTTTGAATCCGCATAACTTGCGCGTGATACTCCGCAACGCAAAAGTGCCGGTGATTGTCGACGCCGGAGTCGGTGCGCCGTCCGATGCGGCGAAAGCGATGGAAATGGGATGCGATGGCGTTTTGACAAATACCGCGATTGCCGAATCGGGCGATCCCCCGCGAATGGCGGCGGCAATGCGCGATGCAGTCCGGGCGGGACGCGAAGCACATCTCGCCGGATTAATGCAACCCGGCAATGCATCGCCGTCTTCACCAACTCGCGGCATTATCGGCGCGGCGTAAAAATTTTTCGGCGGCAAAAACAACAACTCCATTCCGGCGAACGCGGGAATCTTCGCCGATTTCATTCCCGCAAAAAAAAGAATTCGTCATTCCGGCGAAAGCCGGAATCTCCGCCGATTTTTTCAACAACTACGATTTGTCCGATTTCCAATAATGTCCGAAAATGACCACCTCCACATCGGCGACAAACCATTTTCCGTTTTTTCGTTCTGGATTTTTAATACCGCGTTTCTTCAACTCCGCCGCCACTGTCGCACAGTCATCGCAAAAATTTATCCATCGGCTAATAGACGGTGCGGCGGATTTGGAATTCGCTAATCCTTCCGCCAAAACTTTGTCATACACGCCGACTTTTTCGGGATTCAACATCCGCAAAATTTTGGAACCGAAAGAAACACCCAGACCGCACGGTTTCGGCAATATGATTTCATTTATCGCTTCTTGAAATTCCCCTTCATTCAAAAAACGCGCCGCTACGGGAATGGATTTAATAATCTGCTCTCTGGATTTATATTGGGTATCAATCATCCAAAAAATCTTGTTCCCCATCGAACCGCCCCAACGAATCACGCGGTCAAGGAATTGGGAAATTTCCGCCTTGTCGAAAGATTTGTTTTGCAACATAGCGGATTTCGTCAACCGCGCGCCCTCTTGCTCCAATCGACGGGTGTGGCAATTCGCGTCTTTTACGCTGTCGTCAAATTTTTTTACGGCGGCACTAAACCGATTCGGAAAATCATCCAGAGAAATATACCCGTCCTTACCGAAGCGAACGATATTGGAATCAATTTTAATTTTTTCTTTTGTCATCGCGTTCTCCTTTTTTACTCCGCTCCCGCTTCTTCCAAAATGCGGACGATTTCGGAATGCCCTCTTTCTTTGGCAATATCCAAAGCGGTATTCCATTCGTCATCAACCGCATCCGGCTTTGCCCCCGCCGACAACAACAAACGAACAACTTCGGCATGCCCTGCACCTGCCGTCTGCATCAGAATCGTCTGACCATTCATCGTCGCATTCGGATCTGCACCCGCCGATAGCAACAATTTAACGACTTCGGCATGTCCGGCGTTTGCCGCCGTCATTAAAGCCGTTCCGCCGTTCTCTGTCGCCGCATTCGGATTCGCACCCGCCGACAACAATAACTTCACAAATTGAATATTGTCGTAATCCAAGTCCCGCGCACTCGTACACGAAATTCCATGCATCCAGCGAGATGGATGCACCGCCATCATCAAAGCCGTTCCGCCGTTCTCTGTCGCCGCATTCGGATTTGCTCCCGCCGACAACAGCATTTCGATAATTCTGGGTTGCTCTCCGGTTCGTACCATTTCGGGACTTACCCATGGACCTCCATGCTCAAAAGGCGGTTGCACGATGAAGAAGCTGGATATTGCCGCCATCAGAATCGTCTCGCCAGCCGTCGAAAACCAATATCCTTCGGCATTGACAACAGAATTTGGGCGGCTACTCGTTACCGCGTTCGGATTCGCACCCGCCAACAACAATGCTTCGACAATTTCGGGGCGACCGTTAACTGCCGTCTGCAAAGCCCCCGCCGTATTCGGGTCGGCGCCATTAGAAAGGCACCGATTGACTTTTTCTAAAAGCCGTCCTTTGCAAGCATCAAGCAAAGCGTCATTGATTTTCTCTTTCATGGAATCTCCTTTCGGATATAAATTCGGCGGAAAAGCCCTTTCCCGCATCGTACGGCATTATAACATTTTCGCGGTTGTTAAATTTTGGGGGGTGGGGTATAATTTTGTGATAAATGGTTTCTGTTTTTGTGTCTTCTGATGTAAATGAATGCAGGACGTTCGCTTCGCGTGGCGGGCGGATTACTGTTGGGCAACGCCGTGCGTTAAAAGAATTGTTGCCGCGTTATGGGTTAACTTTCGGTGCGTGTGAATGGGATTTTGTTTTCGGGCGGCGTGCGCCGTTGGTTTTGGAAATTGGCGGCGGTTATGGCGAAGCGGCGATTCATTTTGCGCGCGTTGTTCCCGAATTTAACTATTTGGTTGCGGAAGTGTATCCGCCTGCGTTGGGTGCGATTTGCAATAAAATTGCGGCGGCGGAGTTGCAAAATGTCCGCGTTATTTGCGCGGATGCGCGCGCGATTTTGCGCGAAATGATTGCGGACGGCGGTGCGGAAATCGCGCGCATTTATTTTCCCGACCCGTGGCCGAAAAAACGACATCATAAACGGCGTTTGATTAACGCCGCATTTGTCGCGCTTCTCGCGCAAAAAATTGCCCCCGGCGGTTTCGTGCATATCGCAACCGACAGTGCGAATTATGCAACGCAAATCCGCGATTGTTTTGCCGCCGCTTCGCAGTTTGCGGCGGTATCGGCGGACGAATTGCCGTCTCGCCCGCAAACGAGATTCGCCGCCCGCGCAAAAGAAAAAGTTGCGGATTTTGTTTATTTGCGGCGCGGGTAAATAAACTAAATCGCGGCGGGGAGTTGCGAATTTATTTTTTCAAATAATTAAAAATCAAAATCGCGGCGAACGAATTGCTATTTTCGCGCAAAAGAAAAAGTTGCAGATTTATTTTTTTCAAACAATTAAAATTACGGCGCGGATAAATAAACTAAATTGCGGCGAGGGAGTCGCGAATTTATTTTTTCAAACAATCAAAATCGCGGCAGTTTCTGCCGTCTCCGCAAAAGAAAAAGTTGCGAATTTATTTTCTAAACAATCAAAATCGCGGCGGACGAATTGCCGTTTTCGCGCAAAAAGAAAAAGTTGCGAATTTATTTTTTCAAACAATTAAAATTACGGCGGGGGAGAACGGGAGTTGCGAATTTATTTTTCAGATAATTAAAAATCAAAATCGCGGCGGACGAATTGCCGTTTTCGCGCAAAAGAAAAAGTTGCGAATTTATTTTTTCAAACAATTAAAATTACGGCGCGGGTAAATAAACTAAATCGCGGCGAGGAGTTGCGAATTTATTTTTCAAACAATTAAAAATCAAAATCGCGGCGGTATTTCTGCCATTTCCGCGCAAAAGAAAAAGTTGTAAATTTATTTTTTTCAAACAATTAAAATTACGGCGCGGGTAAATAAACTAAATCGCGGCGAGGAGTTGCGAATTTATTTTTTAAATAATTAAAATCAAAATCGCGGCGAACGAATTGCCGTTTTCGCGCAAAAGGAAAAGTTGCGAATTTATTTTTTCAAACAATTAAAATCGCGGACGAATTGCATTCTCGCCCGCAAACAAGATTCGCCGCCTGCGCAAAAGAAAAAGTTGCGAATTTATTTTTTCAAACAATTAAAATTACGGCGGGGGAGTTGCGAATTTATTTTTTAAATAATTAAAATTGCGGCGGGGTTTCTGCCGTCTCCGCGCAAAATGTTGTAGGTGCGGCAGGCGGCGGGGAGGGACATTATTTCCAGCGCGATTCCTTTTTCGGCGAAAGGGATGAACCATTCCGGATTCGGCGGCGGGGCGATTTTTCCCGCGCCTAATAAAAAAACATCGGCATCCGTTGCGGCAACAATCGGGCGCAAATCGTTCGCGCATAACTCTGTCGGGGCGGGCAGCGACAATTCCGATACCGCCGTTGTCGTCAACAAAACGGCGCATTCATAGCGCGCGCCGCCGATTTTGATAAAATCGTCTCCGTAGCCATCTACGACAAAACCGTCGCCGAAATCATTGAGATGCATTTTCATCGTACTTGCAAATAATATATTATAATATCCTATTTTTCGCCTAATGCAACAAAATACCGCCGCCCATAAACCATTAAAAATCGCGCTTGTCGGCGCGGGCGTTGTCGGCGCGGGCGTCCTTCGGTTGCTGTCAAAACACGCCGAATTACTCGCCGCGCGCGCCGGACGGCGGATTGTCGTCTGCGCGATTGCAACCCGCGACATTGCGCGCGCGCGCAAACGATTGCCCGCCGAATACGCGCCGTTGCTGGTGAAAGGATGGCGCAAAGCCGCGACTCATCCCGATGCGGATATTGTCGTGGAACTCATCGGCGGCGATTCGTCCGCGCGCGAATGTGTACAACTCGCATTGCAAAACGGCAGGGCGGTCGTGACCGCAAACAAGGCACTTCTTGCCTCGCACGGCGATGAGATTTTTGCCGCTGCCGCCGCCGTCAAAAAACCTGTTGCTTTTGAAGCGGCGGTTGCAGGATGCATTCCGGCGGTTAAAACATTGCGCGAAGCACTCGCCGCCGATGATGTTTATGAAGTCGCCGGAATTATTAACGGTACTTGCAACTATATCGTCAGCGCGATGAGCGACGAAAAACAAACTTTCGCCGCCGCGTTGGCAGATGCGCAATCGCGCGGTTATGCCGAAGCCGACCCGACTTTGGATATTGACGGAATCGATTCCGCGCACAAAATCGCGCTGATTGCCCGTCTCGCTTTCAATGCCCGCCCGCGTTTGTCGCAGTTTTATACGGCGGGCGTGCGGCATTTCAATCCGCGCGATATTTATTACGCCGGATTGTTTGGTTTTTGCGTTAAATTATTGGCGCAAGCGCGGCGCGAATCGTGCGGCGGAATCGCCATTACAGTGCAACCGACTTTGTTGCCGTGTGCGCATCCGATGGCGGCGGTGGGCGGCGCGATGAATGCAATTTTCGTGCGTTCCGCTTTCGCCGGCGAAAGTATTTATTACGGTGCGGGGGCGGGCGGCGACCCGACTGCGGCGGCGGTTGTCGCCGATATTATAGACATCGCCCGCGGCAATGGCGCATTGCAAACGCAAGACGGCGGCGAAATCGCACAACTGATTCCGCCGTCCGATTTTCGCGCACCGTATTTTTTGCGATTGCGCGTGTTGGACCGTCCGGGCGTATTGGCGGAAATTGCCGGGGTGCTTGCCGCGCAACAAATTTCCATAGAAGCGATTCACCAAAACGAATCCGCCCCCGGCAAACGGGTGGATATTGTGATGCTTCTCCACGAAAATACTCGCGGGCGCATTGACGCTGCGGTGGCGACAATTAAAACGATGAAAGCGGTGTTCGGAGATGCGCAAGTTATGCCGATACAACGTTTTAACATTCCGCCCGCCCGCAAATGAAACGCGGAGTTATTGCCGCTTTTCGCGACCGCTTGCCGTTGCCGGCAAATACGCTGCCGTTGTCGTTGGGCGAGGGGGCGACTCCGCTAATTCCTTTGTTGCGGACGAACGCGCCGGACGGTGTGGAAATTTTCGTGAAAGTAGAAGGTGCAAATCCGACCGCATCGTTCAAAGACCGCGGGATGGTTGTTGCGATTGCGGCGGCAAAAGCGGCGGGGGCGCGATGCGTTATTTGCGCGTCTACCGGCAATACTTCTGCATCCGCCGCCGGCTATGCGGTGCGTGCGGGATTGCCTTGCATTATTGTGTTGCCCGAAGGAAATGTGGCGGCGGGCAAAATCGCGCAGGCGACAATATACGGGGCGAAAATGTTGCAAGTACGCGGCAACTTTGACGATGCGATGGCGGCGGTGCGTTTGTTTGCGGATGACGGCGAAGCGGCGGTGGTCAATTCTATCAATCCGATGCGGTTGCAAGGACAAAAAACTGCCGCATTTGAAATCATAGAAGAACTCGGCGCACCGCCCGATTATCACGCTTTGCCGGTCGGCAACGCCGGAAATATTACCGCGCATTGGATTGGCTATTGCGAAGCATCCGGTGCGGGGACGGCGGCGTGTTCACATTGCGGCGGCAAGTGCGATTTTTGTGCCGCAGCGGTTGCCGATTCGCGTCCGATAATGCTTGGCTATCAGGCGGAAAACTCCGCGCCGTTTGTTTTCGGTGCGCCGGTTGTCAATCCCGAAACAATCGCTACCGCCATTCGCATCGGCAATCCGCAATCTTTCGCCGCCGCCAAAATCGCGCTTGCCGAATCGGGCGGACGAATCGGTGCGGTGAGCGACAAAACAATTCTCGCGACACAAAAACAACTCGCCGCCGCCGAAGGGATTTTTTGCGAACCGGCATCCGCCGCTTCCGTGGCGGGCGTATTGGCAGATATTGAAGCGGGAAAAATTCGCGCGCCCGCAAAAGTTGTATGTACATTAACCGGACACGGTTTGAAAGATCCGGATATTGTCGGCGCACCCGAAATGCACAAATCTTCCGCGGATGCATCTTCCATTCGGCGCACGATTGAAAAATTGATGGCGCGATGATTTTAAATTCCGTTTTGCGAAAAGAGTTGCGCGAACCTTTGTTTGCGTTGGCGGCGGCGTTTGCGGCGTTGGGAATTCTTCTCGCCTTAAATCCGCAAACGGATTTTGATTTACCGGCGGAAATTTATGAGTTTGACGATTTGCCGCAACCCGCCCCCGGCGACTATACCGCCCCGCAACGGGAGACGGCGGAATCCGCACCGGCGTGGCTGGAATATACCATTCGCCGCGGCGATACGATGGCGCGAATCTTAAATAAAATCGGCGCGGACAAAGATGCGCGGGATTTTTTGTTGGCGCAAAAACTAAAAAGTTACCGACTTTTGCGCCGCGGCGACCGGTTGCAATTTCGTTTGGAAGACGGGCGGCTTCACGAATTGCTTTACAAAACTTCGCCCGATTTTTATATGCACGCATCGCGGGATGCAAACGGACAATGGCATGCGGACGAATCGCCGCCGAAACTGACGGTCGTATCTCGCAAGGCGGGAGGCGTTATCGAATCGTCGCTTTTTGCCGCCGCCGACCGCGCCGGTTTTTCGGACGGCGCGATTGATCTTTTAATTAACGCTTTGGAAACGCAAGTGGATTTTCATCGCGATACGCGACCCGGCGATTCGTTTCGCGCCATTTACGACGAAAAGTTGGATGAAGACGGCGAATCTATCGGCGGCGAAGAACTTCTCGCGTTTGAATATATCAGTTTGCGCAATCCCAAAAAACCGCGCATGATTCGCGGCGTGCGTCACGACGGAGAATATTATTCGCCGGAAGGCGAAAGTTTGCGCGGTGCGTTTTTGCGCGCCCCATTAAAATTCCGCCGCATCAGTTCTCGTTTTACGCATCGGCGATTGCATCCGGTATTGAAAAAATGGCGCGCCCATCGGGGCGTAGATTATGCGGCGCGTTCCGGTACGCCGGTGCATTCTACCGCAGACGGAATCGTTTCTTCGGTTGCCCGACAACGCGGCTACGGCAAAGTTGTGATGATAGAACACATGAAAATTTACACGACTGTTTACGCGCATTTAAGCCGTTTCGCAAAAGGCATTCGCCGCGGCAGTCGCGTACAACAAGGGCAAGTTATCGGTTATGTTGGACAAACCGGATTGGCGACCGGTCCGCATTTGCATTACGAGTTTCGCGTTCGCGGCAAACACAAAGATCCGTTGTCGGCGGCGGTACCGAAAGTTTTGCCGCCGCTGAAAGGAGACGCGTTGCGGGCGTTTCAAGATGCGGCGACGCCGATGTTCGCGCAACTGGATACAATCGCGTTGCCATGATTTCGCGTTTTTACGCGGGAGTGATGACCGGCACGAGTTTGGACGCCGCCGATGCTGTTTTATGTGCGGAAGAATCGCCGTTTGCATCTGCCGCCGCCGCATCCGTTCCGATTCCGCGTTCGTTGGCGGCGCGTTTGCGGGCGGCGGATGACAATATGCCGCTGGCGGAAGCGGCGGAAGCGGCGAACGAAGTTTCGCATTTGTGCGCGAAAGCATTTTTGGCGTTGCCGCAACGGGGCGAAATTATCGCGCTGGGTTGTCACGGACAAACCGTTTTGCACAATCCCGAACGCGGACAGACGATGCAATTATTAAACGGCGCATTGCTGGCGGAATTGACCGGCGCGAATGTTGTGTGCGATTTTCGTTCGCGCGACATTGCGGCGGGCGGACAAGGCGCACCGCTGGCGCCGCTGTTTCATCGTGCGGCGTTTGCGAGTTTTGCGCCGTGCGCGATAATCAATTTGGGCGGCATTGCAAACATTACGATATTGGACGAAAACTGCGGCGCGCGCGGATGGGATATCGGACCGGCGAATATGTTGATGGACGAATGGACAATGCGGCATCGCGGCGAAAAGTTTGACGAAGGCGGCGAATGGGCGAAAAGCGGCGAAGTTTCCCCTGCGCTTTTAGAATCGTTGCGCGCCCATCCGTTTTTGCGTTTGCCGCCGCCCAAAAGTTGCGGACGCGAACAATTCGCACTAAAACATTTTGACGCGCTTTTGTCGCAGTCGCAATGCGCACCGCAAAATGCGCAAGCAACTTTGCTGGAATGGAGCGCGTCTATTGTTGCGGCGGCGATTGACGACAGCGGCGCATCAACCGCCTATCTTTGCGGCGGCGGCGCGCGCAACAATTTTTTACGCAACCGAATTGCGGCGCAATCCGCCGCCGTCATCGGAATCAGCGACGACATCGGAATCGCCGCCGACCATGTGGAACCGCTGGCGTTTGCGTGGCTTGCCCGACAATTAATGGAAAGAAAAACCGCGCATTTACCGCCGATTACCGGCGCGCGCGGGGCGCGATTATTGGGCGCGATATATCCGGCGGGCGGGGAATAGCGGGCAACTTCGGCGTTCGCGATTTCCAAAAGCGGATAATTTTATTGGACTTGTTATAATTCAGCGATGAAAACACAAAACTATATTGCAGGCGAATGGATCGACTCGGCGGAGACGATTGAAAATATCAACCCGTCGGACACTTCCGATATTGTCGGACAATTTGCGCAGGCGGATAATGCGCAGTTGGAACGCGCGATTGCCGCCGCACACGATGCGCAACCAAAATGGGAGG
Organism: Gammaproteobacteria bacterium; assembly: GCA_965221835.1. Taxonomy (GTDB): domain Bacteria; phylum Pseudomonadota; class Gammaproteobacteria; order Tethybacterales; family Persebacteraceae; genus Persebacter. The sequence goes on along the minus strand of OZ244916.1, from coordinate 632,562 downwards.
CGGCGGGATTGGAACGGCGGCGCGCGGTTCTCGCCAAAATCGGCAGCGAATTGATGGCGAATGCCGATTCGCTCGGCGAGTTGCTTTCGCGCGAAGAAGGAAAACCGCATGCCGAAGGAATCGGCGAAGTTTTTCGCGCCGGTCAATTTTTTGATTATTACGCCGCCGAAGTTTTGCGCATAGCGGGCGAGACCGCCGATTCGGTGCGCCCGGCAATTGAAATTGATGTGCGCCGTGAAGCGGTCGGCGTTGTCGGCGTGATTTCGCCGTGGAACTTTCCGATGGCGACGGCGTGCTGGAAAATCGCGCCCGCGTTGGCGTTCGGCAATGCGGTGATTTGGAAACCCGCAAACTTGACACCCGCATCGGCGGCGGCATTCGCCGAAATTTTCGCGGCACAAGACACACCGCCTGGCGTTTTCAATCTGGTTATGGGAGACGGCAAAACCATCGGCAACGGAATCGCCGAACACCCCGGCATTGACGCGTTGTCATTCACCGGTTCTTTGCAAACCGGTCGACAAATCGCCGCCGCCGCCGCGCGCAATTTAACCAAATTGCAGATGGAAATGGGATCCAAAAATCCGCTTGTCGTCATGGACGATGCCGATATTGAACTTGCCGTGCGACATGCCGCCGCCGGGGCGTTCGGCGGCACCGGACAAAAATGCACCGCCTCTTCGCGACTCGTCGTACATCGCGCCGTCTTAAACGAATTTACGGACAAACTTGTCGCCGCAGCGAAGGCGATTAAAGTAGGGCATGCGTTGGACCCGGAAACGCAAATGGGACCCGCGGCAAGCGATGCGCAACTGCAAGGCAATCTCGCTTATATGAAAATCGCGAAAGAAGAAAACGCCGACCATTTGTGCGGCGGCGATGTTTTGCGGATGCCGCGCGACGGTTATTATATGTCGCCCGCACTTTTCACCGGCGACAACGATATGCGAATCAATCGCGAAGAAATGTTCGCACCGATTGCCTGCATTATTCCCGCCGATTCGTACGACCATGCGTTGCATATCGCGAACGACACCGAATACGGGCTTGTTTCCGGCATTATCACAAACTCCCTCGCGCGCGCCGCGCATTTTCGCCGCAACGCTAAAACCGGTTGCGTGATGATTAATTTGCCGACCGCCGGCACCGATTATCATGTGCCGTTCGGCGGGCGAAAAAACTCCTCGCACGGTTCGCGCGAACAAGGACGCGCCGCCGCCGAGTTTTATACGGCAATTAAAACCGCCTATATTTTCTCCGGAACGCCCGAATGATTCCGCCCGTTCGCATTGACGGTTTGCAGTATTGCAATTGGAACCGCGAACGGTTTTTGGAAATGCGAAAAGGGAAATTGGATGCGGTGCATGTCACCGTTTGCTATCACGAAAACTTTCGCGAAACTGTTGCGAATATCGCCGAATGGAGCGACCGTTTTGCGGCGCATTCCGATTTGATTTTTCCCGGCAGAACGGCGGACGATGTGCGCACCGCAAAAGCGGACGGGCGCACGGCGATTTTTTTCGGCTTTCAAAATTGTTCGCCGATTGAAAACGATATTTATCTCGTGGAAAGTTGTTTTGCACTCGGTGCGCGTTTTATGCAATTGACTTACAACAATCAGACGGCGCTTGCCGGCGGATGTTATGAGGCGGAAGATTCCGGAATCGCGCGCACGGGGCGGGAAGTAATTTCGGAAATGAATCGCCTCGGAATGGTCGCGGATTTGTCGCATGCGGGCGAAAAATCGGCGCTGCAGGCGATGGAGTTGTCGCGCCGTCCGATTGCAATTACGCATGCGAATCCGTCCTTTTGGCGCGAATGTCCGCGCAACTTGTCGGACACGGTTTTGCGCGCACTCGGCGATTCCGGCGGGATGTTGGGATTGAGTTTGTATCCGCATCATCTTCGCGGCGGCAGCGAATGCGCGTTGCAAAGTTTTTGCGAAATGGTCGTTAAAACGGCGGAAATTGTCGGCATCGGCAATCTCGGAATCGGTTCCGATTTGTGCCGCGGGCAACCCGATTCGGTCGTTCGCTGGATGCGAGACGGACGATGGCGAAAAGGCGGCGAAGACGATTCCGCCGTTTTTCCGCCGCAACCGGAATGGTTTCAATCTGCCGCCGATTTTGACAATTTGGATTCTGGTTTGCGCGCCGCCGGATTGGGCGAAACGGAAATTGCTGGTATATTGGGCGAAAACTGGTTGCGATTTTTTTCGCGCGCTTTTTTGCCGGAATGAAAATCCCGCTGCGCGCGCCCGACGAAGTGATGCGTTTGCCGGTGTTGGGCGCGTTTTGTCAGACACGTTTAAGTTTTATGCGCGTTTTGACGCGCCGATTGCATAACGAAAAATGGCGTTTTTCGCGTCCGCAATGGGCTATTGACCGGCGCGGCGAGGGAGTCGCCGTTTATCGTGCCGAAAACGGGCGGCGCGTTTATTCGCTGGCGGTTTTCAGTCGCGATTTGCCCGCAAACTTGCGCACCGACCGCGTCATTGCCGAAGCGTGGGACGCGGCATTTACTTTGTTTGACGGCGTACCGTCCGCCGCCGACATTAAAAAAATGCAGATGCAAGTACCGCTGCAAGAGGCGGGGCGGAACGATTCGCGGCAACTCGTTTTGTCGCGCGCAAATCGCAGCGTTCGCGCATTTTCGGCGGCGATAGAAACTCTGGCGCGCGGCGCGACTCCGGCGGACGAAATCGCAAAAACCGGTTATCTGATGCGCACGACAGCGGTTTATGGCAACGGCAAATTTGGAATCGCCGAACGCGATAGCATTTGCGAACGGGCGGAATTCGCCGCGCCGTTTGCGCCGGAAATGCTGGCGGTATTTATGTTTCGCGCGTTTCCCGCCGATTTGGCGGAACATTTGGCGGCGGCGCGGGCAAATACGGCGACAAAATTCTCACCCGCCGTTCGCCGCACATTGGGAATCGGAAACTCCACCGGATTGGGAATGGCGCCGTTTCTCGTCAATCATCCGATTTTATTGCATCACTGGATTTTGGCGCGCGAAACCGCATTGGCGCGCGTGCGTTCGTTGCCCGCCGCCGATAAAGAATCGGTCGCGCGTTTTTTGGCGGTCGCAAAAAAAGCGGAAGAACAGGCGCGGTTTTCCGAGACGGACGACTGCGGACAGCGGCAAAAAAACATGCGCATATTAAAAGAGATTCGCCGATTGCGGCGGCAATGGCGCGTTGCCGATTTTTCCGTGCCGTTGCCGTGGAACGCGATATACGAAAAAGCGGCGGCGCAAATGTCCGCCGAAGGGCGCGAAACTTTGGTGTCGCTGTTGCTGGAACCGCACGGCGAAACGATTGACGATTTGGCGAAAACGATGGCGGCGGACGAATCGTTTTTGTTGGACGGCGGCGAACCGATTGCAAAAACGCGCCGCACGATGAAACGATTTTATGATTGGGCGGCGCGGGAAGATTTTTCGGCGGCGGAATCGCGCGCGCGTTTTTGGTATGCGTCCGCCGAAAAACAGGAACCGCGTTTGGGCGAACGCGATTCCGAATTCGGCGCGGATTTGGAACTCCCGCTGGCAATCATGCGCGATGCGCGCGCGTTTTCGGCGGCGCTGGCGGAAGAAAAAAATCCGAAAACGCCGCTGGCATTATTTTTGATGCGCCGCCCGCAACATCGCGGAATGGCGAGGCGCGCGCAAATGGCGGCGCGATTTCCTTTCGGCGAAATTCGCGACAATTTAATTTCCGCGACAATGTCGCCGCTGGATCTTTTGCGTTGCAAACTTTCGTTTTTTGGCGCCTCCCGTTTTGATCCGCGTTCCGACCGGTGGTTGCGAATTAATATGTTTCGGCACGCGCCTTATCCGCACGAAATCGCCGCGATGCCCGCCGATGAATGGGCGTGGGAATCGCCATAAAAAGTTTTTCGCCCGCCGAATGTCGCGCCGCCGCACGATTGGCGGCGCGCGGTGCGGGTTTTTCGTGGGGACTCGCGGACGACATCGGATATTCCGCCGCATGGCTTACGGTGCGCGGATTGCAGTTTTGCGCCGCGAGTTTGTCGCGCGCCCGCCGCGATTTTTGCGCGCCGGAAGAAAATGCGATTTTGCGCGGCGAATTGATTCCGTCCGCACCCGGCAAAATGTTGTGTCCTTTTGTTGCCGGCGCACTGATTTGCGATTTGGCAAAAACCCGGTCGCGTTGGAAATTGTCGCGCGTTGCCCGTCCGTTAATGTTGGTTCCGTTTGTCGCATTTTCTGCGCGGGCGACAAATTCGCGTCTTAAAATTCAATGGCGCGGCGCGGTGTTTGTTGCGGACGGCGATAGATTCGCGGTTTTCCGAAACACAGAAAACGCCGCCGAATCCGCCGATGTTCGCATCGCGCCGTGCTTGTTGCCGCGCGATTTTGCGGCGTCTGAAATGTCGGTTGCGGCGGAATGCAAAATTTCCGCAAAAGAATGGAAAATGTTGCAAAATCTCGCCGCCCGCACTTTCGTCCCCGCCTCCGCCGACTCCCGCCGCCGCGCCGGTGCGGAAGAAAATGACGACGGTTAATGCATTTTCGCGCGTATACAAAAATTTCGGAAATTCCCTCGTTCAAATCCGATAATTCTTTTTTTCATTCCGAAAAAAGAAATAATAAAAAATGAAAATAAAATAATTTTTCACCGATTTTCACCGCCGTTTTGCGGGAATGGAAAATTTTATTTTCGGTGGAATTTCGCCGCGTTCACTTCGTCATTCCCGCGAAAGCGGGAATCCATTTTTACCGACAAATTTCCGCATTCACCTCTTTTTGCAAAAAAAATGTGCGGGGATTCTAAACTTAATTTTCGCGTAAAATTCGCGGGAATTCCAAAATTAATCTCCCCGAATAGATTCCCGCTTTCGCGGGAATGACGGCGTTTTTTCGCGGAATTCCGCCGCGTTCGCGGGAATGAAATGTTTCCGGTTTTGCAGAAAATGGAAAATTTATTTTCGGCGGAATCCCGCCGCGTTCACCTCGTCATTCCCGCGAACGCGGGAATCCATTTTTACCGACAAATTTCCGCATTCACCTCGTTTTTTTGCAAAAAAAATGCGCGGATTCTAAACTTAATTTTCGCGTAAAATTCGCGGAAAATTCCAAAATTAATCGCCCCGAATAGATTCCCGCTTTCGCGGGAATGACGGCGTTTTTTTCGCGGAATTCCTTCGCGTCCGCGGGAATGGAATGTACTTTTTCCGGTCGTTTTGCGGGAATTTCAAACTTAATTTTCGCGTAAAATGTGCGGCTTCACCTCGTCATTCCCGCGAACGCGGGAATCCATTTTTACCGACAAATTTCCGCATTCACCTCTTTTTGCAAAAAAAATGTGCGGGGATTCTAAACTTAATTTTCGCGTAAAATGCGCGGAAAATTCCAAATTAATCGCCCCGAATAGATTCCCGCTTTCGCGGGAATGACGGCGTTTTTTCGCGAAATTCCGCCGCGTTTCCATTCCGATGAAAATCGGAATCTCCCGCAGAGATTCCGGCGTTCGCCGGAATGGAAAATTTATTTTCGGTAAAATTCTTTCGCTTTCGCCGGAATGGTAAATTTTATTTTCAGTAAAATTCCTTCGCATTCGCGGGAATGGAAAATTTATTTTCGGTAAAAATTCTTTCGCATTCGCGGGAATGGTAAATTTATTTTCGGATTTTTTTGGGTTTCGGTGAACGCGGCGGGGGGATATTTGATAAAATAAGATTTTACGAATTTTGAACGGCGCCGGTGCGCGACATAAAAATGTATTTTATTGACGGCACAAAAATTTAAATGGAAATGTTCGCCGAATTTATGCGGATGGGCGGCTATGCGCGCTATGTTTGGCCGCCGTATTTCATCATTTTTTTTGCGCTGATTGCTGTCGCTTTTTCGGCAATCCGCCGCCGCCGCCGCATTTTGCATATCATCCGGCGGCGCGAAGAATGACTCCCCGGCAGCGTCGACGATTTGTTGTTTCGGTGCTGGTTTTGTGCGGGGCGGCGGCGACTATCGCGCTGACGGCGGCGGCGTTTCGGGAGAATTTTTTGTTTTTTTATACGCCGTCTCAAATTCATGCGGGCGATTTTGACGATTCTCGTTCGTTTCGTCTCGGCGGACTCGTTGCCGAAAACTCCGTTTTGCGGGCGGAAGGCGATTTGGAAATGTTTTTCGTTATTACCGATACGGCGCATCGGGTCACGGTTTCTTATTCGGGCGTGTTGCCGGATTTATTTCGCGAAGGGCAGGGCGTTGTGGCGCGCGGTGTTTGGCGTGACGGCATTTTGCGCGCCGATGAAGTGCTTGCAAAACATGACGAAAACTATCGCCCGCCCGAAGTGGAAGACGCGCTTGATGCCGCAAAAAGCGTCGTACGCGAATGATTGCCGAAGTTGGATTGTTGGCGGCGATTGTCGCATTTTTATTTTCGCTGTTGCAAGGCGCGTTGCCGTTGTGGGGCGTTTGGCGTGGGCGAAGTGCGTGGATAACTGCGGCGCCGTCATTGGCGGGGGCGCAGTTTTTGTTTTCGTTGGCGGCGTTGGCGATTTTGGCAGTGTTGTTTGCGCAAAACGATTTTTCGGTTGCTTATGTTGCGGGAAACTCAAATACCGCATTGCCGCTTGGCTATCGTTTGTCGGCGGTGTGGGGCGGACACGAAGGGTCGTTGTTGTTGTGGACAACGATGTTGGCGGGTTGGTCGGCGGCGGCGGCGGCGGGATTGCGGGGCGCACCGGCGGTGTTGCGTGCGCGGGTTGTCGGCGTTTTGGGATTTGTTTCCGCCGGATTTTTCGCTTTTATGCTTTGGACATCAAATCCGTTTGCGCGATTGCCGCATGCGCCGCTGGAAGGGCGCGATTTGAATCCGTTGTTGCAAGATCCGGGGCTGGCGGTGCATCCGCCGATGTTGTATATGGGCTATGTCGGATTTTCGGTGGCGTTCGCCTTTGCGATTGCCGCGTTATTGTCCGGCAAAGTGGATTCGGCGTGGGCGAGACGCGCGCGTCCGTGGACGCTGGCGGCGTGGGTTTTTCTGACAATCGGAATTATGTTGGGCAGTTGGTGGGCGTATTATGAGTTGGGTTGGGGCGGATGGTGGTTTTGGGATCCGGTGGAAAACGCGTCTTTTATGCCGTGGCTGGCGGGTACCGCGCTTTTGCATTCTCTTGCGGCAACGGAAGCGCGCGGTGTTTTCAAACCGTGGACGGTATTGCTGGCGATTTTGACTTTTTGTTTGTGTTTGTTAGGAACTTTTCTCGTGCGTTCCGGCGTATTGGTTTCGGTGCATGCGTTTGCGGTGGATCCGGCTCGCGGTGCGTTTATTTTGTTGTTGTTGTCGGCGGTGACGGGCGGGTCGCTGTTTTTGTACGGAATGCGTGCGCAATCGCTGGCGGGTGTTGCCCGTTTTGCGCCGACATCGCGCGAAACGGGAATTTTAATTAATAACATTTTTTTGACCGTGGCGGTGTTTAGCGTTTTGCTCGGTACTTTGTATCCTTTAATTTTGGATGCGGCGGGTGCCGGAAAAATTTCGGTCGGACCGCCGTATTTCAATTCGGTTTTTGCGCCGCTGATGGCGGTACCGGCGGCATTGTGTGCAGTCGGTGGGTTGGCAAAATGGAAACACGACACAGCGGCGCGATTGGCGAAAAAGTTAAGCCCGTGTTTGTGCGTTGCCGTTGTTGCCGGTGCGTTGTCGCCGTTGCTGGCAGACGATTATCGCTGGACGGCGGCGCCCGGTTTGGCGTTGGGATATTGGATATTGTGCGGTGCGTTGCTGGCGGCACGGGACGGATTAACCGCCCGGCGACCGGCGCATGCGGGTTTGTGGGGAATGGTAATTGCGCATGCGGGCGTGGCGTTTTTTGTTGTCGGCGTGACATTGCTTTCGGTGTACGAAACGGAAAAAGACGCGCGTCTGACATTTGATTCGCCGCAATCCGCCGGGGGGTACGATTTTATTTTGCGCGATGTTTATGCCCGGGAAGGCGCGAACTATCGCGGCGTTGTCGCCGAATTATTGGTGCAAAAAAACGGCGAGGATGTTGCGATTTTGCGTCCGGAAAAACGCCGTTATTTTTCTAATCCCGATTCGCCGATGACTGAGGCGGGAATCGCGGTGCGCCCTTTCGGCGATTTGTATGCTTCGCTGGGTGAACCGTTGGGCGATGGCGCATGGAGTGCGCGATTGCAGGTTAAACCGTTTATCCGTTTTGTTTGGGGCGGCGCATTGCTGATGGCGTTGGGCGGCATTTTCGCCGCTGCCGCCCGCCGTTATCGCCGATGAATCGTTTTTTGCCGTTTCTGATTTTTTTGCCATTAATCGGATTGATGGTTATCGCGTTAAAACTAAATCCGGGCGAAGTGCCGTCGCCTTTCATCGGCAAACCGGCGCCCGATTTCAGTTTGCCGTCTTTATATGAAAATTCCCGAATCGTGTCGCCGGCAGAAATGAAAAACCGCGTCTGGTTATTAAATGTGTGGGCGTCGTGGTGCGTGTCGTGCCGTGTGGAACATCCGATATTGCTGGAACTCGCCGAAAAAGCGCCGATTGTCGGACTGAATTACAAAGACAAAAACGAAGATGCGCGCGAATGGCTGGAACATTTTGGCGATCCTTATCTGATTTCCGCGGTGGATGCGGACGGTGCGGCGGGTTTAAATTGGGGGGTGTATGGCGTGCCTGAAACTTTCGTAATTGACCGAAACGGAATCGTCCGTCACAAACACATCGGTGCGTTAGATTCGGAATCGGTTGCCGCTACGATTTTGCCGCTGCTGGAAAAGTTGCGGGCGGCGGAGCGATGATGCGCACAATCGCGGCGGCGATTTTATTTTTGTATGCCGCAGCGCATGCCGTGGCACCCGTTCATTTTTCGAATCCGGCGCACGAAAATCGTTATAACTTTTTAATTAAAGAGTTGCGTTGTTTGGTTTGTCAAAATCAAACATTGGCGGAATCAAACGCCGAATTGGCGGCGGACATGCGCGCGGTTGTCGCCGAAATGGTGCGAGACGGCGCGACAGAAGACGATGTGGCGGCGTTTATGACGGCGCGTTACGGCGATTTTGTGCGCTATCGTCCGCCGTTGAATTTGGCGACTGCGGCGTTGTGGTTTGCGCCGTTTTTGTTGGCGGCGGCGTTGCTTTTGTGGTTTGTGCCGAAGTTTTTCCGGCGGCGTGCTTGTTTGCCCGATGCGCGCGAAATGCAAAAAGCCGCCGATATTTTGGAGGAAATTGAATGACTTTATTTTGGTTGGCGGCGGCGGTGCTGGCGATTGTTGCGTTGGCGATTGCGCTGCCGTCTTTTTTATTTCCGCCGCATCCGGCAGCGGATAATTCGCGCCGCGAAAATATTGCCGCCGCAAAAGCGCGTTTGCAAGAATTGCAAAAAAGTGAGTTGCCGAAAACGGAAGCGGACGAATACGAAACGGAAATTAAAACTTTGTTGCTGGCGGAAACCGAAAAATCCGCCGCCGATTCCGCCCCCCGCGCGCGTGCCGACAAAACCGGGGCGTTATTGGTTTGCCTTGTTTTATTGTGCGGCGCGCCGCCGTTGTATTTTCATTTGGGCGCACCGCATATCGCCTCCGCGCCGCCGCTGCCCGATTTGACGGCGGCAATTGCCGGATTGAAACAGCATATCGCCGACAATCCGGACGATGCGGAAGCGTTGATGTTGTTGGCGCGAACGCTGGTCGCGCTCGGACGGGAAAAAGAAGCCGAAGAATATTTTGCGCGTGCGGCGGCGGCGGACAAATCCGAAAACTGAACCGGTGTTTGCAATCGCAATTTGTCGTTTCGGAAAGTACGCCGTTATAATTCTCCGATGAAAACGGACGGCGATAAAATATGGTCTGCATTGTTTGATGCGCCTTTAGACGCGAAAATGGCGCGGTTTAATGCGTCTGTCAACATTGACAAACGACTCGCCCCGTACGACATTGCCGCGTCTGTTGCGCATGTGGAAATGCTGGCGGCGCAAAAAATTATCACCGCCGAAGACGGCGAAAAAATCGTTCGCGGACTCGGCGAAGTTTTGCGGGAAGTGCAAAACGGCGAATTTGTCTGGCGAGAAGAAAACGAAGATGTGCATTTCAATATCGAAAAACGTCTGATTGAAATTGTCGGCGACGCCGGAAAACGAATGCATACCGCCCGTTCGCGCAACGACCAAATTGCGACCGATTTGCGGATGTTTGTGCGCGAATGCATAGACCGCTTGCGCATATCGCTGGCGGCGGCAAGACGCGCATTGTTGTCGCAAGCCGAAACGCATGCGGAAACATTGACCGCCGGCATGACGCATTTGCAAGTGGCACAACCGGTGACTTTCGGGCATCATCTTTTGGCGTACGAAGATATGCTTGCGCGCGATGACGGGCGGCTGGCGGATTGCAGGCGGCGGACAAATATTTTGCCGCTGGGGGCGGGCGCGTTGGCGGGTACCGGTTATCCGATTGACCGTTTGCGGGTGGCGAAGGCGTTGGATTTTGATGGCGTTTGCGAAAACGCAACGGATGCCGTTTCCGACCGCGATTTTGCCGTGGAGTTTTGTGCGGATTGCGCGTTGCTGATGAATCATTTATCGCGTTTTTGCGAAGAAGTTGTTTTGTGGTGTTCGCCGCCGTTTTCTTGCATTTCGCTGGACGATTCTTTTTGCACCGGGTCTTCCATTATGCCGCAGAAAAAAAATCCGGATGCGGCGGAGTTGATTCGCGGAAAAGCGGGCGGCACGGCGGGCGCACTGATGTCGCTGCTGATGCTGATGAAGGGGCAACCGCTGGCATACAACAAAGACAATCAGGAAGACAAGGCGGCGGTTTTTGCATGTGCGGATGCGACTTTGGCAAGCGCGGATATTTTTGCGGCAATGCTGGATGCGATGCGTCCGAATCCGGAAAAAATGCGCGCGTTGTTAGATTCGGGTTATCCGACAGCGACCGAATTGGCGGATTATTTGACTGTGCGGGGAATGCCGTTTCGGGATGCGCACGGGGCGGTTGCGGCGATTGTTAAAAATTTATCGGCGGCGGGGCGGCGATTGGAAGAAATGACTCTCGCCGAATTGCAAAAATACGCACCCGATGCCGACGAAGGCGCATTGGAATCGGTGCGCCCGGAAAATGCGGTGCGAAAACGAAATCACATCGGCGGCACCGCCCCCGAAGAAGTACGCCGTCAAATCGCTAAACGCCGTGCGGTGTTGGACGGCGATTGATTGCGCGGAATACGGCGGAAATGGTGCCGTAATAGTTTGCGGCACGAAACGATTCTGAAATCAGTTTTTCGGTTTGGCTTCCAGGGCTTCGGGCGGGAGCATTTTGGCGAGTTCGCCGGCGGCGTACATTTCGCGCATAATGTCTGCGCCGCCGACAAATTCGCCGTTGATGTACAACTGCGGAATTGTCGGCCAATTCGCGTATTCTTTTATGCCTTGCCGGACATCAGAATCGGCGAGGACATCCACGGTGACGAGATTTGCAACGCCGCACCGTTTGAGAATATCCACCGCAAGCGACGAAAAACCGCACTGCGGAAAATTCGGCGACCCTTTCATGTACAACACGACCGGATTGTTGCTGACCTGTTCAAAAATTTTATCTTTAACTTCCATCGCCGCATTTTAGCATATCGGCGCGCAATTGCATATAATTGCGAAATGCGATTCTTACTCATATTAATATTGGCGTTGACGGCACCGGCAACGGCGGCGGACAAAATTAACACTTTGGCGATTATCGTCAATAACGACGGCATCACCCGTCTGGAAATTGAACGGCTGGCAGACAAACTAATGCAGCGTGCCGATTCCGCCGGTGAAACATTGGACGAGACGGCGGCACGGCGGCGGGCGGCGGATTCGCTGATTTTTCGCGCCCTACAATTGCAACGGGCGCGCAGTTTGGGCGTGCAAATCCCCGATGCGATGGTGGAACAACGTCTCACGGGTTTGCGCGAACGCTTGAATGTTTCCGACAATGCCGCTTTGCGCGGTGCGGTGCGCGACAACTTCGGATTGTCGTGGGACGATTTTTATCGCGGTTTGCTGGAAGATTTGCAAATAGAAGCGATTTTTTATCGCGAAGTTTTCGGCAAAACCGATGTGTACGAAAAAGATGTTGAAACATTTCTGAAAACCGAATCCGGCTTGTTTGGCGAAAGGGAATATCGCTTGCGGCATTTGCGGATTGACGGCGGCGAAAATGCGGCGGCGAAAATTGAAGGTTTGCGAAAGCAGATTTTGGAAACAGGCGCATCGTTCGCGCTTTTGGCACGGGTGCATTCTTCGGCGGATGATGCGGAAGAAAACGGCGATTTGGGCTGGAAAACATTGAATCAATTACCGGCGGCATTTACCCCGGAGATATTAAAAATGACGCCCGGCGATGTCAGCGAACCGATTGAAACCGCGCGCGGATTTCATCTGTTGCAACTTTTGGATGTGCGCGGCGGCGGTGCCGGCGACAGCGTTTCGCAAGTGAATTTATCGCATATTTTTTTGGATTTGAACGAGGAAGAATTGGCAAACGATTTGCATTCGCGATTGTCGGCAGGGGAAGATTTTTCGGCGTTGGCGAAACGTTATTCTCGCGACAAAGAAAGCGCGGACAAAGACGGCGTTATCGGCTGGTTTCCGGTCAGCGGATTGCCCGATTATTTCGCCCCGGTGTTGGATATGGAAACGGGCGAAATAGGAACGCCGCTAACATCGCCTTTCGGCATTCATCTCGTGCGAATCAATCAGCGGCAAGAAATTGATATGGACGATGCGCGCGAAATGGCGCGCGAAATTTTGCGCGAACGGCGGGCGTTGGCGCAAAGGGAAGAATGGCTGCAAAAGTTGCGCGACCGCGCTTATATTATCGTCGTGGATCCGGAGTTCGGCGGCTTGAATGACGGTTAAACCGCTGATACTCACCGTCGGAGATCCGGCGGGAATCGGTCCCGATTTGTGTCTTGATATTTTACGCGGAAATTTTTCCGTCCCGATTGTTGCGGTCGGCGACCGCGAAGTTTTGGCGGTGCGGGCGGCGATGCGCGGTGATTCTTTTTCGGCGGACGATTATGTCCCCGGTGCGGTACGACAAACGGCGATATTGCATTGCCCCGCGGATGCCGTGGAATGCGGAAAGTTGTCGCCGCACAACGCCGCACATGTTTTGGCACAATTGCGCATCGCGACAAAAGGGTGCGCGGACGGCGTTTTTTCGGCAATGATTACCGGACCGGTCAGCAAACAAACGATATGCGCAGCGGGATTTGATTTTTGCGGACAAACCGAATATATCGCCGCATTGGCGGGGGCGGAACATCCGGTTATGTTGCTGGCGGGCGAAAAAATGCGGGTTGCGTTGGCGACCCGTCATTTGCCGTTATCCGAAATGATAGCGCAAATCCGCAGCGAAAATATTTTAACGACATTGCGGGTTTTGTCCGCCGGATTGCGGCAATATTTTACAAACGGAAAAAATCCGCGAATTGCAGTTGCCGGATTGAATCCGCACGCCGGAGAAGGCGGCACGATGGGCGACGAAGAAATCCGCGAAATCGCGCCCGCAATTGCGCAGGCAATGCGGGAAGGAATTGATGCCGCCGGTCCATTTCCGGCGGATACGATGTTTCGGACGGTCGCCGCGGATTGTTATTTGGCGATGTATCACGACCAGGGATTGCCGGTGATTAAATACGCCGATTCCGCCGTCAATTGCACACTCGGTTTGCCGTTTATTCGCACTTCGCCCGACCACGGTACGGCGGCGGAGTTGGCGGGCGGCAACGCGATTTCTTTCGCAAGTATGCGGGCGGCGGTCAATCTTGCAATGCGTGCCGTTTCCGTACAATAATGGTGCGGCGGCGATTCGGGCAACATTTTTTGCGCGACAAAACGGTCATTTCCGAAATGGTGCGGCAAATCGGGGCGGGGGCGAATGAAGAAATGCTGGAAGTCGGTCCGGGTGACGGGGCGTTAACCGAACATTTTTTGCGGGCGGGGGCGGCATTGACGGCGGTGGAAATTGACCGCGATTTGGCGGCGAAACTTCGCACCCGTTTTCCAAATTTGCGCCTGATTGCAAACGATATATTAAAAGAAGATTTGTCGCATCTTGTCAAAAACGAAATGCGCGTAGCGGGAAACTTGCCTTATAACATTTCTACGCCGTTGCTGATTCGCCTTGCCGAATGCGCACCGCGAGAAATGTGGCTGATGGTGCAAAAAGAAGTCGCTGCGCGGATTTGTGCATCTCCGGGGGCGGCGGAATACGGTCGTTTGACGGTGTCGGTGCGGTTGCAATATGATGCGGTTATTGCGATGGCGGTGTCGCCGGAAGCGTTTTCGCCGCCGCCGAAAGTGGAATCGGCGGTTGTAAAATTAATTCGGCGGCGGAAAATCCCGCGTTATTCGCCGATTCTGCCGCAAATAGTCGCGGCGGCATTTCAATCACGCCGCAAAATGTTAGCAAACGGATTATCCGATTTTTCGGTGGATTGGTGCGGTGCGGCGATTGACGAACGCGCCCGCCCGCAAACTTTGTCGCCGGACCAATTCGCGCGATTGTCGCTATACGCCGCACCGTGCCGCGATAATTTGCCCAAAAAACGCGCGATTCTCCGCTGATTTCGCCCCGCCTTTCGCCTTTTCGCGCGCGGGAGGATGGAAATTTCCAAAAAAGGGTATAATAGACGGCGAGGAGAAAACTCAACGGAGGTTAATTTAATGTCGAAAAAAATCATTAAAGTCGCCGTCAGCGGCGGTGCCGGACAAATCGGATATGCTTTATTATTTCGCATCGCTTCGGGGCAGTTGTTCGGTCCGACGATGCGGGTGTCAATCAGTTTGCTGGAAGTGCCGCATTCGCTTTCCGCATTGGACGGCGTAGAAATGGAGTTGAACGATTGCGCTTTTCCGACTTTGGCGGGTATTGAAAAATCGGCGGATGCCGAAGAGGCGTTCGGCGATGCCGATGTTATTTTTCTTGTCGGCGCAAAACCGCGTTCGGCGGGAATGGAACGAAAAGATTTGCTGTCCGCAAATGCCGAAATTTTTTCCGCGCAAGGCAAGGCGATTAATGCCGCCGCACACAAAAAAACGAATGTGCTGGTTGTCGGCAATCCCGCAAACACAAACTGCCTAATTGCAATGCAAAACGCCCCCGATATTCCGCCGCGAAATTTTGCGGCAATGACTCGCCTGGATCATAATCGCGCAATGGCGCAGTTGGCGATAAAAACGGGCGCCGCGGTTGCCGATGTCAAAAAAATGATTATCTGGGGAAATCATTCCGCGACTCAATATCCGGACATTCATCACGCAACTATCAACGGCAAACCGGCAACCGAAATGGTCGCTCAATCGTGGTATCGCGAAGAAATGATTCCGGCAGTGCAACAGCGAGGTGCCGCCGTCATCAAGGCGCGAGGCGCATCCAGTGCGGCATCTGCGGCATCCGCCGCATTGTCGCATGTGCGCGATTGGGCGTTGGGGGCGGAAGATTTTTGCAGTATGGGCATAGTCAGCGAAGGCGAATACGGGATTGAAAGCGGTCTGGTTTATTCGTATCCGACAATTTGCAAAGGCGCGGGCGAAATCGCTGTCGTTGCCGGTTTGCAGTGCGACGAATTCAGCGAACAAAAAATGCGCGAAAGCGAAGCCGAGTTGCGCGAAGAAAGAGACGCCGTTCGCCATTTACTGCCGTGAAAGAAACCAAACCTGAAGCGCAAACAAAATCGCTCGCCGAGGCGTCGCTAGATTATCACGCCGCCAGCCCGCCCGGCAAAATCGGAATAGCGATTACCAAACCGGCGGGAACGACTCGCGATTTGTCGCTCGCCTATTCGCCCGGTGTCGCATCGCCGTGCCTAAAAATAGAAGAAGATCCGTCGGCGGTTTATCGCTACACAAACAAGGGCAATCTGGTCGGCGTTATCAGCAACGGCACCGCCGTTTTGGGACTCGGCGACATCGGTGCGGCGGCAAGCAAACCCGTGATGGAAGGCAAAGCGATGTTGTTCAAAAAATTCGCCGGGGTAGACGCGTTTGACATTGAAATAAATGCCTCGTCGCCTGAGGCATTCATAGAAACGGTCGCCAACATATCGCCGACTTTCGGGGCGATTAATTTGGAGGATATTCGCGCGCCGGAATGTTTTTTTATAGAACATCGTTTGCGCCGCCGGCTGGACATTCCCGTCATGCACGACGATCAACACGGCACGGCGGTGGTCACCGTCGCCGCATTGCGCAACGCCCTTGAATTGCAAAATAAAGACGCGAAAAATGTTCGTATTTTGGTGTTGGGAGCGGGGGCGGCGGCGATTGCAATTACGCGGCTGGCGATGAATTTTTTCGGTCTGCAAAAGCGACAAATTTTAATGTTCGATTCCAAGGGACCGCTCAGCAGCGAACGCGCATCGCAACTGGAATCGTACAAAATGGGATTCGTGCGCGATACCCGGATAAAAACGTTGGAAGCCGCATTGCGCGCTTCCGATGTCGTTATCGGCGTTGCGCGGGGGGGGTTAATTAAGCCGCACATGATCAAAAAAATGCGCGAAAAACCGATTATTTTTGCAATGTCCAATCCGGTGCCGGAAATTATGCCGTCTGAGGCGGCGCAAGTGCGAAACGATTTAATTATGGCGACCGGACGTTCCGATTTTCCGAATCAGGTTAACAACTCCATTTGCTTTCCGTATTTGTTCCGCGCCGCGCTCGATTCGCGCACGAAAAAATTTACTTTGCCGATGTTTACCGCGGCGGTCAATGCGATTGCGGAGTTGGCGCGCGAACCGATTTTGCCGGAAGTGCGCGAGGCGTCCGGCGTTTCCGGCGATTTGGAATTCGGTCCCGATTATATTTTGCCGAAACAACTAGACCCGCGTTTACGCGATTGCGTGGTACCGGCGGTTGCCGCCGCCGCCGCCGAAGACGCGCCCGCACCGATGACGACATTCGGGGAAGAGTTGTGAACCGGCGGGTTGTCAAACACCTTAATCTTTTGCAGATTCGTCTGCCGTTGCCGGGCGTATTATCCATTTTGCATCGCGTCAGCGGCGTATTGATGATTTACGCGTTGCCGTTCGCGCTGTGGGCGTTGCAGTGGAGTATCGCATCGGAAGAAAAATACGCGCAAGTCGCGCAATGTTTATCGCATCCGTTTATCAAACTTTGCGTTTGGGGCGTTGCGTGGGCGTTGTTTCATCATTTGTGCGCCGGAATTCGTTTTTTGCTTTTAGATTTTCATATCGGTGCGTCTTTGGCGGCGGCGCGTTTGTCGGCGATTATCGCGTTTGCGGCGAGTATTTTAATGACAATCGCTTTCGGAGTTTGGTTGTGGTAAAAAAACCGCCGGTCGGGGCGCATTACGGTTTGCGCGATTGGATTGCGCAACGGGCGACGGCGGCGATTCTCGTTGTCGCCATCGCAATCATCGGCGGCGCGTTGCTGATTTGCGCGCCTTCCGGTTATGACGAATGGCGCGCGTTTGTCGGTGCGGAATGGGTGAGGATTTTATTGTTTTTGTCGGTGCTGGCAGTTGCGTGGCACGCTTTCATCGGCGCGCGCGATATTTTAATGGATTATATTAAACACGACGCTTTTCGTTTGTTTAAGACGGTCGGGTGCATCGTATATCTTCTCGCTTGCGTTGTCTGGGCGGCGCGTATTTTGTTGTGATGGAATCGGCGCGGCGTTTGTTGCAAATTTCGGCGACGAATTGGCTGCAAGCATGCGTTGCGGCAGTTATCGCGGCGATTGTTTTAATTTTGGTCGCCGAAGTCATCGGCGCGATTCTTGTTTTAATGGCGGCATTGTCGCTGTTGTTCGCGGCGGCGGCGTTTATTAAAAGCATGTTTTCCAATAAAAAAATGTCGGAAAAAACCGGCGAGGGCGGGGGAGAATGACACGGGAAACGAAAGCGCAGAAAATTCGGGCAGTTGTTTTCATTTTGTTGTTGGGGCATTGTCGTTATGGCAATGGATATTTTAACAATTCCTAATTAAATGAATTTTTACGGAGAAACGAATGAATCTTTCGCAAAGAAAATTTGACGCCGTGATTGTCGGCGGGGGCGGTGCGGGATTGCGCGCGGCGGTGGAACTCGCGCGCGGCGGATTGCGCACGGCGGTCGTTTCCAAACTTTTTCCGACACGGTCGCATACGGTTGCGGCACAAGGCGGAATTTCCGCCGCGCTTGGAAATGTAACGCCGGACAATTGGCATTGGCACATGTACGATACGGTCAAAGGTTCCGATTATCTCGGCGACCAAGATGCGATTGAATATATGTGCAGACACGCCGCCGATGCGGTGTACGAATTGGAACACATGGGAATGCCGTTTTCGCGGCTGGACGACGGACGGATTTATCAACGTCCATTCGGGGGAATGTCGCAAAACTACGGCGGCGCACAAGCATCGCGCACTTGCGCCGCCGCCGACCGCACCGGTCATGCGATGTTGCACACTTTGTATCAGCAAAGTTTAAAGGCGGGCGCGCACTTTTTTAACGAATATTTTGCGGTGGATTTAATCCGCGACAAAAACGGGCGTATCGCCGGTTGCGCCGCAGTAGAAATTGAAAGCGGCGAAATGTCGTTGTTTTGCGCGGACGCCACAATACTCGCAACCGGCGGCGGCGGACGAATCTACCGTCACACGACAAACGCATTTTCCAACACCGGCGACGGTTTAGGAATGGCGTTGCGCGCCGGATTGCCGCTGCAGGATATGGAGTTTTGGCAATTTCATCCGACCGGAGTCGCAGGCGCGGGCGTGCTGATTACCGAAGGATCGCGCGGCGAAGGCGGCTATCTCGTCAACGGCGATGGCGAACGGTTTATGGAACGCTACGCGCCGAATGCGAAAGATTTGGCGGGGCGCGATGTTGTGGCGCGCGCGATGGCGGTGGAAATTTTGGAAGGGCGCGGTTGCGGTGCGCAAAAAGATTATGTGGAATTGAAACTGGATCATTTGGGCGAGGATATTATTCAAGAACGCCTGCCTTCCATTCGCGAAATTGCAATTAAATTCGCCAATGTGGATCCGGTCAAATCGCCGATTCCGGTCGTGCCGACCGTGCATTATATGATGGGCGGAATTCCGACAACGCGATTTGGCGAAGCGATTACTTACAAAAACGGCGCGGACGAAATCGTCTCCGGTTTGTATGCGGTGGGCGAATGCGCCAGCGTTTCGGTGCATGGCTCCAATCGTCTCGGCAGCAATTCGCTTTTGGATTTGGTCGTTTTCGGACGCGCCGCCGGCAAACACATTATCGCCAATCGCGGCAAAGATCGCGCAGACGACCTCGCCGAAGACGCCGCCGAAATCGCGCAATCGCGCATCGCCCGATGGGACAAAAAAGAAGGCGACCGTCCGGATGCCGCCCGCGACAAAATGCGCGATACTTTGCAAAATCATTTCGGCGTTTTTCGCACCGAAGACAATATGCGCGCCGGGTTGAAAAAGTTTGACGAAGTGCGCGAGATGATTTCGCAAACCGCCATTGCCGACCGCAGTCGCGTTTATAACACCGCGCGCATAGAAGCGATGGAGTTGGAAAATCTAATGTCGGTTGCCGCCGCTACCGTACATTCCGCCGCCGCCCGCAAAGAAAGCCGCGGCGCACACGCCCGCGACGATTACAAAGAACGCGATGATGCAAATTGGATTCGTCATACTTTATATTTTGCGGAAGACAACCGTTTAGATTATCGCCCCGTGCAAGACAAACCCCTCACCGTAGAAACTTTCCCGCCGAAAAAACGAACTTATTGAACGGCGAATGCAATGACTCTTCCGTCCGTTCTCAAGGTTTTGTCTGTCTCGCCGTTGGATGCGAACCGTCTGCATATAAAACTTTCCAACGGCAAAAGTGGCGCGTTTGATGTTTCGCCGTATTTTCAGGGCGAGTTTTTTTCCGAGTTGCGAGATGTGAAATATTTTTCGCGGGTGTCGCTGGTAGCCGGCAAAAGCGGAATTGAATGGCCCAACGGGCAAGATTTAAGCGCCTATACGCTTGAATCCGGATTGCGTGCGGCGAAAAAAGTTGCGGCGACAAAACGCGCATCGCGCGCGAATCCGAAAACAGCGAGCAGCGATTCTTTGTCGCCGCCGAAAATCCCTTCGCCGAAAAAAAGAACTTATTAATGGGATTTGTTTACATTTTTATCATTGTTTGTTCCGTAGTTAGTTGTCTGATGGCGCTGTGGAACATTCGCCAAAAAAAACGAATCGTACAAAGCGTTTTAACATTTCCGCTGATAGTTGCGGGATTGTCATTTACTTTCGCCGCGCCGCCGATAATTTGGTATTTTCATTCCGAATTGGAAGATGTGGTTGCAAATGTTCCCGCGGTTGCGGAGATTGTAATCGCCGATAAATGCAATTTGTTTTCCGCAAAAAAACCGTCCGGCGCAATAAAACAAATCGCGTTTGCCGGAAGTTTTTTTCTCAACCCGGGAATAAGCGCAATGGCGAGTTTTTCCGCCAATGAAAAAAAATCAGTTGAAATGTCCTTCGGTAATTTGAAAATGATAACTTCTTTCGCTACCGATGAATCGGGGGAGAAAATCCCCGATTTTTCGGTCTACGCCGACCATGAAAAAGTCGCCGCAACGCAATCGCTGTTATACGGATACAAAGACGAAGACGCTGTTTTGATAATGGAAAAAATTGCTGATGCAAAACATGCGCGAATCGTTTTAACGCAAGACGGAAAAATTGCAGAAACGGAATTAAGCGCGGGCGATATTTGTCGTTTTCGCAAGTTGCGCGATTTGTGGCGCAGCGAATCGTAAAAAGCGGAATGCGGTAAAACTTCCGTTCGCGAAAGGAGAAGAAAAATGACAAAAGACGATTCCACACAAACGCCGCGAGTTGCGTTGTTGATTGATGCGGATAATATCGGCGACAAGCATGCGGAAATTATTTTTGCGCGCGCCGCTACCCGCGGCAATGTCATCGTGCGAAAAGCGTACGGCGTTTTCAGCAGCGCGTTCAAATGGAAAAAAGAATCCATGTTCAAATACGCCATTGAACCGGTGGCGCGACATGTATATGTTTCCGGAAAAAATATCACGGACATCGTACTGGTCATTGATGCGATGGATTTGGCGCACCGAAAAATCGCGGATGTTTTCTGCATTGCGAGCAGCGACAGCGATTTTACACCATTGGCGATGAAGTTGCGGGAATCCGGCGCGCAGGTTTTCGGTTTCGGCGAGGAGCAAACGCCCGAATCTTTCCGTGCGGCGTGCGATGAGTTTTATGAGTTGTCCGCGGAAGATTCCGAAACAAAATCGGTTGCGAACGGCGATGCAGAGAACGACAATTCAGCCCGCAAAAAACCCGCGGATTTTTCCGTTCGGGAAACCATACTTGCTGCACTGGAAGCGTATAGCGACGAAAACGGATGGGCGAATTTGGGCGTGGTGGGAAGCTATTTGCGCCGAATCGATCCCTCCTTTTCGCCGAAAAAATACGACTTTTCCAAATTGACCGATTTGGCGGAAAGTTTCGAAGAGTTTGAAATTGAACGGAACGCTGGCACAAGTCCGAGAATTAGAAAAAAAGATTAGTTGCCGGACGGGTTTATGCAGTTGCCGTTTTTGGGGAATTGATTTTTTTGCCGATGGCGAAGGCGGTGTTGCCGATGATGAGGACGGCGGTGCATATTAACAGAAGTTTGGTGTATTTGTGTTCTGCACCGGCAAATGTGATGATGTCGGAATAACCGGAACTTTCGGAAAAATAAAGTGCGGCGCCGGACATTGCCGCCGCGAACGAAACCAGATAACTCCATTTGGGAATATTTTGCGCGCCGCCCCAAAGATTAAAGAAAACGACCGGCGCCAGATACATGGACGCCGTGCCGCTGACCGCTACTGCGCCGAATAAATCTTTGCCGCCGAAAAAAACCATTAATAATCCCGCCAGCATAAATAACGCCATTACCATTCGTCCGGAGGCGAGCGTTTGCGGGAGTTTTTTCATATCCATCACGATCAATTTTGCGGAAGAGGACAAGGTGGAATCGAGCGTGGACATTGCCGAAATTAACAGCGACAACGAAAAAAGCAACATCGGCCATTCGCCGAGAAGGCGGAGCAGGGCGGCTTGCATTTCTTCATTTTCGTTCGCGTTTGCCCCGGCAAAAACGCCCAGCAAACCGAATAAAAATATGCAGACAAATGACAACCAACCGGCGTGGAGAAAACTGCGTTTTGTCGTTTCGCGATCTGCCAAAAAACCGCGATCCATCATTACCGGGTCGTGCATCGGATAACTCCATATTTGCATAAAAGCGACGGCAATCAATGCAACACCCGGCGATGAAATATCAAACGGCATAAACAAAAGCGTGTCGGTCATAAACTCTTCATGTACGAACATCGTTCCCGCCAGCAACGATAGCGTGAAAACAAAAAGCGTCATTTGTACCGCATCGGTGTTTAACGAGGCGCGCAATCCGCCGATGACGGCGTAGCCCAAAGTGACGAGGGCGAAAACAATAATTGCGGCGGAATAGGCGAATCCGCCCGCCGCCCCGAACAAGATTCCGACAACCAACAAGTTGGCGAAAACTTCGCTGACCAGCCGGACGCCGATGACGAAGTTATAACAAGCAACACCCGGTTTTCCGAATTTGTCCGACAAAAACGTTTGCACCGAATGCGCACCGTGCCGGAATCGCAAACTATCCACAATCGCACCGCCGGTAAAAAACGACAAATAATAGACCGCATAAGCGACGGTTCCCCAAATGCCGTAATAAAATCCCAAAATTGCCGCATTGAGCAACGAACGCGCAAAAATCCATGTCGTTACTTGCGACAACACCAGCGTCAACAATCCGGGCGGCATTCCTTCTTCGGACAACCCTAAATAAAAACCGTTGTTGTTGGCGGAGCGGCGCACCGAAGCAAATGAAACCGCCGACAAAACGACCATTGCAACGATGAGGGCGATGATGTGATTGGAAGACATAAAATTTTTTCCGTGAAATGAAATGCTGAAATTAAATTTTTGAAATGCGATTGCGTGCGAAACGCAATGCCGCAAATTGTATCACAAAAAACGCCGTTTTTGAATTCGGGCGGGGCGCGTTTCTCTCTTTGCCGCAAAAATGCTAAAATCCGAAAAAAAGGAGACGCAATGAAACTTTCTATTTACCGCTACAATCCGGAAACGGACGCGAAACCGTATATGCAAGATTTTGATGTCGCGCTGCCGCCGACTGCCAAAATGTTGCTGGATGCGTTGGTGTTTATTAAATCCGAAGTGGACGATTCGCTGACCGTCCGCCGTTCTTGCCGGGAGGGAGTTTGCGGTTCGGACGGCGTCAATATCAACGGCAAAAACGGGCTTGCCTGCACGACTCCGCTGGCGGGATTGCGCGAACCGATTGCAGTCCGTCCGTTGCCGGGATTGCCGGTGATTCGCGATTTGATAGTGGATATGAGCCAGTTTTACCGGCAATACGAATCCATCAAACCGTATCTGATTAACGACTCGCCCGCCCCTGAAAAAGAGCGTTTGCAATCGCCCGCCGAACGCGCCTCTTTGGACGGATTGTACGAATGCATTCTTTGTGCGTGTTGTTCTACTTCGTGTCCGTCGTTTTGGTGGAATCCGGATAAGTTTGTCGGTCCCGCCGGATTGTTGCAGGCGTACCGATTTATCGCCGACAGCCGCGACACCGCGACAAACGAGCGACTGGATAATTTGGAAGATCCCTATCGTCTTTTTCGCTGTCACACAATTATGAATTGCGTGGATGTCTGCCCCAAAGGATTAAATCCGACCGCCGCCATCGGCAAAATTAAGGATATGCTTGTCCGCCGCGCAGTGTAGGCGCGGGGCGGCGTTGTCCGCACAAATTAACCGTTTGCGCTGGCAAAGCCGCCGCGGGACTTTGGAAATGGATTTAATTTTGGAAAGATTCTGGCGGCGGGAAGATTTGCATACGGACGAAAACTTGCGTGCGCTTTCCGAATTACTCGCGCTGGATGATGAAGAATTACGCCGCGCTATTTCGGACGAATCGGGCGGGGCGGACGGCGAAAAAGGGCGGGGCGGCAACTCCGCCGTTCGTAAAATGGCGGACATTTTGCGGCGTTTATAAAATCGGGCGAAAAATATGTGCTACAATCATGGAAATATTTTCAAACCAACAAAAGGAGAAAAACGATGACTTCAACATTAAAAACAATGCACGACAAACGCAAGGCAAAATATTCGGCGGAACTGAAACTTCCCGGCGGCGAGATTTTGCAACTGCCGATGTATTCGGGCAGTGTCGGACCGGATGTTATTGACATTTCCCCTCTCAAAAAAGCGGATTTGTTTACTTACGACCCCGGTTTTGTCGCGACTGCATCTTGCTCATCGCTGATTACTTTCATAGACGGGGAAAAAGGCGAGTTGTTATACCGCGGTTATGCGATTGAAGATCTCGCCGACAAGGCGAATTTTTTGGAAACTTGTTATTTGTTATATTACGGCGAAATGCCGACTCCCGCACAATATCGCACTTATCGGGCGGCGATTACGAATCATACGATGGTGACGGAACGGGTGATTGATTTCATAAAAGGGTTTGACAGTCACGCGCATCCGATGGCGGTGATGATTGCGGTAGTAGGCGCACTTGCCGCGTTTTATCATGAATGGTCAAATGTTAAAGACGCCGAAAGCCGCCGCATATCGGCGTTGCGTTTGGTTGCCAAAATGCCGACAATCGCCGCGATGTCTTACAAATATAGCATCGGGCAACCGTTTATGTATCCGCGCAACGACTACGGATTTGCCGAGAATTTTTTGTATATGATGTTCGGCACGCCGTGCGAAGAATACAAAGTTGACCCGATATTGACGCGCGCGTTGGATCGGATTTTTATTTTACACGCCGACCACGAACAAAACGCGTCTACTTCCACGGTGCGATTGTCCGGTTCCACAAATGCGAATCCGTTTGCTTGCGTTTCGGCGGGTATCGCGTCTTTGTGGGGACCGGCGCACGGCGGCGCAAACGAGGCGGTGCTTAAAATGCTGAACGAAATCGGCGAACCGGAAAACATTCCTCAATTTATTGACGAGATAAAATCGGGCACATCGGGGCGTCGCCTGATGGGTTTCGGACATCGCGTCTACAAAAACTTTGACCCGCGCGCTAATGTAATGCGCAAAACATGTCATGAAGTACTGAAACGTTTAAAGTTGGGCGACAATAAATTGTTCCGCATCGCGCTGGATTTAGAAAAAATCGCCTTGCAAGATGAATATTTTATCAAGCGAAAGTTGTATCCGAATGTGGATTTTTATTCGGGAATTGTTTTGCAAGCGCTCAATATTCCGACTTCAATGTTTACGGCGGTTTTTGCAATCGCGCGGACTATCGGCTGGGTATCGCACTGGAACGAACAACATACCGACCCGGAGTTTCGCATCGGTCGCCCGCGTCAGTTATATCTCGGTTCAAAACGCCGCAAGTTAACCCCCGCAAAGAAAAAAGCGTAAAAATTGGTTTTTATCTAAAAGCAAGGGGCGGACTCGCGCCCGCCCCGAGAGTGGTGCGAATTTTCATCACTTGTTAATGTTGAAAACCGCATTCCTTTGATTGCAGCATTCATTATAATTGATTGCGGATTGACAAGTCAAGAGGAGAGGAGAAAAACATGTCAAAAACTCGTCTCGGCGTGGATATGGGTACCAACTCCATCGGTTGGATATTGTTTCAATTGGATGAGAATGACGAAATTGTGGAAATTCGCGCCGCCGGAGTGCGGATTTTCTCCAGCGGACGGGACCTGAGAGCCGATGTTTCCAGCAACGAAGCGCGCCGGAAAGCGCGACAGATGCGGCGGCGGCGCGACCGCTATCTGCAGCGGCGGAATGCGCTGATGACGAAGTTGCGCGAATTCGGATTGATGCCCGAAGAGCAAAATGCGCGGCGCGATTTGCAGGATTTGAGTCCGTACCGTCTGCGCGCCCGCGCGGTTTCGGGGCGGATTGATTTGCATCATTTGGGACGGGCGATTTTTCACATCGGACAGCGGCGGGGATTCAAAAGCAACCGCCGCACGGACAAACAGACGGACGGTCCGGTCAGCGAATCGGTGGATGAGTTTCGCAAGAAAATCGGCGGGAATACCGTCGGGCAGTTTCTCGCGTCCATTCACGAAAAAGGCGAACCAGTCCGCGCCCGTCGGCACGGCAAAACAAAAAATGATTTGTACTCGTACTATCCCGACCGCGCGATGATAGAAGAGGAATTTAACGCCGTCTGGAAAAAGCAGGCGGAGTTTTATTCCGAAGTTTTGACGGAAGATAAGCGTGAAATTTTGTTTGATGTAATTTTTCATCAACGTCCGCTTAAGTCGCCGATTGTCGGGCGGTGCCGATTTTTTCCGGAAGAATATCGCGCGCCGAAAGCGTTGCCTTCCTTTCAGCATTTTCGGATTTTGCAAGATATTAATCATCTGCGTTATTACGACGAGAACGGAGAGGCGCAACCGCTTTCTCCCGAAACGCGCAATGACGCGCTGCAGACATTAAAAGGCGGCGGAAATTTAACATTCGTGCAACTCAACAAGAAGATGAAAAAACGCGGTGAGATTGGCGGCGATGTCGCGTTTAATTTGCAAGACGAAAAACGCAAAGAAATCAAAGGCAGCGTTCCCGATAAAACTATGGAAAAAATTCTTTCGCAAAAATGGAGCGCGTTCAACTTGTCCAAAAAAGATTCGCTGGTGTCTGTACTTTTAGACGATGCAAAAAGCGATGACGAAGCGATTGCGGAGTTGCGCGACAAATGGGAATTGTCGGAAGATGAGACGAAAAAATGCATACAAGAAAATTTGGATGGTAAAACGGAAACCGCCGGACGTGCGGCGTTGTCGGCGAAAGCGATTGCGGCGTTAATGCCGTATTTGGAAAAAGGCATGCGGTATGATGAAGCCGTCGCCGAAGCCGAAGCCGAGGGGCGGTTGCCGCGTTCGGAGTATGACGGCGAAACTTTGCGGCGCCTACCCGAATATCCGAAAGTGTTGAAGGAATGGTGCGTGCCGCGTACGCATGAAGACGAGGGGAATTCAGATAATTGGCGCATTCCGAATCCGACCGTGCATATCGCGATGAATCAGTTGCGGCATTTGGTGAACGACATCATCCGCAAACACGGCATGCCCGATGGCGTTGTGGTGGAACTTGCGCGCGATTTACCGATGGGAAAAACGACCAAAGAGGAATTGAAACAGCGGCAGAAAAATAATCAAAAAAAACGGGAAAAGTGGCGCAAAGAAATTGAAAATTTTGGATTCCGCGCGTCTTCCGACAGCATTTTGCGAATGCAACTCTGGAATGAAATCGGCACCGCGAACAATCGCCCTTGCGTATACTGCGGGAAGCAGTTCGGCGTCCGCGCAGTGCTTTCGGACGAATGCGAGGTTGATCATATTCTGCCGTTTTCCAAAACTTTGGACGATGGAATCGGCAACAAAATTTTGTGTTGTCGTCAATGCAATCGCGAAAAAGGAAATCATACGCCGCACGAAACATGGGGCGGCAACGGCGAGCGATATGCGGAAATTTTGGAACGCGCGAAAAAACTGCCGAAATCCAAACACGCCAAATTTTTGCCCGATGCAATGGATAAGTACAATCGCGGAGAAGGCGGATTTTTGGCGCGGCAACTGACCGATACGCAATATATCGCCCGTGCGGCGAAGCGATATTTGGAATGCGTTATTCCGCGCGATGTGTATGTAATTCCCGGCAGATTAACTGCTATTTTGCGGCGACAATGGGGATTGAATAATATACTCGGCGATGGCGGCGAAAAAACGCGGCGCGATCATCGTCATCATGCAATTGACGCCGCCGTTGTCGGGGCGACGACTCGTTCTGTTTTGCAGCGGATGGCAAAGCAGGCGGAGCGGGATGATTCTACGGCGCGATTGCATTCGGATGCGCCCGCCGAAAACTTTCGCGCAATGGTGGAAAATGCGGTGCGAAAAATTGTCGTTTCGCACAAACCGAATCGGTGGCGGGAGGGGCAGTTGCATAACGAAACGGCATATAGTTTGCGCGGCGATGTTAATGAAAGCGGACCGACAGAAGTTATGCATCGCGTTTTTGTCAACGATTTGAATTTATCCAAAGCGAAAAAAATTGTAAGCGATCATCTGCGCAAGGAGTTAATCGCGGTTTGCGAATCGGCGGACGGCAAAAAGGATATGAAATCGCGGCTTGCGGAGTGGAGCGAAAAAAACGGTGTGCGCCGGGTGTTGTTGCGCGATACATTATCCGTCATCGCCGTGCGTGACCGGGAGGGTAAACCGTACAAAGCGCACAAAAAAGACGGCAATTGGGCGATGGAAATTTATGAAACCGCGAAAGGGTGGGGCGGCGAAGTCATCTCTACTTTTCATGCCAATCAAAAAAACTATGTACCGGAGTGGCGGCGGCAGTCGCCGCTTCCGCCAATGGTGATGCGTTTGCACAAAAACGATATGGTCGCCGTGGACGGCAAAGACGGCGGGCGGGAAATTTATTGCGTCAAAGAAATCAGCGGAAATAATATCGTTATGGTGGAGCATTCAGATGCTAATCCCGCCAGACATGCGAAAGTTTTAAGAAAAGCACCAAATGAATTGCGCAAAATCGGCGGCAGAAAGATTCACATCAGCCCCGCCGGTTTTATCACCGATCCGCGAAAAAATGGCGGATAGAATCGTCGACATTTCCGGCGACGGGCGGCATTTGGCGTTGCGGCGCGGATTTATGGACATCCGCGCCGATGGCAAAACTCTTGCCAGCGTTGCCTTGGACGATTTGCTGGCGGTGATTATCGGCGGACGCGGATGCACTCACAGCGCGAATTTGCTGGGCGCGTTGGCGGAGCGCGGCGTGCCGGTTGCGATATGCGGCGCAAATCAATCGCCCAAGGCGTGGGTGTTGCCGGTGGAAGGGCATCACGCCCAGAGCGCAAGAATGCAGGCGTAGGCGTCCGCCAAACTTCCCGTCAAAAAACGCCTGTGGCAACAAGTGGTGCGGACGAAAATACGCAATCAGGCGCAGGCGTTGGATATGTTCGGCAAGCCGGGCGGGAAAGGTTTGCGCGCGCTCGCCGATCGGGTATGTTCGGGCGACACCGGCAATCGGGAGGCGCAGGCGGCGCGGCGATATTGGCGATTGATGTTTGGCGATGATTTTATTCGCGACCGCAACGACGCGGGAATTAATGCGATGCTGAATTACGGTTATGCCATCGTGCGTTCGTGCGTTGCGCGGGGCGTAATGGCAGCCGGACTGCATCCGACATTGGGACTTCACCATTACGGTCCCTTAAATCCCATGTGTCTGGTGGACGATATGATGGAGCCATGCCGCCCGCTCGCCGATTGCGCGGTTAAAATTTTGTCCGAGCGCGGCATTGACCGACTGACGCCGGATGCCAAAAGCGCACTTGCGTCTCTTGCTGCTTTGGATTTGCCCGGTCCGCTGGGCGTGACCACATTATTCACCGCTTCGGCGAGGGCGGCGTCTTCCCTTGCCCGTGCGCTTGCGGGGGAACGAAAGGATTTGGAGTTGATGGCGATGCCCGATCCGTTGACTCTACAGTCCGTCATCGCCGGTTATGGCAATTAGCGCACTTAGCGGCTACCGCGTGATGTGGATTTATGTCATGTTTGATCTGCCCGTCAGCACCGATAAAGAGCGGAAAGCCGCGACCAAATTTCGCCAACGTCTTTTAGATTGGGGATTTGATATGGCACAATTTTCAGTATACTGCCGGTTTTGCGCGGGGCGGGAGAGGTATGAAACGCTAACTTCCCGTATCATCAGGCACCTGCCCGGCGGCGGGAAAGTGGATATTTTGACCGTGACGGACAAGCAATATGAAAATATCGTTCGTTTCTCCGGCAAGGTGCGGAACGCCGGAAAAAAACGCCCGCAACTGCTCCTAATATGAGAAAAAGCGGCGAATTTCGGCGGTTCATTCCGCTCTATTTCTCGGATAAATCAAAGAAATAAAGCGGGATGATTATAGCAATCAAAGGAATGCGGTTGCAACACAACACAGCCGCCGTCCTTGCCGCAAATGTCGCGATTATAGCAATCAAAGGAATGCGGTTGCAACACAACAGCGCGATATTGCAGTCATAACATCGCTTTATTATAGCAATCAAAGGAATGCGGTTGCAACACAACTTATGCAGGCAAATGTACCGCCGGTACATCATTATAGCAATCAAAGGAATGCGGTTGCAACACAACTTATATGTTATTTTTCTTTTGTTTCCCCGCATTATAGCAATCAAAGGAATGCGGTTGCAACACAACGTCGGCGCGATCATAGGCGCGGTTTTGGGCATTATAGCAATCAAAGGAATGCGGTTGCAACACAACGGCTGTGCCGTCCTGTTTTCCCGTCCCCGCATTATAGCAGTCAAAGGAATGCGGTTGCAACACAACTGTGTTTTTATGCACAATCGCCGCGCCCGAATTATAGCAATCAAAGGAATGCGGTTGCAACACAACGGTGGGGTTACCGCGGCGTCCGGGGTATTGATTATAGCAGTCAAAGGAATGCGGTTGCAACACAACCGTGACGGGATTCGGTATGAGTCCGGCGGCATTATAGCAGTCAAAGGAATGCGGTTGCAACACAACGTCCGCATTTTAAAAATTACATCCGCCGCGATTATAGCAGTCAAAGGAATGCGGTTGCAACACAACATCGGGCATTTGAAAGGGGGCGCAAAATGAATTATAGCAGTCAAAGGAATGCGGTTGCAACACAACTTTGTGCCGTTTAAAACCCAACTATCGGCATTATAGCAGTCAAAGGAATGCGGTTGCAACACAACACATAATAACTTCTTTCGCCTTACCCAACAATTATAGCAGTCAAAGGAATGCGGTTGCAACACAACCAAATGACAACGCCGATTAATATTAACTGATTATAGCAGTCAAAGGAATGCGGTTGCAACACAACTCCCGCAGGTTTATTGCGGTTAAGGATTTCATTATAGCAGTCAAAGGAATGCGGTTGCAACACAACCGAGTCCATATCGCAGTTCGGGCATACCAATTATAGCAGTCAAAGGAATGCGGTTGCAACACAACTGAGTATTTGAAGGCGCGGCGCGCGTTCTAATTATAGCAGTCAAAGGAATGCGGTTGCAACACAACACCACTACCGTTTCGGATATTCGTTTCGCGATTATAGCAGTCAAAGGAATGCGGTTGCAACACAACTATCTTGTTGCGCGGTAATTAAATCGGGTGATTATAGCAGTCAAAGGAATGCGGTTGCAACACAACTTACCCATGAAGGTACCGAGATTCTCATCGATTATAGCAGTCAAAGGAATGCGGTTGCAACACAACACATCCGATACCGTAGTTAAGAAGTCGTTCATTATAGCAGTCAAAGGAATGTGGTTGTGGTATAATTTGTATTTGACATAATATTTATTATGCGAAGTTTTGTTTGTGCGGAATTTTTGTAAATAATCGGTTTTGCGGGTTATTAAATTATTAGTTTGCGGGTTATTATTAATGCAATCAGAATAATAACGATGAGAATTAATATCTTCCGGTTCGCGTGTTGTCAAGTTTTTTCTCATTGTCTTTCGCATTAATTTATCATCATCGGGCGGCGAAACTGCTCGGAACGGTTTATAATTTCCGCTATGGAAAAGTTTTTGATTGTCGGCGGCGGCGGAAGAGAAAGCGCGTTTGCGATGAAATGCGCGGCGGAAACCGCCGTTTATGCCGTCGCCGACCATCCGAATCCGACCGTGACGGAATGCGTCCGCCGCACCGGCGGCGTTTCTTTGATTGCGAATGCCGCCGATCCCGCTATTGTCGCGCGTTTCGCCCGCGAACAGCAGATTGATTATGCGTTTGTAAATTCGGATGCGCCGCTCGCGAACGGCGTGACGGACGCCCTACTCGCCGAAAACATAAAAACCATCGGCGGCACAAAAGCGGCATGCCGAATTGAATGGGACAAAATTTATTCCATTCAACTCGCGCAAAAAATCAGCCCGGCGCATGTGCCGTTTTATCGCATTGCGGAAAACGAAAACGCATTGGACGACATTCTCCGCGAGTTTGAATCGCAAAACATCGCCGCGGTGGTTAAGCCGCAAGGATTGACCGGCGGCAAAGGCGTGAAAGTTATGCCGCAACATCTCGCGGATTACGGCGAATGCCGCGATTATGCGGCGCGTTTGCTGTCCGAAAATCCGGGTGAAAGTGTGTTGCTAACCGAAAAACTGGACGGCGCGGAATTTACGATAATGGGTTTGACGGACGGTAAAACGCTGGCAATGGCGCCCGCGACATTTGATTATCCTTACCGTTTCGCAAACGATACCGGTCCCGGCACCGGCGGAATGGGATGCATAACCGCCGCCGGAAAACTTTTGCCGTTTATGGACGAACGCGATTGGCGGGAATGCGAATCGTTTATGCAACGCGCGATTGACGAAATGCGCGCGAACGGAATGCATTTTACCGGCGTATTAAACGGCGGATTTTTTAAGACAGAAAAAGGAATTCGTTTTATGGAATTTAACGCCCGCTTCGGCGATCCGGAAGCGTTAAATATTTTGATGTTGCTACAAGAATCGTTTCCGGATTTGTTGCGGGCGATGCATTCGGGAACATTGCACGATGTGCGATTTGCGGCGCGGGCGACCGTCGTCAAATATCTCGTTTCGCGCGACTATCCGCTGCCGGGCGGCGGCGTTGTCGCTTTTCATGCGGACGAATCGGCGATTGCGGCGGACGGCGTGGAAATGTTTTGTGCGTCATGCGTTGCCGATGAAAATCGCCGCACCGCCTATAAAACATTGGGAAAACCGAGTCGCGTTGTCGCACTCGGTTGCGCGGCGGACGACATTCCCGCCGCCGCCGCCCGCATTGATGCGGCGATTGACCGGCACATTGTCGGCGATTTGGATTTTCGCCGCGACATCGGTTCGCAAGACGATTTACACAAACTACGCAAATTGCAAACCGCAAATTTGCGAGAGGAGAATTTTTAATGGCACGCGAAATTCCAATTAAAAATCCCGAACAAGTAGAAAAAATGCGAATCGCATGCGCCCTCGCCGCGCAAACTTTGGATTACATCACGCCGTTTGTCAAACCGGGAATCAGCACCGGCGAAATTGATCGTTTGTGTCACGAATTTATCACCGCGGCGGGTGCCCGCCCCGCCCCGCTGCTTTACGAACCGCCCGGTCATCCCCCTTTTCCCAAGGCGATATGCACTTCAATTAACAATCAGGTTTGTCACGGCATTCCCGATTTCAATCGCGTTCTCAAAAACGGCGACATTTTAAATATTGATGTCACCGTGGTAAAAGACGGCTGGCACGGCGACACGGGGCGAATGTTTTATGCGGGCGAACCGTCCATTCTCGCGCGGCGATTGTGCGATGCGACTTTGGAATGTTTGTGGTGCGGCATTGAAACGGTGCGACCAGGTGCGACGCTCAACGCCATCGGCGAGGCGATACAAAAACACGCCGACTCATGCGGATTTAGCGTCGTGCGCGAATTTTGCGGACACGGATTGGGCAGCGATTTTCACGAACCGCCGCAAGTTTTGCATTACGCACAAAACAAAGAAGGACCGCTATTGCGCGAAAACATGATTTTTACGATTGAACCGATGATAAACGCCGGAAAAAATGCGGTCAAAATATTGCCGGACGGCTGGACGGCAGTCACCCGGGATCGCAGTTTGTCGGCGCAATGGGAACATACCGTTCGCGTTTCCGCAAACGGCTACGAAGTCATGACATTGTCCGATGCCGAAAAATAAATCACGGCGGCGCGGCAATGTGCGCGGCGAACGGGGAATCGTTGCCGCATTTTTGCATCCGCAACCGGCAACAGAACCGCATTGGCGGTACTTGCCGCTGTTGCTGGCGGCGGCGTTCCTATTGCGCGCGGCGGTTGCTTTGTCCGGCGATTTTGTCGTGCATCCCGACGAAGTTATGCAATATTTGGAACAAGCGCATCGTTTGGTTTTCGGTGCGGGAGTCGTTTATTGGGAATATTTTTATGGCGCGCGGTCGTGGCTGGTGCCGGGACTCGCCGCGGGCGTTTTATGGATTTGCAAAATGGTCGGATTGGATTCGCCGGTTTTTTATATCAGCGCGGTCAAACTTTTGTTTTGCGCGTTGTCGCTGTTGATTCCGTGGGGAATGTATATTTTTTCGCGCCGTCATTGGGGCGAGACGGCGGCGCGAATCGCGTTGCTGGCGGGCGTTTTTTGGTACGAACTCGCGGGTTTTGCGCACAAACCGATGACCGAATTTGTTGCAACATCAATATTGCTGGCGTTGCTGGCGACAACACCGTTGTCGCCGAAAGAAAGTTGGAAAAAATTTGCACTCGCAGGCGCGATTGGTGCGCTGGCGGTGGCGGTGCGATTTCAATATGCACCGGCGGCGGGATTGATATTGCTGGCGGGATTTTGGCGCGGCAATGCGAACGGGCGGGCAGCAATGGCGGGCGGTGCGCTGGCGACAATGGCGGCGGTCGGATTGCTGGAATGGCTGTCGTGGGGCGCGCCGTTTTATTCCTATTATTTTAATGCGCAAATGAATCTCGTCATCGGTGCGGCGCGGGCGGGCGAATCGTCCATCTTGCAAATGCCGTTATGGTTGTTGCACGCATCAGGCGGTTTAATATTGGCGGTCGTTTATGGCGCGGCGAAAAGTTGGCGCCGATACGGTTTTGTTTTGATTTTATTTTTGGTTATTTTGATTCCGCATTTGTTGCAAAATCACCGCGAATACCGTTTTATTTTCGCGCTGGCGCCGCTGTGGCTGATGGTTGCCGCAGATGTGCTGGCGGTTGCCGCAACAAAACTTAAAGATTCGCGCAAACTTTATGCGGCGGCGGCGGCGGCGTTTTCGCTCATTTCCGTTGCCGGAATCTTCAACGCGATTCCGCTGCAAAACGCTATTTACCAATCGTTTTCGCACGAAACGGGCAAAGTCAATTTTATCGCCGGACAAGATTCAATGTTTAAGATTTACCGGCAATTAAGCGCGGACGAAAATGTGCGCGGCGTTGCCGATTTCACCCGCCCGTATTTCAACACGGGCGGTTATTATTATTTGCATCGCGCCGTGCCGTTTTATACTGCACGCGCATGGTCGCAACTCGCGGACGGCGATCCCGCCGATTATGTCAGCCACATTATCACCGAACGCGAAACGGCGGCGGGCGACAAAATCACGGCGGCGCGTACCCGAAGCGGCGGAATTGTGCAAGGATTGCAAACCGCCGCCGGTGTTCTTTCGCTGCCGCTTTTTGCCGCCGAAAACGGGCAACTTGCGTATTGGAACGTACTCGGACAAAAACGTGTTTTGGACAATTTCGCACCAGAAATGAAATTCGGCAAAACTGTTTTATGGAAAATAAATCGCGACAAACCGGTGCGCGAATGGCGCCGTTATGAAATCATCACCGCCGGCGGATTGGAACAATTTGCGGAAAAAATTCTCGGCGATAGCGCGCCGATTCCGCCTGACCGCTATGGCGTTATTTTTCAAGATGCCGCGAACGGCAACGACGCTTCCCAATAGTTGCGCGATTGCATTTCTATCAGGCGACTCATCGTCCGCCCCGATTCGCCGCCTTCCGATTCGCCGTACAATTTTTTTAACGGCATTTGCATATCCAGCGCAAGCGTCACGCGCCGGTCGTATAAAATATCCACCAGCCAAGTAAATCGCCGCGCCGCCTCCGACAACGCCGGTTCGTCCAGCGGCGGCACATCCGACAACATTATCACGGCGAATCGTTCGGCAAGCGCGAGATAATCGCCCTGCCCCATCGCGGTATCACACACTTGCGAAAACGAAAACCATATCGCGTCCGACGATCGCGCCCGCGCAGGAATGCGCCGCCCATGAATTTTGAGAGACGGCGGCAGCGAAATGCCGCACGCCAACAAATCAAATAACTTCCGCATTCGCCGCCCGCCGTCTTCGCAAAAAAATACTTCGCCGTCGTCCGCAATGTGGCGCAAACGATAATCGTTTTCGCCGTCCAACGCGAACACTTCCAGCCGCTCCTGCAACATTTCAATCGCCGGTAAAAAGCGGTCGCGCGCGAGTCCGTTCGGATACAACGCCGCGGGGGCGTAGTTGGAAGTTGTGACCAGCCGCGTACCGTTGCCGGTCAGGCGGGAAATCAATCGCCCCAAAATCATCGCGTCCGTAATGTCCGACACATGAAATTCGTCCAAACAAACGATATTGAATCGGGAAGAAATGGAATCGGCGACCGCAACAAGCGGATCGTTTTCACCTTCGCGTTTTTTCATATCTTCGTGAAAGCGGCGTATAAACTGATGAAAATGCGCGCGCATTTTTTTTTCGGTGCGCAGTTGCAGATAAAAACCATCCATCAAAAAACTTTTGCCGCGCCCTACTCCGCCGTGAATATACAATCCGCATTCGCCCGCCGCCGGTTTCGCGGGTGCGCGCAAACGCGACCAAAATCCGCCGGACGGTGCGGGCGGTGCGACGACAATATCCGCCAATTCTTGCAATCTGGCGATTGCCGCTTTTTGTCGCGCATCCGGAAACAAAACGCCTTTTTGTACGAGAGAGTCGTACCACGCCGAAACAGCGTTGTCGTCCAGCAGACACTGATTTTTTGCAATATCCATAATCGTTCCGCGAAAACTATAAATTGTTTATTTCCGCGAAAATTATAATCTATTTTTGCAATTCGGCGGACGGCGGAAAAAAGCGTATAATGGCGGAATGACCGATTCCGCGCCCGTATTGACGCAAACCGACCGGGACGGCGCGCGCATTCTCACGCTCAACCGCCCGCAAAGCCGCAACGCCCTTTCCGATTCGCTCATCGCCGCGCTCCATAATGCGTTGACGGCGGCGGCGGACGATTCTTCGGTGCGCGCAGTTATTATCGCCGCCGAAGGTCCGGTGTTTTGTGCCGGACACGATTTGCGCGAAGTGCGCGCGAAAATCGGTGCGGACGACTATCGCGATTTATTTGCGCGTTGCTCCGAAATGATGCTGTCCATAACCCGCGCCCCGCAACCGGTTATCGCAGCGGTGCAGGGAATGGCGACGGCGGCGGGATGTCAACTTGTCGCAACTTGCGATTTGGCGATTGCATCCGAAAACGCCAAATTTGCAACGCCCGGCGTCCATATCGGATTATTTTGTTCCACGCCGATGGTGCCGCTTTCGCGCAATATCGGACGCAAACAGGCGATGAAAATGTTGCTCACCGGCGATGCGATGAACGCAAATGAAGCGGCGGCGGCGGGATTGATTAACGAAGTCGTACCGGCGGACGATTTAATGAAAAGTTGTTTTAAATTAGCGGCGCAAATTGTTGACAAATCGCCGATTACTATCAAAATCGGCAAAGAAGCGTTTTACCGTCAATTGGAAATGGGATTGGAATCCGCCTACGATTATGCGGGCGAAGTAATGACTCAAAATATGCTGCGACACGACGCACAAGAAGGCATCGGCGCATTCATAGAAAAACGCAAACCCATCTGGCAAGGCGAATAATTTGCTTTTTTCGGCAAAGAATCCCGCCGCCCTCTTCTTCCCATTTCCGAAAAACGACCGGAAAATAAAATTTTCTATTTTCCGCAAAACGACCGGAAAATAAAATTTTCCATTCCGGCGAACGCCGGAATCTCTGCAGGAGATTCCGATTTACATCGGAATGCGAAAGCGGCGGAATTCCGCGAAAAAACGCCGTCATTCCCGCGAAAGCGGGAAGGCAGATTCCAGTCCGAAGTGCAACAGAGGGGCCAAAAAAAGGGGACAGAAGGATAATCCTCTTTTGGCTATTTGTTATTACTTCGGAGGATCTTATGTATACCCATCTGTCCCTTTCTCATCGTATCACAATTTGCGTCCGCCTGCGACAAAAAACATCGCAACGAAAAATCGCAAAAGAACTCGGCGTCTCTGTTTCCACCATTTCACGGGAAATCAAACGATGCCGGCGGCAATACTACAATCCCGAAGTCGCTCATCATCGCGCCAAAGTGCGACGACGACGCGCCTCTGAACGCCCGCGCAAACTTTCCGATGCCGTATTGCGCGACTTCGCGTTTTGGATGAATAATCATTATTCGGTGTCGTCCGCCGCGGTGTTTTTGCCGGTCGGAAAAAGCGCGTTGTATAACTGGTTGTGGAAAGATGTCTGTCGCGGTTCGCATTGTAAGCCGCCGCGTCCGCGCAAAAGTATTGTTTGTTGCGCGCCGCACCGGCAAATGAGTTTCGGCGTGGGGCATTACCGCAAACGCCCGAAAGACGGGCGATTCGCGATGATGAAAGACGCCGCGCCGATTGCCGGTCGTCCGGCGATTGTGAATGCCCGCGGACGATTCGGCGATTGGGAAGTTGATACGATGTATTGGCAAAAACGCGTGATGTCGCTGTCCTTGCGGGAACGCAAAAGCGGTTATGTGCGATTGTTTTTGTTGCCGAACTATTCGGCGGACGAAACGGCGAAGCGGATTATTCATCTGCTGCGCGGTTTGCCGGTGCACACGATGACGAGCGACGGCGGTTGGGAATTCGTCCGTTGGCGAAAAGTAGAAAAAGCGTTGGGCATAAAATGGTATGTGAGCGATCCGGGACGCCCGCAACAACGCGGTGGCGTAGAGCAAATGAACGGTCTCGTGCGGCGAATGGTAAATCGCGATTTACATCGCTACGGCTTGCCGAAGGCATTGCGCCGGGCGGAAAAAATATTGAATCATCGCCCAACACCACGCCTGCAATTTTGCACCCCCGCACAACAACTCGGATTATGCTAATATATCCCAACTGTTGCACTTCGGACTGGAATCTGCCGAATCTATTCGGGGAGATTAATTTTGGAGTTTTGCGAATTTTACGCGAAAATTAAGTTTGGAATTTTCGCGTATTTTTTTGCAAAAACGAGGTGAATGCGGGGATTTGTCGGTAAAAATGGATTCCCGCTTTCGCGGGAATGACGGCGGGGAGGCGGGAATTCGGCGGCGAAAATCGGACGGCGGCGGGGGAGATTCCGATTTACATCGGAATGCGAAAGCGGCGGAATTCTGCGAAAAAACGCCGTCATTCCCGCGAAAGCGGGAATCTATTCGGGGCGATTAATTTTGGAGTTTCGCGAATTTTACGCGAAAATTAAGTTTGGAATTTCCGCACATTTTTTTTGCAAAAAGAGGTGAATGCGGGATTTTGTCGGTAAAAATGGATTCCCGCGTTCGCGGGAATGACGAGGTGAACGCGGCGAAATTCCGCCGAAAATAAATTTACCATTCCCGCAAAATGACCGGAAAAAAGTACATTCCATTCCCGCGTTCCTGACTCGCCCCCGACATTTGTCGGGGGCGAAACAAGTACGGCGGAGTTTACTCCGCCCCGCAATTTCCGCTTTTCCGCCGCAATCTATCGTTCGCGGAAAATGCCGGGGTTTGCAGCAGTAAACTGCTGCGGCTTGTTTCGCCCCCGACAAATGTCAGGGGCGAGAAAATTGGAAATTAAAAACGATGAATCGCGTTTATTTGGAATCTTGCGTTTTCGGCAAAATCTTTCGTATTTTCCCATCTGAAACCGGCGGACGGGTTTATCGTCCAGCCGTTATAACGGAAATTGCCTTGCAGATTTAACTCGTTTCGGGTACTGAATTCGCCTTTGTCATATTCGGAGTGCAGGCGATAGACGGGCGAGAAATCAACTAATCTCCCGTCTATATCCGCCGACAGCGAAAAGTTGTAATTCGCCGTCTCGCCTGCAACGGATTCGGAAAATGCCGCCGCAAATAAATCGCCGTTATATCTGCCGCCCGATGTATAACGGAAATCGTCAAATTCGCCGTTTGCGTTTGTTTGATTTGCGGAATAATACAAATGCCAATTGTCTTTTCGGAAATCCGCCCGTCCGCCGACATTTGCGGAATAGCCGCTTTCGGTTAACGAATATCCAAAATCGGGGGAATAAGTGAATATCGGAAAATCGCCGCCTGCAATATAACTTGCTGCAAAACCGATAATAAAAACGCCCGCCCCGATATACGCAAACTCTTTCGGTCTGCCGCTTCCAATGTTTTGCGGTTGCAATTGCGGATTTTGCGATTCTTCCATTTCGGTTTCCATTTCGTTTCCCATTTCGGTTTCTTCCATGTTATCTTGCGAATTCGGTTCGCACATTGTCGTAGAACCTTCAACAAATCTATGCATTTCGTCAACGCAAACGCACATCGTATTATCGTTCGGGTCATTTATCGCATTCGCCCCGCAAGTTGCGGGAATCGGTTCGCATTCCGTTGTGGAACCTGCAACAAATTGATGCATGTCGTCAATGCAAATGCAATTCATATCATCGTCCGGGTTAGTAATCGCATTCGCCTCGCAATTTGCAGGATTCGGTACGCAGTTTCCGGCGGCGTTTCTTGCTTCGTCCGATTCACAAGCGGCTACGCAAATGCCGTTAAACAAAACAGGAGTCGCTCCCGTGCAATCCGCTGCGTTTCTTTCGCACATTGTCGGGCTTACTCTTCCGGAAAATCCGGTTCTGCAATCGCACATATTCGTACCGGTATTTAATTCCGTTGTTGTGTCGCAAGTCGGAATCGGGTCGCATCGGGCGGGTGAAACGGCGTTGTTAAAAAATTCGTCCGGGCATTCGGTTGCGGAGTTAGGGGCACGGCAGGAAAAGGAGTTTCCGCCATCGTCTTGCAATATCGGCAATGCGTCAGTTGCACATTCGCAAACATTTCCATTCAGCGTTGCACCGCCGGTGCAATCCGGCAATATGATATTTACCGGTCTGATATTTGTTGCGGCGGGCTGTGAAGTCGAACGAAAAGTTAAGGAATTCAAAAATATATTCGGAGGCGATAAAGGCATGGGATTAATTGCCACACTTAAACTCATCGCCAACCCATACTCGTTGTCTGCCCGAATATAAACGATAAGAGTCAAGTTATGACTCTGTTCCAATTGGTCATACAAAATCAAATTGTCGCCCGGTTGTATCTCACGCATTTCAGTAGCGGATATCTGAAATACGGGAAGATTATTGGTTACTCTTACCGGGGCGTTGTTAATAGCCAAAAATCTCATCCATGTTGTCCATGATATTGCCCCTGAATTCCTTCTGTAATGTTCTTGAATAGAATCGGTAAATTCATATATCAGTGCCGATTGTCCTTCTGGAACCCATTGCGTTCCGACAATATGGTCTCCTTCGGGCGGCGGCGGACCAAAAACAACCTGTTGTTGCGCATTCGCCGCCGAAACGGTAAATCCCGCCGCAAACAAAACAGCGGCGAAAAGAATGATTTTATTGATTGTGTTTTTCATGGTTTTGCTCCTCTGATTAAAAATGTCTGCGAAAGTATAGCATAATCCCGCCCGAATTCGCAAAAGGCGGAAATGGAAAAAGGGGCGGCGGTAATTCCGCGAAAAAACGGGCGGGAATGGAATCGGGGGTGGCACATTTTACGCGAAAATTAAGTTTGGAATTTCCGCACATTTTTTTCGCAAAAAACGGCGTGAACGCGGGAATTTGTCGGTAAAAATGGATTCCCGCTTTCGCGGGAATGACGGCGGGGAGGCGGCACATTTTACGCGAAAATTAATTTTGGAATTCCCGCGCATTTTTTTCGCAAAAAACGGCGTGAACGCGGGAATTTATCGGCGAAAATGGATTCCCGCGTTCGCGGGAATGACAGCGGGGAAGGCGGGATTTTGTCGGCGAAAATTACGGCGGCGGGGGAGATTCCGATTTACATCGGAATGGTAAAAAATGACGGCGGGGAGGCGGGGAATAAAATCGGAGATTTTTAACTTATAAAATCGGCGAAAAATTAAATTTGTCGCAACATTTTTGTTATTGTTTGCAGAGAATGACAGGCGGCGGCGAGGCGGACGGAATCGCGGTCGCCCGCAAAATGTCGTGTTTCGGTGCGCACTTCGCCGCCGCAACGAAAGCCGAAACATACCATTCCGGCGGGTTTGTTTTCGCTTGCCGCCGGTCCGGCGACACCGCTGACGGCAAGCGAAAAATCGCCGATTCCGATGCACATCGCCGCCGCCGTCTCTTCGCTGACCGCCCCGAATTGTCGCAAAGTTTTTTCCGGCACATTCAATAAATCCATTTTCGCCGCATTAGAATACGATACGATTCCGCGGCAAAACCATTCCGACGAACCGGGAAAATGCGTCAATGCCGCCGCAATCAAACCGCCGGTGCAAGATTCCGCCGCCGACAATAAAACGCCGCGTTTTTTCGCCGCCGCCCCCGCCTCGCACGCGATTTTCAGCAATGCCGGCGGGCAAATCATAACGCGTATTTTATTGCCGACAAAACTGCGAGAGTCAACGCCGCCGCCGCAATGTCGTCAATCATCACGCCGAAACCGCCGTGCATATTTTTGTCCAGCCAGCCAATCGGCGGCGGTTTTGTCGCATCAAAAATGCGAAACAAAATAAATGCCGCCGCTTGCCATTCGGTTTCCGCCGGTGTTAAAAGTAAAACTGCGTAAAATGCCGCGATTTCGTCCAGCACGATTCCGCTGTCATCGTGTTTTTTTAACATCGCACATGCCCGCCCGCAAAGATAAACGCCCGCACCGAAAAGCAAAACAAACACCGCCCATCGTGCGGGCGATTCGCAAAAAATCCAATACAACGGAAACGCCGCCAAAGTCCCCGCCGTCCCCGGCATTTTCGGTGCGAGTCCGAGTCCGAATCCGAAAGCGATGCAATTGCCCGCGTCTCCGAAAACGAATTTTTTATCCGCCGAAGTCATGTTCATAACCTCGTGCGGCGAAAGTCGCACCGTTTTCGCCGACAATTTTTACGCCGCCGCCGACCGCAGTTTCGCCGATGCGAATCGCATTTGTGTGCGATAGTTTGCGGCGGGCATTTTGCGGTGCGCAAAAAAATAACTCGTAATCGTCGCCGCCGCACAACATTAAATTTTGTCGCAAATCCGGCGGTAAATTTTCCAAACACGGCGGCGGCGGAATGTCGCGCAAATGCAAAATAATTTTCACGCCTGACCGTGCCGCAATCGCGTTCGCGCACGCCGCCAAACCGTCCGACATATCAATCGCCGCCGATGCGATTTTTGCGAGTTTGTATCCCAAACTTAAACGCGGAGACGGATTATGCAATCTTTCGTTTGCCGCCCGCAAATGTTTCGGCGGGATTTTGTCCGCGCCGTTTTTGCGACAATGCACCGCCAACGCCGCTTCTCCCGGCGCGCCCGAAATCCATACATCTTCGCCCGCCCGCGCACCGCTTCGCAACAACGGCGGATGTTTTAGCGCGCCGATAACGGTTGTCGTAATATGCACTTTCGCGGCACGACACAAATCGCCGCCGACAATTGCATAACCGAATTCGGCGGTGCTGCTTTTCAATCCTTCGGCGAAACGCGCGAACCATTTCGTTTTTTTGTCGTTTGCCGCCAGCGCGACCGTCATCCACAGCGGGCGCGCGCCCATCGCGGCAATGTCCGACAAACTGACCGCCGCCGATTTGCGCGCCAGAAAATACGAATCCGCATCGGCGAAAAAATGCACATCTTCAATTAGCGAATCGCTGCTGCAAACCAAACGCGTTCGCGGCGGCGGCGACAATACCGCCGCATCGTCTTCTCCCGCCCCGATTATCGTCCGCGCACCGGACGCGAAACGAAAAAAACGGGCGATAACTTCACTCTCGCGCATCGTCCGGCGAATCGTTTTCTCGCAATCGGGCGGCGATTTTGTCCAACGCGCCGTTGACAATTTTGTGTCCGCCTTCCGCACCGAATTCTTTTGCGAGTTCCACGGCTTCGTTAATTATCACATTAACCGGCGGCGTTTGCGGCAACAACAATTCGGCAACGGCGGCGCGTAAAATTGCCGATTCTACCGCGCTAATTCGTTCCGGTGCGCGCGATGCGGCGGCAGTAATTTGTCGTGCAATTTCTTCGCCGCACGAATCGGCAAAATCGGCAACAGCACGCGGCAACGAATCGGAAAACGCCGCTTTCTTCCGCAGCGAATGAGTCGCCGCACACAGTTGCGAAAGCGCCGCTGTTGCTGTGATATTTTGCATTGCCGCCGCATACAACGAATGCATCGCCGCCCGCCGCGCCTCGCGCCGAGACACATTCGGCGGCGGCAATCGGCGGCGCAAAATCGCCTTCGCGTCCCGCTGCAATCGTTCCGCATCCCGACATGCTTCGCCAAAATTGCGCGCCGGAGTTTGCGCGAGTTGTTGCAACATCCAGCGATCATCATAACAATATTCCGCCCACACTTCCCGGCTTGAAACGGCGATATTTTGCAATCCCGCGCCGGAATGTAAATGATTTAATGCGGCGAAGTTTTTTGCGCGCATTGCCACACTCGCCGCGGTCGTTTTAATTGTTTTCGCCGTGTGTTGTACTTCGGGATGCGCCGCGGATAAATCGGGCGCGCGAAAATACAAATCCAGTACGAGAATGTC
This sequence comes from Gammaproteobacteria bacterium, assembly GCA_965221835.1. GTDB lineage: Bacteria > Pseudomonadota > Gammaproteobacteria > Tethybacterales > Persebacteraceae > Persebacter. Next base: position 588,043 of record OZ244916.1, on the reverse strand, counting down.
GTCTTCTTTTGTCCATTTGTGTCGTTCAGGCATTGCGAATTTCGGCGAGACATATCGCGGCGCGCGCGGCGTCTGCGCCTTTGTTTGTGCGCGCAATTGCCTGCGCCATATTTTCCACGGTCAGAACGCCGTTGCCGACAGGAATGTTTGTTTGCAATTGCACTTGCAAAATACCGCGCGCGCAAATGTCGGCGACGGTTTCAAAATGATAAGTTTCGCCGCGAATAACGCATCCCAACGCAATCATCATTTGCGGCAAATTTTGTGCCGCGACGGTTTGCAACGCAAATGGAATTTCTAACGCCCCCGGCACGCGCACTATCCGCATCATTTTAATGTCCGCTGCGGCAAGCGCGGTTTCGCACGATTCCAAAAGCGCGCCGGCAATATCGGCGTAAAAATCGGCGACAACCACCGCGGCTTTCATCGTTCAATTACTTCCGCAATTTCCAATCCGAACGCTTCCAAACTCGGAATTGTCAGGCGGCTGGATAGCAGGCGAATTTTGCCCGCCCCCAAATCACGCAAAATTTGTGCGCCAATTCCGTAAGTACGCAACCGCCCCGCAACCGGCACGGACGGCGTTTCTTGCGACAGCGAACGCAACTGCGCACAAATTTGCTCCACATTTACTTCGTCCGCACCGAGCAAAACCAAAGCGCCGCAGCCGTCTTCGGCAATGCGGCGCAACGATTCCAATATGCTCCACGACCGTTCCGGCAACTCCGCGAGAATGCCATCCAAAAAAGTCGGCGCAACCAAAACCCGCACTGCGGCGGGCGTTTGCGCATCCATTTTTCCCGCACAAAACGCGAGATGCAAATGTCCGGCAACCGAATCGCGATAAGAAACGAGTTTGAATTCTCCGGCGGCGGTGTCTACTGTCGTTTCCGATTCGCGCCGCACCAACGCTTCGTTATGCAAACGGTATTCTATTAAACTTTTAATAGTACCGATTTTTAGATGATGACGGGCGGCGAAAATTTTAAGGTCTTCCAATCGCGCCATCGTGCCGTCGCCGTTCATTACTTCGCAAATTACGGCGGCGGGAAACAAACCCGCCAATCGCGCCAAATCGCATCCCGCTTCGGTGTGTCCGGCGCGTACCAATACGCCGCCGGGATCGGCGCGCAACGGAAATATATGCCCGGGCGACACAATATCTTCGGCGTGTGCTGCGGGATTTGCCGCCGCCGCCACTGTGCGGGCGCGGTCATGCGCGGAAATGCCGGTCGTCACATCGCAAGCGGATTCTATGGAAACGGTAAAATTTGTGCCGAATGCGGATTGATTCGCCGGCGACATCAGCGGCAATTTTAATCGGTCGCACTGTTCGGCAGTCAACGCCAGACAAATCAAACCGCGCCCTTCCGCCGCCATAAAATTAATCGCCGCCGCATCCGCAAAATTCGCGGCAATCAGCAAATCTCCTTCATTTTCGCGATCTTCGTCGTCGACCAGTACAATCATTCGTCCGGCGGCGATTTCGCCGACAATTTCGCGTACTTTACTCACGCCGGACGGCGTCATTTTTTAGGGGCGACAAACAACGCATATCCCTGCCACGCCAGCAACGCCGCGAATGCCAGAAACAAAATGAACACTTGTTCGGGAATACTTAATCCGGCGAATTCCCAATATATCGCGCCGCAATCGCCGGACGCATCAAACGCGAGACGGACAATTTCAATCAAAGATTCGGCGGCGGCGGAATCGGAAAGGCATCCCGCCGATTCGTCCGGCGGACGATTTTGCAGCCAAATATGACGACCGGCAAAAACAAAACCCGCCGCCAAAAACAACGCATTCGCCCCCCACAAAACGCGCCGCCAATTCGGCAAAAACGCCGCCGCCAAAAATGTAAATCCCATCGCCGCAACCACAATGCGGTCAAGAATGCATAGCGGACACGGCGCCAAAAGCAAATAACGCTCCATATAAAAATAGGCAATCGCCAAAGACGCAAAACAAATGCCCGCCCCGCCCAAACACGACAAACGCATCATTGTGTGCGCACCATTTCGGCGATTAGCGGCGCGATATTGCCCGCAATTTTACGCACGCCCGCCGCGTTCGGATGGATGCCGTCCGCGAGATTCAATTCCGGATTTAACGCTACGCCTTCCAAAAAAAACGGATACAGCGAAATGTCAAACTGCGCGGCGAGATTGTCGTACATTTCCGCCAACTCCCGCCGGTATTGCGCGTTATAGTTGCGCGGGGCGCGCATGCCGGCGAGCAGAACGCGCGCGCCGCTTTCGCGAATTCGCGTTATGATTTGCGCAAGATTTTTTTGAATTAGCGGTGCGGGAAAACCGCGAAACATATCGTTCGCGCCGAATTCCACCACAACAATATCGGGGCGCGTTTGTCGCAACATCCAATCTACCCGCAACAATCCATCGGCGGAAGTATCGCCGGAAACGGCGGCGTTAAAAACTTCGGCGGCGACTCCCGCTGCGCGCAACTCTTTTTGCAAAGCGGGCGCGAATCCGTCTTCTTCCGGCAAGCCGTAACCCGCCGATAAACTATCGCCGAACGCGGCAACGCGAACGCCGTCTGCGGCATTTGAAATCGCGGCGAAAGCGGCGGCGAAAATTAGTGTTATAATTAAATTTCTCATGAAACAAGATTCTATACCATCCGAGGCGGTGAAGTTATCGGACGTCTCTCTTTCTTTCGGCGCCTCGGTACATGTTCTCAACCAAACGACTCTTTCCGTCGCCGCCGGCGAATCGGTCGCGCTGACCGGTCCGTCCGGTGCGGGCAAAACGAGTTTGCTCGCCGTTATCGCCGGATTGTTGCGCCCGGACAGCGGCGAAGTACGCACATTAGGCGAAAACTTAAATGCGCTAAACGAAAACGGTCTCGCCGATTTGCGGCGCGACAAAATCGGCGTTGTCTTTCAACATTTTCATCTTTTGGAAACAATGACCGCGCTGGAAAACGCCGCGCTGCCGCTGGAATTGCAAGGACGAACAGACGCCGCCGAAGAAGCCGCGCGCGCTTTGGAAGCAGTCGGACTCGCGGCGCGCACGGGACATTTTCCTTCGCAGTTGTCGGGCGGCGAACGGCAGCGGGTCGCCATCGCCCGCGCATTTTCGGTGCGCCCCGAACTTTTGCTGGCAGATGAACCAACCGGCAATTTAGATTACGACACCGGGCGCGAAGTATTGGATTTGTTGCTCGGTGCGGCGCGCGAACACAACTCCACGCTGTTGTTTGTCACGCACAATCACGATATCTTAAAACGATTTGACACGGTCTACACTTTGCGCGGCGGCCAATTGCATGTCGGCTGAATCTTCGCTTTTGCGCGCCGAGTTGCGCGGCGAAACGCGCCTGTATGCCCTCGCCGCATTGACGACCGCTTTTGCCGCCGCCGCATTGACTTTGGTGCTGGCACTTGCCGATACTTTTGAACGGTCGTTTGCGTCTTCGGCGCGGACTTTGCTGGGCGGCGATGTTTCGGTGCGTTTGCGCGCGCGCGATTTTTCTCCGCCCGAAGAAGAATGGTTGCGCGACAATGCCGCCGGTGTTTCGTTTGTCCGTGTCGCCGCCGTGCTGGCGGTTGCAGATGACAACGCGCAAATGACGCGCGTCAAAATTGCCGATTCCGCCTATCCGCTGTACGGCGAATTAAAATTGCAAGGCGGCGGCGATTTGCAAGCATTGTTATCGGCGGAGGATGCGGACGGCGTTTATCCGGCGGCGGTGGATACGGATTTTTTGGAGTTGGCAAACTTGCGTCCCGGCGACACTTTTTCCGCCGCCGGTTTGACGATGCGAATCGCGGAGGTGGTCACCGCCGAACCCGACCCCGACCCGCGAATGTGGATGGCGGCACCGCTCATTTTGGCGGGCGAATCGGCGGCGGCGGGCGGCAACTTTTCCGGTGCGGGAATGTTGTCGTCCCGATTTGCGCGCGTCCGTCTTGCCGAAGGCGAAAGCGTCGACGAATGGACGGCGCGATTGCAGACCGCCTTTCCCGAAGCGGGCTGGAATGTGCGCGCGGCGGCGGCGGCAATGCCGGGTTTGCGCCGTTTTGTGGAACGAATGCGCGCGTTTTTGTCCATCATGTCGCTCGCCGCAATTCTCACCGCCGGAATCGGAATCGGCGGCGCGACTTCGGCATTTTTGCGCGCCCGCATGCGCGCCATCGCGGTCGTTAAAATGTTGGGCGGAAGCGAGACGCTTGTCGCCCGCGTTTATCTGAAAATTGCGGCGATTTTCATTGCCGGCGGCGCGTTGGCGGGCGCGATTTGCGGGGCGGCACTTTCTTATCAGGCGGCGCCGTATTTGTCTTCGGCGTTGCCGTTGCCGCTTTCGCCGCATTGGCCATGGGCGGCGTTTTTCAAAGCAATTTTGGTTGCAACAGCGACCGGCGCGGCGTTTGCGGTGTTGCCGGTTTCGCGCGCCGGCAGAGTCAATCCGCTGGCATTATTCAATGCGGGCGGCAACGAACAAGATTCGCCGCCCTATTCGCGCCGCGACATTTTAATTGCCGCCGCCGTCTGGATTCCGGCGTTGCTGTTTTTGCCTTTGGAATGGCGCGAAAAGTTTGCGGCGGGCGCGATTGCGTTGGCGGCGGCGGTATTGTACGCGCTTTCCGCCGCATGTGCGGGAATGGCGGGTGCGGCGGCACGGCGTTTGCCGCCGCCCTTTTCGTGGGGTTTGTCGGCGGTCGCGCGCAATCGCCGTCAAACCGCAACCGGCGTTGTCGCACTCGGGGTCGGAATGGCGTTGCTGGTCGCGATTCTCAATATTGAAGGCAACTTCGCCGCCCGCATCAACGACACACTGCGGCAAGAAGCACCGACTTTTTATCTGACCGGCGCGCGCACCGAACAACGCGAATCGCTACAAAAAACATTGACGGCGGTAAGCGAAAAATCGCGCTTGCGGACGATTCCGTTTTTGCGCGGAAAAATCGCCGCTATCGGCGGACGCGATTCCGCCGACATTGATGCGCCGTCCGATTTTCGCTGGATACTCGGCAACGACCGCGCCCTGACCTGGACCGAAAACGGCGACTACATCGGCGCGAGCAAAGTATCGGACGGCGTTTTGTGGGACGATTCCGAAACCCGCCCGCAAGCATCTTTTGACAGCGGCGCGGCGGATGCGTTCGGGCTGGAACTCGGCGACGAGTTGGAACTGACAATTTTGGGGCGGCGTTTGACGACCGTCATTACGAGTTTTCGCGAAATTGATTGGCAGAGTTTTGACATTAATTTTGTCGTCATTTTGGACCGCCGCCCGTTCGGCGATGCGCCTTATTCGCTGATGGGCGCGGCGTTTTTGCCGCCCGAAGACGAAAATCGCGCCAAACTGGAAATCGTCCGCGCGTTTCCGAACATCACCCCGATTGCGATGAGCGCGGTGTTTGAAGTCGGGCGGCGACTTCTGGAAAATGTGTCGCTGTTGTTGCAAGCGGCGGCGTTGTTTATGTTGTTTGGTGCGGCACCCGTCATTGTCGCCTCGCTGATGGACGGGCAACGGCGGCGCGTGCGCGATGCTATTACTTTAAGATTGTTGGGCGCGTCGACCGGCGCATTAATCATAAAAGGAATGGCGGAGTTTGCGGCAATGGCGGCGGCGGCACTTTTGCCGGCGATTATTTTCGGACTCATCGCCGGCAAACTCGTGGTGGAACATATTTTTGATTTGCATTGGAATATCGGCGACGGTTCCCCGCTTGTTGTCGCTTGCGGCGGCGTGACATTATTTCTCATTTTCGGTTGCGCCGGAATCGCCAAATGGGTGCGCCAACCTCCGCTCGCCATCATCCGCAACGAATAACTTCGCCATTCCCGAACACCGAAATCACTTTAAGTTTTTCAATTGAAATTTCGGAAAATTCAGAAAACTTCGTTTTTTTCGGAATTAAAAAGTTCGGCGGAATTTTCAGAAAACTTCGTTTTTGTCGCAATTAAAAAATGTGGCAGAATTCCGTAATTAAAAATAAAATTACTTTTTTCGCCGATTTTATTTTGCATCAAAATTTCTGTTAATCGGACGGCGGCAATGCGGCGCAGGCGGCGGCAATTTTTTGGGCGCGGTGCAATATATCGTCCGCAGGAAAGGAAGAACGGCGCGTGTTTAAATTGACATGAATTAAAAGATGTTCTCCGGTCGCGCATATTTCGCCTTGTTCGTTTTTCAATTCGTGCAACAATTTTAGTTTTTTTCCTTCGGCGAAAAGTATCGTAGAATCGCAAAATATCGCATCTCCCGCCCGCATTTCTTGCAGATTGCGAATGCGCGTTTCTACCGTAAAATAAGAATTTCCGGCGGCAACATATTTTTCGTCCGCCCCGATAATGCGCATGACCGCATCCGATGCATCGCTGAAACATTCCAGATAGCGGCTTTCGTTGATGTGTCCGTTATAATCCGTCCAATGGCGAGGCGCCCGTCTCGTCAAAGTGCGCAACGGCGGCGAAATATTTTCCGGTGCGGATGCTAACGAATGCAAACGGTTTTCCCATTTCGCCAGCGTTTCGCCCGCCCCCCAATTGTTGGCTTTCAATCCTTGCAAAAAAGCGATGAGATTGTCATCGCGAATTCGTTCCAAATCGCGCACCGAATAGCCGGACGATTGCGCATCTGATTGCGCCGCGATTTCTTCCGCAAAATCATCGGTCAATTCCGGCACATCCGTAAGTTTCGTCCACGGCCATTGCAAACACGGTCCGAATTGTTTTAAGAAATGCGCCATTCCGCCTTCGCCGCCTGCGATGCGAAAAGTTTCAAATGTCCCCATTTGCGCCCATCGCAATCCGCAACCGAAACGAATGGAATCGTCTATGTCGGCGGTCGTCGCCGCACCGGAATGCACAAGCCACAACGCCTCACGCCACAACGCTTCCATTAAACGATCCGCGATAAAAGCGTCAATTTCTTTTTTGACTCGCAACGGACGCATTCCCAATGCAGTTAATATTTCCGCCGCATTTTCGCCCGTTTGCGGCGCGGTTTTTTCGCCGCACACAATTTCCACCAGCGGCAAAAGATACACCGGATTGAACGGATGCGCAACAATAAAACGCGCCGGATTCGTCATTTCTTCTTGCAACATACTCGGACGAAAACCGGAAGTAGACGAAGAAATCAGCGCGTCTGCCGGACAAGCGGATTCAATTTCCGCGTATACATTTTTTTTCAATTCAGCGCGTTCCGGCACGGCTTCCACAATCCATTCGGCATCGGCAACAGCGGCGGCGATAGAATCGACAAACAACGGCGCAACCGGCGGCGGCAACGGCGCGGAAGTCAGTTTGCCGATAGCAGCGGCGGCATTTTGCATCGTCTCTCCGACTTTGCGCGGCGCATCCGAATCCGGATCATATACGCGCGTTTCAACTCCGTTTAACGCCAGCCGCGCCGTCCATCCCGCACCGATAACGCCGCCGCCGATAATCGCCACCCGTTTAATCATTCGTCATTTCGCCCGCCGTCCGCAAAAAATTAAATCGGCGCGCGTTTTTGAACTTGCAATTTTTCGCGCACTTCTTGCGGCGACAAAATGCGAACATTCATCGCCGATAAAATTGTCGCCGCGCGTTCTACCAACATTTGATTTGTCGCCTTAATTCCTTTTTGCAAATATAAGTTATCTTCCAGCCCGACCCGCACATTGCCATCGGCAAGAGTCGCGGCGGCGACAAACGGCAACTCCATTCGCCCGATGGAAAACGCCGAATAAATCCATCCGGCGGGCGTGTTGTTGACCAACGCGAGAAGCGTATTTAAATCGTCCGGCGCGCCCCACGGAATTCCTGTGCAAAACTGCGCGAGGGGCGGCGATTCTATCAATCCTTCGGCGACGAGTTTTTTGGCAAACGACAAATGCCCGGTATCAAAAACTTCCATTTCCGGTTTGACTCCGAGTTCGCGCATGCGCACCGCCATCGCCCGCAACATCGCAGGCGTGTTTGTCATCACATAATCGCCCTCGCCGAAATTCATCGTGCCGCAATCCAATGTCGCGATTTCGGGGCGGCACAACTCCAAATGTTTGCATCTTTCGGTCGCACCCGCCATATCGGTTTTCGCCGCATCGGGCGGCAGCGGCGTTTCCGCACCGGGCAACACCAAATCCGCACCGTGTCCGGCAGTCAAATTCAAAACAACATCTTCGGCGGAATCGCGAATGCGCATTGTCGTTTCGCGGTACAATTCCGGATCTCGCGATGGTTTTCCGGTTTTCGGGTCGCGAACATGACAATGCACAATCGCCGCCCCCGCCCTCGCCGCATCAATTGCGGCATCCGCAATTTGTTTCGGCGTAATCGGCACATGTTCCGATTTTGCAACACTATCGCCGCTGCCGGTTACCGCACAAGTAATAAAAACTTCATTCAGCATACAAAAGATTATAACACGGGCAAACGCCTCCCAAATTCCCGCCCGCCGTCATTTCCGCCTTCCCGACTCGCCCCCGACATTTGTCGGGGGCGAAACGAGTTCGGCGGAGTTTACTCCGCCCCGCAATTTCCGCTTTTCCGCCGCTGTCTATCGTTTGCGGAAAATGCCGGGTTTTGCAGCAGTAAACTGCTGCGGCTTGTTTCGCCCCCGACAAATGTCGGGGGCGAGTAAACCAAAAAAAGCGGCGAGTTTCCCCGCCGCCTTTTCTTTTTTTCTCCCGAAATTAAAACCGATAAACCGCGTTCATTTGGAGTTTGCCGTTTTCGGTGAAATTCCCGAAATTTTGCCATTTGAAACCGGCAGACGGGCGGATTTGCCAATTGTTGTAGCGGAATTCGGATTCCAGATTTAATTCGTTTTGCGTTTCGGTTTTTATGCCGGAATCGGATTCTTTCCATTCGGATTGCATTCGGTAAACGGGGGAGATTTTCCAGATTCCGTTTTGTAAATCGGCGGAAAGGGAAAAATCATAATCGGCGGTTTTGCCGCTGACCGATTCCGAAAATGTCGCCGCCCAAAAATCCGCTTTATATTCCGCTTTTGATAAATAGCGGAAATCGCCGAAATCGCCGCCGGTGTTTGTCTGCCCCGCCGACCATTGCATCCGCAGTTTTTCGTTAACGGCGTATTCTATTTTGCCGCCTGCCTGCACGAAATAATCGTTTTCGCTGATGCGGTAGCCGAATTCGGGCGAAAATGCGAAAGCATCGGCGGGGCGACCGTCGTGCAAGAAATCGGCAATCGCATACATCGCCATCGCAACACCGACCGCCCCGATAATCGCAACTTCGGCATCGTTGTTTCTCGGCGATGCAACGGCAATCCGAATCTCGTTGTCGTTAAAGAAAATCCGATTTCTGCCATCTGCAACCACAATTATTAACCGGTCGGTTGCGAGATTAAAATTTTCGGGCATTTGCGGAAATCCGTCATTGCCGAAAAGTTCCGGGTCATCGCAACGCACGGCGGCGGAAATGTCGGGCGTGGAGTTTTCCTTGTCAAAATCGTCCGACATTCTAATTATGCATCCGTTTGCCATTTCGCCGTTTGCGATTTGCGGTTGCGATTCTCGGGCGGCGGCGGGAAGATTATCGTTTCGTTCAACAGGAATTCCGCAAACTTCGGCGACTTCTTGTTTGTTGTTGCTGAATACAAATTCCGTTTCCCATCGTGCGTTTTCGCATGATTCGGCGGTATATGTCGGCGAAACGGAGACGGTTGCCAAAACTTCGGCAATCGGGCGGCAAGTTTCGCCCGCATTTGCAGGATTTACAAAATTATCCCCGCAATCGGCAACGCACATTGAACCGTCATAAAAATCCGGCATGTTATTTTGTCCGCAATCGGCGGCGGTAATCTCAATGCAAGTTTCGCCCGCATTTGCAGGATTTCTAAATCCCTCACCGCAATCTGAAACGCATGTGGAACCGTCATAAAAATCCGGTAAATCGTCACCGCAATCGGTTGCGACAAGGGGGGCACGGCAGGCAAATGTATTTTCGCCCTCTTCCTCCAAAATCGGAAATCCGGGGTCACATTCGCAAACTCCCGCATCGTTTAATGTTGCATTGTCGGTGCAATTCGGGGCGGTGTTTGTGCACATTACTGTTTCTGGATTAAAAGAAGTGAACCCTGCATTTACGCAATCTTGCAAAGTTTCCGGCGAACGGCAATTCTCCGCATCTACCTGAATCTGAGCATCTTCCAAACAATCGCAGTTTCCATCGCCGTCTCCATCCACTCAGGTCGTGCTTCCGCCATCGCAATTCAGCGGCGGAGTAAATCGTTCGCCGCAATCATCCGTTAAATCTTCCGCCGTACCGGTACCGCAAGATAATACATTTTCTTCCGCATAAGCGGTATCTGCGCAAGCCGCCATGCCTCGGGAAGCCACACATTTCGCAAATAAATCTGCATGAGCGGCAGCAATATCAACACCCAAACCAGTAAAATTTAAACCAAAAACAGTTTCATTAGACCAAACAATCACTTGATTTGTCTCCGTGTCTCCAAACACGCCTCTGTTTCCAATAAAATGTGTTCGGCAATCATCAATAGAACCTGAACCCCCGTCGGCGCAATTCTGTTCAGCCGCATCTTCTGCGTCATCGGCAGATGGATAACCCGTTGCCGTATAGAGAACATTAAAACCGACACCGGAATTGGTATCAGCAAGATAATAGCTGTACGTTTGTTGTGCATTTGCGGAAATGTTAGACAATCCCGCCGCAAACAAAACAGCGGCGAAAAAGATGATTTTATTGATGGTGTTTTTCATTTATTTTCTCCTCTTTTGTATTTGCGAAAGTATAACACATTCCGCCCGAAAACGATTCCAAAATTCGTTATTTTTCCAAAATTTTTAACAACGCCGCTTCGTCCAATATCGGAATGTTTAGAGATTTTGCTTTGGCGATTTTGCTGCCGGGTTTTTCGCCGGCGACAAGGCAATAAGTTTTGGCGGAAACCGCACCGGAAACCGCACCGCCCAGCGATTCTATTCGCTGTTTCGCTTCGCGGCGGGGGATTTGCAGGGTGCCGGTTAGCACGAATGTTTTGCCGGAAAGCGGTTTGTCGGGTGCGGCGGAATCGCCCCAAAAAAATCCGATATTTTCCAAAAACGCGCATACTTCCAAATAATACGAATCTTTCGCAAATGTTTGTATGCGCGCCGCCAATTCCGGTCGTCCGCCCAACGCATTTTCAATTGCCGCCGCATCTGCCGCCGCCAAACTTTTCCAATCGCCGAAATGTGCGGCGAGTTTTTTTGCGCCGGTTTTGCCGAGTCCGTGCAATGGCGATTCGCCGTGTCGCCGATATGGTGCGGCGAAAGCGGCGATTTTTGTCAAAAACATTTCCAGCGAAAGCGGACGGGAAGCGGGCGCGAATGTCGTTTCGTCCCAACGCACGCCGCCCTCTTGCAATCGGGCGATTTCGCGGATATTGTCAGGTGCGGCAAAAAATTCGCGAATCGCGGAAACGACAACCGCACCGACATCCGGCACAAGCGACAACGCTTCCGGCGGTGCGATGCGCAATGCGTTTAGCGTACCGCAAAACGCCGCCAACGCCGCCGCCGTTGTCTCACCCACGGTGCGAATTCCCAGCGCGAATATTAATCGTGCGAGAGTTGTGCGGCGGCTTTTGTCCAGCGATTCTAAAATATTTTGCGCCGCCCTTTCGGCAACTAAATCCAGCGACAACAAATTTTCTTTGGTTAAAAAATACAAATCGGAAGGCGCGCGCACGAGATTCGCCGCAAATAACTTTTCTAATGCAATGTCGCCGATGTGTTCAATATCCATCGCGTTGCGTCCGGCGAAATGTTCCACCCGTGCGCGCAATCGTGCCGCGCATTCGGCGTTGTGGCAATACAAAAAAACTTCGTCTTGCGCAATCGCGCCGCCGCATTCGGGGCATTTTTCGGGCGGCGACCATTGTCGCGAATCGGCATCGCGCCGCCGTGCAAAAATTTTGCCGACTCGCGGAATGACATCGCCCGCGCGATACACTTCTGCGATGTCGCCTGCGCGAATATCGCACGGTGCGCCGTTTTCGTCTGGTACGCCGTCTTGTACATGTTTCAGATTGTGCAAGGTTACATTTGTGATGACAACGCCGCCGACTTTTACCGGCGACAATCGCGCGACCGGCGTGAGTACGCCGCTGCGCCCGACTTGCGTTTCTATCGCGAGAATTTTTGTTGCCGCCGCTTCTGCGGAAAACTTGTGGGCGACCGCAAAACGCGGTGCGCGCGATACATAACCGATTCGTTTTTGCATTTGAAAATTGTCCGCCTTATAAACGACTCCGTCAACGCTGAACGGCAACTCGCTTCGCGTTTCTTGGCGGCGGCGAAAATAATCAAAAAGCGCGTTTTTGTTTTTGGCGGTAAATGGGTCGTCGGCGAGGGCGAAACCCGCGCGCTGCAGTTGTCGCAAATAATCGGCGTGTCCGCGAAAAGGTGCGGTTTGTTCGCCGATTCCGTGTGCGTAAAATCGCAACGGACGGCGCGCCGTGATGCGGGCATTTAGTTGCCGCAAACTTCCCGCAGCGGCATTGCGCGGATTGGCGAATACTTTTCCGCCTTCGCGTTTTTGTCGCTGATTGAGCGCGGCGAAATCTGCAAACGAAATAACGACTTCGCCGCGCACTTCCAAAAACGGCGGCATGCCGGAAATAGTTTGCGGCAAATTGGCGATAGTGCGGGCGTTTGCGCTGACATCTTCGCCGGTTTCGCCGTCTCCGCGTGTTGCGGCGGCGCGCATTTCGCCGTTTTCGTATAACACATTAAGCGCGACACCGTCCAGTTTTAATTCGGCAGTCCATTCAATTTCTTCGCCGCCTGTTTTTTCGGCACGGGCAAAAAAAGCGCGCGCTTCTTCTTCGTCAAACACATTGTTCAAAGAACGCATCGGAGACGGATGGGCGAATGGTTCAAAACGCGCGGCGCGTTTGCCGGCGACTTGCATTGTCGGCGAATTTGCCGTGCGAAACTGCGGATTTTTTTCTTCTAAACTTCGCAATTCGGCGAACATTTCGTCATATTCGGCGTCTGTCATCAGCGGCGAATCTTTGTCGTAATACGCCCGGTCGGCGGCGCGTATTTTGCGGCGCAATTCGCGAATGCGCCCGGCAACCGGCGCGTCTTTCATCGTCAGGAAAAAATCAGCCGCGCGATTGCGCCGCCCGGTTCTGCACCAAATCCGCGCATTTGCGAGGCGAGTAACGACAATCGTTCGCGCATCGCCGATACGCGTTCTTCGTTGACTTCGCCGCCTTTCGGATCGGTGATTTGCATATCCAACAAATTCGCTGCGCGGGTGATGACGCGTATCATTTCTTCAAATGCGCGAGACGGCGCGGTGATGTTGGGCGCGTCCATTTCAAAAACAATTGTCTGCCGTGCGGCGGATGCGGGCAACGGCATCACCCGCCCGCGAAACCATTCTTCGCTGTTCATTCGCCGCACATAAACGGCGGTGCGGTCAGGAATCATGCCCGCCCATTGCATCACTTCGTCTATGCGCGCCGCCGGACACGCATCGCCGGACAAGCGCAACTCTATGAACATATCCGCTGTCGCGCAAAATTTGTCTATCCGCAACGCGTCTTCAATTGCCGCGCGCGGTGAAGGAAAAAGCGGACGCATTCGCGTTTTTTGTGCGAAAGCGCGCACCGATTCTTCAATCCGCTGAATGTCAAACTCGTCTATCGCCCCGCCGCGGTCGGCAAGCGGGACGGCGAGAATCCAATAACGGGATGCCATATCGGGCGCGAAACGCCATTGAGTCGCCGCTTCGTCAAAGGCGAGAAAATAACTGCGGCGGCTTTTTGCCGGACGCATTTGTTCGCAAAAAGATTTTATTTCCGCCGCGCCGACCGCTTTTTCGCCAAACAATCGCGCCGCATAACACATATCCAGCGGCAGCAACGATTCGTCCGGCAACGGCAATTCGGGCGGCGTAAAATCTTCCATCGGCAACGCACCTTGCGGCGACGGCGGCGTTTTTTGCGGCGCGGCATTTGCGGATTCGTTCGCCGATTCGTTTGCAGATTCGTTCGCGGATTCGTTCGCGGATTCGTTTGCCGCGGTGCGCGTACCGAAAGACGGTTCTTTGCCTTTTGTCGGCGTTTGTCGTTCGGGGCGCGTAGAAAAATAAAATGCCGCACCGACCGCAAGAACGGCGAACACCGCCAACAGTACATGTTCCCAACTCATGACGCCGCCTTTGCCGCCTCCGCGCGCGTGACTGAAACGATTTTGGAAACGCCTTTTTCTTCCTGCGTGACGCCGATGAGATTGTCCGCCGCTTCAATTGTATTTTTGTTGTGCGTGACGACGAGACATTGAAAATGTTGCGCCATTTCGCGCAACAAACCAACGAATAAATCGGAACGCGAATCGTCCAACGCGGCATCCACTTCGTCCATAACGCAAAACGGCGGCGGCGTATGACGCATTAAAGTAAAAACAAACGCCAGCGCGGTCGCCGATTTTTCGCCGCCCGACAACATCCGCACCGGAAACATTTGTTTGCCCGGCGGACGGGCGCGAATTTCAAACTCGGCATCCAAAAAAGAGTTGCCGCGCATTGCCAACTCCGCCGACCCGCCGCCGAACATTTTTTTGAAGAGTCCGCCAAATTCGCGATTAATCGCTTCGTAAACGCCGCGCATGCGAGTGCGCGTTTCATCGTCTATGCGATGAATAGTTTTTTGCAAATCGTCCGCCGCTGTTTCCACATCGTTTTTTTGCATTTGCATTCCTTCCAGCCGCGCTTCGCCTTCGCCGAGTTCTTGTTCGGCGGCGAAATTGATTGCGCCGAGACGGTCGCGCCGTCCGCGCAACTCGGCGATTTGTGCGCGCAACTCTTCAGACGACATATCGCGTTCGCGCAATGACGAAAGTCGCGATTCATCTTTTTCGTATTCTTCCAGCGAGTTATCCATTCCTTCCGCCGAAACGCGCAACTCGCGTTTTTCTAATTGCAAGGCGGTGTTTTTGTCGCGCAATATTTGCAATTGCTGCAATTGTTTTTCGCGTTCTTCGCCGTGCGCGGTCATTTTTGCCGACCATTTCGATTCTGCGGCGGCGGTTTCTTGCAACGCGTTTTTTGCCGCCGCAATATCGGCATCATATTTAGAAAGCGTCTCGCCGGTCGCCAACTGCGACAACTCCGCGATTTCTTTTTCGGTGTGCGCGATTTGTTCCGTCAATGCGGCATGACGGCGTTTCAATTCATCGGCGCGCCCGTTTAACGATTCTTTTTGCCGTCCCGAATTTTCGCGGCGCACTTGCAATTCGCGCAATGCCATTTCCGATTGTGCGGCTTCGGCGCGGCGCGTTTCTAAATTGTGCGCTGCCGTTTCGGCGGACGATTTTGCCGCCGCCGCTGCTGCCGCTGCCGAATCGTATTCGCCGCGCAAATTGTCGCCATCGGCACGGCGCGCCGTTTCATCATCCAGCCGCTGCAACTCCGCCGCGATAAAATCCATTTCGGCGCGCATTTCTTCGCGGCGCGCATCCGCCGCCATTCGCCGTTCTTCCCACTGCCCGACCGCAATGCGGCGTTCAGACATTTCGCCGCGCGCCGCAGACAATGCCGCCGCCGCCGAATCGCGCGCGGAATCGGATTTCGTCCGCCTTAAAATACTCGCTTCTTCGCGTTGCCGCGCCGCCTGCAACTTTTTTTCATAATCGGCAAGCGAATCGTCCAGCACCGCGAGTCGCCGCCGCCAATCAAAACCGCCGCGCACTTCGCCGACCGAAAAAACCGCGCATTTCATAAATATCGCGCCATCGCGGGTAATCAGCATTTCATCATCCGCCAGCGAATCGCGAATTTGTCGCGCTTCCGCCGCCGATTCGGCAGCATAAACGCCGCGCAATCTCGCGGACAAAAACTTTTTCGCGGCGGCGGGCGCATCAATGTGCGACAACAACGGAATCCATCCCGCGCGCGATTCGGCGACGGCGTTGTCGGCGCGCATTTCCACAATTCCCGCCCCGGCGGGCGGAAAACCGTGTTCGCGCAAAAAATCGTCCAGCGATTCCACCGCATAACCATCGGCAAAACGCCCCAATGCGGCATCCAATGCGCGCGACCATTCGCCGGCTTCGGCTTGCAACAATTCGGACAAACGCGGCGGAGTCGCGGCAACTTTCCATTCGTGTTTTTGCACCATAGAATGCAAGGCGTCTCGTTCGGCGGCGGCGGCGACATGCGTATTTTCGGCTTTGCGCAACGCCGCACGCGCATTTTCCAACTCTTCCGCGTTTTGTTTGCACGCCGATTCGGCGGTGCGCAAAGCGTTTTCGCATCGCGCGACTTCCGATTCGTCCGCAGGCGGCGGCGCATCACCGGGCGCCAATCCGGATTCCGCCGCGCGCAATTTGTCCAATCGCCCGCGCAATGCGGCGCGTTTTTCTTCCGCCATTTGCGTTTCCATTTGCGCTGTCGCCCGCCGGTGTTCAATTTGCTGCAAACCTTGACGGGCGGATTCCATTTCTGCTTCCGCCGCGCGCAATGTTTTCTGAAAATCTTTAAGCGCCGCGGATTTGTCTTGCGATTCGCTTTCGTGTTTTTTGAGTTGCGCGGCGATGTCGTCCAAATCGGCGGAAGTTTTTTGCAATTCTTCGGCGCATTGACGGGCGGCGTTTTCAACTTCGCCAAGTTCCGCTTTTTCAATCTCGCCCCGTTCAATTAATCGGGCGCGTTTTTGTCCGCTTTGTTCGTAATCTTCGCGAATGCGGCGCGCCGCTTCTTGTGTCCGGGCGAGTTCCGCTTCGTACCCGCCCGCTTTTTGTCGCCATTCGTCCCGCTGTTTGCCGGCGTCTTCGGCGCGTTGCCGCAACGAATCGCATTGCGTTTGCAATTCGGCGATTTTTCCGTCTAATACGGTTATTTCTTCATCTTTTTTGTTAATTTTTTGCGCGGTGATTTCGCGGTTTCGCAAAATCAAAACGACTTCCATATCGTTGACCGATTCGCCCAACTCCCGATACCGTCGCGCCGCCCGTGCCTGCCGTTTGAGCGATTCTTGTTGACGGCGGGCGTCTTCTATCAATCGCGCCAATTGTTCCAAGTTTGCCCGGCAACTCGCCAGCCGTCTTTCGGCGTCTTTGCGGCGGTCTTTGTAGTGCGACACGCCCGCCGTCTCTTCCAAAAAAAGCCGCAACTCGTCCGCGGACGCTTCGGCGATGGAACCGACAACGCCTTGTTCTACGACCGCATAAGAACGGGGCGAAACGCCGGTGCCGCGAAAAAGCGAAACGACATCGCGCCGCCGCACGGTTTGCCCGTTAATGTAAAAATACGATTGTCCATCGCGCGCGAGTTCGCGTTTTACGACAATTTCGGCGCATCCTTTCCACATTCCCAAATCGTCGTTTTCTTCCGCAGAAAAACGCGTTTCAACCGCGCACCAATCGCCGGGCGGGCGATTGCCGCCGCCGTTAAATAAAACATCTTGCAACGCATCTCCGCGCAATCGGGCGGCGCGCGATTCGCCGAGTACCCAACGCAAGGCGTCCACGATATTGGATTTTCCGCAGCCGTTTGGACCGACAACGCCGGTAATTCCTTCTCGCACCGTCACGGCGGCGCGGTCGCAAAACGACTTAAAACCCGTCAGATAAATTGCGGTCAGGCGCATGGCGGTGTCGTTCAGACTGCGGCAAAAGCCAAAGTCGCGTTTGTGCCGCCGAAACCGAAGGAGTTGCTGAGTGCGATTTTCATCCGCGCCCGCCGCGCCGCGCCCGGCACATAATCTAAATCGCATTGCGCATCAGGCGATTCTAAATTGATCGTCGGCGGTGCGGTCTGGTCGCGCAACGCCAGAACCGAAAATACGGCTTCTATGCCGCCCGCCGCCCCCAACAAATGTCCGGTCATGGATTTGGTGGAACTGATAATTGCTTTGTCGGCGGATGATCCGAGCGCCCGCCGAATCGCGCGGGTTTCGGCGGCATCTCCCAGCGGCGTGGAAGTGCCGTGCGCGTTGATGTAGTGGACTTCGTCCGCCGCGACTCCCGCATCCCGCATGGCGTTTGTCATTGCCCGCGCCGCGCCCGCGCCGTCTTCCGGCGGGGCGGTGATGTGATGACCGTCCGCGCTCATTCCGTAACCTGCCATCATCGCATATATGTTCGCACCGCGCGCCCGCGCCCGTTCGTATTCTTCCAGCACCAATACGCCCGCCCCCTCGCCCAACACAAAACCGCAACGGCGGGAATCGAAAGGACGAGATGCTTGCGCCGGTGTTTCATCGTAACCGGTTGCAAGCGCGCGCGCCGTGGCGAAACTGCCGAGTCCGAGCGGCGTAATTGCCGCCTCGGCGCCGCCGCAAATCATCGCATCGGCGTCGCCGTAAGCGATCATGCGGTAGGCATCGCCGATATTGTGCGCGCCGGTCGTGCAGGCAGATACCATAGAAATATTCGGTCCCAAAAAGTTATATTGAATGGAAACATGCCCGGAAATCATGTTAATAATTGTGGACGGAATAAAAAAAGGCGAAATGCGGCGGGGACCGCCTTCGCGATAAATATCTTGCACTTTTTCTATCATCCGCAAGCCGCCGATGCCGGAACCGATAGCGACTCCGATGCGCTCGCGGTCGGATTCGGAATCGGTCAATCCCGCGTCCGCAACCGCCTGCATTGCGGCAACGACGCCGTAATGGATAAATAAATCCATGTGACGCGCGCGTTTTTCGGGGATGAAATCGCCGACATTGAAATCGCGCACTTCGCCAACGATGCCGGTGGAAAAAGCGGATGCGTCAAAGCGGGTGATTTTGCGGATTCCCGATTCGCCCGCCATCACGGCGCGCCACGATTCCGCCACCGTATTGCCGACCGGAGATAAAATCCCCAGACCGGTTACGGCAACCTTACGCCGCGTCATTTACTCCGACTTGACGGCTTCTATGTAGCGCAAGGCGTCGCCAACGGTGACGATTTTTTCCGCCTCTTCGTCCGGAATTTCGCATTGAAATTCCTCTTCCAAATTCATAACCAATTCCACCACATCCAAGGAATCGGCGCCGAGATCGTCTATAAATTTCGATTCCGGATTGATTTTGGATTCTTCTACTCCGAGTTCTTCGGACACTATCTTTTTAAGACGTGTTTCTAACGATTCTGCTGTTGACATTAAAATTTCTCCTTTCGCAAAAAATTCAATTGTAGCAGATTCGGGCGACAAATTCCAAACTATCCAAAAAATGTTTTTTGTCTGTTGCCATTAGACGGCGTTTTTTTTCGGTTTGCGGGCGGGTGCGAATTGGCGGCGGTGCGCGAAGGCGGCGATATAAAATGATAAAATGCGTCCGTGAAAACCGGACTTTTTGCGACTTGTTTGGCGGATGTTTTTCGTCCGCAAATCGCCGCCGCCGCCTCGCATCTTATCCGTGCGGCAGGTGCAACACCGTTTTATCCGCCCCGTCAAACTTGCTGCGGTCAAATCGCTTTCAACAGCGGCAACTTCGCAGACGCCGCAATATTGGCGGAAAAATGCGCCGATTTATTCGCCGAATGCGATGCGGTCGTATTTCCTTCCGCTTCTTGTTGCGGATTTTTCCGCGTCCACTGGCGCGAAATCTTCGGCGCGGAAAACGAAAAAATGCGATTATTCGCCGACAAATGTTTGGAGTTGAGCGAGTTTTTGTTAAAAATGAACTACGCCCCCCGCCGACTCCGCCGCCCTTTTCGCGCGACCTATCATGATTGTTGTGCGGGATTGCGCGAACTCGGAATCAAACAAGGACCGCGCGATTTGCTGACCCGGGCGGGCGTGGAAATCGTAGAAATGCGCGATTGCGAAGAATGTTGCGGCTTCGGCGGTGCGTTTTCTGTGAAGTTCGGCGATTTGTCCGTCTCTCTCGCCGACCGGAAATGCGACAATATCGCCGCCGCCGCCGACACCGCCCTCCTCGGCGATTTGGGCTGCATTCTGCATTTGGAAGGGCGCATCCGCCGCCTCGGCAAAAATATCACTTTTTACCACTGGGCGGAAATTCTCGCGGAAAATGACGGAAAAATCGCACAATAAAACATTTTATTATTTTCGCCAATTCAGTATTATATTTTCAACTATTATTATAAACTCTATATTTTTCCGGCATTTTTAGCGGCGCATTTTCCGGCAATGCGCAAGCGAAAAAAGTTTTACATCCGCGAAAAAAAAATGCATAAAAACGAAAAATATGCATATAATAGGTTTGCGAATGACTCGCAAAATAAACAAGGAGACACAAATGAATAAAAATCAAATCCAACAATTTATCGCCGCGCAAAGCCAAATATCGCGCCGCGAATTTATGCGCCGCGCCGCCCTTCTGGGCGTTGCCGCCCCGACTGCGGGCGCGTTATTTTCCGCTTCCGCGCTGGCGCAAACGCCGCAAAAAGGCGGCACTTTCCGCTACGGACTCGGCGGCGGTTCCACAACCGATTCGCTGGATCCCGGGCAAATCACCGATTTCTTTATGCAAACATTGTCGTCCGTTTCGCGTTGCGAATTGACCGAAATCAATCACAAAAACGAAGTCATTCCGCAACTCGCCGAAAGTTGGGAGGCGGAAGACGGCGCCAAAGTATGGCGATTCAAAATCCGCCGCGGCGTAGAATTCCACAACGGGCGGACGGTCGCAGCGAAAGATGTTGTCGCCTCCGTCAATCACCACCGCAACGAAAATACCAAATCCGCCGCCAAACCCTATTTTGACGCAGTGGACGAAATCCGCGTTGACGGCGATTATGTCGTCTTCAAATTGTCGTCCGGCAACGCCGATTTTCCGTTTTTGATGAGCGATTATCATCTCGGAATCTGCCCCGCCAACGAAGACGGCACGATGGATTGGCAATCAGGTGTCGGCGCGGGCGGTTATGTTTTGCGCGATTTTGAACCGGGCGTTCGCGCCTCTTTAGAACGCGCCGCAAACTATTGGAAATCGGGACGGGCGCATTTTGACGCGTTGGAACTTACCGCCATTTCCGATGTTGCCGCCCGCACCAACGCGCTGACCACCGGACAAGTGGATGCCATCAATCGCGCCGACCGCAAAACGCTGCATCTTTTGGAACGCAATCCCGATATTTATGTCATTGAAACCACCGGCACGCAACATTACACCGCGCCGATGATTACGACAAATGCGCCGTTTGACGACAACAATATCCGTCTCGCGCTGAAATATGCGGTGGATCGCGAAGAACTCGTGCAAAAAGTCCTGCGCGGACACGGTTTGCCCGGCAACGATCATCCCATCGCACCGGCGAATCGTTATTATGCGGCGGAGTTGGAACAACGCAAATATGATCCGGAACGCGCGAAATATCATTTGAAAAAAGCGGGGCTGGATTCGCTTTCGGTAAAACTCAGCAGCGCGGACGCCGCCTTTGAAGGCGCGGTAGACGCCGCCACATTATGGTCAGAAAGCGCGAAAAAATGCGGCATCAACATAGAAGTCGTGCGCGAACCGAACGACGGCTATTGGTCCAATGTCTGGCTGAAAAAAGATTGGTGTATGTGTTTTTGGGGCGGACGCCCGACCGAAGACGCGATGTTTTCGGTTGCCTACGCCGAAGGCGCGAAATGGAACGACGCCTATTGGTCGCACAACCGGTTTAACGAATTGCTTGTTGCCGCCCGTGCCGAATTGGATGACGCCAAACGCCGCGAAATGTATGTGGAAATGCAAGGCATCGTTCGCGACGAAGGCGGCACGCCGAATTTAATGTACGCCAACTATTTGGATGTCAACAGCAAAAAAGTAGCGAACGACGGCAATATCGCCATCAATTGGGAAGGCGACGGATTCAAAGCGCCCGAACGCTGGTGGTTCGCATAAACCGCTTGTCGCCGTGGCGGACATTGCGATTAAAATCGCCGCATTCGGCGACAGTTTGTCCGCCGCTTATGCATTGAAAACCCGCGAGGGATTCGCGCCCGTTTTGCAAAATACTTTGTCGCGCATGGGAATACGGGCGGAAATTTTTTGCGCCGCCGTTTCCGGCGACACTTCCGCAGACGGACTCGCGCGCGCGGATGAAATGTTGCGGCAAAATCCCGATATTGTCATCGTGCAATTCGGCTACAACGATTTATATTACGGCGCGCCGCTCGCATCGCTCAAACAAAATTTGACGGCGATTCTCGCCCGCATAAAACAATCGGGCGCGCGGACATTGCTCGCCGGAATTCACGCCCCGCCCGGCACAACGGCAAACGAAGAAAAAAATCTCGCGGCAATGTACGAATCGTTGCGGGACGAATGCGAGGCGCCGTTGTATCCATTTTTTCTGGGCGGTGTCGTTTCCGACCCGTCTCTGCTGCTGCCCGGCGATGATGTGCATCCAAACGCGGCGGGCGTTCGCGCGGTGGCGGAAAATATCGCGCCCTATCTGGCAAAAATCGTAAACGACCTCGGCGAACGCGCGCCCGCATTGCCGCGATGAATATCCCGTTATCTAAAATGATTGCAAAACGCCTGCTTTTCGGATTTATGACTCTTGCGGTTGTTGCTGTTTTTATTTTTTCGGTGGTGGAATTGTTGCCCGGCGATTTGGCACAGGAAGTTTTGGGGCAAAGCGCGACGCCGGAGACGGTGGCGGCGTTTCGCAAAGAACTCGGTTTGGACAAACCGCCGCTGGAACGTTTTTTGGAATGGGCGGGAAATATGTTGACGGGCGATTTCGGCAACTCGCTCGCGAACGGGCGGGAAGTTTCCGCGCTCGTTTCGGGGCGACTCGGCAATACGCTTTTTTTGGCGGGCTATGCCGCGCTGATTGCGGTGCCGCTGGCGCTGGCGTTGGGAGTTGCCGCCGCGTTATATCGCAATACATGGTTTGACCGCGCGGCGAATGTCGGCGCGTTGTCGGCGATTTCGTTGCCGGAGTTTTTTGTCGCCTATTTGCTGGTGCTGGCGTTTTCGGTGTCTTTGCCGTGGTTTCCGAGTTTGTCCAACATTTCGCCGGACTCATCTTTCGCCGAAAAAATTCACAAAACATTTTTACCGGCGATTACATTAACGCTGGTGGTCGCCGCGCACATGATGCGAATGACGCGCGCCGCAATTATCAATTTGCTCGCCTCGCCCTACATTGAAATGGCGCGATTAAAAGGATTACCGGCGGCGCACATCATATTATTTCATGCGCTGCCGAACGCGGCGGCGCCGATTGTCAATGTTATCGCGGTCAATCTCGCTTATATGGTAGCGGGCGTGGTGGTCGTGGAAGTAGTTTTCGTTTATCCCGGACTCGGTCAACTGATGGTAGATTCGGTTTCCAAACGCGACATTCCGGTGGTGCAAGCGACGAGTTTGATTTTTGCGGCGGCATATATTTCGCTCAATCTCGCCGCCGATATTATTTCGGTTGCGACCAATCCGCGCCTTTTGCATCCGCGATGAATCTTGCGCGAAAAGCACCGCCGTCCGCGCAGTTCGGAATGTTTGTTATTGCGGCGTATTTGTTCGCCGGCATTTTCGCGCCGGTACTCACCGCCTTTTCGGAAACCGAAATTGTCGGCGATGCGTTTGCGCCGTGGGGCGAAGAGTTTGTTTTCGGCACCGACAATTTGGGGCGCGATATGCTCACGCGAATGTTATACGGCGCGCGCAACACGGTGGGTTTGGCGTTTGCCATTACCGCGCTGGCATTTTTGGGCGGCACTTCGCTGGGATTGCTCGCCGCAGCGAAAGGCGGTGCGACGGATCAAATTCTCGGTCGCTTGGCGGATGTGATGATGGCGGTGCCGACATTGATTTTTGCGTTGCTGATGCTGACAATTACCGGCACCGGCGCATGGGCGTTAGTTGCCGTGATTGCCGCCATACAAACGCCGCCCGTATTTCGCATTGCGCGGGCGGCGGCGATGAATCAGGCGGTGATGGATTATGTGGAAGCCGCGCGTTTACGCGGGGAAAGTTTGGGATGGATTATGGCGCACGAAATTTTACCGAACGCCGCCCCGCCGCTGGTGGCGGAATTCGGATTGCGTTTTATTTTCGTTTTTTTGTTTATCAGCGCGTTGTCGTTTTTGGGATTGGGATTGCAACCGCCGACCGCCGATTGGGGCGCGATGGTACGCGAAAACGCGACTCTCATCACTTTCGGCGACATCACGCCCCTTCTTCCGGCAGGCGCCATCGCACTTCTCACAATCGCCGTCAACTTCGTCGTAGACTGGTTTTTACATCTCGTCAGCGGATTGAAAAAATAAAACTGCCGCAATTGTCCGCATTTTCATCGCCGAATTTTTTGCAAAAAAATACCATTCTCGCGAAAGCAGGAATCTTGTCGTTGCAAGGCGACACTCCAAATTTCTAATTCTCTTCCCGCCCGTCAATCCAACTTCGCCACCAGCCGTCCGAAAATATTTCCTTCCCGCATTTTGACGAATCCGTCCGCAATCGCCGAAAATGGAATTACTTCTTCCACCAATTCGTCCAAAAGAATTCGTCCGTTGCGAAACAAATTAATCAGCATCGGAAAATCCCGCGCGGGATTCGCACCGCCGTAATAACAGCCGACAATTTCTTTTTCGGTACCGACAATAACATCGGCGGGAATCTGCACCTGTGTTCCGTCCGGCGAAATTCCTACGCAAACAACCCGACCGCCCGGCGCAATCGCATCAAACGATTTTTGGATAAGCGCGGGATGACCGAGTGCATCAAATGCGACATTCGCACCGCCGCCGCAAACATCGGATAAGGCGGGAAGAATATCCGCGCGCGCGCCGTCAAAAAAATGCGTTGCGCCGAATTGTTTGGCAATCGCCGCCTTTTTCGTATTTGTATCCACGCCCGCAATAATCGCCGCACCCGCAAGTTTCGCGCCTTGTAAAACATTCAATCCGACTCCGCCCAAACCGAACACGACAACCGAATCGCCGGGACGCACCCGCCCCGCATTCATCGCCGCACCGATGCCGGTGATCGCCGCACAACCAATGGCGGAGGCGGACACGCTGCTAATGCTTTCATCTTTCAACGGAATGCATCCGTTTGCGGGCACAACCGCATGACGGGCGAACGACGCCAAACTTGAATAATAATAAACTTCCTTGCCGTTTTTGTCGCGCATTCGCGTACCGCCGCCGGGCAACTCACCGCTTGCAAAACAACGGTCGGCGACTTCGCACAATGCGGGACGACCGCGAACGCATCCGCCGCAACTGCCGCACCCCGGCATCCACGACAAAATTACCCTGTCGCCGATTTGTAACGCAATGTCGTCATCCCCTTTTTTCTCGACAATTGCAACGGCTTCATGTCCGAGAATAATCGGTTTCGGCGAAACATCATGCCCGTTAATGGAATGCAAATCGGAGCGACACAATCCGGCGGCAACGATGGATACCAAAACTTCGCCGGGGCGGGGATCTTCCAAAAATATATCCTCCGCGCGCATCGGAACACCGACTTCGCGCAAAACGAACGCTTCCGTTTTCACGAATTAAAATCCGTGTACTTTTCGGAATTCCGCGCGCGCATCTCCGCCGTCAAATGTGGAAACGCCCGCAAGCCATTTATCTACATCCGCCGGATTGTTTTTCATCCACGCCAACGCAACTTCTTCCGGCTCCTGTTCGTTTTCCAAAATTCCTCCCATCACTTCGTTCATCATCGCGAGAGAGAATTTAAGATTTTCCAAAAACACGCCAAGATTTTCGCATTCCTCCCGATACCCGCGTCGCACATTAATAAAAATTTCCGCACCGCCCAAATCGGGACCAAAATAATCATCGCCGCCGGTAAGATAAACGAGGTCGTATTCAATATTCATCGGATGCGGTTCCCATGCAAGAAAAGCAACCCATTCGCCGCGTTTAACCGACCGATTGACATGCGACAACATTCCCTGTTCGCTGGATTCGACAAGTTCAAATTCGCCGAGTCCGAACGCGTTTTTGGAAATCATATCCAAAATCAATCCGCCGCCCGAATCACCAGGTTCCAAACCGTAAAACTTGCGGTCAAACTTTTCCGCATGTGCGGCAATGTCGGCGAAATCTCGCACTCCGCCATCGGCGACATATTTCGGCACAGCAATGGTATATTTCGCCCCGGTAATCGCCGCCGGAGTCAGCACTTCCACATCGCCGGCATCCACATAAGGTGCGCGATCGCTTTGCATACTCGGTTCCCAATCGGCGAGATAAATATCAATATCGCCATTTTTCATGGACGCATAAGTAATGGGAATAGAAAGATTTATTTCCACCGGCTCATACCCTATCGCCGACAAAATCGCCTTCGCCGTGGAAGTTGTCGCGATGGTGTCCGTCCATCCGACATTGGAAAAACGCGGTTTGCGGCAGTTTTCCGGTGCCGCGTTCGCCGGTGCGAACGGCATCACCAAAATAGTGCAAGCAAAAATAGCATTAATAAAATTTTTCTTCATCGTATTATCTCCTCATTTGAATATCAGCGAAAAGCCATCCCCCCGCCCTGCACCGATTATACAGCAAACCAACAACGAATACAAACTCCCGCCCGAATTGCCGAAAATCCCCGCAAAAAAAACGGCGGGGAAATGGAATCCCCGCCGGTTTTGTTATTGTACCAAAACTTCCTCGCATTCAACTTCCAAATCGGTTTGACATTCTGTTAAGCCGTCATTTTCGCATATTCTTATTGCCGCACGGATAGCGGCATATTCCGTTTCGCCCACTCCCGCTTCGCTTGCACCAATTCTTCCCCATTGCGTATTGTCGGGGTTTATGCCGTTTGCAAAAGCACGGCATACCGTTTTCGTCTCTGGTTCCGCCGGTTCTTCCGCTATTTCTTCCGCCGGTTCTTCTGCCGGTGATTCTTCCGCCGCCGGTTCTTCCGCCGGTTCTTCCGCTGACGATTCATCTGCTGCCGATTCGTTTGTCGGTTCTTCCGCCGCTGATTCTTCCGCCGATTTTTCGGACGGCGTATAATCATTTAGCAAATGTTTGTAATCTGCATCTTCGGGTTCAACGCAATTCGGTCTGTCTATGCAATAATTTTTCGTGCAGACAATTCCCGTTGTACAAAAACATGGTCTTTGCGGACTGCGAATTGAAATACAAAACTCCGCCTGTTCATTTTCCGACATCGCCGAAAATTGACGAAAGGCATATTCTGATTTATCCTTAATAATTTCATCCTGCAAATCTATGTTATTTTCATCAAACGGCGCAAACTCAATATCCTCCGGCGAAATAGACGGGCGAAAATTCTGCAAAATAGAAATAACTTCGGTATGTCCATAATGTTCCGCAATCTCCAAAGCCGTCCAGCCGTCATTATCCACCGCATTCGGATTTGCCCCGCTTTCTAATAACACTTTTACAAATTCAGCATGTCCTTTCTCTGTCGCAATCATCAAAGCCGTCACGCCGTTGTTGTCTGCCAAATCCAGATTAGCCCCCGCCGAAAACAACATTTTCGCAATTTCGGCATGTCCTTTGATTGTCGCCAATATCAAAACCGTCTCGCCGTTAATAATCGCCGCATTCGGATTCGCCCCCGCCGACAACAGTATTTTCGCAATTTCGGCATGTCCGAAAAATGTCGCATACATCAAAGCCGTAGAAAAGCCGTCATAAGACACCGCATTCGGATTCGCCCCGCCGTCAAGCAAACGCTTAACTTCAGCAATATCGCCGTTTTTGGCGGGTTTGCATAACGGGCATTCAGAGGCAACCGCAACGGGCGAAACTGCCAACGCAAAAACCGCAAACAACGGCAAAATAATAGATTTGATTTTCATAATAATTCCCCTTTCGGTTTTGTAAAAAAAACGAGATTATACAAAATTTACGGCAACTTCAATCCGTCAAGCAATTCCCGTGTAATCCCTTTTTTATTTTGGATTTGCACGGTATTTCTCTGATTTGATATATTCATCGTTGCACTAATTCCGCCGGTCTTTCCGATAATATCCAAAACCGTCAGCGTATTCACCAACTCCATAAAGACATTCGCCAATTGATTCGCATTATTCGCATGATGATATATGCCACCCGTTTTTTCGGCGATATGCTGCAAATCTTCCGCCGCCTGCGAAAGCGGTTCAATACCGAATCCGACCGTTTCATGCCGAAATATAACCCCGCTATTTTGCAAAGTCCGCATCGCCTCTTTTACATCACCGCAACCATTTTGCCCGTCCGCAAGCAAAACAATTAATTGCGATACCGCTTCGGGAACGCTGTTGCGTTTCATAAAATCGTTCGCGAACAAAACCGCATCTGCCATCGGCGTTCCGCCGCCCGGCTGCAAAGACCAAATAAAATCAATCAAATCGTCCGTGTCAGTCGTAAAATCCAAATATCTCGGCACGGGATTTTCGCATCCGCCCTCAAATGCCAAAACCGCCACTTCTACCAATCCCTTTTGTGTCGCCTGTGCAACTGCCGCCTGTGCCGCCGCTTTTGCGGCTTCTATTTTTATTTCCGGATTCGTGCTACTGATAGAATTGCCCATACTGCCGGACGAATCAATCAGCAACAGCAAACTGCTTCTCGCCTTTCCCGCCGCCGATGCAGGAAATGCAAAAAGAAACGATGATAATATGAAAACGATAAACGCTGTTTTGTTCATCATTTTTCCAACTCATCCAACATTTGCAATGCCGCCAAATAGTTTTCGCCTTCCCGCCCCGCTTCCTTCAAATAGGCGGTAATCGCCGTCAACGCCCTCTTATTGTCGCCGGCAAGTTGCAATATCTGCGCATTCTTAAAATGAAACTCTGTCGGTAGGGCGACATCATTTTTTTCGCTATAACAAGCGATAAATCCCATCGTCAACGCCGCCGCCGCATAATCGCCCTCGCCGATTTGCCGTTCCACTTCTACCAGTTTTCGGTCGGCATACACTTCGGGCGGAAGCGAAGTTAAATCGGACTTATAACATTCCAAGATATTAATAATTTCGGCATGTCCGTTATCTTCCGCCAAATACAAAGCCGTCTTGCCGTCATTACTCGCCGCATCCACATTCGCCCCCGCCGCAATTAGAACTTTCGCAACTTCGGCATGTCCGTATCTTGCCGCCACTATCAAAGCCGTCCAGCCGCCATTATCCTCCGCATTCGGATTCGCCCCCGCCGACAACAGAATCTTAACAACTTCGGCATGTCCGAATCCCGCTGCTATCAAAGCCGTCCAGCCGGACTTACTCGCCACATTCACATTTGCCCCCGCCGATATGAGAATTTTCGCAACTTCGGCATGTCCGTTTCTTGCCGCCGCTATCAAAACTGTCTCGCCATCCTCTTCTGCCGCATTCGGATTCGCCCCCGCCGCCAACAGAATCTCGGCAACTTCGGTATATCCGTTTCTTGCCGCCATTATCAAACTCGTTATACCGTCTTTACCCACCGCATTTGGATTTGCACCCGCCGCTATGAGCATTTTCGCAACTTCGGCATGTCTTCGTATTACCGCATTATACAAAGCCGTCCCACCGCCATTATCCGCCATATTCACATCCGCTCCCGCCGCCAACAGAATCTCGGTAACTTCGGCATGTCCCTGTATTGTCGCAAACATCAAAGCCGTCCAGCCGGTCTCACTTGTCGCATCCACATTCGCCCCGCCAGCAAGCAGACGATTAATTTCAGCAATGTCGCCATTAAAGGCAGGACCGCATAACGAGCATTTATCGGCGAAAGAAACGGGCGAAACTGCCAACGCAAAAACCGCAAACAGCGATAAAATAATAGATTTGATTTTCATTATAATTTCTCCTTTTGGTTTTGTAAAAAAACGGCGGGGAAATGGAATCCCTGCCGGTTTTGTTATTGTACCGCAACTTCCTCGCATTTGACTTCCAAATCGGTTTGACATTCTGTTAAGCCGTCATTTTCGCATATTCTTATTGCCGCACGGATAGCCGCATATTCCGTTTCGCCTACTCCCGCTTCGCTTGCACCAATTCTTCCCCATTCCGTATTGTCGGGATTTATGCCGTTTGCAAAAGAACGGCATACGGTTTTTGTTTCCGGTTCCGCCGGTTCTTCCGCTATTTCTTCCGCCGGTTCTTCCGCCGGTGATTCTTCCGCCGCCGATTCGTTCACCGATTCGTCCGCAACCGATTCATCTGTCGCCGATTCGTTCGCCGGTTCTTCCGCCGCTGATTCTTCCGCCGATTTTTCGGACGGCGTATAATCGTTTAGCAAATGCCCATAATCCACATCTTCGGGTTCAATGCAATTCGGTCTATCTATGCAATAATTTTCCGTGCAGACAATTCCAGTTGTACAAAAACACGGTCTTTGCGGACTGCGAATTGAAATACAAAACTCCGCCTGTTCATTTTCCGACATCGCCGCAAACGCCGCCGCCGCATATTCCGATTTTGATTGTGTATCAGTATTATCTGTTGGATTTAATGCAAAAGATAACAAATCTCTAAAAAATTTTACAAGTTCTTCATTATCTAATTTATTGAAATTTCTTTCATATCTTTCATCAAAGCCGCTGATTCTATGTCCTCTTTTTTCTAATACACGTTCTTTAATTTTATTTCTATAACTGATAGCAGTTTCTAATGGTTGATTGTTTTCATCCAAACTACCGCAAATTTGTTTTTGAAGATCTTCGTATCTATTGATTTGATTGATAGTTTCAATTGGTACTTGAAGTTGCATTTCGTATAGTGCATAACTTTTAGAAATACAAGAATGGGGTAAGATTCCAAATCGCATCTCATAGTAACTGTCATTATATACTTCTTTATCACCAATTTCACTTACATAAGGGTAGTCGGGCTGATCTTGAATACTTTCCAAAGTTTCCATAAATAAATCATAAGATTTTTTCAGATTTTCTAAATCTGTTGTTTCTTCTACATCCCAATTTTCTGAATACTCAAGCCAAGCCAAAAGATATTTTCCTGCAGGAATGCCTCTATCCGAAACAATTTGCAAAAGCCGCCTTCTTTCATTTTCTGAGTCAGAGCATTTAGCCATGCTAATAAGCACGCCGTGGGAGGAGTTGTCTCCTTTTCTTGAATAATGCTTTTTATTGTGTTTTCTATCTATATCATCACAAGGGAGTAGTAATGGAATTTCTCCAGCAAAAGCGGGCGGCGAAATCGCAAACAAAACGGCGGCGAAAAGCGGCAAAAGAACGGTCTTGATTTTCATAATGATTTTCCCTTTCGGTTTTGTAAAAAATAAGATTATACGAAAAAACGGCGGGGAATACAAACTTCCGCCCGAATTGCGAAAGTTTTTACATTAGCATTCCATTTTACAGTTCTGTAATTTGCAATAACAGTTCTGTAATTTGCCGCAAACACGGGAATTCATAAATTTACGCATTTTCGCCGCCGAAAAACCCCGCAAAAAAACGGCGGGGACACGGAATCCCCCGCCGGTTTTTTGTTTTCTGTCTACTCAATAATGCAGGTTTGGTCGTCTTTGCAAATAATAATGCGTGATTTTTCTTTAGAATCGGGATTATTAGATGCCGCAGGTTTGTTCGTATTTTGTCCACATTTCTTTTCGCTACGAAGTTGATGCAGAACATTCAATCTTGCTTGAAGATCCCGTCTTTGCATTAATATCCAAGTATTGTTGCCCGTGCCGAGAACTCCGGGAATATCGTATCCCCGAAGAATCTCAGATTCGTTTTCAATAATCTCGTAATCAATCAAATCACAAGTGAGCGCGTAGTCAGAATTCTGGCGTGCCTCAACAAAAGCACCCGCACATCCAAACAATCCCGGGCATAAGAAAATTAATATCGCTTTTTTCATTATTTTCCCATTATTCAACAACGCATGTTTGGTCATCGTTGCAGATAATCACTCGCGATTTTTCTTTTGATTCGGGCTGTTGCGTACCCGAATTCGCACCCGCACCGGCAGCATTCGGATTCACGCACCCTTTCTGGTACAACAATCCCTGCAACACATTGTTGCGAGCCCGAATATCACGGGAACACGCTTCCTTATTGAAACTGCAAAAGCCACTTATTACCCCTCCCGCTTGTGCTTGACGAAGTTGTGTGTCGTTCGCATGAATCTCTCCTTGTATAGCATCGCAGGAAAGTCCATAATCCGCCGATGTATTCGGTTTTACAAAATGCCCGGGTGCGGGACCACCGCCGCATCCCGCCAACAAAACCGCAAACAGCGGCAAAAGAATAGTTTTAATTTTCATTTTCATTTCCTTTCAGGTTAATAACGGGAAATCGCCCGCACGATGCCCGACACCGCCGGGCGTTGAGTTGTATCGTGAAGTTGTAAAGATACCGCCGCCCATTCCCCGCAGGTGTTCTATCAGACGGCACCCCCGGCAATCGGGGGAACTTCACAAACAACTCGGGCGAAAGTATAACATATCCCGCCCGAAAATGCAAAAAACCGTCGGCGAATGCGAACTTTTGCTTGCCGAAAAAAACTCGCAAAAAAACGGCGGGGAAATGGAATCTCCGCCGGTTTTTCTTTCATTCTTGCGAACGCGAGAATGGAATCGGAGGTGAATCGGAGAATTACGAAAAGCAACAATGCGGCAAAATTTTTCGCAAATTTCTCAACTTTTTCTGTAAATTGCATTAAACTCTAAAAACGCCATCATTTTGTTGGCGCAACAAGGAGTAATGAACGATGAAAAAAGCGATTACGGGAATTGCGATGGCGGCAATAGCGATGTCGGCGAACGCCGCCCAGGCGGGTTTGCTGGAAGAAGTGCTGGCGCGCGGCGAAGTAAAATGCGGCGCGCTGGGAACTATCGCCGGTTTTTCCGCGGTCGGCGATGACGGCAGATATTCGGGTTTGGACAGCGATACTTGCCGCGCGATCGCCGCGATGGTGTTTGGCGATGCCGAAAAGGCGCGATTTGTCGCGATGGACTTCAAATCGGGGCTCACCGCGCTGGTGGCGGGCGAAGTGGATGTTTTGCCGTTTGCGACGACGCACACGCTCAACCGCGACGGTTCGCTGGGAATGAATTTCACCTATTACAACTTCATTGACGGGCAGGGATTTTTGGTCCGCAAATCGCTGGGGGCGGACAGCGCCAAAGATCTGGACGGCGCGCGCGTCTGCGTTTTGGCGGGAACGACTTCGGAAGGCAATCTCGCCGATTATTTTCGCACCAACGGCATGACCTTTACCCCCAAATCGTACGGCAATACGGCGCAAACCCGCGAAGCATTTGAGAAAGAATCCTGCGATGTTTTGACTTCCGACAAATCGCAACTGGCGGCAATTCGCAGCGAGTTGCGCGATCAGTCGGCGGCGGTGATTTTGCCCGAAACCATTTCCAAAGAGCCTTTGGGGCCGGTGGTGCGGCAGGGCGACGATGTGTGGGCGAATATCGTGCGGTGGACAATTTACGGGATGCTTAACGCCGAAGAATTGGGCGTGTCTTCGCAAAACGCGGCGGAAATGAAAAAATCCGACAATCCGCAAATACGGCGTTTGTTGGGGGTGGAAAGCGGCTTATGCGAATTTCTGAGCGATAAATTGGCGGATGATTGTTTTTATCAGGTCATTCGGCAAGTCGGCAACTACGGGGAAATTTACGAAGCCAATGTGGGCGAAAATACGCCCATCGGCATTCCGCGCGCGGGCAGTCCGAATGCGCTGTGGTCGCGGGGAGGCATTTTGTACGCGCCGCCGATGCGTTGATTCAAAAACGAATGGTTTCGCCTCCGCGAATCGCCGCGCAGTTGCGGCGGCAAATGACCGTCTGGCGGCGGGATTTTCATCGCCATCCGGAAACGGGATTCGCGGTGGAACGAACCGCCGCGATAGTGGAAAATGTTTTGCGCGAATGCGGCGCGAATCCCCGCCGCGTTGCCGATGTCGGCGTTGTCGGCGTTTTGCGCCGCGGCACAAAAAAGCGCGCCATCGGTTTGCGCGCGGAGTTGGACGCGCTGCCGATTGCCGAAGAATCCCGGTTTCGCCATCGCTCCGTTTATGAAGGCAAAATGCATGCCTGCGGACACGATGGTCACGCGGCGATGTTGCTGGGCGCGGCGCGGCAATTGGCGGCGGACGGAAAATTTGACGGCTCTGCGGTTTTTATTTTTCAACCCGATGAAGAAAACGGGTTGGGCGCGGAAGCCATGCTGAACGACGGATTATTGCGGAAATTTCCAATGCAGCGGATATTCGGGATGCACAATTTGCCCTCCCTGCCCGCCGGACATTTTGCCACTCGCACCGGACCGGTGATGGCATGCGAAGATCATTTTCAAATTACCGTCAAAGGTCGCGGCGGACATGCGGCGTTGCCGCATTTGTGCGCGGACGCATTAGTTGCCGGCGCCGAAATTGTGGGCGCGCTGCAAACCGTGGTGTCGCGGGTGATTAATCCCTCCCTCGGCGGAGTAGTTTCGGTAACCGAATTCCAAACGGACGGCGCGCAAAATGTCATCCCCGGACGCGTGATATTGCGCGGAGACGCGCGCGCCTATTCCGATGCGACTCGCGGCGAAATTCGCAACGCAATTAAACGAATCGCGGACGGCGTTTGCGATGCGCACCGCGCGACGGTCGCCGATTTTTCGTATCAACATTGCTTCGGCATAACTGCAAACACCGCCGCCGAAACGCGCGCCGGAATTGCCGCCGCCCGCGAAATCGCCGGTGAAAGCCGCGTTGACGGCGACTGCCCGCGCATGATGTTTTCGGAAGATTTCGGACGGATGCTCAAAGAAAAACCCGGCTGTTTTATGTTCATCGGCAACGGCAAAGACAGCCCCGCATTGCATAATCCCCGGTTTGATTTTAACGATGACATTCTACCCGTTGGCGCCGCCTATTGGACGCGTCTGGTGGAACGCGAACTTGCGTCCGTTTGATAACATCTGCAAGAAAGATTCCGCTGCCCGTTTCCCCGGAGGTATTGTATTCAGACAGCGCCCGGCAATCGGGGCTGTCTTGCAAATCTATATCAGGCGGCATTATAAAATAAAAAGTATCTGTCAACCATTTTTGCGAATTAGTTTTTCGCGACATTTCGGGCGAAAATGTTTTTGCCGCCCGGATTTGTTATAGTTAGGCATATAGTATGAAAATTAGTGATGATGACAAAATGAAAAATGTTGATTTGGGGGCGCCGTTGTTGCAAATTAATGATTTGCATATTGATGGCGGTGATGAAACGACGCCTATTATTCGCGGCGTTAGTTTGTCTTTGCGGCGCGGTGAAGTGTTGGGACTTATCGGCGAATCGGGGGCGGGAAAATCCACGCTGGGATTGGCGGGAATGGGTTATACGCGCGATGGTTGTCGCATTACCGGCGGCGAAGTTTTATTTGACGGCGCGAATCTCGTTCGTTGCAGCGAAGAACAACGCCGCAAACTTCGCGGTGCGCGAATCGCCTATATCGCACAATCGGCGGCGGCAGCATTCAATCCCGCGCACCGCCTCATAAAACAATGCCGCGAAAGCGCGGTATTATTCGGCATTAAATCGCGCGCCGAAGCGGATGCAGATGCAATCGCATTATATCGCAAACTGCATCTGCCTTCGCCGGACGAAATCGGATTTCGCTATCCGCATCAAGTTTCCGGCGGACAATTGCAACGCGCGATGACTGCGATGGCGATGCTTTGCCGCCCCGATATGATAGTTTTTGACGAACCGACTACCGCGTTGGATGTCACTACGCAAATAGAAGTACTCGCCGCGATTCGCGATATTGTGCGCGAATATAAAACCGCGGCGTTGTATATCACGCACGATTTGGCAGTTGTCGCACAAATGGCAAATCGCATTCTCGTACTAAAAGACGGAAAAAAAGTAGAAGAAGCCGATACCCGCGAAATACTTTCCGCACCGAAAGCCGATTATACAAAATCGTTGTGGGCGGTGCGACAAATGCAAAAAATCGCGAAACCGCCGCCGCCCGAAGAACCGCTTTTGCGGGCGGAAAATATATCGGCGCATTACGGCGATGCGCGCGCGTTGTCGGATGTTTCGTTGTCGCTATATCGCGGGCGGACGACTGCTGTCGTGGGCGAATCCGGTTCGGGAAAATCCACATTGGCGCGATGCATCGCCGGACTTTTACCGCCTTCCGCCGGACGCATTTTAATGGACGGCGAATTGTTGCCGCCGCATTATACGGCGCGCGACAAAACTTTATTGCAAAATATTCAGATGATTTATCAAACGCCCGATACTGCGTTAAATCCGCGTCATCGCGTACGCGATATTGTCGGACGACCGCTGCAATTTTATCTCGGGCTTTCCGGCAAAAAATTGCATACTCGCGTTTGCGAACTTTTGGAACAGATAGAGTTGCCGCCCGAACAATTTTTGGAACGCGCACCTGATGAGTTATCGGGCGGACAAAAACAACGCGTTTGCATCGCCCGCGCATTGGCGGCAAATCCGCGTTTAATTATTTGCGATGAAATTACTTCGGCGTTGGATCAACTTGTCGCAGAAGGAATTTTGCGTTTATTGCAAAAATTGCAAGACGAGTTTTCGCTGTGTTATTTTTTTATCACGCACGACATTTCGTTGGTGCGCGCGATTGCGGATGAAGTGACGGTAATGCACAACGGAAAAGTTGCGGAATCGGGCGAACGCGATAAAATTTTTACACCGCCGCATCACGAATACACCGAATTATTATTGTCGTCCGTCCCCGACATGAATCCCGGCTGGCTGGACGGCGTTCTCGCCGCCCGCCCCGCCGCATAGTTTGCCGGCGAAAATATGGTTTTTGCGGCGGCGGTGGTATAATGCGGTGCGCGGATTTTGCCGCAAATTTAACAAAACGAAAAGGAGAAAAAAATGACCGTTGCCGCTGTAAAAATTGATTCGCAAAACGACTTCGCCGTCGCCGATATGTCCCTCGCCGAATGGGGGCGCCGCGAAATCGTCATTGCCGAAACCGAAATGCCGGGATTGATGCAATTGCGGCGCGACTACGCAAAAACGCAACCTTTGGCGGGCGCACGCATCGCCGGTTGTCTGCACATGACCATACAAACGGCGGTGCTGATTGAAACTTTGCGGGCGTTGGGTGCGGAAGTTCGCTGGTCGTCTTGCAATATTTTTTCCACTCAGGATCATGCCGCCGCCGCAATGGCGGCAGTTGGAATTCCGGTTTTCGCATGGCGCGGCGAAACCGAAGAAGAATATTGGCAATGCGTGGAACAAACTTTCGCCGGTCCGAACGATTGGACGCCCAATATGATTTTGGATGACGGCGGCGATGCGACAATTCTCGCACACGGAAAACTTCGCGATGTCGGCGCACGATTGTACGGCATTTCCGAAGAAACCACCACCGGCGTGCAGCGGTTATACGAAATGCGCGACAAAGGCGAACTTTTATGTCCGGCGTTTAATGTCAACGATTCGGTAACCAAAAGCAAGTTTGACAATCTTTACGGCTGTCGCGAATCGTTGCTGGACGGAATTAAACGCGCGACCGATGTGATGATCGCCGGCAAAACCGCTGTCGTTTGCGGCTACGGCGATGTCGGCAAAGGATGCGCGCAATCGTTGCGGGCGTTGGGTGCGGCGGTGTGGATTACCGAAATAGATCCGATTTGCGCGTTGCAGGCGGCGATGGAAGGTTATCGCGTTGCGACAATGGACGAAATGTGCGGGCGCGCAGATATTTTCGTCACCGCCACCGGCAATGTGGATGTCATCACTTGCGAACACGCGCGAAAAATGAAAGAAAATGCAATTTTATGCAACATCGGACATTTCGATTCCGAAATTCAAATTGCCGAATTGCGCGAAGAATGCAAAGTAGAACAAATCAAACCGCTGGTCGACCATTTTATTTTTCCGGACGGCAAACGCGTCATCGTTCTCGCCGAAGGGCGTCTGGTCAATTTAAGTTGCGCGACCGGACATCCGAGTTTTGTAATGAGCAACTCTTTTTGCAATCAGGTACTGGCGCAAATTGAATTATTTTCCAATCATGGAAAATACGCCGCGGATGTTTATGTTCTGCCGAAACATTTAGACGAAAAAGTCGCCCGCCTGCACCTCGCACATGTCGGCGCCGTGCTTACCGAAATGACCGAAAAACAAGCGGCGTATCTCGGAATTAAAAAAGAAGGACCGTTCAAACCAGCACATTATCGCTATTGAACCGGCGGTGAATTGTTTAAGGCGCGCGCTATCCGTACACCAGCGCGGGCAATGAAATCACTAAATCTTCAAACGCCACGACCAGCGCGATGACGATTAGTTGAATGATCACGAACGGCCAGACGCCGCGGTAAATGTCCGTAATTTTTATTTGCGGCGGCGCGGCGCTTTTCATATAAAACAACGCAAATCCGACCGGCGGCGTAAGAAACGAAGTTTGCAGCGTAATCGCCACCAGCATCACAAACCACAACAAATCCGGAAAATCCACCGCCCCGCGCCCGTCAAAACCGAATCCCAATCCTTCCACCACCGGTCCCATCAGCGGCAGAATGATTAATGTAATTTCTATCCAGTCCAAAAAGAATCCCAAAATAAACACGATGCACAAAATAAAAATCACCACGCCATATTTGTCAAACGGCAACGCCGACAACGCGTCTTCTATCACCCGGTCGCCGCCGAGTTCGCGCAATACCAGCGCAAAACATGTCGCACCGATAAAAATTGCGAATATGTTCGCTGTCGTGCGAAATGTTTCCATCGTCGTTTCGCGCAATATTTTCATTGAAAAACGGCGGTAATACACCGTCAATAAAATCGCGCCCAGCGCGCCGACTCCGGACGCTTCGGTCGGAGTCGCGACGCCCGAAAAAATGGAACCCAGCACCGCGAAAATCAGCGCAAGCGCCGGCAATGTCGCCGTCGCCACTTCCGCCAACGCGCGCCATCCCGGCGGGCGGACATTCGCCGGCAACGGCAATTGTGCCGGATGCAAAAAACCTTTTGCGATGATAAACGCGATATACAATCCGCCCAACAAAAGCCCCGGATAAATCGCGCCGACAAACAAATCGCCGACCGCCAACCCCATCTGATCCGCCATCAAAATTAACATAATGGACGGCGGCAATAAAATTCCCAGCGTTCCCGCACTGGCGATAGTGCCGGTCGCCAGCGGCGCCGGATATCCCTGCTTCAACATCAGCGGCAGCGACATCACCGTCAGCAACACCACGGAAGCGCCGATAATTCCCGTGGACGCCGCCAATATCATTCCGATTGCCACCACGGTCACCGCCAATCCGCCGCGCAATCCGCCGAAAAGCGATTGAAAAGCGTGCATCATCCGTTCGGCGACTCCCGAATGATGCAGCATACTTCCCATGAAAATAAACATCGGCAACGCTATCAAAATCCAGTTTTCCACGACGCCTTTATAAATCCGGTTCACGACCAATCCCATCGTCAGATAATCCAACCCGGTCGCAGCACCGAACCACATATCCGCGCACCATCCGACCAAAGCAAACCACACGCCGATTCCCGCCAGCACATACCCGACGGGATAGCCGGTAAACAAAGCCGCCATAAACGCGGCGAACATTCCCAAAACAAGAACTTCGTTAATGTTCATCCGCGTTTTTCGGTGCGGCGGAAGACGCAAAATCATCTCCGCGCAAAATCGCGATGTCGCGCAATAATCGCGCCGTCAACGCGAAAAACCACAGCGCGAAACTCGCCGGAATGACGCTTTTAATCAACCAGCGATAATGCAGTCCCGCCGGCGAATCCGAACGCTCCGACACCCGCCACGAATCGGCGACATAATCCAGCCCGTGCAAAAATACGATTGTGATAAACGGCGCCATAAAAAACAGCGCGCCGAAAATTTCCACCGCCGCCCGCCGCCGCGCCGTCCAGTTACGCGCCAGCGCATCCACTCGCACATGCGCGTTTTCGGATTGCGAATACGCCATTCCGAATAGCATCGCGGTCGCATACAAATGCCATTCCAACTCGCCGAGTACGATTTGATGACCGCCGGCGAACAAATGGCGCATTCCCACCTGCGCGAGAATAACCGCGATGAGAACGACATTGAAAGCGGCGAAAACATATCCGATTCGGCGGACGATTCCGTCCATTTTATCGGCAATAACGCAAAGAAGAGACGGACGCCGCGCGCCGTTTGTTTGCGCACCGGGAGAATTCATTGCGCCGTTTGCGCCCCGCGCATTACCGGGGCAGAAACGCTTTTTT
Organism: Gammaproteobacteria bacterium; assembly: GCA_965221835.1. GTDB lineage: Bacteria > Pseudomonadota > Gammaproteobacteria > Tethybacterales > Persebacteraceae > Persebacter. The sequence goes on along the minus strand of OZ244916.1, from coordinate 547,998 downwards.
CTCCCAAATATCGTAATCTTTGCGGAAAGCGTCCAAATTGTCCCACACCCGCTTAAATTGCGGATCTTTAATCTGTTCGGCAAGCACCCGCTCCCACGCCGAATGAAAAGCGTCCAGCATTTCGTCGCTCCAATATTCCAGCGAAACGCCGTTTTCTTCGGATTGCCGCTTAAGGGCGGGCGGTTGCGCCGACTCGGCTTCGGCGAGGGAGTTGGTCATGGACGCTTTGCATACGATTTCCACGATGGCGCGCTGTTGTTCGCTCATCTCGTTCCATGTATCTTTGTTGATCATCAATTCAAATATCGTCGCCTGCTGATGCCAGCCCGGAAAATAGTTGTTTTTGACAATTTTATAAAATCCCAAACGCTCATCAATCGCCGGCATGGAAAACTCCGTTGCATCAATCTGCCCTTTTTCCAGCGCGCCGAAAATTTCGCCGCCCGGCAACAAAGACGGATTTGCGCCCATTTCCTTCATCACTTCGCCGCCCAATCCGAAAAAGCGAATGTTCAATCCTTGAAACTGCGCGGGCGAATTCATTTTTTCTTTGAACCAGCCGGAAGTTTCCGGCGAAATGATGGTGCAAGGCAACACTTTGACATTGTAGCCGGCGCGGTCGTACGTTTCCTGCCACAGTTCCAGCCCGCCGCCGTAATATATCCACGCCATATATTCAGGCGCTTCGGGACCGAACGGAACGGCGGCGAAAAGCGCCGCGGCTTTCATTTTGCCGTACCAATAACCGGAAGTCGTGTAGCCGGAATTGATTTTGCCGGAAGAAACCGAATCCAAAATCTCAAACGGCGCGACAAGTTTGCCCGGTTCGTAAAACCGCATTTTGATGTCGCCGCCGGATACGCGTTCCAACTCGCGCGAAATAAATTTAATCGGACTTCCCAATGCGGGCAAGTGCGAACCGAATGCGACCGGCGTTTTTAACAATACCGGCTTGGCATGTGCGGGGGCGGAAAGCATCGCCGCCGCCAGCGCAACAGAAATAACGAGGGATTTTTTCATTGTTTTGTCTCCTTTATTAAAAAATAGCAAGCGCATAAATGCATACTTCCGATTATAACAAAAATCGGAAAAAAGCAAACATCTTCCGCCTCCGCAAACGGGGGCGGGATGATGCGGGAAATCCCCCGCTTTCCGATTATTTGTTGGGCGGGGGGTGGGTGTTAGAAACGATGAATTGCGTCTATGCGGAATTTGCCGCTGTCGGCGAATTCGTTTGTTTGTCGCCACCGGAATCCGGCGGAGGAGCGGATTCGCCAGCCGTTATAGCGGAATTCGCTTTGCAAATTCAGCGAGTTGCGGGTGGTTGTTTCGCCTTCGTGAAAGCGGGAACGCATGCGATAGACGGGCGATATATTCCAAACGCCGCCCGAAATATCGGCGGACAATGACACATTATAATTCACCGTTTTGCCGCTGACGGATTCGGAAAACGCCGCCGTAAATATATCTCCGGTGTATTTGCCGCCGCTGGCGTAGCGTAAATCGCCGAATTCGCCGTCCCGATTTGTTTGTTTTGCGGAATAATAAAAATGCCATCCGTCTTTGCGGAAAGACGCCCGTCCGCCGCCGTTTATGGAGTAGCCGTTTTCGGTGACGGAATAGCCGAAATCGGGGGTGTATAAAATATCGCCGCCGAGAAAATACGACATTCCGTAGAAAACCGCAAAACCGCCGACAACGGCACCGGCGATAACTTGCGAATCTTTCGCCGTGTCTCTTTGGAAATCAACGACAACAGGACCGGTGCTTGTTGTCGGAGGTGTCGGAAGTGTCGGACGATTACCCGTGTCGCCGCCGCTGTCTCTCACGCATGCGCCGGTGCTATCCCGGCTATGGTCCGGAAGGCATATACATGCACTCCCGCTTGGCACTTCATTTGTGCCACACCCGGTTCCGGTTCTCACGCATGCGCCGGTGCCATCCGGATTTTCACGATCAAATCCATTTTGGCATACGCACATATTTTGCTCGTCTACTACTTCATTTGCTTCACACATGATTTCTACGCATGCGTTTCTGCCATCTCCGCCCTCACGCTCAAATCCATTGCCGCATACGCACATACCATTGATTGCCTCTTCATTTTCGTCGCAAGTCAGCATTTCAACACGACCAATTTCTTGATTGTTGTGAGTGATTTGGATGGCGGATATGACATCGTTAGTAGTGCCTATGTTCGTTGTCATTAGCGATACCGCAACCGTTAATCTGTCTCCCGGCACAAAACTGGGGGGCATTTGCGGAAATCCGCCGATTTCGCCGAACAATCGCGGGTTGTTGCAAGGTACTATTCCGGAAAAATGGGCGGATTCCCGGATAAGACATCCGTCCACACGGGCGTTGCCATTCTCATCCGGTCTAAATTGGAAGTTTCCGCCCAAATTTAATGTCAACGTCTCCATTGTATCTGTTACTGTCACAGTAATTTGCAATGAATCGCCCAAATCTAAGGGAATTTCGCAAACTTCCGCCGCATTTTGCCCGTCATTGCTTAATATAAATCTTGATTGCCAATCCTCATCGCAAAAATCGGAAGTGTATTCGTGGGAATCCGGCGTGACGGATGTCGTCAGCAAAAAATCGCCCGCAAAAATGCAAACGCCGCCGTTGTTAGCCGGTGTACCATCATCGTTTAACCTCGGAGAAAATACTTCATCGTCCATACAATTTTCCATACTTCTGGGGATGCAACCGCCATTGTCGAATCTTTCATATTCTTCGCAATCTTGTGCGCCTTGTATTGGAACGCAACGACCGACCGCCGCCGCATCATTTTCCGCAACTGCGGGGTCGTCCGGCACGAATCTTGTCCCGAATACGCATTCTTCGCGAATCGGCGGAAGACATTCCCGCCCTTCTCTGCTGCTGTCGCCAAACCGGTATTTTAATATAAGCCCGTCCGCCTCGCAATCCGCCTGTGTTGTCGGCACGCAAAATCCGCCAACCCCCGCCGGATTTGCTTCAAAAGTTTCCCAATACCCGCACAAATCCGCCGTTCGCGGAAAGCATGCCATATTTTCATTACCCGAATTGCCGGGATTATCGGGATTCGGTTGCAACACCAAATGCGCATCGCACTGCAGTACGCATTCGTTATTAACGGGATCTCTTCGTTGCCCGTCCGGACACATAGCGGTTGAATCTGCTACGCAAGTATTGTTGCTAACTTGGAGAGTCGTACCAGTGGCACAAGCAGGATCCACCCGGTCGCAGTTCGGGGTATAAGAAAGCGGTCCCGCCACCTCAACAGTAATCGTGCCGAGAATCAAAACGGTGAGTTGTCGCTGAATTGTCGTGATTTCGCCGTCCGCCGGGTCCAAGGAAATGGTGCCATCGTTGTTCGTATCGCCGACTATTTGCGTAACATCAAGCGTTTCTACGCTGCTGGAAATATCATCCGCAACAGAGCCGTCTCCGCAAAAAATCGGGGCGAAAGCCGGGTTATTATTCGCCAATATATTCTCAACCCGATGAACGCGGGTAGTGCCTTCGTCGGCGTCAACAATCACCGTAATCTCTCTCGATTCCAGCCCGAGAACCGCCTCTTGACACGCCTGATACGGGTCGGGGAGGAAGGAAAACAAAAAACTATTTACAACGCAATCGTCAATGGCGTCATACACCGCCGCCTCAGTGTCCGCCCCTCTGCCGAAACTGTCCGCAAAAGGTGCGTAAAGAAATACTTCATCGCTGAAAGTGTCCACAATCGCCGACGGTCTGCATCTTTGTACGTTTTCCGGATTTTCGATATTCGCGGTGTCTGTGCAAGCGGCGATAACCGAATCTTGTGCGATTTGTTCGGATTCGTAGTTTGCCACGATGGAAAAACTTCCGTCGTCAAGGCGTATTGCCGCGCCGTACGCATGCGCATCGTCAATTCCGCTCCCGAAAAGGATAAGAAAAAACGCGGCGGATTTGCCGATAACTTTTTGCCATTTATTCATCGTTTTTACTCCCATTAATCCCCCAAAAATCCCCTCGAAAAATATATCGGAAATTATACCTGATTTTGGGCGCGATGGCAAAATCGGGGCGATCAATTTAAGAAAAAAATCGCCGCGTTTCGCCGGAATGCGCAAAACCGTAGGCGCGACCGGATTCGAACCAGTGACCTCTACCATGTCAAGGTAGCGCTCTAACCAACTGAGCTACGCGCCTGCGGTGCCGAAGGAGGGACTCGAACCCTCATGCCGTTTCCGACACCGGATTTTGAGTCCGGCGCGTCTACCAATTCCGCCACCTCGGCATCCTTCCGAAATTATAACGCAAATTGCCGCCGCAATACCAATTTGCACATTCCCGCCCGATTAATGGTAATATTGCCGCAACAATCCAACGCCATGACCGCAACCGCAGCAGCGCACATTATTCACGACGACGGCAAGGACAACCGCGCCTATTCATTATCCGCCATTCGCGTTTTTTGCGAAGTCGTCCGCCGCGACAGTTTCACACACGCCGCCGAATATCTGCAAGTAACGCCGAGTGCCGTCAGCCAGCGAATCAAACAACTGGAAACAAGCGTCGGATGCGGATTGATGTCGCGGCGAAGAGGCGGCATCGCCCTCACCGCCGAAGGGCGTTTTTTGTACGAAAAACTTTCCCGCGCAATGTCCGATATTGACCGCGCCATCGCGCAAATCGTTTCCGGGCAACTCGGCGGCAGCACCGTATTCGGCGCGCTTTCGTCTTTTACTGCCAAATGGCTAATTCCGCGTCTGCACCGCTTTTACCGCCGACACCCCGATTTGCCGATGATTATCCGCTCGTACAATCACACCATTGATGTGGAACGCGAAGATGTGGAACTCGCGGCAATTAATCTGCCGTCCGCCCCCGCTTCCGCGGCGTTGCGTTCGCAACTTTTATGGCGCGAAACATTATTTGCGGTATGCAGCCCGGCGTATTTGCAAGACGCCGCCCGCCCCTTGCGCACGCCGGACGATTTGCGTTTTCATACGCTTTTGCACGACCAAACCGAAATCGCCAGCAAACGAAATCTGGATTGGCACGCATGGATGCGAATCGCCGCCCCCGGTCAAAAAATCAATATCCGCGACGGACGACTTTTTACCCAAAGCGATTTGACTCTGCAAGCGGCGATAGAAGGACACGGAATCGCCATCGCGCGTTCGTCGCTCGCCGCAGACGATGTGCGAAAAGGATTGCTAACCGACCCGCTCGGCATTCGCGTACCAGTCCAATCCGGTTGCTATTTGTGCGCGCGCAAAGAAATCTGGGAATCGCCCAAAATTGCCGCGTTGCGCGAATGGTTGACCGAAGAAGCGGCAAGCGACATCGCAATGTTCCAAACCACCGCCAACTAACATGCGCGAAATTGTCGCCATTCTCGTTTTAGTTGCCGCCACCACATTTATTGATGTCGGCGCCAAAGAAGCAAGTTTCATCACCGGTTTCGCGATGCTGATTTGTCTCGCCGCGCTCATTTATTTGTCAATGGCACTCGCCGAACGATTCAATCCGAATGTTAAAAAATGGCATCGCATTACGCCCGGCAAAAAAACCGAAATGGACGAAGCAGATTGGGAAAATATCTCCCCGCCCAAAAAATCTCCGCCGATACAAACCGCCCCGCCGATGCCAAATACGCCGCCGACAAAAAGCGCGTTGTCCATAAAAAATATGCCGCCGCCGCTCCCGCAAGAAGCCGAAAACATTCCGCCGCCGCCCCCGCCGCCGCCGCCGGAAACGGTATTTTACGATTCCGGTTATGACGATTCGGCGGGAAAGAAACCGCAAAAAAAAGAAGAATCGCCCTGCGAGTTTGACGATATTTTCGGCGAACAAAAACCCAACCGTTCACGATAATCGCGGATTATTTCGCTAACCGCGCATTATGCGATAACCGCGGATTATTCTAACGCCGCCGCGATTTGCAATGCGACTCGCGTTGCCGCAACATTATGTACGCGCAATATCGCCGCGCCGCGAGATGCCAAAATTGCCGCCGCCGCCGCGCCCGCAATATCGCGCATTTGCATATCTTCCCCGCACATCGCGCGCAACCACGATTTGCGGGAGGCGCCCAACAATAGCGGATATTTTTCGTCCAGCCGCGAAAGCCCGCGCATTAATTGCAAATTATGTGCCGCCGTTTTGCCGAAACCGATTCCGGGGTCTATGCAAATTCGTTCCGCCGCGATTCCGGCGGATTGCAATTCATCGGCGCGATTGTGCAAAAATGCCGCAACTTCGGCGCAAACATCGTCATATACCGGCGCATTTTGCATCGTTTGCGGGTCGCCTTTCATGTGCATTACGACAACGCCGCAATCGGAATCGGCAGCAACGGCGCGCGAATCGGCGGACGAAAATCCGCACACATCGTTGAGAATGCAAGCGCCCGATTCCAACGCCCCGCGCATTACTGCCGGTTTCATCGTATCGGCGGAAATCGCCGCGCCCTCTTTTGCCAGCGATTCAATCACCGGCAAAATGCGGCGTTTTTCGGTTTCGGCATCCACCGGAATCGCATTCGGGCGCGTAGATTCGCCGCCGACATCCAAAATATCCGCGCCGTCTTCCAACATTTTGCGCCCGTGTGCGATAGCATCTGCGGCGGCGGCAAAACATCCGCCATCCGAAAACGAATCGGGAGTCGCGTTGACGATTCCCATAATCAGCGGGCGATTCAGAAAAAAAACAAACTCGCCGCAACGCCACCGCCGGATATTTTCCGCGCACATCGTCAAGAATCCAAAACGCGCGTTTCGCCGTGTTGAAATAAATGAAAGTTTTGCGCGCCGATTTCCGCCGCCGCTTGTCGCAGTTTTTGCGGCGGTTCGTCCATCGGTTCGTCGGTCAATTGAAAAGCCCCCCAATGAATCCCGACCGCGTTTTTCGTTTTTGTGTCCAAATAAATTTGCGCCGCTTCGCGCCCGTCAATGTGCGCCTGCCGCATAAACCATCGCGGTTCGTATGCGCCAACCGGAATTGCCGCCCAATCAAAACCGCCGTATTTTTCGCCGAGTGCGGCGAAATCGGGCGAATAGCCGGTGTCGCCGACAAACAAAAAACGAAAAGACGGCGATTCCAAAATCCACGCCGCCCACAACGCCCGATTGCGGTCCCACGGAAAACGCGAACTCCAATGCTGACACGGTGCGGCAGTAAATCGCACGCCGTTAAATTCGGCAAACTCGCCCCAATCCAATTCGCGAACATCGCGCGCACCTCGTGCCGACAAAAATGCCCCGTTTTTAAGCGGACAAAAAAATCGCGCCGCCGGATTTTTACGCGCCAACATTTTAATAGAATCGGAATCTAAATGATCATAATGATTGTGCGAAATGACGACCGCATCAATTTTCGGCAAATCGTTTATATTTATTCCCGGCGGCGTACCGCGTTTCGGACCGGCGAAAGAAAACGGCGAAGCGCGTTCCGAAAAATGCGGGTCGGTGAGAATATTCGCGCCGCCGATTTGCAACAAAAGAGTTGAATGCCCTATCCAAGTAATCGTATTTCGCGTGCGGTTGTCGCGCAAAAATGCGGAATCGTTTGCGGCAAGCGGAAACGATAATAGCGGACGAACAGGTGCCTCGCGCCGCCATTTTAATAAATCGGCGAACGGTTTATTGATTTGCCCGATAAAGTTGTTGCGAAACTCCCCGTTCGGCAAATGATGAAACGGCAGATTTTCCGCCGCCCCGCCCCGCCCGCTTTTCCCAACAAACGGAATCGCCACCACCGCCCCCAACATCCGCAACAGACGGCGGCGATTTTGATTGACGGACGGGAAAATTTTTCGGCGCATATTTAACGAATAAACAAAAACAAGAATATTAATGCCGCGATTATAATCCAAAAACACCCTTTCCCGTTATATGCAGACGAACTGCCTTCGGCATATTGCGTGCGCATTTCCCGGGCGGCAAGTCGCCGGGCGCGGCGCTGTTCATTCCGTTCCTTGCGTTGCCGCACATCCGTCAAATGTCTATTAACCGCCTCTTCATTGTTCTGTTTGTCGGCATAATATATCGCCGCAATGGCGCGCTTAATTTGCATCACCGAAAGCGAATCATCCCGGCGCGAAAAAATTTCATCCAGCAATTCATCGCACATGACAACTTGTTCCGGGCGCGGTGTCCGAAATATCGCGGCGCCCGCAAAAACGATAATATCGTAAATTGCACCCCGCGGCAATCTGGTTATTCTCTGCACGGCAAGTACATGTTTATAGTTTTGCCGAATCGGATTTTGGAACACCGTTTTATGTCCGTTTCGCATAACTTGCGTCCATGTTCTGTCGCCGGCTTTGCAGTAAATGTTGCCGCCCACCGTTTTGGTTTCCAAAACCCAAACGCCTTTGCGGGAAAATACAATATGATCAATTTGGGTGTAGCCCCGCCCGATGGGTAGCAGCAAATTATGCAAAACGGCGTAGTCGTTTTCCGGCAGTTGCATCAATTCCAAACCCACCGCGTCTTCGCCCTCTCGTCCGCGTTCATACGCCCGCTCTTCATCGGTCAAAAACATTTTTTGCGCTTCGTCTGATAATTTTTATTTTCGGAGTTCAATTAGATAATAAAATCCGTCCGTTTCATCGCATTTATCAATTTTATCAATCCCAAAACCACAGCGGGGTTTGCATCCAGAGTCCGATGATGACGAGCCAGACGATGGTGAGGGGGATGAAAACTTTCCAGCCGAGGCGCATGATTTGGTCGTAGCGATAACGCGGAAATGTCGCGCGCAACCACAAAAAACAAAATAATAAAAACGCGATTTTTATAAACAACCAAATCATTCCCGGCACCCATGTAAACGGCGCAAAATCAAACGGCGGCAGCCATCCGCCCAAAAACATCACCGCCGTCAACGCGGAAATTAAAATCATATTTGCGTATTCGGCGAGAAAAAATATCGCAAACGCCATCCCCGAATATTCCACATGAAAACCCGCGACAATTTCCGATTCGCCTTCCGCCACATCAAACGGTGCGCGATTCGTTTCGGCAACGCCGGAAATAAAATACACGATAAACATCGGAAACAGCGGCAACCAATACCACGACAAAAAAGTCGCCCCCGCTTGCCCCTCTACAATTTCGGAAAAATTTAAACTGCCCGCCGCCATCAAAACCACCACCAACGCAAAACCCATCGCAATTTCGTACGATACAATTTGCGCCGCCGAACGCAAGCAACCCAAAAACGCGTATTTTGAGTTAGACGCCCAGCCCGCGATAATTACGCCATAAACGCCGACCGAAGTCGCCGCCAATACGAAAAGCAAACCCGCATTGACATCCGCCAAAACCACTTCGGGCGCGAACGGAATCACCGCCCACGCCGCCAACGCCGCAGTAAGCGAAATTGCCGGGGCAATTAGCAACAAAAAACGGCTGGATTCGGCGGGGAGAATAATTTCTTTCAGCAAAAGTTTTAACGCATCCGCAATCGGCTGCAAAAGTCCGAACGGTCCCACGCGATTCGGTCCGATGCGCAATTGAATCGCGCCGATAACGCGGCGTTCGGCGTAAGTCAGATAGGCAACGCACAACATCAGCGGAGCGACAATCGCCACAATTTTCGCCAATGTCGCGAAAAATATCGCCCCCCACTCCGCATAATCGCCCAAAAAAGGCGACAGCATTTCGTGCATCCATTCTTGCATCAACCCGCCGCCTGTTGCGGCACTTCCGCCGCCGACACGCAAAGCCGCGCACCGCACAACCCGGACGGATAGGCGGCAATCGCCCCGCGCGCAACGGCGGAATCCGCAAACGCGCGCGATTCTTCTTCCGCTTCACCGTCGCCGAGAATAACCGCCGCCCCGTCCGCAAATCCGAGTCGCGCCATATCGTCCGGATGCATTCGCACGGTCGCCGATTCCGCCCCGCGCGCCGTTTTTTGCAACGGAGTCGCGCGGCGAACGAGCATATCCGAATCGTAAATCGGCACGCCGCCGATAACTTCCAAAGAATCCGCGAGCGATTCGGCGGTTTCGTTTTGCAAAAGCGCGGGCGAAAACTGCGGCGCGTCTTTCATCATTTCGCGCACTTCGTTCAAAGTATTAAATTTGAATCCATCCAAACCCAACGCTTCTCCTAATACACGCAACACTTTCCAGCCCGGACGCGATTCGGCGGGCGGTGCGGCAACAGCGGAAAATTGTTGCATTTTTCCTTCGCCGTTCATCAGCGTTCCTTCGTTTTCGCCGAATGTCGCGAGCGGCAAAATCGCATGCGCAAAATCGCGTACGCCGCCGCTAAAAGGCGCGAGCACGCAGACAAAACCGGCGGCGGCAAATGTCTGTTTTGCAAGCGCGTTTTCGGCAAAATCGCGCGGTTCGCAACCGAACAACATTACCGCATCGGGTGCGGCGCGCAACATCGCGCCGACCGGCATTCCGCCCTCGCGCGCGAACGCCCCGAAATGTCGCGCGCCTGCGCCGTTCGCACCGGCAGAAAGCGTCCCCAAACTCGCGCCGGTCGTTTCGGCGAGTATTTGCGCCGCCCGAAAAATATCGCCAAAATCTTCCGCGCCGCAAACCGCATCGCCGAGGATAATGTGTTTTTCGCCTTTCGCCGGCGCGGCAAAACTTTTCGCAATTGTTTTGATTTCTTCGGCGACGGTTTTGCCTTCGTCAAACAATGTTTCCAGACGGTGCGCTTCGTTCAAAAGTCCGTTGATGTGCCGCAAATGCATCGCGATTTCGGACGGGCGGCAGATTTGTTGAGTCGCCGCCGGAAAAACGCCGCCGATATTGCGCGCCCCGACCGAAAACAAGCGGCGGCGTTTGCGCAACCGGGGCGCGATAAGCGGCTGTTCGCGCGCCGGATCCGCGCCGACAAACAACACCGCCCCCGCCTTTTCTAACGCGGAAACGGAAAATCCGAATCGGGACGGCGTTTCCGCCGAAAAATCGCGTTGCCGCAATCGCGAATCGATATTTTCGCATCCGAGGGCGCGGGCGAGTTTTTGCCACAAAAACATTTCTTCGCATGTCGCGTGCGGCGAAATAAAAAACGCGGTTTTTTCGGGCGCGCGTTTTCGCAATTCGCGGACGACAACGGCAACAGATTCGCGCCAGCCCGCATCGGAAAATTGTCGCGCATCGGGGGCGCGGAGCATCGGCGTTTTCGCGCGATCCGCCGCTGCCAATCCGGGATATGAAAAGCGGTCGCGGTCCGAAATCCAGCATTCGTTAATGTCCTCTTTTTCGCGCGGGACAACGCGCATAACATTTCCGTCTTTGGTTTGCAAAGTCAGATTTGCGCCCCACGAATCGTGCGGCGAAATGCCGGGCGCATGCGACAACTCCCACGGACGCGCAGTAAACCGAAAAGGTTTGGAAGTCAGCGCGCCGACGGGGCAGACATCAATCATATTGCCGGACAATTCGGAATTGACGGTGCGTTCCACGAACGGCATAATTTCGGCGTGTTCGCCGCGTCCGGTCATGCCGAGTTCCATAATGCCGCCGATTTCGCGCCCGAAACGGACGCAGCGGGTGCAATGAATGCATCGTGTCATATCGGTAGCGATAAGCGGACCGAGATTTTTTTCCAGCACAACGCGTTTTTCTTCGGCGTAACGCGATTTGGAAACGCCATAACCGACCGCCAAATCTTGCAATTGACATTCGCCGCCTTGGTCGCAAATGGGGCAATCCAGCGGATGATTAATCAGCAAAAACTCCATCACGCTATTTTGCGCCTCTTTCGCTTTGGGCGAATAAAGTTGCACACTCATTCCATCCAACGCGACGGTAGCGCATGCCGGCAGCGGTTTCGGCGATTTTTCCACTTCCACCAAACACATCCTGCAATTGGCGGCGATAGACAACTTCGGATGCCAGCAAAAATGGGGAATATACAACCCCATTTGCGTTGCAACCTGCATAATTGTGGCGCCTTCTTGCGCCCGCACTTTCTGCCCGTTAATTTCCAGTTCAATTTCCACGGCGATGCCCCTTTTTCATCGGCAAATTATACCTGATTTTTGCGGCGGACGGATTTTTTTGCGAATTTCCGCAAGTTAAACGCAAGTTAAAGTTTTTCGGGCGACAAAAAACGGGCGCTATCGCCGCCGCAAAAGTTTGTCGCGTTTTTTGTGCGTGTCCACATCAAACCATTCAATACTCTCGCCGTCATCGGACATCGTTCCCGTCATTCGGTAGTTTTTGTCAACTCGCGCCGCCCAATTCAATCCGACCCGTTTTAGACGGACGGACGGACGCGGCGGATTTTCGTGCAACTTCCCAAAACATTCATCCACAAGAGATTGTATGCGCGGCGGTAACTTCTTATACCGCTTCCAAAATTTTTCTTTGATGCGATGTTTTATCACCGCCGAGATTTCATTTTTTCCAGCGCCTCTTCCAACGGAATGCTTTTTCCCGAAGACCGGGCAATCGCGCCATAGCCGCGCTCCAATGCGCCGCTTTTCGCGTCTTCTTCCATTTCCAAATCCCACAAAGCATCGGTGCAATTATCCAATCGGCGTTTCAATCCGCGCGGAAGTTCGTGTTTTTCGGCAAAATCCTGAATTCTTTCAAACAAAACTCCCGCATCCTCGGCGAGTTTTGTCCGTCCGCCGCCCCGCCGCACTTTGTCCGTATACGATTCCGGCAACTCCTCCGATTTCGCCGCCGTTTTTGCAGATTTAACGCGCGCCACGACCGCCGAATTCGCCCGCCCGTTATTCTTCAATTTCGCAATCGCACCCATTTCGGAATTATATCAGATTTTCGCGGCGGACGGCGGCAATTTGCCGATTTCCCGCCCGAAACACGGCTTTTTTCCGCCGGTTATGAATGGCAAAAAATCGCGTTATCGCCGCCGTAAAAGTTTGTCGCGTTTTTTGTGCGTATCCACATCAAACCATTCAATACTTTCGCCGTCATCGGACATCGTTCCCGTCATTCGGTAGTTTCCGTCAACTCGCGCCGCCCAATTCAATCCGACCCGTTTTAGACGGACGGACGGACGCGGCGGATTTTCGCGTAGTTTTTCAAAGCATTTGTCCGCAAGATGTTGTATGCGCAGCGGCAATCGCGAATATGCCTTGTCAAAATCGGCATTTTTGCGATGTTTCACAAAGGATCATTTTCGCCGCGTGCGCCGGTGAGTCGCGCGCGCCTCGCCGCTTCGCCATAGCCGCGCTCCAATGCGCCGCTTTTCGCGTCTTCTTCCATTTCCAAATCCCACAAAGCATCGGTGCAATTATCCAATCGGCGTTTCAATCCGCGCGGAAGTTCGTGTTTTTCGGCAAAATCCTGAATTCTTTCAAACAAAACTCCCGCATCCTCGGCGAGTTTCGTTCGCCCGCCGCCCCGCCGCACTTTGTCCGTATACGATTCCGGCAACTCCGCCGATTTCGCCGCCGTTTTTGCAGATTTAACGCGCACCGCGACCGCCGAATTCGCCCGCCCGTTATTCTTCAATTTCGCAATCGCACCCATTTCGGAATTATACCTGATTTTTGCGGCGGACGGCGGCAATTTGCCGATTCCCCGCCCGAAACGCGGCTTTTTTCCGCCGGTTATGAATGGCGGAAAATCGCGTTATCGCCGCCGTAAAAGTTTGTCGCGTTTTTTGTGCGTATCCACATCAAACCATTCAATACTCTCGCCGTCATCAGACATCGTTCCCGTCATTCGGTAGTTTCCGTCAACTCGCGCCGCCCAATTCAATCCGACTCGTTTTAGACGGACGGACGGACGCGGCGGATTTTCGCGTAGTTTTTCAAAGCATTTGTCCGCAAGATGTTGTATGCGCGGCGGCAATCGCGAATATGCCTTGTCAAAATCGGCATTTTTGCGATGTTTCACAAAGGATCATTTTCGCCGCGTGCGCCGGTGAGTCGCGCGCGCCTCGCCGCTTCGCCATAGCCGCGCTCCAATGCGCCGCTTTTCGCGTCTTCTTCCATTTCCAAATCCCACAAAGCATCGGTGCAATTATCCAATCGGCGTTTCAATCCGCGCGGAAGTTCGTGTTTTTCGGCAAAATCCTGAATTCTTTCAAACAAAACTCCCGCATCCTCGGCGAGTTTCGTCCGTCCGCCGCCCCGCCGCACTTTGTCCGTATACGATTCCGGCAACTCCTCCGATTTCGCCGCCGTTTTTGCAGATTTAACGCGCACCGCGACCGCCGAATTCGCCGCCCGCCCGTTATTCTTCAACTTCGCAATCGCACCCATTTCGGAATTATATCAGATTTTGCCGAAATTGCAGGCGGCGTTATGCCGCAAATGCATCAATCGCAATCGCCGCGATTAATAGCAACGCGCCCGCCGCCAAAACTCGTCCGCCGAACTGTCCGGCGGGATGCATCGTACGAACGCGCCCGCTTTTGTCGTTCATTTCCACGCGGCAAAACAACGCGCACAAAAACCAGCCCGCCGCTACAAGCCAAAAGCCGACATCCGCCATTTGATTGTATAAATCAGCGTTATCCGAAAACAACTGCCGCGGCGTTTTTGACGCAACCCACAGAGGATAAAACACCGCCCCGCCGATTTGCATTAAATTGAAGAAAAAGCGCCGAAATACCCCGAATTTCGCCTGTTTGTCCGCTTCGGAAATGCGGAAACTTTCGCGCAAAGCGGCGACAACTTCCGCAAAAAACGGCGTTTGCGCTTGCTCATTCATCGTTGATATTATACCCTGTTTGCGCAACTTTCAGCATTTTGCATATCACATCCACGGCGCACGCATGAATTATATTGAAAGCCCTCCTTGCTCATCCGGCAAATCGGAGTGATTGAGGAGAAGGTTGTATCCGTATTCTCTCTTGTACGTTTTATGCTTGACGATATACCCTGTTTCTTTTTTAATCGCTTCTTTCCGAGTTTCGGCAGTATCAATAACGCCCCAACAGAACTGGTCATTTCCGTAGCATCGGAGGGCGTTATAAAAATGCAGGCAATTTCCACGGATACGCGCACACTCCAAATGCCGATTCTGCACTTTGACAAGCGTACGCTGGTCTTCGTCTAACGATCGCCGGTTCGGTCTAATAATCTGTCCACCCGTGTCGACATAAATATATCGGGTTCGTCCGATATATTTTTTGTTTATCCTATCAGGTCCATAATTAATACAGACAGCGCAATAAATGATATGCATAATAATTCCTCCAAACTACTCAAACACCCGATATTGTACACGCAAATTGGGCGGCGTGAATCGTATTTTATGCATTTCGGAGGAAATTCCGTATAATGACGAGGATGATCGCCCGATTTTCAGGCGGAAACGAAAGAGACCGCTATGAACGAAAAATTTTCCACCAACAATAAAGTATTTAACGGACTTTGGATTTCTCCGGACGACAAAGACAAGCCGCTTTCTGATTTGGCACGGCTTTGCATACACTCGTTCTGCGCGAACGGACATGATTTTCACCTTTGGTCGTACGGCGACATTCCGAATCTGCCGTCCGACACGGCACCGGGAAAGGTGATTATGGGCAACGCTGAAAACATTTTGCCGAAAAGCAAAATTTACTCTATCGGCAGATCGCTGGACGGATGCTCGGATTGGTTTCGCTGGGAACTGCTTCGCAAAATCGGCGGCTGGTGTACTGATATGAATATGGTCTGCTTGCGTCCGATTAATTGCGATAACCAGATTGTTTTTGCCATGGATCATGAAAAAGAATTCTACCACTTTATGAAATTTCCGAAAGAACACGAATTCGTCGTGGAAATGGCAGAGTATGCGACATCAAGGCGTAAAAAACCTCAAATTATCCCTCCCCCTACACTTGCAGTATTAGTACGTTCGCCTCGGTTTTGCCGAAGAACACCGTGCAGAACAGCCGATAAGGGGCGGCATTTTGGATGGGGCAAGGATTACCATTTTATCGTAGCCACTGGCGTCAATACGAAGACGCTGTTGAAAGATTGCTACGCTTTCCATTGTTTAGACGCAGACAAAAACAACATTTACCGACCGGAGTCGCCGTATGAAATTCTGAAACGCCGCTATCTACCGGAATGCAAATCGGTGAAAGCGGAGTAAGGCGGCGAAAACCGCCTCACTCATCGCCAAATCCGCAAGTGCCGGGGAGGCATTTTTTGTGTTGAATATGATAATCAAACTCTGCGCGGAAGTGTTTGATAAAACTGCGTACCGGTGTTGCCGCTGCCGCGCCTAAACCGCAAATCGTTCGCCCGTCTATGTTGTCGGAAACGCTTTTTAGTAAGTCCAAATCGTCCGCGCGTCCCTCGCCTTCTTCTATCCGTTTGACGACGCGATACAGCCAGCCCGTCCCTTCTCGGCACGGCGTGCATTGCCCGCACGATTCTTCAAAATAAAAATACGAAAGGCGCATTAACGCCCGCACCATACAAACATTTTCGTCCATCACAATCACCGAACCCGCACCTAACATCGTTCCCGCTTTGCCGAGACAATCGTAATCCATTGTCAGTTCCATCATTTTTTCGCCCGGCACGACCGGCACCGAAGAACCGCCGGGAATGACCGCTTTCAGTTTGCGTCCGCCGCGCACGCCGCCCGCCATTTTGAGCAAATCGGCGAAGGGAAAGCCGAGCGGCACTTCGTAGTTGCCCGGTTTTTCCACATGTCCGGACACCGAAAAAACTTTCGTGCCGCCGTTGTTCGGTTTGCCGAGCGCCGCGAATTTTTCGCCGCCGTGCCGCAAAATATAGGGAACGCACGCGAAAGTTTCGGTGTTGTTAATCGTCGTCGGTTTGCCGTACAATCCGCTACTCGCCGGAAACGGCGGTTTGTTGCGCGGCTGCCCTTTTTTGCCTTCCAACGATTCCAGCAACGCCGATTCTTCGCCGCAAATATACGCCCCGTAGCCATGATGATTGTACAACTCAAACGAAAATCCGGAAGCGAGAATATCATCGCCCAAATAACCGGCGGTGCGCGATTCGTCCACCGCCCGTTCCATCAATTCGTACGCCTCCCAAATTTCGCCGTGAATATAGTTGTAGCCGCGCGATGCGCCCATAATGTACGCGCCCAAAATCATTCCCTCAATTAATTGGTGCGGATTGCGGCGCAAAATGTCGCGATCTTTGAATGTGCCGGGTTCGCCTTCGTCGCTGTTGCAAACGAGATACACATCGGTCGGCAGTCCGCGCGGAATGAACGACCATTTAAGTCCGGTCGGAAATCCCGCCCCGCCGCGCCCGCGCAATCCGGATTCTTTAATTTGTGCCAGCAAATCGTCCGGGTTGATTTTTTCGCGCAAAACGCGCTCCAAAACTTCATAACCGCCCGCCGCACGATACGCCGCCAACGCGGACAAATCGGCATCCGTCCCGCACGGGAAAACGACACTATCGGGCATTACCGGCGGCGACATAATATTTTTCGCATATTTTCGTACATATTTTTTTCCGTTTTTTTCGTCAAATATAAAAACTTTTTCAAATTATAAACTTCTTTCGGCGTTTTTTGCGGTATAATAACATTTTTTCCGAAAAAAGGCGACACTTATGAACGACACACACTCCCTCTCCCCCAACTCCGGCGACCACATCGCCGCCTTGCGTCTGCACGACAAAGATGTCGGTTCTTCGCAAGTACAAATCGTCCGCCTAACAGAACGCATCACCCAACTGACGCGCCATCTTTCCGTCCACAAAAAAGACAAACACACGCGCCGCGGGCTGATTGCAATGATTTCCCGCCGCCGCAAACTGACCGCCTATCTCAAAAGAACAAATCCGGCAACGCACGGCAAAACGCTCGCGACTCTGGGTTTGCGCAAATAACGCGCCCCGCATCGGCAACGCAACAGCGCACTTTATTTTTTTTTACAACAAGGAAACCATCATGCCCCACTACAAAAAATCTTTCGCCCTCGGCGACCGGCAAGCGACTTTGGAATACGGAGAAATCGGCAGACAAGCGGGGGCGACCGTGCTGGTCAATGTGGAAGATACCGTCGTTCTTGTTGCCGTCACCGCAGGGCGGGATGCCAAAGCGGACGCGACATTTTTGCCGCTGACTGTGGATTATCAAGAAAAATATTACGCGGCGGGACGCATTCCCGGCAGTTTTTTGCGGCGCGAAGGTCGCCCCAGCGACAAGGAAGTTTTAACCAGCCGTCTAATTGACCGCTCCATCCGCCCGCTTTTTCCCGATTTCTTTTATCACGAAACGCAAGTTTTAGCAAGCGTTTTGTCGTTCAATCCGGAAGTCAATCCCGATATTCCCGCCATTGTCGGCGCATCCGCAGCGTTGCATCTTTCCGGCATTCCCTTCGCCGGTCCCATCGGCGGAATGCGAGTCGGCTACATTGACGGCAAACCGGTTATGAATCCTTACCAAAGCGCACTTTCCCAATCGTCGCTGGATTTAATCGTCGCCGGCACGCGCGAAGGCGTTCTGATGGTGGAATCTGAGGCGAAAGAACTTTCCGAAGAGGCGATGTTAAATTCGGTACTGGGCGGACACGAAAGTATGCAAGCGATTATTGACGCAATAGAACATCTCGGACGCGAAGCGGGCAGAACGCCGTGGGATTGGACTGCCCCGTCCCTTTCGGATGAGCAAAAATCGGCGTTGCAAGCCGCCACCGCCGACACTTTCGCCGACGCCTACAACATCACCGAAAAACAAGAACGCAGCGCGAAGTTATCCGAAATCCGCCGCAGCGGCGAAAATGCGGTACTTTCCGCCGATTCCACGCCGCTCGAAAAAAATCTCGTCAGTTCGCAACTGAAAAAAATAGAATCCGGCATCGTCCGCGGGCGAATTCTCGCCGGCAATCCGCGCATTGACGGACGCGGCACGCGCACGATTCGCCCGATTAGCATCCGCCTCGGCGTCTTGCCGCGCACTCACGGTTCCGCCTTATTTACGCGCGGCGAAACGCAATCTTTGGTAATCACGACAATGGGTGCCGAACGCGACGAACAAAAAATTGACGCCTTGTCCGGAATGCAATACGACCGTTTTATGGTGCATTACAATATGCCGCCTTATGCCACCGGCGAAACCGGACGCGCCGGCACACCCAAACGCCGCGAAGTTGGACACGGACATTTGGCAAGACGCGGTTTAATGGCAGTATTGCCGGACAAAGAAGATTTCGCGTTTTCGCTGCGTCTGGTTTCAGAAATTACCGAATCCAACGGTTCCAGTTCCATGGCATCGGTTTGCGGCGGTTCGCTTTCCATGATGGACGCCGGTGTACCGTTGTCTGCGCATGTTTCCGGCATTGCGATGGGACTCATCAAAGACGGCGATAAATTCGCGGTTTTGTCCGACATTCTCGGCGATGAAGATCATCTCGGCGACATGGATTTTAAAGTCGCCGGCACCCGCAAAGGCGTCACCGCCTTGCAAATGGATCTGAAAATTGACAGCATCAGCGGGCAAATTATGCACGCCGCCCTCGAACAAGCGAACGAGGGGCGAATGCATATTCTGAAAATTATGGAAGAGGCGATTGCCGGACCGCGCGCGGAAGCATCCAAATATGCGCCGCGGATGTTAAAGATAAAAATCCCGACCGACAAAATCCGCGAAGTCATCGGCAAAGGCGGCGCGGTCATCCGCAATCTCACCGAAACCACCGAAACGACGATTGACATTAACGACGACGGCACGGTCATGATTTCGGGCACTTCCGAAGCATGCGCACAAGCGCGCGACAAAATTGAATCCATCACCAAAGATGTGGAAGTCGGAATGATTTACGAGGGCAAAGTTGAAAGCATCATAGAAAATGTCGGCGCGGTAATCAGCATTTTGCCGGGGCGCGATGGTCTTTTACACATCTCACAAATTTCCAACGAACGGACAAACAAAGTATCCGATGCATTGCAAGTAGACCAAATCGTCCGCGTAAAAGTCCTTCGCTCCGAAGGCGGCAAAGTTCGCTTCACCATGCGCGATATGGAAAACGCCCCCGAAGAAAGCAAATAACCCGCCGCGGCATCATTGCCGCCCCGCCCTTTTTTCCGCGAATGCGGGCGGTAAAAATTTAATTGGCAGTCAACAAACGGATTGCATATCGGGGCTGGTGCGATTAAACTTTATCGCATGAAAATAAACGATTCCAAATGGCGCGCGATTGCCGAAAAACGCCCCGCTGATTTTATTTATGCGGTAAAAACCACCGGCATTTATTGCAATTGCGGCTGCGTTTCCAAAACGCCCCGCCGCGAGAATGTGGAAATTTTCGCCCGCGCCGAAGACGCCGCGCGCGCCGGCTATCGCGCCTGCAAAAAGTGTCGCCCCGATTCGCCGCCATCTCCGCCGCAAAACATTGTCGCCGCCTGCCGCCGTTTGGAAGACGCGGAATCGGTTCCGGCGTTATCCGATTTGGCGAAAGAATCGGGAATGAGTGCGCGCAATTTTCACCGGCAATTTACGCGATATTTGGGGCTTACGCCGAAACAATACGCCGAAGCGGCGCGCGGCAACTTGCGGACGGCGGAATCTGTCACCGCCGCGATGTACGATTCCGGTTTTGAATCCGGCGCGCGCGTTTATGAAAATCCCGCCGCGCAGTTGGGAATGACTCCCGCCGCGTACAAAAGCGGCGGCGGAGACGAATTCGTCCGCGCCGCCATCGGCGAAAGTTTGCTCGGCAAAGTTCTCATCGCCGCGACCGGACGCGGAGTTTGCGCGGTGGAATTCGGCGATTCCGAATCCGAACTTTGCGCGCGATTAAAACAACAATTTCCGCGCGCGAAAATTGATTCGGACGACAACCAATTTCGCGAACTCGTCCGCAAAACGATTCGTTTAATTAACGAACCTCGCGGCGCACATAATCTGCCGCTGGACATTCGCGCAACCGCTTTTCAGCGGCGGGTATGGCGCGCTCTGCAAAACATTCCAGCGGGCGAAACAAAAACCTATTCGCAAATCGCGCAAGACATCGGCGCACCCAAATCCGCCCGCGCAGTCGGGGCGGCATGCGGACAAATCGCGGTGATAATTCCGTGTCACCGCGCAATCGGCAAAGACGGTAAAACACGCGGCTACCGCTGGGGAATTAATCGCAAACGGAAATTGTTGGAGAGGGAGAAAAAACCCGTCCCGAATGTGCCATAATTCAAGCATGCCCGCGCCCGCCAAAGATATTCATGCTTTGTATTACATCACGCACAAAAAAAATGTACCGAGCATTCTGCAACACGGCATTTTATCCCATCGCCAAATTGAAGAGCGAAAAATGGAACCGTCCCGCATATATGATAAAAGCATTGTCGACCGACGCAAAGAGCGGCAAACGCCCGCCGGAAAATCCTTGTGGGAATACGCCAACTTTTATTTTCAAGCGCGCAACCCGATGCTTTATCGCGTACGCCACGAAAAACACGATGTTGTCGTTCTTCGTCTGCGTCCCGATATTCTCAAGATGGCGGACGCGTACATTTCCGTAGGCAACGCCGCCGCTATTGAAGAATCCGAAATATGCCCCGTCAAAGACGGCTTTCCTAAAATTCTAAAAAAACAAATCTGGAATCAAATCCACGCCAAATATTGGAACAACACCGATAGCGGCAAACGCATCATTATGTCGGAGTTATTGATTCCCGATAATGTGCCGGCGGAATATGTGGACGGCGTGTATGTGCCGGACAACAAAACCAAAACATGGATGGAGGCATTGCCGTCCGCCCCGCCGGTTATTGTGGAACCGGACATGTTTTTTCTGCCGTCTTCCGGCGGACGCATCAGCGACAACATTTCGCTCGTGGAAGGCGACATGTTTTTTTCGTCAAGGCAAACTTTCACTATCAGCGTCAATACAGGCGGCATAATGGGGAAAGGACTCGCGTCCCGCACCAAGTATCAATTTCCCGATGTTTATGTTAAATATCAGGATGCCTGCCGCCGCAAATTGTTGACGCCGCAAAAACCCTATCTTTACAAACGCGAAAGTTCTTTGGATTCCGAATTGGCGGATATGCCGGAACATTTGAAAGAACCGAACGCCAGCCGTTGGTTTTTGCTCTTCGCCACCAAACGCAGTTGGCGCGATGATTCGCGTCTCGCCGATATTGAAAGCGGACTGCAGTGGATTGCCGAAAACTATGAAAAAGAAGGCATAAAATCGCTGGCGCTTCCCGCCTTGGGATGCGGACTCGGCAATTTGTCATGGGCGGAAGTGGGACCGCTGATGTGCCGGCTATTGTCCCAAATATCCATACATTCGGCAATTTATCTGCCGCGCGAAACAGCGATTCCAGCAGAACAAAAAACCGCCGAATTCCTGCTCGGAAAAACAAACACACGACTGCCACAAGCAAATTAATCGCAAACGGAAATTGTTGGAAAAAGAAAAAATGGCGGGCGAAACGGATTAATTTCCGCTCTTGTGCGCCGCGGATTCTTCAAGTGTCGTGATTCTTTTGTCCAACTGCTTGTCGTTCCACAAAAACATGTGCATATCCCTGTGTTCAGCATAACTGTCACACCCGGACACAACGCCCGCCCACAGCACATAAACGACTAACGCCGCCTCAATGGAAACAAACTTCGCTATCGCATACAAAATGCCAACGGCGACCGCCTTAATTATCACGACCATAACAACTTGAAACCACATCGGTGCCACGCCGCTATTTGTATAATCCCGCGCAAATTCTTCATCGGCGGACAATTTACCGCGCTGACTGAAAAACGCTTTCATCACCCGCATTCCAACATCCGCTCCAATGCGATTTTGGCGAGGCGGGCGTTTTCGGGCGGGACTTTTATTTGGTTGACGATTTTTCCGTCCGCCAACGATTCCAAATTCCACGCCAAATGTTGCGGGTCTATGCGCGCCATCGTGCTGCACATACACACCATCGGCGACATAAAACGAATGATTTTTCCGTCCGGTTTAAATTCTTCGGCAATGCGTTGCACCAAATTTAATTCGGTGCCGACCAGCCACCGCGTATTCGGCGGCGCGGCGGCGATTGTTTTAATAATCGTTTCGGTGGAACCGACAGTATCGGATATTTCGCAAACTTCTTCGCAACATTCCGGATGCGAAATGACGAATCCGTCCGGATGTTTTTCGCGAAACGCCGCGACATGTTCGGGGCGAAACATTTGATGTACCGAACAAAATCCTTTCCACAAAATAATTTTGGCGCGGCGAATTTCGTCCGCCGACAATCCGCCTTGCGGCAAATCAAAATCCCACACCGCCATTTCCGCACGGGGAATATTCATCGTGCGCGCCGTCCATCTGCCGAGATGTTGGTCGGGAAAAAACAAAACTTTGCCGCGCCGCGCATAACACCATTTCAAAACCGCCGCCGCATTGGACGAAGTGCAAACGATGCCGCCGTGCCGCGCACAAAACGCCTTGAGATCGGCGGCGGAATTGATATAAGTTACCGGCGCGATTTCTTCATCCGCATCCAAAACTTCCGACAACTCGCGCCACGCGCGTTCTACTTTCGCCAAAGACGCCATATCCGCCATGGAGCAACCCGCCGCCAAATCGGGCAATGTGACGATTTGCGAATCGGCGGTGAGAATGTCGGCGACTTCCGCCATAAAATGGACGCCGCAAAAAACGATAAACTCGGAATCGCTTTCCGCCGCCAGCCGCGAAAGTTTCAGCGAATCGCCGGTAAGATCGGCATACCGGTAAACATCCGCCCGCTGATAATGATGCGCCAGCAAACAAACACGCCCGCCCAAACGGCGGCGCGCGGCGACAATCCGCTCCCTGCAATCATCATCGGGCATTGCCGCGAATTGCGAAAAATTAATTGCCACTTCTTGCATAGTTTTATATTATATCGCGGACTGCGTTTTTGCAGTATCAATTGACGAACGGAAAAACGGCGGCAAATGTCGCGTCCTATGGTTTCCGAATTTCGCCGGTCAAACAATCAATTCGTTCGCCGCGTATTGTGATGCAACGAATGTCCGCCCCGCCGCCGATTAATGCTTTGCGCGTATATTTGCGAAACTCTTTTTGCGGTTGTCCGTCCCGCCGAATCAAAATGCATAACGGATTCATTCCCGTTTCCGCCGCATAATATCGCGCCTGACCGATGCAAGTATACGGCGCGTCTTTGTAGCCCCAATCAAACTCCGCCGCGTATTCCATTTCGGGCAGATAGCAATCTATGCGCGATTTATCCAACAAGCGAAACTCGGTAATCCCGCCGTTTTTTTCGCACCACGCCGCACTGATTTCCGTTTCGCGCGGCGAAGAATCGGCAGCGGCAGACAATGCAAACAAAACCGCGGCAAAAATCGGTAATGCAAAAATTGGTAAAAAAAACGTTTTTAATTTCATCGGATTATCTTAATCGCATTTTATCCGATTTCGCCGAAAAATGTAGTTATGAAAAAATTGCGGACAATGCCGCATAACCCAACATTCCCGTTATGCACGCGATGATAATGTTGCCGCTGCGAACGGCGGCGAATGCGGCAATCGCGCCCGCCGCAATGTGCGGAGTCAAAATCGTTCCTTGCCATTCGCCGCCGGGAAACAACAACGCCGGAAACAACAACGCCGACAATATCGCCACCGGCAAAAAACGAAACCATGCCACCGCGCGCGGCGACAACCGCATCCGATGCGCGGCAAGAAACGGCAACACCCGCGGCACGATTGTCACCAACGCGCACAGCAAAATCAATCCGAGAATTTCGGGGCGGACGGTCATTTTGCGTTATCTTCCGCGCGCAACATTTCGGCGAATTCGCGGTCGCTTTCGTTGTCGCCGAATATCGCCGCGCCCGCCGCCGCCGCCAAAACTGCCGCCATTACGCCGCCGAATGCGCCGGCGAACATTGTTTGCGCGATGCATGCTGCAATGCCGGCGACCGCCGCAACCGCAATCGCCATTTTTGTGCGGGCGTGTCCCGTGATTTGCGGCACAAGCAACGCGATAAACATTGCCGCGCCGGCAAAGTCCGCACCGACAACGGACAAATCCAACGCCCCGCCGACAAGTGCGCCGCAAACATTGCCGCCGCACCACGCGAGATAGGAACAAAAATTTAATCCAATCATCCACGCGCCGGAGGGAATCATTTTTCCGCGCAAATGCGCAGTCGCGACAAGAAAAGTTTCGTCCGTCAGTTGCGCACCGATTGCCGCCCGCGCCCGCGGCGACAACCGCCGCGCCTGTTGCGCCAACGCGGTGGAATATAACAAATGCCGCAGATTAATAAAAAATACCGCCGACGCCAATGCGCGCGGTGCGCCTTCGTATATTTCGGGAAAAACAAACTGCGCCGAACCGGCGAAAAGCAGCAACGACAACAGCGCGATTTCGGCAACCGACAATCCGCGACTCGCCCCCAACGCGCCCGCCGCCACGCCCAATATTAAATAAACAACAACAATCGGAGCGGAAAGTTTGCCGCCGGAATAAAAATCGCGCCACATAAATTTATTTTCGGAAAAAATGAGTTATACGCCCGCCAGATTAATGCGAAATGTTATCAATTATTTTTTGCGTTTTTTGTCGCCGCAATTCGCGAATGAATTGCGTCCACGTTTTTCGCCCTTTTGCGACATTGCATTCGCTGCAAAGTAATTGCACATTTTCGGGCGTATAATCTCCGCCGCGCGCAGCGGGATTAATGCGGTCAAACGCCATCAACTCCATCGCGCAATCGCCGTCGTCGCCCGATTTGCATAAATCGCCGGTTTTGCATTTTCCGTTTTGATTTTCATAATACGCCCGTTTGACGCGCACATCATTTTTATCAATTTCGCGAATGTTTTTTTGTTTCGGCAAATTCGCCGATTTGGTCGCATCTATAATTTGCACGGAATTCCACAAATTCAGCAAACTGCGTTTTTTTCTATATTCGCGATTTTTCATAACTTCTTCAACTTTCGGATGTTGGTCTACGCCAATCCATTGCCGCCCCCATTTTTCGGCGGCGACGCACGTCGTGCCGCAACCGCAAAACGGATCAAGCACGACATCGCCTTTGTTTGACGATGCTTTAATAATTCGTTCCAAAAGCGCGAGAGGTTTTTGCGTCGCCCATCCGGTTTTTTCTTTGGAAAAACTTTTAATCATAACGGAATCCAATACATCAGAATTATTGCAATTCCATGTATCTTCAATAGGCACGCCTTTGCCTGTCGGCGGCTTTCCATCGCGCCGCACATATCCTCGCGGATACGGAATATATTCTTTGTTAAAAATAAAATTTTCGCTTTTTACATAATAAAAAATAGAATCATGATTTCGGATAAATCCGTTCTTTTGTGTTTTGTAGCCCGAAACCCAACCGATGCGCCACACAATTTCGTTCCGAAAATTTGCCTGCCCGAAAACTATATCCATCACCATTTTTAACGGATGCGACATTTTCGGGTCGCAATGCAAATAAATGCTGCCGGTCGGTTTCAAAATACGCCGCATTTCGTCCAAACGAATCGCCATAAAAGTTAAATACGCCTGCCACGCCTCGCCGTGCGTATCGGAAAAAGTTTGTATGAGATTGAAAGCGGCGGGGCAAAACATTTGCAAACGCCAACTGTCTTCGGCGGAAATATCGGACATTCGCCAAATATCTGTGAACGCCATTTTTCCAATTCCTTCGTCAAGATTTCCCTCGTAAATTCGTTTGGAATTAAACGGCGGGTCAAGATAAATTAAATCCACGCTTTCGTCTTCCAGCCCGCAAAGTACCGGCAAGTTGTCGCCGATATACAACCGCCGCTTCCAGAGTCCGCCGTCAATTTCCGCCAACTTGGATTTGTCCGTCATCGCATTTCTTCGCAAAACCGTTTTATAAAATTTATGCCGCAAATCCGCAAATTCGCAAAACGCCGCGATAAAAATTTATTCGCCGTTCGCAGGAATTCGTTCGTCCGGCGGCAGTCGTTTGCCGAGAATATGATCCGCCGCCTTTTCGCCGACCATAATGGAAGGCGCGTTTAAATTGCCGTAAGTAATGCGCGGAAAAATGGACGAATCCACAACGCGCAAACTTTGCGCACCAATAACACGGCAATCCGGATCCACCACCGCCCGCAAATCGTTCGCCGCGCCCATTCGGCAAGTGCCGCACGGATGATAGGCGGATTCGGCGTGCGCGCGAATGTAATCGTCCAACTCGGAATCGGAACCGCCTGCCGGGGCAAGCGGTGCGCCGGTAAATTCTTTCATCGCGTTTTGTGCGAACACTTCGCGCACCGTGCGGATGCAATGACGAAAATCGCGCCAATCATTTTCGCCCGACATATAGTTAAAACGAATGCGCGGCGGCGAAGACGGATCGGCGTCTTGCAGTTTGACAAAACCGCGCGCTGCAGAACGCATCGGGCCGACATGCGCCTGAAAACCGTGTCCGCCCGCCGCCGCCCGCCCGTCGTAACGAATCGCGGCAGGCAAAAAATGAAACTGCATATCCGGATACGCCGCCGCCGGTGAAGAAACAAACGCGCCCGATTCGAAATGATTCGTCGCGCCATCTCCGGTGCGCAACAAAAGCCAACGCGCGCCGATAAATCCTTTGGAAAAAAGTCCGAGTTTGCCGTTCAGCGTCACCGGTTTTTTGCAACTTTGTTGTACATACGCCTCCAAATGATCCTGCAAATTCGCGCCCACACCCGGACGATGCGCGACAACCGGCAACGACAACGCGCGCAAATCCGATTCGTCGCCGATTCCGGACAGCATTAAAAGTTTCGGCGAATTGATGGAAGACGCGCATAAAATCACTTCGCGCGTTGCGGTAATTTTTTCCACTTTGCCGCCGCGCAAAACTTCAACGCCCGCGGCGCGTGTTTTGTTTTTTTCATCAAAAATCACGCGGCGCGCAAACCCGCGAATTAAACGAAAATTCGGAAAACGCATTGTCGGACGCAAATACGCGCGCGCCGTCGACCAGCGCAATCCCTTATAAATCGTCTGCTCAAAACGGCAAAATCCTTCTTGCATTTCGCCGTTGTAATCTTCGGTAAAACCGAATCCCGCTTCGCGTCCGGCGGCAATAAACGCATCGGGAAGCGGACCGCGCGGTGCGGCGCGCGATACATGCAAAGGTCCGGAATCGCCGCGCCATCCTTTTTGTCCGCCGTGCGAAGTTTCCATTCGCATAAAATACGGCAGCACATCGCGATACGACCAGCCGCGCGCGCCGCTTTCTTCCCAAAAATTGAAATCGCCCGAATGTCCGCGCACATACACCATTCCGTTAATGGACGAAGAACCGCCGTGCAATTTGCCGCGCGGACACGCCATTTCGCGCCCGTTCATTTGCGATTCCGCCTCCGTCCGATAACCCCAATCGTAAATTCCGCGCATGTTCATCGGATACGACAACGCCGCGGGCATGTGAATTTTCCAGTTGAGAAAAGTCCCATCGCCGCCGCCGTCTTCAATCATCAAAACATCGCAACCCGCGCGCGCGAGACGATATGCCAACGCACAACCGGCGGAACCCGCGCCGACAATCACATAATCCGCGCCCGTCATTGCCGCCGCAACAGCGCGTCGTAAATGTCGCGCTCATCTATCACGCCCGCCCACTCGCCGTTTTGCCGCACATACACCGGTCCGTCGTTGTCGCGTTTTGTGCGCAATACTTCCAGCAACGGCGCATCCGCCTCCGCGCGCGCGCAGTTTTCGTCCGGCGGCGGCGGCGAGTCGCGCATCACCGAAGCGGCGCGCAAAGTTTTTAACGGATTCATGTGCGCGACAAAATCGGCGACATAATCGGTTGCAGGATTCAAAACAATATCTTCCGGTTCGCCGGTCTGCACGATTCGCCCGCCTTCCATAATGACGATGCGATTGCCGATTTTTAACGCCTCATCCAAATCGTGACTGACAAACACAATCGTCCGCCGCAAACGTTTTTGCAAATCCAATAAATCATCTTGCAAGCGTACGCGAATCAGCGGGTCCAACGCCGAAAACGGTTCGTCCATCAGCAAAATCGGCGATTCGGTCGCAAACGCCCGCGCAAGTCCGACCCGTTGCTGCATCCCGCCGGAAAGTTCGTGAACTTTGCATCCGCCCCATCCATGCAAATTCACCATTTCCAAATATTGTTCCACGGTTTTTTCGCGTTGCGCGACATCAACAACGCCCGCTACTTCCAAACCGAAAGCGACATTGTCGGCGACCGTGCGCCACGGCAAAAGTCCGAATTGTTGAAACACCATCGCGATTCGCCGTGTGCGAAAAAAGCGCAAAGTCGCCGCATCGGCGTGCGTAATATCCACGAGTTTGTCGCCATCGCTCACCCGCGCGGCACCGCGCACGACTTTGTTGAGACCGTTTATCGCGCGCAACAAAGTAGATTTGCCGGAACCGGACAATCCCATCAAAACGACAATTTCGCCTTCGTTGACGGACAGCGAACAATCATGCACGCCGAGAATTTGCCCGGTTTCGCTTTGGATTTTTTCGCGACTTTCTCCCGCATCCATCGGCGGCAACGCCCGCACCGGCGCATCGCCGAACACAACGCAAACTTTTTCCAACTCAATCGCGCCCGTCATTTTCCCATTATATCGCGAACACTTACGCCGCACGAATTCGCCGCACACAACAAAAGCGAATTCGGTTTCGCAAAAAAATCGCGTCCGCCCCAAGAATCCAAAGGAACGAAATGCGCGTATTTTCGCAAAACATACTCTTCAATTTTGGCAGGGAAAATTTCGGAAATGTTCACCGCCCCACTCCCGAATCGGCGTCTTTCAGGCGGAAGACGCGGTCTAAAATTATGGCGATGATGACGATGGCGAAACCGGCTTCAAATCCTTTCGCGATGTTTACCTGATTAATCGCGCGCAAAATCGGCACGCCCAATCCCGGCGCACCGACCATCGCAGCGATAACCACCATAGACAAAGACAGCATAATCGTTTGCGTAAAACCCGCCATAATTTGCGGCAACGCGAACGGCAACTCCACCTTAAATAACAACTGCAGCCGCGAACATCCAAACGCTTCGCCCGCTTCCAGCAATGTTTTCGGCGTGGACGAAACGCCCAAATGCGTGAGACGAATCGGTGCGGCAATCGCAAAAATGACGGTCGCAATCAGCCCCGGCACTTCGCCGAGACCAAACAAAACAAGCGCGGGGATGAGATAAACGAAAGTCGGAATCGTCTGCATCAAATCCAACACCGGACGCATCACCGAATATAGCCACGGACGATGGGCGGCGGCAATGCCGACTGGCACGCCGAACGCCATACAAAAAAACGCGGATGCCAGCACCAACGCCAATGTGCCGGTCGTCTGTTCCCAATATCCCTGATTGATAATCAGCAATAATCCGCCCCCGACAAACGCCGTCAACGCTTTTTTGCGGTGAATAGCATGCGCCAAGGCGGTAAAAATCAGCACCAACAAAAGCGGCGGCGGCGTCTGCAAAAGCCACAACAGAACATCAATAACGCCGCCCAATGCCGCGGCGACGCCGTCAAAAAAACCTTCCGCATGTTCGGTGAGAAAATCTATCCACTGTTCCGCCGCTTTTCCGACAGGCAGTTTATAGGCGGTCAGCCGCTCCGTCAACCAATCCATTGCGGGCGGTTTTCAGAGCGGCAATTGACTGCGGCGCGGACGATTAGACGCCCAACGATTGTTTTACCGCCGAAAGTCCGTTTCCGCCGTCTTTGGTTTTGACGCCGGAAAGCCAGTTATCCAACACGGACGAATTCGCTTTCAGCCATGCGCGTGCAGCGTCTTGCGGTTCTTGTCCGTCGTTAAGAATCGCCCCCATAATTTCATTTTCCATTTCAAGGGTGAATTTTAGATTGTTGAGAAGCGCGCCGACATTCGGGCATTCCGAAACATAACCCGCGCGCGTGTTGGTAAAAACCGTTGCGCCGCCGAGATTCGGACCAAAATAATCATCGCCGCCGGTCAGATATACCATTTCAAAATTGGCGTTCATCGGATGCGGTTCCCAGCCGAGAAAGACGATGTCTTGATCGCGCTTGACATTGCGACCGACTTGCGCCAGCATTCCCTGCTCGGACGATTCCACGACTTCAAATCCTTTCAATCCGAAAGCGTCGCCGTCAATCATGCTTTGGATGAGGCGGTTGCCGTCGTTGCCGGGTTCAATGCCGTAGATTTTGCCGTCCAGCGAATCGCGAAATTTGGCAATATCGGCGAAATCTTTCAATCCTTTGTCCGCCGTCGCTTTGGGAACGGCGAGGGTATATTTCGCGCCTTCCAGATTTTCGCGGACGGTGTCCACGGTGCCGGCTTCGCGATACGGCGCAATGTCGGCTTCCATTGTGGGCATCCAGTTGCCGAGAAAAATATCAATATCGCCGTTCGCGAGCGAGGTATAAGTTACCGGCACGGAAAGCACTTTGACATCGGCGTCGTAACCGAGACCTTCCAGCACGACCGAAGTAGCGGCGGTGGTGGCGGTAATGTCCGTCCAGCCGACATCGGAAAATCGCACCGTGCCACAATCGGCGGCGCGAACGGGCGACGCTGCAATTGCGGCGGCGACAAGTAAAAGTTTGGCGGTGTGTTTCATTTTTATTTCTCCTTTTTTGGAATGTAAAACCTTCGGAAAGTATAACACACTTCGCCGCCCGCAAGCATTTTTTTCGGGCGGCGCGAAAAAATAGTTGCTAATTTGGCATATTTTCGCCTTTTTTATGAAAAAATGGAATATCCCGCCGCAAAAATCCGCCCGCCGCCGCCGATTCCGTTTTATCAAACTTTCCCCGCCCGCATTCCGGCAAAAACCGGCGCCCGATTCTCTATCTAATTAAGTACAGGAAAAATTCCGGGGAAATTCCGAGAAGGAATCGCGTTTTGTCGGAACGAAACTATGCGGGAAAATTCACGCGATTTCTTCCATTTAAGTACGGGAAAATTCGGGGGAAAATTCGGGGCAGGAATCGCGTTTTATCGGAATAAAACTATGCGGGAAAATTCACGCGATTTCTTCCATTTAAGTACGGGAAAAATTCGGGGGAAAATTCCGGGCAGGAATCGCATTTTACCGGAATAAAACTATGTGGGAAAATTCACGCGATTTCTTCTAATTAAGTACGGGAAAAATTCGGGGAAAAATTCCGGGCAGGAATCGCGTTTTGTCGGAACAAAACTATGCGGGAAAATTCACGCGATTTCTTCTAATTAAGTACAGGAAAAATTCGGGAAAAATTCCGGGAAGGAATCGCGTTTTATCGGAATTAAACTATGCGGAAAAATCTACGCGATTTCTTCTAATTAAGTACGGGAAAAATTCCGGGAAATTCCGGGCAGGAATCGCGTTTTATCGGAATAAAACTATGCGGGAAAATTCACGCGATTTCTTCTAATTAAGTACGGGAAAAATTCCGGGAAATTCCGGGCAGGAATCGCGTTTTATCGGAACAAAACTATGCGGGAAAATTCACGCTGATTTCTTCCATTCCGCGGACGGCGTTCAGGCGGCATATTTTTTCGGCGCGGCGCAAATCGGCGGGAAAAATCAGCGCCTCGGTTAATTCGCCGCCCGCCAACATTTCGGCGCGCATCACGCCGGGCAAAAGTCCGCACAAAAGCGGCGGGGTGCGCCATTCGCCGTCAATTTTCGCGGCGATATTTGCAATGCAGGTTTCGGTAATTTCGCCGCGTTCGTTTTGCAAAATCGCATCGTCAAATCCGCTTTCTTGCGCGCGCCGCAACGCATTTTCGTATATCCCGCGCCGCGTAGTTTTGTGTCGCAACAATTCGCTACGCGAATCGGCGGAATGCGGCGACAAAACGGCGCGCGTTTTTTTCGGCGGCGGCGGCGATTGTTGTTGCAAAAAAATCTTTCCGTCCGCCCGCAAAAGCAGGCGCAACACCGCCGCCCCTTTTTGCAATTCAATTTCGCGGCGGACAATTGCGGCGGCGTTTTTTTTGCCGAAACGAATGCCGAATCGTTTTGCGCTGTTTGCCATTCGCGCCAGATGTCGCGCCAGAAGCGGCACTTCGCCATTTTCCGCGCGCATCGTTTCAATCAGATGCGGCGGCGATAGCGGTGCGAGAATCGCCGTTTTGACGCGACATTCGCGCCATTCGGCGGCGGCGGACGAATCGGCGACAATGCCGCCGCCGCTGCCGTATTCGGCAACGCCCGTCCGTTTGTCGACAAACGCCGTGCGAATCGCGACATTAAAACGCGCTTCGCCGCCGCCCGCCCAGCCGCATGCGCCGCAATAAACGCCGCGCGGAAAACGCTCCAAAGCGGCAATCATCGCCGTAGCGGCAACTTTCGGCGCGCCGGTGATGGAAGCGCACGGAAACAAAGCCGCGAAAATGTCGTCAATTCCCGCCGCGCTATCGCACGCCACGGTGGAAGTCATTTGCGTAACAGTCGGATATTCGCGCACATCCAAAAGCGATTCGCATCGGACCCGCCGCGCATCCGGCAGGCGCGACATATCGTTTCGCATCATATCCACAATCATTAAATTTTCCGCGCGATCTTTTTCGCTGGCGACAAGTCGCGCCGCCGCGCCCCGCCCCGCCGGACGCGTGCCTTTCATCGGTCGCGCCAACAATGTGTCGCCGCATCTTTCAAAGAAACATTCCGGCGACGCCGAACAAACCGCCCATTCTTCGGTTTCGGCGAAAAAACGCCACGGCGACGGCTGCCGCGCACTCATTTCATAAAACAACGACAGCGGACAACCCGCAAAATGCGCCCGCCGCGGATAGGTAAAATTCACCTGATACACATCCCCCGCGGTAATGCGGCGTTTTATTTCGTCAACCGCCGCGCGATATTCCGCCATGCGAATTGCGGCGCGCCAAGGGCCGCAAAAATGCGACTCCCGCGAAGGCAAAACCGCCGTGTGCGGCGGCGAATCGGAAACTGCAAACCACGCCAGCGGACAAGACGGCGGCGGCGTTTTGGTTTGGAAAGCGGAATCAAAAGCGGGCGCCGCTTCATAACAAACAAAACCCGCCGCATAATGCCCGCTATTTGCGGCGGCGGCAACGGCGGCGAGAACATCGGCGACTTCGTCCGCGCGATTCGCGACAAGCAAACGGCGCGGCGGCGGAAATTGCAACCACTCCCCGTTCGGAGAGTTGAAATAGATGCGGGGGGGCGCCGACATCAGGCGGACAAAGCCCGCGGCAACGGCATTAAACGCCGGAAAGCGGCGTTATTCGTTGACCGGAAAAGTGTCTACGATGCAACGCGGCAAATGCGAAAATGCCGCCACCGCCTTGAACGGAATCGTCAAAATTTCAACGAACGCGTTGGGCGAACGCGGAATTTCGGTTTTGCACTTTTCTTCGTTTTCGTCGGCGTGCGCCGCGGCGGAAAAAATCAGCGCCGCTATCAGTATTGTCTTTTTCATTGCATTTCCTTTTCGTAAATCCGACCTCAATCCGAATTCGGTCGTTGCGCTATTATCGCACATTTTCGCGAAAAAACAAAACTACGCCGCCGCCAATATTTCGGCGATTTCTTCCGCCGCGCGCCGTGCCGTTTCGCCGTCTTCGGCTTCCGCCATTACGCGAATAATTTTTTCGGTGCCGGACGGACGCACGACAATCCTGCCGCCGCCGAGACGCGATTTTGTTTCGGCAATTTTTTTCCGCGCCGAATCTGAATTGAGCGCGCGTTCGCGGTCTTTAACGCGCACATTTTTTTGATATTGCGGATGCGGACGATAATCCGCCAGCAACGCGGAAAGCGGTCGCCCGCACTCACACATAATCGCGAGAATTTGCAAAGCGGCAATAACGCCGTCGCCGGTGTTGTGCAAATCGCGCAACACCAAATGCCCGGACGGTTCGCCGCCGATTTGCCAGCCGCGTTTTTCCAGCGCGCCCAACACATTCCGGTCGCCAACTTCGGCGCGAAAAAAATCCGCCCCCATTTCGCGCACCGCCGATTCCAAAGCGGCGTTTGACATTGAAGTCCCGACAACGCCCTTCGGCGTTTCGCCGCGCCGGTGCAAATCGGTTGCGATAACAAACAGCAACGCATCGCCGTCATATACTTCGCCTTTTTCGTCCGCCATAAAAACGCGGTCGCCATCGCCGTCCAAAATCACGGCGACATCCGCCGCGTTTTGCAAAACGGCGTTTGCAGCAGGCGCAGGATGCATCACGCCGCAGTCCACATTAATATTCATTCCGTCCGGCGATACGGCAAAAGGCACAACTTCCGCGCCGAGTTCGTGCAACACCGGCGGCGCAACATGATACGCCGCACCGTTCGCGCAATCGGCGAGAATGCGCAATCCGCGCAAAGTACGGCGCGGCGGAAAAGCGCGTTTGCAAAACTCAATATAGCGGTCGGCGGCGGCATCCAAACGCCGCGCCCGCCCGGGATTGCCGGTAAATACAGTCGGCGCATCCATTCCGCGTTCTATTTGCGCTTGCATTTCGTCCGACAATTTTTGTCCGTCCGCACCGAAAAACTTCACGCCGTTGTCGTTGTGCGGATTGTGAGACGCACTGATAACAACTCCGGCAGACAACCGCAGCGTTTGCGTCAAATACGAAACCGCCGCAGTCGGCAACGGACCGGACAACAAAACATCCACACCGGCGGCGGCGAAACCGGCTTCCAACGCGGATTCCACCATATAACCGGAAAGCCGCGTATCTTTGCCGATAAGCACTTGCGGCGAATCGTGCGCCGTGCAAAGCGCGCGTCCGGCGGAAAATCCGAGGCGCACGAGAATATCGGGCGTCATCGGCGATTCGCCCACGCGCCCCCGCACCCCATCCGTCCCAAACAATTTTCCCGCCATAAAATAAATTATAAGTTTTTTCCTCGCGATTGTGCTAATCTCCATTTCGGGAGTCCGTTTTTAGAGATTTCTCATAAAGGAAAACTAAATAATGAAAGATATCAGCAAAACCGCAATACGAGCGCATCAGGCATGGCCCCTACTTATATGGGCAGCCAAGCATCAGCAAATTTTGACTTACAAAGATTTGTACGAATGCACGGGACTTGCCAAGCCCGGAGTTGGCAGTATCGCACTCGATCCGATTTGGAAATATTGCCAAAAGAAAGGTTATCCTGCACTAACCGCAATTGTAGTTAATTCGGAAACTTGGCTACCCGGCGATGAATTGAATTTCACTCCTAACGAAGTTCCGGAAATGCAAAAAAATGTATTTCAATACAACTGGAATGAAGCCGAATCGCCCACTCCTGAAATTCTTGAAGAATATAAATAATAACAATTCCAACATTCCCCCGATTCCATTTTCGCTTATGCAGAAAATTTCGGGCGCCGTGAAATCGGAAGAAGAAGACGAATAACCGCGCCGCCGATTATCGTGCGGCGATTATCGCGGCGACATTTCCGGCGAAGGGGCGGGCGGGGGCGGTGAATTGGGGGCGATGTGCAAGGTGCGAGTCGGGTAGGCGAATTCCGCGCCGTGTTTTCGGACGATAGCGGCGACTCTTAAAAGCACATCCTCTTTTATGCGATGAAACTCGCGCCATTCAATCGTGCGCGTCATTGCATAAACAAAAAAGTTAAGCGACGAATCGCCATAACTGTCAAAATGCACCATCTGAATTTGACTCGCATCCACATCCGGATGCGTCGCCAGCATTTCGCGCACTTCCGCCAATATCGCCTCCATTTTGCCGATGTCATCGTAGCGCAATCCCATCGTTTCGTAAATGCGGCGGTTTAACATTCGCTGCGGATTTTCTATGATATTGTCCGAAAACATCGCATTCGGTACATACAGCGGGCGCATATCAAAAGTACGCAAGCGCGTCATTCGCCAGCCGATATTTTCGACAACGCCTTCCACTTCGGTGCCGGGACAGCGAATCCAATCGCCGATAGCAAACGGGCGTTCGGTAAAAATAATCATCCCCGAAAAAAAGTTGGAAAGCGTTTTTTGCGCCGCAAAACCGACAAGCACCCCGCCTATTCCGCCGAACGCCAGCAAACCGGAAATGGAAAAACCCAAAGTTTCCATTGTCGTCAACGCCGCCACGACAATGATGACATAACGCGCCACGCGAAACGCCGCCTGCACCGCCCCGCGGTCTATGTTGCCGCCGCCGATATTGAGCGGGCGGTCGTATTGTTTTTCCATCACCGCCGCCAACCGCAACAACGCCCAAAAAAAGCAAACAAGCACCAGCACTTCCGCAAACCGCCCCGGACTCAACGAAATATGCGGGATATGTTCCGCCGCCGTGCGCACAATTTGTTGTCCGCCAAATCCGCAAATCGCCAACACCACCGGCGCGCCCAATGCCCGCACAATTTCCGCCAAAAAGTTGCCCGCCCGCGCAACTCGGCGGCGCAACCACAGCCACATCGTCAGCGCAACAACAATCGCCGCCGCATAAAATCCGATTTCCGCCAGCCACAAATGACGCACCGCGAAATCTTGCGCCGCCGCTTCCATCAATGTTTTCGCCGCCGCAAAAGAACGGCGCGCACCGGCGCAAATCGCAACGCCAGCAAAGACAAAATAATCGCAAGATGCACAAGCGGTTCGCCGATGTCGTTGCCTTTTTTAATCCACAAAAAATGCACCGCGCCGAGAATGCAAATCGGATACATCGCGCGATGCAATTTTTGCCACGCCGCAAATCCGATTTTTTTAATCGCGGCGCCGTTAGAAGTCGCGGCAAGCGGAATCAGCAACAGCAATGCGGCGAATCCGACGGTGATATATTTGCGGTCGACAATGTCGTTCCACAAAACGCCGAAATCTAATTGCAAATCCAAAAGTAAATACGCCGAAAAATGGCAGGCGGCATAAAAAAACGCGAAAAGCCCGAACATCCGCCGCAATTTAACCGGCGCGCTCCAGCCGAAAACGAGATTAAGCGGCGTCATCGCCAATGTGATAATGAGAAATCGGATCGCCTGTTCGCCGCTTTCGTGGACAATAAACTCGCCCGGTTCGGCAGGTGCGTCAAAAAATAATTCGCCGACAATTGCCGCGACCGGCGACAAACTTAAAACGAAAAAAAACGCCTTGACGGCGAAAAATTTTCGCGGAGACAGACGCGCGGACGGCGGCATCAGAAATTGACCGATAAATCCATTCCGTCGTACAAAGACGCTACTTCGCTAAATCCGTTAAACATTTCGGTTTCCCGCCGTTCCGGAAAAAACGAATCGCCAATAACTTTTTCGCTTGCCTGACTCCACCGCGGATGACTCACATTCGGATTGACATTCGCATAAAAACCATATTCGGACGGCTGCAAAATATTCCATGTCGTTTGCGGTCGTTCTTCCAAAAAAACGATGCGCACCGGCGCTTTGCCGGATTTGAATCCGTATTTCCACGGAATAATAAACCGCGCAGGCGCGCCGTTTTGTGTCGGCAGCAAATCGCCGTACATACCAAACGCCAGCAATGTCAGCGGATGCATCGCCTCGTCCAAACGCAATCCTTCCATATACGGCCACGGCAAAGAATCGTTAGAATCGCCCGGATACAAATCTTCCGGATTGAAAGTATCAAAGCGAACATATTTGCAAGACGCCGTCGGTTCCACCGCATTAATCAACGCGGAAAAAGAATAACCGACCCACGGAATCACCATAGACCACGCTTCCACGCAACGCAAACGATAAACGCGTTCTTCCATCGGCGCAAGTGCGACAAGTTCGTCTATGTCAAAAGTGCGCGGTTTGTGCACCGCACCGGAAACTTCCACCGACCACGGTTTCGGCGTATAAAGATGACTGTTATAATACGGCGCATCTTTGGCGGTGCCGAGTTCGTAAAAGTTGTTATATTGTTGCGCCTTTTTTTTCGGCGCGATTTTGTCGTAACCGCGCGCGGCACGCGAATATTCTTCCGGCGTCCGTGCGGGAATATCGTGTCCGTGTTCGCCCTCGCCTTCGCCGTGCGCATTTGCGGGCAATGCGGCGGCGGCGGGCAAGGCGGCAAGCCCCGCCAACAATCGGCGGCGATTTTCATAATGCGTCCGCGGTGTGATTTCGGACGGACGATAACGGGGGGGACGGCGAATTAACATAGCGACTCTCCTTTTTTTGTCTTACACATATTTTACCCCATTTCCACCAAATTCCGCACCCTTTTTTCATTCTCGCAAAATGGGCGGGAAATAAAATTTTCCATTCCCGCGTTCCTGACTCGCCCCCGACATTTGTCGGGGGCGAAACGAGTTCGGCGGAGTTTACTCCGCCCCTCAATTCCTATCGTTCGCGAAAAATGCCGGGTTTTGCAGCAGTAAACTGCTGCGGCTGATTTCGCCCCCGACAAATGTCAGGGGCGAGTAAACAAAAAAAAGCGGCGAGTTTCCCCGCCGCCTTTTCTTTTTTTCTTCCGAAATTAAAACCGATGAATCGCGTTTATTTGGAGTTTTCCGCTGTTTGCGAAATCGCTGAAGTTTTGCCATTGAAAACCGGCAGAGGGGCGGATTTGCCAATTGTTGTAGCGGAAATCGCCTTGCAAATTTAATTCGTTTTGCGTATCAGTTTTTATGCCGGAATCAGATTCTTTCCATTCGGATTGCATTCGGTAAGTCGGGGAGATTTGCCAGATTCCGCCTCGCAAATCGGCGGAAAGCGAAAAATCATAATTCGCCGTTTCGCCGGAAATCGATTCGGAAAATGTCGCCGTCCAAAAATCCGCTGTGTATTTTCCGCCGCTTTCGTAACGCAAATCGCCGAAGTTGCCGTTTGCGTTTTGTTGACCGGCACGCCAATAAATATGCAGATTTTCGTCACGGAAATTGAGTTGTCCGGCGGCGTTTGCGGAGTAGCCGCTTTCGGTGAAGGCATAGCCGACATCGGGCGAAAAGTTGAATTCGCCCGCCCCGTTTTTCCACGAATAAACCGCCCAAAACAATCCGATTCCGCTAAGAATAAACTTGCCGCCGCTGCCATTTCCGCTGCTGCTGCGGGCGATTTGCGAGGAATCAGTTGCAACATCTCGCAAAACTTCTGTGCCGCCGAAAAAGATTTGCGTACTTCCGTCCGACAAAACCGCAATCATCAGGCGGTCGTTTGCGACATCAAAATTTTCGGGCATTTGCGGAAATCCGCCATCGCCGAAAAGTTGCGGGTCGCCGCAATCGGGCAAATCCGAAAAATCGGAAGATTCCCGAATTATGCATCCGTTTGCAGGATCATTTTCGTCAAATTGCAACGGGGCAGATTCCGCCGCCGATGCAATCGCCGCCCTTGCCGAATCGTTTCGCACAACGGGAATTCCGCAAACTTCGGCGGCGGCGGTTTTTTCGTTGTTAATCGCAATGGAAACCATCCATTCCGCCCGCCTGCACGATGCGGCGGTATATGTCGGCGAAATCAATGTTGCATTTCCCGCCAAAAATATTGCGGGCGTTTGACAAACGCCGCCGGTATTGACGGGCGAAAAAACTTCGCCGTTTCCGCAGTTTTCCGCCGTTCTGTCAACGCACATATTAGTAGACGAATTAATAGTTTCGTGTTCTTCGCAAGTCGGCGGCGTTTCGGCAATGCAAGTTTCGCCCGTATTTGTAGGATTTGCAAATCCCTCACCGCAATCGGCAACGCACATGGAACCGTTCCAAAAATCCGGTCTTTCATTTTGTCCGCAATCGGCGGCGGTAATCGGGCGGCAAGAAGTTGCGTCCACTCTTTCGGGCGTTTCGTCGAGGCAATCGCACATATTCGTACCGGTATTTAATTCCGTTGTTGCTGTGTCGCAATTCGGAAGCGGGTCGCATCGGGCGGGTGACACGGCGTTGTTAAAAAATTCGTTCGGGCAATCGGCGGCGGAAGTCGGCAAACGCATAGTGCATTCATCCGCATTCGGAAATGTTGTATCTATCAAATCCGCCGCAGTACCATCGCCGCAAAATCTTGTATTTGCCATTGAAGCGACATTATTACAATTGTCTTCGCTTAAACCAGCATCTCGGCACTCTTGAAAAAGTACATCATAAGCGGCTTGTCTTGTTCCTCCCGTGCCTTCAAATCCCGAACGATTAAAAGCCAAAACTTCATCGTCCATAAAACTTAACATTCGGGCGGGATCTTCTCTATCGCAAGCGGCGGCATCATCTGGTTGGGCGTTACGGCAAAACTCCCTCGCCGCATTTTCCGCAGCGTCGGCGGTACCATAATCGGCGAATATGTAAAAAGCACCTCCCGATGGATTAATAAAAAATCCAAATGCCGCCGCATTTTGCGACATAAAACCTGCCGCAAACAAAACGGCGAAAAGGCGGATAACGAGTTTGCTGATAGTCATGTTTTTTCTCCTCTGATTAAAAATGTCTGCGAAAGTATAACACACATTCCGCCCGAATTCACAAAAAAACGGGCGGGGATGGCAAGAATGGAAAAAAGCGGCGGTAATTCCGCGAAAAAACGCCGAAATTCCCGCGAAAAAACGCCGTCATTCCCGCGAAAGCGGGAATCCATTATGGGCGATTAATTTTGGAATTTCCGCGCGTTTTTTTTGTGAAAAACGGCGTGAACGCGGGGTTTGTCGGTGAAAATGGATTCCCGCTTTCGCGGGAATGACAGCGGGGAGGCGGGAATTTGTCGGCGAAAATCGGACGGCGGCGGGGGAGAATCGGACGGCGGCGGGGGGCAAGAATCGGACGGCGGCGGGGAGCGGAATTCCACAAAAAAACGGCGGGGAATGACGGCGGGGAGGCGGGAATTCGGCGGCAAGAATCGGACGGCGGGGGGCAAGAATCGGACGGCGGCGGGCGGCGGAAATTGCGGGGGCGGAGTAAACTCCGCCGTACTTGTTTCGCCCCCGACAAATGTCGGGGGCGAGTCGGGGAGGCGGGAATGACGGCGGGGAGGCGGCGGTAATTTCCGTAACCAAATCCGAAAAAATCGGAAATTCGCCGAATTCGGTATAATTCCCGCATGTCCGAAAAGTTGAAGTTGGAAAACTATTGCCGTCCGCAATTGCAGGCACCGAACGGGGCGAAAAGCGTGCTTTTGCATTCTTGTTGCGCACCATGTGCGGGCGAAGTGATTGACGCCCTACTCGCCTCCGACATCGCACCGACGGTGTTTTTTTACAATCCGAATATTCATCCCGCCGCCGAATACGAAATTCGCAAGCGCGAAAATATCCGTTTTTGCGAAGATCGCGGCGCGGAGTTTATAGACGCCGATTATGAAATGGATGATTGGTTTACGCGCGTACGCGGGCTGGAAAATGAACCAGAACGCGG
Organism: Gammaproteobacteria bacterium; assembly: GCA_965221835.1. Taxonomy (GTDB): domain Bacteria; phylum Pseudomonadota; class Gammaproteobacteria; order Tethybacterales; family Persebacteraceae; genus Persebacter. The sequence goes on along the minus strand of OZ244916.1, from coordinate 505,934 downwards.
CGCACGATGCACCGCTTGTTTTGACATGCGATTTGAACGGACGGCGTTATATGCCGCCGAAAACGGATTTTCGGTTATTTCGTCCACACTCGGCATTTCCCGCTGGAAAGATATGAATCAAATTAATAACTGCGGCGAACGCGCCGCCGCCCGTCATTCGCAAATTCAATATTGGACTTTTAATTGGCGCAAAAATGGCGGTTCGCAGCGGATGATAGAAATTTCCAAACGCGAAAACTTTTATCAGCAAGAATATTGCGGCTGCGTTTATTCGTTGCGCGATACGAATCGCTGGCGGCGGCAAAATGGTCGCCCGCGCGTAGAACGGGGCATTAAATTTTACGGGCGCGGCGGTTTGTAAAATGACGGCGAATCTTGTCACTGCCGCTTTTTTCGGGCGCAGCAAAGAACCGGCACCGGCGCGGGAGTTTTTGGCGGCGGCGGGAGATATTGCCGCAAACGGTGCGCATGTTTGTTTTGAGAAACAACTCGCCGCACATTGCGAACCGGATGCAATAAAAAAATCTGGCGTTGTCGTTTTGCCGCGCGATGAAATCCGCCGCGCCGATTTCGGATTTGTGCTGGGCGGCGATGGCACATTTTTGCGCACCGCGCATCATTGCGCACCGCTCGGCATTCCGCTGACCGGAATCAATCTTGGCTATCTTGGTTTTTTGACCGATGTCCCGCGCGAAAACATGCGCCGCGACATTGCCGCTATCTGTCGCGGCGAATGTCAAACCGAAAAACGATTTATGCTCGCCGCGCAAGTAGAACGAAACGGCGAAACGCTTTCAACGCCGGACGAATCTTGCATTATTAACGACATTGTCGTCAGCCGCGGCGAAGCCGGACTTTTGCTGGGCGTGCGCGTTTCGGTAAATAAAACTTTTTTGTACGATTTGCGCGCGGACGGACTTATTTTGTCGACGCCGTCCGGTTCAACGGCGTATGCGTTGTCGGCGGGCGGACCGATTATTACGCCGGGATTGCGGGCGATATTGCTCGCGCCGCTTTGTGCGCACGCCCTCACGCATCGCCCGCTGGCAATCAATTCCGTACGCGCCGAAATTGTGCTGGAAATCACCAAATCGCGGCGCGCACGAATGCATTTGGACGGTCGCGCCGATATGTCTTTGGAAACCGGCGACATCATCCGCGTCCGCCGTCATCCCAAATCGCTGCAAATTCGCCATCCGCTTTCGTACGATTATTACAAAACTTTGCGGCAGAAATTGTCGTGGGGAAGTTAAATGTTGCGGCGGCTGGCGCTGAAAAATTTTGTCGTTATTCGCTGTGCGGAGGCGGAGTTTTGCGAAGGTTTTTGCGCGCTCACCGGCGAAACCGGCGCGGGAAAATCGTTACTCGTGGATGCGCTTTCGTTGTTGGCGGGTGCGCGTCCCGCAGCGGGTGCAACGGCAAACGAAGGTTTGGAAATAGAAGCGGCGTTTGACATTTCCGCCGCCCCCGCCGCCGCCGCTTTTTTGCACGAACACGAATTGCATAACGACGAAAACGAAATGATAGTACGGCGAATCGCAGGCGGACGGTCGCGCGCTTTTATCAACGGACGACAAGTACCGCTCGCGATTTTGGCGGAAGCGGTCGCGAATGTCGCCGATATTTGCGGACAAAACGCGCACTATTCGCTGCGCAAAGCGGCGGCGCAACGGATATTTTTGGACGATTACGAAGACGGCGGCGAATCGGCGGCAACGACATTCGCCGCACACAAAAAATGGGCGGCAGCACGCGACCAATTGCAAACAGCGCGCGAAAATGCCGAAAAATCACGCCTCCGCCGCATCGCGCTGGAAGAAGAAATTGCAGAACTGGACGAAATCGGATTCACGCCCGTAAAATGGGCAGAACAAAATCGCCTGCTCACGCGCCTTTCTAACTTGGAAGATCTCGCCGGCGGCGGCGCAGAAGTTTTGCGATTGCTGGAAGACGCCGGCGAAAAACTATCACGCGCGCGGCGGCAACTCGCCGATCTTTCGCGTTTGGACGACAAACTCGCCGCACCGATGCAGTGCGCCGAAGAAGGCGAAACCGCCGCCGGCGAAGCCGCGCGCGCCTTGTCGCGTTATGCGGATGAATTGCAAACCGAACCGGCAGTGCGCGAAAACGCCGAAACATTTGTCGCCGCTGCGCACCGCCTCGCGCGCAAATATCAGTTGGCAGACCCGGCGCTTTTGGAATCTCTTCTCGCCGAAAAAAAATCGCAACACCGCGAACTCGCCGCACAAACCGGAATCGCCGCGCTGGAAAAAAACGAACGCGAATTGCACCGTATTTTTTCCGCGGCATGCGATACGCTGACCGCCTGCCGCAAAACCGCCGCCGCCGCTTTGCAAAAAAAAACCAACGCCCTGCTTTGCAAACTCGCAATGCCGGATGCGAATTTGCATATTGAATTAAAACCCGAACCGACACCCGGCGCGCGCGGTGCGGAACATGCGGAATTTTTAATTTCCACCCGCAAAAACGCGCCGCCGGGGGCGTTGTCGGATGTTGCATCAGGCGGCGAGTTATCGCGCCTCGGACTCGCGTTGCAAATCGCGGCAGGCGGAAAACGCGGCAAACCCGTCGTCGTTTTTGACGAAGTGGATGCCGGAATCGGCGGCGGTGCCGCCGCAGTTGTCGGCGCGTTGTTGCAAACGCTCGGCGAATCGCGACAAGTTTTGTGCGTCACCCATCTCGCACAAGTCGCCGCACATGCAGACGCGCATTGGCGAATCCGCGCAACAAATGATCGCGGCGCGCGCGGTGCAGAAATCACAAAACTTTCCGAAAAAGAAAGAATTGAAGAAATCGCCCGCATTGTCGGCGGCGCAAAAATCGGAAACGCCGCCCGCGAAAATGCCGCCGATTTGTTGCAACAATCGCGCCGCACAAAATGATTGCCGCAAACGCAAAAGTGCGCACCCGTTTCGCACCGAGTCCTACCGGCTGGTTGCATCTCGGCGGCGCGCGCACCGCTCTTTTTGCGCATGCATGGGCGCGACAAAATGGCGGCGAATTTATTTTGCGCGTTGAAGATACAGACGCCGCGCGTTCTTCGGATGCACACGCGCGCGCGATTATTGACGCGATGCGCTGGCTCGGTTTAGATTTTGACGGCGAGGCGCGAATGCAATCGCAAAACATTTCGCATCACCAAAAACTCGCGGCGCAATTGCAAAAATCGGGCGCGGCATATTCGGACGATGGCGCGTTAAGATTGAAAACGCCGCCCGCCGGCGAAATCGCATTTGACGACCGCGTTTGCGGACGACTCGCCGTAGAAAACAAGGAACTGGAAGACCCGGTAATTTTGCGCGGCGATGGCACGCCGACTTATATTTTTGCGAGTGCGGCGGACGACATTGCGGACGAAATCAGCGATGTCATTCGCGGCGACGACCACATCCGCAACACGCACAAACAATTGCATATTTACGCCGCGCTCAACATAACGCCGCCGCGATTTGCGCATTTGCCGATGATTTTGTCGCCGGACGGCGAACGGCTTTCCAAACGCAATGCGGCGGTGGATGTGATGCAATATAAACGGGACGGATTTTTACCCGCCGCGCTCGTCAATTATTTGGCGCGGCTTTCGTGGTCGCGCGGAGATGCGGAGTTTTTTGCGCCCGATTTTCTCATCCGGCATTTTGATTTCGCATCAGTGCAACGCGCGCCCGCGCGTTTTGACATTGCAAAACTTCGCTGGCTGAACGGCGAACATTTGCGCGCCTCTTCGCCCGCAAAAGTTCGCGAATTGCTAAAACTCCCGCAACTTTCCGATTCCGCCCTCGCCCTGATTTTGCCGCGCAGCGAAACGTTAACCGATGCCCGCGAACACGCCGACTATCTTTTGCACCGACCGCATCCGCCTGCTGCAATGTTGCAAAAACACATCACCGAACAAAACCGCCCCGCCTTGCTGAGTTTGCGCGAAAAACTTTCCGCCCTTGCAGAACCAGAATGGAATGCGGCAACAATAAAAAATGCAATTAAAGAAACCGCCCGCGAACAAAAACTAAAATTCCCGCAACTCGGAATGCCGCTACGCGTACTATTAACCGCCCGCGAACAATCCCCCGACATCGCCGAAGTCGCCGCCGTCCTCGGCAAGGCGGAAGCGATTAAGCGGGCGGAAAACTATTGACTAATTTCCGATTCTGTTTTAAGCGGCGTAGCCGAGTTCGCGCAAACGATCTCTCGCCCGTTGCATTGTCCCTTTGCCTTTAACGGAATTGCAATGTCCGCAAAGCAATTGCAAATTGCTGTCAACATCCAAACCGCCCTTCGCTTTGGCGACAATGTGGTCAACATGAAAATTCTGAATATCAAACTTATTCTCGCACAAATTGCATTTGCCTTCTTGCAATCCGAACAAAATTCTTTTGATATTCGCACTGCGTTTTTGCAAAATGTCGGTGCGCATCGGGCGTTGCGACGGGTCGCGAAAAAGCCGATGATAAACTTGCGGAATTTTGTCGCGAATTTCTTTTTGATAGGAAAGTTTTCCCGCCTTGGTTTCTTCCGTCAAACGGTTGCGCACTTGTCGGGCGGCTTCTTCGGCAACATCAATTCCAATCCATTCCCGGTTTAATCTTTCCGCCGCAACGCAAGTTGTCGCACATCCGCAAAACGGGTCAAGCACCAAATCGCCCTTGTTTGACGATGCCGAAATAATTCTTTCCAACAACGCAATCGGTTTTTGTGTCGGGTAACCGGTTTTTTCTTTTGCGGTTCCCTGCACAAAAGGGATTCTAAAAATTTCCGTAGGGCGCCCTTCTTTCATGTATGACTTTCTTTCCGTGCCATTTTTATCCCAATATAATTTGTAGCGATTTCCTTTGGAATCAATTTTGTCATAGCGACGCACCGCCTTTTCATCGTATTCCACGAAAGAAGCGGATAGGTTAAAACAGTACTTCTTCGTTTTCGTATAAAAAAACAAAGTGTCATGTTTTCTGGGATAGTTCTTTTTGCTGGAATGAGGACCAAAGTATTGCCAAATAACTTCATTCCGAAAATTATCGCCGCCGAAAATAATATCCATTAACAATTTAATAAAATGCGACATTGTCATGTCGCAGTGCAAATAAATGCTGCCGGTCGGGCGTAAAATCCGTTTCATTTCCAACAACCGAATCGCCATAAACGACAAATATGCCATCGCCGATTCGTCGCCAACCCGCCCCATCATTTCCAAAAAATCCAGCAGCGTTTTCGCGTCTTTTTTCGCCAAAACTTCGGGCGGACGATGCAAAAATAACTCCGACACTTCCAACAATTCCGAATACGCCGCCAACTCCGTTTCCTGCAAATACGGGTCATCTTTGCCTTTGCCAAATCCCCAAATATCGGTGAATCCAAATTTAGCGTCCGTCCCTTTGCCGATGGGAAATACGAATTTTTTGTTAAACGGCGGGTCTAAATAAATCAAATCCACCGATTCGGAATTCATCGCCCGCATAACTTCCAAGTTATCGCCAGTAAACAACGTCCGATTTTCTATTTGCGAATTACTCATAAAATTTTCCCCCCTCAAGGCGCACACGAATTGCACTCCACCAAAAAAAAATTATAACAACTTCCCGCCGGAATTAGAAAGAATCGCCGCCGCCTTGCGCCCTTTTAATATGCAGTCCGTGAATTTTTCCGTCCGCGGAATCAAAACGCGATTCTATAATTTTGTAAAACTGCTCATCGTTGCGCGCTATTTTCCGGTTGATGGCGTACGCAACAATATCCGCCAATTGAATAAGCCGCGAAGAACGCGAATCTATAAACGCCGGCACCTCGGCAAAATATTTTAATCTACCCCACTGATGCCCCTTGTCGCGATACACCGCAGTTGCGGACTGTATCGTTTTTTCGTGGGCGGATTTGTCAAACAAAACCATACCTCTTTGCGGATGTTTATGCGAAAAACCGTTGCGCCCCAAATAATAATCAAAACGCGTCGCCAACTGCTCAAATGCATAATCCATCGGATGATCGGCAACGGCGTCCCTCTCCACAACACTGGCAAAAATCCGATTGCTGCGGTGCGAATTCGCCAAAACATGCAACACATCTTTTATCGCCTGAATGCGCGTTTCTTTGGGCTGCGTACGCCAAAATCCGCCGCCGCCGAACATGGGCGAACCGTGCAACTCTATGCTCCGCGATTCGCCGGGATTGAATCGGGCGGCAATTTTCTCCAACTCCACGGAAAGCCAGTGCGTCTGACGCTCAAAAACCGATACACCGACCAGCGCAAAATAGCGCGGAACTTTCCCGCCGTCTGGAAAAATCTCCGACTCGTCCGTGTATAAAAGATACATAAAAAAAAGAAAGGTGGACGGGGCAAAACCTTGTTTGCGCAGCCCGAAAAGGCCGGACCTCCCGCCCACTGAAAAACATTATATCATATTATTCCGAAAAAAAGTACCAAAAATTTACATTCGCGGCGGGGTTTTCGGATTTTCTGTTGCGGTTAAATTCCCGGTTTTTGTAGGATTAATTCGCCGTTTTGTTGGGTGATTTTTAATTCGCCGAGCGCGTTCATTCCGAGTAAAACGATGTCTTCGTCGGACGGGATGATGATTGCGCGCAAATCGCTGAATAAAAAATTGCCCAACTCTAAACGGCGGATGAATGTTTTGCGGGCGGCGGTTTCGCCTGCTGCGGTTTCTATGCGCACTTCGTCTTCTGCCGCCAAACCTGCGCGGTCGGCGATGTGCGGCGGCACCGCCACCGTCGTCGCGCCGGTGTCCAACAAAAACAGGACTTTTGCGCCGTTGATATGCCCTTCGGCGAAATATTGCCCGTTCGGATTTGGGCGCAACGACAACGCGCCCGTTTGATTTTCCAACACCGAAAGACGATTGGGATTGTCGCGATTTTGTAAAAATCCGTTAAAAACAAGAGTCAATACGAACAACGCCAGCGCCCAGCCGAGCGCAAACATTCCCCAGCCCGGCGGTTTTTTTTCATCTGACGAATCCGATTCGCCGGTCATATTTTCGCGTCCGGCCACAGATTTTTTATGTAGTGACGCATTTCCGCGATTGAATCTCTGATGTCGTCCATTCCGCGATGCACCGAAGATTTGTTTTTGGCGGGAATTGTTTCTGGCTGATACAAAAAAACCGCCATCTTAAAACTGCTGACATCCCAATTGCGATAATGAAAAAACGCCTCTACTCGCGGCAAATGACGCACCATAAAACGCCGATCTTGTCCGATGCTGTTGCCGCACATCGGCGACATGCCGGGGGCAGCGTGTTCGCGTAAAAATTGCAAAATTTCTTCTTCGCCTTGCGTTTCAGACAAGGATGATTTGCGGCAAAGTTCCAGCAATCCGGTTTTGGAATGCGTTTTTTTGTTCCAGTCATCCATATTGTCCAACACCGAATCGGGTTGATGAAAAACCCATGACGGCGATTCGGCGATTTCGCGCAAGTTGCCGTCCGTAATAATAAACGCCGCTTCCAACACTTTGTCGGTGTCGGGGTCCAAACCGGACATTTCCAAATCCGTCCATACAAGGCGCACATTTTCCCGCTTCGGTAGTTGTTTGGTAATTTGCATAATTTTTAATTATAATGACGGCGGCGGCAAAAATGAAATTTCCCAGCGAGCGATGGCAGTATTTACGCACATAACGCCTGATGCGGCGGCGGAATGGGCGCGTCTGCATTTCGGTGTTGCGGCGGCGGATGCGCTATCGCCCATCGCCGAAGGAATTGAAAACACAAACTATTTGCTGTCCGCCGGCGAACGGCGGTTTGTGCTGACCGTCTTTGAAATATGGGACGCGGAAATGACCGATTATTATGCGTCGCTGATGCGTCATCTCGCCGCCCGTGGTGCGCCGGTGCCGGCGCCGCTTTGTCCGCAAAATGCGGCGGGCGAACGGTGGAAAGACAAACCCGCGTTGTTGTCGCCTTTTGTGGAAGGCGAATGGCGGCGCAATCCGGATGCGGCGGAATGTCGCAAAATGGGCGCGGTTGTCGCCGGATTGCATTTGGCGGCGGCGGATTTTACGCAAAAAATGACGAATCCGCGCAACGCCGAATGGCGGCGGCAAACTGTTGCGCAACTCAATCCGAAACTGCCGCCCGATACGCGCGATATTTTGCATTCCGCGTTGGCGGAAGATGCGCGGTTTTATGATTTGCCGTTGCCGGCGGGGGCGTGTCATTGCGATTTATTTCGCAACAATGTTTTGTGGCGGGACGGCGAAATCGCGGGCGTGATAGATTTTTATTTTGGCGGCGACGATGCGCTGATTTTTGATCTCGCGGTATGCATTTGCGATTGGTGTTTTATTGTCGGCGAAAACGCGGACGGCGCGCATTTAGATTCGGCGCGTTTGCGCGCGTTGATGGAAGGTTACGAATCCCGCCGCCCGTTGTGCGATTTGGAACGCGCACGATTTGACGATGCAATGCGTTCGGCGGCGTTGCGATTTTGGATTTCGCGTTTGTACGACATACACTTTCCGCGGGAAGCGAAATTTTTGGCGCCGCACGACCCGCGGCAGTTTGAAAACATTTATAGACGAACGCGCCGCGCGCCGATATTGGAGGAAATAAACGCATGAGTATTAAATCGGATCGTTGGATTCGCGAACAGGCGGCGGCGGGAATGATTCATCCTTTCGCACCGCAACAAGTATCGCGCACCAAAAACGGCGAACGCGTCGTATCGTACGGCGTTTCGTCGTACGGTTACGATGTTCGTTGCGCCGATGAATTTAAAGTGTTTACAAATTTAAACAGTACCATCGTAGACCCGAAAAATTTTGACCCCGCTTCGTTTGTCAATGTGCGCGGCAACTCGTGCATTATCCCGCCGAATTCGTTCGCGTTGTCGCGGACGATGGAATATTTTCGCATTCCGCGCGACATTCTCACCATCTGCCTCGGCAAATCCACTTATGCGCGTTGCGGCATTATCGTTAATGTAACGCCGCTGGAACCGGAATGGGAGGGGCATGTAACGCTGGAGTTTTCCAATACGACTCCTCTGCCGGCGAAAATTTATGCTGGCGAAGGCGTTGCGCAAATGTTGTTTTTTCAATCGGACGAAACATGCGAAAAATCATATAAAGATCGCGCCGGAAAATATCAGGGGCAAACCGGCATTACGCCGCCGAAAACTTGACGGCCAATTTGCAAAACTGGCTGGAAATTATTCTGCTCGGCGCGGTGGAAGGCATCACCGAATTTTTACCGGTATCGTCCACCGGACATTTAATTGTCGCCGCGCATTTGCTCGGCAGAACCGAAGAAACAGACAAACTTTTTGAAGTCGTCATTCAACTCGGCGCGGTGTTCGCCGTGTGCTGGCACTATCGCGGGCGGTTGTGGCGGGCGGCGAAAAATCCCGGCGGCGAAAAAACGCTGCGGCTGGCGACAAATTTAATTCTCGCGTTTTTACCGGCGGCGGTGTTCGGACTTTTGTTTTATTCGTACATTAAGGAATATCTTTTTTCGCCGCAAACCGTGGCGGCAGCATTAATTGTCGGCGGAATCGCGATTTTATTGATAGAGAAAAAAAATCGCGTCCCGCGCGTATCAGACATAGACGAGTTGCGTGCGCGCGATGCGATTGTCATCGGATGTTGTCAAGCACTCGCCTTGTTTCCGGGTGTTTCGCGGGCGGCGGCGACAATACTCGGTGCGATTGTATGGGGCGTTGAACGCCGTGCGGCAACCGAGTTTTCGTTTTTGCTGGCGTTGCCGACAATGTTTGCGGCGGGCGGTTACGATTTGTACAAAAACGCCGCGCTGTTAAATTGGAATGTCGCGGGCGAAATCGCCGCCGGTTTTGTCGTCTCGTTCATCTGCGCACTTTTCGTCATCCGCCTGCTAATCCGCTATGTCTCGCGCCACGATTTCACCCCCTTCGGCTGGTACCGAATTATCTTCGGAATCGCAGTACTTGCGGTTTTTTGATTAAGAAAAAATTCGTAAAACTTCGTAAAATCTTCTTTTTCATTCAAAAACGGCGTTTAATTCCGCCGTCTTTTTTCGCCATAAAATCGCGGATAAAACGGCGAACGGTCGGAATGAAAAACTTAAATTGCTTGCCGATAAATTCGCCGCGATTTCGCCTTTTTCATCAATTATCGCAAATATTTTTTTTCGCAAAAATCGGAAATAAAAAATATCTTTGCGCGACTGCGAATGTCATCCCGACTCCAAATTTCGCAAATACTTTTGCAAATAATTTTGCAAATACTTTTGCAAACCCAAGGAAACGGGATGCCGATTTACGGATTAGAAATACGCATCCAGCGGCGGGCAGGCGCAGGCGAGATTGCGGTCGCCCCATGCGGAATCGATGCGTCCGACCGGCGGCCAGTATTTGTGCAGATGCACCCACGGCGCGGGAAATGCGGCGATTTCGCGGCTGTACGGACGATTCCATTCGCCGGAAAGCAAATCTTGCGCGGGATGCGGCGCATTGACCAGCGGATTGTCGTCCTTCGGCCAAACGCCTTCGCGGATTTTTTTGATTTCTTCGGCGACAGCGAGAAGCGAATCGCAAAGGCGATCTATTTCCGCTTTTGTTTCCGATTCGGTCGGCTCAATCATCATCGCCCCCGGCACGGGCCACGATACGGTCGGCGCATGAAAACCGTAATCCATCAATCGTTTTGCAATGTCTTCCACCGAAACGCCCGCGTCCTTAAAATTGCGCGTGTCTACGATGCATTCGTGTGCTACCCGTCCGGCGGCATCGCGAAACTCCACCGGATATGATTGGTCCAGCCGCTTCGCAATGTAGTTCGCCGCTAAAAGTGCGGTGAGAGTCGCGCGGCGCAATCCCTTGCCGCCCATCATCCGAATATACATCCACGAAATATGCAAAATTAATGCCGATCCCCACGGCGCGGCGGAAATCGTATCATAGTCGTCGTTTTCGTTTTCGTCCAGCGGATGCCCCGGCAAAAACGGACGCAAATGCGCGGCGACTCCGATGGGTCCCATTCCCGGTCCGCCGCCGCCGTGCGGGATGCAAAATGTTTTGTGCAAATTGATATGCATCACATCCGGTCCGAGTTTGCCGGGCAAACTCACGCCGACAAGGGCGTTAAAATTCGCGCCGTCCATATACACTTGCCCGCCCGCCTCGTGAACCAGACGGCAAAAATCGGGCAATCCGCGTCCAAATACGCCGCAAGTGGAAGGATAAGTAATCATCAACGCCGCCAATTCATCGCGGTGTGTTGCGACTTTGCGCGCCAAATCTTCGCCGTCTACTTGTCCCATCGCGTCTATTTCCACCGGCACCACGCGCATTCCCGCCATCACTGCGCTGGCGGGATTTGTGCCGTGCGCGGATTTCGGAATCAGGCAAATGTCGCGTTTTTCTTGTCCGATACTTTTGAGATAACCGCGAATGGCAAGCAATCCGGCGTATTCGCCTTGCGCGCCGGCGTTCGGCTGCAATGATACTGCATCAAATCCGGAAACGCGCGCGAGTAAGTTTTCCAAATCGGCGGTCAGGCGGCGGTATCCTTCGCGATGTGCGGCGGGCGCGAACGGATGCACATTCGCCAACAGCGGCCACGACAACGGTTCCATTTCGGCGGCGGCGTTGAGTTTCATCGTGCAGGAACCTAACGGAATCATGGAACGATCCAGCGCAATATCTTTTTGACCGAGGCGGCGCAAATAGCGCAACATTTCGTGTTCGGTGTGATAACTATTAAATACGGGATGTTCGCAAAACGGCGTTTTTCGCAACAATTTTTCCGGCAATGTATTTTCGGCTTCGGCGGCAACCGCATCAAAGGCGGGCGCGTTCGCACCGAATGCGCGCCAAATACTTTTGACATGTTCGGGATTTGTGCATTCGTCCGCGCTAATTCCAACTTCGCCGGGCAAATGCAAAAGACAAATGTCTTCGTTCAACGCCATCGCTACGACGGACGGCGCATCTTCGGCGGGTACGCGCAAAGTGTCAAAAAACGAATCGTGCTTCGGCGCGCGTCCCATTTTTTTCAATCCCGCCGCCAAAATGCAAGTCAACCGATGCACCCGCACCGCCGTTTGTTTTAGACGTTTCGGACCGTGATAAATCGCAAATGCCGCCGCCAGCATCGCCGGCAACGCTTGCGCAGTGCAGATATTGCTGGTCGCTTTTTCGCGGCGAATGTGTTGTTCGCGGGTTTGCAATGCGAGGCGATAACCGGTGCGCCCTTTCGCGTCTTTGGAAACGCCGACAATGCGCCCCGGCGCATGCCGCCGCAAAGAATCGGTAAACGCCATAAATGCCGGATGCGGTCCGCCGCATCCCATCGGCACGCCGAATCGTTGCGCGTTGCCGACTGCGATTTGGAAACCGAGTTCGGACGGCGGCGTAATCAGCGTCAACGCCAGCAAATCGGCACAACACGCCGATGCAACGCCTTTTTCTTTCAGCGCGGCGACAATTGGCGACGGGTCGGACAATCCGCCATCGCCGCCGGGATAGGAAAATAACGCGCCGAACGCACCTTCGGCGGCGGCGACAAAATCTTTCGCGGGCATGATTTTCAAATCAATGCCGAGCGGACGGGCGCGCGTTTTGAGTACCGCGAGCGTTTGCGGAAAAAGCGTTTCATCCGCGAGAAAACATTTGCCGGTATTTTTGGAATCGGCGCGCCGCAAAAGAGTCATCGCTTCCGCCGCCGCAGTCGCCTCATCCAGCAAAGACGCCCCCGCCAGCGGCAAACCGGTCAAATCGGCAACCAGCGTCTGAAAATTGAGCAACATTTCCAACCGCCCTTGCGCGATTTCCGCCTGATACGGCGTATAGGCGGTATACCACGCCGCCGATTCCAAAAGATTGCGGCGCACGACGGCGGGCATACTCGTGCTGTAATAGCCGAGTCCTATCATGGAAGTCGCAACGGTATTTTTGCGCGCCATTGTCGACAACAATGCGGTCGCGTTTTCTTCGGTCATCGGGGCGCAAATGTCGGGCGCATCGGCGACAATATCGGGCGGCAAAATGCCGGCGACATCGTCCAAACTGCGCAATCCGATAAACTCCAGCATCGCTTTTTCGTCTGCGGCGGACAACCCGCAATGCCGGTCGGCGAATTCGGGAACGGGATAAAACTCGGCGCGCGACATATTAATGTTCTCCTGCGGCAAATTCGCGATAGGCGTCTTCGTCCATCAAATCGGCGAATGCGCTTTCGTCGGCGACCGTCATTTCCCACAACCAGCCGTTTTCTTCGGGCGATTCGTTGACGAGTTCGGGATTATCCGTCAGCGAATCGTTTATGGCAACGACTTCGCCGGCGACGGGTGAGAAAATATCTTCCGCAACCTTGACCGATTCGATAACCGCACTTTCGCCGCCGGCGGACAGCGATTGTCCGGTTTCGGGGAGTTCTACTGAAACGACATCGCCGAGTTGTTCCTGGGCGAAATCGGTAATGCCGACGCGATAACGTCCTTCGCCGGACGGCGCGATCCATTCGTGTTTTTTCGTGTATTTCATTGGTTTGCTCCTTTTTTGTATTGATGCGGCACGAACGGCGGTTTTGCCGTCCGGTACGCGATGTTTTCTCCGCGCACCCGCGCGAAAACTTCGGAATCGGGCGCGGCGAATTCGGCGGTGACGAATCCGAGGGCGACCGGTTTTTGCAAAGACGGCGAAAAAACGCCGCTGGAAATATTGCCGATAACATTTTCGTTTTTGTCGCACAATTCCGCGCCTGCCCGCGCGACTTTTTTGCCTTCGGCGACCAAACCGACAAGGCGCGTACGCGGTTTTTCGCGGATTTCCCGCGCGATAACTTCCGCACCGGGATAATCGCCGCCCGCCCGCCGGTGTTTCGGAATCGCCCATGTCAATCCCGCCTGAACAGGCGTTATAGAATCGTTGAGTTCGTTGCCGTACAAACACAATCCGGCTTCCAGACGCAGCGAATCTCGTGCGCCGAGTCCGGCGGGACGCACATCGGAATGCGCCGCAAGTCGGCGGACAAAATCGGCGGCAACGGCGGCGGGCAGCGAAAACTCAAAACCGTCTTCGCCGGTATAACCGCAACGGGCGGCACGACATTCCGCCCCGCCGAAATCAAACCACATCGCCTGCATAAACGAAAGTTTTGCAACTTCCGGCACGACCGCCGCCGCCGCCGATTCTGCAAGCGGTCCTTGCAAAGCGACAAGTCCCCATCCCGTCAATTCTTCCAACTCAACGCCGGCGCCGGGCGTTAAATGGGCGCGAATGTGCGTCAAATCGTGCATTTTGCGGGAAGCGTTGACGACAATAAAAAGTCCGCGTTCGCCGTCGTTCGCGACAATAAAATCGTCCAGCACACCGCCGTTTTTGTCGGTCAAAAGCGCATATTTCGCGCCGCCTTCGGGAATTTCGCCGATAGCTGCGGGCGTTAATCGCGAAAGTGTTTCGGCGGCGTTTTCGCCGGTCAATCTCGCCTGTCCCATGTGCGATACATCAAAAAGCGAAGCGGCAAGGCGCGTGTGAAGATGTTCGGCGATAAAACCGCCGCCGGTATAGGAAAGCGGCAAGCGATAACCGGCGAATCCGGTCATTTTGCCGCCCCATTCGGAATGCAATTCGTCCAGCGGCGTAGAGATGAGATTGTCGGACATAAATACGGCTCCTCTGTCGCTCCGCCCGGCACATTGCCGGCGGATGCCGTCCCGTCTGTCCCTGCAACCTGAGAGATTACGCCCGCAACGGGCTTGCCCCTTCGGTGAAGCGCATCCCGCGCTTACTCTCCAGACAGGTCATACAATCGGCGGTTTTCGTGCCTGAGAGTTTCCGGGCGGTTATCTCCTTCGGCGAAAAGACGGGTATCTTTTTCTTTCCCGCCAATGCAGTCAGACCATTTGTTAATATTACACGATTTTCGCCGAAATCTTATAATTTTTTTTTCGCCGCCCGCAATTTTTTTTCGCCGATGCGGAAAATAAACTATTGTGCAACAAAAACGGGCGGGAACGGATGGAACCCAGACGGAAATGGGCGGGAACGGATGGAACCCGGACGGAAATGGGCGGAAATGGGCGGAAATGGGCGGGAACGGGCGGAAATCTCCGCGCGGGCGGCGGTTATTCCAAAAATATCATCCAGCCGTATCCCACGACAATGGCGGGGGCGGCGGTATACAATGTCGCCAACAAAGATGCCTTCGGCGCGATGGCAACCGCCGGAAAAAGCGCGTCCCCGTCGTTAGAAATAGCGTTCGCCAACTGCGCCGACAATGGAATTGCGCCATTCAAAAATAATGTCGTCACAACCACCTGCGGACCGCATCCCGGAATAAATCCGATTAGCACCGCCGCCAGCGGCACCAGCCAAATCCACGCATCAAACACCGCCCCCAAATCAAACGCAAACAATCCTTCCAAAAGTCCGTACGCGACAAAACCGCACAAAACCCAGACGGTAATGAAATTTGTCGTATCCACCACCCGCCGAGTCACCGTGCGATGACGGGAAATGCATTGACGGATGTCCGACAGCGGATTGAACGCCCACATTGCAATCGCCAGCGATGCCGCAAAAACGCCCAATCCTTCCACCCAGCGGAAATCGCCCGCCGCGAGTATTTGCGGCATATCCGCCTGCATCGCATAACCGATTCCGATAACCGCACCGGGCGCGAACAACGCCATCCAAACCCGATAAAATGGCGACAACAAAAAGTTTTCGCGCACTTCCGCATCGTCCGCCCCTTCGCCGTCCGCTACGCGCAAAAAATCGCGCCCGTGAATAATGTCCACCGCATAGCCGCACAATACGCCGGAAACAAAACACAACGCAAACACCGTCGCCGCATCCGCCGGCGATTTGGCAAGCAACAAAAACGCCGCATCGCCCATTGTCGCAGTAAGAGTCGCGACAACGCCGCCGAAACTCATCGCCCCGCGGGTATATTGTGTGACGACAAAAATCGCCCCGCCGCATCCCGGAATCGCCCCGCACACCGCGGCAAACAATACCTGCCATTCGCGATGCCGCACCAACATTAAATGCAAATCGCGTTGCCGGACGCGTTCAAAAATCAGCATCCCGAACAAAGTCGCGGCAACAAAAACACTCACCTGAAAATACGCCTCAAACAACGCCGTAAACATAACTTCGCGCGCCGGAGGATACGCCGCCAAAGCGGCAAACGCCGCGACCAGAAGCGGTTTGCCGGGTTTCATATTCGCGACAATGTCGCCAAAACCGCGTTTGAAACCGCGCCGGATGACAATCGTATTCATCGCGTTATAATTATAAGGCATAACGGCGTTTTTCGCTTTACCCGTGCGTATAACTTTTTTTGTGTATAACTTTTTTCCGTATAACTTTTTTTGCATACAATTTTTTTCCGTATAACTTTTTTTGCATACAATTTTTTTCCGTATAACTTTTTTTGCATATAATTTTTTTCCGTATAACTTTTTTTTGCATACAATTTTTTTTTGCATAACTTTTTTTGCGTATAATTTTTTTGCATATTTTTCGTATAACTTTTTTATGACAACACATTGTTTTTATTTTGCTGCTTCGCCTGACCGGGCGGCGCGTCTTGTCGAAGAATGCGGGCGGCGCAAAATTGCGGTTGCCGCCTCGCCCGAAGACGCGACTCGCGTGATTGTCGTTTCGGCTTTGGCGAAACCGGATATTGCCGCCGCCGCCGACATTTTGCAAACTTTGGACGGCGCGATTGTTGCCGCGGAAATGCCGCTTAAATTTCCGTTTAATGACGCATTGCTGGCGCGGGCGGAAGAAATATGGAATCGCCCGATTTTGGCAATTCCGCCTTTGCAAACCGCCGATGACGCCGGTCGCGCCATGGACATCATTTCCGCCGCAGTCACGGAATCCGAAGACGCGAAAATCGCGGCGCACAAGGCGGTCGCCGCGGCACGGCGCGCGCTGGACGATATTTTATAATCCCCGTGCGGCGGTTATAATATCCGCCGGATGCAAAAAAACTATCGCTACATAATTGTCGGCGGCGGCAGCGCGGGATGTCTACTCGCGAATCGTCTTTGCCGCGATTCGCGCGTGTTGCTTTTGGAAGCGGGCGGCGATGGCGGCGGCAACTTGTGGCTGAAAATTCCCGCCGGTTATCTTTTTACGATGGGCGACCCGCGCACCGATTGGTGTTTTGTCTTGCGCGAAAATCCGCATCTCGGCGGACGGAAATTGCCCTATCCGCGCGGAAGAGTGCTGGGCGGTTCTTCGGCAATTAACGGCATGATTTACATCCGCGGACAAGCGCGCGATTATGATTTATGGGCGCAAAACGGATGCCCCGGCTGGTCGTGGCGCGAAATATTGCCGTATTTTATCCGGCATGAACGCAACCTCGCATCGGACGGCGAAATGCACGGACAAAACGGCGAAATGTGGGTGAGTCCGCCGCGCGAAAAATGGCGCATTTTGGACGCTTTCGCCGAAGCCGCCGAAGTGTGCGGGATTCCGCCGACAGACGATTTTAACCGCGGCGACAACTTCGGTGCGGGGTATTTTCAAGTGAATCAAAAAAACGGATTTCGTCAAACCGCGGCGGACGCATTTTTGCATCCGATATTGCCGCATCCGAATCTTTCCGTGCAAACCGGCGCGCAAACACGGCGGATTTTGTTGGAAGGCGGGCGCGCCATCGGCGTGGAATATCAAACCGCGCGCGGCGTGGAAACCGCCCGTGCCGAAGGCGAAGTCATTCTCGCCGCCGGCGCAATCGGTTCGCCGCATCTTTTGCAAAACTCCGGCATCGGCGACCCGCGCATGCTGGGCGAAATCGGAATCGCGGTGTCGCATCCTTTGCCGGGAGTCGGCGAAAATTTGCAAGATCATTTGCAAATCCGCCCGTCTTTTCGTGTTCGCGGTGCGCCGACATTAAACGAAATGTCGCACAGTCGTTTGCGAAAAACGCTGATGGCGGCGCAATACGCGCTTTTCCGGCGCGGTCCGCTTTCCGCCGCACCGAGTCAATTCGGCTGTTTTGCGCGCAGCGAAGAAGGCGAGGCAACACCGGATTTGCAATATCATGTGCAGCCGTTGAGTTTGGATAACTTCGGCGAACCGCTGCACCGCGAACCGGGTTTTACCGCATCCGTTTGCCATTTGCGCCCCCGCAGTCGCGGTTTTGTGCGCGCCGTTTCCGCCGACCCGCTGGCACCGCCGCGCATAGATGCGCGCCATCTTTCGGAAGAATTTGACCGCCGTGTTGCGGCACGGGCGATTCGACATGCACGCGAAATTGTCGCTGCCGCCCCGCTGGCGAAATATGTCGCCGCCGAATTCGCCCCCGGTGCGGATGCGCAAACGGAAGAAGAATTAATTCGTGCGGCGGGCATTTTTTCCACGACAATTTTTCATCCTTGCGGCACATGCAAAATGGGCGCGAACGAAGACGAATTCGCGGTTGTTGATGCGCGTTTGCGCGTACGCGGAATCGCCGGTTTGCGTGTCGCCGATGCGTCCGTCATGCCCGACATCGTTTCCGGCAACACCAACGCCCCGACAATGATGATTGCCGAAAAAGCCGCAAAAATGATCACGCAAGACAACGCTTAATTCGGCGAAAAAAACGCGCCGACATTTATCGGGCGAATGGATTGCGCGGTTAGTTTTTTTCGTACACCACAAAATCAAAACGGGGCGGATTTTCGTTTTGGTTTTTTTCTAAAAGCGGCGCGGTCGTATTGTGGCTTCGGCGAATCTCTTTCCATTTTTTGCCGGAAAAATTCGGAAAAAACGCGTCTCCTTTTACATCTTGATTTATTTCGGTTAAATATAAACGGTCGGCGAATTGCATTGCTTGTTCGTAAATTTGCGCGCCGCCGATAATAAAAACTTCGTCCGGGTTTTGCGATTTTGCGATACGAATTGCAGCGTCCAAAGAATTCGCGATTTCGCAATTTTCAATTTTTAATGCAGAGTTGCGGCTGATAACAATGTTGCGCCGCCCCGGCAACGGCTTGCCGATAGAATCGAAAGTTTTACGCCCCATAACAATCGGATTCCCGAAAGTTAACTTTTTAAAATTTCGCAAATCTTCCGGAATATTCCACGGCAAAGTGTTGTTAATTCCGATAACATTATTTTTTGCAACCGCCGCGATAATGGAAATTTTCGCCGCCATTTTTTACACCGCAACCGGCGCGGGAATGGGCGGATGCGGCGCGTACTCCAAAAGTGTAATGTCGTCAAAAGTAAAATCAAAAATATTTTCGCGCGGCGTAAGACGCACTTGCGGCGGCGGCAACGGCGTACGCGACAACTGCATTTCCGCCTGTTTAATGTGATTTAAATATAAATGCAAATCGCCGAAAGTATGTACGAATTCGCCCGGACGCAATCCGCAAACTTGCGCGACCATCAAAGTAAGCAACGAATAGGATGCAATATTAAACGGCACGCCCAAAAAAATATCCGCGCTTCGCTGATAAAGTTGACACGACAACGCACCGTCCGAAACATAAAACTGAAACAAAATATGACACGGCGGCAAACGCATTTCTTTTATTTGCGAAACATTCCACGCCGAAACAATATGCCGCCGCGAATCGGGATTTTTTTTGATATTTTCCACGACCGATTTAATTTGATCAAAATAATGCCATTGCGCGCCGTAAATCGGACCGAGATCGCCGTTTTCGTCCGCCCATTCGTCCCAAATTGTTATGCCGTGTTCGCGTAAATAGCGGACATTCGTATCGCCGCGCAAAAACCAAAGCAACTCGCAAACGACCGATTTCCAATGTACTTTTTTGGTGGTCAGAAGCGGAAATCCGCGCGACAAATCAAATCGCACCTGTCGCCCGAAAACGCTCAAAGTACCGGTGCCGGTGCGGTCCGATTTTTGCGCGCCGTGTTGCAGCACATCGTCCAAAAGATTTAAATATTCGCGCATTGCCGAATTATAAATTATAATAGCGCGATGGAGTTTTTTCATCCGCGCGAAACATTGCAATCGCTTGCCGAAGAGGCGGTGCGGCTTGCCGTGCGGCGGGGGGCGGATGCGGCGGAAGCGGACGCCGCCGAAACCGCCGGAATGGAAGTTGAATCGCGCGGCGGCAAAATGGACGGCGCAAACTTCAATCGCGAACAGGGATTGTCGGTGACGGTTTTCGTACGCGGCGGCGAAGGCGCGGCGACAGTCGGCGAATTGACTTCCGCCGCCATTGACAACGCCGTAGAACGCGCCCTCGCAATCGCCCGCCGAAGTGCGGCGGACAAATACGCCGGACTCGCCGACAAAGACGCAATGGCAACCGAATTTCCCGATTTGTCGCTGTTTCATCCGCGCGACATCGCCGCCGAAGAGGCATTCGCCCTCGCCCGTGAATGCGAAGAAAGCGCGCGCACCGCGCATGCCGCAGTGTCCGGCGACAAAAGCGAAGCGTCTTTTTCCGCCGCCGCCCATCAAGGCGGTTATGCGAACAGTCACGGTTTTTGCGCGGGCGATTCGTCCACCGTTTATTCTTTGTCGTGCGCGGCGGTTGCCGAAAAAAACGGCGAAATGGAACGGGACGGATGGAGCGAAAGTCGCCGCGATTTTTCCGCATTGCCGTCCGCCGCCGAAATCGGCGAAAAAGCGGGCGCATTCGCCGCCAAACGACTCGGCGGCAAAAAAATCCGCAGTTGTCGCGCCAATGTTTTATTTTTGGCGCCCGTCTCTCACACATTAATCCGCCACATTATCAGCGCGGCATCCGGTGCGGCGTTGTATCACAAAACTTCGTGGCTGAACGACAAAATGGGCGAAATCGTTTGCGCACCGCATCTCGCCATCGCCGAACGCCCGCATTTGCGCGGCGAAATGTGCAGCGCGGCGTTTGATGACGAAGGCGCGGCGACCGCCGACCGGATGATTATAGAAAACGGCGTTTGGAAAGGGCGATTTTTGGATGCATACAGCGCGCGCCGTTTGAACACAAAAACCACCGCCAATGCGGGCGGCGCGCACAATCTGGAAGTTTCCGGCGACATTCGCCCCAAAGCAGAATTGATGAAAATGTTAGGCGCGGGATTTGTCGTATCCGATTTGATGGGGCAAGGCGTCAATCCGGCGACCGGCGATTATTCGCGCGGTGCGGCGGGTTTTTGGGCGGAAGACGGCGAAATCGCCTATCCCGTCCGCGAAGCGACAATTGCCGGAAATCTTTTGCAGATGCTGCCGTCTGTTGCCGCACTCGGAGACGACATTCTCCGCCGCGGACTCGTGCGTTGCGGTTCTATTTTCATTCCCGATTTAATGTTGGGCGGCGAATGATTGTTAAATTATTTTTGCCGCAACAATGAAAATTCTTTTTGTATGCACCGGCAACATTTGCCGTTCGCCCGCCGCCGAAGCCGTTTTACGAAAACTTAGCGCCGCACATTCGCCGCCGTGGCAAATTGAATCTGCGGGAATCAGTTCGTGGCATCGCGGCGATTCGCCCGACCGGCGGGCGTGTGCGGCGGCGAAGTTGCGCGGTTATGCGATGGACGACATTGTCGCCCGTCCGGTTTGCGTTGCCGATTTTACGGCGTTTGACCGCATTTACGCGATGACGCAGGAACATTTAGATTTTTTGCGCGCAAATGCGCCCGACAATGCGACCGCCGACATTCGGATGTTTTTGGAACACGGCGATGTCCCCGACCCGTATTACGGCGGCGACGAGGGATTTTCGCTGATGATGGATATGCTGGAAAAACGCTGTTATGAAATCGTCAAAGAATCATAATCGCCCGGACGGTTAAGCGATATAACCCAACTCGCGCAGGCGTTTGCGGGCTTGTTCCATCGTGCGCGTGTTTTTTATGCTGTTGCATGAACCGCAAAGCAATTGCAAATTGCGGTCAACATCCGGTCCGCCTTTTTTGCGGGGAATAATGTGGTCGTCCGTCAAATGCCGCAACGCCGCAAAATGCGTTTTGCAAAGATTGCAATTGCCTTCTTGCAATCCGTACAGAATTTTGCGGATATTTTTGCTGCGCGAATCGCCCAAATCGGTGCGCATCGGGCAGTCGCCTTTGTTGAACATGCGATGATGTACTTTTCGCATGCCTTCGGCGAGATTGCCTTGTTTTGTTTCCGCGTTCAGGCGGGCTTTTACGAGAGTAGCGGCTTTTTCGGCGACATCAATTCCGATCCAGCGGCGGTTAAGACGTTCGGCGGCGATGCAAGTTGTCGCACATCCGCAAAACGGGTCAAGAACAAAATCGCCTTCGTTGCTGGACGCTTTTATGATTCTTTCCAAAAGCGCAAGCGGTTTTTGAGTCGGATAACCGGTTCTTTCCTTTGACACCGGGGCGATGATTCCGATATTCCAAACATCGCGCATCGGGGCGGAAGGCGAATCGGATTCTTCCGTGCGGGACGGCGGACGTCCCTCCGGCGAGTTTTTGGCACCGCTGACAATTTTTTTGCCCTTGAATCTCTTCACCGTAGAATCCGCCAACGGCTCATACTGTTGATTCCACGCATGCCCGTTTCCTTTCGTATAATAAAAAATAATATCATGCATGGATTGAAACCGCGGCTGCTTCGCCGGCCAGCGGCGATAAGACCAGATAATTTCGTTTTGGAAAAAATCGCCGAAAACAATGTCCATCAACAATTTAAGCGAATGCGACATTGTCGGGTCGCAGTGCAAATAAATGCTGCCGGTCGGTTTCAGCAGCCGCCGCATTTCAACTAAACGCGCCGCCATAAACGACAAATACGCCATTTCCGCTTCGCCGGCGATTTGTCCTATCGTTTCCAAAAGGCGCACGATTTTTTTCGCCATTGCGCCGTCTATCAGCGGATTGCCGTCCGTCGTTGCGGCGACAAGTTCGTCAAAAGCGTACAATTCGGCGTGCGGCAAAAACGGGTTGCGGTCGCTTTCCGGCGTGTCCCATCCCCAAATATCTTTGTAGCCGAAACCTTCGTCATCGCCGATTATGAAGACATATTTTTTATTGAACGGCGGATCTAAATAAATTAAATCCACGGTTTCGGAATTGATGGCGCGCATCACTTCCAAATTGTCGCCGGTGAAAAGCGTCCGGTTTTCCGCCTGCAACTCGCCCATCTTTCTCCCGTTCGGAATTTGACAAAAACCGGGCATTTCTTCCCGGCGTTTTTCCATTATAGCATCTGCCGCAAATTTAAGTTAATATCTAAAAATGCCCGAAAAAGTTTATGTTGCCGTGCGCGATGTGCCGATTGATGCCGGTGCAGAAAGCGCAACTATTTCCGCCGCAATGGCAGGCACAGCGGGCGCGGCGGCGTGTTTTATCGGTGCGGTACGCGGCGGCGAAGTACGCGCGTTGACTTTAGAACATTATCCCGAAATGACCGAATCTGCCTTGCAACAAATCGCCCGCGAAGCGACAAAAAAATGGCGATTGACCGCAGCGCGCATTATTCATCGCATCGGAAAAATGAAACCGGGCGACATTATCGTTTTTGTCGGTGCCTCTTCCGCCCATCGCGGCGACGCTTTCGCCGCTTGCGAATTTATGACCGACCATCTCAAAACGCGCGCGCCTTTCTGGAAAAAAGAAGAAACCGCAAACGGCGAATCTCGCTGGGTGTGCGCGCGGGCGGAAGACAAACGGGCGCAAGAAAAATGGACGCAATCGCCATAATCGCCGCCGCCGCATTGGCAGAAAATATCGTATTCGCAAAAATGCTCGGCTTGTGTCCTTTCATCGGATTGTCGCGGCGGATGGATGTCGCCGCCGGAGTCGGGCTGGCGACCGCTGTCGTTCTCGTTGTCGCATCCGCCGCCGCATGGGTCGTCAATCGCGCATTTTTGGAATTCCATCCCGTCGCGCAAGCGCCGGTATTTATCGCCGTTGCCGCGATAATCGTGCAA
Source organism: Gammaproteobacteria bacterium (assembly GCA_965221835.1). GTDB lineage: Bacteria > Pseudomonadota > Gammaproteobacteria > Tethybacterales > Persebacteraceae > Persebacter. Next base: position 482,115 of record OZ244916.1, on the reverse strand, counting down.
ACGATGGAGTTATTTATGCGATGGAAAATGCCGCAAACGCACCGAATTCTCGGATTGTATCTCCCGCTTATCGCGACAAACTGCGCGGTGCTGGCGGTTATGTTGCTGGCGGTACGCGGCGCACCCGATTCGCCGGCGGACGCAATTGCAATCGGACTCGGCGGCGGAATCGGATTTATGTTAGCGGTCGTCTGTTTCGCCGCCGTGCGCGAACGGATTGTAGAATCCGCAACGCCCGCCTTGATGCGCGGCGCCCCGCTGGCGATGATTAGTGCGGGATGGATGGCTGTCGCCTTTTCGGGAATGCTCGGAATTTTCCGGTGAGCGCGATTGTCTTGGTCGCCGCTTTCGGCGTCATCGCTTTTGCGGCGGGCGGATTGCTCGGATTGTTGACTCGCCGCGCCCAAAAAGCGGACGCAGCAAACTCGCCCCTCGCCGCATTAATTGATTCCGCGTTGCCGCAATTGCAATGCGGCGAATGCGGTTATCCCGGCTGCCGCCCCTACGCCGAAGCGGTCGCCAAAAACGAAGCGGCAATTAGTTTATGCACCCCCGGCGGACAAGAAACCGCCGATAGTTTGGCGCATATCGTCAATGCGGATTCGCCCAAAATGCCCGCGACAACGCCGCAAAAAGTTGCAATCATTCGCGCCGAAGATTGTGTCGGCTGCGCGCTGTGCCTGCCTGCATGTCCCACGGATGCAATTATCGGCGCACCCCAAAAAAATCACGCAATATTAACCGAACATTGTGTCGGTTGCGAATTGTGCCTGCCGCCCTGCCCCGCGGATTGCATAGAAATGATAGAACGCAAACCGGCAACGCAGCGATAATCGCAACGCGATATTTTTTATGCCCCGATAAATGTCGGAGGCGAATATGGAGAAATTTCCGTTTTTGCGAAAGATTTTTTCATCATTTTTCGCTTGCGGAAATGTTTCCCGCCGCCGTCATTTTATTCTCCGGCAAAATGCGAGTTACGATATTTCGTTGATTTGCAGACGAAAGAAAATTCCGATTTTTATCGGAATTAAAAAGCGGGCGGATTTTATATCGTATTACGCACCGCGCAAAAAACGTCCGAATTTTTCGCCGAGTGAAATGGCGGCGGGCGGCACATGCGCTTTTTGCCATTCACCGGCGGCGAATTTGTTTGCTTCGGCGAGAGTCGGATAAATGTGAATCGTTCCCAAAATATCTTTCACTTTCATTTTTTTGCGCATTGCCAGAACATATTCGTGCAGCAAATCGCCCGCATGATCGCCGACAATGGTCGCGCCCAACAATCGCCCGCTTCCCGGCGCGGTTAATAATTTAACAAAACCTTCCGCTTCTTCGTCCGCGATGGCGCGATCCAAATCGTCAATGCCGTATTTGGTAATTTCGTATTCCAAATTTTGCTGTTTCGCCTCTTGTTCGTTTAAGCCGACTCGCGCCACTTCGGGATGCGTAAAAGTACACCACGGCACCACCGACCAATCCACTTTCAGCATCGGAAAGAAAAGCGAATTCATTGCCGCATAATAAGCGGCATGCCCCGCCGTGTGCGTGAATTGATAGGAACCGATAATGTCGCCGCACGAAAAAATGTTGGGGACGGCGGTTTGCAATTTTTCGTTGACTTGCACCGCACCGCGTTCGTTAATTTTTACGCCGACTTCGGCGAGACCGGGAACGGCGTCGCCGTTCGGTTTTCGTCCGACCGCAAGAAGGAGCAAATCAAAAGGAATTTTTGTCGTTTCGCCGGTGTTGCGATCGGCGACGACCATCATTTTTTCGCCGTTTTCAACCACGATTTCTTGCGCCTGCGAATTGCATCGCATATTGACTCCCGCCTCGCGAAAATGTTCCATCACAATCGCGGAAGCGTCTTCGTCTTCGCGCGCCATAATGCGCGGACCGCCTTCTATTTGCGTCACTTCGGAACCGAGATAGGCGAAAGTTTGCGCGAGTTCGGAACCGATCGGACCGCCGCCCACCACCATTAAACGGCGTGGCTGTTCGCGGATTTCCCAGATTGTATCGGAAGTACGATATTCCACTTTTTCCAGCCCCTTAATCGGCGGCACGAACGGGCGCGCGCCGGCGGCGACGACAATGGAACGCGTGTTATAAATTTTTCCGTCCACTTCCACTTCGTGCGGCGATTTAATAGACGCTTCGCCGGAAACGCATTCCACGCCGAGAGCGGAAAATCGTTCCACCGAATCGTGCGGTTCTATGGTTTTGATAATGCGATGCACGCGCGCCATCACATCGGCAAAACTAAAATATTCTTCGCGATTTTCCCAATTGACCGTGCGCGGTTTAAAACCGAGTTTTTCGGCGCGTTTAATGTCGCGCATAAAAGTTGAAGAACGAATAATCGCCTTGGACGGCACGCAGCCGGTGTTGAGACAATCGCCGCCCATTTTGTGGCGTTCTACCAACGCCACTTTTCCCTTGGCGGCGGCGACGATATAAGAAGTTACCAGCCCGGCGGAACCGGCGCCGATAACGACGACATTGTAATCATATTTTGCCATGGTAAATTTCCTTTCGGTGTTTTATAAAAAAATCAGACATTCCCGGGTTTTCCGGGTTTTAACGGATCTTCGTTATGCGCGGCGTCTTTGTGAACCCGGCGATGCAAAAACGCTATCATTTTTTTCGCCGCCAACGGAAAAATGCCGAGCGCGACAAACGCCGCAATCAAACCGGGCGATAAAATATCGCCGAGCGATTTGATTTCGGCGAGTTGCGTTCCCGCGAAAACAAAAACGGCGGTGCCCGCCAACATTCCCAACTGACTCACCCAATAAAACGAAATCGCGGACAATGTCGTAAGTCCCATTAAAATATTGATGAGAAAAAACGGAAACGCGGGAATTAATCGCATCGTAAAAAGATAAAACTTGCCTTCGCGTTCTACGCCTTCGTTAATTTTCGCGAGTTTGTCGCCGTATTTTTTCTGCAACGATTCGCCCAACACAAAACGCGCGACCAAAAACGCGAGAGTCGCACCGATGCTACTCGCGAACGAAACCAGCAACACGCCGACAAAAATCCCGAACAACGCCCCCGCCAGCAAAGTCATAATCGCCGCCCCCGGCAACGACAACGCCGTCACTGCGACATAACCGATAAAAAATGAAATCAAAACAAGCGCGCGATTTGCGGCGTAATAATCTTGAAACGCCGCCTGCTGTTTTTGGATATATTCCAGCGAAGCGTATTCGCCGAATTGCCAATATAAAACGCCGCCGACCGCAGCCAGCACCGCCACCACACCGATTTTAATTAAATTATTTTTATTCATAACTTCCGATTATACGCAAAAACTACCAATTAATTCTATTTTAATAAAATTAACGCGTCCAAAACGGCGCCGAAAAGAAAAATAACGCCAATAATATCAGCGCCGCCGCACACGCCATTTTGCGACGATTCATTTGCCGGACAACGCCGACAACGCCGCCAACGCCGCCGAATGCAATTCGCCGCCCGCCGCCGCCACAATGCCGGTCGTCCCCGCACAAAACTTCGGCGCATTTCCGTCCCAATCGGTAATTGTGCCGCCCGCCGCACGGACAATCGGAATCAGCGGCAGATAATCGTAACACGCCATTTCGTAATCCGCCGCAATATCCACAAAACCGGACGCCAATGCACCGAACGCCGAACCGTCGCCGCCCAACCGGACATGCCCCGCCCGGCGGCACAACCGCCGCAACGCAACATCGCGCCCGTCGTCGGCGATTCCCAAAGTCGTCGTCGCCATCACCGCCGAAGACAACGGCACATTTTCGGAAACCGCACACGGCGAATCGTTAAAACGCGCACATCGCAAATCCGGCAAATCGCATCCCGTCCAGCGTTCGTTGAGCGCGGGCATTTCAACTATGCCGAGTATCGGCGCACCATTTTGCAACAACGCAATCAGCGTACAAAACTGCGGCGAACCGCTTATAAAACTGCGCGTACCGTCAATCGGATCCAGCACCCAGACAAATTCGCCGCCAAAATCGCCGCCGAATTCTTCGCCGTATACGGAATGTTGCGGATAGGTTTTTGCGATAAGCGCGCGCATTTTTTCTTCGCATTCGCGGTCGGCGACGGTCACCGGCGAGTCGTCATTTTTGTTTTGCACCGCCGCACCGCAGCGAAAATATGGCAATACCGTTTCGCGCGCGGTGTCGGCGAGTCGTCCGGCGAAATGCAGATAATCTTCAATCCCGTCCATAAAACCCGCCGCCTGTCGCACGGCGCATCATTGCAACACCGGTGCGCGATACATCGCGGCGAAAAATCGCGCGCCGAATCGCTCAATAAAAGAATCGAAAACATTTGTCGCATTGTAAAAAACAATTTCTTCCACGCCGATTATTTCGCGCGCGACATAGCCGGTATCGCCGATTCCGTCCGCCATTCCCAGCGCGATACTCCGCGTACCGGAAAAAACTTCGCCCGAAAAAACTTCGGGATTTTCTGAAATTCGTCCGCCGCGCCCTTCGCGAACGGCGGCGGCAAATATTTCGTATACCGAATCTAAAATGGTTTCAATGCGTTCGGAATCGGCGGCGTCTGCGGGCGAGAACGGATCCAGCATATTTTTGTTTTGTCCTGCAGTATGCACGCGGCGTTCAACGCCGATTTTTTCCATCGCTTCGGTAAAACCGAATCCTGCGAGAATGACGCCGATGGAACCTATCAGCGTATTTTCGTCCACATAAATTTCGTCCGTAGCGGCGGCGATATAATAGCCGCCGGACGCGCAAATGTCGCCCGCCACAGCATACACTTTTTTGTCCGGATGAAGTTTGCGCAATCGCCGCACTTCGCGATAAATCCGATTCGATTCTACCGGCGACCCGCCGGGGCTGTTGATTCGCAAAATAATGCCTTTCGCAGAATCGTTATTAAACGCGTCTCGCAATGCCTCATTAATTTCCAGCGAATCGGTTACGCCGCCCGATTGAATAACGCCGGAAATGTCTATCACCGCCGCATGCGATGTATCTGTCGCGAAATCGTCCCAGCCGGCGGGCGGTGCGGTAAAAAACGCCGCCGTCAATGCAAACACATAACCGAAAAACAGAATGCGAAAAAACACGCCCCATCGCCGCCGCGCGCGTTGTTCGCGAAACGCGCTTTCTGCCAGACGGGCGACAAGTTTTTGCTCGCGCGTTTCTTCTGTCATTATAATTCGCGAGTCCACGCCATCATTTTTTCGCCGCGCATTTGTTCGCCCGCCACAACTCCTACGCCCGCAAAACGCCCGCCGCAAACAAAACGAACGCGCACGCCATCTTCGCCGCCGTTGCCGTTGCCGCCGCCGTCTCCGTACAATTCGCGTCCTTGTCCGAGGGCGCGCGCCGTGTCCTGATTTATGTCGTGCGGCGGCAAATGCGTCAATACTTCGCCCACCGGCGCGATATATTTTGCGCGCATTTCGGGTTTTTCGGCGGCGACAATTTCCAACGGCGAAGCGGAATTGAGAGACGCGCAACGGGTGCGCCGCAAACCGCCCAGATGCGCCCCGCAGCGCAATGTTTCGCCAATATCGCGCGCCAATGCGCGGACATAAAATCCGCCATCGCAACGCACGATTAGAGTCAGGCGAACGCCTGAAACCGATTCTACCCGCAACTCGTGCGTCCGCACTTTGCGCCGCTTAATCGGTGCGGGAATATTGCGGCGCGCGTAATAATACATCGGGCGCCCCGCATGTTTCAGCGCGCTGTATGTCGGCGCCGTTTGCTCATATTCGCCGGTAAAACGGGGCAAAACTTCGCGCACGGCGGCGGATAAATCGTGCGGCGGCGTACCGCGCGCGATAACTTCGCCTTCCGCATCGTCCGTGTCGGTTTTGATTCCGAAAACAATGTCGGCGCGATAAATTTTGTCGGACGGCAAAAAGCGGATAAATCCGGTTGCCTCGCCCAACATTACCGGCAATACGCCGCTTGCCGCCGGATCCAATGTGCCGGCATGTCCGGCTTTGACGCCGCCGAATAACTTTCGCGCCTCGGCAACAGTGTGCGCCGAAGTGCGCCCTATCGCCTTGTCTACCGGCAATACGCCGTCAATTATCGCATCCGCGCGCATCGTCCGCCTCTATGGAATCTAAAAAGTTTTGCATATCGTCCGCCGCCATTCCTTCGGTATCCGGCGCGAAAACCAGTTTCGGCGTACTGCGCATATTTAAGAACGACGCCAGACGGCGGCGAAAAAATGCCGCGTTCCGCGTCAACGACAAGCGCACGGAATCCGGGTCGCCGCCCAGCACCGAATAATAAATTGTGGCAACGCTAAAATCGCCGTTCAACGAAACATTTCGGATTGTGACATCGGCGTGTGCGACATTTAACATCGGCGACAATCCGCGCCGCACCAGCGAGGCAACGCGATAACCGCGCGGATATCCGCGTCCGCTTTTCATCGCCGCGCGCCCCTATAAAGTCGGCGGCGTTTCAATAATTCGTACCGCTTCAATGACATCCTCCACTTTAATATCGTTAAAACGGCGAATAGCAATTCCGCATTCCTCGCCGCTTTTTACTTCCTTCGCCTGATCTTTAAAATAGCGCAACGAATCAATGTCGCCTTCGTATACGATTGCGCCGTCCCGCACCAGCCGCGCCCGCGCATCGGCGCGAATAATGCCTTCGGAAACGCGGCAACCGGCGATATTGCCGACTTTGGAAATCGTAAAAACTTTCAACACTTTTGCGGTACCGATAACTTGCTCTTCGCGTTCCGGTTCCAAAAGATTCAACACCGCTTTTTTGGCATCTTCCAGAATTTCATAAATGACATTTCCCGATAAAATTTTGATGCCGTACGCTTGCGCGAGTTTTCGCGATTTTCCGTCCGGGCGCACATTGAACGCGATTACCATCGCGCCGCTCGCGCGCGCCAAATTAATATCGGATTCGCTCACGCTGCCCACCGCGCTGTGAATGACTTTGACCGCGGCTTTTTTGCCGGAAATTGCCGAAAGCGCGGCAACCAACGCCTCGCGGGAACCGCCGACATCGGCTTTGACAATGACAGTCAATTCCCGTTTTTCCTCTTCATCTTCCTCGCCAATCAACAATCGGGATTTCGGACGCGCCGCCATCCGCGCGCTCAATACTTTCGTCCGGCGGCGTTCTTGACGCAATCCGGCGACCTCGCGCGCCTTGCGTTCGTCGGCGACGACCACCATATCGCCCCCCACTTCGGGAAGACCGGATAATCCTTGAATTTCCACCGGCATGGACGGAAATGCTTCGTTCAACATTTCTCCCGTGCTATCCCACATAGCGCGTACCCGCCCGCTTTCCGTGCCGCATACGATATAACTGTTGCGGCGTAAAATGCCCTGCCGGATAATCACCGTCGTCAACGCACCGCGCCCTCTGTCCATTCGCGCTTCCACCACAACGCCTTGTGCGGGCGTATCAAACGCCGCTTTTATATCCAAAATATCCCTTTGCACGCGAATCGCATCCAGCAAATCGTCCACGCCTTCGCCGGTGTGTGCCGAAAGCGGAATCACCATCGTATCGCCGCCCCAATCTTCGGGCGTTACGCCGCGCCCCGACAACTCGCTTTTAATTCGCTCCAAATCAAAATCGGGTTTGTCTTTTTTGTTGACCGCCGCCACAATCGGCACGCCCGCCGCTTGCGCATGCGAAATCGCCTCTTCCGTTTGCGGTTTCATACCGTCATCGCCGGCGATCACCAGCACGACAATATCGGTAATTTGCGCACCGCGCGCCCGCATTTGCGAAAACAACGCATGACCGGGCGTATCCAAAAATGTAATGTCGCCCGCGTCATTTTTTACCTGATAGGCGCCGATGTGTTGAGTTATTCCGCCCGCCTCGCCGGCAGCGACTTTGGTTTTGCGAATGTAGTCCAGCAGCGAAGTTTTGCCATGATCCACATGCCCCATAATTGTCACGACCGGCGGACGCGATTTTTGTTCGGCATCTGAGGCGTGTTGTTCCAGCATCATCGTTTCAGGATCTTTTTCTTCGGTTTGAATGACCGGTTTGTGCCCGAATTCTTCCACCAAAACCCACGCCGTTTCGCGATCCAGCAGCATATTTGCACCGGCATTTTCTACGCCATATTCCATCAGTTTGCGGATGATAACGCCGATTTTAACCGACATTTCAGTTGCAAGACGATTCACCGAAATCGCTTCCGGCAGCGGCAATTCGCGAGTCACCGGCCCCGCCGGTTGTTTAAATCCGTGCAAATTTTCCGGGAGACGTTTTCCGCCGCCCAATCCTCGGCGGCGGCGTTTTTCGCGTTCGCGAACGACTTCGCGGTCTATTTTAATTGTTTTGCCGCGCCCTTCATCGGGGCGGGGCGGGGCGACTTTCGCCGGTTCTGCGGGCGGGGAAGATTTCGCTGCCGCCGCGGAAATTTTGCTTTGTTGTGCGGCGATTTGTTTTTTATGCAGATTGTCGGCGGCGGCGAGAGAATCGGCGTTGGAAGTTTCGGTTTTTTTCGTCTTCGGCGGCGGTGCGGCGGCGGCGGGGGCGGGAGAAACCGCAGGCGTTCCGGGTTTCGGAGGGCGGCGGATTGTCCTTACTTTTTTTTCAACGATTTGCGTATCGCCGATGCGGCGGACGGAAGGTTTTTGCGGCGTTATTTTTACCGCCGCCGGTTTGTCGTTCTTAAAATGCGCGTCCAACGCCCTTTCCATATCCGAATCCACTTTGTTGATGCGGGTGATGCGTTTGGTGTAACCCAAAGCGATCATTGCCGCTTTGACTTCTTCTATCGTTTTGCCGTACCGATCCGCAATGTCCAACGTGGTGGTCATTCGGCATTTTCCCCGTTCGCGGTGTCGTCAATATAACCCGCCGCAATGCGCGCGCGGGTAATGCAATTTTCGGCTTCGGATACTTCCATTTCGCGCATTTCCAGCAATTCATCGGTTGCAAGATCGGCGAGGTCGGTCAATGTAAAAATATCATGCCGCGCCAGCGAAAGTAAAAACTCCTCATCGTTTTTTGTAAACGCTTCCAGTTGCGATTCTTGTTTTTTGCGTTTTTCGACGAGTAACGCCTCTTCTTTTTCAACTTGCGCCCGGGCGCGCGATTGCAATTCGCGTACTTGGTCGGGTTGAAATCCGGAAATTTCCAGCAGTTCTTCCTCTTCGGCGAACGCCACATGTTCCAAAGTTTCAAATCCCTCTTCCAAAATAATGCGGGCGGCGTCTTCGTCCAGATTTAATGCTTGCGCGAGTATCCGACTTTTGGCGCGTATTTTTTCTTGTTCTTCGGCTTCGTAATCTTCCACAACGCGCAAATTTAAACGCCAGCCGCTCAGTTCGGAAGCGAGGCGGACATTGACGCCGCTTTTGCCGATTGCCTGCGCCATCCGATCTTGGGCGACCAGAACATCCATAGATTTTTGGGAAAAATCTAACGCGATGCGGGTGATTTCGGCGGGCGCCATCGCGCGCAAAACAAAATTCGCCGGGTCATCGTCCCATGGAATTATGTCAATGCGTTCCCCGTTCAATTCGTTGGTAACCGCCTGCACTCTGGAACCGCGAATGCCGACACAAGTACCGACAGGATCCACGCGCGGGTCGTTCGTGCGCACCGAAATTTTCGCGCGATTGCCGGGATAGCGCACGACTTTGAGAATTTCCAGAATGCCTTTTTCAATTTCGGGCACTACCCGCTGAAAAAGTAGACGGAGAAATTCGGGGCTGGTGCGACTGAGAATGACACGCTGACCGGAAGTTTCATAATTGACTTCTTTGATAATTGCTTGCACCCGGTCGCCGCTTTTTAATGTTTCGCGCGGCAACATTTGGTCTTTGGGGAGGCGGCATTCCAGACGCATTACTTCCACGATGGCGTCGCCGGTTTCGCGCAAAATTCTTTGCACTTGCCCGCTCACGAGATTTTCGTTGCGCGCGAGAATTTCGTCCAGCAAACGGCGGCGGTCGGCATCGCGCAAGCGGTGATTGAAGTTTTGTTTCGCCGAATGTACGCAAGAACGCTTTTCCATTTGTTCGCTCGGAAAAGGAATGTCCAGCATATCGCCGGGATTGATTGCCGGCACATATTCGCGCGCGGAATCCAGCATCATTTCGCTTTGCCGGTTTTCCATAATTTCATCGTCCGCCAGCACCCGCCAGCGGCGATAAACATAAATCACTTCGTTGTCAATGTTGGCGCGAAACTCGCCGTCCCGCACTTCGTTGCCGCCGCGTTTGGCGGATTGGGCGTGCGCTTCGGCGAAAATATCCCGCACCTGTTCGGCGGGCAGATCTTTTTCCCGCGCGATGGACGCGAGATACATATCCAGCCCCTCTATTTTTCGCCCGTGTTTGGCGGGGTCTTCCGCCGCAATCACATGCACGGCGCCGGGCGCCTTGACTTCGTCCATCGTTTCAGATTCTTTTTGATGTTGCAGATTCATTTGTTTTTCTCCGACATAAAATTAATGGCGCATAGCGCAGACTGTCGGGGAACCGCCTACGCATTCATGCGCCGCGACTCCGCCATTATACAATATCCGGCGCAATTATTGTAATTTTATTTTTCGCTCGACGCATTTAATTGCCGCCGCCGTTTCGCCGCAAGGGAAATTTTTTTAAATTAATTTGCGCGCGCGTTTATAAAACCGCGCCGTAAAACTCGCGGTCATAATCGCTAATATGCGCGGTTTCGCGATTCAATTCGGAAAGTTTTATTTGGCGATATAACTTTAAGAATTTTTTATCCATATATGACGGCAAGATTCGCGCGCGCGACAGCGAAGACAACGCCGCATGCCATGTCGCGGGAATATGACCGGCGGAAACGCCCGCTTTCGGCGGTTTCAGGCGGTGCGTCATGCCGTAATGAACGCCGGACAAAAGCGCCGCCGCCGCCAAATATGGATTCGCGTCCGCACCCGGAGTGCGCAACTCCAATCTTTTTGCGGCGGGCGATTCGGCGCGCGGCAGACGCACGGCGGCGTTGCGATTTTCGTCATCCCAAAACACTCGCAGCGGCACATAAGCGCCGGGCGAAAAACGGCGATAAGAATTGCCGAACGGCGCGAAAAACGCCGTGGATTCTCTGACAATCGCCAACGCCCCCGCAACGGCGGAATGTAAAGACGCGGAATCGGCGAAACAAAAACCGCCATTTTTGTCGCGCACGCTGATGTGCAAATGCATCCCGCTGCCCGCGCAACTGCCGTACGGTTTCGCCATAAAAGTCGCGCATTTTCCGGCGGCGCGCGCACATTCGCGGATGATTCGGCGAAACAGCAACGCGTCCAGACACGCCCGCAACGGCGATTGATGGCGCAAATTGATTTCAAACTGCCCCGGCGCATATTCGGAAATCGCGCCGCCGAGGGCGATATTTTGCGCATCCGCCGCCCGCCGAACAAGCGCGAAAAAATCGCGATGACGCGCCATCGCATCAAAAGAATACAACTCCGACATTTCCGATTTTTCGCCGGTCAGATAAAACTCCAACTCCACCGCCAGAATCGGCTGCAATCCGTCCGCTTCAAATTTTTGCAAAACCGCGGCGAGTACCGCGCGCGGGTCGGCGAAAAACGGCGCACCGTCCGGCAACCGCATTTCCGCAGCAAATTGCATTCCCCCTTCTCGCCACACAAGCGGCGCGACCGTATCGGCAATTGGTACGCAAGGATAATCCGGGTCGCCGGCGGATAAACCGAGTCCGGTTTCTTCGCAAACCGCGCCGTCAAAACGCATCGCGTACAACGAACGCGGAAAACTTACGCCGCCTTGCAAAAGCGATTCCATTTCTTCGGCGGGCGTTTGCATCCCGCGCCAGATGCCGTTAATATCGGCGAGAATAATATCCAACATTTACGCCGCCCGCAATCAACCCGCCCGCAAAAATTCGGCGGCAGGCGAAAAGGGAATTTTTAATGAACGGGCGGAATGTTCGCAAATCAGCGCGCCGTTTGCAACCGAAAGTCCGTTTTGCAAATGACGGCTTTCCGCCGCCGCTTTCCGCCACCCTTTTCCGGCGATTTCCAAAATCCACGGCGCGGTCGCGTTGTTGAGTGCATAAGTGGAAGTGTGCGGCACCGCCCCCGGCATATTAGCGACGCAATAATGCAAAACGCCGTGCTTGACGAAAACCGGTTTGTCGTGCGTTGTCGGGCGGGCGGTTGCGATACATCCGCCTTGGTCAATGGCGACATCCACCGCGACCGCGCCGGGGCGCATAGATTTAACCATTTTTTCGTCCACAATTTTTGGTGCGGTTTCGCCGGCGACAAGCACGCCGCCGATAATCACATCGGCATCCGCAACTTCGCGGGCGAGATTGCCGGGCGACGAATAGCAACTTAAAACCGCGCCATTAAATTCGCGAACAATGTCGTCCATCACGGCGTTATTTTTTTCCATGATAATGACGCGCGCGCCCATGCCGGATGCGATTCGTGCGGCATTGCGCCCGACAACGCCGCCGCCGAGAATGACGACTTTCGCCGGCGACACGCCGGGGACGCCGCCGATGAGTTTGCCCGCACCGCCGGCGGGTTTTTGGAGATAGTGCGCCGCCGCTTGTGCGGCAAGACGCCCCGCAACTTTGGACATCGGCGCGAGCAACGGCAGCCGTCCGAAATCGTCGGTGATGGTTTCGTACGCGATGCACACCGCGCCGCTTTTCATCAATTCAAGAGTCAGTTTTTTGTCCGCGGCGAGATGCAAATAAGTGAATAAAATCTGCCCGCGTTTTAGCATCTGCCGTTCAGGGGCGAGCGGTTCTTTGACTTTTACGAGCATTTCCGCGGCGGAAAAAACCTGCGCGGCGGTTTTGACAACGGACGCACCGGCGGTGCGATAATCGGCATCTGTTGCGCCGATTCCGCCGCCCGCACCGCTTTGCACGACAATTTGATGTCCGCGCCGCCGCGCCATATTGACGGTTTCCGGCGTCATTCCGACACGGTATTCGTGATTTTTCGTTTCTTTCGGTACTCCTATGATCATTTTTTCTTTCCTTAAAATAACGCGCGTTTAACGGCGCGTGCAATAAAAAATATGTGCAGATTAAAATTATACATTGTCGCCGTTTTTTTAACAAAAATATGCGCGGTTTTGTTTGACAAGGCGGGATGGAGTACAATTGGCGGATGATACGATTTAATGTCCGGGGCAGCATCGTCGCCGTTGTCACGCCGATGCGCGAAAACGGCGACATTGACGAAGGCGCGTTCAAAGATATTTTAGAATGGCACGCCGAAAACGGCACGGCGGCGGTTGTTGTCGGCGGCACGACCGGCGAATCGCCGACTCTTTCCATTGCCGAAAATCAGCGACTCATTGCGGCGGCAGTAAAACAAATCGGCGCGAAAACTCCGATTATCGGCGGTGTCGGGGCGAATTCCACCGCCGAAGCGGTCGCGTTAACCAAACAAGCGGCGGCGGACGGTGCGGCGGCGGGATTGTCGGTCGTCCCCTATTACAACCGCCCGCCGCAGGAAGGATTGTTCGCGCATTTTTCCGCCGTTGCCGATTGTTGCGATTTGCCGATATTGTTGTACGATGTCCCCAAACGATGCGCCGCGGGTTTGGAAATCGGTACAATCGCGCGTTTGTCGTCCCATCCCAATATTGTCGGCATTAAAGACGCGACCGGCGACATCCCCCGTTTTGCAAAAATGCGCGCGGCGACAAAAGAACCATTTTTGTTTTATAGCGGCGACGATAGTACCGCCGCCGATTATGTACTCGCAGGCGGCGACGGCGTCATTTCCGTCACCGCAAACATCGCGCCGCGGCGAATGACCGATATGGTCGGTGCCGCATTGTCCGGCGACAAAGACGCGGCGAAGCGGGCGGACGAACCGCTGCGCGCCTTTCATTCCGCGCAATCCGTAGAAAGCAATCCGATTCCGGTCAAATGGGCGCTCGCCGATGCGGGAAAAATTCCGCCGGGGATTCGCCCGCCGTTAATTCAATTAAGCGAAAAATATCACGACATCGTTCGTGACGCCGTTTATCACACCCAAAAAGGAGAAACCATCTAATGCGCGGCATAGTTTTATTATTTTCATTCACCCTGCTCGCCGGTTGCGGCAACTCAAAAATTCAGGATATTATAGACGGTCGTCAAATTGATTATCAGCGCGAAGATTATCAAGAATCTGTCGACTTGCAATATCCGCCGGATATTATCATTGCCGAAAAAGAAAGAAGCGGCGCGCAACTGCTGAGCGAATATCGCATACAAGCCGTGCCGTCTGTGGAACAACCGGACGAAATTGAATTGGAAAACGCGCGCAAAGTTTATTATCGCCGCGAAGGCAATTTGCGTTGGATAGATTTGGACATCTCCCCCGACAACGCGTGGAATCTCGCGCAACAATTTTGGGGCGAACTGGATTTTCCGCTTGTCCGCGAAGATCCCGAAACCGGCACGATGGAAACCGATTGGCTGGATTTGAGACAGCCGCACGGTTCCGTCGGACTCGCGTCTTTTTTGGACGATTTTCTTAACCGCGTTCGCGACAGCGGCGAACGCGACAAATTCGTTTTGCGCGTGGAAGGCACGGACGAAAATAGTTCCATTTTTATTTCGCACCGCCATATTTCCGCAAAGTTTGACCGCGAGGGCTTGTTTTCGGGCTATTCTCCGCTGCCGGCAGATTCGCAGTTAGAAACCGAAATGTTGCGGCGGATGATGATTTTTGCCGCCGACATCCCCGAAGAATCGCAACCGGCGGCGTTTGCCGAAGAAATTGAAGACGCCGAAGAAGAACGCGATTACGAACTTTCGCAAACCGTGCTGCACATCAAAAAACCCTCCGCCGAATCGTGGCAGTTGGTGCGAATCGGTCTGGATCGCGGCGGCTTTACGATAGAAGACCAAGATCATGTAGAACTCGCCTATTACATCCGTCATTCCGGCGGACCGGAAAGCCAGAAAATTTTCGGACAGGCGGAAACAAACATTTTCAACAAACTCTTCGGCGAAGAAAAACCGGTTTTCCGCGACATCAAACTGACTTTGTCCGCCGAAAACGACAATCTCACCGCCGTCACCGTCGCCGCCGCAGATGACAAGGGAGAATTGACCGAACTGCAGCAATCCGTCCTGTTGGAATTATTATCCATTAATTTGCCTTAAATCCGTGCGTTTCTGCTGTCTGGGGAGCGGATCGCGCGGCAACGCCTTTCTTGTGGAGCATCGTGCGACCACTTTGCTGGTGGAATGCGGTTTTTCGCCGTCCGAATTACGCCGCCGACTCGGGCGTTATTTTGTCAACCCGCGCGAAATTGATGCCGTCTTAATCGGACACGAACACCGCGATCACAGCGCGGCGGTCGAATCGCTGGCGGCGGACGGAATCGCGATATACATGACCGCGGGCACCGCCCGGGCGTTAAATTTTAACGGCGCGCAAACTATTAAATCCGGCACGCCGTTTCACATCGGCGATATGGATATTTTTCCGATTACCGTCCCGCACGATGCCGAAGAACCGGTGCAATTCGTATTTAACGGGCGTCTGGGAATTTTCACCGATCTCGGACATATTACCAGCGCGGTGCGAAATGCCTGCCAAAATTTGGAGGCGCTGGTCGTGGAATGCAATTACGATGCGAAAATTCTCGCTGCCAACCGGCGATATCCCGCACGCATCAAAGAACGCATTCGCGGAAAATACGGACATTTGGAAAACGGCGCGGCGGCGGCACTTGTAAAATCGGTTGAAAGTCCCCTTTTGCGGCATGTCGTCGCCGCACACATCAGCGAAAACAACAATGCCGAATCGTCCATACGCCGCGCCCTCGCGCGGGTTTGTGACGAAAAAAAAATTACGATAACCGACCAGCGACACGGTTCCGACCGGAACGCGCGTCTCGCAAAATGGCTGCAACTTCCCGCCCCGTAAAAACCGGCGCGGCGGCGATTTTTATTTGAAATCGTCCTTTTTCACCGCCACGCGCATCGCCTCTTCTTTGGTAATTGTATTTGTTTCCAAAAGATTTTTGAGGCACTGGTCAAGGGTCTGCATCCCGGATTGCATTCCGGTTTGGATGGCGGAATACATTTGCGGGATTTTATTTTCGCGGATAAGATTTCGTATCGGCGGCGTTGCAATCATAATTTCGTGCGCCGCGACTCGTCCGCCGCCCACTTTTTTGAGCAGCGTCTGCGAAATGACGGCGCGCAAACTTTCGGACAACATCGCGCGAATCATCTCCTTTTCCGCCGCCGGAAAAACATCCACAACGCGGTCGACGGTTTTCGCCGCAGAACTCGTATGCAGCGTGCCGAAAACAAGGTGTCCAGTTTCCGCCGCCGTCAATGCCAAACCGATGGTTTCCGGGTCGCGCATCTCACCGACAAGAATAATGTCCGGATCTTCGCGCAACGCACCGCGCAATGCGGAGGCGAAACTTCTGGTGTGCGCACCGACTTCACGCTGGTTAATTAGCGATTCTTTGGGCTGATGCACAAACTCCACCGGATCTTCAACCGTCAGAATATGTTCTTTTTTCGTCAGATTAATTTCGTTGATCATCGCCGCCAGAGTCGTGGATTTACCCGAACCGGTGGGACCGGTAACCAGCACAATACCGCGCGGCTGATTGGAAATCGTCTTAAAACTTTCGGGCGCTTTCAATTCTGCCAAACTGAGAATCCGCGTGGGAATTGTCCGGCAAATAATGCCCGGTCCGCGCGTTTGTTTGAAAAGATTGACACGAAAACGCGCCTTTGTGCCGTGCTGATATGACAAATCCGAATCGCCGGTTTCTTTGAATTGCTCAAAATATTGCGGCATTTCGGCGGTAATATCCTCCACCATTTTCATCACATCTTCGGCGGACAACGCCGGCGAGTCCAATTTTTCAATGTCGCCGCTAATGCGCACCATCGGCGGCAATCCGCTGGATATATGCAAATCCGAAACATCATTTTCGGCGGTAAAATCCAGCAACTCTACTATTGTCGGTACTTTGCTCTCACTCATTGGTAGTTTTCCTTTTTTTTGGTATGAAACAAAAAGCGTCCGTTTGCCATCAAACGAATCCCCTCTTTTGCCATTATAATAAAAGAATGCCCGATTCGGAAGTCGCCCGCAATATCGCATCGCTGCAAACCAAAATTCGCCTCGCCTGTCAAGCCGCCGGACGGACTCCCGACTCCGTTACGCTTATCGCTGTCGGCAAAACTTTTGCGGCAGAAAAAATCCGCGCCGCAGTCGCCGCCGGCGTACATAACATTGCCGAAAACTATATTCAAGAAAGTGTCAACAAAATTCCGCATTTATCTGATTTGCCGATTATATTTCATTTTATCGGGCGACTGCAAAAAAACAAAGCGCGAGACGCCGCGCATCATTTTCATTGGGTGCATACGGTGGATAACGGCGCGCTGATGCGGCGGCTGGCGGCGTTCAGAAAAGGCATGCCGCCGCTGCAAATTTGCCTGCAAGTAAACATTGACCGCGAAAAATCCAAAAGCGGCGCGATGCCCGAAGAAGTGCCCGCGCTGGCGCGAGAAGCGCTCCGCCTTCCCGAATTGCATTTGCGCGGGCTGATGGCGATTCCCCGTCCGCGCGACAAAGACCGGCGGGCGCCCTACAAAGCGATGGCGATGTTGCGCGATGATATTCAACAAAAATGCGGCGCGCCGTTAGATTCGCTTTCTATGGGAATGAGTGACGATTTTGCAGACGCAATTGCCGAAGGCGCGACTCACATCCGCATCGGCAGGGCGATTTTTGGCGCGCGATGAAAATCGCTTTTGTCGGCGGCGGACACATGACAGCGGCAATTATCGCCGGAATGCGCGCCGCAAATCGCGCCGAAGAAATCGCAGTTGCCGACCGCAACGCAGAAAAACGCCGCGCCCTGCAAAACAACTTTTCGGTCAATGCTGTCGCCGCCCCCGCCGAGTTGCCGGACGATGCGGACATACTAATTTTATCGGTCAAACCCGCCGACATTCGCGCCGCTTGTCAAACAATCGCGCCGCAAAACGCGATTGTCGTCAGCGTCGCCGCCGGTATTTCCTTGTCCGCCGTTGCGCAATCGCTGCCGTTTTCGCCGCGCTATCTAATTCGCGCGATGCCCAATACGCCCCTCGCCGTTTGCGCCGGAATGACGGTGTGCTACACCGCCGCCGCCGACACAATCCGCGAAAAAATTAATCCGTTATTTTCGGCAGCGGGCGAAGTGCTGTGGGTGCAAAACGAATCAATGTTGCAAGCCGCCACGGCAATTTCCGGTTGCGGACCGGCATATCTCTATTATCTCGCCGAAGCGATGGAAGCGGAAGCGCATTCGGCGGGATTTTCGCCCGCACAAGCCCGAATTCTTGTATCGCAAACATTGCGCGGCGGCGGAAAAATGTTATGTTTGCAACAAGAATCGCCCGCCCGTTTGCGCCGTGCCGTAGCGGTTAAAGGCGGCGCAACCGAACAGGCGATATTGAAAATGGAATCGCAAAAATATCCGCAAATCGTCCGCGCCGCCATGCGCGCCGCCGACAATCGCGTAAAAGAAATCGCCGCACAACTAAACACCCCCGAAAAATAATCATAAAAAAATTGCCGGAATCGGCGGCGGTGTAAATTGCGAAAATCGGGCACATTTAGAAAATCGCGAAAATTACGAAAATTGCGCACATTTATAAAATCGGGCGAATCGCGAAAATTGCGTAAATCGGGCAAATTGCGAAAATCGCGCACATTTAGAAAATTACGAAAATTTGGCACATTGAGAAAATAGCGTAAATCTGCAAATTGCGAAAACTGCGAAAAATAACCATAAAAAAATTGCCAGAATCGGCGGCATAAATCGGGCGAATCCCGCACATTGCGAAAATTGTGTAAATTGCGAAAATCGGGCGAATTGCGAAAATCGCGCACATTTAGAAAATCGCGAAAATCGGGCGAATTGCGTAAATTGCGCACATTTAGAAAATCGCGTAAATCTGGCAAATTACGAAAATCGCGAAAATTTCGCAAATCGCAAATCGCGCAAAATTTTAAGATACAAAATCCGCCGCCAGCATTCGCGCTAACGGAACAATGCAAGACGGCGAAGAGGCGATTGCGGCGGCGGCGGGCGCATTTTTCCAATCCGCCGCCGCCCAATATCCCCATCCCGCCAGAATAAACGGCATTTCCGCAGCGTGTGCGGCTTCGGCATCGCGCCGGTCATCGCCGATATAAATGCATTGATTCGGCGGCACTTCCGCCACTTGCGCAGCGAGTAATAGCGGCGCCGGCGACGGTTTGGATTGCGCATGATCATCGCCGGCGACAAGTACCGCCGCTTTCGGCGGGGCGTTTGCCGGCAAATCAATTTCCGGATTCGTTTCCATTCCCAAAACGGACGCAATAGGCGCGAAATAACGGCGCGGTTTGTTGGTCACCACG
Organism: Gammaproteobacteria bacterium; assembly: GCA_965221835.1. Lineage (GTDB taxonomy): Bacteria > Pseudomonadota > Gammaproteobacteria > Tethybacterales > Persebacteraceae > Persebacter. Next base: position 462,738 of record OZ244916.1, on the reverse strand, counting down.
CCCCATTTCCATCCTTCGCGATTTAATATGCGCAGCGTTTCTGTTGCGCCGGAAAATAAAACCGTCCGCCGATAACCGCCCGCCTCGTATCGTGCGAGAAAATCTTCGCGCGCACCGTCGTACATCGGGTCGGATTCTTCCATTCCCGCCGCCCGCAAAAGCGCGCGCGCACCGCCTGAAACGCACATGCGGGCGATTTCATAATCCACCGGTTTTTGGTTGCGCACCGCCTGCCATTGATGCAAAGCCGCCACCATATCGGGCGCGGTATGCGCAAGCGTACCGTCAAAATCCCACAAAACGGCGCGCGATTTCATATCCGCCTTTGCGCCGCGAGAAAATAATTGACCGCCGTATCGTTTTCGCGCAAAAAATAACGCCGCCCGAAAAATGAATAATGCATTCCGCAAACGCGCCGCACCGACAAACCGCACGCCCCGCACATTTCCGCCAACTCGCGCGGAGTAATGAATTTTTTGTAATCGTGCGTGCCGTGCGGGAGAATTTTCAAGACACATTCCAGCCCGACCACAATCATCGCAAAAGCGCGCGGCGTGCGATTTATCGTGGAAAAAAGCGCGATTCCGCCGGGTTTCAGCATTGCCGCCGCATCTGCAACCGCGCCCGCCGGATCATCGGCGTGTTCCAACATTTCCAAACACGACACCGCATCGTATTGCCCGGATTCGGACAAATCCGCCCCGCCCGCACGATAGCAAACGGCAATATGATTTTCCGCCGCATGCGTTTTCGCGATTTCAATTGCGGCGGGCGAAATGTCGCAACCGGTGACTTTCGCGCCCGCCCGTGCCGCCGCTTCGGCAAAAATACCGCCGCCGCAACCCAAATCCAGCAGCCGTTTACCGGCAACGCCGCCCGTCGCCTCTTGCATCAGCCGCAACCGCAACGGATTGATATCGTGCAACAAACGAAACGCGCCGTCTTTGCGCCACCATTCGCCCCGGTCAAAAAAATCTTGCGTCATTGCGATTAATTTACCTTAAATCGGAAAGAATTTTCCGATATTGATTGTTGCCGGCGCGTCCCAATCCTTTAAATTCAAAGCCGACCGAATACGAAGTTTTGGTGCCCGATTCGGAGGTAATCAAATTTCCCGCCCGCAAAAACACACTCCAGCAACCGCATTCGCCGCGAAATACCAGCGAAAAATCCGATTTAGAAAACTCGTCATCGTCCAACAAATAGCGCGTCAACATCGCAAATTCGGCGCGTTTGCCGAGGGGCAGCGCGCCGCCCGCCACAATACTTTCGCCGTCTTCCCGCAATCCGCCGATGCGCAACAAATAACCGCCGCCGAAATCGGCGCGCAAATCGGCATAAACGCGTTCAAACGATTTCGCCGCCGGATTCCATTCAACATCCCCTTCCATTTTCCACCGCGGATTAAGATGCACTCGCAACGCCGCGAACAAATTTGCAAAACCGCTTTCCGGCGGGTCATCTTCGTCCGGCAAAACGACTCGCGGACGGCGCAAATAATATCGTTGCGCGATTTCCAAATCCAATCCCGGCGCGTGCGTTTGCGGATTGCGCCAGCGAAAATCCGCGCCGTACGCCGCCACATTCGCATCGGCAGCGCGATCTCCGCCGCTAAAACGATTCCAATCGTAGATGCCGCCGGTCGTAAATTCCCGCAATACGGTGTCAAATACCGGCGCGTTGTCTTGTTTGCGGTCGGGGGCGTAAGCGTAAACCGCGCGCAACTGATAAGTCCAGTTTTCGGCAGGCAGCGGGCGGTCGCCCGATTCGCCGCGTACGAGAAAATACGGCGTAATAAATCGCGCGTCTCCGTTAATTTCCCGAAATGCGCCGTGTGCGTCCAAAAAATTGCCGCGTTTTCCGGAATAACGCGCCGCATGAAATCCGATTTCGGGATACACCGCTACGCCGCCGACATCCTGCCGCCGCGAAATTGCCGTGCGCCACAACCAGCGGTCGCCCTCAAACTGCGCCGGGTCATTCGCCGCAAAACGCGAAAACTCCCAATCGGAATCCCAAAAAAACGCGCCTTTCTGTCCGCGCCATCGCGCATTCGCCTGCGGCAACAAATCGTGCGGCGGCGCACCGGTGTAATTAATGGTCTTAAAAGATTCAAATCTTCCCGCGAATTGCCATTCGCCGCGCGCATATTCAACAGCGATTTTGCGGGGCAAATTCCGTTTCGCCAGCACTTCGTTGTCATCCGAAAAATCGCCGAAATAGCGATCATCCGAAACATCTTCGGCATCTATTTCAATACGCCCGCCGGCGATTTGCCATTCGTGCGTCCATTGTTGCCGCCCCCGCGATTCGCCGCCGGGCGCCCAGCCGACATCTATCCGCCCGCGATGGGCGGCGGTCAAATAACGAAATTCGCCGTTAAACAAAAAACCGTGTTCGCGATACCATTCGGGCGTAAAAGTTGCGTCGTAGTTGTCCGCCAAAAATAAATAATACGGCTGCCGAAAGTTGCCGCCTTCGTCCGAATTGTATTTAAATTCCGGCACCAAAAATCCGCTTTGTTTTTGACGATTGCCGGTGCGGGCGTAATAAACCGGAAAATACATCACCGGCAAATCTGCAACTCGCAACACCACATCGCGCACGACCAGCAAATCTTTTTCTTCTTGCGCAATAGAATCGGCATACAAAGCCCAATCCGGCGTCTCGCCTTTGCAACTCGTCATTTCAACCCGTTCAACGCGAAAACGCCCGTCTTGCAAATGCAATGTTTCTCCCGATGCGCGCAACTCGTCGTTGACCGCTACGCGGGCGTTTTGCACTTCGCCGGTTTGCGCGCGCAAATCGTAACGCAATCCGTTGCCGTCCACTTCGTATTGTCCGTCCGCCGATTGCAAAGAAAAATCGTTCGGCACGCGCAACAATTCGGCGCGGCGGTCATATTCCAAAATATCCGAATGCAACACATGTCCGTCAAAACAAGCGCGCACATTTCCTTCGGCACGCACCGCCCCGCCCGCATCTGTGCGCATTTCATTCGCTTCCACTTGCACGCCGTCCGCGCCCGGTTCCGCGCCATAAGCCGCGCCGCACGCACACGACAACGCAACCAATCGGATACAATTCAATTTGGACAAACTGATTTCTTTATAAAAATGTACGAAAAATCTATTTTAACACCCTCGCCGCCGGACGACATCGTTTTGTGGATTAAAAAAATATTCGGCAACGCAACTATCGCGCCGATTGCAGGAGACGCCAGCGCGCGGCGATATTTTCGCGCGCAGTGCGGCGACCGCCGTTGCATCGTTATGCATTCGCCGCAAAACGAAAAACCCGCGCAGTTTCTGATGTTGCGCGCGTTTTTAGAATCGCACAACATACGCACGCCGCATTTGATTGCAGCAGATTCCGCGCGCGGTTTAATCGCGCTGGAAGATTTCGGCAATCGGGATTATCTTTCGCTTTTGTCGCAACCGGCGGCGGATGCGAATCCGGCGGCGGACGAAAATCCGGCGGCGGATGATTTATATTCCGCCGCATTGCGCGCTTTGGTTGCGATGCAAAAATTGTCGCCGCCGCCCGATTTGCCGGAATATGACGATAACTTATTAATGCGCGAAATCGCGTTATATCCGGAATGGTACCGCGCGCACCATAAACCATTTTCGGCGGCGGAACAAAAAATATTTGACCGTGCGGCGGCGTTTTTGGTACGGGAATGGAAAAATCAGCCGCGCGTTTTTGTACACCGCGATTATCATTCGCGCAATTTAATGTACATCGGCGAATCGTCGCCGGGCATTTTAGATTTTCAAGATGCAGTTGTCGGACCGGCGGCGTACGACCTCGTATCTTTGTTGCGAGATGCATATATTTTTTGGGACGCACCGCAACAAAAAAAATGGTGCGAAGAATACCGCACCGCCGCCGAAAAATCGGGTGCCGCACCGCGCACCGCAAAAGATTTGGCGCGGGATATGAATATTGTCGGCGCGCAACGCGGCTTAAAAGTTGTCGGCATTTTTTCGCGTCTGCATTATCGCGATGGCAAAAGCGGTTATTTGCGGGATTTGCCGAAGGCATATTTTCATTTACTTGCGGCGTGCGATGCCTTGCCCGAATTGCAAGAATTGGCGGCGATAGTACGCGCCGCACCGCCGAAATAATGCGCGCGATTTTACTTGCCGCCGGACGCGGAGAACGTTTGCGTCCGCTAACCGATTCAACACCGAAAGCGTTGACACAAATAGGCGGCGAAAGTTTGTTGGCGCGTCATTTGCGGCGTTTTGCGGAATGCGGGATTTGCGATATTGCCATCAATATCGCGCATTTGGGCGGACAAATTCATGCGGCAATCGGAGACGGCGGCGATTTCGGAGTCCGCGTTCGCTATTCGCCCGAATCCCCGGCGTTGGAAACAGCGGGCGGAATTCGCCTTGCAATGGCGCGCGGATTGTTGCCGCCGGACGAACCATTTTTGGCAGTCAACGCCGATATTATTTGCGATATAAACTATGCAAATTTCACAATTGGCGACAAAATGAATTGCCATTTGTTGTTGACAAAAAATCCGGCGACGAATCCGCGCGGGGATTTTTCGTTATCGCAAAACGGGCTTTTGTTGCCGCCGAACGCGAACGCGCTGACTTATACGGGAACGGGCATTTATCGTCCGCAAATGTTCGCCGCCCTCGTCGCCGGCGAATGCGCAAAACTTTTGCCGTTGTTGCAAACGGAAATTAAAAACCAAACTGCAAGCGGCGCAACGCACAACGGAATCTGGCACGACATCGGCACCCCCGCCGCCCTCACCGCCGCCCGCACAGAGTTCGCCGCAACTCCATTTCCGCAAAGACGGAAATCTCCATAAAATTTTAATTGAAAGAAACTCCATGAAATTCCGAAACTTTATGAAATTTTAATTGAAATTCAAAAGCGGAAATCTCCATAAAATTTTAATTGAAAGAAACTCTGTGAAATTTCAATTAAAAATCAAAGGCGGAAATCTCCATGAAATTTCAATTGAAAATTCGTGAGATTTTTTCCTTCGCAAAAAACGAAATGCACTTTTTTTCGTCTTTATTTTTTTCGCTGAAAAACGGAAATCTCCATAAAATTTTAATTGAAAGAAAATTCATAAAACTCCGAAAATTTATGAAATTTTAATTGAAAGAAACTTTATGAAATTTTAATTGAAAATCAAAAGCGGAAATCTTCATAAAATTCAATTGAAAATTCGTGAGATTTTTTTCTGCGCGAAAAACGAAATGCACTTCGCCGTCTTTTTTTGCCGAAAAACAAAATTTTTATCCGCCCCGCCGTCCGCCTTTTTCGGAAAGCCAAATACCGGCGACGACCAACGCAAGGGCGACAATTTGAAACCACTGTAAAGATTCGTTAATGAGCAAAACCGCACATATCGCGGCGAATACCGGCACCAAATTCAAAAACACACCCGCCCGTCCGGGACCAATTAATTCCACCGCACGAATATAAAAAATTTGCGACAAAAGCGAAGGAAACAACGCGACATACAACAACACCGCCCATCCCCGCAAAGTCGGCAAACGCGCGTCACCCGTCCATATTTCGTATATCGTCAGCGGCAGCGAAGTCAGCAACGCAGCGATTGCAAGAATATAAAAAAACGCCAAACCGTCAATTGTCGGGCGATTTTTTAATCCAAGCGTATAACAAGCGTAGGCAAAACACGCCGCCAACATCATCGCGTCGCCGATATTTACTCCGTCCGAAAATAATGCGCGAAAATCGCCGCGGGATGCCAACACCGCAATGCCCGCCACCGTCAACGCCACGCCCGCCGCCTGCAACAAAAATATTCGTGTGCGATATAAAATCAACGCACCCGCCAATACCCAAATCGGAATTGTGCCTTGGATAATTCCCAAATTAATCGCCGAAGTTTTATGTGCGGCAAAATAAAAAAGCGTATTAAAACATGTAAATCCGGTTGCGCCCATCATAAAAATCCACGCCATTCGCGGACGCGTTTTGCGCCACGCCACCGCGATTTGTCCGCGCAATAACGGAGTCAAAATCAGCAACACGCACGCCCAACGCATTGATACAAGTTGTTCGGGCGAAATATGTCCGACAGCCAACCGTCCGGCGACCGTGTTGCCGCCGAAAAACAACGCAGACAAAACAAGCAGCAACGAAGGCGCGGCATATAACTTCGCTTTCGCGATTCCGAAAAAAATCATTGCCGCCGCCGCCGCCGAAAACATTCGTTTCTCATCTTGAAAAATCGCCGCCCCGACATTATAAATAAAGTGTTGACATAAATATTAACAAAAAAAGGAGTAACTATCATGAACGAAATCAGCATTTACGAACCATTCTCGCGTTTTTTTCGCGAACTTGACCGCACCGCCGCCTTTCCGGTGGATGTGGAAGAAGACAAAGAAAAATATCGCATACACGCCGATATTCCGGGCGCGGAACGCGACGATATAAATATCAGCGTAGAAAATAACACGCTTTTTATCGGCGCGAAGTTCCAAAAATCCGGCGGCAATACCGTGCATCGCGAACGCATTTCCGGCGAATTCAAACGCGTCATCCAACTACCGCGGCGGGTAGATTCCGAAGGCATTGAAGCGTCCGTCAAAAACGGCGTTCTCACGGTCGTCGTACCAAAATCCAAAGCCGAAGTCGGGCGCAAAATAGAAATCCGCTAATCTTATTCCGCGCGCGGCGGCGGATCTTCGCCGCCCGCACAAAGCGGATGACAACGCAACAACCGGCGCAAAGTCAGCCACAACGCAACCGGTGCGCGATGCGTCTCAAAAACGCGCCGTGCATAATCGGAACATGTCGGCGAAAAACGGCAACCGCCGCCCAAAAACGGCGACAAAAAAAGCCGATAAAAATGAATAAGCGTCAACGCAAATCGCCGCGCGCAATCATCCAAAAACGCGATTATTGTCTTCGCCATTTTGTGCCGTCCGGCGAATCTTCCAACGCGATTCCGAGTGCGTCAAGTTTTTTGCGCAAGACATCCGCCGCCGCAAAATCCCGCACCGCGCGCGCATTGTCGCGCTGTTGAATTAGCGATTCTATTTCGTCATCCGCAATCGCACCGTCCGGCGAAGAATGAAACCATTGCGCCGCCGAGGTATTGAAAAATCCGAGTAATCGCCCGGCAGCAAACAACTTCGCCCGCGCTTCGCCGCCTTTGTTCGCGTCCCGCGCAAACTCGTGCAACAACGCAAATGCGCGCGGCGTATTCAAATCGTCCGACAATGCCGCCGCGATTTCTTCATCATCTCCCGCCGGCGGCGGATTGTCGCCGAGCGCCCGATACAAGCGATCCAACGCCCTTTTCGCTTCTTCCAAAACGCGCCCGCCCCAATGCAACGGACTGCGATAATGCGCCGCCAACAACGCATATCGCGCGACTTCCCCCGGCGCTTGCGCCAGCGCATCGGACAATAAAATTGTATTGCCGAGCGACTTTGACATTTTGTCGCCTTCCATCGTTACATGTCCGTTATGCATCCAATAGTTCGCAAACGAATCGCTACCGGCGGCGCAACGACTTTGCGCGATTTCGTTTTCGTGATGCGGAAAAATTAAATCCTGCCCGCCGCCGTGCAAATCAATTTTTTCGCCGAGACACGCCGCCGCCATCGCCGAACATTCTATATGCCAGCCGGGACGTCCGCGTCCCCACGGACTTTCCCAGCCGGGCGCATCTTCGGCGGACGGTTTCCACAAAACAAAATCGGCGGCGTCTTTTTTATAAGGCGCGACTTCCACCCGCGCCCCGGCGCGCATATCTTCCGGACGGCGATTAGACAACGCGCCATAATCGGCAAAAGACGGCGCATGAAACAAAACATGATTTTCCGCCGAATATGCAAATCCTTTTTGAATCAATACTTCAATCATTTTTATCATGCGCGGAATAAACGCGACTGCACAAGGTTCCGAAGTCGGCGGCAGCGTGTGCAAAAGACGCATTTGCGCCCGATACAAATCCCGCCAACGATCTGCAAGCGCGGCGGGCGATTCGTTTGCGGCGGCGGCGGCGGCAATAATTTTGTCGTCAATATCGGTAATGTTGCGCGCGTACAAAACCGCCTCTTCGCCGTAGCGGCGGCGCAAAAGACGAAACAGCAAATCAAAAACCGCCGCCGGACGCGCATTGCCGATATGCACCGGTCCGTAAACAGTCGGACCGCAAACATACATCGTTATGCGCGACTCATCGCGCGGCGTAAAAACTTCGCGGCGGTTAGAAAGCGTGTTGTGCAAATATAAATCGCGCATCGGAAACTGAATTTTATACGCCCGCGCCGTCAATTCGTTTATTTAATTCGTCCCGCGCCGATAATATTTTTGCAGACGCACCCGAAAATCCCTTTGCGGCGGCGGCGGCAAATTTGTCGCGACATCCCGGATTGCAAAAACCTGCGATTTGCCCGCGATAATCCGTAAGCCCGCCCGCAACTATCGGACGCCCCGAAAACGGGCATTTGCGGTTTATCGCCCGCCCGCGGCGAATGAAATCATCGCTGCATAAAACCGTATCGGCGGCGCGCGAAAATCGGCGCGGACAATTAATATTGAAATGCAAGCCGCGACTTTCGCGCCGTGCCAGCGCGCCTTCTATGACGAGTTCGGCGCACTGCGCCAGATTTCGCAACTCCAAAAAATCGCGACTGACCGCATGCCGCCGATAATACTCTTCAATTTCCGCGCCAATCCATTCTATCCGGCGGCGCGCGCGAATCAGCCGTTCATCACTGCGCGCCACCCCGACATAATCCCACATCAGGCGGCGCAACTCCTCCCAGTTATGCGCAACCATCACATTTTCGGCGGCAGGCGAAATTCGCCTTTCGTCCCACGGCGGAATTTCGCCGCACGGACGCAACTCTTCCGCCGCCGTTTGTGCAGCACGGCGGGCGGCAACAACACATTCCAAAAGCGAATTACTCGCCAAACGATTCGCACCATGCAAACCATTTCCCGCCGTTTCGCCAATCGCAAAAAGCCCCGGCAAATCGGTGCGCCCGCACAAATCGGCGCGTACTCCGCCGCAACAATAATGCGCCGCCGGTACCACCGGAATGCGCGTTGCAACATCCAAACCCAGCGATTCGCATCGCGCCATTACCGTCGGAAAACGCTGCCGCCAAAAATCGGGCGAATGCGCCGACAAATCCAAATAAACGCAATCGGCACCGCTGCTTTTCATTTCCGCATCTATCGCACGGGCAACAATATCGCGCGGCGAAAGCTCATCCGCACCGCTATTTTCCATAAAAAAGTTGCCGCCGCCATCGCACAATCTTGCACCTTCGCCCCGAAACGCCTCAGTAATCAAAAACGAATCCGCCAGCGGATGATACAAACAAGTCGGATGAAATTGCACAAACTCCATATTCGTTATCGCACAACCCGCCCGATACGCCATCGCCACACCGTCCCCCGTCGCATCGCGCGGCGTTGTCGCATATAAATACGCCTTTCCCGCACCGCCGCACGCCAAAACTACCGCCCGCGCATTGACCGATTCAATTTTTCCGCCGCCCAAATCCAACGCATAAAATCCGCGACAATCGCCATCCGAAAAAAGATTTACCGCAATATGCTGCGTATAAAAACGAATATTGTCGCGCATTTGCGCCCGCATCGCAAGGGCGGAAACAATCGCCGCACCGGTCGCATCATCCACATGCGCAATACGCCTCGCCGAGTGCCCGCCTTCCATTCCAAGCGCGAATTCTCCTTTTTTGTCGCGATTAAATTGCACGCCGTTTATGCGAAGAAAATCAATTGCAGCAGGCGCATCTTCTATTATTGCACGGGCGACCGTTTCGTTGCAGAGTCCATCGCCGGCACGAATCGTATCGGCAAAATGCGAATCGGTATTGTCGGCAGCGGATAATGCCGCCGCAACTCCGCCTTGCGCCCTCGCACTTGCGCACTCCCCCAACGCCCGTTTAGAAAATACCGCCACACGCAACGAAGACGGCAACGACAACGCCGCACTCAATCCCGCCGCCCCGCCCCCAATAATCGCAACATCCGCATCCATCCCCAAATTATACCGCCTACGCAGATTCCATTCCCGCGTTCCCTCCTCGCCCGACATTTTTTACCATTCCGATGTAAATCGGAATCTCCCGCAGAGATTCCGGCGTTCGCCGGAATGGAAGGTTCTTTTTTCCTAATTTCCAATTTCTACCATTCCGATGTAAATCGGAATCTCCCCCGCCGCCGTCATTTTTTACCATTCCGATGTAAATCGGAATCTCCCCCGCCGCCGTCCGATTCTCGCCGCCGAATTCCCGCCCTCCCCGCCGTCATTCCCGCGAAAGCGGGAATCCATTTTCGCCGATAAATTCCCGTGTTCACGCCGTTTTTTTGTGGAATTCCGCCGCCCGCCGCCGTCCGATTTTCGCCGCCGAATTCCCGCCCTCCCCGCCGTCATTCCCGCGAAAGCGGGAATCCATTTTCGCCGACAAATTCCCGTGTTCGCGCCGTTTTTTTGTGGAATTCCGCCGCCCGCCGCCGTCCGATTTTCGCCGCCGAATTCCCGCCCTCCCCGCCGTCATTCCCGCGAAAGCGGGAATCCATTTTCGCCGATAAATCCCGCGTTCACGCCGTTTTTTTGTGGAATTCCGCCGCCCGCCGCCGTCCGATTTTCGCCGCCGAATTCCCGCCCTCCCCGCCGTCATTCCCGCGAAAGCGGGAATCCATTCAGGGCGATTAATTTTGGAATTCCCGCGCATTTTTTTGTGGAAAAAAGAGGTGAATTCGCAGTTTTGTTCCTCAAAATGGATTCCCGCTTTCGCGGGAATGACGGGGGTTTTTTCTTGTTTTCGGCGGGAATTGCGGGGTTTTTGCGGCGGGAATGACGGGGTTTTTTCGGCGGGAATTGCGGGGTTTTTTTTGCGGAATTCCGCCATTTTTCGCGGAATTCCGCCGTCCGCCGCCGTCCGATTCAATTCCCGCCTTTTGCAAATTCGGGCGGAATGTGTGTTATACTTTCGCAGACATTTTTAATCAGAGGAGAAAACAAATGAAAAACACAATCAAAAAAATCATCATCGCCGCCGCCGTTTTATTTGCGGCAGGATTTTCGCAAAATGCGGCGGCATTCGGATTTTATCTTAATCCAGACCCAGATAGAGTCGAAGTTTACATATTCGTCGATTATGATACCGCCGATGCTGCGGAAAATGCGGCGAGGGCACATTGCATTGCCAACTTTTTAGGTGATACCGCCCTTTGCAACACAACGGATGCAGACCGAATTCACAGATTTGGAAACAATCAAGTTGTGACTTTTAATAATGTTTCGTTCCTTAAACATGCGGAAGGAACAAGACGACTCGCTTATGATAACCTTCTTGCAATATGCCAAGCGGGCAATGAAGGAGCCCTGTGTACGACTAATTTAATTCCAGTAACCAATATGAGATTTTGCGGCGATGGTGATGCGGCGGAGGATACGAGCGATCCAAGATTTCCGCAAGCGGATGAATGCACTATGCGTGATGAACCCACCTTGAATTGCGGCGAAGGCACGACATTTACGGATGGAGACGGCGATGGAAACTGCGATTGTGCGACTGATGCTCAGATTCCGATAGATGCGGAGAGTTGCCGTGCGGCGGAAAGTTTGGAAGAGTGCATGGATGAAGGGTACATGTATTTTAATCCGAGAACCCAAATTTGCACAAACACCGCCCCGAATTGCACCGACAATGCAACATTAAACGATGCGGGAGTTTGCGAATGTCTTAACTCCGCATTTCCGATTTTGGAAGAACGCGAAAATACATTTTCCTGCCGTGCTCCCCGAAACGCCGCCGATTGCCCGGACGAATTTTTTAACGACGCCGTTTCTCCCAACCGATGCGAAGAGATTCGGACTTGCGGAGATGGAACGACGGGAACGGCAACTCAAAATCAATGCGAATGTGCAACCGAAGGGGATGTTTTCGTATCTGGTTCCAATATGCAAATGTGCGAAACTCCGCCCCCGCCGCCGACTTGCGGAACGGCAACGACGGGAACGGCAAATGCTCAAAATGAATGCGAATGTGCAACCGATGAATTGCCGATATTGCAAGACGATGGCGAAAACGCCTTTTCCTGCCGTGCGGCGACAGGGCAAACGGATTGCAATAGTTTGACGGAGTTGCCGTTTTACGATTCCGCCGCAACCGAAACCGGCTTTTGCAGTGCGACCAATCCGAACGCCGCAACGCAAAATGGAAGCGGCAGACCGAAAGAATTCGCATATATCGGGGCGGGCATTTTTATTATCGCAGCGGCGGCGACTTATGTTGCAGGCGGCGATTTTTCGCTGTTTTCATTCTCGCCCGATTTCGACTATTCCATAACCGAAAGCGGATATTCCGCAAATGCGGGCGGACGGATGGATTTGCGAAAAGATAAATGGCATTTTTATTATTCCGCAAAACAAGCAAACGCAAACGGCGAATTCGCTGATTTTCGCTACACAAGCGGCGGAAAATACACGGCGGATTTTTGGGCGGCGGCATTTTCCGAATCGGTTGCGGGCGAAACTGCCGATTATGATTTTTCGCTGTCGGCAAATCTCACGGGCGGAGTTTGGAATATATCGCCGGTTTACCGATTGCATTCCGAATATGCCGATAACGAGTTTGACACGCAAAACTCGTTAAATTTGCAAAGCGAATTCCGTTATAACAATTGGCAAATCCGCCCCTCCGCCGGATTCAAATGGGAAAACGCAAACAACTTTTCCGAAACCGCCCGATTCCAAATAAACGCGATTCATCGGTTTTAATTTCGGGAGAAAAAAGGCGGCGGGGAAACTCGCCGCTTTTTTTTGGTCGTTTTGCGGGAATTCCAAAATTAATTTTTCGCGTAAAATGTGCGGATTCCCGCCGTCATTCCCGCGAAAGCGGGAATCCATTTTCACCGACAAATTCCCGCATTCACCTCGTTTTTCACAAAAAACGCGCGGAAATTCCAAAATTAATTTTTCGCGTAAAATGTGCGGATTCCCGCCGTCATTCCCGCGAAAGCGGGAATCCATTTTTACCGACAAATTCCCGCATTCACCTCGTTTTTCACAAAAAAATGCGCGAAAATTCCAAACTTAATTTTCGCGTAAAATTCGCGAAATTCTAAAATTAATCTCCCCGAATGGATTCCCGCTTTCGCGGGAATGACGGGGTTTTTTTCGGTCATTTTGCGGGAATTCCAAAATTAATTTTTCGCGTAAAATGTGCGGATTCCCGCCGTCATTCCCGCGAAAGCGGGAATCCATTTTTACCGACAAACTCCCGCATTCACCTCGTTTTTCACAAAAAAATGCGCGGAAATTCCAAACTTAATTTTTGCGTAAAATTCGCGAAACTCCAAAATTAATCGCCCATAATGGATTCCCGCTTTCGCGGGAATGACGGGGGTTTTTTCGGTCATTTTGCGGAAATTCCAAAAATTTATTTTTCGCGAAAAAACGCTATCATTTTCGCGTAATCGCCCATTTGATCATTGCGTCTTGAAAGCGGCGGGCGGAGGCACCGCCGCCGTTGACCAAACAGACAAAAATAATTTCGCGTCCCGAATCATCGCGCAAAAAACCGGCGATATTTTTGACACCGTTCAAACTGCCGGTTTTTAAGTGTCCTCGCCCGTAGGCGGTTTTTCGCAAGCGATTCGCCAGAGTGCCGTCCGCCCCCAATAACGGCAACGAGGAAATGATTTCGGCACGCAACGGATGTGCTGCGATTTGCGCCAATATTTCGGCAAACTGCCCCGCCGTCATTCTTCCTTCTCGCGAAAGTCCGCTGCCGTTGTCCACATAAAAATCGCCGGAAATGCCCGCATCGCGCATCCATTTGTTGAAAACGGTGCGCGCGGAATCGGGCGTATAAGGCGTTTCGCCGCCCGCCGCCGCCAGCGACAAAAAAATGTTGCGCGCGATGACATTGTTGCTGAATTTATTCATTGCCGCAACTGCGGACGCTATCGGCAGCGATTCAAATGTCGCAATTGTTTCGGCGGTTTGCGGTGCTTTCGCCGTCCGCCATTCTCCCCGCCATTCTCCTCCCAGCCGCTGCCACACCGCACCAAATACGCCCGCCGCATTCGCCGCATGCGACAACGCACTCGTATAAAACGACTGTTCGCCGCAACGGGGCGAAAATCTGCCGCGCAATTGCAGCGTAATTTTGTTGACATCGCCGAGATAGCGTTCGGAAATTCGTCCACGCCAATTACGACAACGAGTCCGCCCGTTTTGGATTTTGTTGTCTATAACAAAATTTTCGTTCGGCGGTTCCACATACACATTCGTTCCCGCCGCCGATGGCGACAACACAATTTTATGGGAGTTGAAATTGACCGCCAGCGCGGCACCGGCGGCATTGTATGGTTTGTTGGGTGCGCCGTCAAATGCCGCATTGTCGTGCGGCGGCAACGAAAAAAGCGTATCGTCTATAATTAGCGCGCCGGTAAATGCGCGCAAACCGCGGCTGCGTAAGTCGTTAATTTGCGCGACAAATCGCTCCATTGTCAAATGCGGGTCTCCGCCGCCGATAATAATCAAATCGCCGTGCAAAACGCCGTTGCGGATTTCGCCGTTGCGCGCAAAAACCGTTTTCCATTTATGATTCGGACCGAGAATGTCAAACGCCGCAAACGCCAGCGGCAGTTTTGTCAACGACGCCGGATTGAATGCGTTGTCCGCACGATGCGACAAAAGCGGCGCATCTTCGCCGACATAGCGGACGACAACGCCGGCGCGGGAGGGCGAAATGCCGTGTCGTTTCATTATCGCGCGCACATCGGACGGCAAACTTTGGGCGGACGCGATTCCGGCAAGACAAAGCGCCGCCGCCAAAATCGCATTTCGCAATAAATCGTACATAGATAAATTGAATCGTCCGCGAATCGTTAAATTCGCTGATAAGTTCCGCCTGCGGCAACGACGATTTTTCCCTCCATTTCCAGAGTCAACAAATCGGGGAGCAACGAATCTGCTTCTAAACCGCTGCGCGCCGCAATATCGTCCAACGCGGTCGGGGCGAAATCTATAAATTTAAGAATGCCGCCATCCGCAGGCGGCAACGGCAATGCGCCGGGCGCACGGCGCACGAGATTTAATTCGTCCAAAATATCGTCCACATTTTCGGCGAGTTTCGCGCCTTGTTTGATGAGAAAATGACAGCCCTTATACATCGGCGAATTGATGGAACCCGGCACCGCAAAAACTTCGCGCCCCTGTTCGCTTGCATATTGGGCGGTGATTAATGCGCCGCTTTTTCGCGCCGCTTCTGCTACCAGACATCCTTTCGCCAGCCCGCTGATAATGCGATTGCGGCGCGGAAAGTTGTAATCTTTCGGCGGCGTGCCGAGCGGAAAATCGCTGACAATCGCGCCGCCGGTGCCGACAATTTCCATCGCCAGCGCGCGATTTTGTTTGGGATAAATAATGTCCGCGCCGGTGCCGACAACGGCGACGGTTTTGCCGCCGCCTTTGAGTGCCCCGCGATGCGCTGCGCTGTCAATTCCTTGCGCCAGCCCGCTGACAATATTTACGCCCGCTTCGGCGAGTGCATGCGCGAACAATTCGGCGTTTTTGACTCCCGCCGGAGACGCGCTGCGACTGCCGACAATCGCCACCAGCGGGCGTTCGGAAAGTACGCGTTTGTCGCCGCGTACATACAACAACGGCGGCGGATCTTGGGTGTTCAATTTTTGTAGCGCGGCGGGATAATCCGCATCGGCAAGCGTCAAAATATGATGTTGCGGTTCTTTGAGCCAGCGGGCGGCGGCGGCGGCGGCTTCTGTTCGTTCGGGGCATTGTTTGTTATGCAAATTTTTTGCGGTTGCCATCGGCATTAAATCCGCCAATTCGGTCAACGGCGCGCGCAACGCCGCCCCCGGCGATTCGTATTTTTCCAGAAGATTGCGAATGAGGACTGGTCCCACGCCTTTAGCCATGGAAAGTAAAATCCACTCGCGAAGTGCAAAATCACGCGACATAATGTTAACATTTTAACTGCAATGTCGCCGTTGGCTGTTATTAAATTTCCGCATCCCGCTTTGCGCGCCCCGGCAAAGCCGGTTGCCGGTGCGAACGAAGCGCTTTGTACTCTGGCGGCGGGAATGATTGCCGCGATGTATTCGGCGGGCGGCGTAGGGCTTGCCGCCCCGCAAATCAACCGCGCGGTGCGCCTGATTGTCGCCGCCGATGGCGAAAATGCGCCGCTGGTAATTTTCAATCCGACAATTGTTGCCGCCGGTGAAAAGTTTGAAGAACGCGAAGAGGGATGTCTTTCCATCCCCGGCATTTCCGCCGTCATCCGCCGCCCCGCGACGGTTTCGGTAGAAGGCATTGATATGGAAAACAAAAAAATCCGGGTTGATGCGGACGGATTGCTCGCGACATGTTTGCAACACGAAATTGATCATTTGAACGGCGTATTGTTCATAGATTATTTAAGTCCGTTAAAAAGAAATCGTTTGCTGGCGAAATATCGCAAAATTTCCGGCGAAAGCGGCGATTGATGCGAGTCGTTTTTTTCGGAAGCGGCGATTTCGGCGTTCCGGCGTTGCATTGTCTCGCCGCCGAACACGAAGTTGTGCGCGTTTGTTGTCCGCCGCCGCATCCCGCAAAGCGACATTTGCATCCGTTATCGTGCGCCGCCGCCGCCGCCGCAAAACAATCGGCGTTGCCGCTGTCCGAATCGGAAAGTTTGGAAGAAATCGCCGCCGAATGTCGCCCCGATGTCGTCATCGTTTGCGATTACGGAAAACTCTTGTCGCCGCAAGTTTTGGCAATCGCCCCGCGCGGTGCGATAAATATTCATCCGTCTCTTCTGCCGCGATGGCGCGGTGCCGCCCCCGTCCAAAGAACGATTTTGGCGGGCGACAAAACAACCGGCATCACCATTATGCAAATGGACGCGGGATTGGATACCGGCGCGATTTTATTGCAAAAACAAATTTCCGTTGCACCCGATATTTGTTGCGGCGATTTGCGCCGCCTACTCGCCGCAGACGGCGCGGCGTTGTTGTTGCAAGCATTGCGCGACAATCCGCCGTCGCAACCGCAAAAAGAATCGGATGTTCGCTATGCCGCCAAAATCCGCCCCGCCGATTATGTCTTAAATTTTAATCATTCCGCCGAAATGTTAGCGCGACAAATCCGCGCGTTGTCGCCCCTTCCCGGTGCGCGTATTTTGCACGGCGATGAAATCATAAAAGTATACGCCGCCCGCGAAACTTCCGGCGGCGGCGCGCCCGGGCGGCTATTGTCGGCGGACAAAAACGGCATTGTCGTCGCTTGCGGTGCGGGCGCATTGACTTTGTTGCGGGTGCAAAAACCCGGACGGCGGATAATGGACGCTGCCGAATTTGTCCGCGGATGGCGCGATATTCCGCCCGCTTTTCGCCCGCCCGCAAATGATTTTCCGCGCCCCGGTAGCTCAACTGGATAGAGTGTTCCCCTCCTAAGGGAAAGGTTGGACGTTCAAATCGTCTCCGGGGCGCCACATTGTTGTATGTAAAAATTTGCTTTTTTGGGGGCGTTTTCCATTATAATATTGTTTTCGCCGTTTATTCGCAGCGTTATTTATAAAGGTACCGAAATGAAAAGAACTTATCAACCGTCCAACATCCGCCGCAAACGCAGGCATGGTTTTCGTTCCCGCATGGCGACCCGACACGGGCGGGCGATTCTTAGCGCGCGCCGCCGCAAAGGGCGGAAGCGGCTGTCTGTTTGAAAACGGATATTTTTCTTTCGCGGCGCGAGGAGTTTGTACGGGTGATACGAAGCCGCAAAAAAAACACCGCGGGATGCTGGTCTATGCATTACGCCCGCTCGCGCCGTCCGGCAGCGCGCATCGGCGTTTCCATTTCCAAACGTTTCGTGCGCCGCGCCGTCCGCCGCAATCGTTTGCGCCGCGTTATTCGCGAATCATTTCGGCAACAATGGCGCAGCGAGTTGCCGCCGATGGATGTCTTCATTTCTCTCACCGAAACGCCGCCCGATGAAAAAACCGCGCGCGCCATGTGCGCGAAACTACTCGCCTCCGCCGTCATAAAAAAATGAACGATATTTTGCGCCTGATATGCATCGGCGTGCTGTTGTATTCATTGTTAATACTCTGGCAACGATGGGAAAAATGGCAATACGATTCCATCGCCGAGACCGCCGCCGCCGGTGCCTCCGCATCCGGTGCATCCGGCGTGTCGGATGTGCCGCAAAATTCAGACGCAGATGCGGATGCGCCGCCGGTGCCGACACAAACGCTTTCCGCCGCCGGAGATAGTGCGCGCGACATTCCGGCGGCGGCGAAAGACGGGCGATTTGTTGTCGTGGAAACCGACCGGATAGCGGCGACAATCGGCGAAAACGGCGGCAATCTCGTGAGTTTGCATCTCAAAAATCATCTGAATGCGGACGGCGAATTGTTCGCGCTTTTTGAGAACGGGCGGCGGCGGCACGGCGCGCAAAGCGGACTCATCGGCGGCAATAACTTTCCCGACCATCGCACATCCTTCCGGCGATTAAATCCCGCGCAATCGCTCAATTTTTCCGACGGGACGGATTCTTTAACCGTCGCTTTCGCCGCCGAACGCGGCGGTGTACAACTAATCAAACGTTATATTTTTACGCGCGGAAATGACATCGTCCGTTTGGAAATGGAGGCGCGCAACGACAATGATGCGGCAATATTTCCGCAAGGGTATTTTCAATTTTTTCACAACGGCGCGCGTTCCGAACCAGAATCATCTTTTTTGCCGTCATTTTTCGGTGCGGCAGTATTTACCGATTCCGAAAAATTCCAAAAAGTAGAATATGAAGACATCGGGCAAGACGCCTATCCGCAAAAAAGTGCGGACGGCTGGATTGGTTTTGCGCAACGTTATTTCGCTGCGTTGTGGCTGCCCGAAGATGCGGCGGAACGCGAATATTACATGCGCGCCGCGACAAATGGCGGCGATGTGCGCATCGGCGTTATCGTACCGTTCGGCGAAATCGCGGCGGGCGACACTGCCGAAATCGCCGTCCGTCTTTTTGCCGGTGCGCAAGAACAAGATATTCTCAATGTATTGAACGAAGAAAATATCGCTCCCGGCGTGCATCTTGTTGTGGATTATGGTTGGTTAACATTTATCGCGGTGCCGTTATTTAAATTGCTGGCGCTCATTCATGATTTTGCCGGCAACTGGGGGCTGTCGGTTATTTTGCTGACTTTTCTCATCAAACTCGCGTTTTATCCGCTGTCTTCGGTATCGTATCGTTCCATCGCGCGGATGAAAGAGTTATCGCCGCGCATAAAGAATTTGCAAGAACAACACCGCGAAGACAAACAAAAAATGCAGCAAGCGATGATGGCATTGTATCGCGAGAAAAAAATAAATCCGCTCGGCGGCTGTCTGCCGGTGTTGTTGCAAATTCCCGTTTTTATCGCGCTATATTGGGTAATTCTCGGCAGCGTGGAGTTGCGGCATGCGCCGTTTTATTTGTGGATTAACGATTTGTCCGCGCCCGACCCGTTTTTTGTTTTGCCCTTGCTGATGGGCGGTGCAATGTTTATGCAAACAAAAATGTCGCCCGCCCCGCCTGATCCGACTCAGGCGTTAATTATTAAAATTATGCCGCTGTTTTTTACCGCGTTCAGTTTGTTTTTTCCCGCCGGATTGGTTTTGTATTGGCTGGTCAATACGCTACTTTCCATTTTGCAGCAGTGGCACATCGCCCGCACAATTAGCGGCACGAAAAGCGGTGCGAAAGGCGGTGCGAAAAGCGGCGGCTGATACAATCGCGGCGGCGGCGACTCCGCCGGGTGCGGGCGGAATCGGCGTTGTGCGCGTTTCGGGAAAAGATATTTCGCCGGTCGCGCGCGGAGTTTTGGGCTCCGGAAAACTCCCGCCGCCGCGTTTGGCAACGCGCGAAAAATTCATCGACAAAAACGGCGCGGTGTTGGATGACGGATTGTGTTTGTATTTTCGCGCGCCGCATTCTTTCACCGGACAAGATGTTTTGGAATTGCACGGACACGGCGGTGCGGCATTGCACGGCATATTGACGCGTTGTTTTCAACTCGGCGCGCGTCCGGCGGAAGCGGGCGAATTTACGATGCGCGCCTATTGCAACGGCAAAATAGATTTGGCGCAAGCGGAAGCAGTCGCGGATTTGATTCATGCGGGAAGCACCGCCGCCGCACGCGCCGCCGCGAACGCATTGGACGGCGCATTTTCGCGGCGCGCGCATTCGCTGGAAGAATCGTTGCAACAATTGCGCGCGGAAATGGAAGCGGCATTGGATTTTGCAGACGAAGAAACCGGCGCGCCGTCCGATTTTGGCGAACGGATTCGGACATTGGCGAACGACACAAAAATTTTTCTTTCCGAATGCAAAAAAGGCGCGAAGTTGGCGACCGGAATCGGTGCTGCAATTGTCGGCTATCCGAATGCGGGAAAATCTTCGCTATTAAACGCATTGTGCGGCGAAGACGCCGCGATTGTCGCCGCCGTCCCCGGCACGACTCGCGACAAAATCGTGCGCGATATTGAAATCAGTGGCGCACCGGTGCGACTGACAGACACCGCCGGTTTGCGCGACAATGCCGAAGAAGTGGAACAAGAAGGAATCGCGCGCGCCCTTCGCACCGCGCAAAATGCCGACATCGTTTTGCTGGTACGCGATGACGAAAACGCGCCGTTCATTGACACCGATGCGACGGTGTTGCATGTGCGAAATAAAATTGATTTGCATTCCATTGCCGCCGGCGTTCGCGATGGCACGGCGTACATTTCCGCAAAAACCGGCGCGGGTTTGGACGCGTTGCGCGCGGCGATTGCATCATTTGCGCGCGGCGAAAATGGCGCAGCGGGAGACGGCGGCGATGCGCCTTTTACCGCCCGCACCCGTCATTTGGCGGCGATTGAAGAAAGTTTGAAATGTTTCGCCGAAGCGCAAAACGCGGGAATGCAAATGGAAATCGCCGCCGCATGGTTGTCGTCCGCACATCTGCAAATCGCCTCTCTCACCGGCGGCACCGACGACGAAAAACTGCTGGGCGAAATCTTTTCCAAATTCTGCATCGGAAAATAATCGCATCAGAATCCATTGCGAAAACGCGAACGAAAACACAAAACTAACGCGCGCGAAAACTATAAGAAAAAACGGAAAAACAGGAAACGAAAATTCCCGCGTATTTTATTTATTATACTTTGCGAGACGGAAAAAATAGTATACAAAAATCGTCCGGGAACGGAAATTCCCGCGTTTTTTATCTATTATACTTTGCGGAAATGCAAAACTAACGCGCGCGAAAATTATCAAAAAAAAGGAAAAACGGGAAACGAAAATTCCCGCGTATTTTATCTATTATACTTTGCGAGACGGAAAAAATAGTATACAAAAATCGTCCGGGAACGGAAATGCGAAACTAATGCGCCCGAAAATTATAAAAAAGAAAAAACGGAAATTCCCGTTTTTTATTTTATCTGTTATACTTTGCGGAACGCGAACGAAAACGCAAAACTAACGCGCGTGAAAATTATAAAAAAAACGAAAAAACGGAAATTCCCGAATTTTTTATTGTATCTGTTATACTTTGCGGGACGGAAAAAATAGTATGAAAAAAATCGCATTTGTCGGATTGGGAAATATGGGATTGCCGATGGCAGGTAATCTCGCAAAAAAATATCGCCGCGTTTTGCAATGTTTTGACATTCAACGCGCCGCCCGAACGCGCGCGGCAGCGGCGACTCTTTCCGTCGCCCGCAACGGCGACGAAGCGATAAAAGACGCCGAATGCATTATTACGATGTTGCCGTCGGGCGATTATGTGCGCGCATTTTATCGCGCCGCAAACGGCATCCGCAAAAACGCCCTTTTATTGGATTGCAGTACGACCGCGCCCGAAGAGGCGCGCGATATTGCGACATTCGCCGCGCAAATCGGCGCGCAGTTTGCGGATGCGCCCGTGTCCGGCGGAATCGGCGGCGCAAAAGCCGCGACTCTTTCGTTTCTTGTCGGCGGCGACAAAAAAACTTTCGCGCGCGCAAAACCTATTCTCTCCGCAATGGGCGCAAACATTTTTCACGCCGGCGATGTCGGTGCAGGACAAGCCGCAAAACTATGCAACAATATGATGTTGTCGGTGCAGATGGTCGGCGTTTGCGAAGCGTTATCGCTCGGACAAAAAATGGGATTGGACGGTAAAACGCTTTCGGCAATTATGAAAAGCAGCAGCGGCGGCAACTGGGTTTTGGAAAAATACAATCCGCTCCCCGGCGCAATGTCTGGCGCACCTGCGGCGCGCGATTATCGCGGCGGTTTTTCCGCCGATTTGATGGTCAAAGATTCTGATTTGGCAATGCGCGCCGCCGGCAATGCCCGCGCCGCCGTCCCGCTCGGGGCGTTGGCGAATCAACTTTATCGGATGCACCAAAACGCCGGATTCGGCGCGCTGGATTTCAGCGCCGTCATTAAAATGTTTGCCGCGCCCGCCCGTCGCCGGGGTGCGGAAAATAAAAATTAAATCAACGGACGACGACTACGCGGAGTATTTTATTATGCCAAATCCTTTTATTCAATGCAAAAAAACTTTCGTCCCGGACGGAAACGGCGGCGGCGAAAAATCGTTTTATTCTCTGCCCGAATTGCAGAACGTCATCGGCGCGAACATTTCGCGGTTGCCGGTTTGTCTGCGAATCGTGTTGGAATCTTTGCTGCGCAACTGCGACGGAAAAAAAATCGCCGACTCGCATGTGCGCGCCCTCGCTAACTGGAAAGCGGACGGCGCGCGCGATTCCGAAGTACCGTTTGTTGTCGCGCGCGTGGTGTTGCAAGATTTTACCGGCGTGCCGTTGCTCGCCGATTTGGCGGCAATGCGCGACGAAGCGGCGCGGCGAGGCGAATCGCCGCAAAGCATAGAACCGCTCGTGCCGGTGGATTTGGTTGTGGATCATTCCATACAAGTCGATCATTATGGTTCGCCGGATGCGATGCGTCTCAATATGGAAATTGAATTCGCGCGCAATCACGAACGCTACGCTTTTCTTAAATGGGGTACCGGCGCTTTCAAAACTTTCAAAGTCGTGCCGCCCGGTGTGGGAATTGTGCATCAGGTTAATTTGGAATATCTCGCGCGAACGGTGATGGAAACTGACGGCGTTTGCTATCCCGATACGCTGGTCGGTACCGATTCGCACACGACAATGATAAACGGAATCGGCGTTGTCGGCTGGGGAGTCGGCGGCATAGAAGCGGAAGCCGCAATGCTGGGGCAGCCGGTGTATATGCTGGAACCGGATGTTGTCGGCGTGCATTTAACCGGCGCGATTTCGCCGGGGGTAACCGCTACCGATACGGTTTTAACAATTACGGAAATGTTGCGCAATGCGGGCGTTGTCGGAAAGTTTGTGGAGTTTTTCGGCGAAGGCGCGCGAACGCTTTCCGTTCCCGACCGCGCAACCATCGGCAATATGGCGCCCGAATATGGCGCGACAATGGGATTTTTTCCGGCGGACGAAAAAACAATTGACTATTTGCGTTCCACCGGCAGAGACGAAAATGTTTTGCAAACAGTAGAATCGTATTATCGCGCGCAAAAAATGTTCGGCATTCCGGACGCGGGCGAATGCGATTATTCGCGCACTTTGTCCTTGGATTTGTCTGCGGTGGAACCGTCCGTTGCCGGTCCCCGTCGCCCGCAAGATCGCATTCCGTTGCGATTGTTGAAAGAAAAATTTACGGCGTTGTTTTCGGCATCCGCCGAATCGGGCGGCTACGACAAAAAACCGGAATCGCTCGCCGCCCGTCATCCGTCCGGCAAAGAAAACGAAGACATCGGCGACGGCGACATTCTCATCGCAGCAATTACTTCTTGCACCAACACTTCCAATCCGAGCGTTTTGCTGGCGGCGGGACTTCTCGCACAAAAGGCGGCGGCGCGCGGATTGCATCCGCCCGCACGGGTAAAAACTTCGTTAGCACCCGGTTCGCGCGTGGTCACCGATTATTTGCAAAAATCGGGATTGTTGCATTCGCTGGAAGCACTCGGATTTCATCAAGTCGGTTACGGATGCACGACTTGCATCGGCAACTCCGGTCCGCTGGATGCCGATTATGAAAAGGCGATTACGGACAACGATTTGGTCGGCGTTGCGGTGTTGTCGGGCAACCGCAATTTTGAAGCGCGCGTACACCAAAATATCCGCGCGAATTTTTTGATGAGTCCGCCGCTGGTTGTCGCTTTCGCCCTCGCCGGACGCATTGATTTGGATATGCAAACCGAACCACTCGGCACAGACCAAAACGGTGCGCCGGTGTTCTTAAAAGATCTTTGGCCGTCGGAAGAAGAAATCGCCGCGGTCATGAAACATGCGATAAATCCGCAAAACTTTGTCGCCCGTTATACCGCCGGTTTTGAACGCGATTTGCCGCTGTGGGGCGACATTGACGGCGGCGAAGGCGCGCGATACGAATGGCAAGACGATTCCACTTACATTCGGATGCCGCCGTTTGTGGCAACGCAAGACGCCGGCGAGTCCATTGCCGGGGCGCGCGCGTTGGCGATTTTGGGCGATTCGGTTACCACCGACCACATCAGTCCGGCGGGCGCGATAAAACCATCTTCGCCGGCGGGAATTTATTTGCGCGCACACGGCGTAAAAGTCGCGGATTACAATTCGTACGGTTCGCGGCGCGGCAATCACGAAGTCATGATGCGCGGCACTTTCGCCAATGTGCGCATTCGCAACAAAATGGCACCTGGTACCGAAGGCGGCTTAACTTTGCACCAACCGGACGGCGAAGAAATGCCGATTTTTGATGCGGCAATGAAATATCGCGAAACGCAAACGCCGCTGATTGTTTTCGCCGGACGCGAATACGGCACCGGTTCATCGCGCGACTGGGCGGCGAAAGGCGCGCGTTTGTTAGGCGTTCGCGCGGTGGTCGCGCAAAGTTATGAACGCATTCACCGCAGCAACTTGGCGGGAATGGGCGTTTTGCCGTGTCAGTTTATGGAAGGCGAATCGGCGGAAAGTTTAAATTTGCGCGGCGATGAAACTTTTGATTTGCTGGATGTTGACGGCGCATTGTCGCCCCGCCAAAAAGCGCGTTTGCGCATTCACCGCGCGGACGGCGCGACCGATACCGCCGATTTATTGGTACGAATTGACACGCCGATAGAATGCGAATATTTCGCCAGAAACGGCATTCTCCCCTTTGTGCTGGAACAATTGGTCGCATCAGATTCGCCCGCAAGCGGCGTAAAATAAGGGAAAACCGAAACACCGCCGCCGCCCGTTTGCCATTTTGGTGAAAATAAAAATTTCCGGGTTTTTAATTGAAATCGGAGAGATTACAATTTTCGCTGGGATGGTGCGCTTTGGGATTTTTGTTTTTTTCTTGTATTTGTTATAATTGCGTTTTACTTGCAAACAGGAGAATAGTAGTGAAAAATAAACAAAAAGCAAAAGGGAAAATTGAAGTTAAACGGGCTTCCGTTTATTTCGGAGATGGACAAAAAATTACCTTGCCGGAATTTCCGGTACTGAATCGCAAAGTCATTAAAGCCTTTCGCGAAAAAGAAGACGCTAATTGCGATACGTTTTCTTTGGAAAAAGAGGGGCGGTATTTGGTGGAACACAATCTCGGCAACGAAGGCGCGATTTGGCGTGTTGTTTACGGCATTTTAATTTGGTGCGGCAGTAGCGGAAACAGAATACGCGGACAAATTGACAAAGACGCCGAAACCCGAAAAGCAGTTATTCACGCCGTTCGGCGGTCGGTTGAATGTTTGCAAAAAGGCAATATGAACGGGGCGGTTGAAGCGATTACCAAACCGAACGGATTGAGCGTTTCTTTCGGTTCCAAAATTTTGCGGATATTGGCGCCCAAAAAAATCGGCGTATACGACGAAATATTAAGTCAAGCATTGCCTTACCCGAAAAACAATGAAGGCTGGATTGAGTTTTGTCGCGACTGCAAAAAAGTAACGACAGAGTTGAAAAAACGCCGCATCAAAAACTCC
Organism: Gammaproteobacteria bacterium; assembly: GCA_965221835.1. Lineage (GTDB taxonomy): Bacteria > Pseudomonadota > Gammaproteobacteria > Tethybacterales > Persebacteraceae > Persebacter. The sequence continues at coordinate 436,729 of OZ244916.1, read as the reverse complement.
CTTCGCGTAAACGGCACATGGTTTGTCGCCGATGTAGAGGCGATTATTTTGCAACACATCCGCAAATCCAAATAACCCGCCGCGACAAGTTCGCGGGAATGGTATAAAAAAATTTTCGTGCCGTAGTTATTGCGGCACGAATTGCTATGCCGCCCGCAACTATCTCTTTCAGCAATTCGTTTTTAGATGCTTTAAGGAACCGTTATGAATGACATCGCAAAATTGAAAAGAAAATTTCTTCGCGGAATGAACGAATGGCAATCCGTTGCCAGAAAAGACGAGGATGTAAAACGACATTGGGCGTTGGACAACACTATGCTGGCTTCCGTGCGACGCAATCCGGTTTATTCGCCCGCATCGGGCTACTACGACCGGTACGATTTTCGCGATTCGTGGAAACTTGCACTATTCAACGCGGGGATGGATTATGAATACAAAATGAAAATAACTGATGCACTCCACATCAAAAAAATCAACGCACTCGCCGATTTTTTGTCAAAATATCACGGCGAACTTTTGCGCGACAAACGATTGCGAATCGGCACTTCGCAAAAGGCGTTAAATTTATATCTTAAATATCTTTGGTGTTTGGATATGATTTCCGAACCGCGGCACTGTCCGCTGGACGGATTTATATTAAAAAAAGCGGGCGTCTCAGGCAGTTGGACGCAGTCGGATTCTATTGCAGAATACAAACAATGGATAGCGGGATGCCGCGAAGCCGCCGGTAAAGAATCGTTGGCGGTGTGGGAGTTGCGCGTTTCGGGGGAAAAATAATTCGCCCGTTCGCGGCGCGATACCGATTCGCCGATTCACCGATTCACCGATTCACCGATTCCGCCGAAAATTCTCGCGCCAAAAAAAATCAATAGCCGAAAAGTGTATATTTAGTTTCGGTGTATTCGTCCATTCCGTGTGCGCCGCCTTCGCGTCCGATTCCGGATTGTTTAACGCCGCCGAAAGGAGCGACTTCGGTGGAAATAATGCCTTCGTTTACGCCGACGATTCCCGATTCCAGCGATTCGGAAACGCGCATGGCACGACCTAAATCGCGCGTGCATAAATACGCCGACAATCCGTAAATCGTGTCGTTCGCGCGGCGCACGACTTCCGTTTCGTCATCAAAAATAAACAGCGGCGCAAGCGGTGCGAAAGTTTCTTCGCGACACGGCGGCGCGCCGTCCGGCACATTGCCCAGCAATGCGGGGGCGAAAAATCGCGCGCCTGCGTCCGTCCGTCCGCCGCGAACAATGACATTTGCGCCGCCCGATTCGCATCCGCGCAAATGATTTTCCGCTTTTTGCACGGCGGAATCGTCAATCAGCGGACCGATGTCTACGCCCGCTTCCAGACCGTCGCCGACTTTTAGCGCGAGTACTTTTTCTTTCATTATTTCGGCAAATTCGTCGTATACGCCGCGCTGCACATAAACGCGATTTGCGCAAACGCAAGTTTGTCCGGCGTTGCGAAATTTGGACGCCATAAGTTGTGCGGCGGCGCGCGACAAATCTGCATCGTCAAAAACGATAAACGGCGCGTTGCCGCCGAGTTCCAACGCGAGTTTTTTGACATCGGGTGCGCAAGCGGCGGCGAGCAATCTGCCGACTTCGGTGGAACCGGTGAAAGACAAAACGCGGACGGCGGGATTTGCGCACAACTCGCCGCCGACCGCGCGCGCATCGCCGGTGATTAAATTGAAAACACCGGCGGGAAATCCGGCTTTTTCGGCGAGGGCGGCGAGCGCGATGGCGCACAGCGGCGTTTGCGAAGCGGGTTTGGCGACAACGGTGCATCCCGCCGCGAGAGCAGGCGCGGCTTTGCGCATAATCATCGCAATCGGAAAATTCCACGGCGTAATCAGCGCGGCGACTCCCGCCGCTTCGCGGGTAATGCGGATTTGCGTTTGTGTGCGGGGGGCGGGGACGATTTCGCCGCCGCCGCGTTTGCATTCTTCGGCAAACCATTGCGCGAAAGATGCACCGTACAAAACTTCGCCGCGCGATTCGGCGAGCGGTTTGCCTTGTTCTAGAGTCATTAAACGCGCCAAATCATCGGCGTTTTCCAAAATCATGCGATACCATTCCATCACAAACGCGGCGCGTTCTTTGGCGGGAATGACACGCCATTTCGCAAAGGCGGCAGCGGCGGCGTCTATCGCCCGGCGGGTTTCTGCCGCGCCCATTTGCGGCACATTCGCGATAACTTCGCCGGTCGCGGGATTGTCCACGCCGAAAAACGCGCCGCCGTCCGCACCGCACCATTCGCCGCGCACATACCCCGCGCCGCGCAAAAGAGATTGATTTTTAATTTTTTTCATCGCCGTATTATAGCGCGAATTTTTCCAAAACTTTCACTCTCCGCCGTTTGCGAGGCAGTTGCGCGAAGAGCGAAAATTTTGTTAAAATAACAATAACGCGTTCAACTTTTCGGGCGCGCGGTGGAGAAGTTTTGCGCTATTACGAATTTTTTATAGGATTGCGTTTTACGTTGTCCGGCAAACACGACCGTTTTGTTTCGTTTGTTTCCGCGCTGTCTATGGCGGGCATCGCGCTGGGAGTCGCCGCGTTGCTAACGGTGCTGGCGGTGATGACCGGTTTTCAAAATCAGTTGCGCGAACGCATTCTCGGAATCGCTTCGCATTTGGAAGTCGCCGGAGTGGACGACAATTTAAACGATTGGCAAACGATTGCGGAATTGTATTTGCAAGATCCCGCCGTCGTCGCCGCCGCACCGAACATTCAAGAACAAGGATTGCTCGTGAACGACAACCATGTGCGCGGCGTGCTGATACACGGCATTGAACCATCCCGCGAATCGCAAGTCAACAATGTCGTCCGGCAAATGGAAAACGAAATGCAATCCGCCCTCGCGCCGGGGGCGTTTCGCATTTTTTTGGGCGATGTGCTGGCGCGCAACTTGCGCGTAAAAGCCGGCGACAAAGTTATGTTGCTCGCACCGAAAGGGCGTTTGACCGCCGCCGGATTGTTGCCGCGCATTCGCCGTCTGGAAGTCGCCGGTATTTTCGATTCCGGTGTGCATCAATTCGATTCGTCGCTCGCCTATATTCATTTGCAAGATGCACAAAAAATTTACCGTCTCGGCGATTCAATTTCGTCGGTGCGATTGAAACTGAAAGATATTATTCGCGCCCCCGCCTTGCGCGCAAAACTGCAAGCAGAAAGCCCGCCTAACTTATATTTGTACGATTGGACAAGCAGCCATGGCGAATTGTTTCGCGCGTTGGCGTTGGAAAAACGCGCGATGTTCGTCATTTTGACTCTCATTATTATGGTCGCCGCATTTAATATCGTTTCGGCGTTGGTGACGATGGTGCGCAACAAACGCGGAGAAATCGCGATTTTGCGCGCGATGGGAGTCGGCGGCGGCGGCATCACGCGCATTTTTTTAATGCAGGGAATGCTCATCGGCGGCGGCGGTGCGATACTCGGTCTTGCCGCCGGATTGCCGCTGGCGGCGAATGTCGGCGGCATTGTCGCATGGATTGAAGAAAAGTTTGATTACGCACTTTTTCCCGGAAATATCTATCAACTCGGGCGATTGCCGTCCGATATTGTGACATCCGATGTCGCGATTGTTGTCGCAACGGCGTTTGCGATTTCGCTTGCGGCGTCCGCCTATCCGGCGTGGAGCGGCGGACGACTCATGCCGGCAGATTCTTTGCGGCATGAATGAATCGCCCGCGATTTTTTGCGAAGGATTGAAAAAATCTTTCGCGGACGGCGAAGTATTGGCGGGCGTTTCGCTTTCCGTACAAAGCGGCGAAACGATTTGCATCTCTGGTGCATCCGGTTCCGGAAAAACGACTTTGCTTCATTTGCTGGGCGGATTGGATTCGCCGGACGGCGGTTATGCGGCGGCGGCGGGAAAACGATGGGACGAAATGCGGGCGGCGGAAAGCGCGGCGTGGCGCAACCGGATGCTGGGTTTTGTATTTCAACTTCATCTTTTGTTGCCGGAGTTTTCCGCGTTGGAAAATGTCGCAATGCCGCTGTTGATTCGCGGCGTGCCGCACCTAAATGCAAAACAATCCGCCCGCAAAAATATAGACCGTTTGGGATTGTCCGCTTGCGCACACAAACGTCCGGGGCAAATGTCCGGCGGCGAACGACAACGGACAGCAGTCGCGCGGGCATTGGCGGGCGATCCGGCATGTCTTTTGGCGGACGAACCGACCGGCAACTTGGATCGCAAAAATGCGGATACCGTTTTTGCGATGATGCTGGAATGCGCCGCGGATTCCGGTGCCGCGGTGATTGTCGTAAGCCATGACGAAAAAATCGCCGCCCGCGCAAAACGCCGCGCCGTTTTGTTGGACGGCGTATTAAAAGAATAATCCGCGCAAACCGCAAAACGCGGCGTTGTGATATAATGGGCGGATGCGGGCGTTTACAAAATTGACGGCGACGGCGGTGCCGCTGGATATGGCGAATGTGGACACCGACCAAATTATTCCAAAACAATTTTTGCGTTCCATTCAACGCAGCGGTTTCGGACCGTTTTTGTTTGACGAATGGCGCTATCTGGATCGCGGCGAGTTGGGAATGGACTGCTCCGCCCGCCCGACAAATCCCGATTTTATATTAAACAATCCGCGTTATGCGGGCGCGCAAATTCTCCTCGCGCGCGACAACTTCGGTTGCGGTTCTTCGCGCGAACATGCGGTGTGGGCGCTCGCCGATTACGGATTTCGCGCCGTTATCGCGCCGAGTTTCGGCGACATTTTTTACAGCAACGCAATTAAAAACGGTCTCTTGCCGGTTTGTCTTTCGGCGGCGGAAATCGGCGCGCTTTTTTCTTTGTGCAAAAACGGCGACATGCGTTTGCAAATTGATTTAGCACAACAAACCGTCGCCGCCGAAAACGAAAAAACTTTTTCGTTCGCAGTAGCGGCGGGCGACAAAAAACGTTTGCTAAAAGGATTGGACGACATCGCGTTGACGATGCAAAAACAAGACAAAATTCGCGACTATGAACAGCGGCGGCGCGAGGCGGAACCGTGGCTCACCCAAAACGCGAAATAAACGAAATGGGCGCGAACATTCTTATTTTACCCGGCGACGGAATCGGCGCGGAAGTCGCGGCGCAAGCGGAAATCGTATTGCGCACACTGGCGGAAAAAGGCGCGATTGCACCGCCGACTATCGCGACCGCACGCATCGGCGGCGCGGCGATAGACGCGGACAACTCGCCCTTGCCGGATGATACTTTGCGGGCGGCAAAAGCGGCGGACGCGATATTGTTGGGCGCGGTCGGTGCGCCGCAATACGACAAACTACCCCCCGCACAAAAACCCGAAAAAGGACTTTTGCAGTTGCGCAAATCGCTCGGCGCATTCGCCAATTTGCGCCCCGCCGTTTGTCATCCGGCGTTGGCGGGCGCGTCTTCTTTGCGCCCCGAACTCGTTTCCGGTTTGGATATTTTAATCGTCCGCGAATTGACCGGCGGTTTATATTTCGGCGAACCGCGCGGTTTCGGCAAAAACAATGCAGGCGCGCGCGAAGCGTTCAACACGATGCGCTATGACGAAAACGAAATCGCCCGCGTTGCCCGCGCCGCCTTTCGCACCGCCCGCACGAGACAAAAACGTCTCTGTTCGGCGGACAAAGCCAATGTGCTGGAAACGAGCATTTTGTGGCGCGAAGTCGTTTCCGCCATCGGCGCGTCCGACTATCCCGATGTGGAGTTGTCGCATTTGTATGTGGACAACGCGGCGATGCAAATGGTGCGCGCGCCCAAACAATTTGATGTTTTGTTAACCGAAAATTTGTTCGGCGATATTTTATCGGACGCCGCGGCGATGCTGACCGGTTCCATCGGAATGTTGCCGTCCGCATCGTTAAACGATTCCGGAAAAGGGATTTACGAACCGGTGCATGGCGCCGCCCCCGACATTGCCGGACAAGACCGCGCCAATCCGCTGGCGATGATTTTATCGCTCGCGATGATGTTGCGCCATTCCCTCAACGCACCGCACGCCGCCGACCAAGTCGAATCCGCAGTTCAAAAAACGCTTGCGGACGGCGCGCGCACCGCCGACATTGCCGCCCCCGGCGAAGACAGCATCGGCTGTCGCGAAATGGGACGGCGAGTCGCGGAAAACTTATGACCGCCCCCGCTTTTGATGTTGCCGTTGCCGGCGCGACCGGCGCAGTCGGTTCGCAAATGCTAAAAATTCTCGCGCAACGAAACTTTCCGGTGCGAAACTTATACCCGCTGGCGTCCGCCCGTTCGGCGGGCGATTCCGTCCAATTCGGCGGAGACGAATTGCAGATACAAAATTTGGCGGATTTTGATTTTTCGCGCGCGCAAATCGCGCTGTTTTCGGCAGGCGGCGAACGCAGCGCCGAGTATGCACCGCGCGCCGCCGATGCCGGATGTGTCGTGATAGACAACTCATCCCATTTTCGCCGCGACGACGACATACCGCTGATCATTTCCGAAGTCAATCCGCATCGCATCGCCGATTACAAAAACCGCAACATCATCGCCAATCCGAATTGTTCCACAATGCAATTGCTGGTCGCGCTAAAACCGCTGCACGATGCGGCGAAAATCACCCGCATCAATGTCGCCACTTATCAGGCGGCGAGCGGTGCGGGGGCGCGGGCGATAAAAGAACTCGCCGCCCAAACGACCGATATGCTTTCCGGACGACCGCCGAGTGTTGAAGTTTTTCCCGCACCGCTGGCGTTCAATTGCATTCCGCACATTGATTCGTTTGAAGACAACGGCTATACGCGCGAAGAAATGAAAATGGCGCGCGAGACATGCAAAATTTTGGAAGACGATTCCATTCTCGTCAATGCGACCGCCGTGCGCGTGCCGGTTTTTTACGGGCATTCCGAAGCCGTACATTTAGAAACGCAAAAAAAACTTTCGGCGGACGAAGCGCGCAACTTACTCGCCGAAGCACCAGGCGTACTCGTGCTGGACGAACACATCGCCGGCGGATATCCAACGCCGGTGCAGCATGCGGCGGATCGGGACGAAGTTTTTGTCGGGCGCATTCGCGAAGATATTTCGCATCCGCGCGGATTGGATTTATGGATTGTCAGCGACAACATCCGCAAAGGTGCTGCATTAAACGCCGTACAAATCGCCGAACATCTGGCGGTGGAGTTGCTTAAATAATTCCGCCGCCATTCCGGCGAACGCCGAAATCTTTTTCGTTCTCTCGCCGTAGTTTATTGCGGCACGAAATGGAATTCTTAAATTAATTTCTGATAAAAAAACGCCGGAATCTTCGCCGTTAATCTTTGTCTTCCCGTCCGAGTTGATCGTAAAAATCGGCGTAACGTTTGTCGGTTTTGCGGCGATAGGCTTCTTGACTTCGTTTGATTGCTTCCCGCAAAAGACGGTTGCGAAAACGCGTTTCGCCATCCGCCCCTTTTTTGGCATTGCAATTCGGGCAAAGCAATTGCAGATTTTCGGCGACATCTTGCCCGCCTCTCGCACGGGCGATTTTGTGGTCAAGATGCATTTGTCGCAACTCTATTTTCACGCCTTCGCCATTTTCGCCGCACGGTGCCGCACAACGACGTTTTTGCTCTTCGTATAACTTTGCGCGTAGTTCGTCTTTGTCCGGCAACTTCGGCAAGTCCGTTCGTTTCGGCAACTTTCGGCGATACACTTTAATGCCCGATGCATCTTGTTCCGCCGAAAACAACGCCGTGCGGTCGGTTAAAATTGTCGCCGCCAAATCGGAAATATCAATTCCAATCCAATTCCGTTTTAGTTTTTGCGCAGCGACCATCGTCGTGCCGCAACCGCAAAACGGATCCAAAACAACATCGCCTTTGTTGGAAGATGCTTTTATGATTCGTGCCAAAAGCGCAACGGGTTTTTGTGTCGGATAGCCGGTGCTTTCCCGGTATCTGTACGCTTGTTTAATATCCATCCAAACGGTAGGAGGCGTTTTTCCCTCCGGGCGCAATTTAATTTTTGTCCCGCGCATCACTGTGGATTTGTTGGCGGCGTATTTGATTCTATTGATACTTGACGATGCATAAGGAATGGCGACATCCGCGCCGTTAAATGTAAAGTTGCCTGTTTTGCTATAACGAAAAATAATATCGTGCTTGCGTGGAAAATCTTTTTTGGCGGCAGACGGACTGTCCGGATATCCCCAAACAATTTCATTCCGAAAGTTTCCGCCAAAAATTCCGTCCATAACTAATTTGACGCCGTGCGACATTGTCGGGTCGCAGTGATAATAAATGCTGCCGGTCGGTTTCAGAATTCGCCGCATTTCCACCAATCGCACCGCCATATAAATTAAATACGCCCACCAACTTCCGCCATTGATTTCCCACAGCGAACGAATCAGCGGAATGACTTGCGGGCATTTTGCGTGCAATTCGTACAACTCATCGGCGTGATTGTCGGTCGGCGACCAAGTGTCCTTAAACGATGCAACCGCTTTGCCTTTTTTGCCGCCAATCGGCGATTCCCATTGTTTGCCCGAATTGAACGGCGGGTCAAGATAAATTAAATCAACGTTTTCGGAATCTAACGAACGCAACACCGGCAAGTTGTCGTGAATATACAAATCCCGCCGCCAATGAAAAGAAGTTGTCAAAATAGTTCTCCGATGAATTGCATTATTTAATCTTTTCGCAAAGAAAGCCACAAATAGCGACTCGCCACGGTGCGCCACGGCTGCCATTTTTTTGCGGCTTTTAGCAACACTTCGCCATCGCCGCCGCGGTATTTTTTGCCGTATAAAATGCGCGCCGCCCGGCATAATGCGGCGTCACCGGCGGAAACGACATCGGGGCGACGCATCGCAAACATCAAAAACATTTCCGCCGTCCAGCGACCGATGCCGGGGCAAGATTGCAATGCCGAAATAATTTCTTCGTCTTCCATTTTCGGAAAAGACGCGATGGGAATGTCGCCGCTTTGCGTGCGGGCGGCGATTTCGTGCAGGTAGCGAACTTTCGCACCCGACAATCCCGCCGCCCGTAACCGCTCCGGCGGCACTTGCAAAATGGCTGCCGGTGCAAACGGCGAATCGGTAATTTCTGCTACGCGCGATTCTATAATGTCTGCCACTTTTTGCGAAAGTTGCTGATTGATAATAGAAACCGCCAACACATGAAACGGCGGTTCTTTTTTGCGCGGCAGGCGAATCGGTCCGCGCACCGCTATCACTTTCGCCATGATCGGATCGGCGGCGGACAATTCGGATTCGGCTTGTCGCAAACGGGAAAATGTCAATACGGGAATGTCGGGCATCGGCGTATTATAACAAACTTAAAAACAGAACTAACGCGCCCGCCGCCGCCGTTGCGATTCCGATAGTATGCAATTGCCCGAGGGAAAGACCGGTTAAAAAATCGCGAAAACGCCGCCACGATTCTTCGCTCATCGTCAGCAATATCGCGCCTTCTGCAAACAAAATCGCGCCAACCAAAACAAACGCCGTATCCCAAATCATGCCGCCTCCTCCGGCGTTGTTTCCACGCCTAACACTTGCCGCCGGATAATGCGAATTTCATCGCGGATTTCGGCAGCGCGTTCAAACTCCAAATTGTTCGCGTGTTGCGACATTTTTTTCTCCAAATGGCGCAACGCTTTTCCGACTTGCGCCTCGCGCATTTTGCGAAAATCTTTGCGGCGGGCGGATTTGGAATCGTCCGCTTCCTCGCCGGTTTTAATAATATCTTTCACCGCTTTGTGTACGCCCGCCGGACGAATGCCGTGTTTTTTGTTGTACGCTATCTGCACTTCTCGCCGCCGTTCGGTTTCCGCCATCGCGCGCCGCATAGAACCGGTTTCTTTGTCGGCGTATAAAATGGCGGTGCCGTTAATATGTCGCGCCGCCCGCCCCATCGTCTGAATCAGCGATTGTTCGGAACGCAAAAATCCCTCCTTGTCCGCATCAAAAATTGCCACAAGCGAAACTTCCGGCAAATCCAATCCTTCGCGCAAAAGATTGATTCCGACCAGCACATCAAAAACGCCGAGACGCAAATCGCGCAAAATATCGGCGCGTTCCACGGTGTCTATGTCGGCATGCAAATAACGCGCCTTCACGCCTTGTTCGGCAAGAAATTCGGTGAACTGTTCCGCCATTCTTTTGGTGAGAGTCGTCGCCAGAACCCGTTCGCCGCATTTTACTCGCGATTCTATTTCGCCGCACAAATCGTCCACTTGCGTTTGCGCCGGACGCACGATAACGCGCGGATCCAAAAGCCCCGTCGGGCGCACGACTTGTTCCACCCGCCGCGCACTTTTGCGTTTTTCGTACTCGGCGGGAGTCGCCGAAACAAAAATCGCGGGCGGCATCATTTCTTCAAACTCTTCAAATCGCAGCGGGCGATTGTCCAACGCGGACGGCAAACGAAATCCGTATTTTACAAGCGTTTCTTTTCGCGCCCGGTCGCCGCGATACATTCCGCCGATTTGCGGTACGGTGACATGCGATTCGTCTATGAACAAAAGCGAATCGGGCGGCAGATAATCAAACAATGTCGGCGGATGTTCGCCCGGTGCGCGCCCGGATAAATGGCGGGAATAGTTTTCAATTCCCTTGCAAAACCCGGTCGCCTCCATCATTTCCATATCAAAACGTACGCGTTCCGACAACCGTTCCGCTTCCGCCGCGCGTCCTTCTTTTTGCATTTGCGGAACGCATTCTTTTAATTCTTCGCGAATCGCCGCAATCGCGCGTTTAATTGTACCGCGCGGTGCGACATAATGCGATGACGGATAAACGGTGTAGCGTTCCGCCCGTCGCCGCCGCCGTCCGGTAAGCGGATCAAACAAATATAAAACTGCACCCTCGTCTTCGGAAAGATCCACGCGCAACGCATCTTCGGAGTTTTCGGCAGGAAAAATATCCACCACTTCGCCGCGTACGCGAAATGTGCCGCGCGCAAAATCCGCCTGATCGCGTTTGTATTGCATTTCGGATAATCGCCGAATTATTTTGTCGCGCGCAATTTTTTCGCCGCGCCGCAAATGCAAAATCATGCCGTGATAATCTACCGGATCGCCGATTCCGTATATCGCCGAAACGGTCGCGACAATAACGCAATCGCGCCGTTCCATCAACGATTTGGTCGCCGACAAACGCATTTGTTCAATGTGCGAATTGACGCTGGAATCTTTTTCAATAAACAAATCGCGCGCCGGTACATACGCTTCCGGCTGATAATAATCGTAATACGAAACAAAATATTCCACCGCGTTTTCGGGAAAAAATTCGCGAAACTCGGCATATAACTGCGCCGCCAAAGTTTTGTTATGCGCCATCACCAAAGTCGGACGTTTGCTGCCGACAATAACATTCGCCATCGTATAAGTTTTGCCGGAACCGGTCACGCCCATCAATGTTTGCGCACGCGCGCCTTTGCGCAAACCATCATTCAATCCGGCAATCGCTTGCGGCTGATCGCCGGACGGACGATAATCGGAATGCAAACGGAAAGGCGCAACGGACAATTTTGCGGCGGGCGGGGCGGTTTCTGGGCGGGCGTTTTTTTTCATCAGCGGGCGAATCATTATAACAAATCCGGCAATCGCGGCGCGCATCGGCGCGATTAAAACGCATGCCGCCACTCTCAATCGGACGGCGAATGCAACGGGCGGGGATGCATCACCGCATCGCCCGCATAACGATTTTTTTCGGCGATTTCAATATTCAATTCCACGCCAATGCCGGGCGCATCCGGCACAATCAAATAACCGTCTTGCCACTGCAACGGTGTGCGTAAAATTTCGGCATCAAATCCGTCCCATTTTTTTATGCCTTCCAAAATTAGAAAGTTAGGAATGCATGCCGCAACTTGCGCATTCGCTGCGCCGACAACCGGACCGCAATACAAATGCGGCGCGATTTGTGCATAATGCGTTTCGGCAAGCGCGGCAATTTTTTTCGCTTCCAAAATGCCGCCGCAACGACCGCAATTGATTTGCAAAATGGACGCCGCCCCGTGCGACAATAATACGGCGAATTCGTGTTTTGTCGTCAATCGTTCACCGGCGGCGATGGAAATGGAGGTGCCGCGCGCAACTTGCGCCATGGCGGCGGGATTTTCGGGCGGCGTCGGTTCTTCCAGCCACAACGGATCAAACGGTTCTAATTGTCGCGCAAGACGAATCGCCGCCGCCGGAGTCATTTGCCCGTGCGTGCCAAAAAGTAAATCGCACGAATCGCCGACCGCTTCGCGAATTTCGCGCATAAAATCCCGCGAACGCGCAATATCCGCAAGACGCAACTGCCGCGGATCAAAAGCGGTGTACGCGCCCGCCGGATCAAACTTTACCGCCGTAAATCCTTGCGCGACATATTCCGCCGCGCGTTTTGCCGCCAACGCCGGAGACACATAAACATCGTCCGCATCGCCTTCCTCCGGATACAAATAAGTATAAGTACGCAACGCATCGCGCACCCGTCCGCCCAAAATCGCATGCACGGGTTTGCCGAGTTCCTTGCCGACAATATCCCAGCAGGCGACTTCTATCGCGCTTAAAATTCCGCCGAGAGAAACATCCGGACGCTGAGTGTACGCGCTGGAATAGATAATTCGCCACAACTTTTCCACAGCGAAAGGATCCGCACCGACAATATGTCGTTCGCAAACATCCGCCGCCATTGCCGCCGCCGTTTGCGGGCGAAACGGCACGCCGTATATTTCGCCGACACCGCAAACGCCGCCGTCCGTCCGCAAAACGAGAAACAGCCAGCATTCTCCGCCCAAATGCGGCGGCGGCGTAGCGACCGGATACAAAGCAAAATCAACAATTTTCATCGCAACTCCGTTATGGCAAATAATTTTTAATGCAAATAATGTCCGAAATCGTATTATAATCCCGTTGCGGGGTGGAGCAGTCCGGTAGCTCGTCAGGCTCATAACCTGAAGGTCGTTGGTTCAAATCCAGCCCCCGCAACCGAATTCGGGAGGAGGCAAAAATGCTGACGGAAAAGCAAATGCAAACATTCGCGGAAAACGGCGCTTTGGTCGTTCCGCATGTCATCAACAAAAAATGTATCGCCGATGTGCGGCGCGCTTTTTCGGCGCGACTGGACGAATTAATCGCCGCCGCCGTCCGATGCGGCGATATGTCCGCCCCGCCCAAAACAGGATTTGATGAACGGTTGACCGCGTTGCTGGGGGCGGGGGCGGATTATTATCAGCATTTGGATATTTCGCTGCCGATGCTCTCCGATTTGGCGGCAGAAACCGGCAAATGGCGGCAATTGTTCGGCGAAAACGAATGGCGGCAAAAAGCAGGATTTTTCATTCCCGACCCGGTTTTTAATTTAATAACACATCCACAAATTGCGGCAACTGCAAGACAACTTCTGGGCGACAATGTCGCGCTAAGTCCGGTGCAACATGTCCGCATTAAACCGCCGCAACATCTTTTGCCGACGGAAGCACAAAAAGACGCCAATATGGCGCGTACTTTGTGGCATCAAGACGAAGCCGTCGTTACCGAAGAAGCGGCGGGAACGCCGATTTTGACGGTATGGATTGCAATGACCGAAGCCACAACAAAAAACGGATGCATGTACGCCGTTCGCGGCAGTCATCTGCAAACAGATTCCGAACGCGATTTCGGATTGGTGCGCCATTGTCCGGGGCGGGAGTTGGCGGGCGAAATTTATATTCCCGACGATGCGATTGACAAAGAAAATTTAATCGCGCTGGAAGCGGAAGCGGGAGACATCGTTTTGTTGCATCGGCGAACAGTGCATGGTGCGGGCGCAAATTGTTCAGATTCCGTTCGCTGGAGTTTTGATTTGCGCTATCAACCTTGCGACACGCCGAGCGGACGCGCCTGTTTTCCTTTTATGGCGTTGGACGAAGCGACCGCGGCGGGCGCAGAATCGTATCGCAACGCATGGCGCACCGCACGAGACGACATTGTCGGCGGCAAAATAGACGCCGTATTTAATACGCGGTGGAACAAATACGCGGCATTGTGCGCTTAAAACCGGATGCAAACGCCGCCCGATGTCGTGCATTCGTTAAAATATCGAACGGCGCGGTATAATTCGCACGGAGTCAAGGAGTAAAAATACAAAAGTGAGCGAACAAAAACCGGTACAATTTCGGCGGATGGCGGCAAAACGCAAACCCAAAGGGCGCGCGGTTTCCGCACACGCCCGCGCCCGGGTGCGCGAAATAATCGCCGCCGCCCCGTGCGAAAAAGAATATCTAATTGAAAATCTACACCGAATTCAAGACGCCGAAGGTTGTCTCGCGCGCGAAAATCTCGCGGCACTCGCCGAATTGATGAATCTGCCTTTCGCCGCGGTGTATGAAGTAGCGACTTTTTATCACCATTTTGATGTGCCGGCGGACGGCGAAAACAAACCGGCGGCGACCATCCGCATCTGCCGTTCTTTGTCGTGCGAAATGGCGGGGGCGGCAGATTTAATGCAAAAGTTGCGCGATTTGTTAGGCGAAAAAGCGCGCATTATCGCCGCCCCGTGTGTCGGCAGATGCGCCGCCGCACCGGTTGCCGTTGTCGGACAAAACGCGATGGAAAATGCCGATTCCGAAACGGTCGCCGCGGCATTTTCGGCGGGAAGTTTTTCCGCGACAAAACCGGCGGCGCAAACTTTCGCCGATTATCGCAAAGACGGCGGTTATGAAGTTTATCGCGAATGCGCAAACGGCAAACGCACACCCGAATCGGTGCAGGCGGCGTTAGAAAATGCAGGATTGCGCGGATTGGGCGGCGCAGGATTTCCCGCCGCACGCAAATGGCAATTCGTCCGCGATGCCGCAGGACGCAAAGTTGTCGCGGTCAACATAGACGAAGGCGAACCCGGCACATTTAAGGATCGCTTTTATTTGGAACAAACGCCGCACGCATTTTTGGAAGGCGCATTAATCGCCGCATGGTTTGTCGGTGCGGACGAAATATATGTTTATTTGCGGGACGAATATCACGGCTGCCGCGCGATGCTGGAACCGGAAATTGCGGCATTGACGGCGGCAGATTTTTGCGCGGCGAAAATCTTTTTACGGCGCGGTGCGGGGGCGTACATTTGCGGCGAAGAATCGGCAATGATCGAATCGGTAGAAGGCAAACGCGGCGAACCGCGATTGCGCCCGCCCTATCTCGCACAAGTCGGCGCGTTCGGTCGCCCGACACTGGAACACAATATGGAAACACTGCACTGGGTGCCGCACATTTTGCGGCGCGGCGCGGAAATATTTTCCGGCGAAGGGCGAAACGGACGACGCGGTTTGCGTTCTTTTTCGGTTTCGGGACGGGTCGCAAAACCCGGCGTGCATCTCGCCCCAGCAGGCATTACGGTGCGGGAATTGATAAACGATTATTGCGGCGGAATGGCGGACGGCGAAACGTTATACGCCTATCTGCCGGGCGGTGCATCGGGCGGAATCTTACCCGCCGCGATGGCGGACATTCCGCTGGATTTTGACACTTTGCAACAAGCGGACAAAAATTCGTTTATCGGTTCGGCGGCGGTAATTGTTTTATCTTCGCGATTTCGCGCGCGCGATGCGGCGTTAAATATGATGCAGTTTTTTGCGGACGAATCGTGCGGACAATGCACGCCTTGCCGTGTCGGTACCGCAAAAGCGGTCAAACTGATGGAAAACCCGCAATGGGACGCGGATTTGTTGGAAGAATTATCGGTCGCAATGGCGGACGCCTCCATTTGCGGTCTCGGTCAAGCCGCCCCGAATCCGATACGCTGCATACTGCAACACTTCCCGCACGAAATTGCATAAAACGCGCCCAAAAAAAATTCCGATGAAAATCGGAATTTCCCGAATTTCAGAAAGAATTTAACCGCCCAAAAATAATCGCCCAACTTCCTGATTTGCGAGAAGATCTTTTCCGGCACCGGCGAGAGCGAGTTCGCCCGCTACCAAAACATAACCGGCGTCCGCGAACGCGAGTCCTTTTTTCGCGTTTTGTTCCACCATCAAAATTGTTTTATTTTCGTTGTCGCGTAAATCGGCGAGAATCTCAAAAACCATATCTATGTAACGCGGTTCCAAACCGATGGACGGTTCATCCACCAGCAGCAAAGACGGATTTGTAATCAACGCGCGCGAGATTTCCAGCAGTCGCCGTTCTCCGCCCGACAACGCGCCCGCGTTTTGCCCGCGCCGTTTCGCCAAGCGATCGTATTTCGCGAATATGCGTTCTGCCGCCTCCCGCGCCGCGTCTTTGGACGGCAAAATATAACCGCCAATCAGCAAGTTTTCTTCCACCGTCATATCGGGAAAAACAGAATTGTCTTGCATAATATACGCCGCACCCGCCGCGAGTTTTTTGTCGGACGACAAAGCGGAAATGTCGCGCCCGTCCAACGCGATAGCGCCATCCAGCCGGTCGGCGATTCCGTATATCGTGTGCAATACCGTGGATTTTCCCGCGCCGTTCGGTCCCACCAAACACAGCGATTTTCCGCATCCGAGCGCAAGATTAAAATTATGCAAAATTTCCGTTTTTCCGTAACCCGCGCGCAATTCGCGCACCGTCAAAAATTCACCGCCGCCGATTTGTTTCAGCGATTCCCAATCAGTCGCGCCATTTGCGGACAATCGCCTCGCCGCTTCTCCGATTTTGTCGGCGGAAATGTTTGTCGCAATGTCGCCGCCGCCGTAGCCAAAAACGGCGTTTTCTTTTTGCATTTTTTTCGCGCGTTTCATCGTTTTCCCAAATACGCATCCATCACGCGCGGATCGTTGCGAATGTCTTCGGCAACGCCGTCCGCCAGCAGTTGCCCGTGCGCCAGACAATAAATATGCCGCGCCAAATTCATAATCACGCGCATATTGTGTTCTATAATCAGCAGCGTTATGCCGAAAGTTTCGTTCACCGTTTTCAATCGCGCCAGCACGCCGTTGATGAGAGTCGGATTAATTCCGGCAGTCGGTTCATCCAACAACAACATCGTCGGACGCGCGACAAGTGCCATCGCCAACTCCAAAAGTTTTTGTTGACCGAACGACAGCGACCCCGCCGGGTCGGCGCGTTTGGATTCCAATCCCACAAACGAAAGAAGTTCCATCGCCTCCGCATCCGTTTGCGCAGATGCGGGCGCGCACCATTCGCCGCCGGGGACGGAAATACGCATATTATCCATACACGACATTTCGCGATATACCCGCGTCTGTTGAAAAGTCCGCACCAATCCGGCGCGCGCGATTTGCGCAGACGACAACGCCGTAATGTCGCGTCCGGCGAAAAATACCGCGCCGCTATCAGTAGGATGTTCGCCGCAAATCAAACTAAACAAAGTACTTTTTCCCGAACCGTTCGGACCGATGAGTCCGACAATATCGCCTTTTTTGACTTGCAAAGAAATGTTGTCGTTCGCCGTAATTCCGCCGAATTTTTTGCAAACATTTTCGGCGCGTAATAAAACTTCGTTCATCGCGCATGCCCCGTTTTGCGGCGCGTTCTCCGCCAAAAACCGGCAACGCCATCCGGAAAAAACACGACTGACACAACGATAAGAAAACCCAACATCACATATTGCCATCCCAAAAAATAAGTCCAGAAAAATTCCTTAAAAAATTGAAATAACACCGCACCAATCACCGGTCCCCACAGCGTTCCTTTTCCGCCCAGCACCGCCATCAACACCATCCAAACGCCGAATGTCGCACCCGCAAACGCGACATCGGTCGGATCTATAAAACCGATAATATGCCCCGTCAACGCACCCGCCAGTCCCAGAAAAAACGCCGATACCGCCCACGATGCAGTTTTGCATCGCGCCACCGGCAACCCCATCGCCTCGGCTTTGTCTTCGTCATCGCGAATCGCGTTCAAGGCGAGACCAAAACGCGAACGATGAATTTTTCGCATCACCGCAAAGCACGCTATTCCCGAAAATGCCGCCATAAAATACAACGCAAAATCGCGCGCACGCAATCCCCCCGCTTCGTCCGGCCACACCGGCACCGACATTCCGCTGCCCGCACCGACAATCTCCACGCTTGCGGCGATTTCGCCAACCGCAATGCCAAAACCCAAAGTGCATATCGCAAAATATTGTCCGCGCATGGAAAGTATAAACTTGCCGAACGCCAACGCAAGCAATGTCGCCGCCGCACACGCCGCCAGCAATCCCGCCGCAAAACCGACAAAATATTGCATCGGCGAATGCGTAAATGTGTTTTCGCCGCCCGCCTCCGTCCATTCGCCGAGATCAAAAAACAACGCGATTTGCGCCGAAGTCGACGCATACATTCCAACTCCAAAAAATACAATATTGCCGAAAGAGTTATAACCCATTTGCCCGCCTTGCAAATCCCATGTCAGCGAAAATAAAATAAAAATCCACAAAAACGCAAGTTGCGTTTTATAATCCGGCGCAATAAAAGGCAACGCAATCGCCACCAAAATTAAAGCAGCAATTTGCATTGCAGAACGATTGCGAAAAATGTTCATCAATCCTCCAACTCTTCAATTTCAATGCGGGATTCGTTCGGGTATCCCTGCGGCGGGTACGGTACTTTCCCCCAATTTTGTTTTTTGTCGCCGATAACTGTTGCGATCATTCGCCCGACCAGCGGATGCAAAAAATCGGCGCACAACCGCACCTGTTTGCGATTGTACGAATCTCCGTACGCCGCCATGCCGTGCAAAATCTGATTTCGCAGCAATCCGATTCTTTCCGTTGCGGCGCGCACGACTTTGAGGTCAAGATTTCGGGAGACCGCGCGTTTCGCCCACTCTGCCTCCTTTTGCATAATCTCATATTTTTCGCGCCACCCTTTTTCGTCTTTCCAGTACGAAAAAGAAATATACTGCATCGAAAGAATCTTTTTTAATTTTCCGGATTCCGATTTCGCAAAATCCAAAATTGTACCGTCGCCGGTTTTTTGAATTTTTTCCCAAAAAACGCCGCGATACTGCGGAGTATCTTTTTCCGATTCGCCGCCAATCGGTTGCGCATAAAGCGCGTTATAGGCGACGAATGCAAACATCAACCGTTCGTCCGCGTCTTCGGTTAATTCGCTTTTTTCGTACCAACTTAACGCGCGCGAAATGCGTTCTTTTTTGTTGGTGTTGCCCGTTCCGCGTCCGCGCGGCGTATTCGCGTCCCGCACATCAATCCAAACGCCCGCATCTTCGGCGGCGGCTTTCAGAGAATTGTAATCGTACGAATTCATTTCAGATACAACCGTTTTTTCGTCAGACGATAATTACGCCAAACGAGAATTGCAACCAACAGCGAAAAAACGAAGGCGAGACGAAACTCCGCGCCCAAAATATAATCGGATAATTCTTCCGCCGCACCGAGTCCGAAAGCGGCGGCGATAACGCCGGGCAAATTGCCCGCACCGGCGACGATGACAATCATAAACGAGCGAACGGTATACGGCAAACCGATGTAAGGATGAATCGTAAATGTCGCCGCCACCAACGCGCCGGCGATTCCGCACAATGCGGCGTTGAGCGCGAAAGTCACCGCATAAACGCGGTCGGTGTCAATACCGAGAATTTTTGCGGCGCGCGCGTTCTGAGCAGTCGCGCGAATGGCGCGTCCGATTTTTCCGGTTTTCATAAAAACTATCACGCCCGCGGCAACGACAGCAACAGCGAAAAAAGCGGCAATGCGAATATGCGGCATAATCAGCGCGCCGTCAAAAAGCAACGCCGAACCAAAACCGGCATCCGCCGTCTGCACATCCGCACCGAAAGACAAATTCATCAATTGTTGAATCATAATGCTGATTCCGAAAGTCGCGAGAATGGAGGTAAACAAATCGCGGTCGACAATCCGGCAAATCACGGTTTTATAAAGCGCCCACCCCAACGCAAAAAGCAAAACCGCCGCCAGCGGCAAACCCCACAGCGGATGGATTTCATTCTGATACAAATAAAACGCGACATAGCCGCCGAGAATAACGAATTCGCCTTGCGCAACATTGATAATTTTCATCACGCCCCAAACAAGCGCCATCCCGTACGCCGCCAACGCAAACAACGCACCGATAACAATCCCGTTCACCACCGCCTGCCCCGCCAACCACGGCGCAGAAATCAAAAGTTGAATGTTGTCTATAATCGGCATAAAAACTTCCCGTCCTGTATTTTACACGGTTTATTTGTTTTTCGCGCGCAATCGCTTCCGGTATTTCGCCATACAATTCGTAATATGCGAGCATATCCAATCCGTGCTAACGCGCGGTCAACTATTTCTTTGCCTCGCCGAATTAATACGCATCCAATATCCCGCGTCTTTTCAATTCACCGAGCAGATAATCCATTCCCCGGTCGCCTTTTATGCGGTTGCATGCGCCGCACAATAACTGCGTATTGCGCTTGATGTCTTGTCCGCCTTTCGCTTTCGCTTTGATATGATCCAACTCCATATTGCGAAATTCAAATTCACGCGCACACGCCGCGCATTTTTGTTCCTGCACGCCGTAGAGATGATGCATCCAAGTCCGCTTTTCTTTCGCGGTTTTAATTTCCTCGCTGTCGTCTATGTCCGTGCGGGCGGGCGGGTTTTCGTCTATGACGATTTTGCGCCACACGCTTTTTGTCGTCAACATATCTTGCGCGTCTTGCAGACGATCTTTTATTAAATCTTTCGCCTTGCTTGCAATATCTATTCCAATCCAACGGCGACTCAATTGCTCGGCGGCAACGAGTGCGGTCGCGCATCCGCAAAAAGGATCTAGAACTATGTCGCCTTCGCCGGAAGACGCTTTTACGATTTTTTCCAAAAGCGCAAGCGGTTTTTGTGTCGGATAACCGGTGCGTTCTTTGGACATTGTATTTAACGACGGCAAGATGATGACATCGTCCGGCGTTTTCCCTTCGGGCATCGCCTTTCCTTTTTGTCCGCCCTTGGTATAACGCCATTCCGTCATGCCGCTGGTAAAAGGAACCAATATTTGTTGCCTGTTAAAAACAACATCGCCGGACTTGCCATACCAAAAAATCACATCATGCGATTTTGCAAATTTGTGTTTTCCCCGCGAAGCGTTGGGATAATGCCAAATCACCTCGTTCCGAAAATTCACCTTGCCGAAAATGGAATCCATCACCATTTTCAGCGAATGCGACATTGTCGGATCGCAATGCAAATAAATGCTCCCGCTCGGTTTCAGAACGCGATGCATCTCCAAAAGGCGGCGCCCCATAAAAACCAGATACGCCTTGTCGCCTTTACCCGCGCCTTTAATTTTTCCCGCCGCGTTAATAACCGCCGCCAAAGACGGATTTTTGTCGGCGATATATCCCACCCAGCCCAAATCCATATCATCAAGCGTCCATGCATCTTTGAACGCCGCACCCGCCGCCTTGCTGCCGATGGGCGCAGCGTAGTTGCGGTTGGAATTAAACGGCGGATCCAGATAAATTAAATCCACGCATTCGGAATTTAAATTATCCAAAACATCCACATTGTCGCGGATAAATAATGTACGGTTGGCAACATTCAATTCGGACATCGGAGGGGCGCCTTTTGCATAAACGAATCCCGCGCCCCGGAGATTATTATGATGAAAAGGGCGCGGGAACTGTGGCGGATTAGCGGGCGTCCCACTTCGGGCGGGGGATGACGGCGTCGGTTGTCGCCTGCCTCCAGTTCAAAACTCTGTTTGCCGTTTTTGTTCCAACTGGTCAGGGAAGAGGCGGGAAACAAATCCGCTACTTTTCCTTCGCGGCAGACGAAGCGATGCAGATTATCCGCCGCCTCAAAAACCGCCGATTTTCCGCAACCGTTTTTGCCCAGCAACAGCGTAATGTCGCCGAAAGGCGAAAAAGTAAAATTACTCATGCATTTGTAGTTGTCAATATGCACGCGCCGCAACAGCAGCCGATTTTCCGAATTGTCATTCATAATCTTTTCCTTTTTGCGGAATTATACAAAAACTCCGCCTAAATCGGCAATCTCCCTCCCAACAGCATCTCATTCTCCAGAGTCCGGACAAACCTGATGTGCCAACGCATAATCACGAAGATACGGACAGGAGAATTTGTCGTGTCTTTTTCCTTCAACGCGATTAATCACTGCATCTTTCCAAGCAACAGGGTTTTCGCATCTGCAACAAGTCCAATTGTCAAGATGAGCGATTGCTTCCAAAAAACCGCGGGATTCCAACGGGTTTCCTCGCGCCTCCATTTTGGCGTTTTTGCCAAGAAGCATCAGCATTTGGCGAACATAAATTATATGTCGCTGCTTGATGGTCTCGGCGTTATCCACGGCGGATTTAGTCATTTGGTAAAAATTCCAAAATTGCATTCCATTCTCATCCATCAATTTAGCCAACTCTTCCTGACTGGGCGGACTTTTACGCCCTCCGAACTCCTTAACTTTATCCACTCGACCTACGAAATCATCATACGCGCGCACCAGCCATTTCTCCCAAACGGAATCAAAATCTCCGCGCAACATATCAACAAACAACACCAAATGAATTGGAATCCAATTCTTTTTGTCCAACTTTTTGCCATGAAAAATAATCGGCAAATTATCAAGAATATCCTTAAATTTCGCGACATTGTCGGAATTAATATCCATCCCGACTCTCGCTGCATAAAACTGGTCAATGCCATCGGAGTTAATGTTATCAAAGTACAGTCGCCCTTCCTCTTTTCGCAGAAGAAACTGCATCAGCATCTGTGCGGCAAGTTGCCGCGCTTCACTTTTCTTTTCCGATTTCATTCCCATTAATTGCCGAAAAAATTCATGCCCGTTATAATCAGAATTATTGGGCTCGTTCAATTGCGGTTTGCCGCCTATTTTCAGAACCAGTTCATTAAATTTTCCCGGCCACGCATCCCGAACTTCTTGCGAAGTAAGTGCGCGTCCGCCCTGCAGACGAATGAATAAATCGCGCGCGGTATCCTCTTCACATTCCACAACAAAGACGGGGACGCTTTGCCCTTCAAATTTTCTCCTCTCTTCGTCATCAAAATCCGCGAATGTTTTCTCTGACCATGAAATCTTCTTTCGCTGCACCGATTGTGGTAACTTCATAGTCCCGCCGTCTCCGTTAGGGTTATAAAGCGGAGGGAACTTCTTTTTGATTTGAACGAGAGAACCGTCATTAAACTCTTGATATTTGTAAAACCCCTCCTTAAAATAACACAACGCCTTAATCCGCTGCTGACCGTCAATAATTTCAAATCGCTCACTGCCGCCTCCGACAATCCGGCGCAAATAAATCAGCGGCATATTATAGCCGCGCATAACGGAATCAATCAGCATTCGCATTTGATGAGGTTTCCACGCATCTCCGCGCTGATATTCGTGATTAATGGAAATCGCTTTCTGTTCGCTCATTTTTATCAATTTTCCAACTGTCCAATCTGTTTTAAGTTCTGCTTTCATCATACTATCCTTTCAATAAAAAAATAAAAAATCCTGCGCTTTGCGAAATCCATTAAAACAAAGCGCGGGAACTGTGGCGGATTAGCGGGCGTCCCACTTCGGGCGGGGGATGACGGCGTCGGTTGTCGCCCATTCAATCGGACCGACAACTTTGTAATCCGAATTTAAAATCTGACTCATCACCATCGGCTTGGCGATATTTTTTCCGGTTTCGTCAAACTTTACATTGCCGTAAAAAGTTTGCATTTCGGTCGCCGCAATGGCGTCGCGCAGTTTTTCGGTGTCAAACGAATTGGCGCGCTTGAAAGCGTCCGCCCACACCTGCACCGCCGCCGCCGATTCCGCCGCCTGATATGGCGGTTCATAATCGTACGCCGCCCGGAAAATGCGCGCAAAATCTTCGCCGCCGCCAAAAACGCCATCGTCATCTTTGTAAGTCAGTTGTTTTTGCCACTGCCTCGCGCACAAAGTATATTCCGCCCCCGCCGGCACTTTGGATTCTATCGCCGCCGAATCGCAATGCGTCATTGCCACCACCGGCACATCCACGCGAAATTGTTCTATCTGCCGCGCCGCAGTCGCCGCCCCTTTGGCGTGTCCTGAAACAAAAAGCGCATCCGGTTTCGCCGCCCGCGCCTTGTTTAATGTGGCAGACATATCATCCAAAGTTTTCGGCAGTTTGTCGTCTATGACAATTTCCATTCCATATTTTTTCGCCGCTTCTACAACGCCGAGACGCACATCTTGCGAAAAGTTATCGTTTTCAAATGCGAGGGCGAGACGCATGTCGGACGGTTTTTTGCCGAGTTTGTCGGCTTTTTCGGCAATAAGATGTACCGCCGCCGCCAGATATTGGTCGGCGGTCGTCAGCATCGCAAAAAGATAGCGATACCCTTTGGTAAACAAAGAACGCGATGCGCCGTTTGCCTCTATCATCGGAATTTTATATCGTTCGGTTACCGGCGCGATGGCGCGTGTCAATCCGGACGAATACGGTCCCAACATAAACTTAACGCCGTCTTGCTGAATGAGTCGTTCGGCGAGTTGTGCGGCACGGGCGGGCGTGGATTCGTCATCGTAATAAATAATTTCAATTTGATAAGTTTTGCCGTCTACGACAACGCCGCCCATGTCGTTGATGCGTTTTGCCGCGAGATCATAGCCGTTTTTGGTGTGCAATCCGTTGGTGGAATATTTTCCGGTCAGCGATACCGCCGCGCCGATGACGATTTTGTCGCCTTCCACTTTCGCCGCCGTAGGCGCAGTCAAAACCGCAACGCACGCCAACGCGCAAACAAACTTTTGCAAACAATTAATTTTCCGTTTCATGATTTCCTCCTTTTGTAAACAATTAATTTTCCGTTTCATGATTTCCTCCTTTTGTAAACAATTAATTTTCCGTTTCATGATTTCCTCCTCAAAAGATTAATAAAAAAACTTAAGCGATTATACCGCCTCGCCCGCGCATTCGGCAAATCCGAAAAAAAATTAAGAGTCGGATTTTTCTTCGGCAAAAGCGGCGTACAATTCGCGCCGCCGGTCGTGTCTTTTTTGCATTCGTTCCAGCCGTTCGGCGAAAGCGGCGAATTCGGCGGCGGGATTCGCCGCTTTCGCATATCGCTGACGCACGGTATCTTTTACTTGCCGCGCCAAAATGTTATAACCTTCCGCCGCCAGATGCGCGGAAATGTCCGGCGATTCGTCGCCTTCGTCCAGCCGCCGCCGCGCGAAATTTAACATATCGGCGACAATCGCCGATTCCGTTTCATCGCCGGGCAACGGCGGATTTTCGGAAAACGCCGCCAACAATAGCGGACGCGATGCCAAACAACAAAGCAAATTAAAAAGCAAACCTGAGTCGCGCATTTTATATCGCGCATTGCTGCCGACATTTTTTTTCGGCGCACTGCGCGCCGCCGCCCGCCGCACCGCTTCCGCCGACACGCCCGCCGCTTCCGAAAATTTTTGTGTCAACACTTCGCGCAAGAACGGCGCGCGTTCCGAATCCAAAAGACGCGCCATTTTTTCGCCCGCCGACAAAATCCAACTCGCCCGTCCTTCGGGCGTTTGCGCACCCGCTTGCAATCGCAACTGTCGCGCCAGATAATCGCCCAACGAAATCGCGCCGCGCAATGCGCGTTCCATTTCCGCGGCACCGTTTTTGCCCACAAAACTATCCGGATCTTCGCCTTGCGGCAAAAACAAAAAAGACGCGCCGATTCCGTCCGACAAAGCGGGCAAAATATTTCCCGCACCGCGCCATGCCGCTTTTTGTCCCGCTTCGTCGCCGTCAAAAGCGAAAACTAAATTGTCCGCCATGCGCGCAAGTTTTTTCGCCTGCCGCATAGTCAACGCCGTTCCCATCACCGCAACCGATTCGGCGAATCCGTGTTGCGACAACATCACCGCGTCCATATAACCTTCCACGACAATAACGCGTTTTTTGTCGCGCGCCGCCTCTCGTGCTTGCGGCACGCCAAACACGACATTTTTTTTGGAAAACAGCGGCGTATCGGGCGAGTTAAGATATTTCGCCGGATCATCTTCGCCCAATGCGCGCCCGCCAAATCCGACAACGCGCCCCGCCCCTTCCATAATCGGAAACATAATGCGATTGCGAAAATAATCATAGGCGCGGCGGGCATGATTTGTGCGCAAAAGTCCGGCGCGAATCAAAATATCATTTTTGTGCGCATTGTGAAGCGCGGCGGCAAGATTTCCCCATCCCGGCGGCGCAAAACCAATTTCATAACGGGCGATTGTGTCGTCGTTAATTCCGCGTTTTTGCAGATATTCGCGCGCCTCATCCGAACGCGACAACTCGCGGCGAAAATACGAATGCGCATCAGCAATCGCTTTCGCAACCGCATCGCCGACATCCGAATCGCCGCGCCGCGGCACAGTCATTCCGAGTCGTGCGGCAAGCGATTCTACGCCGGTCATAAAATCGCCGCCCGCTTCGGTTTGAATGACGAAACTCAACGCATCGCCGTTCGCCCCGCAGCCGAAACAATGATAAAACCCTTTCGCCGGATTGACCGAAAATGACGGCGTTTTTTCGGAATGAAACGGACATAAACCGAAATAATTCGCGCCGCGTTTTTGGAGACGCACGCGTTCGCCGACAATCGCCGTCAAATCCGCGGTTTCGCGCATCCGTGCCACAAATCCGCGCAACGCCGAACCGTCCCCAAAATTTCGCGTCTCCGCCATACATTCCATTGTACGCGAATTTCCCCCGCCCCGCAAATCGGAATATTTCAACAAAAATCATGGCGATTCCAATTTTCATCAGAATGGACGAAAGCGCGATATTGCGCCATTTCCCGCCCGTTTTTTTGCGGATTCGGGCGGGATTTTTGCAGAAATCGGTTAAAGTTGCGTTTTGTTTTTTAACGAGAAAATCGGATTGAACACGATTTTTATTTTGTCAACAACGACAGCGGAACAAAAACGGGCGGGATTCCGAATCCCCGCCGTTTTTTGTGGTAATTCGGCAAGAAAATAGTTTGCGAAATTTTTTGTTATTATTCCATTTTGCAATATAAAAATTTGCGCGAACATTATAAATTTTTGCTCCGAAAATATAAATTTTCGCAAAAACAATATAAAAATTTGCAAGAACAGTTATAAAAAAATTCCGTCTGAATCCGCATAAAAAACGGGCGGGAACGGCGGCGAAAATTCGTCAATTTCTGATTTTCTCTTTAATTTGCGAAAGTTTTTATATTCCATTTGACAATATAAAGTTTTGCAAAAACAATATAAATTTTTGCTCCGAAAATATAAAGTTTCGCAAAAACGGTATAAAAACTTGCAAGAACAGTTATAAAAAAATTCCGTCTGAATCCGCAGAAAAAACGGGCGGGAACGGCAGCGAAAATTCTTAAATTTCTAATTTTCTCTTTAATTTGCGAAAGTTTTTATATTTTATTTGACAATATAAAGTTTTGCTCCGAAAATATAAAGTTTCGCAAAAACAGTATAAAAACTTGCGCGAACATTTATAAAAAAATTCCGCCCGAATCCGCAAAAAGTGCGTTATGTAAATTGCCGCATAAACTTGCGGTCAAGATATTTTTTCCATTGCCAAACCCACGCACCGGATGCGGCGAAACTGCCCCAGCCGGCGACCGCACGCCCGTCCGCAGTGTTGAGAATTGACAAAAAATGTCGCGGCGGATTCCACGCCCGCAACGGCGCACCGGACAAATATGCCGCGAGATTATGCGCCAATATCGGCGCCTGCCGCACCGCCACAACGCCGGATTTTTCCGCACCGGAAGCGGCACAATCGCCCGCCGCAAATATCGCCGGAAAGGAATCACTTTGCAAAAAAGAATTGACGCGAATAAAACCATTTTCGTCCAAAGGCAAATCGCCATTTTGCAACCATTTCGGTGCGGCAACCGGAGTCGCAAAAATTAACGCCGCCGCCGCAATCCGCCGCCCGTCCGACAAAATCAATTCGCCATTTGCAAATGCCGCCGCCCGCGATTCGGTCCAAAAAATATCACGCGCCGACAAAACTTCGCGAATCCGGCGGCGCACCGAATCGTTTGCAAACGGCAACAACGCGCCCGACAATGCGATTTTCGCATCCGGAAAACGCCGCCGCAACGCCAACGCGATTTCGGTGCCGCCCGCCCCCGCACCGACAATTGCCATCGGCGAATCGGCGGAAATTGATAGCGCAAAATCGGTAAACGCCGCCGCCGGTTTGACCGCAATACCGCCCGCAAACGGCGGCACCGGCGCACCGCCGACATTCACCGACAAAACATCAAACGATTCTGTTGCGCCATCCGCCAACGATATTTCGCGCGTTTTGCCGCAAATCGCTGTTGCCGCCGAATGCCGCCATTTTGCGCCGACCCGCGCACACAGTTGCGGGAGATGAATTAAACTTTCTTCGCGCGTAAATTGCCCCGCCAAAACGCCGGGCAACATTCCCGAATACGGCGCATATTCCGAATCGGAAACTAAAACAATACGGGCGGGCAGCGGACGGCGGGCAAATGCCAACAACGCCAGCGCATGCGCATGCCCGCCGCCGAGAAGAACGGCGCGCCGTTCATTCATTCATCACGCCGGACGACACATGGCCGCCCTGTTCCAATCCTTGCACATGTTTGACATTGTCGTCAAAGAAAAAGTCCGCACGAAACTGCTGCACAATTTCTTGTTTTGGTACGCCGTTCATAAAAAATGCTTCATCCACCGCAACTCCCCAACCGTCCAAAGTACGAATCGGGCGTTCGTGTGCGGGCGCACCGCGCGCGGTAATTAGTGCTACGCGAATGCGTTCGGGATCTTCGCCGATGCGATTTCGCAACATCGTCAGCGCGTCCAAAAAAGGTTTTAGCGGTCCGGGCGATAGCGGTTTACCGCGCATGTTTTTTTCTTGTTCGCGAAACGCGTCCAATCCTTGTTCCTGATTCACGCGTTCGGATTCGTCGCCGAACAACACCGCATCGCCGTCAAACGCGATTCGTAAAACGCCGTCATCGTCTTCGCTTTCGGATGTACTTCCGCGCACATGCGCAGCGGGAAATCCGGCGTCCAGCGCGTCTTTTGCATCGTCGGCGAAAGCGGACAAAAATAAATGCACGCCCAGCGGACGCAAATACGGCACTATTGCCGCACCGCGCGTAAAACATCCTTGCGCTATTTTTAATTTGTTATCTGCGATTGCGCGAAACACGCGTAAACCGGTCATCGGCGCGTTGCGCGATACGACAATAACGCGCACCAATTCTTCGGTTTCGTTAAACGCCAGCAGTTTTCGCACCAGCGGAAAAACGACTCCGGTTTTCGGCACAATTTCCAAACGTTCGCGTTGCACGCGAACATATTCTTCCTTGCCGGATTCCTTAAAAATTTTGTTTTCTTCCTCAAAATTAAACAGCGCGCGCGACGACACCGCGACCGAAAGAATCGGGGCGGCGGAATTAGTCATCGTGCGAAACGCCTCGCGCCGATGCCTCACGCCATTCGCCGGGTTGCAAATCGCGCGGCAGTTTGTGCCGCCCCATTCGCACGCGAATCAGGCGCAATGTTTCCAGACCGAAATGCGCGAACAATCGCCGCACCGCGCGATTACGCCCTTCGGCAAGCACAACGCGATACCAGCGATTGCGTCCGCCGGCATCGCGATGCGGCGCAAACTCCGCCGGACAAAGCGGTTTGCCGTCCAACATAATACCGGCGCGAATTTCGCCGATTTGTGCGGGCGACAACGCGCCATCCGTGCGGGCGAGATATTCGCGTTGCGCCGCATAATTCGGATGCGCGATTTTGTTCGCCGCCGCACCGTCCGTACAAAACAGCAAAAGCCCTTCAGAATTGACATCCAGCCGCCCGACATTAATCCATCGTCCGCCGCGCGCCGGCGGTAAATCGGCGAAAACCGAATCGCGCGCACCGCGTTCCACAATTTTGCCCGCCGGTTTGTGATAATACAACATTCGCGGTTTTGCAACAACGCGCGGCAGCGGTTTGCCATCCACGGCGATAACGCTATCAGCGGCAACGCGCGCGCCGAGAATTGCGATTTTGCGATTGACGGCGACTCGTCCTTGCAAAATTAATTGTTCGGCGGAACGCCGCGAACCCGCGCCGCGGTCGGCGAGAATTTTTTGCAATTTTTCGCCGGACGGATTTGTCGCACTCGCAGATGTTTTTCGCAAAACTTTTCTCAACTTTCGCCGCCGGGTTTTTCCGGCAAAGCGGCGACATCTTCCGCCGCGTTCGCTTCTTCGGATTTTTCGGATTCTTCGGATTCTTCGGATTTTTCGGATTCTTCGGATTCTTCGGGCGGCGGCAATGTTTCCGCATCCTCCAAATTATCCGCAATGTCGCCTTCTTCTAACGGCGGCAACTCATCCAGCGAAGCAATCGCCAAATCGTGCAAAAATGTTTTAGTCGTGCCGTACAACATCGGACGCCCCGGCGTTTCGCGCCGCCCCACTTCTTCTATCCAGCCGAATTCTTCCAACGCCGCTAATTGTACAGACGACACTGCCACGCCGCGAATTCCTTCTATGTCGCCGCGAGTCGCCGGTTGACGATAGGCGATAATCGCCAGCACTTCGGTCAATTGCCGCGAAAGTCGCGCCGGTTTTTTGGGTCGCAAACGGCGCAAATAATCCAAATATCCCGCGCCGCTGATCATCTGCCAGCCGTCTCCCGCCGCCGCCAAACGCAATCCCCGGTCCGCCCATTCATTTTCCAACTCCGCCAACGCACCGGAAATATCGCCCTCTTCGCCATCCAGAAGACGGCGAAAATCCGCCATATTCAGCGGTCCGCCCGCCGCCAGCAATGCAAATTCCAATATGTTTTTAATTTCCGTCCGATTCATTTTTCGCACCTCGCAACTCAACAAATAAATCTTCGTCCGGTTCTTTTTGATGCAGCGATACGATGTTTTCGGCGGCGAGTTGCAAAACCGCCAAAAATGACACGCCAAACAATTCGCGCACCACCAGACGGCGAAAAACCAGCCGCCGCGCATCAGAAAACATCCGCAACACATTGCTCATCACTTCGCGCAAACTGACAGTCCGCGCAAAAACTTCCAGCGGCGCAAGTTGCCGCATCCGCGACAACGCCGCCGCAAATGCCGCCGCCAACTGCGGCGGATGCAAAACCGGTTTCATTTTTTCCGCCGCCGGCATCGGAATTCCCAAATCGGGCGATATAAAATCGCGGTCGCGGCGAGGCATTTCCGCCAACTGCCGTGCGGCATCGCGCAAACGCTCATATTCCAGCAACCGCCGCACCAAATCGGCGCGCGGATCTTCCTCTTCGTCCGCGCCGATTTCCGGACGGGGCAACATCATTTTGGATTTAATGTCCACCAGCAACGCCGCCATCGCCAAATAATCGGCGGCGATTTCCAAATTGTTGTCGCGCTGCAACGATTCTTCCACATAATCGCCATACTGACGGCACAACGCCGCCATCGGAATATCCAAAATATCAAACTTGTGACGGCGCACCAAATACAAAAGCAAATCCATCGGACCGGAAAAGTTATCCAGCATCACGCGCATCGCTTCAGGCGGAATATAAAGCGCACCCGGCATTTCGCGCACCGGTTCGCCATACACCAACGCCAGCGGTGCTTGTCCGCGCGCGTTCATAAAACCAATCCCATCGCCCGCCGCACTGTTTGCAGCGTTTGCGCCGCCGCCGCGCGCGCACGATTTGCGCCGTCCGCCAGCACATCTTCTATCATTCCCGGTTTTTCCGCCTCTTCGCGCCGCGCCAAAATCGGCGCCAACTCGTCGTTGATAAATCCGCACAACCGCGTTTTGCATTCCATACAACCGAAAGCGGCAGCGCGGCATCCCGTCGCCGCCCATTCTTTGGTTTCTTCATCCGAAAACACTTCATGCAAACGCCAAACCGGACAGCGTTCCGGTTCGCCCGCATCGGACAATCGGACGCGCGCCGGGTCGGTTTGCATTTTTGATAGTTTTTTCTTTACCGTCGCCGGCGGGTCAAACATATCTATCGCGTTGTCGTACGATTTAGACATTTTGCGCCCGTCTGTGCCGGGAATTTTCGGAGTCGGAGTCAAACGCGCTTGCGGCGGGCGCAAAACTTCTTCGCCGCCGTAATGCAAATCGTCCGCCAATATTTTTTTTGTCGCATCGTCCGCCGTCAATCCGGCAATGACATTCGCCGCCGTTTGCAGTTTTTCGTCATCGCCTTTTTCGGCGTACGCCTTTTGCAACTGACGCAGTCGGCGGTCGGAATCCGCACCGATAGCGGCGGCGGCGGCGGCACGCCGTTTGCGAAATGAATCGTCGCATCCGTACAAACGATTAAAACGGCGGGCGATTTCGCGCGTGATTTCAATATGCGGCATTTGATCTTCGCCCACCGGCACAAAATCGGCGGCGTAAATGATAATGTCGGCACTTTGCAAAAGCGGATAACTTAAAAAACCGTGCGTATCTAACATTTGTTGCGATTTCATTTCTTTGTAAGTCGGCAGACGGGTAAGCCACGGCAGCGGACAAATCATAGACAGCAAAACCGCCAACTCGGCATGCGCGGGTACATCGGATTGACGAAAAAGCGTTACCCGTGCGGGATCCATTCCCGCCGCCAGCCACGCCGCCGCGAGTCGCCGCGCCCCGCCGGAAAGATCGCCCGGCGATGCATAATCGGTTGTCAGCGCATGCCAATCGGCAATAAAAAAAAAACAATCGTCGCCCGCTTCTTGAAACAGCCGCCAGTTTTGCAAAACGCCGCGCAAATGCCCGAGATGCAAACCGCCGGTCGGGCGCATTCCCGATACAACCCGCGCCATCAGAGGCGATCCTGG
The DNA here is from genome assembly GCA_965221835.1 of Gammaproteobacteria bacterium. Classification (GTDB taxonomy): domain Bacteria; phylum Pseudomonadota; class Gammaproteobacteria; order Tethybacterales; family Persebacteraceae; genus Persebacter. The sequence continues at coordinate 404,063 of OZ244916.1, read as the reverse complement.
TCGTCAATCGCGCCGCCGCCTTCGCGCAACAAACGCGGCGGCGATTCGGTAAAATCAATCACCGTCGTCGGCGATGCCGGACACGGACCAGCATCCAACACGACTTCCACAAGCCCGCGCAGCCGTTCGCGAAAATCGTCCGGATGTAGCGGCGATTCGTCGCCCGCAAGGCGCAAAGTCGTTGTAATAATCGGACCGCCGTTTTGTTCCAAAAGCGCGCGCGCCGCCGGATGTGACGGTACGCGAAATGCCACCGTCCGGCGGCGCGGATGACACAAATGGCGCGATACTTTTTTTGTTGCCGCCAGCACAAAAGTATAGGCCCCCGGAATGCGCTGTTTAATGACGCGAAACGCCGCAGTATCCACCGCGCCGTATTGTCCGATTTCGCCAATATCGCGGCACGACAATGTAAAAAGATGATTGTCGTCCAAACCGCGCAATCGCCGCACACGCGCCGCCGCATCCAAATTTTTGGGGAGAAATCCCAGCGCATAATGCGAATCGGTCGGATATGCAATCACGCCCCGCTGCAACACTTCCGCCGCCCGCCGGATAAACCGCGTTTGCGGCGTTTCGGGATGCACTTTAAAAAATTCAGTCATCGCGTTTCGGCGGAATCCGCACCTGCCAGAACATACACCGCGCCGCAATACGGGCAAGCGCAACGCGTTTTTTGCGGCGATAACGACAAATAAACGCGGGGATGCCGGTCCCACTGCGCAACGGGCGGGCAAGAGGCGGGCAACGATTCGGGCGACACCACAATGCGGGAAGACGAATCGTTCATCGCACCGGCGAAAGCCACGATTGAAAATCGGCAGCACGTCCGCCGACACAGTCAAAAAACGCCCGCTGCAACGATTCGGTTATCGGACCGCGACTCCCTTCGCCGATTTGCCGCCCGTCCAATTCGCGAACAGGCGTTACTTCCGCCGCCGTGCCGGTAAAAAATGCTTCATCGGCACAATAAACCGCATCGCGGGTAATGCGTTTTTCGCACACTTCGTACCCCGCCGCCCGGGCGAGTTGCATCACCGAATCGCGGGTAATTCCCGCCAGCACGGAAGTCAATTCCGGCGTGTAAATTTTGCCATCGCAAACGATAAAAATATTTTCGCCCGCCCCTTCAGCGACAAATCCGTCCACATCCAGCAACAACGCTTCATCGTAGCCATCGCGAGTCGCTTCGGCGTTTGCCATAACAGAATTGATATAATGCCCGCCCGCTTTCGCACGACACATTACCGCGTTGACATGATGACGCGAAAAAGAGGAAGTTTTAACGCGAATACCGTTCCGAATTCCGTCTTCGCCGAGATAAGTGCCCCACGGCCATGCGGCAACCGCAACATGCACCGGATTGTCGGACGCCGAAAGTCCAAGCGAATGCGCACCGTAAAAAACAAACGGGCGAATATAGCAAGAATCGTATTTATTTTCGCGCACGACAGCGATTTGCGCATCGTTAATTTCCGCTTCCGAAAATGGAATTTTCATTCCGACAATATGGGCGGATTGAAACAGCCGCCGGGTGTGTTCGTGCAGGCGAAAAATCGCCGGACCGTCATCGGTGCCGTAGCAGCGAACGCCCTCAAAAACGCTTATACCATAGTGCAACGAATGCGACAGAATATGCGTCGTTGCCTCGCGCCATTCCGTCATTTTGCCGTCAAACCATATTTTCCCGTCTCGGTCGGAAATTGACATTTGCGAAGTATACCACACTCCCCGCGCGTTTTTTTGCAAATCCGAAAACCACGCTTTTGCAAATTGCGCGGCGCGGCGGTATAATCCGAAAATGACAAACGAAACGATGGAAAACGAAATAGCGATAATCGGCGGCGGTTGCTTCTGGTGTTTGGAAGCGGTTTATCAGCGATTGCCCGGCGTTGCAGAAGTCGTCAGCGGCTATGCCGGCGGACAAACCGCCGCGCCCTCATACAAAGAAATATGCCGCGGCGACACCGGACACGCCGAAGTCATTCAAATCAAATTTCGTCCGGCGGAAATTTCCTACACGGAAATTTTAGATGCATTTTGGCGCGCCCATGACCCGACCACATTAAACCGGCAAGGCGCCGACCGCGGCACACAATATCGCTCCGTCATTCTCACGACATCGGACGAACAAACGCAAATCGCCGCCGATTCCAAACAAAACGCGCAAAAAAATTTCCGCGCACCCATCGTCACCGAAATCGCACCGCTAGAAAAGTTTTGGGCGGCGGAATCGGAACATCAAAACTTTTACAACCGCAACACCGCACACCCTTATTGCATCTACAACATCGTCCCGAAACTCCAAAAACTCGGAATGTAAATTCCCGCGCAAAAGTTGCATCCGCCTTCGCCGCCTTCGCCATTTTCGCCGCCTTCGCCTTAAAACGGAATCAAATCGGGGCGCCGCGGCGGATTATTCCAAATCCAAATCCAAATCCAAATCAAAAAGCCCGTTATTTGTAAAAATACCGTGCGCACCGGCGGCGTATAACTTTTTCGCCGTTTCCGCGCGGTCTACCGTAAAACAATAAACGCCGACTCCCGCATCTGCAAATCGGCGTATCGCCCGCTGCGAACTGCCCGCCGCACAATGCAAATTTTCCGCGCCGGTTTTCTGCAACATCGCAAAAGCGGAATCGTCCGCCCGTCCGCAGTTATACGCCCGCGCGATTTCGGGCGTTTTCGCCCGCACCGCCGCAAGCATCGCCGTGCTAAAACTGCTGACAACTATGCGGTGCGACGCATAATGCAAAACATCGGCGAGTGCGCACGCCGCCGCCGCTTCATTGCCATCATCCGGTTTCAATTCAACAACCATTCCGATTTGCAATTTGCGCGACAACGCAAACGCTGCCGCCAAAGACGGCACGCCTTCTCGCGCCATCGCACCCGAAAAACCAACGCCGACCGGCACAGCGGAAAGCGCAGCGGCAGTTTTATTTTTGACGGAAATGCGCACACCGCCGCACCGCAACAGCGAAACATCGTGCGACAAAACCGCGACATTATCGGCGGAAAGACGCACATCAATTTCCACCCACCGCAATCCGCGGGCATGCGCCAAACGAATTCCGGCAAGCGTATTTTCAGGCGCAAACGCCGCCAATCCGCGGTGTCCGATTCGCCTCGCGAGTTTCATTTTTCGCCGCCGCCGTTATGCAACGCGAGACGATTTCGCGATTTTTTGCGCGCGCATCATTCCCGCATTCGCCGGATTAGTTGACGACAAAACCGGCATGGACAGCGAAATATATCGTAAAAAAAAATTTTGCGGAGTCGCGTAATAATGCGATTCGGCGAACGAATGCGCAAAAATCAACGCCCGCGAACGGTTTGACAAAATCGTCGGCAACCTTTTTAATAATGTCATGCCCGAAGTCATCAATCCGAATTCATTCCGCCGCCTGCTCGCCGAATGCGAATCGCAAATCGCGGGCGACTTGCATATTTTCGGCTACGGTTCTCTGATGTGGAATCCGGGATTTCGCGTTTGCACCGCCGCCGGTGCGCGCGTTTATGGCTGGTCGCGCCGATTGTCGGTGCGCTCCACACACTATCGCGGCACGGTGCGGCGACCGGGACTCGTCTTCGGTTTGGATGCGGGCGGTTCTTGCAACGGAGTCGTACTTCGCCCCGCCGCGGCGAAGAATAAAAAAATTCTGGAAAAAAAGATTCTGGAAAATTTGTTTCGCCGCGAAATGTTTGCGAATGTATATGAACCGCGTTTTGTGTACGCGCGGACGAACGGCGGCATTGTGCGCGCATTGACTTTTGTCGTGCGGCGGGACGGCGCGCATTATGTCGCGCCGATGCCCGCGGCGGCGGCAGCAAAAATCATTCGCGGTGCCGCAGGATTCGGCGGTGCAAACGCGGAATATGTGCAAAACACACTCGCCGAATTGCAACGGCGCGGCGTTCCATGTCCGCAACTTTCGCGATTGTGCGCGCTGTTGTAGACGCGCATTTTTTGCACAACTTTTTTGTAAAACGCATTGCAAAAACGCTCGCATAAATTGTTGCTTTTCATTTTTTTCGCGCACCGAAAAAACTATTTTGCCGCCACGCTTCCATCAAAATAATCGCGACTGCGTTAGACAAATTCATACTGCGATTTTCCGGGCGCATCGGAATATGCAAACGGCGGGCGGGCGGAAATTCGTCAAACACTTCGCGCGGCAAACCATCCGATTCGCGCCCGAAAACAAAAATATCGCCCGCCCGGAATTGTGGTACATCAAATCGCGTTTCGCCGCGTACATCGGCGGCGAAACGGTTGCCGTTTCCGGCGGCGGCGATTGCGGCGGCAAGCGAATCGTGCGTTTGCACATCTGCATATTCGCGATAATCCAAACCGGCACGCCGCAAAAGTTTGTCAGACATTTCAAACCCAAGTTCGCCGGCGAGATGCAAAACCGCCCCGCAATTCGCGGCAAACCGAATCGCATTCCCCGTATTCGGCGGAATCTCCGGATTCAAAAGAATGATGTGAAACATTGCGGCAAATTTTATAACAAACAAACAGAAAAATCCCGAACGGGTATAATAAACGCGATGAACGCCGCCGATTACAAATCCGGATTCGGGCTGCCCGCCGAAGTAATTCGCGATTCCGAACGCGCGCATCGTCTGTTTCATAATAAATGGTTTTTCGCCGGTACGCGCGGCGACATTCCGCAAGCGCGCGATTATTTTACCTTTGCACTCCACGACGACGACTATTTTTTGTTGCACGGAGACGATGGCGTTATCCGCTGTTTCGTCAATCGTTGCGCCCACCAAAGCGCCCGTTTATTGCGCGAACATGTCGGCTGTACAGACGCCGCCCTCGTCTGTCCGAATCATCAATGGTCATATCACATCAACACCGGAAAACTGCGCGCCGCACCGATGATGGGACGCGATTTCGCCAAATCGGCAGCGGGAAAATGCGCCGCTTTAACGCAAATTCCGGTGCGGGAAGTTTCCGGAATGCTCTTCGCCCGCCTCCATTCGCATCCCGACCATCGCGATATGGACGAAATCGCCGAAATCATTTCGCCCTATACCGCCCCGTTCGCATTCGGAGACGGAAAGTACAAACTCGCCCATCATCACCGCGAAATTGTTCCCGCAAACTGGCTGATGGTAATGATTAACAACCGCGAATGTTGCCATTGCCGTGCAAATCACAAAGGGCTGTGCGATTTGTTTGATCCGTCCAGTTTTAACGGCGCGCGTTCTCCCGCCTACGACCGATTGTTCGCCGCCGCCGTTTTGCGCTGGAAAAATCTCGGATTGGCGTGGGAAGAACAGGCATTTACGCCAAACGATTGCTGCCGCATCGCGCGTTATCCGATGCGGGAGGGATACAAATCCATCACCTTTGACGGCAAACCCGCTTCCCGAAAACTCATCGGCAAATTCGCCGATTACGATGCGAGTACGCTGTCAATGTGGTTCAATCCGAACGCATGGATACATTTTACTTCCGACCACATCGCAACCAATTGGGTGCTGCCGCTTGACGAAGCGAGATGCACATTATATTCAAGTTGGATTGTGGCTGCGGACGCCGTGGAAGGCGAAGATTACGAAGTCGACCACCTCACCGAAGTATGGCGCATCACCAACGCCGAAGATGTCGCCCTTTGCAATTCCATGACCGTCGGCACCCGCTCCCGCCACTACCGCCCCGGCCCGTTCTCCGAAAACGAACGCTGGTGCCGCCAATTCTGCGACTGGTACATGCAACACTCATAAAAATTTTCACCCCCCAATTCGCAGCAAACCAAATCAGATTATCCGTTTCTTGCCTTTTCCTGCGCACGGAACTTTTTCCATCCGATTATTAAAGCAGAGAACATCAACGCGGTATCCGTTAATAAATTTTCGCAAATATGCAAAATCTTTGTCGCCGGACATAATATAAATTTCATCCAGCAATCGCTTGTCGTAAGTTTTTTCCATCATCACGGCACCCGTCATAGACAAAAAGAAATCAGCCGCGTCGTGCTGTTTCTGATGCTTTTTTGTTCCGGCGGGCGCAGGAACGCTGTAATATTGCGGGTCGCATTGGGAAAACGATTCATTAATCAGTTTTATGCCCCACTCCCACTTGTCGGCAATTCCGCAAGCACGGAGGACTATCGGAAATCTTGATTGTTTCCGCAAAAAATCGGCAACATTCTTTGACGCCACATTATCGGCATCAATTAATACGCCATAGTTTTTCGGCGCATCGGGAGCGTAATGCTGAAAAACTTTTTTCGCCTCTCCGGCAAAAAACTTAAAGACGTTCGTCCCCGCCTCGGGCATAAATTCTCTGTAAAAACCGGCACCGGGCATGCCCATTTCCTTGCTCACAACAATCGCGGAGGGCTTAAGTCCGTCTTGTCTTTCATTGTTTATCTCACCCAAAATTTCGTACAATTCCGGTCTGTCTGGATTACCGTCCCCCGACAACACCAGCAATTCATCATAGTACAAAAGCCGCCTTTCCCCCGCCGCGGATTCAATGCGTTCCAATATCTTTTTCTTCCACTCTTCGCGGTTCACTTCTTCCCCCTTTTTCCGCCCGATTATAACATTTGCGCGGACGAATCCGAATCGTTTGCAGATGCGCACGAGTCCTGTGGATGAATATCGGATTTATCCGCAAAAATGTTTTGCAAAGATAAAAAGATCTTTTATTTGTCTTTGCAAAACTTCGTCCGCCCCGCGCAAATGTCTAATTCGGACGGAAATGCGACAATTTGCGGCGGAAAAAAGAATTCGTCATTCTTCCGCACCTGCCTGCAAAAGAGATTCAATGATTTCATCATTGCGCGTTTGTTTAGCCCACCCCAAAAGCCGTCGTCCCCAGTCGGAATTCCATTCTGGGTCTGCGCCGCCATCCAAAAGTGCATTTACCGCCTCGGTGTGATTTCCTTTAATTGCAAAATACAAAGGATCAAGTCCTCGTATATCTTTTTGATTAGGATTCGCGCCGCCGGAAATTAACGCTCTTATGACATTCGCATGTCCGCGCTCTGCAGCATTATGCAGAGGAACTCGTCCGCCGGATTGCTGCCTGTCGTCACAGCCCGGCGAAGGGGAGGAGCAGGTTACATCAATGCCGCGATAATAAGTTCTAATGTGGTTTCTAATGTTCGTTTTTGCGCCTCCTTCCAGTAAAACATAGGCAACATTTGCATAACCTTTATCCGCGGCAACATGCAACGCCGTGTCATCCCAATCATATCTTTTTATATTTGGATTCGCGCCGCCCGCAAGCAGTACCCGGGCTACATCAGCATGACCTTCCTGCGCCGCCAAACGCAAAGGGAAATCCTTGTTCGCGTCCGCGCCGCTATTTAATAGAATTTGCACCACGGGCGCATGCCCATTCTTCACCGCGAGTTCCATGCCGCCGCTTGCTTTTGCGCCGTAATCAATCAACATTTCTACCGCCTGAACATATCCATTTTTTGCCGCCGCCTCCAACGACAATCCAAAATTCGGCTTCGCGCCGTTTTGCAACAAAATTTCCATGACATCAATATGCCCGTTTTCCGCCGCCAAATATAACGGCGTTTTATCGCCCTCGCTCCGAATGGAATTTGGGCGCGCACCATTAGACAATAGACGCCACACTTCGTCAGTATTTCCAGCCCGCGCCGCTTCATGCAGAGGCGTAGTTTCCTGCGCAACCACGGTCGCCGATACCGAAAGCGCGAAGATCGCCGCCGCAAACGAAACGGCAAACGGCAAAAGAATAGACATTTTCATTTCTTCCTCTTTTTGGATGAATATTTGCGAAAAATTCCCCGCCCAAACGGATTATACGGAATTTCCGTCCCCCCTCCCCATCCTCTCAATCTTCGCCTCCAACTCCGCAACTTTTGCAGACAATGTTTCCACGCTGTCTTCGCAACTTGTGCTTTTTTCGTCTACTGCATAGGCGGCGAATTTTTCTTCCGAATCTGAATCGGAATCGGAATCCGAGGCGGAATCGGAATCGGGGGGGGTGTCTTTGCCGTTCAAAATTCGTGCCGGGATGCCGACTGCTGTGCAGCCCGCCATGACTTCTTTTACCACCACCGCATTGGAACCGATGCGCGCACCTTCGCCGATAATAATCGGTCCCAAAACTTTCGCCCCCGCCCCGACAATCACGCCTTTTTCCAAAGTCGGATGCCGTTTTCCGCGAAATATCTGAGTCGTCCCGCCCAATGTCACGCCCTGATAAATAGAACAATCGTCGCCCACTTCGGCAGACGCCCCAATCACAACGCCCATTCCGTGGTCAATAAAAACCCGTTCGCCCAAAACCGCCGCCGGATGAATTTCTACGCCAGTCAACCATCGTGCAATATGCGACATAAATCGTGCCAACCAACACGCACCTTTCCGCCACAAAAACGAATTTAACCGATGAAACCACACCGCATGCAAACCGGGATAGCAAAACGCTATTTCCCAAAAATTTCGCGCCGCCGGATCTCGCCGCATATAAACTTCCATCTCTTCCGTCCGCCGTTCCCAAAATCCCATTTCACACCTCCTTAAAACCACGCCACCCGGCGGGCAAATGTATAATATTGTATCACCGCCCCCGCCCAAAATGACAGAATCCTCTCCCGCCCTCGCCGCCATTATCGCCGCTATCGCCAAATCGGACGGCTGGATATCCTTTGACCGCTATCTGGAAATCGCCCTACACGACCCCCGCAACGGCTTCTATGGCAGCGGAAAAGTCCAATTCGGCATAAACGGCGATTTTATCACCGCACCCGACATTTCCCCCCTCTTCGCCCAAATGCTTGCCGCCCAAATATCCCAAATCCTGCCGCACACCGCCGGCGATATCTTAGAACTCGGTGCCGGCAACGGCAAACTTTCCGCATCTTTGGCAAAAATCCTCCACAAAAAAATCCGCCGCCATTACATTTTAGAAACCTCCGCCGCCCTACGCCAAAAACAACAACAAACCCTGCAATCGCCAATTTGGTTAGAATCGCTACCAAAATCGTTTGACGGAATCATCTTCGGCAACGAAGTACTAGACGCAATCCCCTTCCGTTTATATGCCAAAAATAACGGAAAATGGCAAGTTCGCGGAGTCACCACCCAAAACGGCAAATTGCAATGGCAAAACCGCCCCCCCGCCGCCGCCGATGCCGAAATCATCCGCCGCCTGCAACAAATAAATCCGCCCGACAACTATCTCACCGAAGCCAATCCCCGTGCCGAAGCATTGACAAAAACCCTGTGCGAAATCCTAACCCGAGGCGCACTCATTTTCGCCGATTACGGATTCGCCCGCAACGAGTTCTATCACCCGCAACGAAACGGCGGCACACTCATGTGCCATCACGCCCAAAAATCCGATTCCGCCCCATTAGAATCGCCCGGCAACAAAGACATCACCGCCCATTTAGATTTTACCGCCATCGCCGAAGCCGGCACAGCGGGCGGGGCATCCCTCGCCGGTTATACAACACAATCGCATTTTCTAATCAACTGCGGAATCGCCGCAACATTACAAAAAAAATTCGCCGAATGCAACACCGCCGAATACGCAAAACTCGCATCGGGAGCACAAAAACTCCTCTCGCCGCACGAAATGGGCGAATTATTCAAACTCATCGCATTCGTCAAAGGCACCCTCCCCCCCCTACTCGGATTCACCCAAGGCAACCACCGAATCCGTCTATAACCCCCCGCCGCCATCCTTTTTCACCCAATTCTCGCCCCTGACATTTGTCGGGGGCGAAACGAGTTCGGCGGAGTTTACTCCGCCCCGCCGATTTTCGCCCCCCGCCCCGCCGATGTTATTTCTTGCCGACAAAATCCCGCCTCCCCGCCGTCATTCCCGCGAAAGCGGGAATCCATTTTTGCCGATGAATTTCCGTGTTTACGGCGTTTTTTTGGATTTGGTTACGGAATAATTTCATTTGGTTACGGAATTAAATTGTTTGGTTACGGAATTAAATTGTTTGGTTACGGAATGAAAGCGTTCGGTTACGGAATTAATTCATTTGGTTACGGAATGGAAATGTTCGGTTACGGAATTAATTCATTTGGTTACGGAATAATTTCATTTGGTTACGGAATTAAATTGTTTGGTTACGGAATGGAATCATTTCGTTACGGAATAAAATCCTTTTTTCAGCCAGCAGTTTGCCGCAAAAAGGCGGGAAATCAGCGATTTACGCATTTTTTGCCGAACCCGCCCGTTTTTTTTGCAAATTCGGGCGGAATGTGTGTTATACTTTCGCAGACATTTTTAATCAGAGGAGCAAAACCATGAAAAATACAATCAATAAAATCATTCTTTTCGCCGTCTTTTTTGCGGCGGGATTTACATCCGCAAATGCACAAGTTACGACTCCCGCAAGTGCGAGAGTTTTTTACGATGTTGGAACGCAGAATATAATTGCTTTTAGTACGACAAGGCAATCATTTAATTTTAATAATTCTATTCAGCAAATTTCGAGAGATCTTGCAGGTGCAAGCAGTCATATATTGGCGTTTGCATGTATACGAACAAGCGACGGGCGATTAGACGGTGGGAATTTGCCTTCAATAACCGCTGTTTTGCCGGAATTTAATGCTGTTTGCACGGGCTTTGACACAAAACGAGAAATAAGGGCGGGAGATGTTGTCATTTTACGAGATAACTATATTGCCGGTGCACCCATTGAATTTCGCATTTCCGTACGAACATATAGAAAAGCGGGCAACACTGAATTATTTGTAGCGGGAGGAGAAGGCGATGTTTTGCCGACTGCCGCCGACCCGACAAATGCCCCGCAAGCGGACAAAACCGCAACTCAATTTTTTCTTATTGAATCAAATTGGCAAAGAACCGACACGCTAACAAGAGACGCTTTCGGATTTCAACCGGTTCAATGTGCAACCGGTTATATTTCGGATGACGAAGTAAATTGCAGATTATTGCAAGCATCGGATTGTTTGAACACAGAATATTTTAATGAAGCAAATACGCCGTCTACTTGCGACCTTCGCACGCCCGCAAATAACGATTGCATCGGAATTCAAACCGTCGTCAATAATCTTTGCGAAAATCCGAGTTGCGATACAACAACAACGCAACTAAACAACGGCAACTGCGATTGCCTAACCGGATTTTCCGCAAGAGTAAATCCGACAATGTGCGAAAGAAACGCATCGGATTGTGCATCTATGGAAGCGACTCCGATATTAGGCGATGACGGAATGTGTCGGGCGGCGGGCGAAATGGGCGAATGTCCGGCAGCATTTCCGATTTTTGACGATATGGATTCCGCCGCAATAGCGACCGGCAACTGCCGTCTGCCGACAATTGCAGATGGCGATGCGGAATGTTTTTCGGTTTATGGCGTTGCGATGCCGATTTTTGACGATAGCGAAACCGACAAATGTCGTCCGCTTGTGACTTCGGATTGCGAGGGCGAACAAACTGCCGAAAACGGCGTTTGCGTAAATCCGGTTTGCGGCGAAACGGAATCGTTAAACGATGCCGATAAAATATGCGAACCTCGGACTGCCGAAGATTGCGATAATATGCAAGTTTTTGAACCGGCGAATAGCGGCGGTATTTGCGTTTCTGCCGCCGAAGTTTTGGCGGGGTCGGCATTTATTTCGGCGACTTATACCGCCGACTCATGCGAAAACGCAAGATGGCAAACGGGATTTGCATTTAGCGAAAACCGGCAAGAAGTTGCGGAAATTTGCGGGATTCCGCTTGAACGAAACGATTCGGCTGTTGCCGCCGCAAGAGAATCGCAACCGCAAATTGCCGAAAATGGCGACACGGCGAACGGTTGTGCGATGCGGAGAACTGCCGCTTCTGATAGTTTTGCGGTTCCCGATTGTGCGGATTTGCAAGTTTTTGGCAGTGAGGGATTTCCGGCGATGCCGGACGGTTTTGATGTTGAAACTGACCGGCTGATTGTTGTGGTTGTTGCCGGCGGCGAGAATCAGATATTTTACGGCGATTTGGAAGTGCCTCGGATTTTGTTGGTTGTTGAGAGTTCGGGCGACGCACAAGAAAGTGCGAAAGTTGCGGGCGTTGTCGGCGGAATTTTGGGGATGGTTGCGATTGTGCATTATTTCCACAGCGGCGATGTTCGGGCATTTTCGTTCTCGCCCGATGCGGGTTATGCATTTAGCGAAAGCGGATATTCTGCACATTTCGGCGGTCGGGCGAAATACGAAATAGGAGAATGGGATTTGTATTGGTCGGCGGGACAGACGAATACGGACGGAAAATTCGGAGATTTGCATTACGAATCCGGGGCGAAGTTCAATGGCGAGATTTGGACGGCGGCATTTTCGGAATCTATTGCGGGCAAAACTGCCGATTATGATTTGTCGTTGTCGGCGGATTTGCGAGGCGGGATTTGGAGTTTGTCGCCGGTTTACCGGATGCATTCCGAATGGAAAGAATCCGATTTCGGCATACAAACCGAAACGCAAAACGAGTTAAATCTGGAAGGCGTTTTGCATTACAATCGCTGGACGATTCACCCGTCTGCGGGATTTAGATGGGAAAATGCCGCAGATTTTGCGAATGGCGGAAGATTTCAGATAAATGCGGTGCATCGTTTCTGATTCTTAATTTCTCGCCCCTGACATTTGTCGGGGGCGAAATCAGCCGCAGCAGTTTACTGCTGCAAAATCTGGAATTTTCCGCGAACGATAGATTGCGGCGGGAAATCGGGAATTGCGGGGCGGAGTAAACTCCGCCGTACTTGTTTCGCCCCCGACAAATGTCGGGGGCGAGGAAGAAGCGATATTCCGCCGCATATTAAAACAAAAAAGGCGGGCGGGAAATAAAATCCCGTCCGCCATTTTCTTTGCAAAATCCAAACTATCAAAACATGTGCTGTCCGCCGTTTGCGGCGATGTTTGCACCGGTGATGAAGGCGGATTCTTCGGCGGCGAGGAATGAGACGATATGGGCGATTTCGTCTGGTTCGCCGAAACGACCGACCGGAATTTGCGCACGAATTTTTTCGCGAACTTCTTCGGCAATCGCTTTCACCATTTCGGTACCGATATAGCCCGGCGAAATCGTATTGACCGTCACGCCTTTTTTGACGACTTCTTGCGCAAGTGCCTTGGTAAAACCGTGCATTCCCGCTTTTGCCGCCGAATAGTTGACTTGCCCGAATTGCCCTTTTTGTCCGTTGACCGAAGAAATGTTGATGATGCGACCGAAACCTCGTTTTGTCATTCCTTCCACAAACTGCCGGCTGACATAAAAAACGCTATCCAAATTTGTCGCCATAACTTCGTCCCACATTTGCGGAGTCATTTTGCGAAAAAGACCGTCACGGGTGATTCCGGCGTTGTTGACTAATACATCCACGCCGCCCAAATCTTTTTCTATTTTTTCGCCCAATGCAACGCAATCTTCCCAGCGGGTGATGTCGCACAAATAGGGATGGAAATCTTCATAACCTTCCGCTTTGCGGTCGGCAAGCCATTTTTCCAAACGGGGACCGTTATGAATGTATGTTGTGGCGACTGCGTAATCTTCGCTACGCAAACGGCGACAAATTGCCGTGCCGATGCCGCCCAATCCGCCTGTAATCAATGCTGTTTTTTTTGTCATTTTTATTTTCTCCGGAAGTAAAAACTCAAACTCTTTCAACCGCCAACGCAATTCCCATCCCGCCGCCGATACACAAAGATGCCAACCCTTTTTTAGAATCACGCCGCACCATTTCGTGCAACAAAGTCGTTAAAATACGCGCACCCGATGCACCGATAGGATGCCCAATTGCAATCGCCCCGCCGCAGACATTAACACGCGATTCGTCCCACTGCATTTCGCGATTTACCGCAATCGCCTGTGCGGCAAACGCCTCGTTAATTTCCATTAAATCCAACTCTTCGGCACGCCATCCCGCTTTTTGCAGGCATTTTCGCGAGGCAGGCACCGGACCGATTCCCATCAATGCCGGGTCTACGCCGCAAGTCGCACACGCCCGCACAATCGCCAGCGGTTTAATGTTTTGTGCTTTTGCGAAATCGGTACTCATCAGCAAAACCGCCGCTGCACCGTCGTTAATGCCGGACGCATTACCGGCGGTTACCGTGCCATCTTTGCGAAAAGCCGGACGCAATCCGGCAAGCGATTCGGCAGTCGCACCGAGGCGAATGTATTCATCCGATTCAAAAATCAAATCTTTGCGTTGCGGAATTTTAATTGGGATGATTTCGTCCGCAAAATGCCCCGCCTTTTGTGCAGATTCCGCCTTGTTTTGCGAGGCGGCGGCGAAGGCGTCTTGTTCTTCACGCGAAACGCCATATTTGGCGGCGACATTTTCGGCGGTAATTCCCATGTGATATTGATTGAAAACATCGGTGAGACCGTCATATACCATTGTATCGGTCAATACGCCGTTGCCGAGGCGAATGCCGTTGCGCGAATTGTTCAGCACATGCGGGCTTGCACTCATATTTTCTTGTCCGCCGGCGACGACAACATCGGAATCGCCGCACGCAATCGCCTGTGCGGCGAGATGCACGGCACGCAATCCGCTGCCGCAAACATGATTGATTGTCATCGCCGGCGTTTCTTGGGGTATGCCCGCCCGCATTGCCGCTTGTCGGGCGGGATTTTGTCCGACTCCGGCGGTTAAAACTTGTCCCATAATGACATCATTCACCGCCGACGATTCCACACCGGCACGGCGTAACAATGCGGCAATGACTTCGCCGCCCAAATCGGCGGCGGGGATTTTGCCGAGTGCGCCCGAAAACTTTCCGACCGCTGTTCTGCATGCGGCGACAACTGCGATTTCTTTCATTTTAATATTCCTTTGTTGTTGACATTAAATTTCGGTGCGCAAACGAACGAACCGGGTGCATCTTCCAGCGGTGCATAACGGGCATTGCCTTGTTTTGCGGGGGCGGCGACTTTGCGTCCGCTGTGTGCGGAAAGCCATTGCAGCCAATCGTCCCACCAGCCGCCGGAAAACTCTTCGGCGGAATTCCGCCATTCATCTGCCGCCGCCGCCGACAACGGTGCGGCTCGACACCATCCTTTTTTTGCGGCGGGCGGATTGATAATACCGGCGATATGACCGCTTGCCGACAATATAAAACGCGTTTTTGCGCCGTGTGCCAGCAGTTGCGCGCTTGAAAAAGCGGCATGCCACGGCACGATATGATCTTTCTCACACGACACTGCATATAGCGGAAGTTTCACCGTCGCCAAATCCGCCCGCACGCCGCAAAATGTCGCCGTATTTTTTGCGAAACGATTTTCCAGATAAAACGCGCGTTGATATTCCATAAACATCGGTCCCGGCAAATTCGTTGAATCGGAATTCCAGTACAACAAATCAAACGCCTGCGGTTTGTGTCCGCGATAATAGTTGTTGACGATGTATGGCCAAATCAGATCGTTCGGACGCAACACCGCAAAACCGTGCGCCAACTCTTCGCCGTCCACCAATCCGCCATCGGCAAACATTTTTTCCCGTGCCGCAACATGCGCTTCGTCTATAAAAACGCCGATGTCGCCCGAATCGGAAAAATCCAACATCGTCGCCAGCAGCGTAAGCGATTGTACCGGACGTTGTTTTTCGTTCGCCAGCACCGCCAACGCCGCCGCCAGCATCGTGCCGCCGATACAAAAACCAAGCGCATTTATTTTCGCTTGTCCGGAAATCGCGCGCACAGATTCAATCGCCGCCATCGCGCCTTCGCGTAAATAAAAATCCCAATCCAAACTGCGATGTGCCGGAGTCGCATTCACCCACGAAATCAAAAATACCCGATGCCCGGCGGCAATCGCATGCGCGACCAGCGAATTGCGCGGTTGCAAATCCAAAATATAATATTTGTTAATGCAAGGCGGCACGATGAGCAGCGGACGCGAATGCACTTTTTCGGTTTGCGGTGCATATTCAATCAACTGCATAATGTCGTTTTGAAACACAACTTTGCCGGGCGTGATAGCGACATTTTTGCCGGGGGCGAAAGCGTTTTTGTCGGTGTTGCTGATTGCACCTTTTTGCATATCTTCCGCAAAATTTTGCATTCCGGCGACAAAGTTTTGCCCGCCGGTTTTAATAGTTTCATCCAGCACTTCGGGATTTGTCATCGGAAAATTCGCCGGCGACACTGCGTCAATATATTGTCCGGCGGCGAATCGCAACAATTTTTTGTCTTCTTCCGAAAGCGGTGCGCGGTCAATTGCGGTTTCCAGCATTTCGCCGCCGAGAAGATAGTTGCGGCGGAGAAAAGAAAAAAACGGATTTTCGCGCCATTGTGCGGAAGCAAAAATGCGGTCGGGTTTTCCGGCGTCCGCCGGATTGACCGGTTGTGCGGCGATTTGCATTTGTTTTTGTTGCGCATCGCCGACAATGGAAAGCCAGACATCGGGATTTTCCGCCAACGCATCCGAAAATCGCTGCCACGCCCCCGCAATTTTTTGTCCGGCAACCGCCAGCAACACCGGTCCGTCGCCGAGATTTTCCAAATGCGGCGGTTCCGCCGCCGATCCCGATTTCTTTTTCATGGCGAAAAGTATAGCATATTTTTGCGCTGCACAAAAAAATCCCCCCAAATCCCGCCCCCGCCCCATCAGCACACACAAACCTGCAACAAAAAAACCACATCCGAGCATTTGATGCGGGAAGTTTTCTCTCGTGCCGCAGTTTATTGTCGCCCCTCGCTTCTGCGGATTCTGCGGATTGACAATATTCCCGCCTTCACGGAAATGGCATAGTTAGAATTCCGCGCCGCGAATCTATCGCAATGCGGCGGCGGTTTTGTCTAATGCGAGAGTTGCTTTTTGGATGAGTTCGTCTGTTTGTTCGCGGGTGATAACTAACGGCGGTGCGACGATCATCGTATCGCCGACTGCGCGCATGACGAGTCCGGCGGCGACGCAAAAATCGCGGCATTTTGCGCCCGCCGATTGTCCCGCAAATCGCGCGCCGGTTGCTTTATCGGCGACAATTTCCAGCGCCGCAACCATTCCGATTCCGCGCGCTTCGCCGACAATCGGATGATCGGCAAGTCGCGCCCATTCTTGTTGCAAATACGGTGCAGCAACTTCGCGCGTTTTTTGTATAATATTTTCTTCGTGCATTAGACGCAAATTTGCAAGCGCCGCCGCCGCACAAGCCGGATGACCGCTGTATGTAAATCCGTGTGCGAATTCGCCGCATTCGTCAATAATGGTGTCGGCAATATCGTCATGCACCAACACGCCGCCCATCGGCAAATAGCCCGAAGTCATTCCTTTCGCTATCGGCATCAGTTTCGGACGAATCCCGAAAACTTCCGACCCAAACCAAGTCCCCAAACGCCCGAAACCGCAAATCACTTCGTCGGCGACAATCGGCACATCGCGTTCGTCGCAAATTTCCTGCACCGCTCCCCAATATGAATCGGGCGGCACAATCACGCCGCCCGCCCCTTGCACCGGTTCGCCGATAAACGCCGCGACATTTTCCGCGCCGATTTCGTCAATTGTTTCTGCCAGCGCATTCGCCGCACGGCGTCCGAATTCGTCCGGCGACAAATCGCGTCCTTCGCCAAACCAATAAGGTTGCGCGGTATGCACAATGCCGGGAATCGGCAATCCGCCTTGCGCGTGCATCGCCGCCATTCCGCCCAAAGACGCGCCCGCCATCGTGCTGCCGTGATAAGCGTTATGACGCGAAACGATAACCGTTTTTTGCGGACGACCGCGCAACGCCCAATAGCGGCGAATCATTCGCACGATAGTATCGTTCGCCTCGGAACCGGAACCGACAAAAAAGACATGATTGAATCCCGGCGGTGCAATGTCCGCCAACTCTTTCGCCAACTCAATCGCGGGCGGAGTCGCGCACTGAAAAAAACTGTTGTAATAAGGCAACTCGCGCATTTGTGCGGCAACCGCGGCGACAATTTCCTCGCGCCCATAACCCATATTGACGCACCACAAACCGGACATTCCGTCCAGCAGTTTGCCGCCATCGCTGTCCCACAAATATGCGCCTTCGCCGCGCACGATAATGCGCGCCCCCGCCCCCAACGCGCGCCCGTCCGTAAAAGGATGCATATAATGCGCCGCATCCAAACATTGATATTCAGCAGTTTCGTTTGTCGTTTTAGTCATTCGCAAATTATAATACGCAACCGCAAAAAAGAACACCCGCGCAAAACCGAATCACTGTTTTATAAAAAAAATCATCTTTTCCATTTCCGCGTTTTGCGAAGATGGAAACGGGCGGCGTTCATAAATAGCGTTCTGATAAAAATCGGAGTTTTCCGAATTCCGGTGAAAATTTGAATTTTCCGAATTATGATGAAAAACGGAATTTTCTGAATTATGATAAAAAACGCGCCTATTTCATTTCCGCGTTCGCAAAGATGGAAACGGGCGGCGGGCGGAGTTCATAAAATAGCGTTCTGATAAAAATCTTAATTTTCCGAATTCGGATGAAAAACGGAATTTTCCGAATTCCGATGAAAAACGCGCCTATTTAATTTCCGCGTTTGCGAGGATGGAAACGGCGGCGGCGGGCGGTGTTTATAAAATAGCGTTCTGGTGAAAATCGGAATTTTACGAATTACGGTGAAAATCGTAATTTTCTAAATTCAGATGAAAATCGGAGTTTTCCGAATTGCGATAAAAATTGTAATTTTCTAAATTCAGATAAAAATCGGAATTTTCCAAATTATGATGAAAAACGCGCCTATTTAATTTCCGCGTTTTGCGAGGATGGAAACGGCGGCGGGCGGCGATGTTCATAAAATGGCATTCTGGTGAAAATCGGAGTTTTCCGAATTACGGTGAAAATCGTAATTTTCTAAATTCAGATGAAAATCGGAATTTTCCGAATTCCGATTAAAAACTTGCCGCGTCTACTTTCCCGACAATGTCGTTAACGCGCGGTATAAATCGGGGCGGCGGTCGCGGAACAATCCCCATGTCGCGCGCATTTCCGCATCCCGCGCAAAATCCATTTCGGCGGCAATCGTTTCTTCGCCATCGTGCGATGCTTGCGCGACAACTTCGCCGCACGCATCGGCGACAAACGAACCGCCGTAAAAATTCGTCCGCACGATATTGCCAAAAGCGTCTTTTTGTTCCTCTTCGCCGATGCGATTTGCGGCGGCAACCGATACGACATTCGCGGCGGCGTGTCCGCGCATGACATTTTGCCAATGCGCGAACGAATTTGCGGTTGCACCTTTCGCGGTAAGATGCGGTTCGTCTCCTATCGCTGTCGGATACAGCAAAACATCCGCGCCGCCCAACGCCATAATCCGCGCGGCTTCTGGAAACCATTGATCCCAACAAATCGCTGCGCCGATTTTTCCGCGCGAAGTCGGTGCGGCAAAAAATCCGGTATCGCCCGGCGAAAAATAAAACTTTTCTTGATAACCCGGTCCGTCCGGAATGTGCGATTTGCGATATACGCCCGCTACTTCGCCGTCCGCCAACAACGCGAGCGAATTGAATAATGCGTTGCCCGCGCGTTCGTAAAAACTGACGGGAATGATTAAATTTAATTCCGCAGATAGTTTTTGCATCGCCCGCACCGCCATATTTTCTTCGGGTGCGGCAGCGAAATCGTAAAACTCGGCGCGTTGCGTCTTGCAAAAATACGGGCGTTCAAACAATTCGGGCGGCAGAATAATTTGTGCGCCGTTGCGCGCCGCCGCCCGCGTCATCCCGCCGATTTTAGCGATATTCGCGGACGGTTCCGCCTCGCATGCGATTTGCAAAACGGCGAGAGTCGTTTTCATTTTTCGGCGAACAATGTCCGCCATTGTTTCCATCCGGCGACTCCGCCGCCCGCCGATTTGACGGCGGCGACAACCGCCTCCCACAAATGCATCGCATAACCGCAATCGGTCAGAATATAAAACGCACCCGCCGCGCGCGGTTCGCAAACGACAATCGCCGACACATCGGCAACGCGCGTTTGCAGCAATTCGTTTTTGCACGGCGGCGGCACCGCGCACAATCGCGCCAACGCCGATTTCGCCGCCGCACCGTACAAACCGATTTGACAATGCGAATCGCGGCGCGGAATAATCAGACGCGGCGACGGCATCACCGATTCGGAAATGTTCGCATGCGCACCATCGGGTGATGCCAAAATTAAAATTTCGTCCGCACCGAGACGGCAACAAAGCGAACCGTCCGCAAATGCCGCGGAAGTGTTCGGCGGCGGTGCGGCGGCGGTGCATTCGCCTTTCGCACCCGTTCGCGGCAGCGGCGACAAATCGCAAACGCCTGTTGAAAAAGAACCGGAATCGGATGCGCACGATTCGACAATGCGGGAATCGCCGCAATCCGCCCATTCCGCGCCGTCCGCGCCGTTCGCGAACGCCGATTCCAGCGGTCCGCGCCAGTACGACAAATTTTCGTTGCCGCTCATTTTTGTCGTTCTCCTTCCGGGTCATAAAACGGCGGCGGCGAAGTGCGTACTTCCATGACTTCTCCGGCGGCGGTACGCAAACGCAAAATCCCCCCGCGCGGCGGCGTGTCAGCGGGCGCAAACGCCAAACCGACAACGCGCCGCAATGCCGGCGAATAGGCGACCGAAGTGACATGCCCCGCCGCCGCACCGGTTTTGTCCAGCACCAAATCGGATTCGGTAATTTTTCGGCGGCGCGCGTTCATCGTAAAACCGCGCAATACCCGCCGAATGCCGCGCCGCCGGTGAATTGTCAAAGCGCGTTGTCCGAGATAAAACGCTTTGTCGCGCCCGAGTAGCGATTCCATTCCCGATTCTAACGGCGTCGTTAAACCGTCCGTGTCTTGTCCGACAATAATATGCCCTTTTTCCAAACGCAACAGCCGTTGCGCTTCCACGCCGAAAGGAATCGCGTCCCGCAAAAACGCTTTCCACAGCGCGACCGCGCGCCCCGCCGGAAGATGAATTTCATATCCTTTTTCGCCGACAAATCCGACCCGCATCAAAATGACCGTGCCGCCGCCGAGCGATATTTCCGCCGCCCGCATATAGCCCAAATCAATGTCGCGACCGGCAACTGCGGCGAGCAATCGCGGCGCGTTCGGGCCTGCAACATTCATCGCCGCAAACGCCGAAGTCATTTGCAAAATATCCGCCCGCAAATTCCAGCGCGCGCGCCACAGCAACATCTGCCGATAAATCGCGTCTGCATTGCCCGTTGTCGTTGTTGCCCAAAAACGCGCCTCGTCCAAACGGGCGACGACTCCGTCATCGGCGATAACGCCGCTTTCGTCCAGCATCAACGCATAACGCACCGTGCCGGGTTTTTGTTGCGCGAATTTGCCCGCATACATTCGTTCCAAAAACGCCGCCGCATCGGGACCGGAAATTTGAATTTTGCCGAGTGTGGAAATGTCAATAACGCCCGCATTTTCGCGCACCGCCCGCGCTTCTTCTTCCACATTGCCGTAGCGTGCCGGACGCAACCACGCCCCGGCGGGCATAAACGCCGCCGATAAATGCAAATGTTCGTAATGCAACGGCGTGCGTTTTATCGGATGCGGATGATCGGCGAGTTGCGCCAATGTTTCCGCTGCCGCCGGCGGGCGGGCGGTGACTTGTCCGAGTGTCGCCGCATCCCGCCCCGATTTGTCGGCGAGATAGCGCAATACCGCGACATTGCCGAGTTTGCCTTGCGCCGGTCCCATTCCGGCGGTCGTGTATCTTTTGAGAAGTTGAATGTCGTCAAATCCTTCGTCCATCGCATCGTCCAAATCTTTTAATTGCAAATCCTCTTCCATATCCACGAACGCCATTCCGTTGCCGGATAAAAATATGTCGGCGGGTGCCGCTTCGGAATCCGCCGCCGGTCGCGCACCGCCGCCGCCCGCCGCCGCACCGTCTTCGGCGGCAAACTGCGCGCGATTGCAAACCCCGCCCGCCAGCGATTTGTCTGCGGAAACCGGTCGGCGCAAAAGCGAATCGTAATGAAACGCAACTCCCGCCGCCGCCGGTAACTCCGCGCATGGAATCGCGCCGCCGTTCATCAGAATGCAATCGCAACTGATTTTTATATTCCGTCCTTCGGCAACGGCGTTCGCGCCCGCAACGCATTCGCGTCCGGTTGCAGAAAAAGCCGAAATATCGCGGTAGACGGCGAATCCGTCCGCCGCCAATGCCGCCGCCCATTCCGCATCGCCATCGCCGATATTGAAAACCGCCGCGATTTGCACGCCGTAGTTTTGCAATGCGCGCGCGGCATTCGCATCCGCCGCAGTACCGGCAACTATCGCGGCACGCCGTCCGCAAGCGACATCGTACAAAAACGCGAGACGCAACGCCGCCGAGACCAGCATTACGCCGGGTAAATCGTTGTTGCCGAACACAACCGGCGTATCGCGCGCGCCGGTCGCATACAAAATATTGTCCGCGCGCAAACGAAAAGAACGCCCCGGCGAATGCGCCAGAATTGTCCGGTCGGGAAATACGCCGGTCGCCTCGCACGATGTCATCACGCGCACTTTGTCGGGCAACGCGAAATCTTCCGCACCGCCGCCGCGCCAATTCAACGCGCCGCCCAATGCAAGATTGCGGTCTATCAAACAAACGGATGCGCCGCCTTTCGCCGCCGCACGCGCCGCGGCAATGCCCGCCGCACCGCCGCCGATAACCGCGACATCGCAAAAATCGTATATCCGCTCCGGCGGGGAAAATGTCGCCGCCGGATTGACTTCGCCCATTCCGGCGAGACGGCGAATGAGTTTTTCCCACAGCGGCCAAACGCCGTGCGGTTTGTAAAACGCCTTGTAATAAAATCCCGGCGGCAAAAACGGCGACAGCCACCGCATCATCGCCAGCCGGTCACGCGCCGCCCCGCCGATGCAATGACGGGCGCGCACCGTCATTCCCTCCGCCGCCGCCGCGCGATCCATACATGCATTCGGCGCGCCATCAATATCCGCCAGCGCGTTCGCATCCGCCCCCGACAGCGACAATATGCCGCGCCGCCGATGGTACTTAAAAGAACGCGAAATTGTTTTGACGCCCGCACGCCACAACGCCGACGAAACCGAATCGCCGGCAAAACATTCAATCCGCCGCCCGTCAAAATTGAACGACAGCCGCTTTGACGACGCGATAAATTTTCCCGGCGTCATTTTTTCGCCTCCGCGATTTTGGAGATTTCGGCAATTTCGGAGATTTCGGAGATTTCGGCAACTTCGCGCGTTTCCAAAATTTCATCGCGCACGGTGTCGCGGCGGGCGGCGAACCAAAAACTGCTCGGCAAATGACACCACCATTCCCACATTTCGCCGGGCAGATTGTCGTCAAAAAAAAGATAATCGCGCCACGCCGAATCGGGCGCATCCGGCGGCGGCACGGCGCGAATGCGACCGCCGCAAACAAACTCGTCTTCGGGACGCAGACCGTTCAGCGGACAGGGAATCAACTTCATTTCAATGCCCGACCGCCGCCGCGCCTTTTTCGCCGACCAGATTCAAATCGTCAAATCGCGACAACGAATACGGCGCGATAATCGGCGGTGCGCGTCCGGCGGCAATGGTTTCCGCCATCGTTTTTCCGCACACCGGCGTCGCCTTAAATCCCCATGTCCCCCAGCCGGCATCTATGTAATAGTTTTTCAGCGGCGTCTCGCCCATCAGCGGCGAAAAATCGGGAGTCATGTCTGCAATTCCCGCCCACTGCCGCAAAACGCGCACCTCGCCGAGAAACGGAAACAACTGCACGATGTCGCCAGCGAGCGATTCTTTAAATCGCGCCGTGGAACGCGGCGAATGCAACGGACGCGGATCCACACTGCCGCCCATCACCAATTCGCCGCGCGATGATTGCGAAATATAGACATGCAAAGAACCGGAAACGATAATCGGGTCCAAAAACGGCGCCAGCGGTTGCGACACCATCGCCTGCAACGGAATACTTATCAGCGGCAATTTAAATCCGGCAAGCGCCGCAACCGCCGAACTTGCACCCGCTGTCGCTTGCATCACCGCCCCCGCAAAAATCTCTTCGCCGTCCGCCAGACAAACGCCGCGCACTTCGCCGTTTTCGCGCATAATGCCGGTCACTTCGGTGTGCGGAAAAATCGCGACTCCCAACTCGGCAGCACGCGCCGCATATCCCCATGCGACCGCATCGTGACGGGCGATAGCCCCCGGCGGATGATACAACGCCCCCAAAACCGGATAACGCGCCGATGCGGAAAGATTAATTTCGGGGCATATTTTGGCGACTTCGTCCGCGCCGATAAAATGCGATTCTTCGCCCGAATGCCGGTTCATATTTGCGCGCCAACGGGCGGTACGACAAGCGGCATCGGTGTGCGCCAATGTCAAATGTCCGCGCGGAGAATACAAAATATTATAGTCCAACTCGCGCGACAAACCGGCGAACATTCGCGCCGATTCGCCGTAAAAACGAATCGCCTCGGCGGTCAGATAATTCGCCCGAATAATGGCGGTATTGCGCGCGGTATTGCCGCCGCCGAGCCAGCCGCGTTCAAACACCGCAACATTGCGAATGCCATGGCGGGCGGCAAGATAATATGCGCATGCCAGCCCGTGTCCGCCGCCGCCGATAATGACGACATCGTAATTTTTTTTGCGCGGCGGCGAAGGCGGCAAAAAACGCGGCAACGGACGGCGGCGAAACGCATACTTAATCAGCGCGAACGGCATGCCCGCAATTGTAGCAGACACGCCCCCTTTTATGATGAAAATCCGCGCCAGAAAAATCATTCCCCGCCCGCCACAACTCCATTTTCGGAAAATACAAACAAACCACGAATTCCAAAACCGCCAGAAACGAAATCGGTGGAATATCTTAAAACAAAAGATTAGATTCCCCGCCGTTTTTTTGTATAATCTTTTCCGTGCGGAATTCATTTCCGCTTTTAATATCCATAAAAAAGGAGAACAGAATGAAAAAACGAACATTTATTATTTCGCTGTTTGCGATTTTGTTGGCGGTTTCGCCGTCTGCAAGTGCGAAAGGTTATGTGCATAAATTTATACAGCATACCCAAGAAGACATCGCCGCCGTGTGGTTGGCAAAACCCGGCAAACACGGCGGATATGCATTCGGTTGGGCACGCCGTGAGAATATTAATGAGGCGAACGCTGCCGCACGGGGATTTTGCGAACAGAATCGCGCAAAACAGAATCGGGGGCTTAAACCCTGCCGTCGTCTTTCCGCCGGAGGCGCAAAATGTTTCGCACTGTACATTCATAATGAAGAGAAAAAATTCCGCTATTCTTTGGCAAGAGGAGGCACGAAAGAAAAAGCCGAACTCGTTGCCCGTAAAAAATGCGGAAAATATTGTTTGCTAAAAGCGAGCGATTGCGCCAAAGACAAATAAAAACCGGCGGGATTCCGAATCCCCGCCGTTTTTTGTGGCAATTCCGCGAAAAACCCCGTCATTCCCGCGAACGCGGGAATCCATTTTCACCGACAAATCCCCGCGTTCACGCCGTTTTTCACAAAAAAATGCGCGAAAATTCCAAAATTAATTTCCCCGAATAAATTCCCGCTTTCGCGAAAATGACGGCGGGGATTTCGGAATATCTTAAAAAAACAAAATCGCCGAAAAAAAAATTTTCGGAATATCTTAAAAAAGCAAAACCGCCGAAAAAAATTTTCGGAATATATTAAAACAGAAGATTAGATTCCCAGCCGATTCTAAGATCTGCGTTGCCGTTATGTTCCACATAAACGCCGGTGAGAAGTTCGCTGACGCCCCATTCTGAAACGGTGTTAATTTGCCAGCGATTTTGTGGTAACGCTATTTCGTTGTCATAACGGGTTTCCAAAATATGCGCAAATCGTCCGGCACCGTAGGCGATATAAACGCCGAAACGATTTCGTTCGTGTGCCGAGTCGGTTAGTTGCCGTTCGCCGTCCGCCCCGAACGAAAGAAAATATTCCGGCAATGTCGCATTAAATCCGATGCCGAAATCAAAAACGCTATCTCTGTCGCCCGCTACTGATTGCGAACGCCAACGCAAACTTATTTCTTTGTGCAATGATCCTTTTGCCGGCAACAATGAAATATGTCCACCTCTCACTCGCGCATGTGTTTCTTTCGTGCGGGCGTCCAAATCATCTTGCAATCCGGGCAAATCAATCGCGCCCGTTTGCAGACGCGTTTTGTCAAATCCGCCCGAAAAAGTAATATCAAAATTGTCCGCCAAATCTTTGCGGCGGGCGGCGCGAATGCCGAACAATGTCCGGCGGGCGGATGCCCTGGATGCGTTATCGTGTTCCGCCAAATAAATATCGCCTTCGCCGTAGCCCGCCAATATGCGCACATTCGTCAAATCATCCGGACGCCATTCCGTATATGGAATCAGCGAACGAATATTCTGCCGCAACCGTCCGTCTACGCCTTTGCGCCATTCCACATCCAAATCCGCATCGTCCGCACCGAAAGCGAGTCCGGCGCGCATCGTGTCGCTGATTTGCCGATCCATTCCCGCATGAAAAGATGCATAATCGCCGTGATATTTTACTTCCTCGCCGTCGATAATCGGCTTTCCTTTCAATCTACTCCGCGACCCGTGCGCCCACCACGACCATTCTTCACCCGCCTCGCCGCCCGATTCTTTCAACGCAAACGAATCCAACGCAAACGGCGAATCGGGATGCAAAGAATTTTCATCACGGCGCGACAATGCCGCGGCGATTTGCGATGGATCTTCAATCGGCGCACCATTCGCACGCCATCCGGCTTCGCTATCCAAATGCCCCTCCAACGCGTTCCACAATCCGTCAATCGCCGCTGCATTGACCGCACCAATTATTGCTTCGGCTTTTTCGGATGATACTTCGCCTCCCACATTTGCTTCCGCCCGCAACGATGTACGAAAACCGGCAGCGTCCGCAAAAATCGCCTCATAAAAAACTTTTCCGGCATGCACCGCTTCTTCGGTTAAGGTATAACTGCGCGCCATCGCAACAGGCGTATCTGCATACAACCATCTTTCAGAAACAACGTTTATGCCGCCATTCGCATCCCGCACATCAGAAATATCCGCACTGACCACAACCCCCGGCGCCAGCAACTCGCCGGCGACAATTCGCACCGCACCGATAGACGGATAATCAATTTGCACCGGCGCCGAAGTAAGCGTGACAAAAGCGCCGGACAATAACTCCACTTCGGCAATCGCCCGCAAATGATCTTGCGGATTAAAATTCGCCGCTTCCAACTGATGATAGTTGCCAACGCCGCCGACATTCCTTTCATCGGCAAAAGCGATGCCAACGCCTGTTCGCCAGCGATAGAAAACTTCGTAATAATCCGATTGTTCCGCGCCAATCAAATTCGCCCGTGCCAAATCCTCGCCGAACGCAACGCCTTCGGTTTCTATAACGACCGACCAATTCGCGATTTCTTCCGGCGACGGTGCGACAATACCGGCAGCAATCAATCTCGCCGACAACCGAACGGTAAATCCGATTCCGTCAACATACTTCGCCTCCGCCCGCAATCCGCCCGCCGCAATATCGCGCAAATCATCCGACCGCACGACAAGAAAATCGTCATTTTCTTCCATCAACAAAAGATCGTTTATAAACCAATAATATTTTTCAAAACCGCCGCCGTTTTCATCCGATACCGCATCCGTCCGCAATCGTATCGTCGCCCCCGCAACAATTTCTCCGCCGACCAACTCCAACGAAATTCGCCCTTCGGTTTCGCGATTGATCGGCAATATCGCACTCGTAATTTGCGTCTCGCCGCCGAACGGATCCGCCGTTCTTGCAATCAGCCGCAACGAATCTCGCGAATCGGAATCATAATCATCCGCATAAATTGTATAAACCGCTTCCGTTTCGCCGACAAGATCCGCAAAACTTTCCGGCGTATTTCGTTCGCCCGTTTGCCAGCGATATGAAATTGTCAACGCCCCGTTTGCGTCCGTCAATCCCGCCGCATCCGCCGTCACCAAATCGCCCGCCATCAAACCGGCGGCGACAATTCCCAAACTTCCGCCCGCCGCCGTGTCGGAATGAATCAAAGTTGCCAGATAACTTTGATCAAATCCGCCGAAATCGGTATGCACAACCGAAACTCGCAAATGCACTTCCGCATTCGCATTCGCACCGGCAAAATCCGACAACGCAAGCGTATACAACTCCAATGTCGCCCCCGAAATTAAATCGTAATTCGTTCCGCCGTCCGTACTCGCATGCCATGAATATGCGAAATCTCCTTCGCCGTTTGCATCATTCGGAGCGATGTCCGAAATGTCCGCCGTGTATTTTTCATTCGCCGCAAACGAAATCGTTCCCGAAATCGCCACCGTTCCCGTGCCGATAGAATCCAACTCATTCGGATTGTTCGGATCGTATTCTTCATCATCGCCTTCGCCGAATAGCGTGATGGAAAATCTTGTTTCATAACCGAACGAATCCCGATATAAAACTTCCGAATGTAAAACGCCGTTGCGAATTTCCGACAAAGTTAAATTCGCCGCTTGCAATGTATAAGTCGCCGCATCCGCCCCGACAATCGCCGCACCGTTATCCAAATGCCACGAATGCGAAACGATTCCCCCGCCGTTTATGTCCGAAACTCCGGCAGTGTCTAATTCCACAATCGCATCTTCCGCAATTACGCCATTTTGAATTTCAATTCCCAAACTTCCGCCCGCCGCCGTGTCGGAATGAATCAAAGTTGCCAGATAAAACTCCGAAAATCCGCCCATGTCGGTATGCACAACTGAAAGCAAAAGATGCACCGGATTTGCCGAAGTTGCACCGGCAAAATCCGCCAGCGAAAGCGTGTACGATTCCGAATTCGCATCCGTTATTAAATTGTAATTCGTTCCGCCGTCCGTACTCGCTTGCCATGAATATGAAACCGTACCGATTCTGTTTGCATCCGCAATGTTTGTTATCGCTGTATATTTCTCACCCGCCGCAAATGAATTCGCACCCGAAATTGAAACGCTGCCTGTGCCGAAAATGTTTCCCGGATTATCCGGATCTTCGCCGCCCGGATTGTCGCCGGGGTCAACCGGATTTGTCGTCGTGCCGGGACGATTCGGATCATCGGGATTCGGCGAGACGGAATCATCGCCTTCGCCGAATAGTGTGATGGAAAATCTCGTTTCATAACCGAACGAATCCCGATATAAAACTTCCGAATGTAAAACGCCGTTGCGAATTTCCGACAAAGTTAAATTCGCCGATGACAAAATATAAGTCGCCGAAGTTTCGCCGACAATCGCCGCACCGTTATCCAAATGCCATGAATGCGAAACGATTCCCCCGCCGTTTATGTCCGAAATTCCCGCCGTGTCTAATTCCACAACCGCATCTTCGGCGATGATTCCGTCCCGAATTCCGATTCCCAAACTTCCGCCCGCCGCCGTATCCGAATGAATCAAAGTCGCCAGATAACTTTGATCAAATCCGCCGAAATCGGTATGCACAACCGAAACTCGCAAATGCACTTCCGCATTCGCATTCGCACCGGCAAAATCCGACAACGCAAGCGTATACAACTCCAATGTCGCCCCCGAAATTAAATCGTAATTCGTTCCGCCGTCCGTACTCGCATGCCATGAATATGTAAAAGTCCCTTTGCCGTTTGCATCATTCGGAGCGATGTCCGAAATGTCCGCCGTATATTTTTCATTCGCCGCAAACGAAATCGTCCCCGAAATCGCAACCGTTCCCGTTCCCATAGAATCCAACTCATTCGGATTGTCCGGATCGTATTCTTCGTCATCGCCTTCGCCGAATAGTGTGATGGAAAATCTTGTTTCATAACCGAAATCATCCCGATACAAAACTTCCGAATGTAAAACGCCATTGCGAATTTCCGACAAAGTTAAATTCGCCGCTTGCAAAGTATAAGTCGCCGAAGTTTCGCCGGCAATCGCCGCACCGTTATCCAAATGCCACGAATGCGAAACGATTCCCCCGCCGTTTATGTCCGAAATTCCCGCCGTGTCTAATTCCACAATCGCATCTTCGGCAATTACGCCGCTTTGAATTTCAATTCCCAAACTTCCGCCCGCCGCTGTGTCGGAATGAATCAAAGTTGCCAGATAACTTTGATCAAATCCGCCGAAATCGGTATGCACAACCGAAACTCGCAAATGCACTTCCGCATTCGCATTCGCACCCGCAAAATCCGACAATGCAAGCGTGTACGATTCCGAATTCGCATCCGATATTAAATTGTAATTCGTTCCGCCGTCCGTACTCGTGTGCCATGAATATGTAAAAGTCCCTTTGCCGTTTGCATCATTCGGAGCGATGTCCGAAATGTCCGCCGTATATTTTTCATTCGCCGCAAACGAAATCGTTCCCGAAATCGCAACCGTTCCCGTGCCCAAAGAATCCAACTCATTCGGATTGTCCGGATCGTATTCTTCATCATCGCCTTCGCCGAATAGCGTGATGGAAAATCTTGTTTCATAACCGAACGAATCCCGATATAAAACTTCCGAATGTAAAACGCCGTTGCGAATTTCCGATAAAGTTAAATTCGCCGATGACAAAATATAAGTCGCCGAAGTTTCGCCGACAATCGCCGCACCGTTATCCAAATGCCACGAATGCGAAACGATTCCCCCGCCGTTTATGTCCGAAATTCCCGCCGTGTCTAATTCCACAACCGCACCTTCCGCAATTACGCCGCTTTGAATTTCAATTCCCAAACTTCCGCCCGCCGCTGTGTCGGAATGAATCAAAGTTGCCAGATAAAACTCCGAAAATCCGCCCATGTCGGTATGCACAACTGAAAGCAAAAGATGCACCGGATTTGCCGAAGTTGCACCGGAAAAATCTGACAACGCAAGCGTGTACGATTCCGAATTCGCATCCGTTATTAAATTGTAATTCGTTCCGCCGTCCGTACTCGCTTGCCATGAATATGAAACCGTACCGATTCTGTTTGCATCCGCAATGTTCGTTATCGCTGTATATTTCTCACCCGCCGCAAATGAATTCGCACCCGAAATTGAAACGCTGCCTGTGCCGAAAATGTTTCCCGGATTGTCCGGATCTTCGCCGCCCGGATTGTCGCCGGGGTCAACCGGATTTGTCGTCGTGCCGGGACGATTCGGATCATCGGGATTCGGCGAGACGGAATCATCGCCTTCGCCGAATAGTGTGATGGAAAATCTCGTTTCATAACCGAACGAATCCCGATATAAAACTTCCGAATGTAAAACGCC
This sequence comes from Gammaproteobacteria bacterium, assembly GCA_965221835.1. Taxonomy (GTDB): domain Bacteria; phylum Pseudomonadota; class Gammaproteobacteria; order Tethybacterales; family Persebacteraceae; genus Persebacter. Next base: position 372,937 of record OZ244916.1, on the reverse strand, counting down.
ATTGCGAATTTCCGACAAAGTTAAATTCGCCGATGACAAAATATAAGTCGCCGCCGTTGCGCCGACAATCGCCGCACCGTTATCCAAATGCCATGAATGCGAAACGATTCCGCCGCCGTTTATGTCCGAAATCGCCGCCGTGTCTAATTCCACAATCGCATCTTCGGCAATTACGCCGCTTTGAATTTCAATTCCCAAACTTCCGCCCGCCGCCGTGTCGGAATGAATCAAAGTTGCCAGATAACTTTGATCAAATCCGCCGAAATCGGTATGCACAACCGAAACTCGCAAATGCACTTCCGCATTCGCATTCGCACCGGCGAAATCCGACAACGCAAGCGTATACAACTCCAATGTCGCCCCCGAAATTAAATCGTAATTCGTTCCGCCGTCCGTACTCGTATGCCATGAATATGCGAAATCTCCTTTGCCGTTTGCGTCATTCGGAGCGATGTCCGAAATGTCCGCCGTATATCTTTCATTCGCCGCAAACGAAATCGTCCCCGAAATCGCAACCGTTCCCGTGCCCAAAGAATCCAACTCATTCGGATTGTTCGGATCGTATTCTTCATCATCGCCTTCGCCGAATAGCGTGATGGAAAATCTTGTTTCATAGCCGAACGAATCCCGATACAAAACTTCCGAATGTAAAACGCCGTTGCGAATTTCCGACAAAGTTAAATTCGCCGCTTGCAATGTATAAGTCGCCGCAGTCGCACCGACAATCGCCGCACCGTTATCCAAATGCCACGAATGCGAAACGATTCCCCCGCCGTTTATGTCCGAAATTCCCGCCGTGTCTAATTCCACAACCGCATCTTCGGCGATGATTCCGTCCCGAATGCCAATTCCCAAACTTCCACCCGCCGCTGTGTCGGAATGAATTAAAGTCGCCAGATAACTTTGATCAAATCCGCCGAAATCGGTATGCACAACCGAAACTCGCAAATGCACTTCCGCATTCGCATTCGCACCCGCAAAATCCGACAATGCAAGCGTATACAACTCCAATGTCGCCCCCGTGATTTGCGTATAGTTATTTCCGCCGTCCGTACTCGTATGCCATGAATATGTAAAAGTCCCTTTGCCGTTTGCATCATTCGGAGCGATGTCCGAAATGTCCGCCGTATATTTTTCATTCGCCGCAAACGAAATCGTTCCCGAAATCGCAACCGTTCCCGTTCCCAAAGAATCCAACTCATTCGGATTGTCCGGATCGTATTCTTCATCATCGCCTTCGCCGAATAGCGTGATGGAAAATCTCGTTTCATAACCGAAATCGTCCCGATATAAAACTTCCGAATGTAAAACGCCGTTGCGAATTTCCGACAAAGTTAAATTCGCCGATGACAAAATATAAGTCGCCGCCGTTGCACCGACAATCGCCGCACCGTTATCCAAATGCCACGAATGCGAAATGATTCCGCCGCCGTTTATGTCCGAAATTCCCGCCGTGTTTAATTCCACAATCGCACCTTCTGCAATTACGCCGCTTTGAATTCCGATTCCCAAACTTCCGCCCGCCGCCGTGTCGGAATGAATCAAAGTCGCCAGATAACTTTGATCAAATCCGCCGAAATCGGTATGCACAACCGAAAGCAAAAGATGCACCGGATTCGCCGAAGTTGCACCGGAAAAATCCGACAATGCAAGCGTGTACGATTCCGAATTCGCACCCGATATTAAATTGTAATTCGTTCCGCCGTCCGTACTCGTATGCCATGAATATGCGAAATCTCCTTCGCCGTTTGCGTCATTCGGAGCGATTTGCGAAATGTCCGCCGTATATCTTTCATTCGCCGCAAACGAAATCGTTCCCGAAATCGCAACCGTTCCCGTTCCCATAGAATCCAACTCATTCGGATTGTCCGGATCGTATTCTTCATCATCGCCTTCGCCGAATAGCGTGATGGAAAATCTTGTTTCATAACCGAACGAATCCCGATATAAAACTTCCGAATGTAAAACGCCGTTGCGAATTTCCGACAAAGTTAAATTCGCCGATGACAAAATATAAGTCGCCGAAGTTTCGCCGACAATCGCCGCACCGTTATCCAAATGCCACGAATGCGAAACGATTCCCCCGCCGTTTATGTCCGAAATTCCCGCCGTATTTAATTCCACAATCGCATCTTCCGCAATTACGCCGTTTTGAATTTCAATTCCCAAACTTCCACCCGCCGCCGTGTCGGAATGAATTAGCGTTGCCAAATAAAACTCCGAAAATCCGCCCATGTCGGTATGCACAACTGAAAGCAAAAGATGCACCGGATTCGCCGAAGTTGCACCGGCAAAATCTGACAATGCAAGCGTGTACGATTCCGAATTCGCATCTGTTATTTGCGTATAGTTATTTCCGCCGTCCGTACTTGCATGCCATGAATAAACGAAAACGCTGATTCCGTTTGCATCCGCAATGTTTGTTATCGCTGTATATTTTTCGCCCGCCGCAAATGAATTCGCACCCGAAATTGAAACGCTGCCTGTGCCGGCAATATCTTGCAAAAAAGATGCCGTTAACGTTTGTGTGTTTCCGTCCAAATCGGTATGCACCGCCGCAACACCCAGCAGGGCGGGAATGTTTTCATCGGCATTCGCAATATCTTCCGCCCGCAAAGTGTAAGTAGAATCGATTCCCAAAATTCCGTTAGTGTTATAGTTGTTGCCGCCGTCAAAACTTATAACCCATTGATAAGTAAAATCGCCGATTCCGTTTCTGTCCGATAATGCGGCAGTGATTGCGGTGTATATTTCGCCGTCCGCAAACATCGGATTGCCGTCAATTGTTATCTCGCCTTCTGTCCGAGGATTCTGCACGAAAAAATCTCCGAACGATTGTTCATATCCCGCCAAATCGGTATGCACAACCGAAACCGAAATTCGCACCGGTTCATTCGCCGCCGCCCCCGCAAAATCCGACCGGTCCAATATGTACGATCTGTCGGTCGCCGCCGAAATCGGATTGTAATCTGCACCACGGGCAATACTCGCAAACCATTGATATGCAAAATCGCCGATGTCGTTGCCGTCCGTCAATGCGTCAACATTCACCGAAAACTTGACTTCGCCAAGCACCAAAGGATTCGCAATAGCATTCAAAACAATATCGCCTTGTGTCGGAAGATCCTGTTCCAAAAATGCCGTAATCGTTTGTGCGTAGCCGTCCAAATCGGTATGCACCGCCGAAACGCCCAAAAATATCGGCGTGTTCGGATTCGCCCCCGCAAAATCCGCCGTGTCCGCCGTGTAAGTTTCTCCCGTCTCGCCCGCAATTTCATTATAGTTATTGCCGTCATCAAAACTCACAAGCCATTGATAAGTAAATCCGCCGATTTCGTTGCTGTCCGATAATTCGGCGGTGATTGCGGTGTATATTTCGCCCGCCGCAAACATCGGATTGCCGTCAATTGTGATTTCGCCTTGTGTCGGAAAATTTTGTTCAAAAAAAGCCACAAGCGTTTGTGTGTATCTGTCCGCATCGGTATGTACCACATCGGCACGCAACAATACGGGCGTATCTGCATTTGCCTCTGCAATGTGAGATGCTTTTAATGTGAAAGTTGTACCAAAAGCCCCTCTTCTGTCATAACTATTGCCGCCGTCTATGCTTACATACCATGAATAACTAAATCTGCCGATTCCGTTGCCGTCCGTTAATTCGTCAACATTCGTTAATGTGTATATTTCGCCGTCCGAAAATAACGGATTGCCGTTTATGGAAACGGTTCCTTCGGTCGGGGGATTCACCAGAAAGAAACCGGAAGTTATAGTTGCCTGCCCAAAAAATGAGTCGGTCAATTCCGCAATTACTCGCATTCCGCTGTTGCCTTCTTGATTGAAAACGGATGCGTCCAAAATGTACGGAACATTTCTAATACTGTCGGCAAATAATCTCCGGTTTGCCTCATCATATTCTTGAAAAAGTACATCGGTAAAAACCGTACCATTTCCCGCTTGCCAACGATAGGAAAGTACATCAATTTCTCCGTCCGGGTCTTCTATTTCATCCAGCGAGGTGGTTATCGTCGCTTCTGCATGCAATCCGGTCTCTATGAATTGCATATCTCCCGTCGGCGGCATATCGGTGTGCGATAATGTGGGCGAAAATAAATAGTTTCGCAATCCCCATCCGTCTTCAACATCCAATATGCCACGAATTTGAATTTCGTCCCCTATTTTCGCCCCGACAAAATGATCGGGACTTGTAAAATAAGTTCCTCTGACAATCCTTTCATCTTCCGTAGTTATCCATTCGCCGCCGTTAATCCGGTGTTGCCATATAAATCTGGTACTTTGCTTAATGCCATTGTTGAGGTCTCCGGAAATGCTGAATAAGTTGTAAAGTTTTTCTTTATCGCTACCGAATGCAAATTCGCCGAAAGAAACTGGTTCTTCTGCCGGAGTTCCGGAAAATTGGAACGGGTCAATACTCCTATAAAGTTCCAGTTGAGAAACTTCGGTCGGTTCGTTTCTCGGAATAAATCCCCAAGAAACTCCATATTGCGTTAGCCCCGAAAATGGTTGTTCTGTGTGTTCCCATTTGTCTGTTATCCGAACGGCGAAATGGTCTAAATATATTATTTCTCCGTTATCTCTGGTGTAGTACGAATCGGAAAAATGACTGTGCGATAGTGTATAGGTATGAGGATATTGTGGTGGAGGCGGGCTTTCAATCGGTTGATATGCTATGGCATCGCCCAATGTCGGCATAAGTTCAGTTTCGCAAGATTCGCCCGTACATTCAATATCCCGTACTGGTAAAAAAATAAATCTTCTTTCTGGAAACGGAGAGGGCGGATTTACAAAAAGATTATCAGTAGACGAAGATGACGGAAATGCAATCAAGTTATCCTTGCTTCTAATTCCCGTCTTAAACCACTGCACATTTCCAAAAACCTCATTAAATCTTTCTTCTTCATCGTTGCGTACGGTTTGCACGACTCCAAATAAATCCGTGTATACCACATTGAAACTATAAACATCGCCTTCGGTATATCCATCGCCGATATGGTCAATGTTGACGGTGACATGCGGCGGATTTCCTTCTCGCCGCACGCCCACAATTCGGAGAGTATTGCTGCGTATTACTTCATTAGCATTTCTCACATAAGCCAAAGAAATATGATCGCATTTGATATTATCGTTAAGATGTTCTTCAATTTCGGCGAAAGTTAAAAATTGAGAATTTGGTAGGTTTGTATCCCGCTGAAGAAATTCAAGTTCGATTTCATCGCCTGTGATAGGGTTAGTTTCCGCACACCGCCAAAAATATCTAAATTGCCTTGTCGGTCTCGGCGATAAAACCGTTATCTGTTTTGCCGCAACATCCAAACTAATCGTAATTTCTTGCGATAATGCCGCCTCCGCCCCGCAAAGGGCGAAAAGAATCGCCAAAATTCGCCGGAAAAATCTCATGGGCGGAATTATAGCAGATAGTTTGACTTGTCAACGATATTTAATGCTATAATCTCCGCCAAATGAAAGGGATGTATATCGGCTTTATTTTCCTCGTCATCTTGCTGATTCTCGTGTCGCAAGTGGAACTTGATTGAATATAATATATCCGGACGGCATCATTTTTACGAATCCGTTGCAGGCGGGGCAGAAATGTCAGCGGATAGGACGGCAAAACTCTCATACAAAACCCGTTCATCGCCTGCACTTTTATTTTCCGCAGTAATTCGGCGTCTGAAACGCATAAATCTATGAATTCCCGCATTAATTCGGCAAATTCTTACATTGATCGAGCATTTTGCTACACAGCACATGCAAATTGCAATACTGACACTGCAAATTACTACACTGTTCTTGCAAATTGCAACACTGTTCATGCACATTCCTATGCCGTACTGCAATTATTTACACTGTTATTTCATGTCTTTACACTGTAAATGCAAACTTTTGTGTAGCAAAATGGCATGCTAATGTAAAAACTTTCGCAATTTGTGCAGAATCGTGTTTTAATCGCTGCAACGCTTATTTTATTAATCAACACAAAAGGAGAAAAATCATGCGTTTATCACAACGATACGCCGAACATTGGGCGGAATTATTATCTATGGTGCAATATCTCTCCGACACGGGCGGCGTTCCAAGCGAAAATGCAACCCGACTCGGTGTGACTGCTGAACAGGTGACGAGTTTGATTAATTTCAATTCCGCCTTTCAGACGGCATATAACAATTATATTGACCCCGACACGCACGGACCGAAAGCAATACGGGAAATGCGGGAAATGGACGATGCGGCGTACACTTTCGTTTTGCCGCTACGGCAGGCAATAAAAAATGGAATGGTGACGCTGACAACGGACGATTATTTGCATTTGTTTATTCACGAAGACAAAACAACACGAACACCCGCCGAAGTTCCGACCGATGCACCGACTTTGGTTTTGGTTGACCGGCGGGCGATGGCTTTGACTTTTGATACGACAATGCAGACGACCGAAGGCGTAAATCGTGTTGCATTGCCGAGAAATACGAAAGTTGCAAGACAAATTGCAGTTTTGCCGCAAGGAACAGAACCGACGGACGGCGATTTTCATCCGATGGATTATATCGGGCGAGGGCGGTTTACGGTGATGTTTACCGAACCCGAAGTTGGAATGAACGCGTTCTTAAAAGTCGCGTACGAAAATTCGGCGGGACGGGGTCCCTGGTCAATGACGGAAAAAGCGGTTATCGTCTGACATAAACCGAAAACAAAAACGGCGGATGGGAAGAGATTCCCGCCGCCGTTTTCTTTTGCAATCAATCGCGTGGGCGGTGGCGGGGAATCCAGCGGCGGATTTGGCGGATGCAGGTGCGTAAATCGTTGTTCAGAAGCCATTCGGCGGTGCGTCCGGCGATGGCGATTAAATCTGCGTCTTCGCCGAGACGCGCAACGCGAAACGGCGGTAAACCGCTTTGCCGTGTGCCCAGCCATTCGCCCGGACCGCGCAATCGCAAATCATGTTCGGCAACCTTAAAACCGTCCGATGTTTCGTGCAAAATTTTCAATCGCGCTTTTGCTTCGTCCGACAAATCATCCTCGTACAACAAAATGCATACCCCGGCGCGACCGCCTCGCCCCACTCTGCCACGCAACTGATGCAATTGCGAAAGCCCCATTCGTTCGGCGTGTTCTACCACCATCACATCCGCTTGCGGCACATCCACGCCGACTTCTATGACGGTCGTTGCTGCCAAAAAACGCGATTTTCCGGCACGAAAACGGTCTATCGCGTCCCGTTTTTCTGCCGCCGACAATCGCCCGTGCAAAACTTCCGGCGACAAATTCGGGTGATTTTTTCGCACTTTTTCTAAAAGCGAAAATACATCTTGCAAATCGTCGTCCGATTCTTCAATGCGCGGACAAACCCAATAGGCAGCCCCTTCTTGCGCTTCGATTCGTGCCAATACTTCGTCACGGCGGCGGCGAGGTACCAGACGGGTCGCTACCGGCATTCGTCCGGGCGGCAACTCGTCCAAAACGCTAATGTCTACATCGGCAAACGCACTCATTGCCAAAGTACGCGGAATCGGAGTCGCCGACATCATCAATTGATGCGTATTGCCCGCCGCCGATAATGCGGCGCGTTGTTCTACGCCGAAACGATGTTGTTCGTCTATCACCGCCAGCGCGACCGGCGGCATATTTTTTTCTTTGTAAAAAAGCGCGTGTGTGCCGATTGCGATGTGCGACAATCCGAGACGCAGTTGCGCCAACGCTTCGCGCCGTTTTGCACCGCGAATGCCGCCGACAAATAACTCGCACTGCACGCCCGAAGTACGAAAAAATGCCGATAATGTTTCGTAATGTTGATATGCCAAAATTTCGGTCGGCGCCATCAATACCGCCAGCCGTCCGCTTTTTGCTGCGGCGAGACAGGCGAATGCGGCGACCAGCGTTTTGCCGCTGCCGACATCGCCTTGCAACAATCGCCGCATCGGGCGCGAACCGCGTAAATCTTCGGCAATTTCGTCCATCGCCCGTTGTTGTGCGGCGGTCGGCGTAAACGGCAACGCCGCGCGCAATGCCGAATCCCATTCTGGCGGCGGACGAATTTGCGCGGCTTTTTTTCGCCCGCGCCGCCGGTAAATCGCCCGCAATACAATTTGATGGGCGAGAAGTTCGTCAAATCGCAATCGCCGCCATGCCGGATGTTCGCCGTTTTGTACTTTTTCAATTTGTTGCGGGTCGTCCGGCGGCGGCAAATGCACAAGCGAAAGCGCATCGCGAAAACGCCATTCGCCGCCGGTAAAATGCATAAAACTTTTCGGAATATCGTCCGCAGAAGGAACCAATTCCAACGCTTGCATAATCAATCGCCGCCGCCGGTCTTGCGACAAATCGCCCGCCGCACCGTAAATCGCCTGCATTTTGCCTTCGCCGGCGGAATCGGCGAATTGAATTTTCGGATGCGCCATTTCCCATCCATTTCCGAATTTGACCGTCCCCATCAGCCGCAAACGCGCACCGATAGCAAGCGCCCGTTGCAATCCCGGCGTTACATGAAAAAAACGCGCGGTTAAATAACCGCCTTCGTCATCTTCCAGATGCGCGAGAAGTTGCCGCCCTCTGCGGCGCGGAAGAATGCGAACATCGGTCACGACTCCTTCCACCAACGCCTTTTCGCCGCCGCGCAAAGACGCTGTGCTTTGCGTTGCCCGCCAATTTTCGTAGCGAATCGGAAAGCGCGTCAACAGATCTTCGGCGGAGGAAATTCCGCCCCGTTGCAGAGACATTTTTACCGGCGGCGGCAGGTTTTGCCAAAATACGGATAGCGACACGATTGAATTGTAGCGAACGGGCGGCGGAAATTTTGCGAAACGGGATAATTTCGTTATAATTTTGACATTCCCGTTATTTTTTATTTTGGAGACCAAAACGATGATGTTTAATAGACGTGACCAATATGGATGGATGGCGTTGTTGCTGCACTGGCTGCTGTTTTTGCTCATTGCGGGGTTGCTGGCGGGCGGAAAATATTCCGCTTCGTTGCCGTCCGGCGACAAAATCGGCATACTAATCGGCGCGCACAAACAAATCGGCATGGCGGTTTTTCTGCTGATGGCGTTTCGCCTTTTGTGGCGGATAATCAACACTTCTGTGGCATCTTCCAGTTCGTGGCTTTTCGGAATGCTTGCGTTTTTGATGCACTGGCTGCTGTATATTATCGTGCTGATGCAAGCGGCAATCGGCGTTGCAATGTCGCAAATGGCGCGGCGCGATGTGGTGTTTTTCAATTTTTATGAACTGCCTTCTCTCGCCGATGCGGGTGATCGTTTTCTCGAAATTATTGCGCCGCTGATACCGTATTTTTCCGCCGCCGATGCACCGGCAGCACACCAAATGCGCGCCCTGCACGAATTTGTCGGCGATACGATGATTGTGCTTATCGGCTTGCATATTGTTGTCGGCTTGTGGCATCATTTCATGATTGGCGACGAAACGATGCGGCGGATGTCTTTCCGCTACACGCCCGATTATGTACAAAAAAACGCCGCCGAGAAAAAATCCCGCCTTTGAACAAATATAAAGAATTTGCAAACACATTTTTGGGGATTGCCGCCGCCGCCGGATTGGGTTGCATAGCGGCGTTTTTCGGCATCACATTTTTGGAAGGCGCAACGGCGGCGGCGCAAATAATCGGCGTTTCCGGCGATGGTTTTAGTTTATATTCTTTGATATTTGCGCCGATGGCGGCGGGAATCGTTTGCGGCATCGTTCGGGTTGTCATCAAAACGCCATTTTGCGGACTTGCCGATACGATGTTGGCGGCGCAACGAGGCGATTCGCAACCATGGAAACCGGCGATTGCATCCGTTTTCGCCTCTTTTACTTCTTTCGCCGCCGGTGCATCCGTGGGCGTATACGGTCCCATCGGGCATTTGGGCGGATTTGTCGGCGGCTTTTTCCGGCATTGGCAAGAACGCGGTGTTGGATTGGCATGCGGCGTTGCCGCTGGAATTGCGGCGGCATTCAATGCGCCGGTAACTGGTTTACTTTTTGCGCACGAAGTGATTTTGCGGCATTATTCACGGCGGACTTTCGCACCGGTGGCGGTTGCAGCCGTTGCGGGTTATATGGTTTCAGTCGGTTTGGCGCGTCCGGCGTTTTTGTCCATCGGCGATATGCCCGCCATTACGGTGGCGAATTTCGCGGTGTTTGGTGTGCAAGGCGCATTGTTCGGGGCGTTGGCGGCGTGGTATTTGCGCGCGATTTTCGCTTTGGGAAAACGATTGTCGCCATTTTCGCCGTTAATTGTGCTGCCGGCGGCGGGATTGATATGCGGGATGTTGTGGTTTTTCGCCCCTAATGCATCCGGCGGACGCGATTTGCTGGCATTGATTGTGGAAGACGGATTGCCCGGCGGCTGGCGGGAAGCGTTGTTTTGGGGCGCGATTAAAACCGCGGCGACAATTATTTGTCTGGGGGCGGGATTTGCCGGGGGCGCAGTCACGCCGACATTGGGAATCGGTGCGCTGGCGGGCGTTTTATATGCGGCATTGACCTCTGCAATCGGCGTTTATGACGGTCCGTTTTTTGTGCCGGTGGTATGCGGCATGATCGCTTTCACCGCGCCCGTTATCGGCGCACCGCTGGCGGGAATTTTATTTGTACTGGAACTTTCGGGCGGCAACTATCCGCTGACTGTTGCATCATCTTTGGCGGTGGCGTTGTCCATTTCGGCGGCGGGGCGGCTGGGAAACGGTTCATATTACGAACAACAATTGCACGCCCGCGGTGCGGAAATCAAACCGCTAAAACTTAACTGAAAAGCGGCGGCGGCGGGTGTTATAATTTCGCAATGATTGCGCCGGGCAGTTATCCTTTTACCGAAGTAGAATCCGCAACGCAAAAGCGATGGGCGGACGCCGGACTTTTCGCCGCCGATGAAAACCGCCCCGGCGAAAAGTTTTATTGCCTTTCAATGTTTCCCTATCCGTCCGGACGGTTGCACATGGGACACATGCGCAACTACACTATCGGCGACATGATCGCCCGACACAAGCGAATGTTGGGATACAATGTTTTGCAACCGCTGGGCTGGGACGCTTTCGGATTGCCCGCCGAAAACGCCGCGATTGACAACAACATCCCGCCCGCCGAATGGACGCGCGGAAATATTGCCGAAATGCGCGCGCAACTGATGCGACTCGGACTCGCCATAGATTGGCGACGCGAACACGCAACATGCGATGCCGAATATTACCGCTGGGAACAACAACTATTCGTCCGCCTGTTTCGCAAAGGGTTAGTTTATAAAAAGAAAGCCGCCGTCAATTGGGACCCGGTCGACAACACCGTTCTCGCCAACGAACAAGTAGTGGACGGACGCGGATGGCGTTCGGGGGCGGTTGTGGAACGCCGCGAAATTCCAATGTATTTTATGAAAATTACCGATTATGCCGACGAACTGCTCGCGGATTTGGACGATTTGCCGGGGTGGCCGGAATCGGTTAAAACAATGCAAAAAAATTGGATTGGGCGTTCCGAAGGTGCGCGCGTTTTTTTGGAAATTGAAGGGCGAAATGACGCGATAGAATGCTGGTCGACGCGCCCCGACACTTTATTCGGCGCGTCTTTTTGCGCGATTGCGCCCGCCCATCGTCTGGCGGCGGAATGTGCGAAAAACGATTCCGCGCTTGCCGAATTTATTGCCGAATGCCGCCATCTGGCGGTCAGCGAAGAGGCGATGGAAAAAACCGAAAAACGCGGTTACGATACCGGCTTGCGGGTAATTCATCCTTTCGCACCGCAACGCAAACTGCCAGTGTATGTCGCAAACTTCATTCTCGCCCAATACGGCACCGGTGCGATTTACGGCTGTCCCGCCCACGACCAACGCGATTTAGATTTTGCGCGCCGCGAAAACTTGCCGGTGATGCCGGTCGTATTGCCGCCCGGCGAATCGGCGGCAACATTCGCGATTGCGGATGCGGCATATACCGGCGAAGGCGCGATGATCAATTCCGGATTTTTGGACGGAATGCCGCAACGGGAAGCGATTCCCCGCGCCATTGCCGAACTGGAAAAAATCGGACGGGGCGCGCGCGAAACGCAATATCGTTTGCGCGATTGGGGCGTTTCCCGTCAGCGATATTGGGGTTGCCCGATTCCGATTGTGCATTGTCCGCAATGCGGCGATGTGCCGGCGGCGGAAAAAGATTTGCCGGTGCGCCTGCCCGAAAATGCCGCAATAGACGGACGCGGTTCTCCTCTCGCCAAAATGGAATCGTTCGTCAATTGCAAATGTCCGCAATGCGGTGCGGCGGCAAAACGCGAAACCGATACGCTGGATACTTTTTTTGAATCGTCATGGTATTTTGCGCGATTTGCGAGTTATGATTGCGGCGATGCAATGACCGATGAACGCGCGGCGTATTGGATGCCGGTGGATCAATATGTCGGCGGCATAGAACACGCTTGTCTACATTTATTATACGCGCGTTTTTTTCACAAACTAATGCGCGATGCCGGAATGTATCCGCAAGAAAAACGCTACGACGAACCGTTTGCAAATTTGCTGTGTCAGGGAATGGTGTTGAACGACGCCTATTATCGCGATAGCGATGGCGGGCGAATATGGTTTGCGCCGTCCGAAGTTTTGCCGCAAGCGGACGGCAAAACCGGTGCGGATGCAAGCGGCGAAGCGGTGCAATATGCCGGGCGAATTAAAATGTCCAAATCCACAAATAACGGCGTGGACCCGGAATCGCTGGTCGCCGAATACGGCGCGGATGCGGCGCGGCTTTTCATTCTTTTCGCCGCCCCGCCGGAACAATCGCTGGACTGGTCGGATGATGGAATCCGCGGCTGTTCGCGATTCTTAAATCGTTTGTGGCGAAGTGCAAACGGCGATTCCGAATCGGATGTCAAACATCTCGGACTTCTTCAATGTCGCGATTCGTTGCGCACAGCGGCAAAAAATTCCGACAACGAACACAAAGAAGAATTGATGCGCAAAATTGCAAATGTCCGTTTGCAAGTACATCAAACGCTCGCGAAAGCCGATTACGATATGAATCGTTTGCGCTTTAATAATATTCCTTCCGCGGCGATGAACATTGCGAACGAATTGGGAAAATCGGCGATTGATTTGGTCGCGAATGCAAGCGGCGACACCGCAAAAAAAGGCGCGGATTTAATTGACGAAAGCGCGTCCATCGTTTTGCGTCTTCTCGCGCCCGCCGTGCCGCATATCGCGCAGGCGTTGTGGGAAAAACTCGGTTTTAATTCAGATTCAGAATGCGAGTTTATTGCCGAAGCGCCGTGGCCGCGCGCAGATGCGGAAGTTTTGGCGGCGCGACAATTGACAACAATGGCGGTGCAAATCAATGGCAAACGGCGCGGCGAAATTGCCGTACCGCCGGATGCAGATCGCGCGGCGATAGAAGATTTTGCGCGGCGGGCGGCAGAAAAATATCTCGCCCAAAAATCCGTACGCAAAGTCATTATCGTCCCCGGCAAAATCGTTAATTTTGTGATTGCAGAATAATGCGTGCGCGGTGTTGGTTTTGTTTTTTGCTTTCGGCATGCGCGCCGCCGTTGTATACGCCGCCGGTGAATGTGCAAACCGAATCGCCCGAACTTGCACGGGCGGCGGCGGCGGCAATGACAATCGGCGGCGAAAACGCGCAATCTTTGTCGTTGCGCGAAAATGTCTCATCCAAAATTGAATCGTTTGACGGCGACGGTACCGTCAGCGCGTACAAAATGCGTTATGTTTTGGAGTTTCGTTTGGGCGAGGCGGCGGCGCGCGATATTGCGTTGGAGCAAGTCGTGCCGGTTTCGGAATCGCGTTATCTCGCCGCCCGCCATGTCCGCAAAGACGCAATCGTTCGTTTGCGGCGGGAGGCGTTGCGGCAAATGCGTTATATTTTGGGGCGGGAAAATCCGTGAATTCCGCCGTTGAATTCGTACGCGAAATGCAAAAAGAACGTTCGCCGGGCGGTGCGTACATTTTTTACGGCGAAGAACCGCAACTGATAGAAGAAATGCGCGCCGCATTGCGCACCGCAGGCGATTACAAAAATTTGGAATTCGCCTCTTTGGAATTGTTCGGCGATTCCGACCGTCCCGATTCGTCCATCGCATCTTCGCCCGGCGATTCGCTTTTTGGCGGCGGCGCGACTTTGTACGAAATTACGGCGCATTCGCCGCCGACCGGTTTGCGCGGAAAAAAAAGCGGCGACGGCGATGGCGGCGGTTCTTTGGGTATTTTGCGGGATGTAATTAAACGAGTCAAATCGCCCGATTCGCTGACATTATCTTTTTACCGGCTGGATCGCAAACATCACAAAGCGAAATGGTTTAAAGATTTGGGCGCGAACGCTGTCGTCGTGCATTGCCCGCCGCTCAATGCAAAACAAACCGCGATTTGGTGCAAAAAATGGGCGCGCGAATGGGAAATGTCGCTCTCAGAAGACGCCGTCGCCCGATTAGCGGCGCAAACCGAAGGCAATTTGTCTGCCGCAAAACAATGTTTGTATAAAATGCGGCTGGCGGGCGGCGGCAACGAAGAAAATGTCGCGGAAGCGTTATCCGGCGGCGCGCGCCTTAATATTTTTCAACTGACGGATGCGGCATTGTCCGGCGACGGCAAAAAAACGCTGGCGATTCTCAATGTTTTGCTGGAAATCCAAGAACCGCCGCCGCTGATTTTGTGGGCGATTTCCGCCGCCGCCTCCGGCATATTGGCGTTAAAACGCGGCGGTTATCCGGCGGGACTTTCCAAATCCGCAACGGAATCGGCGCGAATCGTCTCCCAAAACACGGGCGAAAATGCCGTGCTGGAAGTATTGCGCCGCGCCGCCTACGCCGACCGGGTTATAAAAGGCGTTGCCGACGGCGAAATCAAACTCGCCCTGACCGATGCGGCAGTCGCGCTTGTCTGTTTGCGGCGCGGAAAAACCATCCCCACCCCGTCATCGCCACTCAATTTTTTTAATTAATTTTTAAATTTTTAAATTAATTTTTAAATTAATACAATCGCGCAAAAGGTGCAAAATTTGCAGGCATTTTCCGGCGGCGATTTTAAATTAATACAGTTGTGTAAAACCGAAATTTGCGGGCATTTTTCGGTGGCGATTTTAAATTAATACAGTCGCGCAAAACCGAAATTTTCGGGCGTTTTCCGGCGGCGATTTTAAATTAATAGTCGCGCAAAACCGAAATTTGCGGGCATTTTCCGGTGGCGATTTTAAATTAATAGTCGTGCAAAACCGAAATTTGCGAACATTTTTCCGGTGGCGATTTTAAATTAATACAGTCGTGCAAAACCGAAATTTGCGGGCATTTTCCGGTGGTGATTATCGTACCGATTTATCCGAAACTGCCGCCGTTTTGTCGCCACCATTCGCGTAGTTGTGAAACATCGTTCGCCATTGCCGCGCGCAAATCGTCCATTCCCGCGAATTTTATTTCGTCCCGCAGTTTATGCAGCGGTTGAATTTCCAACCGTTTTCCGTATAAATCGCCAGCAAAATCCAACAAAAACGCTTCCGCGCGAACGCCGCCGCCGCCGTCCACAGTCGGATTTATGCCGATACTCAATGCCGCAGGAATCACTTTTCCGTCCAGCAAAGCGGCGGCGACAAAAATTCCCTCGCACACCGGAATAAAATGCAAATTCAAATTTGCAGTCGGATAGCCGAGAGTCCGCCCCAATCCGCGTCCGCGTACCACCCGCCCGCGCAATGTCCACGGATGCCCCAGCAATGCTGCCGCCGCCGCAAAATCGCCGTCCCGCAAACAATCGCGAATCCGCCCGCTGCTAATCGCCCCGCCGTTATCACTTCGCAACGGCACACCTTCCACCGTCGCCCCATACCGTTCTCCCGTGCGCCGCAAAAGCGACAAATCGCCCAACCGCCCGCGCCCGAAACGAAAGTTTTCGCCGACCGCAACATAACGCGCATTCAATCGCGCAAAAACCAAATCGGCAAATTGCGCCGCCGTTTGCATAGAAAAATTTTTCGTAAAACGAAGTAAATATAAACGATTTATATCTGACAAATAATATATTTTGTCGCTCGCACCGCCAATCCGCCGCAAAACTTCGCCGCGCAACACAGATAGCGGATGCGGTTCAAAACTCAACACCGCGCTTTTCAAACTATCGTCCGCCGCCCGCCGCAATACCCGTTCCACAAGCATCCGGTGGCCGCGGTGGACGCCGTCAAAATTGCCGATACAAAGCGCCAGCGGCGCGCCTTTTTCGGGAATGTCGCGCAAAACTCGCACCGCCGTATTGTAAAACAAAAACAGAGTGATATAATGGCGTTGGTATATTTTTTTATCAGACAACCGACAGGAGACACGACAATGGCTTTTGATTTTTTGGACTTGCCTTACGATTTTAAGGCGCTGGAACCGCATATTGACGCACAAACGATGGAAATCCACTACGGCAAACACCATCGCACCTATTACGACAAAATGGCGGTCGCACTCAAAGACAGCGAAGGATGGATGATGCCGATAGAACGCCTGTTAGGCAGCGTATCGTCCATGGGCTCCGCCGTCCGCAACAACGCCGGCGGTTATTACAATCACAATATCTACTGGACTTCCATGTCGCCGGACGGCGGCGGCGACCCGCAAGGCGCTTTGGCGGCGGAAGTCGGGCGCACTTTCAACAGCATTGACGAGTTGCGAAAAGAAATGTCGGACGCCGGGGTTGCCCGTTTCGGTTCCGGCTTTGCGTGGCTGGTCGTCCAAAATCGCAAACTCAAAATCGTCTCCACGCCCAATCAGGACAATCCGCTGATGGATGTGACGGACGAATCGCATCGCGGTACGCCGGTGCTGGCGTTGGATGTTTGGGAACACGCCTATTATCTAAAATACCAAAACCGCCGCCCCGATTATATCGCCGCATTCTGGAATGTCGCCGATTGGAAAACCGCAAACGAGCGTTTTGAAAAGGCAATGGATTCCTAAACCGCCAACGAACGGGGCGGCATAACCGTCGTTTTTCATTCCGCCCCGTTCTTCTCGTGCAATAATTCCCCCGATTCTCTCGCACCGTAATGCGGCACGAGAAGGGATTATTAAATTAATGCCACAAAACCCGCCATCATTCCAGCGTCCGCCGGAATCTGCCTGATTATAATCGGAATTCTGTAAAAAAACGCGGAAAATTAACTTTTAATTTTTTTGGGAAGCGGATTTTTTTACGACAAAAATGAATTTTTTACAACAAAATCAAGACGGCGGATTTTCTTTGTCGGAAGCGGCGGTTTCCACTTGCATTAATGCGGCGAAATCGGGCGACGGGCGTTTTTCACAAACAAATTTCCCTGATTCCAATCCGAATTCGCACGCAACTCCGATTTTCATCGGAACGCTATAAACCGCGGAAAATGTAGTAAAAACCGCGGAAATTAACATTTTTGCGGAAATGGATTTTTTTACGACAAAAGAGGGATTCTTAAATTAATTCCACAAAACCCGCCATCATTCCAGCGTCCGCCGGAATTTGCATGATTCTAATCGGAATGCTGTAAAAAAACGCGGAAAATTAACTTTTAATTTTTTTGGGAAGCGGATTTTTTTGCGACAAAAATGGATTTTTTACAACAAAATCAAGACGGCGGATTTTCTTTGCCGGGGGCGGCGGTTTCTACTTGCATTAATGCGGCAGTTTCGGGCGGGCGTTTTTCGCGAACGATATTTCCCGATTCCAATTGTTGCACTTCGTTTTGTTCAACTCGTGCAACAGGCGTTTTGTCGCCGCCGATGGTCTCTATTTTTTGCAACGATTCATTTTCGGCAAATGCGGGAGGCGAAAAACTTTTTTCGGCATTTGTTTCGGCGGCGATTTCGGGCGTTGCCGCAACAGCCGCCGCAGTATCGCCGTCCGCAACGGCAGGTGTCGGCGATTGTTTCTGTTCATCGGGCGTTTCCGAATTTGTGCGGGCGGATTGCGGCATCGGTTTCGGCGATTCTTGTCGCATCCGTTGTCCACGCCGCCGTTGTCCGTTGTTGCGCGATTTACGACCGGCGGACGCATTTTCGGCGGCACCCGGCGGCGACTTTGCCGCCGATTCGTCGTTGCCGGATTTTTGTCGGCGTTTCTTTTTGAGATTGCGGCGTTTGTCGCCTTGTTTTTTGTCGCCGGTTTTGGACGGGGCGGAAGACGAAAACGCCCCCGCGATTTTCTTCCACAACTTGCCCCACATTCCATCGCTGTCGGGCGCGCGTTCTTCGGGGATGATGGTTTGGATGAGCGGTTTTTTCTTGCCGGTCATTTTTTTCTCGGCGCGTTGTTTCATTTCTTCGGCGCGCATTTTGTCTTCGCCGCCGCCTCGCGCCTGATAACTCGCGCCGACTTTTCCCTCGTTTTTGATTTTGCGGATGCTGTAATCGTGCGGTTTCATATCCGACAACGGCGCGATTAATATTTCGCAATCGTATTCGTCTTCCATCCGCCGCAACTCCACGCGTTTTTCGTTCAACAAATACACCGCCGAATCGGACGGCGCATGCACGACCAACGCCTCCGCCTCAGGATCCGGCAGCATTCCGCGGATTTTGCGCAACAATCGCAAGGCGAAAGATTCGGGGCGGCGTTGCCGTCCGGTGCCGCGACAAGTTTGGCACACCACGCTTTGCGATTCTTCTACCGGTCGCGACAATCGCTGACGCGATAACTCCATCATTCCGAATCGCGACAACCCCGCCCACTGCACGCGGGCGCGATCTTTGCGCAAAAGCGAAACAAAATATTCTTCTAATTGACGGCGGTTCGCCTCTATCGCCATATCAATAAAATCCACGACAACCAACCCGCTCATGTCGCGCAAATGCAGATGTTTGGCGATGACTTCGGCGGCTTCTTTGTTGGCGCGCAACGCCGTCGTTTCTATGTCGCTCGCGCCCCGCATTTGCGCGGAATTGACATCAATCGCGATCATCGCCTCGGTGACATCAAACACAACCCGCGCGCCCGAAGTCGTCTTTATTTCGCGCTGATAAATCGCGTCTATTTGCTGTTCTAAAGCGTCCGGCACCATCACGCCCGTGCCCTCGTAATAATGAACGCAATCTACATTGTCGGGGCTGATAATTTCCATAAAGTTTTTCAACTCCTGAAAATTGTCAAAATCATCGCAAAAAATTTCGTCTTCGCCGGGGCGGTAATGATCGCGCACCGCCCGCAACAAAAGATTATTTTCGCGATAAATGAGAACCGGACCGCGATTGTTTTGTGCCGCAGTTTCCACCGCCCGCCACAATTTAAGCAAATACGATTCCAAATCCCATCGCAAATCTTCTTGCGGGCGACCGATACCGGCGGTGCGCACGATAACGCTCATTCCGTCCGGGATATTCAAACCGTCCAGCGATTCGGTGATTTTGCGGCGATCTTGTCCGGAAATGTTTTTGGACACCATCGTTTTGTCTTTTTTGGTTTGCGGCATCAGCACCAAATAACATCCGGCAAGCGAAATGTTGGTCGTCAATCCCGCGCCCTTGTCGCCGACATGGTCTTTTTTAATTTGCACCAAAATGCTGTCGCCTTCGGCAACCCGGTATTGTCCGCCGGATGCGCCGGGCAAATCCGCGGCAATGTGTTTGAGCGGCAAAAAACCGTTTTTGGATTCGCCGAAATTGACGAATGCGGCGTCCAGTCCCTCTTCTATGCGAGTGACGACACCTTTGTAAATGTCGCCTTTTTTGTTCTCCCAGCCGACAATATCTTGCTCAAATCCGGTCAGTTTTCCGCTTTGGGCGATGACAATCCGGTGTTCTTCCGATTGTCGCGTGTTGATGTAGATAGTTCTCATAAATTAATTGCTTTCCACTCGGCGCAAGGCAACAAACAAACGCGCGAATTTCCGGCAAGCGGAAAAAACACGATACAATATCATTCGCAGCGAACAGCCAATACATTGCCTTTGTCCGAATTAACACCGCTTTTGCAAAACGCGGTAGCGGCTTTCCGCGGGTGGCGCGATTTTCGCCACAAAATAATTGAAGACAGGAATAAATCCGGCAAGGATTCTTCCCCTCTCCGCCATTGTTTATAATTATAAGATAAAATATCGTCGTTATGTACACATAATGCAGAAAAAAATATTATCTCCCGCCCGCACAGTCGGCGTCAACTACCACGGACAACGGCTGGATAACTACCTCGCGCGCGAAATGAAGGGCGCACCGCGCCCGCTGATATACCGCCTCATCCGCACGGGGCAAGTGCGAATCAACGGAAGACGCTCCGCCCCGAGTAGCAAACTTTGCGCCGGCGACGAACTTCGCATTCCCGACAATATATCTCTCGCCGCCCCCGCCGCCGCCGCCCCGCCGGCAACATTGCCGGTCATATACGAAGATTCCGCGTTTCTGGCGGTCAATAAACCTTCCGGAATGGCGGTACATGGCGGCACGGCAACCGCCCATGGCGTTGTGGAACGATTGCGGACAACGCACGACGGGCAATTTTTGGAACTCGCGCACCGGTTGGACAAAAGCACTTCCGGCGTTTTATTGCTGGCGAAAAAATCTTCGGCATTGCGCGGCGTACAAAGCCGCTGGCGGGCGCGACAAGTCAACAAAATTTATCATGCGCTGGTGTTCGGAAAATGGTCGCGGCGGGCGGCGGTCATTTCGCTGCCGCTAAAACGCACCGCACACGGTATCGGCGGAATGGTCGCAAAAGACGGACGCCCCGCCTTGACGCGAACGACTCTTTTGGAAGCATTTCCCGCCGCTGCGATGGTGCGGGCGGATATTATCACCGGACGCACCCATCAATTGCGCATTCATCTCGCTGCGGTCGGTTTGCCGATTGTCGGCGACGACAAATACGGCGATTTTGCCGCAAATCGCAAACTCGGCGCAAAACGGACGATGTTGCATGCGTCCGTTTTGTCGTTTGAACATCCGCTGACCGGCGAAAAACTTGATTTGCGCGCGCCGTTGCCGGACGATTTTGCGGCAACAACGCGCCTTTTGCAACAATGAAAAATTTTATCGGCGCGTTTTTGTCCGTCAGCGGATGGACTTTTATATCGCGCATTCTCGGGCTGGTGCGCGATATTATGATTGCCGCCGTTTTCGGTGCGGGCGCATTAATGGACGCGTTTTTTGTCGCGTTCCGCTTGCCGAATGCGTTGCGCCGATTTACCGCAGAAGGCGCATTGACGCAAGCATTTATTCCCGCCTACACTTCTTTATTAAAAGAAGACGAAGAAAAAGCCGCGAATTTCGCCGGTGAATTATTATTTCTTCTCGGCGCGGCGTTGTCGGTTTTGTCGGCGATTGTCGCGATTTTCGCCCCGCAAATCATTGCCGTTTTCGCCCCCGGTTTGCAAAAAACCGAAACCGCCGCCGATTTGTTGCGAATCGTTTTTCCGTATATCGCGTTTATTTCGGTTGTCGCGCTTTTGGCGGGAATGTTGAACGCCGGGCGACATTTTCGTGCCGCCGCCGCCGCGCCGGTTTTGTTAAATTTGTGTATGATTGCCGCCGCATTTTTTTCGTCTCCCGCACATTCGCCGCCGAATATCGCGCTGGCGTGGGGCGTATTGGCAGGCGGCGCATTGCAATTAATATGGGCGATATTTTTCGTCCGCCGCGCCCGAATTCGCTTGCGAATCCGCATCCGCCGTCCGGGTGCGCAAATGAAAACCGCACTGATACGAATGGGACAAAGCGCATTGGGTGCGGGTGCTATGCAAATTAATTTGCTGATTAATTTAATCGTCGCTTCTTTGTTGCCGGCGGGAGCGATTTCGTGGTTGTATTATGCGGATCGTTTAATGGAGTTGCCCGCCGGATTGTTGGGGGCGGCATTGACGACCGTCGCCTTGCCCGCATTGTCGGCGGACGCAAATCGCGCTTCCGCCATTTTGGATAAAACTTTGCGGCTGGCGGTTTTGTTATCCGCCCCCGCCGCAGTCGGAATGGCGATATTGGCGATGCCGCTTGTGTCGGTATTGTTTCGGCACGGCGAATTTGATGCGGCGGATGCCGAAATGACCGCGCAGGCGGTTGTTGCATATAGCGCGGGCGTTATCGGACTTGTGGCGTTGCGCCCGCTGGCGGCGGCATTTTTCGCCCGTCATGACGCAGCAACTCCCGCAAAAGTCGCGTTTTGCGCGCTGATTTTTACGCAAATCGGAAACGGCATTTTTGTTTTTATGCTGAAATGGAATCACGCCGGAATTGCATTTTCTATCGGTCTCGCCGCGACATTAAACGCGTTTTTGTTGCTGTTTATATTGCGCCGCCGCGGATGGTATACCCCGCCCGCCGGATGGCGGCGATTGGGGGCGGCAACCGTCGGCGCACTGACGGCGATGGTTTTAACATTGGCGGCGATATTGCCGGACGCGAATTTTTGGAACACCGCCGCGCTTTTGTCGCGCACCGCCGCCCTTTTCGGATTGATATTTTTGGGCGCGATAACTTATTTCATCGCATTAAGAATCGGCGGCGTCCGCCCGTCCGATTTTCGGGAAAATCTCTGAAATTTTTTTTGGCAAAAAATTAAGAAATCGCGAATCGAAAAAAAAGGCGATTTCGGTAGTATAATTTCGGCGGGTCGTTAGCTCAGTTGGTAGAGCAGCGGACTTTTAATCCGTTGGTCCAGGGTTCGAGTCCCTGACGGCCTAATTTATTTTATAAACCAGCGAATATTATGCAAAATCCGTCACCGCAGCAAGCCCTAAAATCCGCCGAAGAACGGCGGCGGGAAATGAATCTGATTTATTCCGGCGCATTGACGCCGCCCGAAGCCGCCGCCGTTTTGCGCGGCGATTCGTCCGCCGTATTGGTGGATGTGCGCACCGCGCCCGAATTTTTATATGTAGGACGCGCGCCGAACGCCTTGCATTTAGAATGGCAGATTTACCCGGAAATGATCAACAACGAAAACTTTTGCGAACAACTGGAACGCGAAGTACCGCACGACCGCCCCGTTTTGTTTTTGTGTCGCAGCGGCGTCCGTTCGCATCATGCCGCCGCCGCCGCCGCCGAAGCCGGATGGAAAAAAGCCTACAACATTTTGGAAGGTTTTGAAGGCGATCCCGACAAAACCGGCAAACGCGGCAACATAAACGGCTGGCGTTTTCACGGACTGCCATGGACGCAATCTTAACCGCCGATAACTTTCGCGCACGGCGGCGCACCGTTGCCCGCACTCTCAAAGACGGCGCACTCATTCTCACCTCCGCGCCGGTACGAGTCAAAAGCCGCGACAACGATTATCCGTACTGCCCCGACAAATATTTATATTATTTAACCGGTTTCGCCGAACCGCATTCCGCTTTGTTAATGCAAATTCGCAACGGCGGAATCGTGCGCGAAACATTGCTGTGCCGCCCGCGCGACAAACGCGCCGAACAATGGGACGGCGAAAGAGCCGGTCCGTTGCGCGCCCGCCGTCAAACCGGAATCACCGAAAGCGTCGACATTGCCGAATGGCACGCGCAACTCAATTCGTTTTTGCAACACAGCGAAATCGCACATTTTCTCCCCGGCGCAGACAAAGAGTTGGATTTGTATTTATGCGAAAAAATCGCCGCCCGCCGCCTACAAAACCGCGGCGATGGCGCGACAATGTTGCGCACGCTTTCCGATGTCGCGCCGATTTTGGACGACATGCGCACAATCAAATCGCCCGAAGAAATCGCGCTGTTGCGGCGGGCGATGGAAATCACCGCCGCCGGACATTCCGCCGCAATGCGCGCCGTCGCCATTGCAAAAAACGAACGCGAGTTGGAGGCGATTCTCGGCGCGGTATTTCGTGCGGGCGATGCGCAACACGCTTTTTCGCCGATTGTCGCCGCCGGTCGCCGCGCCCTGACTTTGCATTATCGGGAAAATAACGGGCGGATTTTGGGGCGCGACCTGATATTGATTGACGCAGGCGCGGAATATCGCGATTATGCCGGCGATATGTCGCGCACATTTCCGGCGGACGGCAAGTTTTCCCCCGCACAAGCGGCGTTATACGATGTCGTCCTCGCCGCACAACGGCGCGCATTGGCGACAATCGCCCCCGGCGTAAAATGGGACGCGATAGAAAATGCCGCGGCGCGCGTTTTGTCGCGCGGATTGTCCGCACTAAAAATTATCAAAGCGGACGCAAAAACCATTTATGACAAAAAGTTATATCGCCGATTTTATATGCATCGCATCGGGCATTTTATCGGATTGGATGTTCACGATGTCGGGCGAATGACCGAAGAAAACGGCAACGCCCGCATTTTGCGCACCGGAATGGTGCTGACAGTGGAACCCGGATTGTATATTCCGGACGCGCGGGGCATTCCGGTGAAATACCGCAATATCGGAATCCGCATTGAAGATGTCGCGGTCGTTTGTGCGGGCGGATGCGAAATAATGCCCGCCGCCCCAAAAACTCGCGCCGAAATAGAAAAATGGATGCGCGGCGACTGATTTGCGTTATCGGCGGCGGCATTAGCGGACTCGTTTTTGCCGCCCTGCACAAATCCCGCGGCGGCGAAGTATTGGTTTTGGAAAAAGACGACATTGATTCCGCCGCCGAAGACGGAAAATCGGTTGTCATCAACGCCGCCGCCGCCGCCGTTTTGCGACAAGCGGGCGCAAATTTGCCAAACGCCGCCCCGCTATCAACGGCGCGCATATCCTTCCAAAATGCCCCCGGCGGCGCGACATTTTGCGGCGGCGTTTTGGGAATCGGCATCGCCCATCGCGAAGCCCGCCGCGAACTCGCCGCCGCATTGGGCGATTCATTTCGCGCGCCGGTATCGGTTTCGTCTTTTACGCCGCAACCCGATTCGGTGCGCGTTTTGTATCGCGCGGCGGACGGGACGGAAGAAATCGCCGAAGCCGCCGCCGTCGTTGTCGCTTGCGCCGCGCCCGATTTGCCGCCGCCGTTTGTCGCGCGCGAAACCGATTACCGGCAGGCGATTATCACTTTCGCCGCCGAAACAAAAAGTTTTCCGCGCGGTCTGGCAGTGGAAAGTTTCACCGCCATAGGCATTGTCGCGCTGGTACCGCGCACGGACGGCAAAACCGGCGTGATTGTATGCGCGGGCGAACGCGCGGCGGGCGCATTGTCGGCATTGCCGGACGGCGAATTGTTGACAAAAATTAACGATTGTTTCGGCGGCGAATTCGCCCTGCACACAGCAGGCGAACGATTTATTTACGCCCCGAAAGCGCGCCGCGTTTCGCCGCTTGCCGCGGGGCGCGTTGCGATGTTGGGCGCGGGCGCGACTATTTTGCATCCGGCGGGCGCGCAAGGATTGAGTTTGGGAATCGCAGACGCCGAATGTCTGGCGGCGTTGTTGCGGACGAATCCGCCGCCGCGCGCGTTTTCCGAATACCGCCGCCGCCGCACCCGCGCGCATTGCACAATGTTCGCGGCAACAAGCATTTTGGCGGCGGGCGGACATTTACGCGCCCCCCCGTTCCGCATCATCGGCGGAATCACAACCGCAGCATTATCAATTCCATTGCACCAATTTGCCACCCAATTCCGCGTATAATTTTTTTTTCGGGCGGAAGATTTTTTTCGCCGATTTTCCAAAAAATCAACATCCGCCCGCTTGTCAGCGGTCTGCATATTGTGCGTTTTGTCGACGATGAATTGCACCCGCCGTGAAGGAATCGCAATCGGGATTTAGTTTGCGATTCGGAGATTCCGATTTTCATCGGAATGCGGAGGAATTCCGCCGAAAATAAAGTTTTCCATTTTTCCGTAAAACGACCGAAAAATAAAGTTTTCCATTCCGGCGAACGCGGCGGAATTCCGCAAAAAAACGCGAAATTCCGCGAAAAACCCCCCGTCATTCCCGCGAACGCGGGAATCCATTATAGGCGATTAATTTTAGAATTCCCGCGCGTTTTTTCATAAAAAACAGCGTGAACGCGGGAATTTGTCGGCGAAAATGGATTCCCGCTTTCGCGAAAATGACGGCGGGAGGGCGGGATTTTGTCGGCAAGAATCGGACGGCGGCGGACGGCGAGAATGACGGGCGGCGGGGGATATTCCGATTTACATCGGAATGGTAAAAAATGACGGGCGGCGGGAAGGCGGGAAATGCCGGGGTTTGCGGCAGTGAACTGCTGCGGCGGATTTCGCCCCGACAAATGTCGGGGGCGGGGAATTAATGATTAGAAACGATGTACGGCTTCCAGATGGAATCTGGCGTTGTTGCCGAATTCGGCGGTTTTTCGCCATTGAAATCCGGCGGAGGGGCGGCGGGAAAAAGAACCTTCCATTCCCGCGAACGCGGGAATCTGTACGCATCGCTTTGCGATGCAAATTACCGCCGCTTTGCGACGCAGACAGATTCCCGCGTTCGCGGGAATGGAATGAGGGGGCGGCGGAATTCCGCAAAAAAACCGCGAAATTCCGCGCCCCCCCCCCCCCCGTCATTCCCGCGAAAGCGGGAATCCATTATAGGCGATTAATTTTAGAATTCCCGCGCGTTTTTTTCTTAAAAAACGGCGTGAACGCGGGGATTTGTCGGTGAAAATGGATTCCCGCTTTCGCGGGAATGACGGCGGGGAGGCGGGATTTTGTCGGCGAGAATCGGGCGGCGGCGGAAAGGCGGGAATCGGGCGGCGGGGGAGATTCCGATTTACATCGGAATGGTAAAAATTGAAAATGACGGGCGGCGGAAGGCGGGAATCGGACGGCGGCGGAAAGGCGGAAATTGCGGGGGGCGGAGTAAACTCCGCCGAACTTGTTTCGCCCCCGACAAATGTCAGGGGCGAGTCGGGGAGGCGAAAAATGACGGGCGGCGGAAAGGCGGGAATCGGCGGGGCGGCGGGGTTTTATGGTGAATATCGGGCGGCGGCGGCGGCGGCGTCTTTGATTGTTAGTTGTCCCGGGGCGGTCGGAATTCCGTTTGCGGCGGCGAAAGTGATGCGTGAACCGAGGGCGGGAAAATCACGGCGGGTTTTTTGGGCGATTTCGGCGGTGCCCATTCCGATGACGATGACGGGCGGATTTTCGGGTTTTTGCGTCCATTGTTGCAAGAATGATTTTAGGGCGGCGAATTCGTTTTGGTTTTTTATGGTTGCTGCATATTTGAAGACATCTGCACCTTCGGCGAATGCCTGATTTGCTGCTGTGTTTATGGCTGCCGGCGATTCTACGCCGTTAAAGTTGTGTTGCGATATGATTGTTGCGGCACCGGATTTTTTTGCGGCGGCGACAATATCGGGGCGGATTTCTGCTGATAACTCAATGTCTGCGGCGGAGGCGAAAGGCAAAAGGCGGTAAAACAAATTGCGGCGTTTATTTTCGTCTGCGGCGAATTTGCCGCCTTCAAAGGGCGGGCGGATTGTGAGAATTGACGGCAGGGCGGAAACGGCGGATAATAGAGTGCGTGCCGATTCTTCGGTTTGCGATTGTGCGAGATCCAAGCGTATTTCGGCGATTTGCAGACCGTCCCGGCACATTTGTGCGAATTTTTGTGGTTGCGGCGGGTGCCAAAAACTTGCGGCGACTCGGGGGCGGGATAGTGTTGCCAAAAAACCGTCGCCGCATATCGGCGGCAGAGTTTGGTTCATGGTTTTGCCCGTTTTAATAACTCCAACGCCCAGACCGCACCGAAACCTGTTTCTGGTCCGGGGGCGACGCCTAATCCGCCTTTGCAACTTGCCGCTGACAAATCTAAATGCAGCCACGGCGAATCGGGCGGCAGAAAATCACGCAAAAAAAGTGCCGCCATAATGTGGTCTGCCGCACCTTCTTCGGCACATTGTTTTATGTCGGCGACATCGCTTTTTAGGGCGGTTGCATAATCGTTTGCCAGCGGGAATGCGCATAATCTTTCTCCGCTTGCGGCGGCGGCGATTTGTGCTTTTTTTAGCAGATAGGGGGCGGAGGCGAAAACGCCGCTGATTCTTTCGCCGAGGGCGATGTGCATTGTGCCGGTGAGTGTTGCGAATGAGACGAAAAAATCGGCATCCGGTGTTTTGCGGGCGGCGAGTGTCATAGCATCTGCCAAAATCATTCGTCCTTCGGCATCGCTGTGGACGACTTCTACGGTTTTGCCGGACATTGATGTGACGACATCGTCCGGGCGATATGACTGCGGACCGGCGGCATTTTCGGCGAGGGCGAGATAGGCGTCCGCATTGACCGGCAATTGTAACGCCGCCGCCGCCAAAACTGCCGCCAATGCGGACGCCGCCCCCGACATATCTTTTTTCATTCCCCGCATGTGACGGGCGGGTTTGATGTTGACGCCGCCGGTATCATAACAAACGCCTTTGCCGACAAAGACAATTCGCCGCGATTTTGGATTTCCCGAATAGCGAATGCGGACGATGCATGGCGGATTTTCTGCTGCCCGTCCGACTGCGCAGATTAAACCGGCATTCATTTTTTGCAATTCGGTTGCGTTCCAAATTGTGGAGGACATGCGCGGATTTTGTTTTGCGAGAGTGCGGGCGATTCGCGCAAATTCGGGGACGGTCAATTCGTTGGGCGGCATTCGTTGCAATGTGCGTGCGAGAATATTTGCCGTTGCCGATTCTGCTGCTATTTTGGCGATTTTGCGATTGCAACCGGCGAAAGTCAGACGCGGGGGTTTGCGTGTGGAATCGGGACCGCCGGCAAAGACCGCTGCCCCGGCGAGAATGGCAAAAACTGCAGATTCGGTCGCCGCCGAATCGCGAATGTCTACTGCGATTTTTCGCGCTTTTGCCAGCGGGGCGAAATGACGGCGTAATGATTCCAGATGCGAAAAAACGGAATCGGCTTTGCGCCAACTGATTTTAATGACGGCGGTGCCGCCGCGCAAAGTGCATATTGTCGGGGACGAAGAATCGCCGCGTTTTTTGGCGGCGGCGGCGATTTCTTTTGCGAAAGGTGTGTTGCTGCCGCCGATTTGCAAGACGGCATCAAACGCCGCATAATCGGCGGCTTTGAGTGCGGCGGCGCGGACATCCCAGCGCGGCGAATCGAACGCGCGCGGATTCATTCGGATTCAAATTGGGTATAGGCGACGGCGGCAATTAGATATTCGCGAACGCCGCCGGGTGCGCGGACTTCCACGCTATCGCCTTTTATTTTGCCGAGAAGGGCGCGTCCTAACGGTGAAGCGGATGACAACAAACCGGCGTTAATGTCGGCTTCGTATTCGCCGACAATCCGGTAGCGGAACATGTTGCCGTCTTCGTCTTCAAGCGCGACAAATGCGCCGAAAATGCATCGTCCGCCGCCGCCTTCGGAGGCGGGGTCAATGACTTCGGCGGAACCTAAAACTGCTTCCAGTTCTTTGATTCGCGCTTCAATCATTCCTTGTTTTTCTTTGGCGGAATGATATTCGGCGTTTTCGGACAAATCGCCGTGCGCCCTCGCTTCGGCGATAGCGGCGACAATGGCGGGGCGTTCTACGGTGCGCAGTTTCTGGAGTTCGGTTTCCAGCCGCGTTTTTCCTTCTTTGGTAATCGGTGTTGCCATTTTAGTTTTTTGTATCGTTTTTTAGCCAGTTTTGCAGAGATTTCGGTTTTCCTCGTTTTGCGCCTAATGCTGCTGCCGCCGCTTGTGCGGCACTGACTGTCGTATAGTATATCACTTTGCGCATTAACGCGGCGCGGCGGATGGAAAAAGAATCGGCGCGGCTTTGCGGCGATTTGGTTTCGGTATTGATGACGATATGCACTCGCCCGCTGACAATTTCGTCCACGATGTGCGGGCGCCCTTCTTTGACTTTGTTCACGACTGCGGCGGCAACACCGTGTTCGCAAAAATAGCGCGCGCTGCCTGCTGTTGCGATGATATTGAAACCGAGTTTTTGGAATTGTCGCGCCGCTTCTAATGCGCCGGGTTTGTCGTCGTCGGGGACGCTGATAAACGCCGTGCCGGTGCGCGGCATCGGCTGAATGGCTTCTTGTGCTTGCAAAAACGCGCGCGGAAAGTTTTCGGCGATTCCCATTGTCTCACCGGTAGATTTCATTTCTGGACCGAGGAGTACATCGGCATCCGAAAATTTGTCAAACGGAAAAACCGCTTCTTTTACCGCAAAACGGGCGGGCGGCGGTATTTCGCGAATGTTTTGTGCGCGCAACGACATTCCCGCCATTGCCCGCGCCGCGATTTTGGCAACCGGCATTCCGGTCGCTTTGGAAACGAAAGGTGCGGTGCGCGAGGCGCGCGGATTTGCTTCCAAAACATACACTTCGTTTTGGCTGACGGCGAATTGTACGTTCATCATTCCGACTGCACCGAGCGCGTTTGCGAGCGCGGTTGTTTGTCTTTTAATTTCGTCGACAATTGCCGCCGGCAGAGAATGCGGCGGTAGACAACACGCCGAATCGCCGGAATGTATGCCGGCGTGTTCTATGTGTTCCATCACGCCGGCGATGACGCATGCGCCCGCCGAATCGCGAATTGCGTCCGCATCTACTTCTACTGCGCCGACGAGAAATTTGTCTAACAAAATATCGCCGTCAAAATCTTGCAACCACGGCGCGGAAAAATAGGCGCGCAACTCGTCTTCGTTGTGTACGATTCGCATCGCTTTGCCGCCGAGTACATAACTCGGACGGGCGACCAACGGATAGCCGATATTTGCCGCCGCTTGCGCCGCTTCTTCGGTTTTTTGCGGGACGGCGGAATTGTCGGATTGAATATCGCCGGAAAAATTGACAATCGCGTTTTCGGGTTGTCGCAATCCGCATTTTTTAATTAATTGTTGAAAGCGGCGGCGCGATTCGGCGCAATCTATTGCGTCTACGGAAGTGCCGATAATCGGCGCGCCTTCTTTTTCCAGTTCGCGTGCGATGGAAAGCGGCGTTTGTCCGCCGAATTGTACGACAACGCCGCGCGGCATTTCGCGGCGACAAACTTCCAGCACATCTTCGGCGGTAAGCGGTTCAAAAAACAGCCGGTCGGCAATGTCATAATCGGTGGACACCGTTTCCGGATTGCAATTGATCATTAATGTTTCAAAACCGGATTGTCGCAATGCGGTGACGCCGTGAATGCAACAATAATCAAACTCCACGCCTTGCCCGATTCGGTTTGGACCGCCGCCGAGAATGAGAATTTTATTGTCGCCGGATTGCGGGCGCAACTCGCATGCGGGATGCGCGCGGTCGTAAAAATAAGTGGAATATAAATACGCGGTTTCGGTTGCAAACTCGCCCGCGCAAGTGTCTATGCGGCGATATACAGGATGAATGTTTAACGCGCGCCGTTTTTTTCGCGCGGTTTCGGCTGTGTGCGGCGAGTCGCCGGTGTCGGACAAACGGGCGATTTGCGCATCCGAAAAACCGAGTCGTTTCCATTCGTGCATTTCGTTCGCGGCGGTATCGGCGAGGCGGGTTTGCGCGATTTGTGCCGCCATTAAAACGATTTCGCGCATTTCGTCCAAAAAGCGCGGATTGATGCGCGTGAGTTTGTAAATTTCTTCCATTTTGAACGGTTCGCGTTTTGCGATTTCGCTTCCCGCCATCGCATCGGCAACGGCGAACAGCCGCATGGAATGGGGGGTTGAAAGTCGTTCGCGTATTTCGTCTTCGTTTAATTGTGCATAATGCAATATCGTTTCAAATCCGTTCGCGCCGATTTCCAGCCCGCGCAATGCTTTTTGCAACGCCTCGGCGAAAGTGCCGCCGATTGCCATGACTTCGCCGACCGAACGCATTTGTGTTGTGAGCGTATCGGCGGCGGGCGCGAATTTGGCAAAATCAAATCGCGGTATTTTGACGACAATATAATCTATGGACGGTTCAAACGATGCGGGTGTGCCGCCGGTAATGTCGTTGGCGATTTCGGGCAAGGTATAGCCGATGGCGAGTTTTGCGGCGACTTTTGCAATCGGAAAACCGGTTGCTTTTGAGGCGAGTGCCGAAGAACGCGAAACGCGCGGATTCATTTCTATTACCGCCATTTCGCCGTCTTCGGGATTGACGGCGAATTGCACATTTGCGCCGCCGGTATCTACGCCGATTTTTCGCAATACTGCGCATGAGGCATCGCGCATTCGCTGATATTCTTTGTCGGTCAGGGTTTGCGCCGGGGCGACGGTGACCGAATCGCCGGTATGCACGCCCATCGGGTCGACATTTTCAATGGAACAGATGATGATGCAATTGTCGGCGGAATCGCGCACGACTTCCATTTCAAACTCTTTCCAGCCCAGCAAGGAGCGTTCCAGCAATACTTCGCCGGAGGGCGATTCGGCGAGGGCGCGAGCGACCAGCGCGAGAAATTCTTCGCGATTGTAGGCGACTCCGCCGCCGCCGCCGCCGAGTGTAAATGAAGGGCGCAAGATAATCGGAAAACCGATTTCGCCCGCCCGCCGTTCGGCATCCGCAATGTCGGAAACGAGTGCCGAAGGCGCGCATTGCAGCCCGATTTCTTCCATCGCGCGTTTGAATTCGCCGCGGTCTTCGGCGGCACGAATGCTGTTTGCGCCTGCGCCGATGAGTTTTGCGCCATGCGGATTTTGCGGAAATAAAACGCCGCGCCGAAAAAGTTCCATCGCGCAATTCAATGCGGTTTGTCCGCCCATTGTCGGCAAAACCGCGTCTACTTTTTCTTCCGCAATAATCGCCGCCGCCGTATCCGCATCCACCGGTTCAATATAAGTTGCATCGGCAACTTCGGGGTCGGTCATAATTGTCGCCGGATTGGAATTTAACAAAACAACGCGAATTCCCTCCTCGCGCAACGCACGACACGCTTGCGTTCCCGAATAATCAAACTCACACGCCTGCCCGATAATAATCGGTCCCGCACCGAGAACGAGAACGCTGTTTATGTCGTTTCGTTTTGGCATTAGAGAATTCCCCCGCAAAACTCAAAATAATGTCGCATTGCGGAAACGGCATTCCTTCGCGTTCCTGCGGCGTATTGCGCGTGCTGTTGATTGCGTTTTATACGGTCGTAAACCGCCTCTAATTCATTCCGATTTAAATTTGGAAACAAATCCGCGGATATGTCGCAGTTGAGAATTTTTGCCGCCGACTTAAGATAGGCGACATACGATCTCGGTGTTGCGCCGTGAACCGTGTCGTTATCGCCAACTCCTTGATTCGCGAGATGTTCTAAAAAAAGATCTTGGTTATCAATTACAAATGGCATGATTATTTTCTTTCATCCATTAAATTGATAAAACGGTCAAATAAAATCGCGGCATCGTGCGGGCCGGGGCTGGCTTCGGGATGTCCCTGAAAAGTCATAATCGGCGGCGAATCGCATGCGATTCCTTGTAGCGAACCGTCAAACAAAGAAGTGTGCGTGATGCGCGTGTCCGCCGGTAAACTCGCCGCATCTGCCGCAAAACCGTGATTTTGGCTGGTGATTAAAACGCGTCCGGTTTCTTCGTCTCGCACCGGATGATTTGCGCCGTGGTGTCCGAATTTCATTTTGACAATTTTCGCCCCTAATGCGGCGGCGATAATTTGATGCCCAAGACAAATTCCCAACAGCGGCGTTTTTTGGTGCATTAATTCGCGCGCCAATGCAATTGCGGCGGCGCACGGTTCCGGGTCGCCCGGTCCGTTGGAAAATATTACGCCGTCCGGTTTGCATTTTTGTATTGTTGCAAAATCGGTGTCGTATTGCAATACTCGCACATCGCAACCGCGTGCGGCGAGTTGGCGCAAAATCGCGCTTTTGACTCCGCAATCTAAAACCGCGACAACGCGCCGTCCGCCGCCCGCCGCATAATCATTTTCGCGCGCGCGCCATAAACCTTCGCGCCATTGTGTTGCGCGCGATTGTCCGGATTCTGCTGCCAACATTGCGCCGGTTAATCCGCCGAAAGCGGCGGCGGCGGCGATGGCATTTTGGCGCGTTTTTTCGTCATTGCCCGGTGCGATGCAAGCGGCAATTGCGCCGCCGTCTCGCAATTTGCAAGTAACTGCGCGCGTGTCTATTCCGGCGATGGCGGGAATTTGTCGCGCCCGCAGATAATCGTCCAAAGTGCATTGCGCGCGCCAATGCGGATAGGAGGCGATTCGCCGTGCGACAATACCGGCGGCGGCGAAATCCGCGCATTCATCGTCAAGCGAAGTTGCGCCCGTATTGCCGATGTGCGGATGCGTAAAATTGACGATTTGGCGATAGTAGGAAGGGTCGCTGACGATTTCTTGATAGCCGCAAATGGCGGTATTAAAAACCGCCTCGCCGACGGCGATACCCGGATGACCGGCGGCGGTGCCGGAAAATACGATACCGTCCGCAAAAGCGAGAATGGCGGGAGTCGGCGGTGTGTCCGGCATATTCTTGCGACAATTATAATACACCGCGCCCGAAACGGGGCGGATGTGATAAAGTTTAATTCGTTATATGAAAAATTTATTTAAGGCGTATTGTTTTGCGTTGGCGGGGCTGGTTTTCGGCGTCGTCGGGTTGCACCGTTTTTATCTGGGATTTTTTGTTTCGGGTATGTGGATGACGGCGCTGTTTTTTGTCGGTGTCGTATGTTTGGCGGTTGGTTATGTGCATTTGCTGACGCCGTTTTTGACGATGTTGTCGGCGGCGGGCGGCGATTTGTCGGTGTTGCCGCAAACGGGAATTATCAATCTGAAAAGCGAAATCTGGTTTGCGGGCGGCGGCGCGCTGTGTCTTGCATCCGTTTGCTGGCTGATTGTGGATTGCATTGCGATGTCCGAATTGACGCGCAAAGCGAACCGGCATTGACGCGCGATTTTACCAAGTTACTGCGCCTTCGCTTGCGCCGCCGACAAGTTTCGCGTATTTCGCCTGAACGCCGGATAAATTCTGTTGCGGCGGTTGCCATTCGCTGCGGCGGTGCGCCAATTCGGTGTCGCTGATATGCAGAGTTAGTTTGCGTGTTTCGGCATCTATGGTGATGGAATCGCCTTCGTGTACCAGCGCGATATTGCCGCCGATTGCCGCTTCGGGCGTGACATGTCCCACAACGAGTCCGTAAGTGCCGCCCGAAAATCTGCCGTCTGTGACGAGTCCGACCGAATCGCCGAGTCCTTTGCCGATAATTGCCGAAGTTGGTGCCAGCATTTCGCGCATGCCCGGTCCGCCTTTCGGGCCTTCGTAGCGGATAATCAGCACATCGCCGGGTTTGATTTTGTCGTCCAAAATCGCGGCGAGTGCTTCTTCTTCGGAGTTGAAAACGCGTGCCGGACCGTTATGTACGCGGTTTGCGATGCCGGAAATTTTTGCAACGCTGCCTTCTTCGGCGAGATTGCCATACAAAACCGACAAATGACCGTCCGCGTACAGCGGATTGTCGGGGGGGCGAATGACTTCTTTCGCCGCAGCGGACGGCGGCAAATCGGGCACATCCGCCAGAGTTTCGCGCAATGTTTTGCCGGTAATGCCGATGCATTCGCCTTCCAAAAGTCCGAGATTGAGCAAAATTTTCATCACCTGCGGAATGCCGCCGGCACGATGCAAATCTACTGTTACAAATCGTCCGGAAGGTTTTAAGTCGCACAAAACGGGCGTGCGTCGCCGCACCGTTTCAAAATCGTCCAAATGCAAATTAACTTCGGCTTCGCGGGCGATTGCCATTAAATGCAAAACCGCGTTGGTGGAACCGCCGACTGCCATAATCACCGCGATGGCGTTCAAAAACGCCGCTTTTGTCATAATGTCGCGCGGGCGAATTTGCAGTTTTATGGCGGTGGCTAATGCGCGTGCCGAGTCGGCGGCACTATCAATTATTTCGGCGTCTGTTGCCGCCATTGTGGACGAATAAGGCAGCGACATTCCCATCGCTTCAAACGCCGAAGACATCGTGTTGGCGGTAAACATTCCGCCGCATGAACCGGCACCCGGACACGCCTTTTTTTCAATTTGCAAAAAATCTTCTGCCGACAATTTTCCGGCGGCGTGTTTGCCGACTGCTTCAAAAACGCTGACGACTGTTAAATCTTCGCCTTTGTAATGCCCCGGTTTTATGGTGCCGCCATAAACGAAAATTCCCGGGATATTGACTCGTGCGAGTGCCATCATTCCGCCGGGCATGTTTTTGTCGCAACCGCCGACAACAATAACGCCGTCCATACATTGCCCGTTGACGACGGTGTCTATCGCATCGGCGATTACTTCGCGCGAAATCAGCGAATATTTCATTCCCGGCGTCCCCATTGAAATGGCGTCTGAAATTGTAATTGTGCCGAACATTTGCGGCATTGTGCCCGCATCGCGAAGGGCTTTTTCGGCGGCGTGTGCCAGCGCATCAAGACCGGAATTGCAAGGCGTAATTGTGGAATGTCCGTTGGCGATTCCGATAATCGGTTTGTCAAAATCGTCGTCGTTAAATCCGACCGCCCGCAACAATGCGCGATTTGGTGCGCGCGCGTTTCCGGCGGTAATAATGTCGCTGCGTTTTTTCATTTTTATAATCCTCCGATGCCGCGCATTTTATCACAAATGCGAAAAAATACGATTTTTTGCAATTTTTTTGCGGCGCGATTTGTCGGTTATAATAAATTTTATTTTCAAACACGGAGCGCATTCGGAATGCGGAAAAGTTGCTAAAAGTTGCCGCCGATTTATGGCGAAAAATCGCGGGCGGGCGGATGCCCGGCGTGGTCGTTGTGGCGGCGTATTATGCGTTGTATCCGCTTGTGCAAATTGCGGAAAGTGCATTGCCGTCTTATCGCGAATATGGCGCGGAATATCCTGCATTTTGGGCGGCGACATTTTTTTGGTATATGATAATGTGCCTTTGCGGAATCAATTTATATCGGATGAAAAACCGGGCGCGCCGCGCCGTGCGATTTTTTGCCGCAGTTCATATTATTTTTTTCGTTATTGGAATAATTCTTTTAATTTTTATTTCCAAAAATGAAACGATTACCGAATTGCCGCTTTTTGATTTGCCGCAAACTATTTTCGTTGTGGCATCGGTTTTAATACACATTGCAACATGGATTTATCTCGGACGCACAAAAGTTATCGTTCGTTTTATTCACCCGGACGGCAAAACGGCGGAAACATTTCTGGCAGAAAAAGTTGCCGAAAAAAATTCGGAAAATTCTGCAAAATCGTCTTTTCCGAAATAAAATAATCGGTTTTGCGAAAGGCGGTTTTTTCGCAGAACGCGTTTTTATTTTACAATTCAAATTTATCGCTTATCGCCGCACGGCGGAGGAAACAAATGACAAACGAAAAATGGAAATCGGTGCGGGAAGCGCGCGAATTAATTTTGTCGCGCATTGTGCCGGTTGCGGCAAAAACGCGCGCGCCGTTGCGCGATGTTTTGGGGCGCGTTCTGGCGGAAGATATTGCCGCACCGTTTAATGTACCGGGTTTTGACAACTCGGCGATGGACGGTTATGCTTGTCGCATTGCCGATTTGTCCGCCGACAAAAATGTTTCGTTGCGCATTGCGGGACGCGCCTTTGCCGGTGCGCCTTCTGATTGCGCGATTGCAAGCGGCGAATGCGTCCGCATTATGACCGGTGCGCGCGTACCGGCAGGTGCGGATATTGTCGTTCCGCAAGAAGAATCGTGCGGCGAAAAAGACGGAATCGCAGAAATCGCGCCCGCCGTTCGCCGCACAGGAACGCACATCCGATTGGCGGGAGAAGATTTGCGGTGCGGCGAAATCGCATTGGCGGCGGGGACATTTTGCGCCCCGGCGGAAATCGGTCTTTTGGGTTCGTTAGGAATAACAGAAACCGCGGTTTATCGGCGCGTGCGAGTCGCTTATTTTTCCACCGGTGACGAATTGAAATCGCCCGGCGATTCGCTGGCACCGGGGGAAGTGTACGATTCCAATCGCCATGCGATTTTTGCGATGTTGGCGCGGATGGGGGCGGACGGTTTGGATTTGGGCGTGGTGCGCGATTCGCCGGAAATGTTGGCGGCGGCAATGGATGCGGCAACAAAAAACGCGGATGTCGTTATCGCCAGCGGCGGGGCGTCTGTCGGCGAGGCGGATTTTATTCGTCCGGTTCTGGCGGAACGCGGCGAAGTCGTGTTTTGGAAAGTGGCAATGCGTCCCGGTCGTCCGCTGGCGTTCGGCAAACTCGGCGAGGCGGATTTTTTCGGATTGCCCGGCAATCCGGTTTCGGTGATGGTGTGTTTTTATCAATTTGTGCAAGCCGCATTGTGGAAACGCGCCGGGCGAAAAGCATATTCACCGCCGCCGATGCTGGAAGCGGTCGCTTTGTGCGCGTTCAAAAAATCGGCGGGGCGCGAAGAATATCAGCGCGGAGTTTTGCGTCCGGCGGCGGGCGGCGGTTATGAAGTGTCGCCGACCGGCGACCAGGGGTCCGGCATTTTGTCGTCCATGACGCGCGCAAATTGTTTTATTGTTTTGGAAGAATCGCGCGGGGCGGTTGCCGCCGGCGAAAAAGTTTGCGTGCAAATGTTTGAAGGATTGGTATAGTTTTTACGCCAAAATTGGCGCGAACGCATTAGCGGATATCAAAGTTTTCGGGCGGAATGTCGTCTTCTTCAACCAAAAGTTCTATCATATTGTTCACGGCGGCACCGACCGGTCCTTGCAAAAGATGCGGGAGCATTTGCGCGATGGCGGATTCTTCGGCGCACAGCAAAACGATTAAACTGCCGTCGCTTTCGTTTTTTGCCCAGCCGCGTATTTGCAGATCTTCTGCCGTTTTTGCGAGATAGTGGCGAAATCCGATGTTTTGCACATCGCCGGTTAGGCGATATTTGGCGGTTTGCGCGGTGTTTTCCGCCGTTTCGGGTTCCGCTGTTGCGGGTATTTCGGGTATTTCGGTTTCCATTTTTGTTTCGTTGTATGACATTTTATTAATATTGCCATATTTTTGCTAAAATAGGGAACGAGGCGATATGTCGTTGGATAACGAAGTTAAAAACTGGCTGCGGAATCATTCCATTACCGAAGTCGAAATTTTCATTCCCGATTTGGCGGGAGTGCCGCGCGGCAAGATTATCCCGTGCGAAAAATTCCTTCAATCTTCGGTGCGGATGCCCGAATCCGCCTTGGCGCAAACCGTCACCGGCGATTGGGGCGAACAGGAAGATTTTTTGGATGATACGGACGGCGATATGGAGTTGCGTGCCGGGCTGGAAGGATGTTTTTTGGTGCCGTGGGCGACGGAACCGACGGGGCAGATTATTTGCGATGGAATCAGCGAAAAAGGCGCGCTTATTCGCTATGCACCGCGCAGTATTCTCAAGCGAGTCATTCGTTTTTTTCATCGCAACGGCTGGCGTCCGATTGTCGCACCGGAGTTGGAGTTTTATCTCGCCAGCCGTGACAACAATCCCGACAATCCCTTGCGTCCGCCGGTTGGTCGCACCGGTCGCCCGGAGTTTTCCAGCCAACCGTTCAGCATAGATGCCTTAAACGAATTTGAGCCGGTCATTAACGACATTTACCGTTTTGCCGAAGCGCAATCGCTGGCGGTCGACACATTGACGCACGAAGAAGGCGTTGCGCAGTTTGAAATCAATTTCAAGCACGGCGACGCCTTGGCGATGACCGACCAAGTGATGATGTTCAAACGATGCGTACGCGAGGCGGCGGTGCGACACGGAATGGTCGCTACTTTTATGGCGAAACCGGTGGAGGGACAACCCGGCAGTTCAATGCATATTCACCAAAGCGTTGTCGCACGGGGCGGCGGCGACAACTTATTTGCCGGACGGGACGGCGGAATGAGTCAGATGTTCAAACATTATTTGGGCGGATTGCAGCGGCATTTGCCCGAAATTATGGCGATGCTGGTACCGAATGTCAATTCGTTTCGCCGCATTAATGTACCGTGGCCAAATACCAACAATCATTGGGGCGCGAACAATCGCACGGTGGGATTGCGCGTACCGGAAACCGGTGCACCGGCGGCGATGCGTGTGGAAAATCGCGTTTGCGGTTCGGATGCAAATCCGTATTTGGCGGTGGCGGGTTCCTTACTCGCCGGATTTATGGGCGTCAAAAACAAAATCGCACCGACCGCCCCGGTTACCGTAGCGGCGTGGGAAATGGCGCGCGGAATTCCCCTAACGCTGGAAGAATCGCTGGAAGCAATGCGCGGTTCCAAAATGTTGCGCGAACGCCTCGGCAATCGTTTCGTGGATTTGTATGTGGCATGCAAACGCACCGAACTGGAAAACTACCGCCATGTCGTCACCGCTTGGGAACGAAAATTTTTGCTGGACATCTGATGCGCCGGGTTGACATTTCGGCGTTTTCTGATACAATACCGTTTTACGACACACACGCAGGAGAGTATTATGAAAATCATAAAAACCGCTATTTTCCGTCTTTTCGCCGTTGCCGTTTTGGCGGCGGGATTTGCGACTTCCGCATCCGCACAAGAATCGGAAGTTGCACAAGTTTGGAAAAGACCGACGGTTGTCATCAATGTACCAGGCATTAGCGACCGAATTATTACAATCACCACCCGCACGACATTGCGTCAAGGCAATAGATATGTAAATGTAGATATAGACGGGGACGGAAGACCCGATACCATATCGGTAGTTGTAGAGACCACGACTTTGACAGTTGCGACTACTCGCCCCCAACCCGGCGGACAAATCATTTTTAGCGACCCGCTAACCGCCATCGTTGCGAGCGTTTCCGCTTTTTCTTTTGCCGGAAGTGTGGCGCATTTAACCGGTTTGCATACTTATCATGCGGCAGCCGCCATTTTAAGAAGAGTCAACCCCGACGATACGACCATAGGCGGCGAGTTGCCCTATACGAAAGCGGTTGATTCAAATACGGGTTTGTTTATGTTCGGTTACGCCGGTAATCGGCGGACGATGGAGGCGGGCGACCGCTTTTTCATCTCCGGTCCCCGCACCGACTTAAGTTCGCGTTTTAAGAATACATTGGCAACCGTTTTCGTTTATCGTGATTCAAGCGGAGTTTTGGCGTTCGCACAAAACACGGGCAGAGTCGGCGAAGCCGACCCGAATGCCGGCGAGTTTCATCTTGACGCAAACTATCAAGAAACAAACGATGTTGCGCAAGCGTTGGATTCTTGCGACCCGGCGACTGCGAGTTGTGCGACAACCCCCGCCAATTCCGCCAATTCCGTCAATTCCGAAAATTCCGCCAATTCCGCCAATTCCGCAAATGCGGGCGATGACAGCGGCAGTTCGGGCGGCGGCAGTTCGGGCAGTTCAGGCGGCGGTGCTGCCATCGGGGCGGGAATTGCGGTTGTCGGGGCGGCGGCGATGCTTTTGTCCGGCGGCGATTTTTCGCTATTTAATTTCACGCCCGATATCGGCTATTCCGTAGACGAAATCGGCTATTTCGCAAATGCGGGCGGGCGGATGGATTTCCGCAAAGACAATTGGCATTTGTACTACACCGGCGGACAAACAAACGCAAACGGCGAATTCGGCGAATTTCATTATTCATCGGGCGGCGAATACAAAGGCGAGTTGTGGACGGCGGCATTTTCGGAATTCGTTGCGGGCGAAACCGCCGATTACAATCTTTCCCTGTCCGCAAACTTGACGGGCGGCATTTGGGAAATATCGCCGGTTTATCATCTGCAATCCCGTTTTGACAAAGGCGAGAGCGAAACAAACAACTCGCTAAATCTGGAAAGCGTTTTGCGGATTAACCGCTGGACAATCCGCCCCTCCGCCGGATTTCAATGGCGAAAAACCGCCGAATTCGGCAACAACGCCAGATTCCATCTGGAAGCCGTACATCGTTTCTAATCCCGCCTTCCCGCCGCCGCCCGATTCTCGCCCGTCCGCCGCGCCGTCATTTTTTACCATTCCGATGTAAATCGGAATCTCCCCCGCCGCCCGTCATTTTCGCCGTCCGCCGCCGTCCGATTCTTGCCGACAAAATCCCGCCTTCCCCGCTGTCATTCCCGCGAAAGCGGGAATCCATTTTCGCCGACAAATCCCCGAGTTCACGCTGTTTTTTATGAAAAAACGCGCGGGAATTCTAAAATTAATCGCCTATAATGGATTCCCGCTTTCGCGGGAATGACGGGGGGTTTTTCGCGGAATTTCGCGGTTTTTTTGCGGAATTCCGCCGCCGCCCGATTCCATTCTCGCCCCGCCGTCATTTTTCGCCGCCGAATCGTGCATAACTATACAAAATTCCGTTTAATTTGTCAATTCTTTGTTATAATTCCGCCCATGAGAGTTTTGTGGAGAATTTTGGCAACTGCTTTCGCACTTTGCGGGGCGGGGAATGCGGTTGCACAATTTACGGGGGATATTGCAGTAGACCTTACTTTGGATTACGATTCGCAACGGGTTTCGGTTGTATTTCCGTCCCCCGAAATTGACGAGGGAATTGTTGCGGGAGCAGGAGGCGAATATTATTGGCGATGTCAGCAAACCGATATTCACACCGGCGAAGTTATCCGAGAAAATTTTGCGGGAATAGATGTTGGACATCCGAATTCCCGTTTTTTGACTTTTAGGCAGATTAGTACTTTTATAGATATATCGGGTTGCGACCATATCACCGCCGATTTGCGTATTTATGGCTCGAATACATTAACGGTAAGCGGTGTTTCGGTACAAATTGCGGGTATTCGGCGGGAGGGAGAACTGCCGTATGTCACCGTCAATATCGGGCATACCGGCGACGGTTATGACGAAGGCGATGTTTATAGTTTTACAGTAATTTACACGGATATTTTGGGAGTCACGCAAACCGTGCGAAGTGATGAACATGCAAGATTGGCGAGGGTTTTTCGTTCGGTGTTATGGAGGCAAGTGGGCGTTACACGAGAATTAGAAGGAACTCCGCATTCCTTTGTCGAAACTCTGATTCCACAACCCCCTCTCTCTTCGTTTTTGGACGCACCGCCTTTGCCGATTAATCCCGTCATTGGAGATCGATATCTTCCGCCTTGTGTGTTTGAATCTTGCGAGCCGGATACATCACGATTTGAAAACGAAAGTTTTGACCTTACCCCTTTCTTTTTTAATCTTGGTTTTACCGTGCGATTGGATAATTTCACCTACACGCTTTCGTTTAAGGATGTTGCGAATTCGCATACAACGAACAGAGACGGATATACCGTGTATATGGACCATATCGCCGTTGAACTGATTGAAAGATTCAGTTCATTCTCTAATCCTAATTTTTTCCGTGCTTATCATGGTTATATTCATCGCAACGACATGCTTCAAGTTGTTGAACCATTAGAAATTTTGCGTAGTCATAATCCAATTAGATTTGCCGGAACTCCGGTAGAAGAACCGGTATCTTTTGCCGAATTTGCAAATACCGCCGATGAAGAACTTTATATCAGTTTCGACCTCGCCGGAGACCGCAACAACGGATTTCAGGCGGGTACCAGATACATTTGGCAACACCGGATTAACGGCAGTGCATGGCAAAATACGGAAGATGAATTTATCAGAGGAGTTCATTTTACGAGCCCCGATCATTTTGTCGGGGCGGAAGCGGGGGACGAAATTCAAATTCGTGGCATATTGGATATTGAAGACGGATGGGGATTCCGAAACTATTTATTTTCGCCCACATTATCGCACACCGATAGACCGCCGACAGGAGATATGCAATTCATAGAGACCGGATTGCATGCAGAAGCGACGATAACCACCTCGCTGGATGAAATAGAAGACCCGGACGGAGAAATTGATGTACTTTCCTATCGTTGGCAAGCGGGAAATGGTACGGTTTTTACCGATGTACTTTTTCAAGAATATGATGAGGCAACCCGGAGATTATTTGCCGACAATATTAAAAATGTTCCGTACATTTTGCAATCGTCCGTTTTCAGTCAAGAAGGCAACAGCGGAATGCGAGTGATTGCGGAATTGACCGACTCATTTTTTGGGCGGGCAACTATAACTTCCGGTTTCTTTCTGGTGAATCCCCCGACCGAAGGAACCGTTTCCATAAACGGAAATTCGTTATTTTCGGACGGCGAGATTTATACTTTGAATGTTGACGAATTAACGGACGGCAACGAAATCGGCACATTTAGTTATACATGGTATGTAAGCATAGACGGCGGCAATAGTTATGACAGAAGAGGGGCTTTTGGTACAACTTTCACATTAAAAGCATCTCACATTGCAGAGGCGAATGCGGATATGCCCGTATTGTTGCGTGCCGATGTGATGCATACCGATGCGGACGGATACACACAACCGCTTGTGGCTTTTTTGGAAGAGGATTTTCCGACAGAAGGCGAAGCAACAATTAACGGCAATCCGATATTTGCAGAGGGCGAAAGTTATACCGTAGACATTTCCAGATTATCGGACGAAAACGAAATCGGCGATTTTACTTACGAATGGCATTTGTTTTTGGATGGAGTATTGTTGGGTGTGTTGCCTACGAACAACGAAGAATTTACAATTCCCGCCAATTTTTTCGTAGACCAAACGCCGAGAATGTTTAGCGTAAATATCGTACATACCGATTTGGATGGATATAAAGCCACACTCGCAGCGACATTAAAAGAGAATCTTCCGACAGAAGGCGAAATCACAATTGACGGCAATCCTTCATTTGCGGACGGCGAAATATACACTGCAATCACCGCCGCATTATCGGACAGCAACGAAATCGGCGGATTTACTTATCAATGGTTTTCGAGTATTGACGGCGGAAATAACTATAACGAAATTGCGGGCGAAATCGGCGAATCGTATACTTTGGAATCGGGCGATTTTGCGGGGGCGGATGAAAACACGCCCGCATGGTTGCAGGTTTCGGTTGTGCATACCGATGCGGACGGATACCGGTTTACG
Organism: Gammaproteobacteria bacterium; assembly: GCA_965221835.1. Taxonomy (GTDB): domain Bacteria; phylum Pseudomonadota; class Gammaproteobacteria; order Tethybacterales; family Persebacteraceae; genus Persebacter. The sequence continues at coordinate 328,332 of OZ244916.1, read as the reverse complement.
CTTTCGGCATCTTTGAAACAGGATACTCCGACACAAGGCGAAATGACAATTGACGGAAATCCGTTGTTTGCGAAAGATCAAACATACGACGCAAGAACCGATGCATTGACGGACGGCAACGGCATCGGACTTTTTACTGATTTTCAATGGGCTATAAGTTTTGACGGCGGCGTGAACTATGAGGATGTTCCTACGAGTGAAATCCCCCGATTGTATAGATTAGGTTCTCGAGTTTTGGCGGGGGCGAATCCAAATACGCCCGCAAGGTTGCGGGTTTCGGCGGTACATACCGATGCGGACGGATACACACAAACGGTTTCGGGGATTCTCATTCAAAACATTCCGACAGAGGGCGAAATCACAATTGACGGCAATCCTTCATTTGCGGACGGCGAAATATACACCGCAATCACCGCCGGATTATCGGACAGCAACGACATCGGCGATTTTACTTATCAATGGTTTTCGAGTATTGACGGCGGAAATAACTATAACGAAATTGCGGGCGAAATCGGCGAATCGTATACTTTGGAATCGGGCGATTTTGCGGGGGCGGATGAAAACACGCCCGCATGGTTGCAGGTTTCGGTTGTGCATACCGATGCGGACGGATACCGGTTTACGCTTTCGGCATCTTTGGTACAAGATACGCCGACACAAGGCGAAATCACAATTGACGGAAGTTCATTGTTTGCGGACGGCGAAATATACACCGCAATCACCGCCGAATTATCGGACAGCAACGAAATCGGCGGATTTACTTATCAATGGTTTTCGAGTATTGACGGCGGAAATAACTATAACGAAATTGCGGGCGAAACTGGCGAATCGTATACATTTGAATCGGGCGATTTTGCGGGGGCGAATCCAAATACGCCCGCAAGGTTGCGGGTTTCGGCGGTGCATACCGATTTGGAGGGATATAAAGCCACACTCGCAGCGACATTAATAGAAAACATTCCGACACAAGGCGAAATCACAATTGACGGCAATCCGATGTTTGCGGACGGCGAAATATACACTGCAATCACTGCCGCATTATCGGACAGAAACGGAATCGGCGATTTTACTTATCAATGGGTTATAAGTTTTGACGGCGGCAACAACTATAACACTAACGGAATTTTAGGAATTGATTCTACTTACACTTTGCGGGCGGAAGATATTGCGAATGCCGATGAAAACATTCCCGCCCTGCTGGGTGTTGCGGCGGTGCATACCGATTTGGACGGAAACACACAAACGTTAACGGCATCTTTTTTGCAAGATATTGCCGGCACAGGCGGCGTTTCAATTTCGGGTGCGAATTCATTTGCGGCGGGTGAGAAATATACAGCGATAACAAACATTGCGGATGCAAACATGATCGGTACGGTTTCATATTCATGGCAAGCGAGTACGGACGGCGGAAATAATTATACGCAAATAACGGATGCGAATTCGGAATCGTACACGCTTTCGCTGGCGGATTTTGCCGGTGCGACTTCGGCGAATCCGGTGCATCTTTTGCTTTCAGTTGTGCATACCGATGCAGCCGGATTTTCGGAGTTTTATTTGGCAACTTTGATTCATTCCGACACGGCGGCGGGCGGAAGTTTGGGAATTGGAATTCAAAGCGGCGTAATTGCGGAAGATGCGATTGTGGAATTAAACACGGCGGGAATTTCGGACATAAACGGCGGCGGAATCGTTTCGCATTCATGGCATTTGGATAACGGTGCGGCGATTGTCGGCGAAACTTCGGCGACTTATACTTTGCAAGCGGCGAATTTAACTTTGTCGGAAATTCGCAACGGCGTTTTACATTCGGAAGTTTTATATCGGGATGATTTCGGCTATGAAACAAGATTTTCCATCACGCTATTCGGCGAAGGCGATGATGAAGAATACGATCCGAACAATCCGAATGAGTTGGATTCTTTGGGCACGGGAACGGTTGCGATTTCGGGGACGATTTCGTTTGCGGCGAATGAAAGATATACGGCGGACATTTCGCAAATCGCTCCGAATGACGCAAACGGCGAAGGAGATTTCGCATATTCATGGCATACGAGTACGGACGGCGGAACGAATTACGATTTAATTTCGGGTGCGAATTCGGAATCGTACACGCTTGCATTGTCGGATTTTGCCGGTGCAACTTCGGCAAATCCGGTGCATCTTTTGCTTTCAGTTGTGCATACCGATTTCGGCGGATTTGATCAAAGTTATCTGGCGACTTTGATTCATTCCGACACAGCGGCGGGCGGAAGTTTGGGAATTGAAATTCAAAACGGCGTAATTGCCGAAAATGCGGTTGTGGAATTAGACACGGCGGCGATTTCGGACATAAACGGCGGGGGAATCGTTTCGCATTCGTGGCATTTGGATAACGGTGCGGCGATTGCCGGTGCGACTGCGGCGACTTATACATTGCAAGCGGCGAATTTAACTTTATCGAAAATTCGCAACGGCGTTTTACATTCGGAAGTTTTATATCGGGATGATTTCGGTTATGAAACAAGATTTTCCATCACACTATTCGGCGAAGGCGATGATGAAGAATACGATCCGGACAATCCAAATGAGTTGGATTCTTTGGGAACGGGAACGGTGGCGATTTCGGGAACGATTTCGTTTGCGGCGAATGAAAAATACACGGCGGACATTTCGGACATCGCTCCGAATGATGCAAACGGCGAAGGAGATTTCGCATATTCATGGCATACGAGTACGGACGGCGGAAATAACTATACGCAAATAACGGATGCGAATTCGGAATCGTACACGCTTGCGTTGTCAGATTTTTCCGGTGCAACTTCGGCGAATCCGGTGCATCTTTTGCTTTCAGTTGTGCATACCGACATGGGCGGATTTTCGGAGTTTTATCTGGCAACTTTGATTCATTCCGACACGGCGGCGGGCGGAAGTTTGGGAATCGGAATTCAAAGCGGCGTAATTGCGGAAGATGCGATTGTGGAATTAAACACGGCGGGAATTTCGGACATAAACGGCGGGGGAATCGTTTCGCATTCATGGCATTTGGATAACGGTGCGGCGATTGCGGGGGCGGATGCGGCGACTTATATTTTGTCATCGGCGAATTTAACTTTATCGGAAATTCGCAACGGCGTTTTACATTCGGAAGTTTTGTATCGGGATTCGTTCGGCTATGAAACAAGATTTTCCATCACACTATTCGGCGAAGGCGATGACGAAGAATACGATCCGAACAATCCGAATGAGTTGGATTCTTTGGGAACGGGAACGGTTGCGATTTCGGGAACGATTTCGTTTGCGGCGAATGAAAAATATACGGCGGACATTTCGCAAATCGCTCCGAATGACGCAAACGGCGAAGGAGATTTCGCATATTCATGGCATACGAGTACGGACGGCGGAACGAATTACGATTTAATTTCGGGTGCGAATTCGGAATCGTACACGCTTGCATTGTCGGATTTTGCCGGTGCAACTTCGGCGAATCCGGTGCATCTTTTGCTTTCGGTTGTGCATACCGATTTCGGCGGATTTGATCAAAGTTATCTGGCGACATTGATTCATTCCGACACGGCGGCGGGCGGAAGTTTGGGAATTGTCGCCGCCGGTTTGATGGCGGGCGATTTGGTGACGGCGGATGCGGCGGGATTGGCGGACGCAAACGGGGCGTTGACAATTTCATATCGCTGGCAAACGGGCGAACGAAATACGCCGGAAAGTTTTGCGGATCTTGTCGGCGAAACGGAAGCGGTTTATACAATTTATGCGGATGATTATGATTCCGATTCGCGAGATTCGTTGCGGCTGATTGCAAGAACGGCGGATCCGTTCGGCGGCGAGACGCAAATTACGAGTGCGATATTGCCGATCAATCGCGAAACCGAAGGTCGAATTTCGTTGGAGTTGGTCGGCGGAGAAATTGTTGCGGGGTCGACGATACGATTGCGGACGGATGCGGTATCGGATGAAAACGGCGGCGGTTTTGAAAAATATTATTGGTTTATAAACGATCTTTTGTTGATGGAAGAAAATGACGATTTTCTTGTCGTGCGGTCGGATGATTTGCGCGATATTGCGGCGGGCGGCTTGCGGGCGGAGGCGAAGTATGTTGACGGAATCGGATTTACCGTTCGGTTGTCGGCGAGATTGATTGCTGCCGGTATTGTCGCGCCGTCGCCGGAAGAAATCGCGAACTGGTCGGTCGTTATAGAAACCGAAGGCGTTGCGTTCGGCGAGGATTTGGCACGGGCGAATTTGATTGGCGCGGAACAATCGGATTATTACGAAGTTTTCTATCGTTGGCGAACAGGCGTTGGCATCGCTTTTGCCGATGAAAGGAATGTCGGCGGTGTTGGCAACTATCATCAGTTGGAAGCGGCGAATTTTAATCCGCAAGATCATTTGCGGGCGATTGCCGAAGTGGAGTTATTGTCTGGTACTTTTGTCACGCTTACTTCGGCGCCGGTGCAAATTGATTATCCGTCTATCGGTGCGGTGCGAATTGTCGCCGGCGAGTTGCTGGCGCCGGGGGTTGTGGTAAGTGCGGATATTTCTGATGTGCGGGATGCGAATGGCGGCGTCAATGTTGTTTCTGAAAGATGGTTGTATGCAGATACGCCTGTTGCGATGGCGCGCAGTTATACCTTGACCGAAGAGGCGGTGCATGCCGGAAAAGTTTTTTATGAAGCGACTTTTGCGGACGCTGCTGGTTTTCGGACATCGTTGCGGGCGGAAGCAAATGTGGGGGGCGAAGTATCATCCGAAAAAGCCGAAGCAATAATTGGTGCGGTCAATGCTGCGGCGATTGACGGATTGTGGAACGCGTTGGAAGGACATTTGGATAGCGAAGCCGGATGGCGTGCGAATGGTGCGCCGATTGAAGATCCGTCGCAAATCGCCGCGGCATTGTCGCGCCGCGATGAAAATTCTTTGCATCCCGATTCGCCGTTTGCGTTGGATTCGTTTGCGCTGAAAGAATCGGGCGGCGAAGCGGGCGAAGAATGGTCGTGGTGGGCGCACGGGTCGCGGAGTAGATTGAAAGGAAAACCGATTATCGACGGCGAGGAAGTAAAATATCACGGCGATTATGCATCTTTTCATGCGGGAATGGATCGGCAAATCAGCGACACGGTGCGCGCCGGACTCGCTTTCAGTGCGGACGATGCGGATTTGGATGTGGAATGGCGCAAAGGCGTAGACGGACAATTGCGGCAGAATATTCGTTCGCTGATTCCATATACGGAATGGCGTCCGGATGATTTGACGAATGTGCGCATATTGGCGGGCTACGGCGAAGGCGATATTTATTTGGCGGAACACGATAACGCATCCAGAGCATCCGCCCGCCGGACATTGTTCGGCATTCGCGCCGCCCGCCGCAAAGATTTGGCGGACAATTTTGACATTACTTTTTCGGGCGGATTTGACAAAACGCGTCTGCAAACAGACGCGATTGATTTACCCGGATTGCAAGATGATTTGGACGCCCGCACGAAAGAAACACATGCGCGGGTGAAAGGCGGACATATTTCGTTGTTGCCGGCAAAAGGCTCATTGCACAAAGAAATAAGTTTGCGTTGGCGTTCGCAATCGGTAGCGGGCGACAGAGATAGCGTTTTTGATTTCGGCATCGGATTTAATGCGACATTGCCGGAATATTTTCTTTCGTTCGGGGCGGACGGCGAACGGCAACTAACCGACTCGGCGCATGAACGAAATCGTTTCGGCGTTTATATCGCCTACGGTGCCGGACGATTTGCGCATATTTTGGAAACCCGTTATGACAACGAAATAGCGTTACCACAAAATCGCTGGCAAATTAACACCGTTTCAGAATGGGGCATCAGCGAACTTCTCACCGGCGTTTATGTAGAACATAACGGCAACGAAGATCTTAAAATCGGCTGGGAATCAAACTTACTTTTTTAAGATATTCCGAAAATTTTTTTCGGCGGTTTTGCTTTTTTAATATATTCCGAAAATTTTTTTCCGGCGATTTTGTTTTTTTTAAGATATTCCGAAAATTTTTTTTTCGGCGATTTTGCTTTTTTTAAGATATTCCGAAAATTTTTTTCCGGCGATTTTGGCGCGCGTTTTTTATCGTTTACGAAACTCATGTTTTTTGCAGCAATAAAATTGTTGCGACTGCGGCGATGTGTTTTAGCGGTGACGATTGACGGATGCGCGCGCCAATGCGACCAGCGGGCGGCGGGCGTCTTCGGCGAATGGCGACAACGCCGCTTCGGCGAGACGCGCGCAATCTGCGGCTCTGCGCCGCGTTTCATCCAATGCGCCGGTGTCTTGTACCAGCCGCAGCGTTTCGGCGAACGAGGCGGCGTTGTCGTTTTGCCAGCCGGACAACAATCGTTTTCGTGCGGCGGCGTTCGTGTTTTTTAGTGCGAGAATTACCGGCAAAGTCATTTTTCCTTCGGCAAAATCGGCGCCGATTTTTTTGCCGGTGTCTGCGTAAGAACCGGAATAATCCAAACAATCGTCCACCAACTGAAACGCGATTCCCAACTGACGACCGTAATCGGCAAACGCCCGCAAAGACGATTCCCGTCCGCCCACCAGCGCCCCCGCCGCCGCCGCCGCTTCAAATAAATTCGCCGTCTTGCGCCCGATAATTTCAAAATAAACCGATTCGCCGATTTCCAAACCGCTGTGTTCCAACTGCATCACTTCGCCTTCCGCCAAACTGTTCGTCGCTTTTGCAATCCACGCCAGCAACGGCAAACTGCCGACTTCCGCCAATATTTGCGAGGCGCGGGCGTATAAAAAATCGCCGACCAGAACGGCGGCGGCGTTGCCGAACACCCGGTTCGCCGTGGACTGCCGCCGCCGCATCGGTGCATCGTCCACCACATCGTCGTGCAACAATGTCGCGGTGTGAATAATTTCTATCGCGGCGGCGACTTTGTCGTTTGTCGTATCAGGCAGCCCGCACATACGCCCGCAAATCAGCGCCACCGCCGCGCGCAAATGTTTGCCGCCGCCCATTTGCCGCATGCCGATTTTCGCCGCCAACGGCGTGTCGGAATGCACCAGCGATTTCGCGGTTTCGGCAATGCGCCGCAAATCTTTTTTGTACAACGCCAACTCGGCGGAAAGATCGCTCACGATGGCGTTTCCAAAATGGACATATTGTCGCGATGCGCCATTTCTTCCTCGTTCATATAACCGATGAGACGGGCGATGTCGCCGCTGCGGGCGCCGCATAATTTGCGCGCCGCCGCGGCATCGTAATTGACCAACGCATAACCGACGGTCGCCCCGGATTCGTCCGTCAACGCAATCGCATCACCGCGCGCAAAATCGCCGCGCACCGCCCGCACACCCGCCGGCAGCAAACTCCGCTTGCCGCCCACCACCGCCCGCACCGCACCGGAATCCAAACACAACGCGCCGCAAACATTCAGCCCGCTTGCCAGCCACCGTTTGCGCGCCGACAACCGCGGCATATCGGCGAACAACAAAGTGCCAAACGATTCGTCGCCGGTCAATGCGCGCGCCAACGCCCGCGGATCGCGACCGTTCGCGATGAGCGAATGCGCACCGCTGCGGGCGGCAATTTTGGCGGCGTTCAATTTCCCCCCCATTCCGCCGGAACCGACCGCAGAAGCGGCGGGCGATACATGTCGCATCAGCGATTCGTCATTCGCCGATGCCTCCCGCACGACTTCGCCATCCGCCGTGCGCAATCCTTCCGTATCCGTCAACATCAGCAAAAGATCCGCTTCCAACAAATTCGCAATTTGCGCCGCCAGCCGGTCGTTGTCGCCGAAACGCACCGCATCTGTGGCGATAACATCGTTTTCGTTCGCCACCGGCACGGTTTGGTGCGCCAGCATTCGCCGCAACGCCGCGCGCGCGTTCAAATACAGCGTGCGATGCGCCATATCTTCGGCGGTCAACAAAACTTGTCCGGCGTGCAATTCGTGACGCGAAAATCCTTCTTCAAACGCGTTAATTAATCGCATTTGTCCGACCGCCGCCGCGACTTGCACATCCGCCCGCGCCGCCGGACGCCGCCGCCAGCCGAGACGCTGCACTCCCGCCGCCACCGCCCCCGAAGAAACCACGACAATTTCGCACCCTTCGCGCCGCGCCGCCGCCACTTGTGTACAAAGGGCAAAAATATAATCGGAATCTAAACGCGTGCCTTCGGCGGTCAGCAAACTGCTGCCGACTTTGACGATGGCGCGGCGCGGATTAAACCGTGTCCGCCGCATAATGCCTCAACAAATCGCGGGAAAAAGACGGCGCGCCTTCGCCGGCAAGCGCGGAAACGACATACACCCGCGCAAAATGTGGAAACCGCGAACGCATCGTGTCGCGACATTTTTGCCGCGATTCCGCCGTCAATAAATCGGATTTGTTCAAAACCAGCCACCGCGGTTTTCCCGCCAGCGGCGCGTCATCTTCTTCCAACTCGTTATGCACTTGCAAACAATCGGCAACCGGATCTTCGGCGCTCATATCCACGACATGGCACAACAGCGCGGTGCGCGTCAAGTGACGCAAAAATCGCGCGCCGAGTCCCGCCCCGGACGCCGCGCCGCGAATCAAACCCGGCACATCGGCAATCGTCACCGCATCGCCGTCGCCGGAATCTATCACGCCGAGTTGCGGCGTCAAAGTTGTGAAAGGATACGAGGCGACTTTTGGACGCGCCGCCGAAAGCGCCCGCAAAAGCGAAGATTTTCCGGCGTTCGGCAGCCCGATGAGTCCGACATCGGCGAGCAATCGCAACTCCAAACGAAAATATCTTTCTTCGCCGGTTTCGCCTTCGGTGCGGCGGCGGGGGGCGCGATTTGTCGCGCTCTTAAAATGGCGGTTTCCCAATCCGCCGCGTCCGCCGCCCGCCAGAAGACAAACTTGCCCGTCACGCATCAAATCAATATGCAACGCACCGGTGTCGCCGTCATAAATGCGGGTGCCGACCGGGGCGCGCAACATCACATCTTTTCCGCCTGCGCCGTTGCAATCGCCGCCGCCGCCATGTCCGCCCCGCCCCGCCGCAACCCGCCGCCGCCGCCCCAATTCAAGCAAAGTTTTCACCCGCCGATCGGCGAGAATCCGCACATCGCCGCCTTTTCCGCCATCGCCGCCGTTCGGACCGCCAAATGGTTTGCCGCGTTCGCGCAAAAAACTGACTATCCCGTCGCCGCCATCGCCGCCGACAACAACAATGCCGGTTTCGTCAATAAAACTTTTTTTCATCGCGCCGATGATGGAAAGCGCCGCCCGACGCCCGTCCGGACGGTTATCGGGAAGCGGTTCCGTCCGGCGGCAGCACATTGACATAGTGCCGGTTTGCCGGTCCGTGTCGTTGAAAAACGACCACGCCGGGACGCAAACAAAACAGCGTATGATCGCGCCCCATGCCGACATTTTTGCCGGGATGAAAGCGAGTGCCGCGCTGCCGGACGATAATCGCGCCCGGTTGCACCGCCTGACCGCCGAAACATTTCACGCCCAGATATTTTGGATTGGAATCGCGCCCGTTTTTGGACGAGCCGCCGGCTTTCTTTTGCGCCATTGTTTTTCTCTCTTTCGGTTATTTTGTCGTTGCGGCGTTTATGCCGTCAATCCGTACACGCGACAAATCTTGCCGGTGTCCCTGCGTCCGGCGGCTTTTTTTGCGGCGGCGCATTTTGAATACGCGAATTTTTTCGCCGCGCAAATGTTCCAATACGGTCGCCCGCACCGATGCGTTTTCCAGATACGGTGCGCCCGCGCGAACGCCGCCATCGCCTTCCAGCATCATCACTTTTTCAAACAAAAAAGAATCGCCCGCCTCGCCGTCCAGCCGATCGACCAAAATGGTGTCGCCTGCGCGAACGCGATATTGTCTGTTGCCGGAAACTAAAATTGCACTTTCCACTGTTATTTCTCCGCCGCCCTTCTTTTGCGGGCGGACTGATAGTATACCACAAAAATTCGCGCCGCACCAATTTCAATTGACGCGCCGCCAATTATCCCCCGACTTTCGGCTTCGGTTTTTGGTCCTCTTCCGCTGTCGGCAATCCGTACGGCGGTTCGCGCAACTCCCGTTCGCCGTCTTCGCCTCGCATGTTTTTTTCGGTCTCGCGCGATGCCACGACAAACGCAAAAAATCCATCACGGGCGGCAACCGCATTGACGATTTCCGTTGCCGTGTCCGCCGGAATCTCGCCGCCGCCGCGCAAAATATACCCGCGCCGCCGGACATTGCCGAGATAATGCAAACGGGCGACAATTTCCTGCCCGACATAACACCCTTTCCGAAAATCCACGCCGCCGAGAAGGTCAAAATTAAAATATTGCGGCACCAAACGGTCGGAAACGGCAGCGTCAATCCACGGCACGCCGCGCATAATCTGCATCAATCGCCACGCGGAATCATCTCCCGCCACCGCCGCCGATTCTAAACGCACCCGCAAAATTGCGCCGCCGCCTTCGTCCACATACAACGCGCCGTCTTCTTCGCGCACATCGCCGCCGCGCAATAATCCGCTGTCGTGATTGTCGGAAACGCGCGCCTCAATCGCGCACGGCGGACGCAAAATCCGCACTTTCGCGCGCAATATAAAACGAGACAGGCGGTCGACGACAAATCCGGCAACCGATTCCGGCAGCAACGCGACAAACTCATCTTCCGTGCGGCGAACAATAATCATCGTCGCCAACGCCCGCCCTTTCGGCGAACAATACGCGGCGCGCCGCCAACATCCCGGCGACATTCCGGCGACATCCGCGCTCAACTGCCCCTGCAAAAACGCCGCCGCATCGGTGCCGCAAAAAAATACGGCGGACAAATATCCCGCCGGTGTGAATGTGTTATTATTTTCGTTCATGGAATCTCGCTTCCGCTTTTCTCCTTCGCCGTTTTTGTTTTTGTTGCTTGCCGCCGCAGGTGCGACAACAATCGCCGGCACATGGTGGATTATAACAACTCCGCCGCTTCCGCGAATATGCGCGGCGTCCGTCATGGCGGCGTTGTTCGCGCATGCCATCTACCGACACGCGATTTTACGCGGAAAATACGCGGTGCGGGCAATCTCTTTTCTGCCAAAAAATCAGGTTGAAGTTGCCGCACCGGACGGGATATATCAGGGACATCTGCAATCCGCTAAAATTTCGCCGCTGCTCTCGGTGTTTGTCGTAAAATGCGAACAAAAACAATTTAATGTTCTGGCGGCATTTGATTGTATGCCGAAAGATCGCCACAGACAACTGCGCATTCGCCTGAAAATGTACGCCGCCCCGCCGCCGCCGCAACAATAAAAATCCGCCGAAAAAATTTCGGACGATAAAAAATTTCCCGTTTTTGCGATATAATGAATTAAATTTTTTTTGCTATTAAAAGGAAATTAAAAGACGGTGTAAAAGACGGTGAAAAATTTTTTCAGATTTTCCGATATAATGAATTAAATTTTTTGCCATTAAAAGGAAATTAAAAAACGGTGTAAAAGACGGTGAAAAATTTTTTCAGATTTTCCGATATAATAAATTAAATTTTTTGCCATTAAAAGGAAATTAAAAGACGGTGTAAAAGACGGTGAAAAATTTCCGGATTTTGCGATATAATTAATTAAAATTTTTTTGGTCATTAAAGAAATAAAGGAAATTAAAATCATGTTGCAAAATACAATTAATAACGCCTACGAAAATCGCGATAAACTGACTCCGCAAAACGCACCGGAAGAGTTGCGGCAAGTCGTGCAAGCATCGCTGGACGGTATGGACTGCGGCGAATTGCGCGTTGCCGAACCGGACGGCGATGGCGGATGGCGCGTCAACGAATGGTTGAAAAAAGCGATTTTGTTGTCTTTCCGCATCACCGAAAGCAAACGCATCAAGGGCGGAGACGCACGCTATTACGACAAAGTGCCGCTCAAATATTCGCGCCGCAATCCGCAACGCCCCCAAAACGACAATGTCCGCGTTGTCCCGCCTGCAACCGCCCGCTACGGAGCGCACATCGCCCCCGATGTCGTGCTGATGCCTTGTTATGTCAATATCGGCGCGTTCGTCGATTCCGGCACGATGGTAGACACATGGGCGACCGTCGGTTCATGCGCACAAATCGGCAAAAATGTTCACCTGTCCGGCGGAGTCGGAATTGGCGGCGTATTGGAACCGTTGCAAACATCTCCAACCATTATTGAAGACGATTGTTTTATCGGCGCGCGTTCCGAAATTGTGGAAGGCGTTATCGTAGGAAAAGGCGCGGTTATTTCCATGGGCGTTTTTATCGGACAAAGCACAAAAATTTACGACCGCGAAAGCGGCGAAGTTTCGTACGGTGCCGTCCCGCCGGGCAGCGTTGTCGTCCCCGGTTCATTGCCGTCCAAAAACAAAAAATATTCTCTCAACTGCGCCGTCATCGTCAAAAAAGTAGACGAAAAAACCCGCGCCAAAACCGCCATCAACGAACTCCTCCGCGCAGATTAAAACAGCAAAACTGCAATCGCAAAATTTTCTTGCAATTCCCGTCCCTCTTGCAATTCCCGCCCCTTTGTCTTATAATATCCCCACATAGCGCCTCGGACTTCCGGCCCGCCCGATACGCGGTTACCCGACTCCGAGGCATTTTTTTGCATAACAATGAACAAATATTCGCGCGTCGCCGTCTGCGTTTTGGTTTGTGCGATTTTCTTTGCGCGGGCGGAATCGGTTGGTTTTCGCAAAATCAAAACTGCGCATAACGCTTTCGCCGTCTGGTATCCCGCAACTGCCGCACCGAATATGACGCGGCTGGATTTTTTTGCGGTGGAATATGCCGAAAACGCCGCGCCGTCCGGCGAAAATTTGCCGATTGTCGTTTTGTCGCACGGCAACGGCGGGCGTTTTCGCAACCATCATTTAACCGCGTCCTTTCTCGCACAAAACGGATTTGTCGTTATCGCCCCGCAACACAAAGATTCGCGCAACGGCAAACCCGATATGCATTCGCGCGTTGCCGATGTCAAACTTGCGATTGCGATTTTGCAAAAAAACTTCGCGGCGGTTTTGGATTCGGAAAACATAAACGCGGTCGGCTATTCGCTCGGCGGTGCGACCGTATTGGCGGCGGCGGGCGCAAATGTGAATTGGGAATCGTTTTTGCTGCACTGCGCGCGAAATCGCGAAAAAGACGAAAACGCATGCGCCGGTTTTCCGTTTTGGATTCGCTGGCTGTTGCGAGCGAAACACGCTTTTTTGTCGACTCCGAAAATTGCGTTTTGGGATTTTTCGGAAAATCCCGCGCCTTTCCGCAAAATCGCATTAATCGCGCCGGTCGGAAAACCAATGGACGCAAAATCGCTTTCGTCTCTTGCGGCGGAAGTTTTAATTTTGCAAATGGACGGCGACCGGGTTTTGCGTTCGCCTTTTCATTCCGAACATTTGCGCGACAATTTGCCGCCGCAAAAAACGAAATATGAATTAATAAAAAATGGTTATCACTACGGTTTTGTCGCACCGTTTCCGAAAGCACTTTTAGCAAAAGAACGCATTCCGGAAATGATTGACCCGCCCGGTTTTAATCACAAAAAATTCATCGCGGAAATTAACCAAAAAATTCTCGCGTTTTTGCGCGAGTAAAACCCCGTCCGTTATGCGATACAAAAAATATGTTTCGGAAGATGCCGCGCAAATTGTCGCGCTGATTACCGCGACATTTTCCGCTTCCGAAGGCGAACGGGAAGGGCGTGCGGTGGGCGGATTGGCGCGCGAAATGCTGCACGGCGTCCGCCGGAAAGATTTGCGCGGATTTGTCGCACAAGACGGGGAACGAATTGCGGGCGCCGCACTTTTTACCCGTCTGATTTTTGACTCCGGCGCGGACGCGTTTATTTTGTCGCCTTTGGCGGTGCATCCCGAATATCAAGGCGCGGGAATCGGACAAAAACTAATCCAATTCGGACTGCGTTCATTAAGAAAAAACGGCGTACAGTGGGTGTTGACTTACGGCGATCCCGCATATTACGGCAAGACGGGATTTTGCCAAATCGACGAAAAGCGGGTGCGGGCGCCGCAGCCGTTATCGCATCCCTACGGCTGGCTGGCGCAACCGCTTGCGGAACAAAAACTTTCCGATATTTCCGGAAGTTGCCGCTGCGTCGCCGCATTGGACAAACCGGAATATTGGTAGACAAATATGCGCGGTCAATCTACGACGATTCCGAATTTCAACAAAAGAACGCATTCCGGAAATGATTGACCCGCCCGGTTTTAATCACAAAAAATTCATCGCGGAAATTAACCAAAAAATTCTCGCGTTTTTGCGCGAGTAAAACCCCGTCCGTTATGCGATACAAAAAATATGTTTCGGAAGATGCCGCGCAAATTGTCGCGCTGATTACCGCGACATTTTCCGCTTCCGAAGGCGAACGGGAAGGGCGTGCGGTGGGCGGATTGGCGCGCGAAATGCTGCACGGCGTCCGCCGGAAAGATTTGCGCGGATTTGTCGCACAAGACGGGGAACGAATTGCGGGCGCCGCACTTTTTACCCGTCTGATTTTTGACTCCGGCGTGGACGCGTTTATTTTGTCGCCTTTGGCGGTGCATCCCGAATATCAAGGCGCGGGAATCGGACAAAAACTAATCCAATTCGGACTGCGTTCATTAAGAAAAAACGGCGTACAGTGGGTGTTGACTTACGGCGATCCCGCATATTACGGCAAGACGGGATTTTGCCAAATCGACGAAAAGCGGGTGCGGGCGCCGCAGCCGTTATCGCATCCCTACGGCTGGCTGGCGCAACCGCTTGCGGAACAAAAACTTTCCGATATTTCCGGAAGTTGCCGCTGCGTCGCCGCATTGGACAAACCGGAATATTGGTAGACAAATATGCGCGGTCAATCTACGACGATTCCGAATTTCAACAAAAGGCGCGGTAGATGGTCGTCCAAACTGCCGACTTCGTTGTCGCCGAGTTCAATTAAATTGAAATTGTATTTGGCGTAAATTTCCAGTTTTTGTTTTTTGCGCGCGGCGTATTTAGAATCGTTTTCCACTCCCCAATATTCAATGTAAGTTTTGCCACCGGGCAAATAAAAATCGCAATACACATCTTCCTCCACCGGCAGTTTTCGTTCGTAAGCGTGAACGATTCCCGCGGTGTACAAAAAATTGTCAATCAATACTTCCGCCTTGGATCGCACAAAATGTCCGTCCGTTGCGCGAAAATTCGCGGGGAATTTTTTGCGGAAATCGTCCGGCGCATGCGGCTTTTCATTCGCCGCCGACTGCGCACCGTCCTTGCCCTGATATTCCGCCACAGCATCGGAAAAAATTTGACTATGCAAAATTACAGACGGCCAAACGACATACGGAACGCCCGATTGATAATGCGTTTTTTGTTCCGCCATCATGGACTCTCCGGCGGCGGTCGCCGTCCAACCCTTTTGGGCGCGTTTTACCCATCCGAGTTCGTCGAGAATGGCGTTAATGCGCGCGGCTTTAAGTCCGAAATGTTCGGCGATTTTTGTGGAACTTAAAAGTTTCGCACCGCCATCCGCCGCCGCCGAAGCCGCGAATTTTTGTGCGGAACCTTTTTGCTTTTTCCAACAATCCAAACAAAGCGGATGATCGGATTTGGACACAGAATTTTTACATCCGGGCGTTTGACAAAGTTTATTCATCGTGCGATTATACCGCCGCCAATGCGCGTTGCAAATCTTCGCGCAAATCGTGAACATCTTCCAAACCGATTGACAAGCGTACCAAGTTTTCGGTGATGCCGCATCGCGCGCGGTGTTCGGCGGAAACGCGCGAATGCGTTGTCGTTGCCGGATGTGTGACTGTACTTTTGGCGTCGCCGAAATTCGCGGTGATGGAAAAAAATTGCAGTCCGTCTATAAAACGCCACGCCGATTCGCGTCCGCCTTTTAATACAAGCGAAATAATTCCGCCGCCCATTCCGTTTTGTTGCGTCATCGCCAACGCATGTCCGGGGTGCGAAGGCAAACCGGAATACAAAACTTTTTCAACTCCGTTTTGCGTTTGCAACCATTCGGCGAGCGTTTTTGCCGAGTCGCAATGCGCACGCATTCGCAACGGCAATGTCTCCATCCCGCGCGAAACAATCCACGCCGAAAACGGCGACAACGCCGGACCGCCGCAACGCAAAAACGGATAAATTCTTTCATTTAATAATTCTGCGCCGCCGACAATCGCACCGCCCAACACTCTGCCTTGTCCGTCCAAATATTTCGTTGCGGAATGAATGACAATGTCCGCACCGAACGCCAACGGTTTTTGTCCGTAGGGGCAAAAACAATTGTCCGCCGCCAGCAACGCCCCGCGCGAATGCGCGATATCGGCGATTTTTGCAATGTCTGATACAGTCAAAGTCGGATTCGCCGGGGTTTCTAAAATAAACAGCGACGAATTTTTTTGCGCCGCCTTTTGCCATTCGTCCGCACCGCCGAAAACATAACGAATTTCCACGCCGAATTTAGAAACGAAGTTGGACAGCAATTGTACCGTCGCGCCGAACACTTCGCCGCCGCAAACGATGGAATCGCCCGCGCGACAGACGCCGAACACGACTGCCAAAATCGCCGACATTCCGCTTGCCGCAGACAATGCGGCGGGCGCGCCTTCCAGCGCGGCGATTCGCGAATGAAAAGTTTTTAGATTTGGATTGGAAAAACGCGAATACACATATTCGGCAATCGGTTTGTTAAACATTTCCGCCGCATGTTTCGCGTCATCAAAAATAAAACTGGAAGTCAGATACAGCGATTCGGAATGTTCGCGGTTTTCCGTCCGCGCCGTTTGTTCACGGATTAGACGGGTCGCGTCCCGCATTTTCATCGCCGCATCCGCAACGCCAAATCCAACTGCGACAAATCGGTTTCATCGCGTCCGCCGCGCCGTTCTTCCAACGCGCGAAGATAATCTTCGTTCGCCAAACCGTCGGGATAATCGCCGTCAAAACATGAAGTTTCGTAAGAATCCGCCGCACCGCCCGCATCCCGCACCGCGGCAATCAAATCGGGCATATCCTGATAAATAACCAAATCCGCGCCGAGTCGCGTTGTGATTTCCGATTCGCCGCGACCGTGCGCAATCAATTCGCCGCGAGTTGCAATGTCTATTCCGAACACATTCGGATGACGCACCGGCGGTGCCGCGCTTGCAAAATATACCCGCCGCGCACCCGCCGCCCGTGCCATTTCCACCAACTCGGCACCGGTTGTGCCGCGCACGATAGAATCGTCCACCAGCAACACCCGTTTGCCGGAAAACTCCCGCGGAATAACCGCAAGTTTTTCGGCAACCGAACGGCAGCGGCGCGATTGTCCGGAAAGAATAAAAGTGCGCCCCGTATGCCGATTTTTTACCATCCCTTCGCGATAAGGAACGCCCAAATGACGCGAAACTTCCAACGCCGCCACGCGTCCGGAATCGGGAATCGGCACCACGCAATCCGCTTCCATATCGGGATGCGCCCGCCGAATCTTCGCCGCCAGATAACGCCCCATATTCACCCGCGCATCATACACCAACGCGCCGTCCAAAATAGAATCGGGACGCGCAAAATAAATATATTCAAAAATGCATGGACGGGGCGACGCGATAGAAAATTGACGGCGATGCAATTTGCGATTCATATCTATAAAAATCGCTTCTCCCGGCGCAATATCGCCCGCGTTCTCAAAACCCAGCGGACAAAACGCCGCACTTTCGGACGCCACCAACCATTCTCCGTTGCCGCGCACGCCGAGCGAAAGCGGACGAATTCCGCGCGGGTCGCGAAAGGCAAGCAATCCCGCCCCGGCGATTAACGCCGCCGCCGAATACGCCCCGATGCAACCGGAATGCACATCGGCAACGGCGTCCAAAAATGCGCCGGGGTCGCGCCCGTCCCGCGTCCGCCGGTCAATCGCTTGCGCCAACACATTCAGCAACAATTCCGAATCGGAATCGCTGTTGACATGACGGCGATCTTCGTTCGCCAGACGCGCACTTAACGCTTCCGGATTTGTCAAGTTGCCGTTGTGCGCCAAGGTAATGCCGAACGGTTGATTGACATAAAACGGCTGCATTTCCGACAACGCGAGCGCGTCTCCTCTGGTACTGTAACGGACATGCCCGATTCCCGCCGTCCCATGCAAGGCGTTCATTGTCGCGCCGTCAAAAACATCGCGCGCCAAACCACGCCCTTTTTCTATAAACATCCGCGCACCCGCCATTGTCGCGATTCCCGCCGAATCTTGCCCGCGATGTTGCAAAAACGCCAGCCCCGAATACACAGTCGCCGCCGCATCCCCGCCCCCCGCATAACCGACAATGCCGCACATATTATTTTTCTCCGCAGTCGCCGTCACGCCCGCAATCGGCGAAGACCTCATCGCCGAGATGCTCCCGCAATGTATCCAAAACTTTCTGAAATTGCGATGCGTTGCGAGTTCTGTCTCTTTGCCGTTTTGCGTTCAACGCCGCCGCATCGTTTTGGTTCAAGGATTGTTCCAAAATTTCATCGTTAAGCGAATCCAACACATCATCGCGTTGCCGTAAACGGTTTTCGGTATTTTTCAACGGAATCGCCAAACCAAGATTTTGCAAAACTAACTGCGGGCGATTGTTGCCGTCAAATCGCCAATAAGAACGATAACCAGACAACGCCGGAATAGTGACGGAAATTTTCATAATATGACCGAACACCGGCACCATCGTCGATTCGCGCCATACCGCCGATGAGTGCAGCGGCAAAAACGACATAACCAATATAATAAATAACGATATAATTCCGCCGCGCAATCCGCCGAACAAAAGCCCGCCGAATTTATCCGCTATACCCAAATCCGCACGCACCGCCGCCCGACTCAAAATATTAGTCAGCGTACCGAGAAGCAACGCGGAGATTAAAAACACGAACACATAGCCGACAACGATAGTAAATGCGGATTGCCCCAACAACGGAATCATTGAACTGCCGAGTTCTCCGCCGAACTGCCGCGCGATAAAAAACGCACCGACCAGCGAAATAATTCCAAGCACGCCGCGAATCAAACCGCGAAATAATCCCAACGCCGAAGACAACAGCAATACCACAAGCAGTATCCCGTCAATCCAATTAATTTCGCCCATTATCCGCTACCGCTGATCTCTGATGCGCGCTTCCGAATATCCCGCAGCGATAATTTCCCGGCGCGCAACTTCGGCGGCGGCGCGACTTTCGTAACCGATAACGCGTACGCGAAACAACCACACGGCGCCTTGTTTTATCCGCTGCAATCTAACGACATACCCGTCCGCGCGAAGTTTGCGCGCCACAATTAACGCGCGATTTTTTATCTTAAACGCGCCAATTTGTACCGCAAACGGCGAAAACGGTTCGGTCACAAAAAAATCGCTTTCATCATTTTTATCAGCGGACAACGGCGCGACATCTTCCGCAACTTCCGCAACTTCCGATTCGGGCGTCTCCTCCCTTAACTTTTCCGGCGATTCTTCCCTTAACTTTTCCGGCGTATCCCCCCTTAACTTTTCCGGAGATTCTTCCGGCGATTCTTCCGCCGGTTTTTGTTCTGGTTTTTCTTCCGATATTAATTCTTCCGGTTTTAATTCTTCCGCCGATTCTTCTTCCGATTCTTCAATCGCCGCAGCGGGGGCGGAAGGCGGTTCCGTTGACGCGGAAAATGTCGGGTTTAATTCTTCGTATTCAAATGCCGATTCGGTTTCGCGCAAATCCCGGTCGGTCGCTTGCATTGTTTCGTTTGGTACAATTTCCGGAAAAGAATCGGCGGACGGCGCAACCGGCGAAATAGCGGGCGGGCGGGAATAACTTCCCAACTGCCACACCATTGCAATCAGCAAAAAAAAGAAAGTCGCGCCCACCATTCGGCGGCGCACCCGTCGCCAATACAAACCGCGTTCGTGTTTTTCTTCCCGCGCGCCCGCATTGTCCGGCGCGTCCGTTTTATTGCCGCTCATTTGCCACAACTCCTTATATAATCGGCGACTGTCATAAAAGAGCCTGTTATGACGATTCTACCATCATTTCCGCAATATTCCCGCGCCGCCCGCACTGCATCGGCGATTGAATCAAAAACCTTCGCCCGCCCGCCCGCTTCTGCCACCGCCCGCGCCGTTTCCGCCGCCTCTTTGTCGCCTTCTTCGGGACGCGCCACAAACCATTCGTCCACGCGCCGATGCAAAACGCGCACAAAACCGGCAGCATCTTTGCGCGCCAACATTCCCAACACCGCCGCCGTTTTCGGAAACCAGCCCATGTCAAACAACATTCGTTCCAACGCCGCCGCCGCTTCGGTATTATGCGCAACATCCAATACGGTCGCCGGAATTCCGGGCAACACTTGCGCACGACCAGGTACGGCGGCGGCGTGAAGACCGTGCCGCACACCGCCCGCCCCCGGCCACAAATGCGCGGGCATTTGTTCCAACAATGCAATCGCCATAGCGGCGTTGCCGAGTTGATGCCGCCCGCGCAATGCCGGAAACGGCAATCCAAACAAATCGCGTTTGCCGCGATAACGCCATCCCGTCGCCGACGGTTCGGCAAAAAAATCGCGCCCCGCCAGACATAAATCGGCACCGATTTTTTCCGCCGCCGCAAGCAAAGAATCAGGCGGATTCGTTTCCCCGACAACGGCAGGACAACCGCGGCGAAAAATGCCCGCCTTTTCAATCGCAATCGTTTCTCTGTCATTTCCGAGAAATTCTTGATGATCTAAACCGACATTCGTCACCGCCGCCGCAGCAGGAGAAAATAAATTGACCGCATCCAGCCGCCCGCCCAATCCGACTTCCAACACAACGGCATCGACTTCGGCGGCGGAAAAAATATATGCCGCCGCCAGAGTCGTAAATTCAAAATAAGTTAAAGATTCGCCGCACCGCGCGCGCGCATGTTCCACTTTCTCAAACGCGTCTAACAAAACTTCGTCCGCAACCGGCACGCCGTCAATGCAAATTCGTTCGCGAAAATGAATCAGATGCGGCGAAGTATACAATCCCACTCGCGCCCCGGCGGCTTGCATCATCGTTCCCGCCAACGCGCACACCGATCCTTTGCCGTTCGTACCGCCGACTGTCGCCACCGGCATTTGCAGACGAAGATTTAATGCGGCGCGTACTTTTTCCGCGCGCGACAACTCCATATCAATCGCAAACGGATGACGGGCGGCGATGATGCGCAACCAATCGTCTATGCGCCCGCCGGAAAAAGGCGCCGCGTCAGCGGTCATCGGCGGGCGATAACAACGCGAGAATTCGCGCCAACACCGCGCGCATTTCGCGGCGGTCGGCGATCATGTCCACCGCGCCGTGCGACAATAAAAACTCGCTGCGTTGAAATCCTTCAGGCATATCTTCGCGCACCGTTTCCTTAATAACGCGCGGTCCGGCGAAACCAATAAGCGCGCGCGGTTCGGCAATAATAATGTCGCCGATAAGCGCAAAACTCGCCGCCACACCGCCGGTTGTCGGGTCGGTCAACACATTAATATGCGGCAATCGCCGCCGCGAAAGCAACGCCAACGCCGCTGTCGTTTTCGCCATCTGAAACAAAGATACGAGACCTTCTTGCATTCGCGCACCGCCCGATGCGGTAAATGACACAAACGGCAACCCGAATTCCGCCGCCAATTCGGCACCGCGCACAAAACGCTCCCCGGCAACGCTTCCCATAGACCCGCCCATAAAAGTAAAATCAAAAATCACCGCAACAATCTCGCGCCCTTTTACGCAACCGCGATATACAGCCGCACCTTCGCGCCGCGGATCGCCGCGTTGCGCCCGTTCCAATCGCGCATGATACGGTTCGCTATCGTGAAATTTTAGAAAATCCACCGGTCGCACTTCGTCCGCAATTCGTTCAGGCGTTTCGTCAAATAAAATTTCGGCACGGCGGGCGGAAGTCAACCGATAATGATAATCGCAGTTTGCGCACACCCAACCGTTTTTTGCCAACTGTTTCACATGCGCCGCGGTTTCGCAACTTTTGCATTTTTCCCAGACATCGCCTTCTTCGGCGACGGGCGTTTTTTTCTTAATGCCCGGCAAAATTTTGGTAAGCCAGTTCACGACAACGCACCAGACAATTCAGAAAGCATCGCCGCCGCCGCATCCGCCGCCGCACCGGTTTCGCAATCGCCATTCAACGCCGCCGCCGAAGCCGCCGCCAAAGCAGATTCGGCGAGACAACTGCCGACCACCACGCCGTCCGCAAATTCGGAAAGCGTTGCCGCTTGTTCTTTTGTGCGCACGCCAAATCCCGCCGCTACCGGCACTTTTGCGGCGGCGCGAACTTTGGAAATATAGTCGCGCGCCGCCGACAAATCCATTCCGGCGGCACCGGTTACGCCTTTCAGCGAAATCGCGTAAACAAATCCGGCGGAATCGGCGGCAACTTCGCACATCCGTTTTTCCGGCGTTGTCGGCGCAATCAAACTAATCATATCCACCCCGGCGGCAGCAAAAGACGATTTCCAAATCGCCCGTTCATCATCCGCCAAATCCACGGCAATCAATCCGTCAATTCCCGCATCTTTTGCAGCAGCAGGCAACGCCGCAACGCCGCCCGGATAACTCAAAAACGAATTCGCATAGCCCATCAAAACCAGCGGCGTATCGCGAAAAGTGCGAAACTCCGCCGCCGCCGCCAACGCCCCGGCAAGCGACATTCCGTTTTGCAATGCGATTTCGGAAGTCCGTTGAATAGCGGGACCGTCCGCCATCGGATCCGAAAACGGCACGCCGATTTCCAAAATGTCGGCGCCCGCATCGGCGAGGGCGGCAAGCATTTTCGGCGTAGAATCCGCCTTCGGAAATCCGGCGGTAATAAACGCCACCAAAGCGGCTTTTTTGTCGGCACGAGAAAAGGCGGAAGCGGGAATGCTCATTGCGTTGCAATTATCCCACATTCCGCACAATAATCCGATAACAGCAGTTCATCACTTATTCCAGCGAATCGGAGATTCCATTCCAGCGAATCGAAGATTCCATTCCAGCGAATCGAAGATTCCAATTTTCATCGGAATGATATTTTCCCCAACTCCTCCCCCGCCGCTTACGAATGCGAAATACCGCAAAAATAAAATTTACCATTCCGGCGAACGCCGGAATCTCTGCCCGCAAAACGCCCGAAAAAAAAGCACATCCCATTCCGGCGAACGCCCGAAAAAAAAGTACATCCCATTCCGGCGAACGCCGGAATCTCTGCGAAGATTCCGATTTTCATCGGAATGGAAGCGGGGGAATACGCAAAAAAACGGTGGAGACACGGAATCCCCGCCGGTTTTTGTTTTCATTCATCCAAAGATGATTCGGGAGAACATTTTTCCAAAGTACACAGGGGAATTGATTCCGATTGGAAAGAATTGTCTTTGGAATTCCACCAATGGCAACTTATCGAATTCGGATGCATTGTGCTAGGACCGTCCACAATCATCACCGGACCGGCACCGGATTTATGCCGCACACGATCGCCTTGTTTGAATTGATTTTCGCTCATTGTTATGCTCCTTTCGCAAAATGAAAAATAAACACCGTTATAACAAATATCTCCCAAAGTTCGCCCACGCCGCCTTTGTCGCCGGTTTTTGTCATTTCGTGCCGGGCAATTCTCCTTGTCGGCGACCAATGCGCGGTCTCTCGATATTATATCCGTGAGGGGTATAAGATGTATACTCCTCAATATAACAATTTTCCAATTCCACCGCTTCTATTTCGCTATTTGTGGAAGCGATTTCTTTCCAACAAAATTTATCAAATCCGTAACAGCGCAATGCTCTGTGAAAAATGGAATTGTCGCCGGGCTGATTCCGCCCTGCCGCCCATTCATGCCATTTTTTTCGTCCCTGCAAACCGTGACTGGTGTGTCCAATGTATTTTTTGCCGTTTACAATGCAAATAGCACAATAAATAATGAAATGACCGGTTGTGTCTTCCGTAAATGTCATAATAATTTTTCCTTTGCGAGATTTTGCAAATAAAACGCGGGAAAATCCGCCATCGCACAAAACGAATTATACAACATTTTCGGACGGCGGGATATAATTCCGCGATAAATGGTTTCCGTTTTCGCGCCTTCCGATGTTGCCGCCCGCCCTTGATTTTACGCGGTTTTTCGGCAATTCGGGCGGACTTTGCCAAATCATCCAGAATTGGATGTAATATGGTACTATTCTCACAGATTTTTGCAAGGAGGAACTGCTATGTCGCTGTTTGAGATTTCCACAATTATCGCCATCATTCTCGGTCCTATTATGGCTGTTGGGGTTGGAATCTTTTTGAACGACCGCAAAGAAAAGCGGAATCGTCGGCTTCGGGTATTTGAGACCCTTATGGCTACTCGCGGTGCGCGCCTGTCGCCAGATCATGTTCGTGCGCTTAATATGATCGATCTGGTATTTGACAAAGAAGAAGACCATGATAAAGTTGTCTTGAATGCATGGAAAGATTATTTTAACATTCTTCATAAATTTCCCCACCAAGATAGGAGCATGAATGACAGCGAATGGAACATACATGTCGCCAACTGGAATGAACGACGGGATGATTCGCTTGCTGAACTTCTTTACCGCATGGCAAATGCGTTAGGTTACGATTTTTTTGATAATGTGCATATCAAAAACAATTCATACAATCCCGTTGCGTATGATGAGATGGATGACCAGTGGAGGTTAATCCGCACAGGATTAATTGGTTTATTGCACGGTAACACATCTTTGCCGGTTTGTAAAGGCAAGCCCCTCCCGCCCGACAAGAGTCAAGGCAATGGCGATGAAAATCATCCAAAGAGTTGACGCAATATTCTCCCGCCTCCGCTTTCCCCTCGCTTTTTATCATTCGCCATCAGAAAGGGAAACGCCGACCGATTCCGCAATTTCGCGGATTTTGCGGTAATCGTCCGCTTTTCTCGCCGCGTTCAATTCGGCGGCAAATTTTTGACACATTCCCCGCAAATGTTCGGGTGCACGGTCGGGATGCACATTTTGCATCGCACGGCGAAACAAAATTTCGGCATTCTTTTCATTTTCAGCGGCGGTGTTTTCAGTTGATTTCCGCTTTTCTTCGGACTGTTGACGACTGTCATCATTCGCCATAACCACCCGCAAAATACGGACGATTTCGGCATGCCCCTTTTCTTTTGCAATATCCAAAGCCGTATCGCCATTTTTGTTCTCCGCATTCGGATTCGTACCCACCGACAACAGCACTTTCGCAATTTCGGCATATCCTATTACTGCCGCCGCATGCAAAGCCGTATAGCCGTCCTTATTCTCCGCATTCGGATTCGCCCCCGCCGACAACAGTATTTTCGCAATTTCGGCATGTCCGAAAGATGCCGCATTTATCAAAGCCGTATAGCCCTTCTTGTTCGCCGCATTCGGATTCGCACCCGCCGACAACAGCATTTTCACAATTTCGGCATGTTCTTTTCGTGCCACCCATATCAAAGCCGTCCAGCCGTCCTTATCCTCCGCATTCGGATTCGCCCCCGCCGACAACAGCATTTTCGCAATTTTGACATTTCCCTCTTTCGCTGCATATATCAAAGCCGTATCACCGTTATTATTTTTCGCATTCGGATTTGCCCCGCCGTCTAACAACACTTTCGCAACTTCAGAATGTCCGTAAAGCGCCGCAAACATCAAAGCCGTACTGCCCCATTTATTCTCCGCATTCGGATTCGCCCCTGCCGACAACAGAATTTTCACTATTTCGGCATGTCCTTCTTTTGCCGCAGGCATCAAAGCCGTTATGCCGCCATCTCTCGCCGCATTCGGATTCGCCTCCGCCGCTAACAGCATTTTCACTATTTCGGCATGTCCTTTTTCTGTCGCTTTCATCAAAGCCGTCCAGCCGTCCTTATCCACTAGATTCGGATTCGCCCCTGCCGACAATAACATTTTTACAATTTCAGCATATCCGTCAAATGCCGCAAACATCAAAGCCATAAAACCTTCATCTTGTGCCGCATTCGGATTCGCCCCCGCCGACAACAGAATTTTCGCAACTTCGGCATGTCCGTTTCCTGCCGCAAACATCAAAGCCGTCGCGCCTTTAATATCCGCAGCATTCACATTTGCCCCCGCCGACAACAGGATTTTCACAATTTCGGCATGTCCTTCAAATGCAGCCGCCATCAAAGCCCTCATTCCGTCATATCTCACCGCATTCGGATTCGCCCCTGCCGACAACAGCATCTTCGTAACTTCGGCATTTCCTTTTGCTGCCGCATACATCAAAGCGGTAAAGCCGTCATCTCTCACCGCATTCGGATTCGCCCCGCCATCTAACAAAACTTTCGCAAGTTCGGCATGTCCATTATATGCCGCCCGCATCAAAACCGTCACGCTCTTATCACTCGCCGCATTCGGATTCGCACCATCCTTAATTAGACGATTAACCTCTGCCAAGTTGCCGTCAATACACGCTTCAATTAATTGTTTGTTTATGTCATTTTTCATAATGTTTACTTTTTTGTTATGTTATTAAATTAATACCCTACTGCCAAATCTGCAAAAACGGCGGAGACAGAATCCCCGCCGGTTTTTGTCATCTCGCCCCCGCCGCCTGTAAAATCCGCACCATCTCGGAAAAGTTAATTTCTTTCGCAAAATCCAAAGCGGTTTTGCCATCATCTCTCGCCGCATTCGGATCCGCCCCTGCCGATAACAGCAATTTTACAACTTCCACAAATTCATTTTTCTTATCCTTGTCGTAGTCGTATATGTAACCCATCCCTACCTGCATCAAAGGCGTATGTCCGGGCACCTCATCCAACAAATCATCCCATCCAGCCCCCTTTTTTTCCGTATTCGGATTCGCACCCGCCTCCAGCAGCAATTTTACAACTTCCACATTTGCGTTGTATGCCGCATAATGCAGAGGCGTGCCATCAAAAATCCCCCCATATTTATACCGCACATTTACATTCGCGCCCGCCTCCAGCAGCAATTTTACAATTTCGGCACTTTCTGCAATTTCCGTGCCCGCCGCCCGAATCAAAACTGAATTCCCATGATTCATTATATCCGCCCCTGCCGACAACAATATTTTAACAATTTCGGTATTCCCGTTTTTCACCGCCCAATCAAAAGCCGTATAGCCATATTCGCCTTTTGTCTCTGTATCCGCCCCCGCCGACAACAGCATTTTTACAACTTCGGGGTATCCGCCGCGGCGATTTTTATCATCCTCATCGCGCAAATCCTGCGTCGCCGCCAGCAAAGGCGTAATTGCTACCGCTTTCTCCTTATTATCATCATAATAAGGATTTATTGTCAACGCATTTGGATTCGCCCCTGCCGCAAGCAAAACTTTTACATTTTGGTACTGTCCCACTCCTGCCGACCGAATCAATAATCTATCCGTATTTCCCGTCCACTCCGCCAACAGCAATTTAAGAATTCCGGAATGCGCCCTATACCCTGCTGATTCCACCACATTGTTTCCAATATCCGCTCCCGCCGCCAACAACATTTTTACAACTTTGGAATGTCCTCCTCTCACTGCCTCAAGCAAAGGCGTCTGATCACCACCCCCTATCACCCGGGTTTCTCTGAAACGCAACATACTATCAACATTCGGATTCGCCCCTGCCGACAACAGCATTTTCACAATTTCGGAATGTCCGCCCGCCGCCGCCCCAAATAAAGCAGAACTTCCATAATCAATCCCCGCATTCGGATCTGCTCCCGCTGCTAACAGCATTTTCACAATTTCGGAATTTCCTGTTTCTGACGAAGACGCAGACGACAAAGCCGTCCAGCCCCATCGATTCGCCGCATTCAAATCCGCCCCTGCCGACAACAGCATTTTCACAATTTCGGAATGTCCGCCCGCCGCCGCCCTTATCAAAGCCGTATCGCCGTATTCATCTTTCGCATTCGGATCCGCCCCCGCCGACAACAGCATTTTCACAATTTCGGAATATCCCCGTGCCGCCGAATGCAAAGCCGGCTCGCCGTCATTATCTTTCGCATTCGGATTCGCCCCTGCCGAAAGCCATTTGCGAGTCAACTCCAAATTACCGGCATTTGTCGCCGCAAGCAAAGACGGATTATAACGCTTTTCATTTTTCGCTTTTTCGGCGGCAATCCGTTCCTTTTCCGCTTTCTTTTCGGTAGCAATCCGTTCTTTTTCGGCGGCAATTCGGCGTTCTTCCCGTCGTCGTTCATCGGCAATTCGGCGTTCTTCCGCCCGTCTTTCGGATTCTTTGCGTTCCTTTTCCCGTCGCTTTTCACGGGCAATTCGTTCTTCCTCTTGTTTCTTTTTGCGGGCGATTCGGCGTTCTTCGGCAAGGCGGTCGGATTCTTCTTTTTTCGCCCGCATTGCAAAGAAAATATCGTTATGAAATTGTTCAGCGTCAATCGGCAACATATAAACATAATTCCGTTGCGACATACAAACAGCGAAAACTTCCTCTGCTTGCGATTTTGTTGCACGGGCGGATGACAGGCGGCATTCGTTATAATCTTTTTCAATCGCCTGCCATCGCAAAACTTCCGCCTCGCCTTCGGGCATTCCGTCCAACTCCGCCCGTACTTGTTCGCGAATCAATTCTACTTTTACCGGAATTTTTCCGTCCGCCCGTTCGCGAGTAAACGGTTCCGGCAAAATGTTAATTCCGCCGCCGCATCCGGCGACAAACAGCGGGGCGATTATCCAAACATAACGGGCAAACATGGCTTAATTATATTCGGCGTACCGTACGCCTTTTCCACGCAAACAATGATGAAATGACAGCAATTGATTTTTGCGGCATTCTTTTGTGGATTCGGTAAGAATTTTCCATTCGTCTGGAGTCATTCCATGAGTCGGATTTACCAATTCGGAACAGTTATAATCGGTTGTGGAAATAAGATGACACGCCTCACGGGCGGCAGAAATTTCCTCGTCCGACATTTCCGAAACTCGTTCAATCTCTCGCAAACGGGGGGCGGATTTGTCCGCACAACCAGACACGCCCAACACAAAAACCGCAAACAGCGGAATAAGAAATGTTCGTTTTTTCATTCTGTCCTTCCTTCTTTCTTGTTGATTAATAAACGGCGGAACATCGCCGGGCGTTGCATAAGTATGTTATTTCGTAAGATACTGCCATCCATTTCCCGCAGGTGTTCTATCGGATAGCACCCCCGGCAAGCGGAGGAAATAACAACTTATGCGGGCGGAAGTATAACATATCCCGCCCGAAACCGCAAATCGGGCGGCGGCGAATGCGAACTTCCGCCGGAAAAAATATGACCGGAAATGTTGTGGAAAAACTATGTGCCGGAAATGATTTTTTTTCCTAATGCATAAACGGCGGCGGTGAGTAGCGATAGCCAATATAATCGGAACGCTAATCGGAATGCCGCTTCCGCCCGAAACGCCCGCCGGGTGATGCCGGTTTTGTACATTCCGTTCGCCGCCAGCAAACACAGCGACAACAAAACCCAATTGCCCGGATACGCCGCCGCCCAATATGCAAACAAACCCGCCGCCAACCACGCCGCCGCCGCAAACGGAAAGTTATCGCGCCAGATTCCGCCGATTTCTTGCGAATAATCCGCCCCGTCTTGCGCCGTCATTTCGTCCCACAATGCGCGCACATCGCGAAACGCACTTTGCGATTGCAAAATTTGATAGGCGCGTTGAATTTCTTGGAAACGCGATTTTGCATCGGGCGACGGATTGCGGTCGGGATGCCAACGCATTGCAAGACGGCGATAGGCGGAAATAACTTCGGCGCGTCCGGCATTTTTGTCCACGCATAAAACTTTGTGCGGCGCGCGTTGCACCGCCGGTTAAACCGTTTGCGCCGGTTCAACGGGTTCCGCGGCGGTATTTTTCTCGCCCGAATAGCCGATGTTGCGTTCAAATTCGCGCAACCGTTTAACGACCGACATCAACTCGGTCACCGTCGTCCAGTTGTCTACAAAATATTTTAAACTATCCACCACTTTGCCGAACGCATGAAAAATTTGTTGCAAAAATCCGAAAGTAATGATGCCCAGTACTACGCCGCCGCCGACCATAATTAAATCGGCAATAACTACGAATTGCGAAAACAATCCCGCCCACAAACCGAAATAGGAATAATGCAAATATAAACGAAAATAATTAAAACGCAATCCGGTAAACAACTCCGCCAGCGAATGAAAATGAGCGAACTGTTTGTCGTCTTCGGAATAGACGAGTCGTTTGCGAAAACGCGCTTCCACTCGCTGATTGTTATATTCCAGCCCCGGCAATTTAATGCCGACTAAAAAAGAAATTGCCGTGCCGCCCGCCGCCAGCAATACGGCGACCATCGCCAAAGAACCGGTTGTGTTCGCCGTCCAGCCGAAAAACGGCAACGCCAACGGCGCATTTGTTAACCCTTCTGCTTCCGCGAATTTTTGCATAATTTCGGTGCTCACGCCCCACAAAATCGGCACGAACGCGATGAGAGTCAGCAGCGAACGAAACACGCCCAATCCCAACGATTCGACCAGCCGGGCGAAGCGGTCGGGATCTTGTTGCAAACGTTGTGATGCGCCTTCTATTTCGTTTTCCGCTTTTTCCCACAACGGCATATAAGCGTAAGTAATTGCCTGCCGCCAGCGAAATGCATAATGACGGGTAAAAAAAGCGGTAAACGCCGACAAGGCGATAAGCGGAAAAACAATCAGCGAAAACTTGCCGAGCAATGTCCAAAATTTTCCGATTTGCATTTTCGCCAAATCGCCGAGCGTTTCCGCCGATTCTTTGTCGGCGTCCGTAGCGGCGGGAATTGCAGACAAATTTTGTGACCAATCGGTGTCCGCATTCAACACCGCATCTTTGAGAAGCGGATGCGGATTTTGCAAAAAATCCCATGTTTCGCGATACCAGCCGTTCAACCACACCACCGCCCAAACTTCCAACCCAATCATCGCACACAGCAAGGCGAGACCGCCCCACGACCACAGCGCCCATTTTTTGTCGCAAAAAAAACTCTTAATCACGGCGATATTATAACGGCAATGCCGCCGCCCGCAAAACCGGCGAAAAATAAATTGCGCCCGTTTTCGTTTCGGGGGAAAGTTATAGTATAATTTGCGCGGATATTTTTAACAACCAAAACAAAGGAACTATAATGAAACACTTATCCGTTATCCAGCGAGGACTTTTGTCTGCGCTATCTGTCGCAATGCTGTTTGCGACAATTCCCGCCCATGCCAGCGAAGACGACGATGTCGCACCTGCCCCGCCGTCCATCGGTGCGGATGTGCCGCTGACCTATTTCGGTCCGGCGCCTTCCGATGTGCAAAAAGAACTCATCGGGCCGCATCAATTGCTCAAAGCCGGGGCGGTAGATTTGGACGCCGGCACAATCACGCTGCCGTTGTACAAAGGGCGCAATGTCAGCGGCGAAATTGTCTGGTATGTCGTCACCGATACCACCGACAAATTTAACGCCGATGCGCTGGGCATCAACCATTCTCCCAAACTCGCCTATACCGATGTCGGCAACGCCGTGCGGAATGCGACTTTGGAAAACGACAAAGAACACGGTCTGATGCTCGTTTTTGAAGCCGGCGCCGTGGATTTCTCTCCCGTCCATGCGGTAACGCCCGGCGATGCACCGAACTTTTTCCCGCCGAAAAATGTGCAACCCGGTTCGGTCGGCGATGCGCATTACAGTCCGCTCGTCAAAGTCGTCAACGCCGGCAGTCATGTGTACAATGCGCCGGTTGTTGCATTTGATGTCGACGCGAAAACGTTGAATCAATTCTGCGACGGCGATGCCGACCATTCGGTCGTACATGACAAAGTCGTTTCCATCTGTCCGGAAGAGGGAGTCGTCGTGCTGTCGCTGACGCCCGGCTTTTCCTTCTCTCGTCCGGTGTTGTATATTTCCACCGACGCCAACGATCCGTTGCCGGCGACTTTGGAACACGCAACTTTCGCCCCGGCACTCGGCGGCATTCCGACCGGCGGAGACGATAGTTTGTTTTCGGCAGTGGAGCGCATTTTCGTTGCCGTCAACGGGCCGACCGGCAAAGGCAATCCGCAACGGCAGGGTTTGAATAGCGCGTTGTCAGATGGCGGTTCGCCGTTAAACACGCTCGGCGGCATTCCGACAATCGCGACCGATTATAGCCCGCTTTGGGATTTGAATCCGTTTGTCTGGACGCAAGAAGCGATTGACAAAGGCTATCGTTCGCGCTTGACCGAAGAGTTTGACATTCTCGGCAAAGTAGCAAAAGGCTGGGCGACCGGCTTGAACGGCGGCGAATTCGGTTCCATCGGCGCAATCGTCAACTGCCCCATCGTCTTCCGCTTTTTGTAATCAAAAACGGATAGACCCAAAAAGGCGGGGGGATAAAACCCTCCGCCTTTTTATTTAAATTCGCGCTTTCGTTTGCGCCGTTTTTTTGCGGATTCGGGCGATTATTTTTCGGCGGCGCGTACCGGGGCGAATGTTTTTCGGTGCGCCGGACAAGGACCATATTTTTGCAATGCGCGCAAATGTTCGGGCGTGCCATATCCTTTGTGACGCGCGAATCCGTATTGCGGAAAACGCGCATCCAGTTCAATCATCCTATCGTCGCGCATAGTTTTTGCCAAAATGGACGCCGCCATAATTTCGGGAATTTTTCCGTCTCCGCCGACAATGGGGCGCGC
Organism: Gammaproteobacteria bacterium; assembly: GCA_965221835.1. Taxonomy (GTDB): domain Bacteria; phylum Pseudomonadota; class Gammaproteobacteria; order Tethybacterales; family Persebacteraceae; genus Persebacter. Next base: position 295,767 of record OZ244916.1, on the reverse strand, counting down.
CGGATAAGGCAAATCGGGAACGAAATCGCCGTCCACCAACACCGAATCCGGACAAATTACGATGCCGTTCACCGCCCGTTGCATCGCCAGCATCGTCGCCTGCCGAATATTGTATTTATCTATTTCGTCCGGAGTCGCGACCCCGAACGCGAATGCCAGACATTCTTCTTCAATCATTATTTTCAAAATCCGCCGCCGCGCATCCGTCAATTTTTTGGAATCCGCCAGCCCCGCGATGCTGTTGCCGCCCAGCAATACGGCGGCTGCAACCACCGCCCCCGCCAGCGGACCGCGTCCGGCTTCATCCACGCCGCAAATCAATCCGTTTTTTTTCACAACATTGCCTGCGCCGCATTCGCAGCCGCCGCACCGCCGTCCGCCAAAAGGCGCCCGCGAATTTCCGACCACGCCGCAACTTGCGCCGTGCGGCGGCGTTCGTCTTCCAATAAAAAATTGATTTGCGCCGCAACCGCTTGCGGAGTCGCTTCCGTCTGAATCATTTCCGGCGCGACAAAACGCCCCGACAAAATATTCGGCAGCGAAAAAAACGGCAGCGAAAAATGCCGCGCGCGCGCAATCAAATATTCCGGCGCGGACATTTTATAAACGACAACCATCGGCGCAAGCGATAACGCCGCTTGCAAAGCGGAAGTGCCGGATTTAATCAATGTCGCATCCGCGGCGGGCAATATCTCCCCCGCCGGCGCGGTGTATATTTCCGCGCCTTTTAATGCGAGACGCATGTCTGCCGCCGCCGCATCATCCGCCGCAATGGCGGCAAAACGCCGTCCTTTTTTTTGCAAACGGCGCATCACCGCCGCAAATAACGGCAGATGACGGCGCAACTCCGCGGGGCGACTGCCGGGCATCATCGCGACAAACGATTCATTGTCCGCAATTTGCAACGCACGGCGCGCCGCATATTTGTCCGGCGGCGCATTCGCCGCTTCCGGATGCCCGACGAATGTCGCGCGCACGCCCGAATTTTTATAACACGGCGGTTCAAACGGAAACAGACACCAAACTTCGTCAACGGCACGCGCAACTTTATGTACGCGTCCGGCGCGCCACATCCAAACACTCGGACCGACATATTGCGCGGTTTTTGCGCCCGCCGCCCGCGCATGTGCCGCAACGCCGAGATTGAAATCGGGCGCGTCTATGCCGATAAATAACTTCGGGCGGCGGCGATTAATTTCTGCAATAAAACGGCGGCGCAACGATAAAATTTGCGGAAGACGGCGGGCGGCGTCCCAATATCCCATCACCGACAGCGGCGCGAAATCGGCGACAATTTCCACACCCGCCCGGCGCATCATTTCGCCGCCAATGCCTGCGACCGTCAAATCGGGGCGTTTTTGCAACAACGCCGCCGCCAACGCGCCGCCCAAACGGTCTCCGGACATTTCGCCGGCAGACATGAGAATATCGGTCATCGCGCCGGACGAATCAATTCCAAATTGTCAAGCGCGAGAAAATCCGCCAGCGCGCGCAACGATGCGGATTCGCCGTCCGCCGCCAACTCGTTAATTTGTGCGCGCGCCGCCGCCAAAGACAAACCGGAAGAATACAAAACGCGAAACGCTTTTTTCATTTTCGCAATCGCGTCCGCATCAAAACCGGCGCGGCGCATACCTTCGGAATTGACGGCGACCACTCCCGCCGCCGACAACGCGAACGGCGGAATATCTTGCCGCACCCGTTCGCCGCCGCCGACCATCGCCAGCCGCCCGACCCGGCGAAACTGATGAAACAACGCGCCGCCGCCGATTACCGCGCCGCCGCCGACACAAGTATGACCGGCGAATTGCGCGCCGTTGGCGACAATCGCGTTATCCGCCAAAATGCAATCATGCGCCAAATGCACATATCCCATAATCCAGTTGCCGTTGCCGATGCGCGTTTCGCCGCCGCCGGCAGCGGTGCCGCGATTGAAAAAACAATATTCGCGAATGGTGTTGTCGTCGCCGACAATCAGACGGGATTCTTCGCCGCGAAACTTTTTATCCTGCGGTTCGCCGCCCAAAGAACAAAACGGAAAAATGCGATTGTTCGCGCCGATGCGCGTGCCCCGCCATATAATGGAATATGCGCCGATTTCGCTGCCGCCGCCGATTTCGCAATCCGCTTCTATAATCGCCCCCCGCCCGATGACGACATCGTCCGCCAGACGCGCGCCATCGCTGACTTGCGCCCCTTCGGCGATCTTCGGCATTATGGTTTTGCGGCGCGCGCCGCCAATATTCGCGCTTCGCAAACCACTTTATCGTCCACTTTCGCGCACGCCGCGAAACGAAATACATCCCGTATCCGCCGCTCCAACGCGCAATGCAAAGTCATGACATCCCCCGGACGCACGATGCGGCGAAAGCGGCATTTGTCCAAACCGGTCAACAGAAAATAACCGTCCTCCGATTCGCCTTCGCTTAAATACGACAGCACTCCGCATGTTTGGGCAAGCGCCTCCAAAATCAGCACGCCCGGCATCACCGGCGCATCGGGAAAATGTCCCTCAAAAAAAGGTTCGGAAATCGTCACATTTTTGCGGGCGACGATGGATTTTCCCGCCTCATATTCCAGCACTTTGTCCACCAGCAAAAACGGATGCCGGTGCGGCAACGCCCGTAAAACTAACCGCGCATCATTTTCCATCAATGTTTTCCTTTCGTCAGACGGCGCAATCCGCCGACAAATCTCCGCCATTGCGGCGCCGGCATCGCGGGCAATACCGATGATACCGTCGCCCCCGCCGCGACCGGACGGGTTACTTGCGAACGCGCCGCAATCATCGCGCCGTCCCCAATTGTCAAATGTCCGGCGATTCCCGCACCGCCGCCTATCATACAATTTGCGCCGATTGTCACGCTGCCCGCAATGCCGGCGCAACCGCAAACTATCGTATTGTCGCCGATGCGGACATTATGACCGATTTGCACCAAATTGTCTATTTTTACGCCGTTTCCGATTGCGGTATCGTCCAATGCGCCGCGGTCAATCGCGCTGTTTGCGCCGACTTCCACCCGGTCGCCGAGACGGACGCCGCCGAGTTGCGGCATTTTGATATAACCGCCCGATTCGTTGTCGCGCACGAAACCGAATCCGTCCGCCCCTATCACCGCGCCGCTGTAAATCACGCAATCATCGCCGATAACCACATCCGCACACACCACCGCCCGCGCATGCACTTCGGTGCGCGCGCCGATTTTGGCGCCCGCGCCGATAACCGCCCCCGCCCCTATTTCAACATCATCGCCGAGAATCGCGCCCGCTTCCACCACCGCGTTCGGCGCGATATGTCCGTTTTTGCCGACAATCGCGTCTTTTGACACCGCCGCCGCGGGGGAAATTCCCGCCGCCGCGCGCCGACCGGAATGCAGCCATTGCGCCAGACGGGCGAAATGCAGACGCGGCGAATCCGGCACCACCCAACGCGGCAGCGACGATTCGTTTTCGTGCATTTGCGAAACCAGAACCGCCGCCGCGCGACATCCATCCAGCATTTTGCGCCGGTTTTCCGATTCGTAAAACGCCATCTGCCGCGCCCCCGCCGAAGCCAGCGAAGCGACGCCGTCTATTTGTACCGACGAATCGCCGCGCACTTCGCCCCCCAAACGCGCCGCAATCTCGGCGAGCGAAGGCATTTTACTGGAATTGGGCGGCGTCAGATTCGTCGTCAAAACGCGAAACGACTTCCGCGGTAATGTCGGTTTTTTCCTCGTTCGCGTAGAAAAAACTCGTGTGCGTATAGGTGCGATTGCCCGCCGGCAACACCACGAACGGATTCAACACCATCGCATATTCCCGTTCCACGGCGATTTTTTCTATCACTTTGGCGATTTCTATGTCAATCAGCCGCCGCCGCTCCTGCATTACGACACCGCGATCTTCCACCAACGCACGGCGGTCGCGAACGAAGTTGCGATCCAACTGCTCCAACTCGGCACGGCGAGATTCCAACTCCGCATCATCCAAAGTCAGGGCATCCCGTTCCAACTCCTCGCTCATCGTGCGGAGTTTTTCGCCCTGCCCGCGCAACGTGTCTTCACGATCCTTAAAATCGTTGTTTATTTCGTCGCGTATCATCTGAATGATTTTGGATTCCTGATAAACGCGGTCAATATTGACATACACCACGCCGTGCGCGAACGCGGCAGTTGTCGCCAAAAACAGCGTAGATATAAATGCTAACATCGCTTTTTTCATTTTTTTATTTTCCTTTCTTTTGAGTGTACAAAAATAATACCGTCAATATCTGATAGAAAATTGCAAATCCTGCGTTTTGTCTTCGCTTTCCTTGACCAACGCCTTGCCCCACGAAAAACGCAACGGCCCGATAGGCGAAATCCATCGTATTTCCACTCCCGCAGAAACGCGCGGCGAGGATAACTTGCCGGCATCTTGTCCGACCGCGCCCGCATCCAAAAACGGCGCCAGATAAACTTGTTGCGTCTTGAAAAATTCGGTGTCTATCGCAATTTCCATAGACGCAAAAGCGCGCGCACGTCCGCCCACGGTTCTACTGCCTACTTGTCTTTCGCCGATGGAGTTTGTGTCAAATCCGCGCAGGTTGCCGGTGCCGCCCAAAAAGAATCTTTCATAAAACGGATAAACATCCCCGCCGTAACTGCCGCCGAAACCGAAACCCGCCCGCCAATGCCAGACCGGTTTACTCCACCAATCCCGCGCCTGATAATAATAGTCGTGTTCGTAATCCAACCGGTAATAACGCAAATCCAAAAGCGGTAATCCGATTTTTGACGACACATCAATTAAATGTCCGTCTGTCGGTTGCTGAAACGAATCGCGCGTGTCGTGCGTCAAACCGGCGCGCAACAGTAATATGTCCAAATTATTTCCGTGCGTGTCTTCAAAATCCTGATAAACGCTGGCGACATTATTCACTTTAATTTTTTCATACACCACAATCGCGCTGTATTTTCCGTCATCGGTGTAGGGAATGCCGTAGCCGTAATCGGCGGTCAATCCGTCTATGTTGTAGGCGGATGATTCGCCGGACGATTCGCGCTCCGAAATGGATACGCCGATATGACGGGAAACGCCTTCGTCGGTGTGATAAAACTCATCCAACGCCAGATTGATATTTTTGTCATCGTCGCCGACACCGAAATCAATAGCGAAATTGTTGCCGCTGCCGAAAATATTCGGCGTGTCCAGCCCCGCCTCAAAAGACAAATCATTATCGGTAGAAAATCCGGCACCGATGCGAAAAGAACCAACGCCGCCTTCCACAACCTGCACTTCCAAATCCACTTCATCATCGGCGCCGTCTACCGGCGTCCGGGTAATTGCGACATTGTCAAAAAATCCCAGACGGCGGATGCGGCGGCGCGAACTCTCCACTTTTTTGCGGGAATATAACTCCCTTTCAAACTGCAACATTTCGCGGCGAATGACTTCATCGCGAGTCCGGTCGTTGCCGGAAATATTGATATGACGGATGTATATCGGCGCACCGGGTACTATATGATAGGTGACTTCTACCGTCCCGTCATCATCGTGCAAAACATTGTCGTAAGAAACTTCCGCCAACGCATAACCATGATCGCCGAGCAAATCGGACATCCGCGTGACCGCATCGCCCGTCTCGCGACTGCTGAACACATCGCCTTCCACTTGCGTAATTAAATCGCGCAACTCTTCGGCACTGACTTCGGGCGGCACAACGCCGGTAAACAAATCCGCATCGTCTTCGGGTTGCGCCGTCAACACATAACGCCGCCCTTCTTTAACGCGAATTTTAATGTCTATGTGTTCCTCTTCGGGCGACACTTCCACCGTTTTTTCCTCCACCGCGAAACGCAAAAATCCGTCTTCAAAATAGCGCGTGCGAATGCGTTCCAAATCGGCATCCAAACGCGATTCGGAAAACAGATAACTGTCGCCGAAAAAATTGAACAACCCGCGCGGTTCCAAATTCATTTCGCGCCGCAATGCCCAATCGGAAAACTCTTCGTTGCCGGAAATTTCAATTGAACGGATTGCCGCCTGATTACCTTCTTCCACTTCAAACAACAACGCCACCCGGTTGCGAGACAGCGGCGACACGACCGGATTGACTTCAACTTTATAATAGTTGCGCTCCGCGTAAATATCTTCCAACGCAGAAACCATCGCCTCCATCAACGCACGGTCAAAAACCCGCGCTTTGACAATACCGGCGGACTGCAACATTCCTTCCAGCACCGTGTCGGAAAGTTCGGAAATGCCGCTAAACTCCACTTCGGCAATGGTCGGATTTTCTTCCACTTCAATCACCAAAACATCGCCATCCCGCAACACATCCACGGCGCGAAAATAACCGGTCTCAAACAAATCTTTAATAACTTCTATCGCGCGGTCTTCGTTCATTTCGTCGCCGATAGCAATATTCAATTCGTTAAATACCACTCCCGGATCAAAACGCCGTATTCCCTCCACGCGAATATCTTGCACGACAAAAGAAGAAATTGCCGCCTCCTGCGCCTGCGCCTGCAACGCCGCCGCCGCTGCCATTATGAAAAATACCGTCCGCCGTACCAAAGAAAGAATCATTTTTAAATTATAGCGCAAATTCGTACTTGCGCGCAACTTTGGAATCGGCATTGCAATTAAAATATTTTGGATACATCGGACGCGATTGCCGCCGCCATCAGCAAAAAGAGAAGCACAATACCCGCGCGTTCAATTCGTGCCGCCGTTTTTTCGCGCAACGGGCGGCGGATAATCGCCTGTATGACGCAAATCAACATCTGCCCGCCGTCCAGCAACGGAAAAGGCAAAAGATTAATCGCCGCCAAACTCACGGAAATAATCGCAACAAAACTCCACCACGCCAGCCAGCCCGCATCCGCCGCCGCCCCGGCACCACGCGCAATGCCGAGCGGACCGCTGATATTTTTTTCAAACGACAAATTGCCGCCGACAATATGACCGAGAAACAAAAAAGTCCGCGCCATATCTCCCGCCGTTTTTGCAACCGCCCGCACAACCGCCTCGCCGGGCGACAACCGCACCGTCGCCAGCAAACTATTGAGTTTTTCGCGATCCAAATGCGGCACAACGCCGATATAACCGACTTCGCCGCCGATATCGCGACGGGCACCCAGCCGGGCGGTTGTCTCCACCGTTTCGCCGTCCCGCCAGAGTACGAGCGGCACCGTCCGCCGCGGATTTGCGCGAATAACTTCTTCCAACTCGCGCCACGATTCTGGTACGATTTCGTTAATTGCGACAATAACATCGCCGGGGCGAATTGCCGCCGCCGCAGCGGGAGAACCCTCAACGACAATGCTAATCGTTTGCGTTCTGAAACCGGTATCGGGGTACATACCGAGCGATTTCCACAAATCGGATTCTATGTCCGCCGGAGATGCGACACCGGCGGCGATTTCATAACTTCCGCCGGCGGCGGTGCGAATGACAACTGCACTTTCCGACAACGCAGCGTCTATCAATTCTACGGCGGCGAGCGACCACAGCGGTGCGGCAACGCCGTTGACCGATTCAATCGTATCGCCCGCCGACAATCCCGCCCGTGCGGCGGGCGAGTTATCATCCACTTTGCCGATGCGGGACGACAATCCGGTTTCGCCGTACATATAAACGCCGGTTAAAATAATCGCCGACAACACCAAATTTGCCAGCGGTCCAGCGGCGTAAATGACAAACCGCCGCCAATTGTTTTGTGCGTCCGTCGTATGCGCAAAATCAATTCCGAGCGATTCGGCAGTTTGTTTGTCCAGCAGGCGAACATAACCGCCGAGCGGAATCGGGGCGAGCGCCCATTCGGTACCGGCGGAATCAATTTTTTTCAACAGCGGCGCGCCGAAACCGATAGAAAAACGCAAAACATGAACGCCGTAAAAACGCGCCGCCGCATAATGCCCCCATTCATGCACCGCCACGACCAGCATAATTAACGCCAAAAACGACAGCAATGTCATTGCCGGTATTCCGCCGCACAGGCGCGGGATTCTTCATCCGCCGCACGCAAATCGGCGAGAGTCGTCGCCGGTCGTGCGCCGCATTTTTCTAACGCACGCGCGTTAATGCGGGCGATATCGGTAAATTTAATGTCGCCCGCCAAAAATCTTTCCACCGCCGTTTCATTCGCCGCCGACAACGCCGCCGGTGCCGCACCGCCCGCCGACAATGCCGCACCCGCCAACGCCAAACACGGATAACGCGAAAGAGACGGCGGCGAAAATGACAACGACGACAAAGTACTCCAATCCGGTGCGGGTGCGCGCAACGGCGAATTGTGCGGCCACGCCAACATTCGCGCCACGGATTTTTGCATATCGGGAAACGCCATCTGCGCCGTTAAAGTACCGTCCGCTTCTTCCAGCATCGCATGTACGACGCTTTGCGGATGCAAAACCACGCCAATATCGTCCGCCTTCGCCGAAAATAGTACGGACGCTTCTATAACTTCCAAAGATTTGTTCATCATTGTCGCCGAATCTACGGTGATTTTGCGCCCCATTTTCCATGTCGGATGCGCCAGTACTTCTGCCGGAGTCGCGTCCGCGAGGCGGTCTTCGGGAATGTCGCGCAATGCGCCGCCGGAAGCGGTCAGCCACATTTTTGCATAATCGCGGCGGGCGGCGAGCAAAAAAAAGAGCGCGGCATGTTCGCTGTCTATCGGCAAAATTGTCGCGCCATTTTCGCGCGCCGTTTGCATCAGCAACTCGCCCGCAAACACCAGCGATTCTTTATTCGCAAGCAATATCCGTTTGCCGCATCGCGCCGCCTCCAATATCGGCGGCAACCCGCCCGCACCGGCAATTCCGGCAACGACGGTGCAACAATCGCCCGCAGCGGTACGAATCGCCTCGTCGCCGCCGTCAACCGCAATTTCGGCGGCGATTCCTTCGGCGGCAAGCGCGGAATGTAGCGTTTCGGCGGCGCGCGCATTTTTCATAATCGCCCGCTGCGGACGAAACTTTACGCAAATGTCTTTCATCGCCGGGGCATTTTCGCCGCCGGTCAAAACTTCTATCGTATCGCCGCCCGCTTGCGCCGCCGCCAATGCCGCACCGCCAACACTGCCGGTCGCACCGAGAATGCAAAGACGGCGGGCGGCATTCATGCCAGCCACGGCGACAACAACACGCCAAACGGCAACACCGGCAATGTCGCATCCAGCCGGTCCAAAACGCCGCCGTGCGCCCCCAAAACGCCGCCGCTGTCTTTTACGCCGCTTTGCCGCTTGATGATAGATTCAAATAAATCGCCGATGACCGACAACGCAACAACCGCCGCAGATGCGGACAACAACAACACCATCGGCGCAACATACAAAGACGCCCCGACCGCAAACACCAACGCCAACGCACACAACATTCCGCCGCAAAATCCTTCCCATGTTTTGCCCGCACTGATATACGGCGCCATTTGTTTTTTTCCCCACCGCCGCCCGACCAAATACGCCGCCGTATCCGCCGTCCACACTATCGCCAGCAGCGACAACAATATATCGGAATGATTGACAATCATCACCGCGGAAGCGTACCATGCCGAAAAAATCACGAGTATGCCCGCCGCATAAAACGCCGTCCGCCGCAACCGAAGATTCGTAAGCAACACCAGCGGTGCCGCCGCCGTCCAAAAAAAACACGCCAAACCAAACATCGCATCCGCTGCGGCGAGATTGCCGTCCAACAAAAACTTTCCGGCAAGCATAAACGCCCCCGACATTGCCGCATATCCCGCCGCCGCCCGTCCGCCCAATCCGCCGAGTCGCCCCCATTCCCACAACGCCCACAGCGACGCAAAAAAAGTCGCCGCCTGCCACAACAGCGGCGAACCAAGCCAAAAAATCAGCCCCACCGCCGACAAAAGCGGCACCGCCACCAAAGCGCGATTAATCAGCACGCTTTTTGAATCAGCCCGCCGAATCGTCGTTCGCGGGCGGCATAATCGGCGACAGCGGCGGCAAAATCGTCCTCGCCAAAATCGGGCCACAATACCGGCGTAAAATACAACTCCGAATACGCCGCCTGCCACAACAAAAAGTTGCTAAGCCGCTGTTCGCCGCCGGTGCGTATTAAAAGATCCACCGGCGGCAAATCGCCGGTCGCCAAATGACGGGAAAAGTTTTCTTCGCCAAAATCGCCATTGCCGGCGGCAATTTTTTCCGCCGCCTGCGCAATATCCCACCGCCCGCTATAACTGATTGCCACCGTCGCATGCAACCGCCGCCCGTCCGCCGTCATTTTTTCCAGAGACGACATTGCCGCACGCAAAGCGGCGGGAAAGCGTTCGCGCTGCCCGATGAACGACACGCGAATATCGTTTTCCGTCAATTCTTTGCCAAATGTTTGCGCAGTTTCGCCAAAAAGGGTGAGCAACGCATGCACTTCATTTTCGGGACGCCGCCAGTTTTCGTTGCTGAACGCAAACAGCGTCAGATGCGAAATATCGCGCACAGCGGCAGCACGAACTGCAGTACGGGCGGCAGAAAGTCCGCGCCGATGCCCTTCCGTGCGGGGCAAATTGCGCGAAGTCGCCCACCGCCCATTGCCGTCCATAATAACCGCCACATGACGCAAAGGGGACATTATAAAATCGGAAATGCGGACACTAAACGGAAAGAATTTCTTGTTTTTTTTGTTCGGTCATCGCGTCCGCTGCGGCAACCGATTCGTCGGTCGTTTTTTGGATTTTATTTTCCATCCGCCGCCCTTCGTCTTCGGAATGTTCCCCCGCTTTAACTCCGCTTTTGACGGCGGCAACGGCATCCCGGCGGATGTTGCGCAAGGCGATGCGGGCGGTTTCGGCTTCGCGACTGATGACTTTGACCAAATCACGGCGGCGTTCTTCGGACAATGCGGGAAATGACACGCGAATTCCGCCAGATGAAGCGGCGGGATTTAAGCCAAGGTCCGAATCGCGAATCGCTTTTTCAATTGCGGCGGCGTTGTTTGCGTCCCACGGCGATACGACAAGCGTACGCGCATCGGCGGCGGAAACGGAGGCGGTTTGCGACAGCGGCATTTCCGCCCCGTAACAATTGACGACAATGTCGTCCAGCAATCCGGCATGGGCGCGTCCGCCGCGAATCTTCGCCAAATCGGCGTTCAACGCATCCAGCGTTTTTTGCATTCTTTTACAGATATCGTCTTCCATTTTTTTTAGATTTCCGGCAAAATGGCGCGCCCGACAAGATTCGAACTCATGACCTCCAGGTTCGTAGCCTGGCGCTCTATCCAACTGAGCTACGGGCGCACACGGCGAATTATACCCCAATCCCCCGAAAGGCGAAACCCGCCCGTTTTTTTCCATTTTCGCAAAGGCGGCGCACCGACAAAACGCCGCCGAAAACAAATCCGAAAATGCGAATCATAAAACCATCGCCGCAAGTCAAACTCCGGGCGCGGATAAATCCGCGAAAATTCATTTATAATCTTTCGCATGGCACCCCTGGCGATTGTGCTGCTGACGCAACGACGGCATGGCGAAAGTTTAATTGAAGCGGCGGCGCATTTTACCGGCGATTTGCCGCCGGATGTCGTTGCGGTTTCGCTTCTCGGCAACGAAAGCCGTGACGAAATTGAATCGTCCATTGAATCGGCGATTGAACCATTTCGCAAATGCGGCGTTTTAATTTTGTGCGATTTGTTCGGCAGCACGCACGCCATCGTCGCCGGCGAAATCGCAAAACGCGACAAAACTGTTGCTTGCATTTGCGGGTTGAATCTCGCGATGCTGATGGAAGCACAAACCGCCCGCACGCGCCCCCTCAAAACAGCAGCGGCGCGAATCGCAAAAGCCGCCCGTGCCGCAATCGTATACGGAAAACCGGCATGATTCGCACTTCCGCCGTTGTCGTCAATTCACGCGGATTGCATGCGCGTCCGTCTTCGCAACTCGCCAAAACGGCGGCAGAATTCAAAAGCCGAATCACCGTCGCCAAAGGCGCGCGTACGGCGGATGCAACCAGCATCGCCGAATTGCTGATGTTGGTCGCGCCCAAAAATACCGAACTGACAATTACCGCCAAAGGTGCGGACGAAAAACGGGCGATTACCGCGGTACTAGAATTAATCGCCGGCGGTTTCGGCGACGGTGTGGACAGTCCGGCGGTTGCCGAAAATCCGCCCGCCGCCGAAGCACCGTTTTCGCGTACGGCGCAAAAAATAGACGGAGTCGGCGTTTCCGCCGGAACAGTCGCAGGACGCGCATTGGTACGCCGTGCCGACAATTCTGATGCGCCGCGCTATCACATCGGCAAACGCGAAATCGCCGCCGAACAACGGCGATTTGATGCCGCAGTACGGGCGGCGCGAAGCGAGTTGTCAAAAGTCCGCCGCAAAATTTCCGCGCTGCAATGCGCCGCCGAAATGTTTCCTTTCATTGATTTATATCGCGCGCTGCTCAAAGATCCGTCGCTAACTCGCAACATTCGCGCCATTGTCGCCGAAAAAAAATGCAACGCCGAATGGGCGGTGCAGCAACATGTCGACGCACTCAGCGCGCAGTTTCTGAATGTGGAAGATTCGTATTTGCGCGGACGCGGCGACGACATTCGGCAAGTCATGCGCCGGTTGCTGGCGGCAATGAAACCGCGCGCCGGTCCCAAACGCGAAAATCCCGCCGGACAAATTATCGTCGCCGCCGAATTGGACCCGGCGCATGTCGTTGAATTAAAACAGCGCGGTTATGCGGCATTCGCGACCGAAGGCGGCGGCGGGGCGGCGCACACCGCCATTCTCGCGCGCAGTTTGGGAATGCCCGCCGTGGTGGGCGCAAAAGGACTTCTCGCGGCGGTGGAAACCGGCGATGAAATCATTTTGGATATGGACAACAACGCCGTTGTCGTACATCCGGATTCGCGCGCTTTCGCCGCCGCCGCCGCCAAAACCGCCGCCAAAATCGGCAAAAAAACACACACCCGCACCCGCCGAATCGTCAAAACGCGCGATGGTCAACAAGTTTTAATGCAAGCGAATATTGAGTTACCCGCCGAAACCGCCGCCGTCGACAAATCGCCCGCAAACGGCGTTGGATTGTTTCGCACCGAATTTTTATTTATGGGACGCACCGACCCGCCGGGCGAAGACGAACAATTTGAAATATACCGGCAAGTTTTGCGCGACATCGCCCCGCGTCCGGTGATTATGCGCACGCTGGATTTGGGGGCGGACAAAAACACAAACGATATGACCGATTCCAATCCGCTCGGATTGCGCGCAATCCGCTATTGTCTGGCGAATCCCAAAATATTTCTTGCGCAGTTACGCGCGCTTTTGCGGGCGGGACGCGAATACCGCAATTTAAGCATTTTGCTGCCGATGCTGTCGCATCCGGCGGAGTTGGCACAAACCGCCGCCTTGCTCCGTCATGCGCGCGAACAATTAAAAGCGGCGGGCGGCGGACCGATACCGTTGCCGCCGCTGGGCGGAATGATAGAAGTACCGGCGGCGGTTTTTGTCATGCGCGCTTTCGCCCCGCATTTGGATTTTTTTTCGGTCGGCACAAACGACCTGATTCAATATACACTCGCCGCCGACCGCAGCGACGAACGGCTGGCACGTTATTATCAGGAACCGCATCCGGCAATTGTGCATTTGCTGGCGACAATCGTAGAAAACGCCGCCCGCGCCCGAAAACCGGTTACCATTTGCGGCGAAATGGCGGGAAATCCGCAAATGATTCGCCTGCTGCTCGCGCTGGGTTTGCGGCGTTTGTCTATGGCGGTACCGCAAATTGAAAAAGCGCGCGACATTATTGCCGCCGCCGATTGCAGCATTCTCGCCGCCCGCCGCCGCCGCGCCGTTGCCGCCGCAACGCCCGAATTGTTGCACGAACAAGTCAAATCGCTCAACGCCATCAAATAAACCATCAGCGAAAATCGCGCAAAAACTTCGCCCGATTTTCGCGCTATCCTGTTAAAATAACTTCGGTGAACAAAGAATTTTCATACAAAGAAATTTTGGAATGTCTGCTGGCACAACAAGCATTGCCGGACGAACAAATGCGCGCCGCCATGTACGGCATTTTGGAAGGCGTGTGGGAACCGGCGCAAACGGCGGGCTTTTTAATCGCACTAAAATGCAAAGGCGAAACCATAAACGAGTTGGCGGCGGCGGCAAAATGTATGCGCGAAATGGCGGTACCGGTACCGCTGCAAGACGATAGCGCAGTCGACACTTGCGGCACCGGCGGCGATGGCGCGGGTTTGTTTAACATTTCCACTGCGGCGGCATTTGTTGCAGCAGGGGCGGGCGCGCGAATCGCAAAACACGGCAATCGGGCGTTGTCGGGCGTATCCGGCAGCGCCGATGTATTGTCCGAGTTGGGCGTGCCGCTGGATTTATCGCCGCACGAAATCGCCGCAATGATACGCAACATCGGAGTCGGTTTTATGTTCGCCCCGAATCACCATCCGGCGATGCGACATGCCGCCCCCGTACGCAAAGCACTCGGCGTGCGCACGATGTTCAATCTTCTCGGGCCGATGACAAATCCGGCGGGCGTGCGGCGGCAAGTTGTCGGCGTTTATGACCCGGCATTGCTCGCGCCGTTCGCCGAAGCACTCGCCGCCGGCGGGGCATTGCGCGCGATGACCGTACACGGCGACGGGCTGGACGAAATCGGAATCGGCGGCGAAACCGAAATCGCAGAGTTGCGCGATGGCGCGATTTTCCGGCGGACAATTGCACCCGAAGATTTCGGATTGCATTCCGCGCCTTTGGAATCGTTGCGCGTATCTTCCGCAGCGGAATCGGCGGCGATTATTCGCGCGGTACTAAACGGCGAAACCGGTCCCGCGCGCGACATCGTTTTATTGAACGCCGCCGCCGCGCTAATTGTCGCCGACATTGCCGATGATTTTGCGGACGGTACGCGGCGGGCGGCGGCGGCAATAGATTCCGGCGCAGCACAAAAAAAACTCGCCGCCGCAGCGGGAATCTGATGGCGGAAATTCTCCGGCGCATTCTCGCCGACAAACGCGCGGAAGTCGCCCGCCGCCGCCAAAAAACGGAAACGGCAAAAATCCGCGCACTTGCCGCCGCCGCCCCGCCGCCGCGCAGTTTTACCGCCGCATTGCTTGATGCAACGGCGCATAACAAATTCCCGCTTATCGCAGAAATAAAATACAAAAGTCCAAGTCGCGGCATTTTGCGTCCCGATTTCAATCCCGCAAAATTGGCGGCAGATTATGAAAACGGCGGTGCGGCATGTCTTTCGGTGCTGACCGATTCGCCCTATTTCGGCGGCGAAAATGCGCATTTGCAAAGCGCACGGGCGGCATGCGATTTGCCGGTTTTGCGCAAAGATTTTATTGTGGACGAATGGCAAATTTACGAATCACGCGCATTAGGTGCGGACGCGATTTTATTACTCGCCGCCGCATGCGATTTGGACGAAATGCGACATTTCGCGCAGACAGCGGCAACATTGGGAATGGCGGTTCTGGCGGAATCGCATACCGCCGGCGAGTTGCAATCGGCTTTGCAAGTGCCAGAAGTTTGGTTGGGAATCAACAGCCGCAATCTCGGCGATTTTAATGTATCGTTGCAAACTTCGCTCGATTTATTGCCGCAAACGGCGGGACGCAACGCCGTCGCCGAAAGCGGCATTTCAACCGCCGCCGATGTCGCCGCATTATCGCAAGCGGGCGCAAACGCCTTTCTTATCGGCGAAACATTAATGCGCGCCCCCGCCCCCGCCCCCGCCATCCGCAAACTATTCTCCCCCGCCGAAAAATAAAACTTTCTATTTTTCGCGTTCATGACTCGCCCCCGACATTTGTCGGGGGCGAAACGAGTTCGGCGGAGTTTACTCCGCCCCTCAATTCCTATCGTTCGCGGAAAATGCCGGGTTTTGCAGCAGTAAACTGCTGCGGCTTGTTTCGCCCCCGACAAATGTCAGGGGCGAGAAATTAAGAATTAAAAACGATGAATCGCGTTTATTTGGAATCTTCCGCTGTTCGCAAAATCGCTGAATTTTTGCCATTGAAAACCGGCGGAGGGGCGGATTTGCCAATTGTTGTAGCGGAATTCGCTTTGCAAGTTTAATGAGTTTTGCGTGTCAAACTCGTTATCGGCATATTCGGAATGCATTCGGTAAACGGGCGAGATTTTCCAGATTTCGCCTCGCAAGTTTGCGGAAAGCGAAAAGTTATAATCGGCAGTTTCTCCGGAAACTGATTCGGAAAATGTTGCTGTCCAAAAATCCGCTGTGTATTTTCCGCCGCTTTCGTAGCGGAAATCGGCGAAATCGCCGTTTGCGTTTTGTTGATTTGCGGAATAATAAAAATGCCATTTGTCTTTGCGGAAATCCGCCCGTCCGCCGACATTTGCGGAATAGCCGTTTTCAGTCAACGAATAGCCGAAATCGGGAGAATAAGTGAATATCGGAAAACCGCCGCCTGAAATATAAGTTGCCGCAAAACCGACAATAAAAACGCCCGCCCCGATATATGCAAACTCTTTCGGTCTGCCGCTTCCATTATTTTGCGGTTGCGAATTTTGCGATTCTTCCATTTCCATATTTTCCGTTGTCGGCATTCTGCACATTTCCGGGTTTACTCTTTCGGTATATCCATCTTTGCAAGTGCATTCATTTCCGTTTTGTCCGGTCGTTGATTCCGCATCGCAATTCAGAGTCGGCGGAGTCGGTGTTGTCGGCGGAGTCGGTTCGCAAACTCCGGCGTCATTTCTTCTTTCGTCCGATTCACAAGCGGCTACGCAAACGCCATCAACCAAATCAGGAGTTTCCCCCGTGCAATCTTCGTCCATTCTTGCACGGCAAGAAAGTCCGCCTGTTTCTAAAATCGGCAATTCATCGGTTGCACATTCGCATGCAGTTCTCGCCTCGTTTACTGTTGCAGTCGTGCCATCGCAAACATCGGTTTCAAATACAGTACCGCAAGTTGTCATGCTTCCTGCATCCGCCGCCGTGAAAGAATATGCAATGGTCATCTGAATAGCGTTTTCGGTTATATCCCGTGCAACGACAAGACAATCGCACTTTGTGGAATCCGCACAACTATTCATTGCATTTGTTTGTGCCTCTAATGCGGTTCTCCCTGTTCCGATTGCATCTGCTATATTTACTATATCGGTTAAATCTACATAAACCGCAACATATTGATCAGCAAAATCGCTAATAATGGTACAACCACCAGGATTGGAATCAGGATGATTTATGCATGCATCACCCGCACCGATACGTGCTCCTCTATTTAAACTAGTGATAGGGTCATCACCATTTTCAGCATAGCCGACACCAACACCGATAATATAGTTTGATGTACCATCGGTAGAAAACCCACTTGCTATACTTCCCGCCGCATTTGCGGAAATATTAGACAATCCCGCCGCAAAAAAGACGGCGAAAAGAATGATTTTACGAATTGTCGCCGAAAAAACGGCGGCGGAAAGTGCAGAAAAACCGCGTATACACGCGCCTTTTAGAGAGTTATACCCCCCCCCCCCTTAACAATTTGAAAGCCGCAAACGGCGGCAAAAACGCGATTGATGATTTGGTTGGTTGTCGGTTTCATTTTTGTCTCCTTTTATTAAAATAAAACATTGCCGCAAGTATAACACATTTTTCGGAAAAATCGTACTAAATCGGCGGCGGAAAAGCGAAAAAATCCGCGAAACTATGATTAAAAAACTACAACACAAAAGAACCGGAGAGAATTGCGGCGAAACGGAAAATTACCGCCGCGCGCAAATAGCGGGGTATAATTCGGAAATGTCCGCCGCCGCAAAAATCGGCACGCTTGCCGAAGCACTTCCTTATATCCGCCGTTATCGCGGAAAAACCATTGTCGTCAAATACGGCGGCAACGCGATGACGCATCAACCTTTGCAGCGTGCATTTGCGCGCGATATTGCGTTGCTGAAACTTGTCGGAATCAATCCGGTTGTCGTTCACGGCGGCGGTCCGCAAATCAATCTGACATTGCAACGAATGGGTTTGCAATCGCGATTTGTGGAAGGAATGCGCTATACGGACGGCGCAACGATGGATATTGTGGAAATGGTTTTGGGCGGACTCGTCAATCAAAAAATCGTGCAAATGATCAACGATGCGGGCGCGCGGGCGGTCGGGTTAACCGGCAAAGATGGCGGGCTTTTGCGCGCGAAAAAAATGAAAGTAAAAAGCGGCGGCGGCGAAGTGGATGTCGGACAAGTCGGCGAAGTGGAATCGGTGGACGCTGCGGTTTTGTCGTTGCTGGATGCCGCAAACTTCATTCCGGTTGTCGCCCCTATCGGTGCGGACGGCGACGGCGGTGCGCTAAATGTAAATGCGGATTGGGCGGCGGCACACATTGCGGCGGCATTGGGGGCGGAAGCGCTTTTGCTTTTGACAAACACCGCAGGCGTGCTGGACAAAAAAGATGCGCTTGTGCCGGAACTGACCGCCGCGCGCGCAAAATCGCTGATGAAAAGCGGCGCAATTGCGGGCGGAATGAAACCAAAAACCGAATGCGCGTTGTTTGCCGTCTCGCACGGCGTTGCCTCGTGTCGCATTATTAACGGCACGACTCGCCATGCGTTGTTGCTGGAAATATTTACCGATGAAGGCGCGGGAACGCGCATTTCGTCCGCCTGATTGCGCGCCGTTTTATGATTTTCGTGCGCGGGATTCTCGCCCCTTATCGCGATTCGCGAATGGCAAAAATTCTCCTTCTCGGATTCATCAGCGGTTTTCCGTGGTTACTCATCGGCAGTATGCTCGCGCTGTGGCTTAAAGAAGAAGGATTATCGCGTTCCAGTATCGGGCTTTTCGGGTTGGCGTTTGCGGTTTATGCTTTCAACTTTTTATGGGCGCCGCTTGTAGACGGCGTAAAAATTCCGTTTTTATCGCAGCGTTTCGGCAACCGGCGGGCGTGGATTGTGATGATGCAAATTATTATCGCGGCGATGATGATTGCGCTCGCCCTCACGCCGTCCGCCGAAAGTGCGTTATTTTTTGTGGCGGTCATGATTTTTATTGTTGCTTGCGCTTCGGCGACTCAAGATGTTGCGATAGATGCGTTGCGCATTTCGCTAATTCGCAAAGACGAACCCGAAAAAGTTGGACCGGGGGCGGCAATGGCGATTTCCGGCTGGTGGCTCGGATTTGGCGGCGGCAAGGCGTTCGCGTTGCCGCTGATAATGGCGATGCAAAATGCAGGAATCGCAAACGCGTGGCAGGCGGGTTATTTCGCGCTCGTAATTGTCGTTGCATTATCGGTTTTTTTGCTGTTGCGATTTGTGCGCGAACCGGCGGCGGACGAAACTACCGAACACAAAAAATCGCAAACCGATTCTACGAATGTCGCGTTTTCGCCGCAAATTGTTTCCCGTCAAATCGCCGATTTATATGTGCGTCCGGTGGCGGGTTTTGTATCGCAATACAAACTAAAACTCAGTTTGCTTTTGCTGGCATTTATTTTCTTTTTCAAAATTGGCGAAGCGTTTTTGGGACGAATGTCGGTCGTGTTTTATAAAGAAGCGGGATTTTCCATTTCGGATATCGGGCTGATTTCGGGCGGGCTGGGAACGATTACGGTGTGCATTTTCGCCATTTTCGGCAGCGCCATCAATGCGCGTTACGGATTATTTCGCGGCGTACTCATCGGCGGAATCGCGATGGCGTCCACAAATATTCTTCTCGCGTGTCTTGCGTTTTATCCGGAACGCTGGCTTTTTGCTGTTGCCGCAGTCGCCGATCAATTTACGACTTCGGTGTCTACTGTGGCGTTTGTCGCGTTTTTGTCGCAACTTTGCGAACGGCGATATGCGGCGACTCAATATGCGGCGTTGGCGTCTTTGGGAAATTTATCGCGCACGACTTTGGCGGCGAGCAGCGGATTGCTGGTAGATGCACTCGGCGGCAATTGGTTTTTATTTTTTATTATCACCGCGCTGATGGTTTTGCCATCGCTGGCGATTCTCGTTTTCAATCGCGCCCGCCTCGCGCCCGTTATGTCCGGCGGAACGCATTCTTAAAATTTTCCGCGCCGCGAATGCATAAATCAGTTGCGGAAGAAATTCCAAAGAATCACCTTTTTCGCATACAATTGAAAAATGTCTGAAAAAAAGTTTGACATTGATATTGATTTAAGCGGATTGCGCTGTCCGCTGCCGGTGTTGCGCGTCAAAAAAGCGCTCGGCGAAATCGCTGCCGGCGGCGTATTGCGCGCTTTCGTCACCGACCCCGGCGCGACCGAAGATATTCCCGCTTTTATTAAACAAGCCGGACACGCGATGCGGGAAATCGTTCCGCACAACGACGGAAATTTTTTTGTCATTGTCAAACGATGAACACTGCAGCGGAAATTGTTATCGGATTGCTTGCCGTATCAGATCGCGCGGCGGCGGGTGTTTATTCGGACAAAGGCGTACCGGCGATGCGCGAATGGTTGCAAAAAACTATCGCTTCACCGTGGCGCGCATGCGAAGCGGTTGTCGCAGACGATTTCGCCGCCGTCTGTATGCAACTCAAAACGATGATTGACGAAAACGATTGCCGTCTCGTATTGACTTCCGGCGGCACCGGTCCCGCCCCGCGCGACATTACGCCGGAAGCGACTCTCGCCGTGGCGGATCGCGAAATGCCCGGATTCGGCGAAGAAATGCGGCGCGTCAATTTGCGTTATGCACCGACCGCAATTTTATCGCGCCAACTCGCGGCGATTCGCGGACGCGCGCTGATTATCAATTTGCCCGGACAACCCAAAGCAGTCGGCGAAACATTGAACGGCATATTCGCCGCCGTGCCGTATTGTATGGAACTAATCGGCGCGCCCGGATTGCGCACCGATCCCGCTGTGCTGCCCGCATTTCGTCCCAAATCCGCACCGCCGATTCAATGAGCGAAAAACTTTTTCGTTCGCTGTGGTATCACATTCGCACCGGCGAGCGGCGGCTGTTGCGCAAACTGCGCGACAATCCAAAAAGCATCGTAGCGCAATGGCTGCACACCGATATGATTAACATGACGCAAACCAGCATTTGTCGCGGTCTGGCAATCGGCATGTTTTGGGGATTTACGCCGATGCCGTTTCAAATGGTACCGGCGGTATTTTTTTGCTGGCTGGCGCGCGCCAATCTTCCCGCCGCCTTATTGTGCGTTTGGATTTCCAATCCGCTAACTTATGCGCCGATTTTTTTCATGGAATATCAAGTCGGCGTACTTTTTTCGGATGATGACGGAATCGGCTGGAACGAATTTCGCGGTTTGGTGGAAAATCCCGAAACCGCGATTTTTGATTTGTTGCGCGACATCGGCGCACCGTTGTTGCACGGCGCGTTAATAACATCCACTTTTATGGCGTTGACGGGTTATGTCATCGGCAAACTTTTGTTCGCTTATTTGTCAAAAAAACGCGCCGCCCGCCGCGCCGCCGTCAATGCGCACTCGCGTTAAATTTTGCGGCATTGTCCGCCCCGAAGATGCCGCCGCCGCCGCCCGATTCGGCGCGGACGCTGTCGGCGCGGTGTTATATCCGCATTCGCCGGCGGCAATATCGCCCGCCGAAGCCGGTGAAGTTTTTCGCGCCGCGCAACCTCTCATTTCCGCCGTTGCATTATTTGTGAACGCCGCACCCGATTTTGTCGCCGAAACGATTGCCGTCGCCCGCCCTTCTGTTTTGCAATTTCACGGCGATGAAGATTCAACTTATTGCGAATCGTTCGGATTTCCGTACATTAAAGCATGCCGCGTATCTTGCGAAAACGATATTGCAACAATCGCAAAAATGCATCCGCGCGCGGCGGCAATTCTTTTGGATAGCAAAAGCGAAACGCAATACGGCGGCACCGGCAAATCATTTAGTTGGAATTTAATTCCCGATAACTTTCCGCTGCCGCTGATTGTCGCCGGTGGATTAACTGCCGAAAATGTCGGCGATTTGCTTTCCGCGCATCGTCCGGCGGCGGTGGATGTTTCCGGCGGAATCGCCGCGGCGGGCGACAAACGGCGGAAAAGTTATGATAAAATGAAATCCTTTATTCGCGCCGTTCGCGCCGCCGATTCTAACGATGAAATATGAAAACAACTAATTATGCACAACCCGATTCCGAAGGCAGATTCGGAAAATTCGGCGGCGTTTATGTTGCCGAAACGCTTGTCGCCGCCGTTGCCGAACTGCGAACGGCGTACGAAAAATCGCGCAACGATGGCGCGTTTCATGCGGAGTTTCGCCGCACGTTGGCGGATTATGTCGGACGCCCGACTCCGATTTATCACGCCCGCCGTCTTTCCGAAAAATGCGGCGGCGCGCAAATTTATCTAAAACGCGAAGATTTAAATCACACCGGCGCACACAAAATTAATAACACCGTCGGGCAAGTTATGCTCGCGCGCAAAATGCAAAAACGCCGCATCATTGCCGAAACCGGCGCCGGTCAACACGGCGTTGCAACCGCAACAATTTGCGCACGCGAAGATCTGGAATGCGTCGTATACATGGGCAGCGAAGACATTGCGAGGCAAGCGCCGAATGTCCGCCGCATGCGTCTTCTCGGCGCCGAAGTGCGTCCGGTCAATAGCGGTTCGCGAACTCTTAAAGATGCGTTAAACGAAGCATTGCGCGATTGGGTAGCGAATGTGGACGATACTTTTTATGTCATCGGATCAGTCGCCGGTCCGCATCCGTATCCGGCAATGGTGCGCGATTTTCAATCGGTCATCGGCGAAGAATGCATAACGCAAATGCCGCAAATCGCCGGACGACAACCGGATGCGATTGTCGCATGTGTCGGCGGCGGCTCAAACGCGATGGGAATTTTTTATCCGTACATTGCGCATTCGCAAACGCGATTAATCGGCGTAGAAGCAGGCGGTGCGGGCGAAAACGGAAACGGCGCAGCGACTTTGTGCCTTGGGCGACCGGGCATTTTGCACGGTTCGTATTCGTATCTTTTACAAGACAAAAACGGTCAAATATTGGAAACCGATTCCATTTCCGCCGGATTGGATTATCCGGGCGTAGGTCCCGAACACGCGCATCTAAAAGAAATCGGACGCGCCGATTATGTTTCAATTTCGGACAAAGAAGCATTAGCAGCGTTTGACGATTTATGCCGTCTGGAAGGAATCATTCCCGCATTGGAAAGCGCGCATGCAATCGCGCATGCACAAAAAATCGCCGCCGAATCGCCCGCAGATGGAATCGTTTTAGTCAATTTATCCGGACGCGGCGACAAAGATTTACAAACCGTTTTCCGCGTAAAAGGATGGGACGAATAACCGCCGCGAAAAGTTTGCATTCAAGGGCGGTTTTGCGTATAATCCTTTCAGTTTGCGGAATTCATTTCCGCTTTTATTATTCCAAAAAAAGGAGAACAAAATGAAAAAAGAGAAAATGAACGCTGCCAAAGAAGCGACGGTTGAGAATATAAAAGGTCTGATTGCAGGGGCTTTATATGATGGGGATGGGATGCAAGATATTTGCAATGACCCAATTTATCGCGCTTTTATGCCGCAAGATGAGGAAGAGGCGGACGGAGAGAATGACAATTCTCTTGTGGATAAAATTGGAATGGAGCTTAAACATTCCATAGAAGACGGCGAAATTGCAAAGGCAATTGAAAATGCGGTCAATAAAGCATTTGAATCACACTGACGGGTAAAATAATGCAAAAAGACGTGGCGGCTATTATAGTTTTGTTGCTCATAATTTATGCCTTGTTGCAGCAGTTTTAATCGCCGCCATTAAAATGTTTGCGGAAATCCCATTGTTAACCGGCTGCGGGGAGTCGGTATTAAGAATCCATCGATTGATTTCCGCAGGTTTTGTAAAGCAATGGATTCACCCCGCATTTTTTTAGGGAATTCGGGCAATAATAAAAAAACCGGCGGGGATTCCGTGTCTCCGCCGTTTTCGTTGTATAATCTTTTCGGCGGGGAATTCCCGCATTTTTAATACAATATCCGAAAAGGGGAGGAAATGTTCATGAAAGAAGAATCGCAACGGAGAAAGGATCTTGGAGACAGCGGCGAAGGATTCGCCATGTCGCTTCTTGCAAAACACGGATTTGACAATATCCAAGATTTAAATTCTGTTAAGCGGAATTATCCTTTCGCCGATTTATACGCGGAAAAGGGCGGGAAGCGTTATGTCATCAGCGTGAAAACACGGCAAAAAATCGGCGCCGACGGAAAGGAAAATGCTCGCCACCACCTGCTTTATAACGGCGGCGATGAAAAGGTGCGAAAAGCGGAAGAAGATCGGAACGCGGAAGCGCATTGGCTTGTCATACAAGTGGATAAGCGCGGGAATCCGTGCGCGGCTTATTTCGGCTCTGTGCGCGAATTGAAAAATCCTGATTATCTCAAGTCCGGAGGTAATAAGAATTTGATTCTTATTCCCAAGTGCAGGTCGGGAGAGATAGGTAGTGTTTTCTTGAAGGATGCAGAGTAATGCGACCTGACTACAAACGCGAGGCGGCTAAATTCGACTGTCCTTGTTGCGGTGCATTGTTGCGATTCTTCCACGACGGCGAAGAAGGAAGCGGCGAGATGATAGTCAAAACTACGCCGAGAAGCGAGCGGAAAGATCTCCCGCAGTTTGATCGGCAGTTCGAGAAAAAGTGCAAAAACAAAAACGCAAAAATGCTGATGCAGCTGTCGGCGGAGGTAGAAATGTTGGCGAGCAGAATCAAACACGCCGCCGAATCTTTGGAATAATTCCGTGTCTCCGCCGATTTCGGGGGGATTCGTTTATAATCTTTTTCATTGCAAAAAAGGAGGCGAAAATGGCATACAAAGATAAAATATACGACATTACCGCTTTGGAGATGGCGAAGCGGTTGGAGGTGTTTCTGAACAGATATTTTAAAGTAGTCGATGCTGATATTAATGGCAATGATATGCTGGGCAAAAAAATTAATAAATTCGTGCAAGGGCGCGCCGGGCATCTAAAAAGAATGATGTGGTACATTAACAATGCAAGGAAAGATATTGTACATCCAAACAGCATTAAGCCCGTTCTGAATTTGAATAAATTTGAAAAATTACAAAAAATATGCTTTGAGTTGGAAAAAAGTATACGCGATAAGGGATTGCCTATTACAATCAGAGAGGTATTGTCTATGCTGCCTTATGACATGGGAAATGCCGGAGACATCATTAAACATGGTGTGTTGGCGGAATTTTTAGAATGGCGTCTCGTCCACGACGAAAGTGCGGTAGTGCGTAAAAGTCGCCCCAAGTTGCGAATAGCCGATACATTCGGAGGTTGTCCGTGGGATAATATGCACAAAGACGAAATAAAGGAACGGATAGGGAAATTATCCGATACTGCCTTTGGTCGCGCCCAAAATCATGGCAACGAGGATATGTATTACGGTTCCACACTTTTGATGCGTCAAGTCGCGAAAAATTGTGATGCCGCCGTACATATTGAAGTATCCGACAAGGACAAGGATGCTTTCTGCAATTGGACGAATACTTTACGAATTTACGATTCCATAAAATGGATTAATTTGCCGCGAGACAGCGAAGATTTCCGGCAAAATGACGGTTATCGGATTTTGGATGATTCAGAGAAACCGGGGCAGTATGATTTGATTGTGCTGGATCCGTTCAGAGAATTTCTGCGCGATGAATTTCTTTGCGACAAAACCAGTGAGAAATATGCGTATTATTTTAAGCGCATTTGCAAATTAACAGACACCCATCCTTATTTGTTCGTTGCCGTATTTGTACTGGATATGCGCAGTAGCAAATCCGGAAAGGCATTGCCTACCGGCAGGGAATATTCCGGCGTGGAGACGGTAGGGAAAAATTTTGCTGAATTTAAGAAGCAGGAACTTTCCAAACGCGCTTTTTCTTTGCGTTGTCCGAAAATCCCAGAATCGGGCGTAAGCGGCGAAAGTAAATTTGATGCCGAAATTTTATTAATCGGTCAGCAAATCCAGAATGGTAATTGCAAGGTACTACGCGAGCAATTGGCGAAATTCGCCGATTTGGCGGGAGATGCACTTGGTGAAAAGGTGGAATTTTGTGCGGTCGGCGAAAATGATAATTGACAACTGCGAATTTTCGGATACAATATGATTTTTACTAATTACGGGAAAAGGAGGATGGTTTTATGAAAAATTTTGGTTTGATTTTGGTCGCGAGCGTTTTTATGCTGTCAAGTTGCACTACCACTTATAAGGCGGTGGCGACTTTTGACGACTATAACGAAGTATTGGTTGGTACTGTGATTCATAACATTGTCACTGGCGGCGGCACTTTTCGCATGGTCGGAAAAGTATCGGGGATAGATTGCACCGGAAAAGCAATTTTGGTATCCATTCCGCCTACCGGTGCGTTCGCCGGACAAGGCGGAAAAATTCATGCAAGATGCACGGACGGGAGAACCGTGACCGGGGAATGGTGGGCGACATCTCTCACTACCGGATTTGGCAGAGGCGAAGATGATTCCGGTGCCAGATTTGCTTTTACATTCGGATATTCCGAAGAAGAGGCGGCGGCGTTGATTCAACAGGAATTGCCGCGCGCCAAATCCAAACCGCAATTTCCGGTATACGACCCCGAAGCAACGCGATTGGAAAAAGGATTTAGTACCGGCACTGGATTTTTTATCGCGGACGGCGGATATATTTTGACAAATTATCATGTCGTTAATGGCGTACGCGAAATTGTCGTTCATACGCATGACCGGCGTTCTTTTGCGGCGCATATCATCGCCAAAGACCCCGCAAATGACATCGCCATCGTTAAGATAGAAGAATCTTTTCCCGCGGTTCCTCTTGCAGGCACCGATAAAATGCGCAAAGCGAGCGAAGTTATGACGCTTGGCTACCCTCTTGTCGCCATTCAAGGGCAGGAGCAAAAAGCCACATTCGGAAGAGTTAACGCGCTTTTCGGTGCGGAAGATGATGTGCGTTTTATGCAAATTGATGTTCCCGTCCAGCCCGGAAATTCCGGCGGTCCTTTGTTTGACGAACAAGGCAATGTAGTCGGTATAGTATCGTCTACGCTTAATCAGGTTAATGCGCTTAAAGAATCCGGCGTTTTACCGCAAAATGTCAATTACGCCGTCAAAAGCGATTATGCGTTTCCGTTAATTGGCAGTGCCGGAATTGATTTGCCCAACGGCGATTCCGGCGAACGGCGGCAATTCGCCGATATTATTCCCGCCGTTGAAAAATCCGTTGTCTTGGTGATTACGAAATAACGCCTCCCTCGCCCCCAACATTTGTCGGGCGAGGGGTGGTAGAAAATCGCCCTTTTTTGTCCGAAAACAGCGGCGGGATTGGTTGCGGTGAGGATTCTGGCTTTCGCCCTCTCCCGTCATTCCTCGCGTAGGCGGGGAATCTAAAATGTCGGATTAAAACGCGAAATTAAACTTATTCGGAAAATCTTAAATTTTTTTGGATTTCCGATTTCGCGGGAATGACGGGAATTTTTATTCCAGCGGGCGGATTTTTCCGGTCAGGCGCATATACAAGGCGTCGGGGCAAAGGTCAATTTTGTCGCCCCAGACAATCGCGCCGTTTTCGGATAGACGAACGGCGGCGAAAAATGCGGGATCTTCCCATGCCCGAAAAACGCCGCGCCCTGCAAGATGGGAAAGGTCAATTTCGCCCGCCGTGCCGTCCGCATATTCAATCCACAACGCGAATCCCGCGCGCGCTTCCGCTTTTATCGGTTTGTTATCCGTCATTTGGCGATTATGCCATATCTTTCGCCGCCGCAAAAAATCTTAAATTCCCCCTGCGCAGAAATAACCAGAAAGAGCGGAAATAAAAACATGACAAAAACCGGCGGGGATTCCGATTCCCGCTGATTTCGGGGGAATTCGTTTATAATCTTTTTCATTGCAAAAAAGAACAGAATTAAAATGCGTGGGGGCGTGGTAGATGTTATAATTTTGTTGTTAATAGTTTATGCCTTGTAGCAGTTTTAACCGCCTGCCATTAAAATGTTTGCGGAAATCTGTACTTCGCCGGCTGCGGGGAGTCGGTATTAAGAATCCATCGATTGATTTCCGTATGTTTTCTAAAGCAATGGATTCACCCCGCATTTTTATAGGGAATTCGGGCAAGGATAACCGGCGGGGATTCCGATTCTCGCCGTTTTTTTGCGGGAATTCGGCGGCGGCGGTTTTGCGTTATGTTTTGCGTTATAATTGTGCATCTTAAAATATTGGCGAAAAAATATAATGGCGCTTTTGGAAGTTGATGGAATTAATCATGCCTATCCCGGCAAAAAAATCGGGTTGGGCGGAGTCGCGTTGCGCGTGGAAGCGGGGCAAATCGGCTGCCTGATGGGACCGTCCGGTGCGGGCAAAAGCACGGTGCTGTCTTGCATTGCCGGATTGGAACCGGTGTCGGCGGGCGAAATCCGCATCGGCGGGCGCAAAATGAGTGGCGCAAACTATCTCGTGCCGCCCGAAAAACGCAAAGTCGGAATGGTGTTTCAAGATCTCGCGCTTTTTCCGCATTTGTCGGTTGCGGACAATATCCGCTTCGGTGCGGACGACAAAAATTCCGCGGGCGTGGACGAGTTGTGCGAGTTGTGCGGGCTTTCCAAACTGCGCGATGTTTTTCCGCACGAATTATCCGGCGGCGAACAACAGCGGGCGGCATTGGCGCGCGCGCTGGCGGCAAAACCCGAAGTGCTTTTGATGGACGAACCGTTTTCGCGTTTGGACGAAACTTTGCGCGAACGATTGGCGCGACAAGTCAGCGAAATTTTGAAAGCGCGCGAACTGACCGCCCTTTTTGTAACGCACAATCAGCACGAGGCGTTTTTGCTGGCGGATGTCGGCGGCGTCATTAATCAAGGAGTCGTTTGTCAGTGGGACGATATTTACAACTTATATCGCCGCCCGCAATGCGCGTTTGTCGCCGGATTTGTCGGCGATGGCGCATTGTTGCGCGGCAAACTGACCGTCGGCGGCGGCGTGGAAATGGAAATGGGCGTATTGCGCGGCGGCAACAACGACCATGGCGGATTTTTACTCGCCCCCGGCGATGCGGTGCAAGTGTTGTTGCGTCCGGACGACATTCAATTGGCGGAAGACGGCATACCGGCGCGAGTGGAAGAACGCGCCTTTCGCGGTCCGACAACTTTGTATGCGTTGCGTTTGCAAAGCGGTGCGCGGGTTTTTTCGCAATGGCCATCGCATTTAAATTTTCATCCCGGCGACAATGTCGGCTTGCGCGCGGAAGTTAAAAATCTCGTGCTGTTTCCCGCCGCATAATGGAGTTTGACGCCGATTGGCTGGCGCGTCTCACCGCGATTATTTTTGTCGACCTCGTATTGGCGGGCGACAACGCTGTCGTCATCGCCCTCGCCGCGCGCAATCTGCCGAAACATTTACAAAAACGCGCGGTTTATGCCGGCACCGCCGGGGCGATTATCGTCCGCGTGGCGTTGGTATTTTTTGCGTTGCAATTGTTGCGTCTGCCCGGTCTTTCCATGGCGGGCGGATTGCTTTTGTATTATGTGGCGTGGCGACTTATTTCTGGCGACATTTCCGAACACGAATCGACTCCGGCAAAAAATTTCTGGGCGGCAATGCGCACGATTATTATCGCCGACACGGTGATGGGATTGGACAATATTCTCGCTATTGCGGGCGCATCGGGCGGCGATTTGGGATTGGTAATTTTCGGTTTTTTGCTTTCCATTCCGATTATGGTTTGGTGCAGTATGTTGATTTTGCGGATAATGGAAAAAGCGCCGTGGCTTGTCGTTGCGGGCGGTGCATTGCTGGCGGCGATCGCCGGACGAATGATTTTGGACGACAAACTCGTCCGCGATTATTGGCAAATGGAATGGCACATCGCGGCGGAATGGACGGCGATTATCGCTTTCGCGGCGATATTTACGGCGGCAACAGTCGTCGTCTGCAAACGAGTAAAAGCGCGCAACGCGAACGCGAATGACGGTTGATTCCGCCGCAAGCGACTATTCCGCCCCGGAACGTCCGACAACAAAAATTTTAGAAAACTTTTTGCCATATTTGTGGCCGCCGGACAATCCCGCATTGCGGCGGCGGGCGGCGGGCGCGATGATGTTTTTGATAGCGCAACAATTCGCGGCGGCAGCAATTCCGCCGTTGCTCGGAAAAACGGTAGATCTTGTCGGCGGCGGCGAATTTACCGTCGCAACTTTGGCGGCGGCAATCGGTGCGTTTATTGTCGCGCGTCTTTTGCAAAACTGTTTTGACGAAATGAAACATTTTTTATTCGCCCGCGTTGCCCAACGCGCCATTCGTTCGGCGGCGTTGCAAACCTTTCGCCATCTGCATTCCTTGTCGCTGCGATTTCATTTAGATCGCCAAACCGGCGGCTTGTCGCGGGTGATAGAACGCGGCGTCAAAAGCATAGAACTTTTGTTGAGTATGGCGGTTTTTCATATCATTCCAACTTTGCTGCAAATCATTCTCGTTTCCGGTGCGTTATGGTTTCTGTTCGGATTGCAATACGCGTTGTATGCGGCGGGAGCGATTGCCATTTATGTTTTATTTACGGTAAAAATTACCGAATGGCGATTGCAATTTCGCCGCCGGATGAACGCCGCCGACCAGCATGCGCACACGCACGCGGTGGATAGTTTGTTGAATTATGAAACAGTAAAATATTTCAACGCCGAAGACGGAGAAGCGCGGCGATACGATTCGGCAATGACGCGCTACGAAGATGCGGCGGTCAAAAATCGCACTTCGCTGTCGCTGTTAAATATCGGACAGAGCGCGATTATCGCCGCCGGACTTTTCGCCGTATTGATGCATGCGGGACTAGACGCCGCCGACAACCGCCGCACCGCCGGCGATTTTGTCACCATATACAGTTATGTCGTGCATTTGTATTTGCCACTCAATTTTCTCGGTTCGGTGTATCGCGAAATCCGGCAAGCGCTCACCGATATGGACGCGATGTTTTTGTTGCTGGACGAAAAAGCCGAAGTCCGCGATATGCCGAATGCGCAACCGCTGCGCTTATCCGGCGGCGAAGTGGAGTTTCGCGATGTGCATTTTTCGTACGGCAAACGCGAAATATTGCGCGGCGTATCATTTGTCGCCGCGGCGGGAAAGAAAACCGCCATTGTCGGCGCGTCCGGCGGCGGCAAATCCACCATCGCGCGATTGCTGTTTCGTTTTTACGACCCGCCGCGCGGCGCGATTTTAATGGACGGACAAAACATTCGCGAATGCACGCAACAATCGGTACGCGCCGCCATCGGAGTCGTGCCGCAAGATGCAGTTTTGTTTAACGACACGTTGCGGCGAAATATCGGCTACGGCGCACCGGATGACGACGACCGCGCAATCGCGAATGTCGCCGCGCATGCCGCGTTATCCGATTTTGTCGCATCCTTGCCGGAAGGAATGGAAACGCGAGTCGGAGAACGCGGATTGAAATTATCGGGCGGCGAAAAACAACGCGTCGCCATCGCGCGGGCAATGTTAAAAAATCCCGCGATTTATGTTTTTGACGAAGCGACCAGCGCGTTAGATTCGCGCACCGAATCCGAAATTCAATCGGCAATGAACGCGGCGGCGCACACCAAAACCGCAATCGTCATCGCGCACCGATTGTCTACAATTGTTGACGCGGACGAAATTCTTGTTTTGACGGACGGCAAAATAATTGAACGCGGCAAACATTCCGCCCTCCTCTCCCGAAACGGAATATACGCCCGATTATGGCGACAACAACAAGCGGAACATAACTAAACTTCCATTCCGATAAAAATCAGAATCTCCCCCACCGCCGCCCGATTCTCGCCGCCGAATTCCCGCCTCCCCGCCGTCATTCCCGCGAACGCGGGAATCCATTTTCACCGACAAACCCCCGCATTCACCTCGTTTTTTGCAAAAAAATGCGCGGAAATTTCAAACTTAATTTTCGCGTAAAATTCGCAAAATTCCAAAATTAATCGCCCCGAATAGATTCCCGCTTTCGCGGGAATGACGGCGTTTTTTCGCGGAATTCCGCCGCGTTCGCGGGAATGAAATGTTTCCGGTTTTGCAGAAAATGGAAAATTTATTTTCGGCGGAATTTCGCCGCGTTCACCTCGTCATTCCGGCGAACGCGGGAATCCATTTTTACCGACAAACCCCCGCATTTACCTTGTTTTTGCGAAAAAATTACCCGTTTCATTTTCCCCAACTTACCGAATTTGCAATTCCACGGCGAAAGAAACTCCTTTTGCGTTTGTTGCCGAGTTCCATTCTGCTGCCGCTGACCATTTGCTGTTTTCTGTTTTTTGTGAATATCCCGCTGTGTAAATTGTTTGCAGTTTTTGTTTTATGGGGATGCGGGCAGTTTCGGTGCGAATCGTTTGCACGGATTCGCCGATGAATGCTTTGTGTGAATCGCCATCCGCTATCGGATAATGCAAATCATAATCGCCGTTTGCATAGTTGAAACCAAATCCCGC
Organism: Gammaproteobacteria bacterium; assembly: GCA_965221835.1. Classification (GTDB taxonomy): domain Bacteria; phylum Pseudomonadota; class Gammaproteobacteria; order Tethybacterales; family Persebacteraceae; genus Persebacter. The sequence goes on along the minus strand of OZ244916.1, from coordinate 263,406 downwards.
ATACAGCGGCAGCATAATGTGGGTCATTCCGCTTCTTCCAAAATGCGAAAAATTTCCGCATATTTTTCCTCCTCTTCCGGTGTTTGGACGGAAGACCGCGATTGCCTTTTTGCATGATCCAAAGCCGTAAAGCCGATTTTGTCTTTCGCGCCCGCATCCGCACCCGCCGACACCAACATATTGACAATGTCGACATGTCCATGCGTTGCCGCAAATATCAAAGCCGTTTCGCCTTTTCCAGCCGCCGCATTCGGATTCGCGCCCGCCGCCAACAATAATTTGACAATATCGCCCCGCCCCTTGAATGATGCGCCCATCAAAGCAGTGAATCCTTGGAGTTCTGATACCCCATTCGGATCAACTCCGGAATCAAGCATTTCCTTAATTGCCGCAACATCGCCTCTGTCGACGACGGAGCAAAGTATACATGTATCGCGTTTCGCCTCGCTATTTGCGGAAGTTGCTTTGAATAGAAATGTATAGATCGAGCTGTTGCTAACGGCATGCACGGCGGATGCTAAAAGCATTGAAACGAAAAATCCCCCCAATACATATCTTAATACATCTTCTGCATCCAACTTTTTATTTCCCATCACAGTTTTCTCTTTTCCGAAAAATAATGAAACCGCATTATAACACGAATGGAATTAAAAAAATCCCCGCCGAAACGGGGATTTTATTTTTCTACTCCGATTTATTCTAATTCATCGGGAGAAATTGACACGGTCGGATTGTCCGGCATTTGTACGGTCGGCGTATTTCCGCCGCCGCCGCCGCAAGCGGTTAAAAATGTCGCCAAAATAAAAATCAAAATTAAATGTTTCATTTCTCCAACTTACCGAATTTGCAATTCTATGGCGAAAGAAACTCCTTTTGCATTTGTTGCCGCGTTCCATTCTGCTGCCGCTGACCATTTGCTGTTTTCTGTTTTTTGTGAATAGCCCGCTGTGTAGATTGTTTGCGGTTTTTGTTTTATGGGGATTTTTGCGGTTTCGGTGCGGATTGTCTGCACCGATTCGCCGATGAATGCTTTGTGTGAATCGCCGTCCGCTATCGGATAATGCAAAACCATTTCGCCGCCGCTGATTCGCGATTCTTGTCGGGCGGAAAATCGCAAGTTGTCGTTATGCAAAAATAAATCGCGGTATTGAAATCCCGCCGTCCATTCTTCCGCCCGTGCGTTTTTTATTTGCGAAATAAAAGAAGCGGAATCGTAATCCGCTTTTATTTGCGTTCTTCCGTATTCGCCGAACGCCGAAATGCCGCCGTAGTTTTTTGTTGTCCATTTTACATAGCCGCCGGTGTCGCTTGCATTCGCCGCCGAAAAAGGCGAACTTCCTTCGCCGATATAACTGCTTTGCGAATCGTCATGCCGCAAACCGCCCGAAAATCGGAACGCGTTTTCGCCGCCGCCGCCCGCATAATGCAAATCATAATCGCCGTTTGCATAGTTGAAACCGAACCCCGAATTTTCCGGCGATAAAGAATCATCCGATTGCATTTCCTTCGCCGCATTTCCCAAACTTGTTTTCGGCAAATCGTAATCGCCGCCGACAATATCCGACAATCGCATATTGTAATAACTTCTATCCGTAATCCGCAACGCAACCGAAACCGATTCCATCCGCCCTCGCAAATGCGAAAACTCGCCCGGCAAACTTTTTCGCAAATCGCTATACGCCATTCCGTCCGCCGTTTGCATCGCCTGCAGTGTTGCGATTCCATTTCCGACATCCACCGCACCCCAACCAAAAACTTCGTCCGGCATTCCGTCATTTTTGCGAGTTCCCAACGGACGGGCGGATTCCAAAAGCACCTGCCGAATCACCGTCATCGGCAATTCGGGAGCGGCGGATTTTAATAATGCAAGCGCCCCCGAAACTACGGGAGCGGATGCGGAAGTTCCCGTAAAACTTTTATGATTAGGAGGACTATATGACGTATCTCTCCTTCTGGTAGGAACGACTTGTCCCGAACCATATGCCGACAAACACCAACGGGCGGCAAGATGGCAATATACTGACCCGTTATTTATTTCATCATTTTCGTATATGTTTACAACCATAATCATATTCTTTTCTACTTCGGGGGCGATAATTGGATAATATCCGGCGGTTTTTACCCAACGATTAATGTCAAGAGAATTAAGATTCCCCGCCGCTATCACTTCCACATAATCGGCATCGCCGATGGCGGCGGCATATTCCCGTGCCGCCAATGCAACCGTAGCCTGATTTTTCGCCTCTTCCGCAGTTTCAAAATCGTAATTTATAAAACCTCCCGCCCGTAAGGCATGACTCCGATTAACAATCGCAACGCTGTTTGAAATCGCAAACGGAATATGCTGCAGTTGATAATCACCTTCATATCCCGTCAACCACATTCTAACGGACGGGGCGATGCCGTGCGTGCGCAAATTGTTGCCGAATACGCCGCCCAAAATTCCGGCAACCGCAGTTCCATGAGCAAGAGATTCGGAACCGTGATGGCTTTCGTCATAGCGAAATTCCACTCCCCGCAATGTCGTGTCGGTTGTAATTACATTTGCGGCGTATTCCTGGTGCATCGGACGATACGAATATTCCAAAACAATTACGGTAACGCCTTGACCGAAAAATCCCCTTTGATATGCCGTCAACGCATTCGCCGAACGGGCGGGGGGATTTGCATTATATTCCGCCAAATGCTCAAATTCGGCAATCGTCGCCGTTTCCATTTCGCACATTCCGCCCGCATTTCGTTTATAACCGTCAATGCATTCGCAAACGCCCGCCGCATTCCGCATTTCCAAATCCGGACAAGGCATCGGCGGCGGAGTCATAGTTTCATCCGGCGGCGATGGCGGTTTTTCTTTCAGCGTTTTAACTTCAATTTGCAATTCCGCTATTTCGTTTTGCAATTCGGTTATTGTTCGTTGGGTGTCGCTAATGTTCGCAGTTAACACGGCGATTTTTTGCCGCAAAGAATCCACCTCCGCATTATTTTCCAAACTGTCCAAATCATTTAATAAAGCATCAGCCGCAGTCCGCACTTCCGCTTGCTCCGCCGGAGTAAGCCGCCGTGTTTCTTCGGGCGGCGGCGAATCATCCGAATTCACGGACGGGGCGGCACCGCCTCCGCCGCCGCCGCATGCCGAAAGTAAAAATCCCGCAAAAATAAAAATCAAAATTACCCGTTTCATTTCTCCAACTTACCGAATTTGCAATTCTACGGCGAAAGAAACTCCTTTTGCATTTGTTGCCGTGTTCCATTCTGCTGCCGCTGACCATTTGCTGTTTTCTGTTTTTTGTGAATAGCCCGCTGTGTAAATTGTTTGCGGTTTTTGTTTTATGGGAATTTTTGCGGTTTCGGTGCGGATTGTTTGCGGGGATTCGCCGATGAATGCTTTGTGTGAATCGCCGTCCGCAACGGGATAATGCAAAACCATTTCGCCGCCGCTGATTCTTGATTCTTGTCTTGCCGAAAATTGCAAAGAGTCGTTATGCAAAAATAAGTTTTGGTATTGAAATCCTGCCGTCCATTCTTCCGCCCGTGCGTTTTGGATTTTTGATACGAATGAATTTGAATCGTAATCCGCTTTTATTTGCGTTCTTCCGTATTCGCCGAATGCCGAAATGCCGCCGTAATCTTTTGTCGTCCATTTTACATAGCCGCCGGTGTCGCTTGCATTCGCCGCCGAAAATATTCCGCCGCCTTCGCCGATATAACTGCTTTGCGAATCGTCATGCCGCAATCCGCCCGAAAATCGGAACGCGTTTTCGTTGCCGCCGCCGCCCGCATAATGCAAATCATAATCGCCGTTTGCATAGTTGAATCCAAATCCCGAATTTTCCGGCGATAAAGAATCGTCCGCCTGCATTTCCTTCGCCGCATTTCCCAAACTTGTTTTTTGCGAATCTCCGCCGCCGACAATATCGGAAAGCCGCATATTATAAAATGATCTGTCCGTTATGCGAATCGCAACCGAAACCGATTCCATCCGCCCCCGCAAATGCGAAAATTCAGACGGCAAACTTTTTCGCAAATCGCTATACGCCATTCCGTCCGCCGTTTGCATCGCCTGCAGTGTTGCGATTCCATTTCCAACATCCACCGCACCCCAACCAAAAACTTCGTCCGGCATTCCGTCATTTTTGCGAGTTCCCAACGGACGGGCAGATTCCAAAAGCACCTGCCGAATCACCGTCATTTTCAATTCGGGGCGAAAACTTTTTAATAATGCCAATGCACCGCTTACCACCGGAGTCGCCGCCGATGTGCCGGTAAAATCGGAGTAGCCGCCGCCTTTGTTAGGCGCCCAAATCCCGTCGCCGTGCGCCGCCAAACACCACCTTTTCGCCATCTTGCAAACTTTGGAAGTGTCCGCCGGCTCCTCCTCGTTTTCCTTAATGTTGATGACGACCAACATATTGTCCTCCGTATCGGGCGCCAAAACAGGCGCGTACGCCGCCCTTTGCGGCCACAACGGCGGCGGATGATTGCCCGCCGCAAGCACTTCCACAATGTCGGCATCGCCCAGCATCGCCGCATATTCCGCGGCGAAATTTTTCAAATCATCGCGCGCTATCGCGTCCGCCTCGGTCTGAAAAGGAAAGATACCAAAAATGTTATGACTGCGGTTTACGATTTTAATCGTCCGCTCTATCGCAAACGGAATATGTTGCAAATGCAATCCGTTGTTACCCTCATATCCCGTCGCCCACATTTTGACGGACGGCGCGACACCGTGCGTACTTTCCGCATTGCCGAACGCCGCACCCAGCACACCCGCCACCGCAGTGCCGTGCGTATGTTCGCCGTATCGTTCGTCGACACCGACCAGCGTAGTGTCCGCCGTAATTAAATTCGGCGCGATGTCCTTGTGCATTGCGAAAGTCCGCCCTTCCAATACAATCACGGTAACGCCTTGTCCGAACGCGTCCGCCTCGTAGGCAGGCAAAACATTCGCAAACGACAGCGCCGCGCTCCGCTGATATTCGTCCGTATTGTACGCGGAGACAACGCAAACGCCGTCTTTACGAACATAACCCGAAATGCATTTGCATGTTCCGTTGCTTTCCTCTTCGTTTGTCCCGCAATTCAGCGGCGGCGATTCCGGTTCGCAAATATTATTTTTACGAACATAACCTGAAATGCAAACGCAGTTTTGTCCGTCCGCCATTTCATTCGCCCCGCAATTCGGCGGCGGTAATTCACATGCTCCATTTTGCTGAACATAACCCGAAATGCATTTGCATATTCCGTTGCTTTCCTCTTCATTCGCACCGCAATTCAACGGCGGCGATTCCGGTTCGCAAATATTATTTTTACGAACATAACCCGAAATGCATTTGCAGTTTTGTCCGTCCGCTATTTCATTCGCACCGCAATTCGGCGGAATCATTTCGCAATTGCCGTTCTTTCGTTCATAACCCGAAATGCATTCGCAACTTCCGCCGATTATTTCTTCATTCGCACCGCAATTCGGAGGCGGTAATTCGCATACTCCGTTTTGACGAACATAACCCGAAATGCAAACGCAGTTTTGCCCGTCCGCCATTTCATTCGCTCCGCAATTCGGCGGCGGCGGCGGGGATTCGGTTTGCGTTTCCGCTACTTTTAGCGTATCAATTTCCGACCGTAAGTTTGCTATTTCGTTTTGCAATTCTTCTATCGTGTGTCGGGCGGCATTAATGTCGGCGATTAAGGCATCAATTTCTTGCCGTAAAGAATTCGCTTCCGCATTATTTTCCAAACTATCCAAATCGGAACGCAAACGATTCGCCGTCGCCAACGCTTCCTCTTTTTGAGTATCGGTAATTACAATTCGCGAATCATCCGAATTCACGGACGGGGCGGCACCGCCTCCGCCGCCGCCGCATGCCGAAAGTAAAAATGCTGTAAAAATTGTTAAAAATGCCCGTTTCATTTTTATCCAACTTACCGAATTTGCAATTCTACGGCGAAAGAAACTCCTTTTGCGTTTGTTGCCGAGTTCCATTCTGCTGCCGCTGACCATTTGCTGTTTTCTGTTTTTTGTGAATAGCCCGCTGTGTAAATTGTTTGCGGTTTTTGTTTTATGGGAATGCGAATTTGTTTGCCAAACGAATATTGCAATATCAATTCGCCATCGCTAATTCGCGATTCCTCTCTCGCCGAAAATCGCAAGTTATCGTTATGCCGAATCAAATCGCCGAATTGTATTCCCGCCGTCCAACTTTGCGATTCCGCATTGCGAATTTCGCCATTCGTCAAAAAAGAATTAATCCGCATATTCGCCTTGCCATATTCCGCAAAACCCGATATGCCGCCATATTCTTGCGTTGCGATTCCCGTCCACGCATTTTCCGTTTCTATTCCGCCCCAAAAACGAAATGCATTTTCGCCGTTTGCGGGGGCAAACTTATTTCCGTTCGCCAACTTTGCCGCACCGCCCAATCTTGCAACTTGCATTTGTTTAATTGACGACATCTGATTTGCAATTCCTTGCAAATGCGTAATCCCCGCACCGATATTTACCGCCCCCCAACCATATACCGAAGACAAAACCGGTTCGCCGTTTTCCATTATTCGGACGCCGTTCTTACTTGCATCTGCATATAGCGGAGTCGCCGTTTCCAAAAGAATTAACCGCACAGTCGTCATCGCCGACATTTGCGGAACCAACATATCCGCCGCCGATTTTAATACCGCCAATGCACCGGCGACATGCGGGGCGGCGGCGGAAGTACCTGTAAATAATGTTGCCCTCGTATAATCCGTGTCGCTGTCGCTGTCGGTTGTTCTATGGTCTACGCCAAATGCAAAAACGCACCACATCATCGCTACGCCGCACCCGTTTGTTCTTCCGGCGGCAAGTGTCAAAGTGTTTAAGTTGCCGACTACAATAATGTTATCCGCCATTCTCTGATGCACAAGCGGAAGCAATCCTTCAAAGTTCGGTACATTGAGCGTGCTATGAAGAGTATTCCAGCCGTCATTGCCATTGCTGTTTACCCAAATGGTATCGGAATTACCGAGTTGTCGGTTTCGCCGGTTCGCCCATTCGTTAAATGTTCCGAGTACTGTGCCTGATGTTGTAATAACCGCCAAATCATCTAACTCTGTTATTCCGGAAAAAGCGGCGCCTGAACTATTGCTAATAATTGGTATATCGTTATTCGGTGCATAATCAAGATCATCTGCGGGAAACACCATTTTTACGGACGGCGCAACGCCGTGCATTTCGCCGATTTCCCGTGCCGCTCCGAGTATTCCGGCGACATTCGTACCGTGCCGAAGTAATCGGTCGGATTTGGGCGTATCCCAAAGATTTCCGATTGCCCCCGATAGCGTGATGATATTCGGCGACAAGGCGGTATGCGTATGCCGCACATCGCTTTCCGGAACCATCACCGTAACGCTCTGTCCGTGATAGCCGCTGTTATACGCATGCAACGCTCCCATTCTCGCCAAGGCATAGTTTCCCCGAAATTCGGCGGTGTCGTACACGGGCGGAGTCGTAGTTTCATCCGGAGGCGGAGTCGTAGTTTCATCAGGCGGCGGAGTCATGGTTTCGTCCGGCGGAGTCATAGTTTCATCTGGCGGAGTCATAGTTTCATCTGGTGGCGGAGTCGTAGTTTCGTCCGGCGGAGTCGTTTCGTCCGGCGGCGGAGTCATAGTTTCGCCGTCATCGTTTTGCATATCATCCATTTGCGGATTATCGGGCATTTGTACGGTCGGCGTATTTCCGCCGCCTCCGCCGCCGCATGCCGACAATGCAAATGCCGTTGCCATTATCAAAACTACTCGTTTCATTTTTATCCTCTCCAAAGTTATGAAAGAAAAGCGAAAAAATCCCTCTCCATCAGTTTATCACAATCCCCGCCGAAGCGTGAATTCCGAATCCTCGCCGTTTTTGTGCGGGAATGCGGACGGAAATGCGTAAATTGATGAATTTCCGACCTTTTGCGGCAAATCTTTATACTGTTCTTGCAAGTTTTTATACTGTTCATGCAAATTACTATACTGTTCATGCAAATCTCTATACTGTTCATGCAAGTTTTTATACTGTTCATGCAAATCTCTATACTGTTCATGCAAGTTTTTATACTGTTCATGCAAATCTCTATACTGTTCATGCAAATTCCAATACTGTCAAAGGGAATAATAGTATAAAAACTTTCGCAATTTGGGCGAAAATGCGGGGCGGTGTCTGATTTCGCCGGACGCCGAATCGCCGAATTTTTAATTCGTTCGCGCTGGTTGTTGTTGCGTGATGCAGTGGATGCCGCCGCCGCCGCGGGCGATGATTTGTGCGGGGACTTGCGCGATTTTTCGCCCCGGAAATGCGGCGGCGATTGTTTCTTTTGCCGCCGCGTCTTCGGATACGCCGAAAGATGGCATTATTACGCCGCCGTTGGCGATGTAAAAGTTTATGTATGATGCCAATAAATCGCGTCCGTTTTCGCGCACTTGCGGACGCGGCAATGTGATAACGCGCATTTTTCGCCCGCGCGCATCCGTTGTCGCGCGCAAACGGCGGATGTTTTCGGTTAAAGTCGGGTCGCCATTTTCTTCCATCGCCAACGCGATTCCCGGTGCGGCAAAACATGCTACTTCGTCCACATGCCCGTCCGTTTCGTCATCGCGCGGGTCGCCGCACAACCAGATAACTTTTTGCGCGCCGGTAAAGTTTTTTAATGCCGTTTCAATTTCGTTGCGCGACATGGACGGATTTCGGTTCGGATGCAAAAGACATTGTTCGGTGGTGATAAGCGTTCCTTCGCCGTCCGAATGAATCGCGCCGCCTTCCATTACAAACGGTGCGGCGAATGTGCGCATGCCGAGATGCCGCAAAATCCGTCCGGCGATGGCGTTGTCGGAATTGACGGGTGCGTATTTTTCGCCCCATGCGTTAAACCGCCAATCCACGCCCGCAACTTCGCCCGCATTGTTGCAAACGAATGTTGGACCGATGTCGCGCATCCACGAATCGTCCAGCGGAAACTCCAAAATATCCGCCGCACCGTTCAACATTTTGCGGGCGGCGGCGGCATCTTCGGGGCGCGCAATCATCCGCACCGGTTCAAATTTGGAAATCGCCCGCGCGACTTCGGCAAAAGCGGCGCGCGCTTCGCGGCAATCTCCGAACACTTCGCCGCGACACGGCCAGCCCATCCAGCAGGCGGCGTGCGGCGTCCATTCGGCGGGCATTGCGAATCCGGCGGCGGCGGGAAAATCGGACATTGCGCAATTATATCCGCCGCCGTTCCATAAAATCGCGTTATCGCGCTATAATCGGATTTTTATAAACTATCCACAGAGGAGGAAAAAATGAAAATCATCGCAACAACATTTATACAAATCGCGCTCGCCGCCGCTGTCGTCTTTTCCGCCGCCGCGCCGGCAAACGCCCGCACGCCGCTAGAAAAACATCTAAAAAATCGCGGCTATGTTTTGCCGAATATAATTTCGTATAACGATTTGTACGACACCGCCTATTCGCAAGGAGTTGTAGATATTGAAAAAATGCTTGCCGAACACGATACGCCCATTATCGGCGAAGGCGATTCGCGTTATGTTCGCAAATCGGATTTGCTGAAAATCTGCGGAAAAGATTGCAATTATCACATGGGATGGGGAATTTTTCTGAGCGAATTCGCCGTGCAAGAACACCGCAAATAAATTGATGAGCGACGAACTGCGCGCCGTTCGTCGGCAAAAATTGGCGCAATGGCGCGCCGACGGAAACGCCTATCCGAACGACTTTAAACCTTCGCATTCCGCCGCGGCATTGCACACCGCACACGGCGAAAAAACGCGCGAACAACTCGCAAACGAAAACGCGACTGCCGCCGTTGCCGGACGAATTATGTTGCGGCGGACAATGGGCGCGGCGGCGTTTTTGACCGTGCAAGACGACGGCGTGCGAATTCAAATTTACGCCGCCCGCGCGGTTCTCGGCGACAAATTGTTTGAAGAAACCGGACACTGGGACATCGGCGATATTGTCGGAATAGACGGCGAATTGTTTAAAACCAAAACCGGCGAATTGACTTTGCGCGCGCAAAACATCCGCTTGCTTGTCAAATCGCTGGAACCGCCGCCCGAAAAGTTCCACGGCATTGCGGACACCGAAACGCGTTATCGCCGCCGTCATCTTTCGCTTTCCGCATCTTCGGCGGAACGCGAAGTTTTTGTGCGCCGCGCCGCGATGATCCGCCGCATTCGCGAATTTTTTTACGAACGCGATTATTTTGAAGCGGAAACGCCGATATTGCAACCGATTCCGGGCGGTGCGGCGGCGCGTCCGTTTATTACAAAATGCAACGCACTCAATTGCGATTTTTATCTGCGAATCGCGCAAGAGTTGTACATCAAACGATTGCTCGCAGGCGGATTCAATCGCGTTTTTGAATTGAATCGCAACTTTCGCAACGAAGGCGTTTCCACGCGCCACAATCCCGAATTTACGATGCTGGAATTCAACGCCGCCTATCACACTTGCGAAGATTTTATCGGTCTTACCGAAACATTATTAAACGATGTCGCGCGGACTTTACACGGCGGCGATGTCGTTCGCTATCAGGGACGCGATTTGTCTTTTGCGCCGCCGTTCGCGCGATTGTCGCCCGCCGCAGCCATTTTGCAACACTGCCCCCGCTATACGCCGGACGATTTGCAAAACGAATCGCGACTGCGCGACCATCTCGCCGAATTCGGAAAAACGCCGCCCGCCGCCGCATCCGTTCCCGAATTGCAATTTATGTTGTTTGAGGAAACCGCCGAACCGTTGTTGGAACAGCCGACTTTTATCGTGGACTATCCCGCCGCCGCTTCGCCTTTAGCCCGCCGCCGCCCCGACAATCCGGCAATCGCCGAACGTTTTGAATTGTTTGTCGCCGGACGCGAAATTGCGAACGGTTTTTCGGAACTCAACGACCCGGACAAACAAGCGGAAATTTTCCGTCAGCAAGCCGAATGCAAAGCGGGCGGCGACAACGAAGCGATGCATTACGACGAAGAATATATTTTCGCCTTGCAGTGCGGACTGCCGCCAAATGCCGGCGGCGGAATCGGCATAGACCGCCTCGCGATGCTACTCACCGATTCCCCCTCCATCCGTGATGTCATCCTCTTCCCGCAACTCCGCCCGGCGGAAAGTTAATTGCCGCGAAAATACCGGAAAATAAAACTTTCTATTTCCCGCGTTCCCGACTCGCCCCCGACATTTGTCGGGGGCGAAACAAGTACGGCGGAGTTTACTCCGCCCTTCTATCGTTCGCGGGAAATGCCGGGTTTTGCAGCAGTAAACTGCTGCGGCTGATTTCGCCCCCGACAAATGTCAGGGGCGAGGAATTAGAAATTTAAGGAATTAAAACCGATGAATCGCGTTTATTTGGAATCTTGCATTTTCGGAAAAATCGTTTGCATTTTCCCATCTGAAACCGGCGGCGGGGCGGATTGTCCAACCGTTATAGCGGAAATTTCCTTGTAAATTTAATTCGTTGCGAGTATCGGTTTTTATGCCGGAATCGGATTCTTTCCATTCGGAATGCAAACGGTAAACGGGCGATATTTTCCAGATTTCGCCTCGCAAATTTGCCGACAGCGAAAAATCATAATTCGCCGTTTCGCCGGAAATCGATTCGGAAAATGTCGCCGTCCAAAAATCCGCCGTGTATTTTCCGCCGCTTTCGTAACGCAAATCGCCGAAGTTGCCGTTTGCGTTTTGTTGACCGGCACGCCAATAAATATGCAGATTTTCGTCACGGAAATTGAGTTGTCCGGCGGCGTTTGCGGAGTAGCCGCTTTCGGTGAAAGCGTAGCCGACATCGGGCGAAAAGTTGAATTCGCCCGCCCCGTTTTTCCATGAATAAACCGCCCAAAACAATCCAATTCCGCTAAGAATAAACTTGCCGCCGCTGCCATTTCCGCTGCTTGTTTGCGGAATCGCTTCGCATTTCGTCGTAGAACCTTCAACAAATCTATGGTTGTCAACGCAAACGCAATTCGTATTATCGTTCGGGTTATTTATCGCATTCGCCCCGCAGTTTGCGGCATCCGGCGGAATCGGTTCGCATATTGTCGTAGAACCTGCAACAAATCTATGGTCGTCAACGCAAACGCAAATCGTATTATCGTTCGGGTCAGTCACCGCATTCGCCCCGCAGATTGCGGCACCCGGCGGAATCGGTGCGCACATTGTCGTAGAACCTGCAACAAATCTATATGTGTCATCAAGACATTCGCATTCATTTTGAGCATTTGCCGTTCCCGTCGTTCCCGTGCCGCAATTCGTCATCGGTTCGCATCTGTCATCTTCGTCCGCCGCAAACACCGGCTGCAAATTTCCGTGCAAAGTTCTGCAGTCGTTACTATTCCTCGGCAGGATGCAAGATCCGCCGAGATCATCATTGCCGACCTCCGAATCGTTATCAAAAATTTGAGGAATCGGCATTGCACTGCAAACTTCCGCCGTTGCCCAGAGGCATCCCGTATTGTCCCAAACTTGTCCATCCGGGCAATCGCTTGGGCGGTCAATGTTGTCAAAATTGAACGAAGTCGTTTCTGTGTTGCAGTTTTGAGTTCGAGGAGGAATCAGAGCGGTGTTAACGATGTCAAATCCGTCCCCGTCTCCGCATATCCAACCGTTACTAGTCACTTCGGTTGTGCAGGTTGTGCTCCTAGTATGCCTCTCTTCGCATGCTGCAATAAGCCGCACAGCTGCATCCCCTACGGTCGCCGCCCTTACATCAAAGCGTGTATTTCTGGTAAACGATGCAAACGCATAGATATGCCGCGTTCCCCCATCAACAAAATCCGAAAAGTTGGTGCGAAGGAAATTCGGAGCATTCCGTCCCATTGTCTCAGTGCATTCTAGATAAGTGTTTCCGGCATTCGTGCATAGAAACTCCGCCGCCGCTATGGCATAACGAGCCCTTTCGTCGTCGGATACGCCGGCGGTATATTCGGGGTAGTTCGTTGCCGCATAGATATTTTCTACAATTCGTACCACATATCCCGCCGCATTTGCGACTTGCGAAACTCCCGCTACAACGGCGGCGACAATAATGATTTTTTGGATTGCGTTTTTCATTTGAGAACTCCTTTTTTTTGTAGAATGCGAAAGTATAGCATAATCCCGCCCGAATTCGCAAAAGTCGGGAATGGAATCGGGCGGCGGATTTGTCGGTAAAAATGGATTCCCGCGTTCGCGGGAATGACGGGGTAAAACCGCACATTTTACGCGAAAAATTAAGTTTGGAATTTCCGCGCATTTTTTTGTGAAAAACAAAGTGAAAGCGGCGGGCGGAAATGGGATGGAGGAATTAGCGGAATTCGGCGGGCAGGGGATTGTTCGGGTAGTTGATTTCCAAAAGGCGGAGGGCTTTTTCTTTTTGATTTTCTGCGCCAATCATGTGATAGGCGCGTGCCAAAACTTCCAACGCACCTTCGGAAGCGGTGCTGTCGGGATAGTTTTCCAGCACCCGTTGCGCACGACCAATTGCCGCCAGCGGTGCTTTGCGGCGCAAATAATAATTCGCAATATGCACTTCGCCATACGACAAAGCGGTCACCAAATAACGCATCCGTTGCGCGGCATTTTCGGCATATTTGCCGTGCGGATATTGGTCTACAATCTGCTTAAAAACGGCGAACGCCTGTCGCATAGATTCGGGATTGCGTTCGGTCGGGTCTTGAAATCCGAACCGGTCGACAACATTTTTTTCCTCTTGAAAATACGCCAGCCCTTTGATATACAACGCATAATCAACGCCGTCATGGTCGGGATAGGCGCCGACAAAACGGTCTACCGTGTCGCGCGCATTTGCATAATCGCCGCGCCGATAATATAGATAGGCGAGGTCAATAATTCCTTGCCGGGCGTATGCGGACGCCGGATAAGTAGCGACAATTTCGTCAAACTTCGCGCGCGCGCCTTCGTAATCGGCGCGCGCTTGCAATTCTTTCGCCTCGTCGTACAACTCTTTGTCGGTCGGCGGCTCTTCGGGAGTGGTTGCGCAACCCGAAACCACAATTGCGGCGATTAATAATAAAATGACTTTCATGGACGGCGACTATTATAACAGTTTTTGCCTGTTGCCGCGCAACGGCGAAACGCGAATGGACAAAACTCTGGCTTCGCTTTTTCCGGCATACACGCGCATTGTCTGGCGCGCCGCCATAGAACGCGGCGATGTGCGGGCGGATGGCGAATTGTTTTTGCGCCCGTCCCGCCCCGCCCCGTGCGGATGCGAAATCGCCTTGCGGATGCCGCCGCCGCCCGTTTGCAAAACGGATGTTGTCGCCGAAAATCTGCCGCTAACTATTCAATACGAAGACGACGAAATTATCGTCATCAACAAAGCCGCGGGAATGGTCGTCCATCCCGGGCGCGGCAACTATTCCGGCACTTTACAATCCGCGTTGCTGTTTCGCCATCCCGCCGCCGCCGCAATGCCGCGCGCAGGAATTGTGCATCGGTTAGACAAAGATACCACCGGGCTGATGGTCGTCGCCAAAACCGATTCCGCGCGCTTGTCGCTTGTCGCACAATTTAAATCGCGGGAGGCAAAGCGCGATTATCTGGCGATTGTCCACGGATTTCCGCCCGCTACCGGATTGATTAATCGCCCGCTTGCGCAGCGACATTCCGGCAAAATGGCGGTCGTCCGGGACGGCAAAGAAGCGATTACCCGTTTTTCGGTACTCCGCCGCTGGCGCGGTTTTGCGATGTTGCGCTGTCATTTGGAAACCGGACGAACACACCAAATTCGCGCGCATTTGGAATATGCCGGTTATCCCATCGCCGGCGACCCCGATTATCATCGCCGCGCGCGCGTGTTGCCTTTTGCAATGACGCGACAGGCGTTGCATGCCGAAAAGTTATCGCTGTCGCATCCGGCGGATGGCGCACCGCGCACATGGAATTCGCCGCCGCCGGCAGACATTCGGCAAGCGATGCAAGTGCTGGACGAAAATTTAGCAGAATGATTTTGCACCGCCCGCATTGGAAAACGCCCGCGATAGTACGCGCCGGATTCAGCGTTCGCGAAGGCGGCGTAAGCGACCCGCCGTTTCATTCTTTTAATTTGTCGGCGCATGTCGGCGACGACCCCGGCGCAGTGGGCGAAAATCGGATGCGATTGCGCGCGGATTTACCGGCGGCACCGAAATGGTTGCGGCAGGCGCACACCGCCCGCGTTGTTTGCGCCGATTCGGTGGAAACCGATTCCACCGTCGCGGACGCGGTGTATACTTTCGCCGCCGATTCGGTGTGCGCCATCACCGTCGCCGATTGCATTCCGGTTTTGTTTTGCAGTGCGGACGGTGCGGGAGTCGCGGCGGCACATGCGGGATGGCGCGGATTGGCGGCGGGCATTTTGGAAAATACTGCCGCCGCTTTGCGCGAAAATGGCGCGGGCGAATTGACGGCGTGGATCGGTCCCGCTGTCAGTGCCGCCCATTACGAAGTCGGCGAAGAAGTGCGCGCCGCATTGTGCCGCAACGACGGAGACGGCAAATGTTTTGTCGCCCAAAACGGCGGAAAATATCTCGCCGATTTGCCGCGTCTGGCGATGCGCCGTTTGCAAGATTTGGAAGTTTTTGCGACCGCAAGCGGTTTATGCACCTATTCCGATTCGCAGCGTTTTTTTTCGGTCCGGCGGGACGGCAAACGCGGCGGACGATTCGCCGCAATGATTTGGACAACCGCGCAAGAATCATCCGCCCGATAAAAAGCGGAATTAAACGGCGCAAGTTATGAGTCGGACAATGCCGGGAGATTTCTAAAACACGCCAGCGATTCCGGATTTGCAAGCGCGTTCATATTTTTGACCGGACGATTATGCACTATTTCGCGTACGGCAATTTCGCTGATTTTTCCCGAACGGGTACGCGGCAAATCGGCGACTTGCACAATTTTTGCCGGCACATGCCGCGGACTCGCCGCCCGCCGAATCGCCTCGCGCAATCGCGCCCGCAAATCGTCATTTATCGCCGCACCTTCCGCCAAACGCACAAATAAAATCACGCGCGTATCGCCATCCCATTCTTGCGAAATCGCCAACGCCTCAGCGATTTCGGCAAAAGATTCCGCCGGACGATAAATTTCCGCCGTGCCGATTCGCACGCCGCCCGGATTCAAAGTCGCATCCGAACGCCCATGAATCACCATCCCGCCACCCGGTCGCAAAGTCGCCCAATCGCCGTGCCGCCATATCGCCGGAAAATGCGCGAAATAAGCGGCGCGATATTTGTCGCCGTCCGCATCGCCATAAAAACGCAACGGCATCACCGGAAAAGGTTTTTCGCAAACCAATTCG
This sequence comes from Gammaproteobacteria bacterium, assembly GCA_965221835.1. Classification (GTDB taxonomy): domain Bacteria; phylum Pseudomonadota; class Gammaproteobacteria; order Tethybacterales; family Persebacteraceae; genus Persebacter. Next base: position 247,117 of record OZ244916.1, on the reverse strand, counting down.
CCGGGCGAATCCGTCATCGCCCGCCCGTTTTCATCATACACCGCAACCGCCATTCCCAACCCGCGTCCTTGCAATTCGCCGCACCGCACTGCATCCAACGGATTGCCCAACGCAAAACATGAAACAATATCGGTGCCGCCCGAAATGGATGCAACTTGCACATCGCTTTTAATTTTTTTGTAAATATAATCAAAACTTTCCGGCGATAGGGGCGACCCCGTGGAACAAATTGTTTTTAACGACGGCAGCGAATGCATTTTTTTCGGCGCCGTTCCCGCACGCCGCAACGCATCAAAATATTTCGCGGATGCACCGAACAACGCAAATTTTTCGCGCGCCGCCAGATCCCACAATGCCGCCGGTGACGGATACATCGGCGCGCCTTCATACAACACCGGCGCCGCATTTAACGCCAATGCGGAAATTAACCAGTTCCACATCATCCAACCGCAAGTCGTAAAATAAAACACCGGCGCGCCCGCCGCAATATCGGAATGCAAACCCAACTCTTTCAAATGTTGCAACAAAACGCCGCCCGCCGAATGCACAATACACTTCGGTGCGCCGGTCGTGCCGGACGAAAAAAGCGCCAGCAACGGCGCATTAAAATCTCCGCGCACGAATCCGGAAAATGCCGATTCGGTTTCCGCCGCCGCCTTCCACAATGTCGCACCGGCGGGCGCAGACGATTCCGGTTCCAAAAACGGCGCAAAAATTACCCCCCCCAAAGTCGGCAATCGCGCCGCAACTTCGGCGACTTCGGCGCGGCGACAAATCGCGCGTCCGTTATAAAAATAACCATCCGCGGCGATGAGAAACTTCGGCGAAGTTTGCGAAAATCTTTCCGTCACCGCATCGGGACCGAAATCCATTGAACAAGACGAAAATACCGCACCGATTGATGCCGCCCCCAAAAATGCAATCACCGTTTCCGGCGTATTCGGCATATATGCGCAAACCGAATCGCCCGCCGCCGCGCCGTTTTTTCGCAACCATTCGGCAAAGTTTTGTACGCGCCGCCGCAACTGCGTGCGCGACATTTCCGTGCGCATACCGTTTTCGGTTAAAAAAATAAGCGCTGCATTATCGTCCGCATTTTGCAAAAGATTTTCGGCAAAATTAAGTTTTCCGTCCGCAAAAAATCGCGCGCCCGGCATCGCATTCGGATTGTCAATTCGCCTGCTTCCTTTTTCGCCGACAACGGAAAAAAAATCCCAAACTTCGCTCCAAAACGCGCCGCGATTTGCAACCGACCATTGCCAAAGCGGCGCATAATGCAACGGCAAATTTAAATTTTGCGCAACATTAATATGTGCGACAAACGCCGCCATTCGGCTATTTTTCCGCCGCGATTCGGACGGCGTCCAAATCACCGATGCGTCCGTCATATTTTTTCTCTTACAAATTTAATCGCGCGCCGCCGCCGAATGACGCACGATATGTTCGCCGATAAAACTCGCGATAAAATAATAACTGTGATCATAACCGCCGCGCCGATTCAATGTCAGCGGTTGACCATTTTCGGCGCATGCTTTTTCTAACGATTCCGGACGCAGTTGTCCGCCAGAAAGAAATTCGTCCGCCGCGCCTTGTTCCACAAAAATCGGCGGACAAGAATGCCCGTCTTCAATCAACGCCGCCGCATCCCATTTGCGCCATTCATTTTCGTTTTCGCCGAGATACCCGCGCAATGCTTTGCGTCCCCATTCGCAACCGGACGGATTGCAAATCGGCGCAAAAGCAGAAACCGAACGAAAACGCCCGGGATTTTTTAGCGCGACAATCAGCGCACCGTGTCCGCCCATAGAATGCCCAGAAATACATTGTCGCGACATATCGGCGGCGGGAAAATGTTCGGTAAAAACGCGCGGCAACTCTTCGGAAATGTACGAAAACATCCGATAGTTTTTTTTCCACGGCGCAACAGCAGCGTCCACATAAAATCCCGCACCCGTGCCAAAATCATAAGCATCATCTTCGCCGGCAATTCCCGCCCCGCGCGGCGAAGTATCGGGCGCAACAACAAATAAACCGCATTCGGCGGCATACCGCTGCATCCCCGATTTTGCGATAAAATTTTGCTCCGTGCAAGTCAGCCCCGACAACCACCACAACACCGGTGCAGATTTCACATCGGGCGGCGCAAACACCGCAAACCGCATCGCTGTTTTTGTCTCGGCGGAATCGTGTTCGTAAACGCCCTGCACCCCGCCAAAGCACAGGTTTTCGCTTATTGTTTTCATAAACGCTATTATACCCGCCACCACGCATTTTCGGTTTGTATTTATCGCCGGTTTTTTGTATAATCCAATGCAGGGCGGGAATTTCCCGTTTTTGTTTATAAACTATCAAAAAAAGGAGAAATCATAATGAAAATCAAATCTATTATTTTGCCGTTGTTTGCGGTTTTGGTTTTGGGCGTGTCCGGTTGTGCGGACAAATCCGGACCGAAGTTACGCGAAATTGAACGAGTTTCGGAAATGTCGGACGAGGAAATTGCCGCCGCAAGAGAGGCGTGTCATCTTATTTCCACGACTGATTATAACTGTTCCGAATTGGTAAATCCGACTCATGGAATGTCGCCCGAAGAATGGAAAATTCTCACCGAAGCAACAAAAGAATGCCGCAAAAATCAGTTGCTGTCATTTCATCATTGTTTGCGTGGAAAAGGCGTACGGTACGCCGAATATAATTAAGCGATGTTTGCCCGTTATGTTTGGATAATCGCATTCGTCTTTTTGGGCGGATGCGGCGGCGGCGTTTCTATTTTGCCGGAACCGTTTACTCGCGAACGGGCGGACGGAAAAATTCCGGTAAAAGTGGAATTGATTCGGGAGCAAGTGCGAAAAGAGTTAGACGGAATGCCCGAAGGCGAGGCGGAAGTTTTGCGATGGCAAGCGATTGAAAAAGATTATAACGAATGCCGCCTGTCGTCCGCCCGTGCAACAAAATCGGAAGCAGAGGAAGTTTTCGCTGTTTGTATGTCTCGGCGGGATTATGTTTATATGTTGCCGATTGACGCTGAACAATTTCATAACGATATTTTCTTTGAGTTGCGTAAAGAAAAAGAAGAAGCGGAACGCCTTGCCGAAGAACGCCGAATTGCCGCCGAAAAGAAAGCAAAAGAAGATCTTTTTATTAAAGAGGCAGAAAAATCTTATGATGAATGCGATTACATTACGAAATTGCGTTCAGTAGACTGTTTTTTGCTTCCTTTTCACTTAAAGAGAGAAGCCAAAGCAAAGGGAATTGATGAGGATGTCGTGGACAAACTTGTAAACAAATATGAAACTGCAAGAGAATCCGCCGAAAAGGAACGAATTGCCGCCGAAAAGGAACGGATTGCTGCCGAAAAGAAAGCGGTGCAAGACAAGAAAGATTTACAATTGCGACTTTGGGCTTATGATGGCGATATATTGGAAGTTAAAGCATGGCTTGCCGATGGAGCGAACCCTAATGCGGTGGATGATGACGGCTATACGGCTTTGATAGTGGCGGCAAATAACGGACATGCCGAAGTTGCGAAAGTGTTGTTAGACAGCAGGGCGAATCCGGATACGGCGGATGATGACGGCAATACGGCTTTGATATATGCGGCAGATGATGGACATGCCGAAGTTGCGAAAGTATTGTTAGACGGCGGGGCGAATCCGGATGCGGCGGATGATGACGGTAGGACGGGTTTGATGGTGGCTGCAAATAATGGACATGCCGAAGTTGCAAAAATGATGTTGTCGGCAGGGGCGAATCTGAATGCGGCGAATAATTACGGCGTGACGGCTTTGATGCGGGCGGCATGGAAAGGACATGCCGAAGTTGCGAAAATGCTGATTGCGGCGGGGGCGAATCTGAATGCGGCGAATGATAGTGGCAATACGGCTTTGATGCGGGCGGTACAAAAAGGATATACCGAAATTGCGAAAGTGCTGTTGGAAGCGGGGGCAAATCCGAATGTGGCGAGAGATGACGGTGTGACGGCTTTGTCTTGGGCGGCACAAGAAGGATATACCGAAATTGCGAAAGTGCTGTTGGAAGCGGGGGCGAATCCGAATGCGACGAAAGATAACGGCGTGACGGCTTTGATGCAGGCGGTCATAAATACTGAAGTTGCGAAAATGCTGTTATCGGCGGGAGCGAATCCGAATGCGGAGAGCGATAGCGGCTGGACAGCTTTGATATATGCGGCACAAGAAGAAAATGTTGAAGTTGTGAAAATGCTGTTATCGGCGAGGGCGAATCCGAATGCAGAGGACAACGAAGGTTGGACGGCTTTGGCTATTGCGGTAAAGAAATTGCATTTGGAAATTGCCGAAATACTGTTAGAGGCGGGGGCGAATCCGAATCATGTTTTTGATGATGATGGAATCAGCGTGATGGATAACGCTATCTACGACAATCACCCCGATATGATAGCATTACTTCGTCGGTATGGCGGCGTTTGCCGGAAGAATTGTTAACTAAAAAGGAGAACGTAATGCATAGTAATGATCAATCGCCCGGTTTTGCCGAGCAACAGAAGTATGAAAAGTATCTTTCGCCAAGAGTGAAAGAGAAGACGATTGTAGATTATGTCTCCATGTTGAACACCGTAGCACGCATTTTGGGGCGCCGTCTCTCCGCCGATATGGTTTTGGAGAAGTCGCAAATAGACGACATTGCTGATCAGTTGCTGTCGCATGGCGAATTGGAAGAAAACGCCATCCGCAATTATAAAACGGCGTTGCGTCATTATTGCCGTGCATTGAACAACACCGAACCTCGGCGATGAAAACCGGCGGGGGTTCCGTGTCTCCGCCGCCCTTTTTGCGTCCGAAAACCGCATAAATAAAGGGGCGGCGGTTTGTTTGATTCGGACGGCAATTTAATCGGCATAACGACCGAAAAAACCGCCGATGAAAATGTGGAAGGAATCGCTTTCGCCATTCCCGCAAATTTGGCGGCGGTATATTGATTTGATAATATAACGAAAAAGGAGAATGACGATGAACCCAGCAGAAGCAAAAAGAATCGCCGAAAAAAACGGGATTAAACTCGGAAAATGGAACTTTGCAAGCAGAAACACGGGGCAAGATGTTTGGTGGATTAATATTCCGGTTGCAAATGCTGCAGAGCAACGGATTATATTGTTGCACGACACCCGAAAAGGTGCTGAATATCTGCATGTACTTGATGTTCCCGCTGGATTTATTTCAGATAATGCGGATAAATTTAAGAGGATGACTTCATTAAAAAAAGATGTCTATAATATTGAACTGTCTTGCAATAAACGGAATATGTTTCAAGATGTTAAGTCAGGAGGCGGGAATATACAGTTTAGGCGTTTTGTGCGAAAAGAAGGAATCCAGTAAAAAACCGGCGGGATTCCGAATCCCCGCCGTTTTTTTGCGAAAATTCGGGCGGAATCGTGTTTGTAAACGCCATGCACCCAAAGCACAGGTTTTTGCTTTTCATAAACGCTATTATACCCGCCGTGCATTTTTCGTCTTTCGCTGATTTGGATTTTATTTTAATGTTTTTCGGTTATAATAATTTTTTTTACGGAGAAGACAATGAAAAACATAATGCACAAAATCATATTTATTTTCGCCGCCTTTTTTGCAGCAGGATTTGCAACTTCCGCGAACGCACAACAAGCCGAAGTTTACACGCAAGCATCGGGAACTCATGAAACATCCGGACTTACTCTAACTCTTTCCGACCCGCTAACAGACATCGCCACTGCCGCACGAAATTCAATTAGAAGGGATGAAAGATTATCAGAATTGCGTCGTGTTAATCCCGCAGACATACTTGTGAGTATGATGGGAATAGGAGCAAACCGAGATCTTTTCGACGATTTACCAACTTTTGGTTCTGGTCCTGGTACTGGAAGCGAAACTGTAATAAAAGCGGGCGATTTATTTCAACTTGATTCCGCATTGGCGAATGTTAATCCGTCTCCTGTTTTCACAGTGTACGTACGGGAATCGGATAATGCGTTGGTACTTGCGAGCAGCGTTTCTTTCGGTGTCGCTAATACGAATGCGGGCGAGTTTTATCTTAACGATGATTGGAAAGAAACAAGCGACATTACGAAAGCACGGGGATATGTCGCCCCGCCGCCGCCACCATCATCGGAAGAAATGGAGAACGATGGCGGCGATAACGGCGACAACACCGATAACACCGGCGGCAACAGCGGCGGCGGCGGCGGAAGTGCGGGGGCGATTATCGGCGGCGTTGCGGTTGTCGGCGGATTGATATGGTTGTTGTCATCCGGCGGTGCGGCGGGCGAATTCAATTTCACGCCCGATTTCGGCTATGCCATAAACGAAAGCGGATACGCCGCAAATGCGGGCGGGCGAATGGATTTCCGCAAAGACAAATGGCATTTGTATTACACGGGCGGGCAAACAAACGCAAACGGCGACTTCGGCAACTTCCGCTATTCATCGGGCGGAAAATATGCGGCGGATTTTTGGACGGCGGCATTTTCCGAATCCGTTTCCGGCAAAACGGCGGATTATGATTTTTCTTTGTCCGCAAACTTTGCAGGCGAAATCTGGAAAATATCGCCCGTTTATCATTTGCATTCCCGCCACAAAAAAGACAAAACCGAAACGCATAACGCCTTAAATCTGGAAAGCGTTTTGCATTATAATCGCTGGATAATCCGCCCCGCCGCCGGTTTTCGTTGGGAAAACGCGAACGATTTAACCCAAAAACTCCAAATAAACGCAACTCATTATTTTTAACAAATTCTTTTAATTAAAGAAGTTTTCCATTTCTTTTAATTAAAGAATTTTTCCATTCTCCGCGATTGCAACGCATATATCCCGCCGCAGCGAAAACGCCGCCGCTTTTTTTGTGTACATTTTTTCGCCGTCTTTTATCGCCAGAGACGAATCGGTTTTTGCGCGAGGCGGGTTAACTCTTGCTCCAAATATTCGCGATTCGGATTGAAAAATTCCGTGCCTGTTTTGCGATACGATGCGAGGGCGTCGTGTATTTGTTTTTCCGCCATTCCCGCGTTCGCAACTTCCAACGCCATCACAACTTTCGGCGATTCGCTGTGGAATGCATCCCGTTTAACGCGGTCGGCGACGGTCGTATTTGTTTTACCGATTTTGAATCCTTCTTCGCCGCGAACAACGGCGACATACACAAAACCGCCCGCATTTCCAAAAATAGAACGCCGCGTTAAATCTTTGCATTCTTTCCAATCGGCGGACGCACCCGCGCGGCGAATCAAAAGTCGGTCGGCGGTCATCCGTCCGCGAATGCGCAAGTCCGGCACTTTGTCCCATCCCGGACGGGGAAAACGCATTTTGCCGACAATCTCAAACTGCCGCGGATTGTGTTTTTCTATAAAACTTCGCGGCACTCCCATTTCGCCATCATAATCGGCGGGAATATCTTCCACGCGCCGCACTTCTATGGCGGGATAGTTGTCATAACGCGGATATTTTTTCGCCGTATATTTGGCGACAAGCGGGATTTCATCGCGGTCGCGGCGGGCGTGCGGCAAGTTTGTATACCACACGGCAAATCCGAGTTTGCTTTCGCCGCCGCCCGGACGAATAAACGCACCTTTGCAATTCGCCGCACCAAGCCATATTTTTCCGCCTTGAATCAGCGGAAAAACTTCCTTGTAGCCGACGGCGTTCAGATTGCCGATAACGATAAACTTCTTTTTGCTTTTCGTCATCATTGCAATAAATTCGCGCCATTTAGAAAACGGCGGATTCGTCACGACAATATCGCAGTCCGCCAATTGTCGCTTGCCTTCGCGGTCGTCAAAACCGCCGGTGTCGCCGCCGGGCAAAAAGCGGCGACCGGCGCTATGCGGATTGCCGTTTTCATCCGCGTCCAAAGTTAATTGATATGCGGGCGTTTCGGAATCAATCGGAATTTGATAGCGCGCCGCCCGCCTGTCAATTTCCTTGCGCGCGTCATCGCGGAAAAGCAATGCGCTGCCGGAATATCGCAAACCGACAAGACGGCGAAGTTTCAGCGCGCTAAAATTTCGGGCGAAATACTTAAAGAATTCGCTGCGGTCGGGGTCATCGCAATTGCACAAAATTTTCTTACCGCGAAACAGGGCGGTGTCATAATGCGTCAACTCCGCTTCAATCATTTCGCGCGGCGTATAGAACTCATCGTCCTGATTCGCTTGCGCGATAAGTTGAGATGTATTTGTCGCCCGCGGCATCGGATAACTCCTTAAAACAAAATTCCATTTTAACCGATTCTTGCAAAAATCCCGCCGAAACCGCAAAAAAACGGGCGGGTTCGGCAAGAAAATGCGCGAATTGCCGAATTTCCGCTTGGTGAACGGTTGCGTTTGCAAAACATTTCCTTCCGTCACCAAACTATTTTTTGCGTTAACAAATGATTCCCGTCCGTGCAAAAATGATTTTAATCTGTCTACAAATTATTTCTTGCCGTGCAAATTAAATTTCCATTCGTCCACAAATCATTTTCCGCCGTCTGCGAATCAATTCTTGCCGTTCGTGCAAAAACTTCGTTTTTCCGTGCGGAAATTAAAGAGATTCCCGCCGCATTTTTCTTTTACAAAAACGGGCGGGAATTTGTGTTGTGTTTTATGCTGCCGATTTGAGGGCGGTTTTTTTGCCGGGGCGTTTGATGAGTTTCGGGGAACGCGCTTTGACTGCTTCGGCGTCTACAATCACACGGCGGATATTTTTTTTGTCGGGCAGAGAATACATTGTTTCCAAAAGCGTTTCTTCGGCGACACTGCGCAAACCGCGCGCGCCCGCCGACAAAGCGGCACTTTGACGGGCGATTTCGGTGACGCCATCGCGGGTGAAAACGAGTTCCACTCCTTCCATCGCGAATATTTCGGCGTATTGTTTTGCAAGCGCGTTTTTGGGTTCTTCAAAAACTTGCACGAGATGCGCGCAATCTAACGGATGCAAAACCGACAGCACGGGCAACCGCCCGACCAATTCGGGAATCAGACCGTAACGCATCAAATCATCGCCGTTGACTTGCGAAAGCAGTTCGGCTTTGTTGTCTATCGTCGCCGGCGGTACGCCGAAACCGATGCCGCCTCGCCGAACGCGCCGCCCGACAATATCGGCGAGTCCTTCAAACGCGCCGCCGCAAATAAAAAGAATTTGTGTGGTGTCTACATTGATGCATTCTTGTTGCGGATGTTTGCGCCCGCCTTGCGGCGGCACGGAGGCGACTGTGCCTTCTATCAGTTTGAGCAACGCTTGTTGTACGCCTTCGCCGGAAACATCGCGGGTGATGGAAGCGTTTTCGGATTTGCGCGCGATTTTGTCTACTTCGTCCAGATACACAATTCCGCGTGTGGCGCGCGCGACATCGTAATCGCTGCGTTGCAGAAGTTTTTGGATGATGCTTTCCACATCTTCGCCGACATAACCCGCCTCGGTTAATGTTGTTGCGTCTGCGATAACGAGCGGCACATCCAAAATTTTCGCCAATGTTTGGGCGAGTAATGTTTTGCCGCTGCCGGTTTCGCCGACAAGAAGAATATTCGCTTTTGCAATGTCTACTTCGTCGTTGATGCGTTGTCCGAGAATGCGTTTGTAATGATTGTAGACGGCGACCGCCAATGTTTTTTTGGCGCGTTCTTGTCCGACAACATAAGCGTCCAGTCCCGCTTTGATTTGGCTGGGCGGCGGCATTTTCCGGTCTTCTTCTTTGGTGCGCGAATGGGCGGCGTGTCCGTCCAACATCGCGCGACATTCGCCGACACATTTGGAGCAAATATAGGCGCCTTCGCGTCCGCCGACCATATTGCCCGCTTCGTGACGTTCGCGTCCGCAAAACGAACAAGATTTGGAAGTATTATTTTTTTCGTCCACGATTTTCGTCCATCGGTGCAACCACTTCGTCCACCAAACCGTACGCGACTGCCTCTTCGGCAGTAAAAAAGAAATCGCGTTCGGTATCGGTGGCGATTCGGCGTACATTTTTGCCGGTCAGTTCCGACAAAATCCGGTTGAGGCGTTCTTTTGCCGCCAGAATTTCGCGGGAATGAATGGCGATGTCGCTTGCCTGACCGGAAAATCCGCCGAGCGGTTGATGAATCATCGCGCGCGCGTTCGGCAACATTCGCCGCATTCCTTTGCGTCCCGCCGCCAGCAAAATCGCCGCCATACTCGCCGCCTGTCCAACGCAAGTTGTAGCGACCGGACTTTTGACATAGCGCATCGTATCGTATATGCCCAATCCCGCGGTGACCAATCCGCCGCCGGAATTGATATACAGATGAATTTCGCGTTCGGGATTTTCGGCATCCAAAAACAACAACTGCGCGATGACGATATTCGCCGCATAATCGTTAATTTCGCCGACCAAAAAAACGATGCGATCTTTGAGAAGGCGCGAATAAATATCAAACGCCCGTTCGCCGCGCGCCGATTGTTCCACGACCATCGGCACATAAGACAAGGCGGATGCATCTCCGCCGGCGAGGCGGATGTTAGACATGCGATTCTGCCGCCAGCAAATCCGACAGCGATGTTTTTTCGTCCGCAGTATCGGCGCGTTCGCACACCCACGCCGCCGCCCGTTGTTCTATGATTTCCAGATGCAAGGCGTGCATTGTTCTTTGGTCGGCGCGCGCGCGCGTTTTGTATTCTTCGGGATTTTGGTAGGAAGTGGCGATTTCGTGCAGGCGCGTTTCTAACTCGTTTTCGGCGATTTCTATTTTTTCGCGTTCGCGCCATTTGCCGATAATCAATCCCAAAGCGACACGGCGAACGGCGGCGGAAACAATTTGCGGCGTCATTTTTACCGTCGTATCGGGAACGCCGTGTGCGCGCGCTTCTTTTCGCATGCCGTCAATCATTCCCGCCGCTTCCGCCCGCACCAAAGAACGCGGCAAATCAAATTGGGGAGTCGCCGCGAGAAGCGCGTTCATTGCCTGTTCGTGAACGCTGCGGCGGATGCGCATGTCGACTTCGGCGGTCAAGCGATCTTTCACCATTTCGCGAAAATTGTTTTCGTCTCCGTCAACGCCGAATTGGGCGAAAAAACTATTGTCTAACGGATGCGGATGCAATTCAAAAACTTTGTTAATTTTAACTTCCATTTGCGTTTGCGCACCGCGTAACGATTCGTCCGGATGATCGTCCGGATGGTTAATTTTTACTTCGCGCGTATCGCCCGCGGATGCGCCGACAATAGAATCGGCAATGTCTTTCAGCATCGGCGAATTGAGCGGCCAATCGCGATTTTTTTCTTCTTCAATTGTTTCGCCTTCGCGGCGGGCGACAAAATCCACATTGACGCGGTCGTCCGCCCGCGCCGGGCGTTCGGTTTCTTTGTATTCGCCGGCATCGCGCCGCAAACGCGCGATCATTTCGTCCGTTTCGGCGTCGCCAACAGTCAATACCGGACGGCGGATTTTTTGGGCGGATAAATCGGGTGCGGCAATGTCGGGCATGACTTCGTAGCGGCATTCCACGCGATAACCGTCTGCGGCGGCAACAACGGACGGCGATATTTGCGGCGATGACATCGGGCGTTCGTTCATCGTATCGGCTTCGGCGGCGAATTTTTCTTGCGCTTTTTCGGCGAGAGTTTCGGCAATGCATCCGCCGCCCCATCGTTCGCGCATAACGCGCATCGGTACACGACCGGGACGGAAACCGTTGACACGCGCGTTTTTGGCGAGTTGCATCAACCGTTTGTCGACTTGCGCATCAACTTCGGCGGGGGCGAAATGATACACGACTGTCCGCGCCAGCGGATCGGGCGGCGGCGTTTGCGACGGTGTCGCGGCAACTTGTTCTGCAATTTGTTCTTCGCTCATTTTCTGTCAATCTTTCTGTCAATCGGAATTTTTATCAATCGGCTACATCGCAAAGTATACCACAATTCAATGCGGCGGTACGCTATCAGGCGGCGCGTTTTGCGCCCAACTTTTGTTTGACCGATGCGGTATGCGCGCGAAATATATCCATAAAATGGCGCATGGCGGGAGTGATAATTTTGTCGCGCAAATACGCCATTTGCACGCACATATCGGGAAAAAGATGGGCGGCGGAAACGCATTTCATATCGCCGTCTTGTTGCGGGTCGTACGACACGGCGGCAATCACGCCGATTCCGACTCCGGCGCGGACATACGTTTTGACGACATCAGAATCGGCGGCGGAAATCGGCACATTGACGGCAAGACGCGCGCCGCGAAACGCCGAATCAAATGCGGCGCGTCCGGTAAATCCGTGAACATAAGTGATGACCGGATAATCGGCGATTCTTTTTAAGGTGAGTCGTTTTTCGGTTAGCGGATGACCGGACGGCGCGATAACGGCGCGATTCCAGCGGTAGGCGGCGGCGGAATCGATCAGCGGATGGTCCGCCGGTATTTCGGTGCAGACGACGACATCCACGAGATTATGTTCCAGCATCGCAATCAAGGCGGCGGGAGAGTTTTGTTGAATTTGAATGTTGGCGCGCGGATAACGATGCAAATATCGGCGCACCGCATCGGGCAAAACATAACGTGCTTGCAGATGAGTCGTGCCGATGCGAATGTCGCCGCCGGATGCGCCTTCGCCGTAGCGTCTTTTGAGGGCGGCGATATTGTCGTATTTGACGAGAATTTCGCGCGCCGTGGCGAGTACTTCGCGACCGAGAGGCGTGATACCGGCGAATCGTCTGCCCCGCCGCACAAAAAGCGGACCGAGATCGTTTTCCAGCACCATCAAATTTTTGCTGACGGAAGGTTGTAAAACTCGCAACTCCCGCGCAACGGCGGAAACATTCAAATCGTTGTCTTGCATAGATACCAAACAACGCAAAAGATTAATTTTCACGGCGCAACTATTATAACTGATATAATTTGTACGATACTATTTTTCGCCAATGCAGTTTTCATCCGCCGCCGCCCGCCCCGATTCGGGAAAGTTATTTGTAATTTCCGCACCGTCCGGAACGGGCAAAACGACCATCTCCAACCGCCTGCGCGAAAGCGGCGTTGTGCAAGTCGCCATTTCATACACCACACGCGCGCCGCGGGAGGGCGAAGAACACGGGCGCGAATATTTTTTCGTCGACAAAAACGCGTTTATGCAAATGCAAACGGACGGCGCGTTTTTGGAACATGCCGAAGTTTTCGGCAACTATTACGGTACTAGTGCGGAATGGGTGCGGCGGCAACTCAAAAAATCCGCCAACATTCTTTTGGAAATTGATGTGCAAGGCGCGTTGCAGATTAAAAAACAAATGCCTGATACAGTGCTGATTTTCATCCGCCCGCCTTCTTTGGCGGATTTGGAAACGCGCTTGATGCGGCGCGGAAAAGATGACGCCGCTACAATCGCCCGCCGCCTGCAATGCGCCGCGGCGGAAATCGCATATACCGAACGCTTTGATTATGTTATTATTAACGACAATTTGGAGCGGGCGTTCGCCGAAATCCGCTCCGTTATCATCGGCAAATAACCAAGGAGAAATGCAATGTCCCGAATCACCATAGACGATTGTCTCGTCAACTGCCCAAATCATTTTGAACTCGCCTATCATGCGGCGAAACGGGCGCAACAAATCGTCCGCCGCGCCGATGCTCTCGTGCCGGAAGGCGATGACAAAGCCATCGTTGTCGCATTGCGCGAAGTTGCGCGCGGGGCGTTGCGGGCGGGCGCATTGTCGGCGGATGATCATCACGCAGCGGCGGAACTTGCGGACGGCATTGCCGCGGCGGAAGATAATGCCGCGGCGGCGGCGGACGGAAATGATTCGGCGGCGGCGGGCGGAGATTCGGCGGCGGCGGACGGAAATGATTCGGCGGCGGTCGGAGATGATTCGGCGGCGGCGGGCGGAGATGATTCGGCGGCGGCGGAAGACAATGCAACGGGCGGCGATGATGCGGCGGCGGAAGACGACAAACTCGCCGCGTCCGCCGCCGAGTAATCGCCCGCGGCGATGGCGGGCATCGTCGCATTAAAGCGCAAAATCGGGGCGTATCTTTCGCCCGCCGCGTTGGCGCAAATAGAAGACGCCTATAACTACAGCAAAAGCGCACATTTCGGACAAGTGCGCGAAACCGGTCATCCCTACATTCAACATCCCATTACCGTCGCGGACATTCTCGCGGACTGGCGTTTTGATGCGGAAACCATTGTCGCCGCCCTTTTGCACGATGTCGTGGAAGATACGCCGGTCAGTGTCGCACAAATCGGCGACAAATTCGGGCGTCCGGTCGCCAAACTTGTGGAAGGCGTTTCCAAAATGGAACGCTTTGAAGGAATGGACAAGCGGACGCAGGAAGCGGAAACTTTTCGCAAAATCATTCTCGCTGCGGCGGATGATTGGCGCGTTTTGTTTATCAAACTCGCCGACCGCTTGCACAATATGCGCACATTGGCGGGCATTTCCAAACCGGTGCGGCGGCGGCGAATCGCGCTGGAAACATTGACAATTTACGCCCCTATCGCCGAACGAATCGGCATTTATCCGGTGCGGGACGAATTGCAAAATTTGGCGTTTCGTTATTTGCGTCCGAACCGCTATCGCGTACTTTCCAAAGCGCTAAAAAATTCGCAAGAAGGACACCGAAAAGCCGTCGGGCGGGTGGAAGAACGCATTGACGAAGCGTTGAAAAAATACGGCATAAAAGGCGCGCTAAAACACCGCCGCAAAAACTTATACAGCATTTATAAAAAAATGGAACAGCGGCGATTGACATTCGCGCAAGTGGAGGACATTGTGGGTTTTCGCCTGATTGTCGCCGACCGGATGCAGTGTTATCTCGCGTTGGGCGCGTTGCATGAGTTTTTTTTGCCGTTGCCGGGGCGATTCAAAGATTACATCGCAACCGAAAAATCCAACGGCTATCAATCTTTGCACACCGCCTTGCAAACGCGCGAAGGCGTAAAAATTGAAATTCAAATTCGTTCGCAAAAAATGGACGCAGTCGCCGAACACGGTCTGGCGGCGCATTGGGTTTATAAACAAGAAGATTCCGCGCCCGATGCAGCGCAAGCGGAAGCGTTAAATCGTCTTTCCGTATTGGTGAAACTGCACGCCGAAAATGATACGCCGGGCGATTTTATGGAATATTTGCGCGTGGAGTTGTCGCCCGGCGAAATATACGCGTTAACGCCGGAAGGCGCGCCGATACGATTGCCGCCCGCATCCACCGCGCTGGATTTCGCCTACGCGATTCACACCGAAGTGGGCGATCACGCCGAAAGCGCGGTGGTAAACGGCGCGACAATGCCGTTGTCGCGGCGACTGCAATCGGGAGATCAGGTTTCCATCAAAACAAACAAAGATATTCAACCGATGCCGCACTGGCTGGGAATTGCAAAAACGGCGCGCGCGCGGTCGCGTATTCGCCATATTCTAAACGCGGTCAGTCGCGACGATTCGGTTTTGTTGGGGCGCAAACTTCTGGCAAGTGCGTTGCAGCGGTTGGATGTCGCGCCAGATGACATTCCGCCGGAACATTGGCGGGCGTTTTTGCAATCACGCAATATGCGCGAGGAGGCGGATTTGTATCTCGCGCTGGGACTCGGCAAAATGCTGCCGGACATTGTCGCGCGCGATATTTTGCGGCGGCAGGCACGGCGCGACCATGTGCGCATTGCGCCGCTTGTCATTGCCGGGGCGGGCAACGCAGCGATTACGATGTCGCCGTGTTGCTATCCGCTGCCTTACGAATCCATCATCGGCATTCTCAAAAAAAACAGCGGGCTTGCCATACACGCCGACAAATGTCCGTTAGCGAGAGGGGGAGAACGGCGGAGTTCCGAAAAATGGATAGAAACGACATGGAGCGACAAGGCGGACCATGCGACTTATCGCAGTGCGATTGCGATGGAATGCCGCAATCGTCCGGGGCTGGCATCGGCGGTTTCTTCGGCGGTGAGTCGTAGCGATATCAATATCGTCAATTTCAATTTCAACCGGGGCGATTTGTCGCACGACTGGATTCAGATGGAAATGATTGTGGAAGTACCGTCTCTCGTCAAACTGGAAAACTTGATGCATTTGCTGCGGACTTTGCCCGATGTGATAGATGTCCATCGGCACCGGCGAGACGCCTGATAATCGGATATTGAAATCGCTGCGAAAATGGCGGACGAGGGATTATCGGATAACAAAACCGATACTCGTCACAACCGGAGTGCTTACGCCGTCACCGACTTCAATAGACACAAAAACCGGGCTATCTATCGTACCAATACCGGGGATTTGTGTTTGCGCAGTCGCCGTCGGCGTGACACCGTCCCGAAAACTGATTTCCACCATCGTGTTATCCGCCGTCGGCGTTATTTTGAAATAATCATTCATGTCCGATGTTATGGAATAAGTATATTTGGTTGCATCTGATGCACCCGCCCCGCCGGAAGACGTTATTCTTCCCAAAACCCCTCTGTTCGTCCGCTGTGTGACATAAAACAATGGAATAAATGTGTTGCCGCCCACAGACACGCCGCTCCCCCGGGCGAAAGATGTGCTAATCGGCGAAAGGACATTAATATGAATGGTCAAAAGCGTATAGCCCGTTTCGCCGACCGAAAAAGCGGCGGCAGTCGGTTCGCGTACGCTGATTGTCGCCGCATATATTCCGCCTGTTGTTGGAATATTCCCCTCCCGGAAAAATAACGCAATCTCGCCGTTCACCTGCCGTTCAGCGATATTAAAGATTCTGCCCGGATCGTTTATCACCGCATAAGTATAGCCCTCGCCGTCTCCGCCCGACGGGGTAATTTCCGCCAAATACTCCGCCGTCCCGCTTATCGGCCCTATCGGCGACGAAGCGGTACCGTCGCCGTTGTCGGCATTGATTGCCGCATCAGAATTTGGCGTAAATGTCGCACTTACCGGCGTAAACACCACCTCTTCAACATTAAAACGAAGGGTGAGAATTGTATAACTATCATCCTCCGCAACGGCGGCTAAATTTGGTTCGCGTACGCTGACGACCGCCGAATATAATCCGTTTGCCGGCAACGAATTGCCCCGAAAAACCAATGTCGCATTCGCACCGTTGTCGGCGGGCGAAATGTCAAAAGTATTGCCGTCTATTATCGTATAAGTATAATCCGTGCCGGCACCGCCGCCGGGGGTAATTACTGCCAAAGATGCCGCCGCCGGTACCGCACCGATAGGCGATGCAACACTGCCATCGCCGCCGCCCGGGTTGATGGCGGCGTTTATATTTGTGGCGGAAATGGATACCGGCGGTGCCGCTGTCGTCACCTTAAAGAAAGTTTCAAAGTTAAAAATTCTTTCCGATATTATGATGTGGTCCGGTTCTTCCACACGGATTCCAACTCTATAAAAACCGCCCGCCGGCAGCGAATCCGGATTCGGCAGCGAATTTCCCTGAAAAACCAATGTCGCATTCGCACCGTCATCAGCGGGCGAGATGGAAAATGCATCCAGAGATGTATCGCCGATAAATGTCCCGAATAAACTGTAAGTATAGCCCGCCCCGTCGCCGCCCGATGGGGTAATTACCGCCAAAGATGTCGCTCCAAATACCGGTCCGAACGGCGAACTTTCGGAGGTACCGTCGCCGCCGCCCAAGTTTATGGCGGCATTTGCTTCAATTGTGGCGGACACACGAGGTGCAAGATCGCCGACTTTGCTGAAAAGGAGATTAACAAATCTTTGGAAATTTCTGCCGGTTCGGGTATCAATATAAAGCACGCTGTAAAAACAATCGCCGAGTTCAAAATCTTCGGTAGACAATGCCACTATCAATTTGTTGCTGACGCCAATACGCCCCGAATTGCATTCGTCGATGACGGGAATGGTGAAACTAATGTCTACCAACGATGTTCTATCCGCCCCGTTGCCATCGATAAATCGCATTTCGGCAAAATGCGGCGAGGACGGCGGCGTTGTGCCGAGAAATCCCATGGAAATTTGGGCGGCACCGCTGTCCGTAAAAGATGTTTCCAAGATTGACACACGCTGAGAACTGGCATAATCGGGATTTATTGCCAACGACATATTTACCTCTAATAAGTTTTCAGGGAATTCCGATTCAAAATACACCGTCAACACTTCCAAATATCCCGAATCTTGTTGCTCAATTTGTATTGTCGCCGCATAAATGCCATCGGCGGGAAGCACAAAAATACCCACACCAGCACCCGCCCTAAAATTCAATACCGTACTTTGACTCCCGCCAGAACGAGAATCGCTAATACTAAAATAATCATCCGAATCGTTCAGCAATGTGTAATCGTAAAAATCGCTGCCGCCGCCGTTGGGCATAATTTCGGACAGCAATGACATATCCGCCCGCCGCACCGGTCCGAACGGCGACAAGTTGCCGCCGTTGCCGCCGCCGCCATTGATGTCGTTGTTGACACGCACAGCCGCCCCCGGCGGCGGCGAATCCGCTTCTATCGTCAGCAATATATTAATTGCATCCGGCTCCGTCCCGCTATTGTCGTCATCTCCCGAAATCCGTCCGGCAATACATTCGCCCGCCATATAAGAATTCGCCGATGTCGGCGGAATCGTCACCACGCCGGACGCCGATACCGACAGCAGCATCTTGCAACCAGTCGGATTCGGAACCGCAAACGTCTCCACCGAATAGTTATAACCGCTTTCCGAACCGCCCGACAACACCACCGTGCCAACCGCAAACGGCGTACCGCCCGCCGTCTCCGTCTGCAAAAAGGAATGCACCAGCACCGCCTCTCTCGCCCGCCCGCTGCTGACTACCGCACCGTTCGCCGGCATAAAATCGCTGTTGATAATCAACTCCAACTCCGCCACCATAGCGGCTTCCACAACTTCAAATCTTATTTCCACATTTTCCGTTAAATTGGATGCCGAATCGAACACCCGCACCGTCGCCGTATAGTCGGCGGCGGCGGGCAAAATGTCGTTATTAAAAAATAATGTCGCCGCATTGTTCGCCGCCGCCACACTCAACGCAAAAATATCGCCCGACCCATTAATTAACGAATATGCATAAGCACCGTCGCCGCCTTCGGTTGTAACTTCCGCCAGAAATACATTGCCCCGGTCAACAGGCCCGAACGGCACGGTAACGCCGTCTCTGCCGCCGCTGCTATAAAAAACATTAGCGACAAAATCGGAAGACACGGGGGGATATTGCACCGCCGCAACATTTACATACACCGGCAACGCAATCGCCGGCGTACCACTTTGCACATTCGCATCCGTATTGTTGTCCGCTATCGTAAAAGTCGCCATCCGCACGCCCGTTCCCGCAGTTGCCGGTAAAACAACAACCGCCCCCGTACCGGAATCGCTGACGATTCCGTTCAACGCCCCCGATGAAGAAATAGTATACGGCGGCAAACCGCCGCTTACCGCCAATGTCGCCACCGTAATTTCCGAATCGAAACTGCCCGTCACCCGAAACGGCGATGCTTGCGTTCCATCTCCCGGCGGCACCGAACCGTTCACCGCCACGGCTCGCACCTCCGCCGCAAACGGTTCCAAGGATTCGCCGATTATTGCCACCGTAAATTCCGCCGTAATTGTCGCCCCGATTTGACTGTCCGCCGCCCGCACGGTCAAAATAATTCGCCCGTCGTTCGCACCTGTGCCAAATATGCCGTCCGCCAAATTGACCGCACCGGTATTTGCATCAAAATCTAATGTACCGCCGCCGATGCGAGACAAAACCGCATTTCCCGAACCACCGGCAAACGATACCGTCGCAAATGCTATCGCACTGTTCGGTGCTATCGTTTCAATATGCGACACCGTCAAACGACCGCCTGAAATTGCAATATCGTGATTGCTCAAATCGTTATAAGCGTTGCTGCCCGCCCATTCCAACGCCAAAACGGGCGGCGTATTCACCATAAATCTCGCCTCCGCAATCGCCGATAATCCCGATGTCGGTTCTTCTATGCGAATTGTTGCCACATAAAATCCGCCCGCAGACGGCAACCGCCTGCCCGCAAAAAATACCGTCGCCATACTGCCATCCGTTGCGACATCCAACTCAAAAATATTGTCCGCACCGTTTATCAATGCATAGTTGTAATTCGTCCCCGTACCGCCCGCACCGGTAACTACCGCCAAAGACAAATCGGAACGCATCACCGGACCGAATTCGGAACCGGCACCGCCATCGCCGTTGCCCGTATTGACCGCCGCATTTCCTGCATATTCCGCCGATACCGGCACCGGCGTCAACATCACCGCTATGGATGCTGTGATAACTTCCATCTCGTCCGGATCATCCGCCAACGCCACCGTCGCCGTCAATATGACCGTTTGCGACGATACCGCACCCGCATAAAAACTGTGATTTCCGTCCAACGAAAACGCCCGGGTCGCCGCATTATAAGAAACCACTTCGCCAGCGGGGGCGTTTATATTTAAATTTGCATCCGCCGGAGTCAATTCAAAAATCGCCACCGGCGGCAAAGACGCCGAAGCGACATTATCGCCATCCCGCACATCAATCATCACCGTCACGACATTGCTCTCGCCCGACACCATAATGCGCAATCCACCGGCGGCGGTGCCGGGATTGAAAGCACTGTTCGGCACCACCGCCCCGTCCAATACGGGCGATTCGCCGATATTGAAATAAATGCGAATCGTATCGCCGTCCGCCATCGCATCGTTGCCGTCCAATGTTTCGGTGCGCACTTCGGCAAAATGATTCCCCGCCGGCGGCAATATGCGGCGACCACCGCTTTGCGCAAAACGCAACACATTGCCGTCCATCTCAAATATATTTCCCGGCGTTGCAGTATAACGATACCGCCCGCTGCCGCCGGACGCCGAAATCATCGCCAACGCCGCATTCCGCCGATTTGTTTCGTAACGATTGCTTTGCGTGCCGCCGCCCGTCAATTCGCCGCTAGAAAAAACGACCGCCAACGCCGGATAAATAATCGCCTCAATACGTGCGTATATTTCCCGCACAATTTGCGGCGTTCCGCCTTGCACATTTGCGTCCGTGTTGCTGTCGTCTATCATGAGAGTCGCCGAACGCACTTCGCCCGCAAAACTCGCCGTCGTCTGTTGCGGCAAAATAAGAGTCAAACCCGTAGGCGTTGTCGTGTCAATATTTGCGACCAAACCGCCGCCCGCCATTCTCGTAATTGTATATGGTTGCAAACCGCCGCCTACCGCCAACGCCGCAATGTTGACATCCGATTGAAAATTGCCCGTCACCCGCAACGGCGATGCTTGCGTTCCATCGCCCGAATGCGAAAAGCGGTCAAGCACCGCCGCAAACGGTTCCAAGGATTCGCCGATTATCGCCACCGTAAATTCCGCCGTGATTGTCGCCCCGATTTGACTATCCGCCGCCCGCACGGTCAAAGTAATTCGCCCGTCGTTCGCGCCCGTGCCAAATATGCCGTCCGCCAAATTGACCGCACCGGTATTTGCGTCAAAATCTAATGTACCGCCGCCGATGCGAGACAAAATCGCATTTCCCGAACCGCCGACAAACGATACCGTCGCAAACGCTATCGCACTGTTCGGTGCTATCGTTTCAATATGCGACACCGTCAAACGACCGCCTGAAATTGCAATATCGTGATTGCTCAAATCGTTATAATCGTCGCTGCCCGCCCATTCCAAAGCCAAAGCGGGCGGCGCGTTCACCGTAATGCGGGATTCAATTTCGGTTGCCAAACCCGATACCGATTCGGCAATTCGTATGCGTGCAACATAAACGCCATCCGCAGACGGCAACCGCCCGTTCGCAAAATACAATGTCGCCGAATCGCCGTTTGTCGCCACACTCAATTCAAAAATATTCGCCGAATCGCCGACCAGCGAATAACGATACGGTGCACCGCCGCCGCCGCCGCCGCCGATAACGCCCAGCGATTCGTCCGCCCGCATCACCGCACCGGACGGCACACCGGCAATATCGCCGGTAACGGGCGGATATTCAACGCCCGCCACCGATATCACCAAACTCAACGCCTGATCCGCCGTGCGACCTTCGGGATCCACATCCGAAATCACCACGGTAAAAGGAAATACGCCGCCCGCCGCCGCCTGCGCACCCAAATAAACAATCGTGCCATCCAACGCAATGCCGGAATTATCTGCGTTAAAGTTGTAGTTGTAGCCGCCCGTTTCAACGCCGCCCGACACTTGCAATGTCGCCACCGCCAGCGATGCGTTAAAAAACGCGTTCACCGCACGCAAATCGCCGTTTTGCAAATCGCCCGCAAAAGACGCCGAAATCGGCGACAACGGATAACCGTCCACCCGCACCGTCAATATCAAACTCGCCGAATCGCCGCCGGTTTCGGTTGCCGCCACCGTCAAAAACAATGTCGCCGTGATTGTCGTATCCGAAAACGCCCCCGCCGCCAGACGCAACTCGCCGCCCGCCGCATCAAAAGCCAAACTCGGATTGACACCCGCCGAAAGCGTAGCAGAACCGTCTCCGCCGCGTACCGAAATTGTTGCCAGCGCACCGCCGTCCGCCGGATACGGCGTACGCGTTTCCAAATAACGCACATCAATTGCGTTGCCCGAAATGCCCGCCGACAATGCCGTTTCACCGGCGGCATAATCGCCGTTCAAAAATAATGCGGGCGTTTCCAGCCTACAATTTTTTCCAATCTGCAACGCCCCGTCCGCCATCGCATCAGAATCGCAGTCGTACATGACCGCGCCCACCATAATTTCGCCGACACTGTAATTTACGCTAATTCCCGTCGCCGTATTATTTGTTTCGTCAAAATCAACCGAAATTTCAAACGCCACATCATCGCTTTGCGTCATCACGGTCAGCGATTCGCCGCCCGCCACAGTCGGCGGTGCGACAACTTCATAAAATCCGAACGCCTGCAATGCAATCGCGCCGTCTATCAAATATGCCGTCAATCCCGTCAAGCCGACCGTGCTGCCGATGCCCAAAACGCCGCCGGAGGCACCGGTCGCATAACGCAAAGTTACCCGGTCGTGAATTGTCTTAAGCGTCATCGGTTCCAGCGGTACCTGCCAGCCGTCCGCACCATATTCCACCATTTGCGTATAAGGCGCACCGCGCAATAACCCGTCCAGCGACAACGAAACGCCGCCGATGTCCGTCACCGTTAATGTGGAACCGACACCGCCGCTTTCTTCATTTTCTATCGTAAAACTGCCGCCCCGCGGTGCCACCGCCGCAACGCGATACAACAACGGCAATGTCAATTCTTCGGTTCTTATCCGTTGCGAATATTCGCGTTCCGCCGGACGAAAAAACCAATCGCGCGGGCGAAATACGCCGCCGCTGCTTTCAAACTCCTCTTCGCCAAAACGATAATTAACGCCGACTTTTGCGCCGATATTTTCGCCGTCTTCGCCGTCCTGATACAAAACCTCCAAATACGCCGGAAAATCGGACGGACGCAAACGAAAACCGGCACGATAGCCGTCTTCGTTTTCCGCACCGTATTCGCCCTCCCAACTGTAATATTCGGCAACGCCCACCAGCCACGGCAAATCGGGCGAATGAATATGCAATCGCGCATCATAACCGCCCGCCGTATAAGTTGCAGTCCGCACGCCGTCCGTCTCGCCAAAAATCGCATCACTCGCCGAAACATAATAGTTTGCGAAAAAATCCGCCCATGCAGAACGAAACTCCGCCCCCAGCGACCAACGCCAAAATTCTTCGTCTTTAAATACTTCAAAATCGCCGAAAACATTCGCGCCCAACAAAACATTTTTATAATCGCGACGGTAAATTAATCCGGCGTTCGCACCGCTACGACCGCCGCCGACAAAACCGCGCAACTGCCAGACAATCGCGTCTTCTTCCGTTTCGCGCAATGCACCAAGCGCGTTCAAACCCGCATGCGCAAAACGCCCGCCCAACGCCGATTGCAAATCCACTTCTATGTTGCGAATAAAACCGCGCCGAAAACTTTCTTCCGTCGCCGACAATATCGCTTCATCCGCCGCTTTCGCCGCCAGATTCCAGCCCGCCGCCGCCACCCGGTTCGCAAAACGAGACGACAACGCCGCCTCTTCTTTAAGATAATAATCCGCCGCCCATTGAGATAGCGGCAACGCGTCTATCGCATTTCCCACCCGCTTCGCCACCGCTTCGCCGCCGACCCACAATCCCGGACGGTTTATGCGCACCGAAAAACTTCCGATTTCCACGCCGTCCGCAGCGGCGGTGCGCAAATAATCGCTGTATAAAAATCCGCCGCGATTTCCCAATTCGGATTGCGAAGACGATGCCGACAATGTCGCCGCCGCCAAAAACGCCAGCCGCCACGCACCGCAAAACCGCGCAACAAAACCGGCGAAATGTTTCATAAACCGCTTGCCCGCATTTTTCCGACCGCCCCACTCCCGAAAAATAAATAATAAATGCGCCGCCCGCAAACTGCCGCAAGTTGCCGACAATCTCGCAACGATTATAACGAAAACTTAACTTATTTCCAAAGTTCCAAAGTTGCGGCAAATTCGCTGCTGTGTTATTTTCCGGACAATATTTGCAATGCCGCACGCAAACGGACGGCGGCGTCTTCGCCGACATCGGCGGGAATGGAAGATAAGGCGCGGGCGATTTCGCCTTTTTTATAACCCAATCCCGCCAACGCCCGTTCCACATCGTGCATATCATCGCCGGAAGTTATGCCGTCCGTCATTTCCAGCAACGGACTCCCGCGAAAATCTATGATAATTCGTTCGGCGGTTTTTGTGCCGATTCCCGGTGCGCGCGACAAATGCGCGGCATCTCCGCCGGCGAGGGCGGCAACCAATTCGTCCGCCCGCAAAGCGGACATCAGCGCGAGGGCGGTTTTTGCACCCACACCGCTGACTTTAATCAGACGGCGAAAAATTTCGCGTTCGCGCGCATTAGAAAAACCATACAAAGTTTGCGATTCGGCGCGGGTAACGACATCGGTAAGCAAAAAAACTTCCGCCCCCGGCGGCGGCAATTGTTCCAATGTCGTCAACGGGGCGAGCGCTTCGTAACCGACTCCGTTGCATTCCACCACCGCCGACAGCGAAGTTTTAATCGCCAACTTTCCGCGCAAAAAAGAAATCATCGCCGCGCCCGCCGCCGCCGCGAACGAATCTTCGGCAAACGCAAATGTGCGGCGGCAAACTGACCGGTGCGAGTCGCCGGCATTATCGCCAACGCACATGCCAACGCATCCGCCGCATCCGCCGCCGGATTTTGCGGCGCATTTTCCAGCAAAAACGGAATCATTTGCGCGGTTTGTTGTTTTCCCGCACGCCCTGCGCCGGTAATCGCTTTTTTAATTTGCAACGCCGAAATTTCAATTATCGGTACTTCGCATGCGATGATTGCCGCCGCCGCCGCACCGCGCGCCTCGCCAAGCGACACCGCACTTTTGCCGCCGATTCCGGCGAACACCCTTTCCATTCCCGCCAATGCCGGCGCGCTTTGTCGCACAACAGCAAGCAGCCGGTTATAAATGTTTTCCAGCCGCGCCAAATGCAAAGTCGCTGCGGAAGTACGAATCACGCCGCCGTCCATATAACGCGCCTTGCCGCCGCCGTCGCCGCCGGTATCAATTAACCCCCAGCCGGTCGCCGCCAGCCCGGGGTCTATGCCGAGAATTAAGATGCATCCTCCCCGCAAAGTACTGCGGAAGTATACACTTCCTGCGTATCGTCCAAATCTTCCAGCGCAAGAAGCATTTTTCGCATGCGCGCCGACTCCGTTTCGTTCAACAAAACTTCCGAAGACGCGCGCATGACAATATCCGCCGATTCCGGTTCGTAACCGTCCGCGCGCATTGCCGCGAGAAAATCGGGAAAATCTTCGGGCGCACACAAAACTTCCATACTGCCGTCTTCGCCGATATGCAAATCGGACGCGCCGCGTTCTATCGCCGCCTCTCCCGCCGCCTCCGCCGTCCCCGGCGCATAAATTAGTTGCCCGCAACGCGCAAATAAATAAGAAACGGAACCGTCCGCACCGAGATTGCCGCCGTGTTTGCTGAACGCATGCCGCACATCCGAAGATGCGCGATTTTTGTTGTCGGTCAGACAATGCACCAAAACCGCCGCACCGCCGGGACCGTAACCTTCATAACGCATTTCGGTGTAATCCGCGCCTTCCATCCGCCCGCCGCCGCGCAAAATCGCGCGTTCCAAATTGTCGTTCGGCACATTCGCGGCGCGGGCTTTTTCAATCGCCAAACGCAAACGCGGATTGCTCGCCGGATCGGTACCGCCAATTCGTGCCGCTACCGCCGCCTCTTTGACAAATCGCGCGAACATCTTGCCGCGCCGCGAATCCATTCGCTCTTTGCGATGGCGAATATTCGCCCATTTGCTGTGTCCCGCCATTGTCTACGAACGCCGTCCGAGTTTCGCCGCCGCACGAGTACGGGCACGGGCGGCAAGTGCGGCAACATCCAACTCCGCAACCCGATGCGGGGCGGATAATCGTTGCAAATGCGAATCGTGCCGCGCCCGCAAACGCATTGCTTCATCACGCCGATGCCGCATTTCCGCCGTCTGTCGCCGCGCCGCCGCAAATGAATCTGCCAGCGGCAACGCCGACGGACAAACATCATCGCAACGGCGACACAAAAAACATTCGCCCAACGATTCTTCCGCCGCCATCCGCAAAACTTGCGCATCTTGCCACAACGCAAACAATTTCAGCGGCGACAATCCCGCAGGACATGCCGGGATACATTCTCCGCAACGAATGCAGGGCGCATAATCCGATTTTTCCGCCATTGCGCGATTATAACATCCGCAAAACGAGATATAAACCGCGCCGCAAATCGCCCATCCGCCGAATGCGGCGAAAAGGCGGTGTATAATATCTTTTTTTGTTGACATCCGATTATGGCACTAATTTCATCCGTCCGCGGAATGCGCGATTTGCCGCCCGCCGACACATGCGAATGGCAACGGGCGGAATCCGCCGCCGCCGCCTGTTTCGCCCTGTACGGCTACGGCGAAATTCGCACGCCCGCCGTTGAACGCGCCGAATTGTTCCGGCGGCAACTCGGCGAAAACTCCGATATCGTCCAAAAAGAAATGTACATTTTTACCGACATTTCCGGCGAAGAGTTATGTCTGCGTCCGGAAGCCACTGTACCGACCGTGCGGGCGGCGGCGGCGGCAAATCTGCACCGCAACGGAATCGCCCGTCTGTGGTACGGCGGCGCAATGTTCCGCCGCGAACGCCCGCAAAAAGGGCGTTACCGCCAATTCTGGCAACTCGGGGCGGAAGCCATCGGCGGCGACCCGAATCCCGCCATAGATGCAGAACAAATCTTAATGTCAGCGCGACTTTGGAAAATGTTAAATGTGGAATCGCGTTTGCAATTGCATCTCAACAATCTCGGCGAAGCCGACGAACGCGCCGCCTACCGCCAAAAATTAGCCGACTATTTTCGCGGCAGAAAAAACGATTTGGACGATACCGCACGGGCGCGAATTGATGACAATCCGATGCGAATTTTGGACAGCAAAAACGCCGCTGTCGCCGACATCGTTCGCGATGCACCGCAACTGCGCGATATTCTGGGCGAAAAATCGCGCCGCCATTTTGCAGAAGTACAAAACATTCTCGCCGCCGCCGATGTGCCGTTTGTGGAAACGCCCTCTCTCGTACGCGGACTTGACTATTATAATTTGACCGTGTTTGAATGGGCGATAAAAGATGATTTGCGGCGACAAAACACCCTTTGCGGCGGCGGACGATATGACGGATTATCCGCACAAATCGGCGCACCTCCCATGCATGGTTGCGGTTTCGCCATCGGTTTAGACCGCCTCGTCTCGCTAATGCCCGCCCGAAACGCCCCTCCGCCCGATTGCATTTTGCTGGAAGCGGGCGCAAGTGCCGCATACCGCATTCGCACCGCCGAAATATTGCGCGATGCGGGCATTGTCGTATTGCAACAAAGCGGCGGCGGCAATCTCGCAAAGCGATTCAAAAAAGCCGCCGCAACCGGCGCACCGCTGGCGATAATTCTCGGCGAAGACGAAGAACAAAACGCCGCTGTTTCCATCAAACGAATGACGGACGGCATACAAAAATCGCCGCCGCTTGCCGCCGCCGCCGAAACGGCAAAAAAAATGATTGCAGAACACAAAAAAGGAGATAAAAAATGAGCGAACTAAACGATGAAATGGTAGAACGCATTGGCGCATTTTGGGAAAAATACAAGTTTTCCATTCTTGTCGCCGTCCTAATGGCAGTTTCCGCCGCCGCCGGTTTGTCATACCGCACAATGACATCCGACCGTGCGCAAGAAATCGCCGCCGATGCGATGTTTGCGGCAATACACGCAGCAGACAACGGCGAATGGGAAATTGCAGAACGCGAATTGGCACGCATTGACCGCACGGCGTTTCCGCAAATGCGAAATCTCGCCCTAACCGCCTTGGCGTTGGCAGGTGCAGAAGACGCCGAAACAAAACTATCCGAAGCGATAACGCACGAACCAGACGCCGGATTGCGGGCGTTATTTATGTTGCGGCACGCCGAATCGCTGATAAACAACGGCAAGTTTGACGCAGCAATTTCGCTTTTGACGGAAAACGAAGAATCGGCGGCAGAAGGAATGCAACTATTATTCGCCGAAAAAATCGGCGACGCACACTACGCCGCCGGTCGCCCGCAAGACGCATTAATCGCCTACCGGCGGGCGGCAGAACACGCCGCAACATCCCCCTCGCACTTGCCGGTCATCAATCTCAAAATCGGCGCAGTCGTTTCCCTCCCCCCCGAAAGCGGCGGCGAATAAGGCGGACGGGCGAGGGTACGATTTTCGGAAAAGTGTGTTATACTTTTCGGCAATGTTTTATTTTAATAAGGAGATAAAAATGAAACCGACAACCAACCAAACCATCAATCGCATTTTTACCGCCGTTTGCGGCTTTCAAATTGTTAAGGGGGGGGGGGGGGTATAACTCTCTAAAAGGCGCGTGTATACGCGGTTTTTCGGCACTTTCCGCCGCCATTTTTTCTGCAACAATCCGTAAAATAATCATCGCCGCCGCCGTTTTTTCGGCGGGATTGTCTAACATTTCCGCAAATGCACAGGAATCTGACGGCATTACGACTCCCGCAATGGCGGATGTTTATATTCAAGCAACGGGAATGTATGCAACAGATGCAGTAGTTAATTTTGATTTGTCCGAAACGCTGTTAGATATTGCCGATGCTGCAAAAAATGACGGTAATTTTGATCGTATTACTTTTGATTTGCTTCGTGTTAATTCCGGAGACGGATTGGGAGTATTCGCAAATACAGATATTGAAGGAGGGCTTCCGACTTTTAATGACCCCCCCGAAGTAATAAAAGCGGGCGATTTATTTGCAATTAGTGACTTTGATGGAAATGTTGGTTCGGGTCCTTGGAGAGTTTACAGAAGGGCTTCGGATATGGCTTTGGTTCTTGCAACAGTAAATGCAAATCCCGCCGCAACAGCAGGCACGGGCGAATTTTTCCTTGATGCAAACTTTAACGAAATAGCGGAACCCGCCGCTGGTTCGCAAGGATTCTCCCCCGTTCAATGTATGGCGGGATATGAATCAAACGATGATATTACTTGCGAATTGATTCCGGCAAACTGCGGGGCGAATGCAATAAATGACCCGAACGATAATACGATGTGCGTTTGCGAAAATACTGAAACGCATAGATTTGTTGACGGTTCTACGACAATTTGCGAATTGATTCCGCAAGATAACATGGAAGAAACCGAAATGGAAAACGAAATGGAAACCGAAATGGAAGAAATGGAAACCGAAATGGAAGAATCGCAAAATACGCAATCGCAACCGCAAACCATTTCGTCAGGCAGACCGAAAGAGTTTGCGTATATCGGGGCGGGCGTTTTTATTATCGGTTTTGCAGCAAGTTATATTGCAGGCGGCGGTTTTCCGATATTCAATTATTCCCCCGATTTTGGATATTCGTTAACCGAAAGCGGCTATTCCGCAAATATCGGCGGACGGGCGGATTTCCGAAAAGACAATTGGCATTTGTATTATTCCGCAAACCAACAAAACGCAAACGGCAACTTCGCCGATTTCCGTTATACAAGCGGCGGAAAATACACAGCGGATTTTTGGACAGCAACATTTTCCGAATCAGTTTCCGGCGAAACGGCGGATTATAACTTTGCATTATCCGCAAATTTGCAAAACGGAATCTGGAAAATATCGCCCGTTTACCGTTTGCATTCCGAATACGAAAAAGGCGAAACCGAAACGCAAAACGAATTAAATTTGCAAGGAAATTTCCGTTATAACCGCTGGACGATTCGCCCCTCCGCCGGATTCCGCTGGGAAAATCATTTTTACCGACAAATCCCCGCATTCACCTCGTTTTTTGCGAAAAAATACGGAAATTTTCAAATTTAATTTTCGCGTAAAATTCGCGAAATTCACCTCGTCATTCCCGCGAAAGCGGGAATCCATTTTTACCGACAAATTCCCGCATTCACCTCGTTTTTGCAAAAAAATGCGCGGAAATTCCAAACTTAATTTTCGCGAAAAATTCGCGGAAATTACCTCGTCATTCCCGCGAAAGCGGGAATCCATTTTTACCGACAAATCCCCGCATTCACCTCGTTTTTTGCAAAAAAATACGGAAATCCCAAACTTAATTTTCGCGTAAAATTCACGGA
This sequence comes from Gammaproteobacteria bacterium, assembly GCA_965221835.1. GTDB lineage: Bacteria > Pseudomonadota > Gammaproteobacteria > Tethybacterales > Persebacteraceae > Persebacter. The sequence goes on along the minus strand of OZ244916.1, from coordinate 216,556 downwards.
AATTCTAAAATTAATCGCCCGTAATGGATTCCCGCTTTCGCGGGAATGACGGGGTTTTTTCGCGGAATTCCGCCGCGTTTCCATTCCGATGAAAATCGGAATCTCCCGCAGAGATTCCGGCGTTCGCCGGAATGGTAAATTTTATTTTTGGTGAAATTCCTCCGCGTTCGCGGAAATTGCAAATTTAATTTTCGCGTAAAATTTGCGGAATTAACCTCGTCATTCCCGCGAAAGCGGGAATCCATTTTTACCGACAAATTCCCGCATTCACCTCGTTTTTTGCAAAAAAATGCGCGGAAATTCCAAACTTAATTTTCCCGTAAAATTCGCGGAAATTACCTCGTCATTCCCGCGAAAGCGGGAATCCATTTTTGCCGACAAATTCCCGCATTCACCTCGTTTTTTGCGAAAAAATACGGAAATTCCAAATTTAATTTTCGCGTAAAATTCGCGGATTCCCGCCGTCATTCCCGCGAACGCGGGAATCTATTTTTACCGACAAATCCCCGCATTCACCTCTTTTTGCAAAAAAATGCGCGGGAATCCCAAACTTAATTTTCGCGTAAAATTTGCGGAAATTCTAAAATTAATCGCCCGTAATAGATTCCCGCTTTCGCGGGAATGACGGGGGTTTTTCGCGTAAAATGCGCGGGAATTCTAAATTTAATATCCTGTAATAAATTCCAGTTTTGCGGGAATGACGGTTTTTTTTCGCAAAAAAAATTCGCAAAAAGATTCTTAAGATTTTTTTGTGCGGGGTGGATTTCCCCAGCCGCCGCCGCCGGGGGTTTCCATTATAAAAATATCGCCCGCCCGCATTTGTACATTTGCGCAACCAGACAACTCGCAAACCTTTCCGTTTTTTTTCAATATCGCGTTGCGTCCGGTTTTGCCATCGCCGCCGCCGCGCATTCCTTTCGGCGAAACCTTGCGGCGCGAAGATAAAATTGTCGCTTCGCCGTCTTGCAAAAATCGGATGCGGCGAACAGCACCCGCCCCGCCCGAATATTTTCCCGCACCGCCGCTGCCTTTGCGAAAAGCGAATGTTTCCAATCGCAACGGATGCGCGTTTTCTAAAACTTCCGGGTCGGAGGCGCGCGAATTTGTCATGTGCGCTTGCATTGCATCCGCCCCCGCCGCATTCGGAGATGCACCGAGTCCGCCGCAAACGGTTTCGTAATATTGTCCGCCGCCGCGAAAACCGAGAGTGAAATTGTTGCAAGTACCTTGCGAATGCGCGCACGCACCGAAAGCGGCAAACACCGCGTCCGCGATATTTTGCGATACTTCCACATTGCCCGCCGCTACCGCCGCCGGCGGACGCGGATTCAACATTCCGCCCGCCGGAATGACGAGTTTAATCGGGCGCATAATGCCATCGTTGAGCGGCATATCCTCGCCCAGCAAAACGCGCAAACAATAAATTACCGATGCATAAACGACCGATTTCGGCGCATTAAAATTGCGCGCATGCGCGGGCGAAGTACCGCCAAAATCAAAAACCGCTTTTCCGGTTTTGCGATTGATTCGGACGGCAACGCGAATTTTTGCGCCGTCATCAAACACCGTTTCCGCTTCGCCGGAAGACAGTCGCGACAACAAGCGGCGACATGCGCGGGCGGCGTTATTTTGGACATGCCGCATATAGGCGCAAACATTTTCCGCACCGAAATCGGCGGCGGCGCGGCGCATTTCGGCGGCGCCTGTTTCCAGCGCGGCAATTTGCGCGCGCAAATCGGCGATATTTTGATGCGGTGCGCGCGCGGGATATTTCGCCCCGCACAACATCGCGACAATCTCTTTTTCGCGCAAACGCCCGCGCGATACCGCGGCGCACAACTCAATCAGAACGCCCTCTTCGTCAATGTGCGTACTCGCCGCAGGCATGGAACCGGCGGAAACGCCGCCCACATCGGAATGATGCCCGCGCGCGGCGATAAAATAATCGGGCGCGCCGGTTTTGCCATCCAACCGCCCGCCTTTAATTACGGTAATATCCGGCAAATGCGTACCGCCGTGATAGGGCGAATTCAACATAAAAACATCGCCGCGCGCGATTCCGGGCGGATTTTGTTTTATTAGATGCAAAACAGAATCGCCCATGGAACCGAGATGCACCGGAATGTGCGGCGCGTTTGCAATCAATCCGCCGCGTTTGTCAAACAACGCGCATGAAAAATCCAGCCGTTCGCGGATATTGACGGACATCGCCGTACGCCGCAACATTTCGCCCATTTGTTCGGCGACAACTGCAAAACGGCGATGAAAAATTTCCAGCATTGCGGCGTCCGCCCGCCCGCCCGTTTTCGGCAACGCGCGTTCGGTAATTCGTTCCATCATTAAATTGCCGGAATGCAAAACGGCGCGCCAGCCGGGGTCTATCACCGCCGTGTTCCATTTGTCGGCGACAACTGCGGGACCGGCAATTGTCGCGCCTTCGGCGATTTCCGTCCAGCGATAAAACGGTGTGCGGCGGCGGCGACCGGCGAAAACGACCGGATGAATCGCGACCGCCGCCGGTGCGCCGCGATTATGATTTTTCGGCGGCGGCGGCGGCGAAGACGGCGAAACCGATTCCAACTCAACAATCGCCGCCACAATCGGACGCGCGCGGTCGCAATAGCCGAATAAATTTTTATGGCGGCGATGAAATGCCGCTTCCATCATTTGCGGCGATTCGCGCCAAGGAACGGGAACGAAAGAATCCACGCCCGCATAACGGCAAAAAATGCGGCGGCGAATTTTTGTTTGCAAAGACGCGCGTGAAATCTTTTTTTCCATCGCCCGAATCGTCCGCAAAAGACGCGGCGACGACAACGCGCATTCGGCAGATTGTCGCGCAACTTCGCCAAACGGTGCCGCCCCGATTCCCCATGCGGAAAGCGCCGGGGCATAACGCGAAATCATCGCCCGCCGCGCCCCGACCGAATCCGCCACCATACAAATATGTTGCCCCGCCGCCCCGCCAAAACTGTTGATGACGCATTCTGCCGGATTGATTCCGCGTCCGACCGAAATACGCCGCGCCGCCGCCGCCATTTGTTCCACCGCCACGCGAATAAATCCTTCCGCCGCCTGCAAAGAAGAAACACCGCGCGAAGACAATGCGGCAACTTTTTTCGCCGCCGCCGATTCATCCAGCGGGCGATTTTGTTTCGCGCCGAAAATCGCCGGAAAAAAATCGGCGCGCAACTTGCCGAGTACGACATTGCAATCGGTAATTGTCGCCGGACCGCCGTTGCCGTAACACGCCGGACCGGGCGCCGCCCCCGCCGATTGCGGACCGGAAAGCAGTCGCCCGTCAACCACGCGAACGATAGAACCGCCGCCCGCCGCAACAGTGTGAATATCCAGCATCGGCGCGAAAAATGACGCGCCCGCAACGCGATTTTCCATTTGCACTTCCGCGCAATCCAGCGAAACATCGGTAGAAGTCCCGCCCATGTCAAAACCGACAACGCGCGCCCGTGCGATTTTTGCCAACCGCCGCGACCCGATTGCACCGCCCGCCGGACCAGACATTACCGCCCGCGAAGCGCGCCACATTTTTTCTTCCGCCGGCGTGCCATCCGACTGCATAAACAGCAAGCGAATGCCCGGTTCGCATTGCGCACGCAACTCGCGAACAAACCGCCGAATCGCGGTATGCAAATAAGCATCCACCGCGGCGGTATGTGCGCGCGGGATAAATTTGCCGAAAGGCGCGGCATCATGTGCGCAAACGACAAGCGGAATTCCGGCGGCGCGGGCGATTGCGGCGAGTTGTTTTTCGTGACGCGGACGCGAAAATCCGTGCATTAACGCGATGGCGAGGGCGCGAAATCCTTCGGCGGCGAGGGCGCGCATTTTTGCGGCGGAATCGTTTTCGTTTAACGGGCGAACGATTTTGCCGTCCGCACCGATTCGTTCATCAATTTCCACGGCGCGTTCCCACAACGGCGGCGGACGCGAATTGTGCAACGAAAATAAATTCGGGCGCGTTTGATCTCCGATTTGCAAAGCATCCGCAAATCCGCGAGTGACGGCGACGGCGGTTTTTTCGCCGCGTCTTTCCAAAAGCGCGTTTGTCGCGATAGTCGTGCCGACCCGGATTTCTTCAACACGCGCAGCGGGAATCGGTGCGCCGGGCGGCAACTCCAACATTTCGCGGGCGGCAGCGAGTCCGCCATCCCGTTCGCAAGACGGACGTTTTTCTACGCGCAACGCCCCGCGCGGCGGCACGCCGATAATATCGGTAAAAGTTCCGCCCCGGTCAATCCAAAACCGCCACTTTTTCATTTGCGGAATTGTACACCATCGCAAAACTTCGCCGCCTTGCCGCCTTGCCATTCCGATTTCATTCTGATTTCATTCCGATAAAAATTGCCCGAATTCTAATTTGAAATTCTCGGGAATTTCCGTGTACACCATCGCAAAACTTCGCCGCCTTGCCGCCTTTTCATTCCGATTTCATTCCGATTCCATTCCGCCAAAAATTGCCCGAATTTTATAAAGAACGGCGGCGGCGAAAAAAATCGCAAATCGTTACGAAAATTCGCGTATAATTTTGTTTGCGCGATTTTAGGACGCAAAAACGGAGGAGCAAATGAAAATTCTTGTCGCCATCAAACGGGTGATTGATCCTTATGTCAAAGTGCGGGTGCGCGCAGACGGAACGGGCGTAGAAACCGCCGATGTCAAAATGGCAATGAATCCGTTCTGCGAAAACGCGTTAGAAGAAGCGTTGCGCTGGAAAGACGCCGGACACGCAAACGAAGTTATCGCCGTATCAGCAGGCGGCGCGGATTCCGCCGAAACATTGCGAATGGCGCTCGCCATAGGCGCCGACCGCGCAATTCTCGTCAAAACCGAAACGACTCCCGAACCGCTACTCGCCGCCAAACTTCTCGCCGCCATCGCCCGCCGCGAAAATCCCGGCGTTATTTGGTGCGGCAAACAAGCGACAGACGGCGATTTTAATCAAACCGGGCAAATGACCGCCGCCTTACTCGGATGGGGGCAGGCGCTGTTTTTGTCGGCGGCAAAACCCGAAGACGGCGCAGTCGTCGCCGAATCGGAAGTAGACAACGGCATCGCCGTTTTGCGCGTTAAAACGCCGTGCGTTCTCACCGCCGATTTGCGCCTCAACGAACCGCGTTACGCCACATTGCCGAACATTATGAAAGCGCGAAAAAAACCGCTGGAAGAAGTTTCGCCGGACGAATTGGGCGTAGATTGTACGCCGCGAATTAAAATATTAAAAGTGTCCGAACCGCCGCCGCGCAAACCCGGACGCAAAGTAGAAAACGCGGAAGAATTGGTACGCGCATTGCGCGAAGAAGCGAAGGTGTTGTCATGACCATATTAATAATTGCAGAACACGACGGCGAATCGCCGCGCGAAAATTTTTATCACGCCCTCGCCGCAGCGAAACAAATCGCGGCGCATTCGGGCGCAAATGTAGAAGCCCTCGTTCTCGGCAAAACCGGAATCGCCGAACGCGCCGCAAAAGCGCCCGGTCTCGCGGCGGTGCGGTGTGCGGACAATCCCGCCTTCGCGACAAATCTCGCCGAAAACTGCGCGCCTTTCATCGCCGCGCAAGCAAAAAACGCAACGCATATCATTATGGCGGCGGGCGCGATTGCGCGGATGTGGCTGCCGCGCGCGGCGGCGTTGGCGGATTCGCAAATGCTGTCGGAAGTTGTCGCGGTGGAATCCGCTGACACTTTCGTCCGCCCGATTTACGCCGGAAACGCGCTGACAACCGTGCAGAGTTTAGATTCCGTCAAGTTTTTATCCGTCCGCGCAACCGCCTTTGACGCAGCAGAAAACGATTCCGATTCGCCGTGCGAAATACAAATAATCGGCGGCGGCGAAGATGCCGGATTGTCCGAATTCGCCGGCGAAAAAGTATCGGCGCAAGAACGTCCCGAACTTACTTCGGCGCGCGTTGTGGTTTCCGGCGGACGCGGAATAGGCGGCGCGGAAAACTTTCGCATGCTGGAAGAGTTGGCGGATTTGTTGGGTGCGGGAGTCGGCGCATCGCGCGCGGCGGTGGACGAAGGTTATGTGCCGAGCGATTATCAGGTCGGACAAACCGGCAAAATTGTAGCACCCGATTTATATCTGGCAATCGGCATTTCCGGCGCGATTCAACATCTGGCGGGCATCCGCGATTCCAAATGCATCGCCGCAATTAACAAAGATCCGGACGCCCCGATTTTCGACATCGCCGATTACGGTCTGGTCGGCGATTTGTTTGAAATCATCCCGCAATTGAAAAAGGCGTTGGAAAAATGAATATTGTATAATCGCGATATGGAATCTTCCGTTGAATCTTTCGCTTCCAAACATTCGGGCGATGCGCGCACACCGATATTGCGGAGGATAACCGATGAAACACAACGAAAAATTTAAATCTTTTGTCGACGCTCTGGCGTCCCTCGGATACGCCGAAATTGACCCCGAACTCAAACTCTGGCATCTCGCGTTAAACAACGATTACGACGGCATGAAGAAACTGCTGGAAAATCCCGGTTGGGACAAAAACGTTCACAGCGTCACAATTCCCGACACCGAAATCGTCTCCCGCTATGCGAACATCATACGGGCGCCTTGGGCTTCGGCAAAACTCGCCGAAATCAAAAGTCAGCGGCGGCATTAACCGCCGCTTTTTTTGCGAGGATTTTGCGAGAAAGTTGGCGACAAAATTGCGCCGCGTGATATTCTTAAAAATGCACCTCGGCAAATCGGCGGCGCGGTTGTTCAATCCAAAATCGCAAAGTCCATTTTTTTTATTTGGGCGAATGGAGAAAAAAATGAACGAACGCGAAATCTTTAACTTTCCCCTCTCGCCGCAAATTCTCTCTCTGCGAAAACAGTGGATAGTAAAAAATTCTCCGCCGCCGCGACATTAAACAAATCTGCAAACTGCAAAGTTGTACATGACAAAAAACGCGCCTGATAAACGCGCAATTGCAACCGCGGCAAGATGGCGAATCATGTGCGTTTGGAATAACGAAGTTTTGGAAAAACATAAACGGCGCGATGAGAGTATAATTATTTCCGCCGCGCAAAATGGCGCGAAATAAAAAGAGGAGAAAAAAAATGAGTGAACGCGAAACTTTGGAGTTTGATGTATTAATCATCGGCGGCGGACCGGCAGGATTGGCGGCGGCGATTCGGCTGAAACAAATTGCCGCCGAAAGCGGGCGCGACATTTCCGTTTGCGTCATAGAAAAAGGCGCGGAAATCGGCGCGCATATTCTCGCCGGCGCAGTGATGGAAACGCGCGCGCTAAACGAACTAATTCCCGATTGGAAACAAAAAGACGCGCCGATTAAAACCGAAGTCGTCCGCGATGAATTTTGTTTTCTTACCGCGACAAAAAAAATCCGTCTGCCGACTCCGCCGCAAATGCAAAACGAAGGAAACTATATCGTCAGTTTGGGGCGCGTGTGCGAATGGCTCGGCAAACAAGCGGAATCGGCGGGCGCGGAAATCTTCGCCGGATTCGCCGGGGCAGAAGTTTTATACGACAAAAACGGCGCGATAAACGGCGCGGCAACCGGCGACATGGGAATCGGCAAAGACGGCGCGCACACCGCAAACTATCAGCCCGGCGTGGAGTTGCGCGCGACCTATACAATTTTCGCCGAAGGATGCCGCGGCGCGCTCTCGCAACAAGTAATGCAAAAATTCAATCTGCGGCGCGATTGCGACCCGCAAACTTACGCCATCGGAATTAAAGAATTGTGGGACGCACCCGCAGCATCACCCGGCAATGTTTTGCACACCGTCGGCTGGCCGCTGTCGTCCGATGTTTATGGCGGTTCGTTTTTGTATCATTTGGAATCTGGAAAAATCGCGCTCGGATTCGTTTGCGGTTTGGATTATAAAAATCCGTATCTTTCGCCGTACGAAGAATTTCAGCGATTCAAACATCATCCGGCAATTGCAAAATTGTTGAAAGGCGGAAAACGAATCGCCTACGGCGCGCGCGCATTAAACGAAGGCGGATGGCAGAGTTTGCCTGCACTTTCCATGCCCGGCGCGTTGCTCGCCGGTTGCGCTGCCGGTACTTTAAATGTACCAAAAATAAAAGGCGCGCACACCGCAATGAAAACCGGAATGCTGGCGGCGGAACATATCGCCGCCGCCCTCGCCGCACAAAACACCGATTTGCGCGATTACGACCGCGCGGTGCGCGAGAGTTGGGCGGGCGAAGAGTTGCGGCGCGCGCGCAACATCCGCCCCGGTTTTCGGCGCGGATTTTATTTGGGAATGGCGAATGCCGCATTGGATTCGTATTTGTTTCGCGGACGCGCGCCGTGGACTTACAAAAATCATCCCGACCACGAATGTTTGGAAGTTGCGGCAAAACATCGTCCGATTGAATATCCGAAACCGGACGGCGTATTGAGTTTTTCGCGTCTGGATAATCTCGCGTTTTCGGGCGTCAATCACGAAGCGAATCAACCCGCACATTTGCACTTGCACGACTCGTCGGTTGCGACCAAAATCAATCTGACGAAATACGCCGGTCCCGAAGCGCGCTATTGTCCCGCCGGCGTCTACGAATTTATAGACGACGAATCGGGCGAACAAAAACTCGTCATCAACGCACAAAACTGCGTCCACTGCAAAACCTGCGACATCAAAGACCCAACCCAAAACATCCAATGGACTCCGCCAGAGGGCGGCGGCGGACCGAATTATAAGGGGATGTGAACGCGCCGTACGGGATTGTTATATCTCTCGTCTCTTACTCCGAGGGATGATGGTATCTTTCCCATACTTGCATTTTGTGGTTTATGATCATGCGCACCATGGGATAGTTGGCGGCATACAAAGTCGCCAAGTGGTAGACGGACAGCGTCGCATCCTGCAACTCTTGGTTATTCTCCAAAAGTTTCGTTTTCAAGGGAATCGATTGCAGATCGTCCCAGCCGATGCGGTGGTTATGCACGTTCGGGCTATCATAAAACGCTTCCATTATTTTCCCGATGTCTTCGGATTTTTTGCCTTTGCGCTCCAGCCACTTTTCAATTTTAGAGCGGCTGTCCTTTTGGACGTTCCGCGCGCGCTCATACAGAGCGGGACCATAGGACTGCAGAATCGGCGACCAAAAATGAGCCACGGAAGGATTCTCAAGAATCTCTTTTTTGGCTTTTTTGAATTGCTCAATAATTTCTTTCACCGAAAAACTTCCTTGCGGCAGAAAAAATTGAGTGTCAACAGGGCCTAATTGCCCGATTCTGCTAACGACAATTCTGTCGGAAGCAAGGGCGAAAATTGTGCCCGCTGATGCAGACATAACCGGCACAACAACGGTAACTTTCCGCGCACGGAATTTGTCATAGATGTACTCTATGATCGTCTCCACAGCAGAAGGATCTCCGCCCGGCGTATGCATAACAATGGTCAGATCTTTGTCGTAATCCAACCCATACATGGCGTTCATAAACCCCTGTATGTCATCCCCCTGCATCCCCGTATAGGGAGCCAACTGGGGCTTCTGCAAAAAAGCGGAAAAATAAAAAATGACATTCTGTTCTTCCGCCGCATTGTCAAAAATTTTTCCGATACACTGCGACACCACACCCAAAAATTGGGAAAACTGCTCCTCCAGCCACCGCAACCGATTTTCCTGCGGCATGCTGTTGAATTGAATCGAAAGAGCGGAATAACTCGCCATAACACCTACTTGGTATGGCGAATGCAGGCCCCGAAAGTGCCAGAAGTCAGCGGCTTCTCTGGAGTCGGAGCGGCTTCGCGTGGAAACGCCGGCTTGCGCCCGATATTGGCGACATCGTTCAGTTCCTTGTAAACGCGATACTGCTCGTTTGTCTTTTTCAGGAGATCCAGAATCTCTGCGTCCGACATGGGCGCTTTGTCCGATTGTTTCATTCCGTTTCCCTTCTCTTCTGCTTTCCTGCGGACAGCCCGCACCGTCCGCTTTTCCGGGGAAATTATACCCCGCATTTCCCGATTTTTCCAAAAAACATATTTTTTCGCTATCGCCGGAAATCCGGCGACAAACGCCGCCCCGCCGGAAAAAGACGCGCCGAATTTCCATTCCGACGAAAGCCGGAATCTTTTTTTGGCAGATTTATTTGCTATAATATTTGGCAACGCCTACGGAGGAAATCAAATGTCGCTGAAAGAAATGTGGGAGCGCGGGGAGTTAAAAAACAAACTTCTCCATCAAATTATCTCCTTCTCCGGAAATGGGCGGTTGCGCGATGACGGGCAATGTTCCGAAGAGTTTCGGAACTATTTAACCTGCGTTCCCTTCGCCCAAATCCGGCGGTACGCGGAAGAGTGCATTAACTCTGGATTCACCGATTCCGGCAAGGCGCTGCAGGACATCGTCAACGAAGTAGGGCGCCGCTTTGAGTTTAATGTGGAAAACGGAAGGTACCAAGGCGTACGCAACCAAATCGGGCATGATGGGCTGTGGACTTTGCACGACGGCAAAAAGATTGTCGTGGAGGTCAAAACCACCGATGTTTACGCGATTAACTTGCATAAAATCGCCCGGTATCGCCGCGAGTTGATTAAGCGCGAAGAGTTGGATGAAGAAATGGCATCCATTCTGCTGATTGTCGGAAGACAAGACAGCGGCGCGCTTGAAATGCAGATTCGCGGATCCCGTTATGCATCGGATATGCGCGTTATCGGAGTGGATGCGCTTCTTAAAATCGCCGAAGTCAAAGACAAGGTCGACGAGGCGACTTTTAATAAAATTTGTCCGGTATTAATTCCGGACGAATTTACGCGGCTGGACGCCATCGCTGAGATGCTACTGTCCGTCGCCGTTGACTCTTCGGATGAAGAGGACGGCGGGCAATTGCAGGAAGAGACAAGCGGCGAGCTCGGCGCAGAAATTACCTTGCCCATCGCGGAAACTTTCGTGTTAAAAGCATCGCAGAAGCTGAAGAGGAATTTTGTCCGCCGGTCCCGGACAAATTTCTCAACGCCGGAAAAAAATTCCGGCGCCGTCTGTCTGGTATCAAAGCGACACTCGGGGGGCTATTTCTGGTTCTCCGTAAGGGAGAAGCAGAAAAAGTTTTTGCGCAATTTCAAAGAATCGTGGATGATGTTCTGCTGCAAATCGGACAGCGACATTCTCTTTGCGATTCCTTGGTGTGATTTGGAACCGATGTTGGGCAACCTGCCCAGAACGGTGCAGGGAAAAACGGAATACCGGCATGTACATATTATTCACAGGGATAGCAAGTGGATAATCCGCACCGCCGGCGGCAACGATAACGCGGATATTTCTCCGTATATGTTGCGCGAATCGCCCGGCGACGCTACGGATTGAATTGTTGCGCTTTAACGCTGACAACTCCTCATCCCCGATTCCATTCCCCGAAAGCGGGAATCTCCCGAAAGATTCCGGATTTCGCCGGAATGACGAACGGGCGGCGGGAATGGGATTCAGGAAATTCGGGAGACGAGGGCGGAAATCTGCGCGAATTTGCGCAAATTGCTGTTTCCCCTCTTTTTGCGAGAAAAACAGTGTGAATCGTGCAACCATTTGGCTTTGCAAATGATTTGCAAAGCCAAACGACGGGAATTTTCGGCAAGATTTGGGAGATTCGTTTTCGTTTTACGCATCAACACTCCCCCAAATGCACCGGCGTTCCGGATTGCCGATTTTGTCAAGAGGTGGCGGTGAGGTGGTGCCGTTGCCGTGTTTGGTTATAAAACGCTTTTGCCATTGCGCGCCGTTTTGATTTTTTTCGCGCGTGCGGCGATAATGTTCAGATATTTTTCGCCGTCCGATTTTGACAATTGCGGAAGCGATTCCAAACCGCGCCGCCGGAATTAACTTCCGCAAAAATTAATGCGCGCGGCGAATGTTTTTTTTCCGTCCGTCCATAAAAGTTTCGCGTCCAAACCATCGCGCGCCGCCGCGTAAAAATTTTCGCGCGCCGCGAAAAACGGAAGTTGCGGCAAAACATCGCCCGATTGAATATCCGAAACCGGACGGCGTATTGAGTTTTTCGCGTCTGGATAATCTCGCGTTTTCGGGCGTCAATCACGAAGCGAATCAACCCGCGCATTTGCACTTGCACGACTCGTCGGTTGCGACCGAAATCAATCTGACGAAATACGCCGGTCCCGAAGCGCGCTATTGTCCCGCCGGCGTCTACGAATTTGTAGACGACGAATCGGGCGAACAAAAACTCGTCATCAACGCACAAAACTGCGTCCACTGCAAAACCTGCGACATCAAAGACCCAACCCAAAACATCCAATGGACTCCCCCCGAAGGCGGCGGCGGACCGAATTATAAGGGGATGTGAGGGGGTAGTTAAGCCCCATAATTAACGGGGGCTCCTATGGGATTCGACTTAATCAAATCAATAGCGAAATTGATGCTATAAGCAACAATAATTCCCGCGTTCTCGTCAAAGGTAATTGATGAAGAATCTTGCTCGTGTTCTTTAACCGGCTGGGATGTCGCTCTATACGCGCTTACCACCCCCGCGATTTTATAATCGCGTGATTGAGGCGTATTAAAAACAACCGGACCACCCGAAAATCCGGGATTATTATGTCCATCTAAAAACAGCAGTCCCGGAGACATATTAGCCACGATACCTTTCTTAACAAATGGCTGTTGGTATCCATTGTTAATTTTTCTAAATGCAGGATCTATTTCCAAATAAGGGAACCCCAAAAAATAAGCATCTTGTCCGTACACCATTCCACCACTTGTCGGTTCCGCCGGATATGTGGGAGATACCTGTTGCCCCGCCGATAGAATGGAAACATCGCCATCGCAATGTCCCACCAATTTAACAGGAAGCGGCTTCCACATTTCATCATGAAAAATGGAAAGTTGGGGCTTTTTATCCGTATCACCGACAAGATGCTTGGCAGTAATAAAGTACTGCTTGCCGTCCACTTCTACGGTAAAGCAGGTACCGCGCCCTCCATTGTTCGGAAAACAGGCGCAAAAAACTCTTTGTATGATGTTGGTCGTAATCAAACCCTTTCCTCTTTCGTTTTGTAGATTTCAAACGGCAGTATGGACGGCATAATACTGATGCGAAACGTCTGAATTGCTATAACAATTCGGACACTTTCCATAGATTCATAATTTCCGCCTTCAATTTTTCATGTCGACTCCGAAGCGCGGACATATTCCATTCGGGTATGCCGCAAATTTCCTTTGTAATCTCAAAAGAACTCTTTTGATTGGACTTTTCGTACGCCGCTTTCTTTTTGTCAAATCCAAGGTTGCGCGCGGCGGAATTTTTGCCGCGATTGAGAAGCGTCAGATTGCCGAGTTTATGCAACCATTCCTCTTGTTCTTCCGCCGTAAACCGCTTTTGCCAGTACGGATTGCTCATATCCCGCGGCAGAATATGTTCCACTGTAATTTTTTGACGGTCGAGATACACTTTCACGCTGTCATCATGCCTTTCCTCGTTCACTCGCAGCAATACCGACTTAACAAGATTGATAACGGACGGACGCGAATCGTCATAAAACTCGCGATTGTCCAAAGATTCATCAAGGCGCTTATTATCGCTCAATTTCCGCAAGCAATCCATAACTTCGTCAAACGGCGCGTTGCGGTTAATCGCCTCAATCGCATAGTAGCATGCCGCCTCCCGTTGGCTTTTGGAAACACCGCCTAAAAGCGCGTGCATGTACACTTTTTCCAGCAACTCCGCAAACATCGGAAATTGTTCGCGAGAATATATGCCCTTGTTGAGAAAGGCGATAAACGCGGGCATCCACTCCCCATCCAAAGACAGCGAAGAGAGAAAGGCAACCGTTCTTTTCGCCCCCCATTCGCCCTTCATAACCGCGTCATGATTCTCCGAGGAGCGAAGAAGCATATCCGACATTTTCGTTGCGTCATCACAAAAAACTTTTTCTAAAGATTTTTCGTAGTACGAAAAATTCTGCTTTTTCACGCGGTCGCGGTCCTTCTTTTCGGAAATCTGGTGCATAGACAAAAAACCGTTGAGTTTTTCATCGCCAATTAGATCTTCCATATCCAGCCAGTTCTTTTCCACTTTTTCCGAACACTGTTTGTCATCGCCAACTTTGGACAAAAGATGGTTCTTAAGCAAGTCGGCATCGTTCAGCGACATGCCGCGGTTGTTCAGCACATTAAACAAACGGAACGAAGATGCACGGTCTTCCGCCTGCACAAACACAACAAACACCTTGTCGCGGAGATAAGTTGCAAATCGTTTGAGATCTGTCTGCCCCAGTTTCAAACCCGAAAAAAATTCCGCAATCTTTTTCCGGCTTTTCAGAAAAACGCGCTGGTTGCTGGTCGGTTTTCTGGGTTCGGTATTGTCGTTAACAATACAATTCCAATAAAACAGATTCTCCGGTTCACGCACACGCAAACTGGGCGCACTCTTTGCTGTTTCGGCAAGCGCATCAACTTGCACTACCATGTTTTTCAACAAAATTTTCGCATCTGCGTCTTCTACTAAACGCGCCAGCTGCAGTACGATGAGAGTCAGCGTAATCAGCCGCTGTTGCCCGTCGACAACTTCAAATTCGCGATCGCCCGTCTTAATGCAGATAATGCTGCCGATAAAATATCCCTGTTCTTGGGAGCAAAAACTATCATAGATGTCGTTCGCCAACTGTTCGGCGTTTTCCGCATCCCATCTGTACGGACGCTGATAAGAGGGGACAGAATATTTTTTGTTCCCTGTCAACACATCCGTGATGGCAATTGAAGATGCTTCAAATGTTTTCATTTCAGTTTCTTTGCGTTACACGGCAAAAAACCATCCCCGATTTTCCAGCCGTAAAATAATAACTATAACACATTTTCCGCCATAAAATAGCGGAAGTCGCCCCGCGTCTTAAACCTCCACTCATTGGCGGTTTTTTTGGGGGGGGCGGTGCCGTTGGTTCGGTTTCGGCTTTGAGGTGCGCACTGAACGGCGCGGGTTCGGGCGGGGATTGTTTTGCGAATTTCGCGCGCGCCATCGGCGAATTATGCACGGAAAAAACAATTTCGGTGGCGGCATTCGTTTCCCGCCGGGCGGTGGGGGCGGTGTGAAATAAATTTGGAAAGCGGAAGAATCGGACGCGATGCGGTATAATGGCGGTATGCGTGGGATTTGTAAAATTTTATTTTTTATTGGCGGGGCGTTGCTCGGCGGGTGTGCGTCTTTGGATGATTTTCGCGGAATGTCGCCTTCGGAACGGGCGGATTATGTTTGCGACCGCCATTACGATGTTAAACAACTGGACGCCGAAATCGCCGCCGCCGAATCGGAAATCGCCGACATTTCCGCCGCCCTCGCCCGCGGTTTTCGCCTGCATCGCTACTGCAAACAAATTCCCGTAAAACGCAAAACCAGAGAAAAATGTTCCACCGAACAACAAGATTCTGAGAGCGGCGGCGGCGAAGTTGAAGTGTGCGAAGAAATTTCCGAAATTAAACACGAAGAGTTTTGCGAAGATATTCCCGTCCCCATAGACGGCGAATTTGAACGCGACAAACGCGACCGGCGGCGCGGCGAATTGCGCAATCTGGAAAACGAACTCGCGCGCGTTTTTACCGCCTGCACAAACGAAGTCCGGCAAATGTCCGCCGAACGAGCGTTTGATTATTATCAATCGCACCGCGGCGGAATTTTTTAATTCGCGGAATTTTTTAATTCGCCGAAATTTTATTAATCTTAATTTTTTACAAAAAAAATGACCGTCAGCGTTTTTGATTTATTCAAGATAGGAATCGGACCGTCCAGTTCGCACACCGTCGGACCGATGGTTGCCGGACGGCGTTTTGCGGAAACTCTGGATTCTTCCGGCAAACTCGCAAATGTCGCGCGCGTTCGCGCCGAAATGTACGGCTCGCTCGGCGTGACCGGACGCGGACACGGTTCCACCAAAGCCGTTTTGCTCGGGCTGGAAGGCGACACGCCCGAAAATGTAAATGTGGAATCCATTCCCGACCGCCTCGCCGCCGTGCGCGACGACAAACGGCTGATGTTGCTCGGCAAACATCGCGTTCCGTACAACGAACGAGATGATTTAATTATGCATAAACGCAAGTCGCTGCCGTTTCATCCGAACGGAATGATCTTTCGCGCATTTGACGAAAGCGGTGCAGAAATTTTCGCGGCTTCGTACTATTCAATCGGCGGCGGTTTTGTCGTGGACGAATCCGCTGCCGAAAAAGATTCGCCGCTCATCGCCGTAGAACCGCGCCCGATTCCCTATCCGTTTTCCAGCGGTAAAGAATTGTTGGCGATTTGCGCGAAAGAAAATAAAAGCATTTCCGAAATCATGCTCGCCAACGAAATCGCGCTTTTGCCCGAAGAAAAAGTACGCGAAAAACTTCTGAAAATCTGGAAAACGATGCGCGAATGCGTCCGCCGCGGTTGTCGCACCGAAGGCGTATTGCCCGGCGGTTTGCAAGTAAAAAGACGCGCGCCCGGTTTGTGTCGCCGTTTAGAAAAAAATGCGAAATGCCGCGAAGATCCGCTCGCGGTAATAGATTGGGTTAATTTATACGCCATCGCGGTCAACGAAGAAAATGCCGGCGGCGGTCGCGTTGTCACCGCCCCGACAAACGGCGCAGCGGGAATCGTCCCGGCGGTTTTGCATTATTATGCGCGCCATATTTCCGGCGCGAACGAAGACGGAATCGTCCGCTTTTTGTTGGCGGCGGCGGCAGTCGGTTCGCTTTACAAAGAAAACGCATCCATCAGCGGCGCCGAAGTCGGCTGTCAAGGCGAAGTCGGTTCCGCATGCTCAATGGCGGCGGCGGGATTGGCGGAAGTGTCCGATGCAACGCCGCAACAAGTAGAAAACGCCGCCGAAATTGCAATGGAACATAATCTCGGTTTAACTTGCGACCCCATCGGCGGCTTGGTGCAAATTCCATGCATAGAACGCAACGCGGTGGGCGCGAACAAAGCAATTAACGCCGTCCGTCTCGCCCTCGCCGGCGACGGTACGCATTTCGTTTCGTTAGACAAAGTAATTAAAACAATGCGCGAAACCGGTCGCGATATGAAAGACAAATACAAAGAAACCGCCCGCGGCGGTTTGGCAACGAACGTTCTGGAAGTGCCGATTAATATTGTAGATTGTTAATGGCGGACGCGGAAGAAAAGTATTTACAAGAAGCGGTGCGGCTGGCGGAGTTGCGCCTCAACGATCAAATCGCCACCAATTCGCAATACGAAAGAAAGGCGGTGGTATTCACAACATCATCGGTTGCGGTGCTGGGATATTTGCTCGGCAAAACGCAAACTGGCGAATCTTTGTTTTTTGCGGGCGCGGCGGTGTTTCTCGCGCTTTCCGCAATGTGCGGCGTGGCGGCGATTTGGACGCGAAAATTCGGCGCGCCCGGACAAGACCCCGAAGATTCGTGGAAAGACGCCGCGGATGTTGTCGCGCTGATGATTGAATGCCTCGGCGACTATCAGAAAAAAATTGAAATCAGCGCCGAAACGCTGCGACAAAAAGAGAAATGTCTGCAGTGCTCCATCTTTCTTTTTTGCATCGGCGCGGCGACTCCGGTCGTTTTTGCGGTTTCGGATATGCTCCAAAAACCTGCCGCTTAAAGCCCTTTGTAGTTGGTGTCGTTCGGTCCAAGCGGGCGGCGAGGAAGTTTTTCGGGCCAGCCGGGTGGAAGTTTGCGGGGTGGTGAAATTGCGTGTGGCGCAACGGGCGGACGCGGAGTACGGGGTTTGGATTTCGCGGATTCGTTCATGCAATAAGTATAACCAAATATCGCGCGAATTCCAAACTATTTCCGTTTTCGGATACGCCGCCGTTCCCGCACGGGCGGAGGAAAGAAAAATACCATTTCCGCAAAAACGGAAATAGCAAATTGCCTTTTCACCGCCGAATTCCCGCAAAGAAAACGGCGACTACTCTTTCGCCCCCGCCTCTTTCAATATGCGGACGACTTCGGAATGTCCAAACTTTTTAGCAAAATACAAAACGCTTCCACCGAAACCATCTTTTGTTTCCGGATTAGCACCTGCACTTAATAACAGTTTGACATTTTCGGCAATACCTGCAATTGCCGCCCCCATCAAAGCCGTATTTCCCTTATCGTCCGAAAAATTCGGATCGGCTTTGCCGTCCAATAAAGATTTTACAATTTCGGGATTTCTGCGGACAGCCGCCATCATTAAAACACTTCCGCCGCCGTCGTTAATAGCATTCGGATTCGCATCTTCCGCAAGTAAACGAACTACTGCCTGCAAATTTCCGCTCTTGACTGCTTTTATTATTTCTTTGTCCATCATCGTTATCCTTTTCTATTAATAAAAAACCAAACCCCGACAGCGGCACTATTCTTTCGCCCCCGCCGCCCGCAAAATGCGTTCAATCTCGGAAAAACGCCTAAATTTCGCCATATCCAAAGCTGTGTTTCCTTCGGACGTACGCTGATTAACTTCTGCTCCGCCCGCTATCAATATCTTTACAACTTCGGCATGTCCTTTACTTACTGCCGCTATCAAAGCCGTCACGCTTTCCATGCCCACCGCATTCGGATTCGCCCCCGCCGACAATAGCATTTTCGCAACTTCGTCATGTCCGTCAAATGCCGCCACCATCAAAGATGTCACGCCTTTGTTATCTGTCGCATTCGGATTCGCCCCCGCCGACAACAGAATTTTCGCAAATTCGGCATTTCCCTTATTTGCCGCCACATGCAAAGCCGTCGCATCGCCATCATTCGCCGCATCCACATTCGCCCCTGCCGATATTAGCATTTTCACTATTTCGGCATATCCTTTCCCTACCGCCACCATCAAAGCCGTATTGCCGTGATCATTCCCCGCATCCAGATTCGCCCCGCCGTCAAGCAGACGCTTAACTTCGGCAATGTCGCCATTAAAGGCGGGATCGCATAACAGGCATTCATCGGTGAAAGAAATATGCGAAACCGCAAACAAAATCGCAAACAGCGGAATAAGAAATGTTAGTTTTTTCATTCTATTCTTCTGTTTAGGTAAAAAACGGCGGGATTCGGAATCCCCGCCATTATTCTGTCGCCCTGCCTCTTCCTTTTCGCCGTTTCCATCATCCCGCCGCCGTTCCGCCTCCATTTCCAACTCTCTTATCTTTTTGTCTGCCAAAATTGCAATGGAACCAAAAATACCGAGTGGCATCCAGAATAGCGGTACAGAAGATGCAAAAATAATAGACCATCCCAAACTCCAACCCCAAACATCTACCATTGCCAAGAACGCCCCGATTATGACAAAAGGAAGCCCAATTACCATAATAGTGGAAAATAATGCCGCAATCGCCCAACCAACTCCGAAGTGAGACGCAATGCCGACAAATCCCGCATATAGCACGAAAAGAATGATTCCTGCGGCTCCTCCGATGGCAATCGTAAATGCTACGATATGAATTATGCGTAGTAAAGTAATCATATTTTCCTCATATTATAAATAAAAAAAACGGCGGGATTCGGAATCTCCGCCGTTTTGTTATTCCGCTGTTGCAATTTCTATGTGAACCTCGTTAACAACCATTCGCTCCACGACATACTTCTGATGACAACGCGGACATTCGGCGGGACGCTTGGGAAATAGCCCTTTGTCGTTCACGCAACCAATCACCAGCAACACGGGATGCTTGCAATTCGGACAGGGGCACTCAAAAGCGGCATTGTTGCCACTCGCATCCGTCAATAACTTTTTGTTGAAATAGACGCTCGCCCCTGTTATCGAAACGCTGATATTCTTTTTAGACATCGTCGTAGACGACTTTCACGGTTCCCGACCACGAAGTAATGCCGGTAATACCGTTGCGCCCCATTGATTTGCGAATTCGCTGTTCGTTAACGGGTTTAATGGATTTGCCTCGCCGCTCGGCAATGTCGTAGGCAAGCGACAGCATTTGACTCGTCGCCGCTGCATCAACGGCATCGCTTTCGGGGATAAACTGATACCGAGAATACTCAACGGTCAGCACAAATCCGCCGTCAACATCTTCCACATGGTATTCAGTATCCTTGTCCAAGCGAATCATCGCCCCGTCAACATAACGAGCCGGAGTAGCACATCCGCTCACTGCCAACAGCACAGCGGCGAAAAGCGGAAAAAGAATGGTTTTGATTTTCATAATAATTTCCTTTCGGTTTTGTAAAGAAATAGAATTATACAAAAAAACGGCGGGGACACGGAATCCTCGCCGTTTTTTTCGCGGAAAATAGTAATCACCCTCCTACGGATTTGATGTAAATCTTATCTTCATCCACAGACGATATAACATATTTGGCTTTACATCCTCGACATTCAGCGGGAGAGGTTTCGTATTTCCCCCGATGTACAGGAGGAATTGCCAAAATTATCGGATGCTCACAGCCGGAAACAGGACATAAAAAAGCCGCATTTTTTCCATGTGCGTCCGTCTTCAACTGCTTACCGTCATAATAAACATTCATACCGCCTATTGTAGTTATTTCCATCGTTTCCCTCCTTTTCGGATTAATGAATAAAAAGCAATCACCCGCCGATGAAACAAAGCGACCGCCGCCAAAATTGGATTATACAAAAAAACGGCGGGGACACGGAATCTCCGCCGGTTTTTGCCGTTATTCCGCACCAAGAGAATACACAATAACTCCCCTCTTCTCCTTTTCTTTGCAACGCATTTCGCCATACCCCGGACAAATGAAAAAAGCATATTTATGTTGGGCGGTTGCTGCCGCAACTTTGGCGATGTCTTTTCGCAACTTGTTATTATTGTCCGGATCGACCACCGCAAAAACTTCCGCCACAATCCCGCCGCATTCATCGCTTTCAATATCGGAACCGCCCTTTGTGCCGAGATTTAGCGTAAGCGCACTCAAACCGTTATGCCATTGAAACAAAAGTTTAGCCGCCTTAAACGAGGCATAATAAGTAAATGTCTGGTTCACCGTCTCAATTAAATTAAGCGGTTTTTTCGCACACAACGGATCGCATCCTATCTGATTAAATTTAATCTGATATAACAAATTCCAACTGTCGTTGCCATCCATCGCAGTCCGCAAATTATCCATGGCTTTCGCCGCGGAATTCCGCAACAATCTGCAATGCGTTTCGGCATCGCCGATGCATGTCAATTTCACTTGTTCATCCATGATTTACTCCCTATTTTTTTCGCCGCTTTCCGCAGAAATGGCACGATTAGATTTTTCATATTTTCTCCTTATTAAAAATGCGGGAAATCTCCGCCCGAAACGAGTTATACCGCCTTTTCGGTGCGGCAGACTGCCCAGATTGTTGCTGCAAGAATCAATGCTGCGCCGGGAAATGCGGCGGCGGGAAGTGTTTCGCCGTACCATCCCGCCGCAAAAATTGCCGCGAAAAGCGGTTCGCAAATAAATATCAATCCCGCCCGCCGTGCTGTCGTATATCGCTGAAAATGTGTCTGCACCCAAAGCGAAAATACCGTCGCCCCCAACGCCGTCAATATCAACGCAAAAATCAAATCGCCGCTCCACACAATCGTCAGCGATTCAAACGCCGCCGCCGACAATGCCGACAATGCCGCTACCGTTGCAAATTGTACCAACGCCAACTCGCCGCTGCCGCTGTCTTTGTCCAAACGCGCCAGCATTAAAATATGTAGCGCGATAAACAGCGAACACGCCAATGTTAGCGCGTCTCCGATGTTGAACGCCGCCGCATCGGGGCGCGTCAGCAACCATAATCCCGCCAATGCGGGAAACAACGGCAGCCAGTCGCGCCGCCGTCCGCCCGTTGCCGGGGTGAGTAAGAAAACCCAGACGACATTCAAACCGGTAATAAACGCGCTGTTCGCCGAAGAAGTATGCACCAATCCCCAAGTTTGAAAGGCGAATACCGCAAACAACATCGCCCCCAGCGCACTCCCGAAACGCCGCGCCCGCACGGACGGCATGCGGCGAGTCAATGCCAGCATACACACCGCCGCCAGCGCAAATCGCAATGCCAGAAAAACAAAAACCGGCGCCGCGGCAACCGCCTCGCGCACGACGGGAAAAGTCCAGCCCCAAAAAAATGTCGCCATCAGCAGCATTATTTCGGCACGAAAACGCGAAATTGTTTTACGGGTTTTGTTCATTTGCGGGTTTAAAGGTGGTATAATACTATACTTTTATTTGATTACGAGATTTCCCCGAAGGAGGAAGCATAGAAAAACAAAACAATCTGCGCATCAATCAGGACATCACCTCTCCGGAAGTACGGCTGATTGATTCCGATGGCGCACAGATCGGTGTCGTCTCTCTCGCCGAAGCCAGAAAACGGGCGCGAACGCTCGGTCTGGATTTGGTGGAAATCTCCCCCGACGCCCGCCCCTGCGTATGCAAATTGCTGGATTACGGAAAATTTAAATACCGTGAAAGCAAAAAGCGGCAGGAAGCGAAAGCGCGGCAGAAACAGGTGGAAGTCAAAGAAATCAAATTTCGTTTGGCGACCGGCGAAGCCGATTATGCGGTCAAACTTCGCAACGCCGTTCGTTTTTTGGAGGGCGGAGATCGCGTCAAGGCGCTTGTTGCCTTTCGCGGACGCGAAATTGTCAAACAGGCGCTCGGCAAACAGCGATTGGAACGGTTGCGCGATGATTTGCAGGATCTGGCGAGCGTGGAACGCGGACCGGTGATGGAAGGCAATCGCCTTCAGATTTTTTTTATACCCAAAATGAAAGACGGAAAGAGGAAACAAAATGCCGAAAATGAAAACGAATAAAAGCGTTGCCAAACGATTCCGCCGCACCGGCAGCGGAAAAATCACGCACGGACGCGCCAACCGGCGGCACATTTTAACCAAGAAAGCGACCGACCGGAAACGCCGCTTGCGGCGGGATCCCGCAATTGTCGGCGGCGGCGATGCCAAACGCATCCGGCGAATGGCGCCTTATCTTTAATCTCATCGCGGAGAAAATCCAATGCCCAGAGTCAAACGCGGTGTTACCGCACACCGAAGACACAAAAAACTTCTCAAACAAGCGTCCGGCTTTCGCGGTCGGCGCAACAATGTCTATCGCGTCGCCAAACAGGCGGTTATGCGCGCCGGACAATACGCCTATCGCGACCGGCGGCGGCGCAAACGCGATTTTCGCGCGCTTTGGATCGCCCGGGTCAATGCCGCCGCCCGTTTGCGCGGAATGACCTATTCGCAGTTTATGGGCGGATTGCGCCGCGCCGGGGTGGAAATCAACCGGAAAATGTTGTCCGAACTCGCAATCGGCAACGACACCGCTTTCGCCGAATTAACCACATTGGCACAAAAGAATGCATGAATCTCCGTCCGGCGATATTGCCGGCGGAGAACACATTGCGGACGAAGCCGCCGCCCGTTTCGCCGCAGCGACAACTGCGCATGCGCTGGACGAAATTAAAGCGTCTTTTCTGAACAACAAAGGGCGATTGCAACCTTTGTTGCGCGCACTCAAACAAATGCCTGCGGCAAAACGCCCCGCCGCCGGACGCGAATTGAACGAATTGCGGCGGCGCATAGAAGAATTGTACGAAGAGGGGCGGCAACGATTGCGGCGCGATTCTATCGCGCACACATTAACCGAAAGTATAGACACTTCGCTGCCCGGGCGCGTTGCGGCGGCGGGGGCGCGACATCCGATTTCGCTTGCCGCCGCCCGCGCAACGGACATTCTCGCCGGTATCGGATTTCGCACCGCCGACGGACCGGAAATAGAAACCGATTATTATAACTTTACGGCGTTGAATCACCCGCCTGACCATCCGGCGCGTTCAATGCACGACACTTTTTACACGGCGGACGGCAGATTGTTGCGCACGCACACTTCGCCGGTGCAGATTCGCTACATGCTTTCGCAAAAAAATCCGCCCGTCCGTGCGATTGCGCCGGGGCGCGTTTACCGCTGCGACCACGATGCGACTCACTCGCCGATGTTTCATCAAATTGAAGGAATTTGGATTGACGAGTCGGTCAATTTCGCAAATTTGAAAGGCGTTTTGGGGGCGTTTTTTCGGAGTTTTTTTGATGACGACAATATCGCCGTCCGTTTTCGCCCGTCTTTTTTTCCGTTTACCGAACCGTCGGCGGAATGCGACATTTTGCGCGGCGGCGAATGGCTGGAAGTCGGCGGTTGCGGGATGATTCATCCGAATGTGCTGGCACACGGCGGCATAGACGGCGGGCGGTGGCGCGGTTTCGCTTTCGGAATGGGCGTTGAACGGCTGGCGATGTTGCTTTTCGGCGTTTCCGATATTCGCCTGTTTTTTGAGAACGATTTGCGTTTTCTCGCGCAGTTTTCCGGCGAATGAACATTTCGCGGCGTTGGCTGGCGGCGTTTTTGCCGTCGTCCGCATTGCCGGAAGATGGCGCACTTGCCGCGTTTCTCACCGGTCGCGGATTGGAAATAGAATCTTGCACCGCGTTCGCCTCGTGCGGATTGGTTGCGGGAAAAATCGCGGCAACAGAAGCGCATCCGCGTGCCAAAAAGTTGCGTATTTGTCAAGTACTCGCCGGCGGTGCGCCGCTTTCCATTGTTTGCGGTGCGGAAAATGTCGCCGCCGGACAGACCGTCGTTGTCGCCCCGCCGGGTGCGAATGTCGGCGGACAACAAATCGCGCAACGCGATTTTCAGGGAGTCAATTCGGCGGGAATGCTTTGTTCCGCTTTGGAAATCGGAGTCGGGGCGGACGGCGATGGCATTATGATTTTGGCGGACGGCGAAGCAGTCCCCGGCGAATCGCTGGACGATTATTTGCATTTGCCGGACACCGTTTTTGATGCCGGAATTACGCCGAATCGCGGCGATTGGCTGAGTCATCTCGGCGTTGCACGCGAAGTTGCCGCCGCCGCCGGATTGCCGTTGCCCGCCCCGCCGCCGGGCGACAAACCGGCGTTAAATGACATTTTTCCGGCGACTATTTTGGCGAAAGATGCCTGCCCTTATTACGGCGGAATCGTTATTCGCGGGGCGGAAGCGGGGCGTCCGTCGCCGTGGTGGATTCGCGCATTGCTGGAAAGATGCGGCGTGCGCCCAATTAATGCGTCCGTCGACATCACAAACTATGTTATGCTGGCGACCGGACAACCGTTGCACGCGTTTGATTTGGACAAACTCAAAGGCGGAATCACCGTGCGAATGGCGAATAAAAACGAGGAAATCGCGCTATTGAACGGCGACATCGCGCGTTGCGATTCCGATACGCTTTTAATATGTGACGAAAACGGCGGCGTTGCGATGGGCGGCGTTATGGGCGGAATGGAATCTGCCGTCAGCGATGCGACAACAAACATTTTTTTGGAAGGGGCATTTTTTGCGCCTTCGGTAGTACGCGGCAGGGCGTTGCGTCATAACTTGAATTCGGAAGCGGCGTATCGTTTTGAACGCGGCGTAGATCCGCTTTTGCCGCCGCACGCATTGGAATATGCGGCGAAGTTGATAACGCAAGTTTGCGGCGGCAATGCCGGACCGCTCAATTTCGCGGGCGCACCGCCGCCGCCGCCGCCGCCGATTCGGGCGAAAACTGCACAAATTACGGGGCTCATCGGAATTCCCGATTGGGACACGCCCGGCATCGCCGGTTTATTGACTGCAGCGGGAATCGCCGCCGACACCGCCGCCGATGAAATTACAGTATCGCCGCCGTCGTGGCGATTTGATTTGGAAACGCCCGCCGATTTGGCAGAAGAAGCCGTACGCGCTTGCGGTTACGACAACTTGCCGGAATTGCCGCCGCCGGGCGGAATCAACATTGCGGCGAATCCGCCGTTGCCGTTTTCGGCGGAAAATGCGCGGCGGCGAATGGCGTCTTTGGGTTTTTCGGAAACGATTACTTACGCTTTCGTCCCGCCGCAATGGGAGGAAAAATTGTCCGCCGGACGCGGTGCGCCGGTTGCATTAAAAAATCCGATTAATAGCGAAATGTCGGTGATGCGCACGACTTTGCTGGGCGGATTAATAGACCGCGCGTTGTTCAATTTAAACCGGAAATGCGAACGCGTGCGTTTGTTTGAAATCGGGCGTTGCTTTGTTTTTGCCGAAAAAAACGCGCCGTGGGAAGACGAACAACCGTTGTTTATCGCCGCCGTTGCAGCCGGCAACGCCGCGCCCGCACAATGGGGAGAAAAAACGCGCGAATGCGATTTTTTTGACATAAAAGGCGACATAGAACGATTTTTACGCCCCGCCGGCGAAGTGCTGTTTTGCGATTCCGCCCCGCGTCCGGCGTTTTATCATCCGCACAAATCGGTCAATATTGTCGTGTGCGCGAACGGCGAAAAAACGACAATCGGCGCGGCGGGTATTTTGCATCCCGAAACCGCCGCCGCGTTCGGATTGCATCATCCGCCGCCGGTGTTTGAGTTGCGTTTGCAATCGTTATCCGCGATTCGCCGCTTGCCGCAAGCACAACCGGTATCGCGTTTTCCGCTGGTGCGGCGCGATTTGTCGGTGATCGCCGATGCGCCGGCAAAATCGGTGTTAAAATGCATTCGCGCGGTCGCACACGATGGAATGCATTGCGCCGCTGTTTTGTTTGATTTGTACGAAAATGATAATATCGGAGACGGACACAAAAAATGTTACGGTATTCGCCTGACGATGCAAGGAATTGAAAAAAATCTTACCAACGAAGATATTCGCCGGACGCTTGATGCGACGGTGGCGGCACTTGCGGCGGCGGGGATGACATTGCGCCAATGAACGAAAAACTAACACGGCGCGAAATTGCACGGCGATTGCATGACGAAATCGGTTCCTTGTCCGATGCGCGCAAATTTACGGACGCATTTTTCGCTTGCCTGACCGACATGATTGTCGCAAACGACAAAACCAAAATCCACAACTTCGGCGTCTTTCGCTGCGTCCACAAAAAAGAACGCGCCGGACGCAATCCCAAAACCGGCGAAGCGGCGACTATCACCGCCCGGCGGGTCGTCAATTTCACCGCCGGACGCGCCTTTAAGGAGCGGATAGCGAACTATGACGGCGACTCGTGAAAAAGAATATCCCGCCATTCCCGACCGCCGCTATTTCACCATCGGCGAGGCGGCGAATCTGGCACAAAGCAGCCCGCACATTTTGCGCTACTGGGAACGCGAAATTCCGCTCAAAATTGACCGCCGCAACGGACGCCGCTATTACAGCCGCGAACAAATCATGACTTTGCGCCGGATTAGCCGATTGCTTGCCGCCGGTGCAACTTTGCGCGGGGCGGGACGACAACTCAACAAAAAAACGCAAACCGCGCCCGACCAATGGTTACGGCGCGAACTGGAAAAAATATTGTCCATCTTATGAAATGTCGGGGCGTGGCGCAGACTGGTAGCGCACCTGCATGGGGTGCAGGGGGTCGGAGGTTCAAATCCTCTCGCCCCGACCATTCTAAGACGGAATATCGCGATGCGGCGAATCCCGCCGAAGTTTCGCGTACTTTTTAACGATGCATATTCTGGCGACCAACGACGACGGTTTTGATGCGCCGGGATTTCGTCATCTTCTCGCCGCCGCCGCAGGTCTCGGCGAAATCATGAGTGCAGCACCCGACAAAAATCACAGCGGCGCCTCTTCGTCTTTGACTTTGGGACGCGACATTGCGGTGCATTGCGAATCGCCCGGCAACTATCGCATCAGCGGCACGCCCAGCGACTGCATTCATCTCGCCCTGACCGGCGACTTTCTACCGGCGCGCCCCGATATCATTATTTCCGGCATCAACAACGGCGCAAATATGGGAGACGACACGATTTATTCCGGCACTGTTGCCGCCGCAATAGAAGGGCATTTGTTCGGCATTCCGAGTTTCGCTTTTTCAATGGCGGGAAAATCCGAACAGCATTTCGCTTCCGGTGCGGCGATTGTCCGCCGTCTTGTTGCACATTTCCGCGAACGCGCTTTTCCGGGATTGCCGTTGCTGAACATCAATATTCCCGATGCGCCGGTCGCAGATTCCGCCGAAATGGTCGTCACCCGTTTGGGGCGGCGGCATCCGGCACAAGCAGCAACCGGCGGCGGCAAAAACGCCGACGGCGATCTGATTTTTACCATCGGCGAAGCGGGAGACGCACAAGACAACGCGCCCGGCACCGATTTTCATGCGGTGGATAAAGGAAATATTTCCATCACGCCGCTGATGATAGACCTCACCAACACACCGCAAATCAGCCGCCTGATAGAATGGCTGGCTTGAACGCCGCCGCGTGGATTGACAAAATTCGCGATTCGCGTCTACGTCATGCTTTTCGCGGAATAAACCGGGCGGATTTTTTGGACACTTCGTTGCGCCCGCGCGCTGCCGACAATCGCGCCTTGCCTATCGGACACGCGCAAACGACATCGCAACCGCAAGTAATTGTGCAAATGCTGGAAATGTTGCTGGCGACCGCCGACACCGGCGCGGTGCTGGAAATCGGCGCGGGATGCGGCTATCAGACCGCCATTTTGGCGTCTTTGTACAAAAAAGTCGTGGCGATGGAAAGAATTCGCCCGCTGGCAAAACAAACATCCGCACGCCTGCGCGCAATGGGGTACAATAATGTACATGTCATTCACGGCGATGGTTTCAACGGTTATGCGGCGGCGGCGCCGTTTGACGGCATTGTGATTTGCGCGGAATCCGCCATCGTGCCGGACGCCGCCGTATCGCAACTTTCGCCGACGGGGCGGTTAATAATGCCGTTGTCGACAGCGGACAACTGCCGTCTGGTCGCCATAAACGCCGACGGCGCGATTGTCGCACGGCGCGGAATGGTGGATTTTGTACCAATGTTGAAAGGGACGACATGAATTATTGCAAACCTCTTAAATTATGTTTTGTGGCGGGGGTGTTTTGCGTACTCGCTGGTTGTGCATCCGCACCGCCCGCGCCGGTTTTGGAATCGGCGCCCGATTTGCCGGTGGAAAAACCGGAACCGACCGTGCGCCGCCCCGACACGCACATCATCCGGGGCGGCGAAACCCTCATCGGCATCGCGCTGGAATACGGATTGGATTATCAAGAATTGGCGTTGTGGAACGGCATTGCAAATCCCGACCTGATTGACAGCGGCGACATTATTCGTTTGTCGCCGCCCGCAAGCGCACCGCAATCCGCCCCCGTTGTCCGGGCGACAACTTCGCCGGCGCCGACAATTGCGCCCGTTTCGCCTGTCGCCGCACCGTCAATTGCCGCGGATGCCGCAACAAATGCCGCCGCCATTGTGCCGATTGCGCCCGCACCTTCCGCGGCGGAAACGCCCGCCCCGCGCGGAAACGCGCCGATAAAAGACGAACCTGTTGCGGCAAAATATGCATACAGCGAACAAAATCTAAAAAAACTCATCGGCAAACCGCCCGCATCAACAATACAAAACGCATCATTTACCGCACCGCCGACCGCATCCGCCGCCGCCCCGAGTCAAACGCGGCAACGTTTTAATGTCAGTTGGAGTTGGCCGGTGACGGGAAAACTTATCGGCAAATTCAGCGAAACTTCCAAAGGCATAGACATCAGCGGCGTAAAGGGAAATCCGATACACGCCGTTGCGGACGGCAAAGTCGTCTACACCGGCAGCGGCGTAAAAAGTTACGGGCGTCTCATCATTCTCAAACACGAAAACGATTATTTGAGTGCCTACGCACACAACGATACCATTCTCGTAAAAGAAGGACAACAAATCGCGCGCGGCGAACAAATTTCCACCATCGGCGACAGCGGCGCAACGCAACCGATGCTACATCTGGAAATCCGCAAATCAGGAAAACCGTTAGACCCTCTGCAAGTACTTCCCCAAACTCCCTAACTCTGATAAAAATCGGAGTTTTCCGAATTTCTTCCGAATTTTGATTGGAAATGCGGAAAAATAAATTACGATGAAAATCGGGATTTTCCGAATTTATTCCGAATTTTTATTTAGAAACGCGGAAAAATAAATTACGATGAAAATCGGAGTTTTCTGAATTTCTTCCGAATTTGGTTTGGAAATGCGAAAAATAAATTGCGATGAAAATCGGAGTTTTCTGAATTTCTTCCGAATTTTGATTGGAAATGCGGAAAAAATAAATTCTGATGAAAAACCGAGATTTTCTGAATTTCTTCCGAATTTCTATTGTAAAAGAAATTCGCGTTTTGTATATTTTTATTATATTATTTTGCGCGTTTTTCCAACATTTGTACAAGCGCGGCTTCGGCGAGTCCGCCGCGGATAGTACGGAGTTTGTCGGTTGCGGGGCGCAATGCGCGCAAAACTATTTTTGCGATTTGCGCCGCCGGTACGATGTTGCGCGCGCGGTCAGGCGTTAAATCATAAACGCGCGCGCGTTGCGACAAATCCATTTTTTGCGCGCGCGTCAGAAACTTCGTCAATGCGGGCGCGGTAATCTCGCCGCAAATTGATTCCAACTTGCGCGCACCGCCGCCGCTAGATGCCGCGACAATGTCCGCGCCGCGATTCGCCCGCAACCATTCCGCCATTTTCTTTTTTTCCGCCGCACCGCCAACAAATTGCCGTGCCGTGCCGATTGCAAATGTCGCGCGGGCGACGACGATTCCGTTTTTAATCAGCGCGCAATCGGTACTGCCGCCGCCGGTGTCCGCATTCAACACCGCCGGGGCGGCGGGAAATTGACGCGCGATAAACGCGCCGATAATTTCCGCTTCGCGCGCGCCGTCCAACACTTCCACTTTTGCATTTGCGCGGCGATGCAAAGATGCCACAAGACGCGCGCGATTTTTGCAATCGCGCACCGCCGCAGTAGCGACAAATTTAAATTGCCGCACTTCCATCGCCTCGCCGATTCGCCGCAAACCGACAAGCGCGGCGACAAGACGATTTTGTGTGGACGGCGAAATCGCGTTGCCGTCACCGTACGAATCGCGCCCCAATGCGAGCGGCACGCGGGTAAACAACAATCGCGTAAAAACGCCGCCGTCATCGCGCCCGATAATCATGCGGGTTGCGTTGGAACCGATATCCACAACCGCCATCGGCGCGGAAGATCGCGCGGTTTGCGAATCGGCAGCGCGCGGCACGGTCCGCGTCAGGAATCCAATGCGGCGGATTCGCGCGCGACCGCCAACGCCGCGAGACGCGCGATAACGCCGTATACATACAATCGCGCGCCCGCCGGATCTTCGCCGGCAGGCGGATTGCACGCGGTCGCGAAAGGCAGCGGCGCGAATGACATTCCGCGGCTGTTTAAATTTTCGTGTCGCGCGCGCATTTTGTTGACGCGATAAAAACCGCCGACTACCGCATCGCCAATCATATAGGCAACCGGTTCGGCGGGCGCACCGCCCGCATCGTCAATCGTGTTGATGCCTTCTTGAATCATCACGCTAGACACCGTCGCGCCGTCTTTTCCTGTCGCCATTTTGTTGCGCTGTTTGCGGTTGAGCGAAAAAACTTCCTCGGCGCGGCGCACCGGCAAAACGCCCATTCCGTAAGTACCAGAATCGGCTTTCAGTACGACAAACGGTTCGTCGGCGACATCGTGCATCCGATATTTTTCGCCGATTTGCGCGAGTGTTTCGTCCACGGCGGCGGCGAGACATTCCATTCCTTCGCGGCGATGAAAATCCACATTGTCGCACACCGAAAAATCGGCGCACAACAACCACGCGTCTTCGCCCAACAACGCCGCCAGTTCTTCGGCGGTGCGGCGGTATTGATGAAAATGCGCGGATTTGCGGCGAGTCGCCCAGCCCAACGCCGCCGCCGGCATTGTCGGAATGTCCAAATTTTGCAACATCGGCGGCAGACCGGCGGATAAATCGTTATTCAAAACCACCGCGCACGGCATCATGTCGCCGCATCGCAATCGTCCGCCTTCGCGTTCCACCGGCAACATTTCCAACGCGCGCCCGTCTTCGGTTTTTAGAGATGCCGCAACGCCGTCCAGCCGTCCGAGTTGCACCGCGATTCCCGCCGATTCGAACAAGTGCCGCAAAATGGCGATGTTTTGCAAATAACCCAAATTGCGGGTGTGATTTTCGGGAATCAATAAAACCGATTTGCTGCCGGGGCAAAGAATTTCCGTCTGCCGCCGCAATGCTGCCGCCGCCAGCGGATGCACCGCCGCAGGCAAATTGTTGAATCCGCCCGGAAAAACATTCGCGTCTATGGAAGCGATTTTGTGTCCGTTGTTGCGCAAATCGGTGGAACAATAAAACGCCGCCGGTGTTTTTAGAAACGATTCGCGCAACCACGATTCTATGTCGGCGAACGAATTGACAATGCGCCGTTCCAACGCTTTCAGCGGCGCGGAAATAAAAGCGTCTTTCACGGTTACGAAAGTCGGCGGGCGCGATGCATCGCGACAACGCCGGCGGGTGATGCGCATTCAACGCGGGCAAAACCGGCGCATTCCATCATTTGCGACAACGCGCGGCGGGACGGAAAACGCAAAATCGATTCGCCCAAATAACGATAACTTTCCGCATCCCCGAAAAAACATTCGCCCATTCGCGGCAATACCGAAAGCAAATAGCGTTTTTGTAGCGGCGCAAAAATCCCTTCGGGCGGCGTAAATTCCAGCACGATAGACATTCCGCCCGGACGCAAAACGCGATGCATTTCGCGCAACGCCTTGTCGCGGCGGGTGAAGTTGCGCAAACCGAAAGCGACAAATACGCGGTCAAAAGCATAGTCGGCAAAAGGCAGCGATTCGGCATCGCAACGGAAAAATCGCACCGCATCATTTGCAAACCGCCGCTGCGCAAGCGCCAACATTTCGGCATTTGCATCCGCGAGAACGACACTGCCGCCGGGCGCAATGCGCGGCAACACGCGCGCGGTAATGTCGCCGCCGCCGCATGCCAAATCCAAAACGCGCATGCCGGGACGCAATGCGCCGCATGCTACGGCAGCGGATTTCCATGCGCGATGCATCCCGCCGGACATCACATCGTTCATCCGGTCATAATAAGGCGCGACCCGCGAAAACACGCCGCCGACAAGCGCGGATTTGGCGTTTTCGCGAACATCGGCAAAACCGAAATCGGCGGCGGCGGAAGACGCGGCAGTAAAATCGTTTTTCGGCATTTTTTAATTATAACCGCATATTTTGCGGACACCACTGAAACGGGCGGCGTTTTGATACAATTCCGCCGTATGGCATTGAAACTATTGTTGTTGTGCGCCGCCGCCGTTGCCGTGTGGATGTTGGCGCGCCCCCGCCGCAAAAAAAGAGAAACAGAAACCGCCATGACGCGATGCGCTAAATGCGGCGTTTATCACCCCGCCGAAGAATCCTGCGATTGCGAATAAACTGCGAATAAATCCATTGCGGAAATCCTTTGCGGAAAATGAACGGGCGGGGTATAATGAAAAACTGCATTATGCGCGAAAAAATCCAAACCGTTGCCGCGTCCGCTCTTGCCGGAGAGGGATTTGCGCCCGTCAATGTCGCGCCGTCCGAAAATGGCGCGGAAATCGTGTTGCAATTTCCCTATCCCGCCCGCAGCGTTTTCGCCGATGCAATGCGAATTGTCGCCGCCGCCATACAAAACGCCGGATTGCCGCCGATACCGGCGCGATGCGAAATCCGCATTCACCCGCACATCGTGCAAGGCGGAATCCGCCGTCTGCCGCAAGTTAAAAATATCATCGCCGTCTCTTCGGCAAAAGGCGGAGTCGGAAAATCGGCGACCGCCGTCAATCTCGCCCTCGCCCTCGCCGCCGAAGGTGCGCGCGCCGGAATTTTGGACGCCGATATTTACGGGCCTTCGCTGCCGGTAATGTTGGGCATTCGCGACAAACCGCAAGGCGGCGAAAATGGCGGAATCGTCCCCGTCGCCGCACACGGTTTGCAAGCAATGTCTGTCGGATTCTTAACCGGCGAAGATCAACCCGCCGTCTGGCGAGGCCCGATGGCAACCCGCGCCCTGACGCAACTTTTGACGGAAACTTTGTGGGAAAATTTGGATTATCTGATTTTGGATATGCCGCCCGGCACCGGCGACATTCAACTGACGACCGCACAAAAAACGCCGGTCACCGGCGCGATTATCGTAACGACTCCGCAAGATCTCGCCCTCGCCGATGCCCGGCGCGGGCTGGTGATGTTCAATAAAGTTAGCATTCCGGTGTTGGGCGTTGTGGAAAATATGGGCGTTTATTTTTGCCCGCACTGCAAAAACGAATCGCATATTTTCGGCATCGGCGGCGCAAAAAAAATGTGCGCACAATACGAAGTACCATTACTAGGCGAACTGCCGCTCGCCCCCGAAATTCGCGAAGATGCCGATTCTGGAACGCCGACCGTTATTAAGAATCCGGACGGTGAAGTTGCCGCCCGCTATCGCCAAATCGCCCGCAACGCCGCCGCCCGAATTGCACAAAAACCGCGCGATTATTCCGCTTCCATTCCGCCGGTCGTCACAAAATAATCCGTCCGGCAACGGAAATCAGGCGCAATCAATCATGGAATCGTCCAGATATTTGCGCCCGTAAGTCATGTGAATTTTGTGCTTGATAAAAATGTCGTACAAATCGGAGTCAATTTCGCCTTCGCGGCTCATACTCGTCATAATTTTTAACACTTGCGACAACATCATTTTTTTGCTGCGATAGGGACGGTCGGGCGCACTGATTCCTTCAAAGCGGTCGGCAATGCCGAGAATGCGGGCGGGGATGGACAATCCGTCACCGTTAATTTTGTGCGGATAACCAGTGCCGTTTATTTTTTCGTGATGCTGTCCGGCATATTCCACCAAACGCGAAAACTTGCGCGGCCACGGAATAGACGACAAAAAACGAATCGTGCTTTTGACATGCCCTTCCATAATTTTTCGTTCTTCGGGATTTAATGTTCCGCGAAAAGTTTGCAAATCGGACAATTCTTGTTTTTCAATTACATTTTTTTCGGTTTCGTCACTAAAATGCGAAATCGTGCGGCTGGAAATCGCGCCGAGTCGTTCCAAGTTTTCGGAAGTCATAACAATCGCGCCTTTGTTAACATCGTCCAAAAAACTAATGTCTTCGCGCAACGATGCGGACAAATTTTTTGTCGCCTCTTCCAGCAAATCTTGTCGCCCTGCGGCAACAACCGCCTTTTTAATCGCCTCCAACTCCAAATGATTGCGCCACATATTAATGCGCTCTTCCAACACTTCTATGCGATCCGACAACGAATATAACTTGGTACGCTTTTCCAAAATATGATCAGGCGTGACCACTTTGCCGACATCGTGCAATAACGCCGCCATTCGCAACTCTTCGCGTTCCACTTCGGACATTTGGAAATCAGACAGCGGACCGCTTTTTTCGCTCATCGCAGCATCCGCCAACATCATCGTCAATTCGGTAACGCGATAACAATGTCCGGCAGTATGCGGCGATTTTTCATCAATCGCCATCCCGATCATCTGCACGATGGCACTCAACAAATTTTCGCCTTCTCTAATTAAAACGGCGTTGTTTAACGCAATCGCAATTTGCCCCGCCAATGTCTCCAAAAATTCCAGATAATCCTCTTCAAAACATTTAATATCCGGATTGATAACTTGCATAACGCCCACCTGAATGTTGTTCGCATGCAACGGAATGGCGATAATCCGCCCGGTTTTGTAGTTGTTCGCGCGGTCAAAAGCGTGTACGCCGGCGAAATCAAACTCGGTATTTTTGCCGACATCCGGCACCGCAATAACGCGTTGCTGCAAAAAAGCGGCGGCGGAAATTTTGTTGGAACGCTCCGCATCTTCGCCGCGCAACGGCACTTCCAAAAAACCGGTAATGACAAGCGGGTCAAACTCTTCCACAACGCTGTGCATACCAAGCGAAAAATTCGTCAACAAAACCGCTTTCAGCGTATCCTGTTTGTTGTCGTACATATACAAAGTACCGCCGTCCGAACCGGTGGATTTGCAGACAATATCTATAACGCCCTGAAAAAGACGGGGCAGCGGTTTGTCGCCCGACAATTCGCGCGAAACTTTTATTAATTCGTCAAAACGCCTGCCGATTTGCGATGCCATCGGGGTATCAGCGCGGTTTGGTTTTTTGCGCGCCGAGTTTTTCGCGAATACGCGCGGATTTGCCGCTACGCTCGCGCAAATAATACAGTTTAGCGCGCCGGACATCGCCGTGACGCTGCACTTCTATGCTTTCAATCAGCGGCGAATAAGTTTGAAAAGTCCGCTCCATCGCTTCGCCCGATGAAATACGGCGCACGACAAAAGATTCGTTAATTCCGCGCCCGCGCCGGGAAATAACAACGCCGCCAAATGTTTGAATGCGCCGCGCCTCGCCGTCTATGACATGCGTCCGCACCGCTACCGTATCGCCCGGCGCAAAAGGGGGAATCGTTTTGTTGAGACGGGCGAGTTCTTCGCGTTCCAATTCTTCAATAATATGCATAGCCGAAATTATAACACCAATTCCCAAATGCAAATCACCCTGCGGATTTTTTTTAACGAAAAACAAAACTAAATCCGCCCTTCGGCAACGGCGTGACATGCAACGCCTGCCTCTGCCGACAATGCTGGAATCTCGCGGCGGCAACGGTCGGAAGCGAAAGGGCAACGCGGATGATACGCGCAACCGGACGGGATATTTAACGGCGACGGCGGTTCTCCCGCCCGTTTTTCCGCAACCGGTTTGCCG
Organism: Gammaproteobacteria bacterium; assembly: GCA_965221835.1. GTDB lineage: Bacteria > Pseudomonadota > Gammaproteobacteria > Tethybacterales > Persebacteraceae > Persebacter. Next base: position 180,050 of record OZ244916.1, on the reverse strand, counting down.
ATTTGCGGCGCGGCATCCAACAACATTCGCGTATAAGGATGACGCGGACGGGCAAACATTTCCGCGACCGAAGACATTTCGCAAATCCGCCCGGCATACATCACCGCCACCCGGTCGCCAAAATAACGCACCACCGACAAATCGTGCGTGATAAACAAATACGCCAGCCCGCGCGCCCGCCGCAAATCAATCAGCAAATTGAGAATTTGCGCCTGCACCGAAACATCCAACGCCGCAATCGGTTCGTCCGCCACAATAAAACGCGGCGCAACAATCAACGCCCGCGCAATACTAATTCGCTGCCGTTGTCCGCCCGAAAACTGATGCGGATACCGCCCCGCCGCATCCGCCGACAATCCGGTTGCAGCCAACGCGGCAACAACTTTTTGCCGCCGGTCGCGCGTTTGCGGAAAATGAAACCGCAACGCCTCTTCCAACATTTCGCCCGCCGTCATTCGCGGATTCAACGACCCATGCGGATTTTGGAAAACCATCTGCAATTCGCGACACAACCGCCGCCGATTCCGCGGCGATATGTTATCTATGCGCGCGCCGTCAAAATGCACTTCGCCCGCATCCGGCGTTTCCAGCCCGACAATCACGCGCGCCAATGTGGATTTTCCGCATCCCGATTCGCCCACAACACAAAACACTTCGCCGCGCCGCACTTCAAACGAAACGCCGTTTAACGCCCGCGCCGTTCTACCACGCCCGCCAAAATGTTTAACCGCGTTTTGCACGCGCAACAACGATTCAGACATCAGCATTTACGATATTTTTATGCGACATTTTTTTCATGCGATATTTCATCAGCATTTGCGATATTTTCATGCGGCATATTTTCATTTATTGTTTCAGAAGAGTTTACGATATTTTCATCCGATATTTCGGCGGTGAAATGGCAGGCGACTCCCGCTTCTTCGAGCGGCGTTTTTTGTTTACAAATAGCGCGGGCGAAATCACAACGCGGATGAAATGCGCATCCTTGCGGCAATGCATCCGGCGGCGGCATTTGTCCGGGAATTTGATAAAACTTTCCGCCCGCAGCGCGCCGCGTAAGAGACGCCAACAATCCGCGCGTATAAGGATGACGCGGGCGGGAAATGACTTCGGCAGTTGCGCCGCGTTCCACAATTCGCCCCGCATACATCACAAGAATTTTGTCGGTCATTTGCGATACCAAACTTAAATCATGACTGATGAGAATCAACGCCATCCCGCGGCTTTCGCATAATCGCGCCAGCAACGCCATAATGTCCGCCTGCACCGATACATCCAACGCAGTCGTCGGTTCGTCCGCCACAATCAACGCCGGATTGCAAATCATTGCCGCCGCAATTACCACCCGCTGCCGCATGCCGCCCGACAACTCATGCGGATACGAATGCATTCGTTCTTCCGGCGAAGGAATCGCAACTTCGCGCAAACGGGCAATCGCCATTTGCTGCGCGTTTTCGCCGTCCGCAACTTCATGCGCTTGCAAACACTCCGTCAATTGCCGCCCGATTGTCAATACCGGATTCAATGTCGTCAACGGATCTTGAAAAATCATGGCAATTCGCCGCCCCCGCACACGCCGCAACTCTTCGGGCGGCAGAAATAACAAATCGCGCCCTTCCAACAAAACTTCGCCGCCGGTAATTTGTCCGGGCGGCGGAATTAAATTTAATAACGCCGCCGCCGCCAACGATTTTCCCGCCCCCGATTCGCCGACAATACCAAGTCGTTCGCCGGACGATAACGAAAACGATACCCCGCGCAATGCCGGTAAAATATCGTGCCGCCGCCGAAAACCGACATGCAAATCGCGCGCCGATAATAACAACTCGCCGGTCATTGCAAATGCGCATTACGCGGATTTAACGCATCCCGCAAAAAATCGCCCAACACATTAACCGACAAAATCAGCGCGACCAACGCCGCACTCGGAAACAATGTCAGCCACCACGAACCGCTAAAAATATATTCAAAACCCGAATGAATCAGCGACCCGAGAGACGGACGCGTTACCGGCATTCCCAATCCCAAAAACGAAAGCGATGCCTCGCTAATAATCGCATTCGCCGTCTGCACGGTAGAAATCACCAACACCGGCGTCATTGAATTCGGCAGCAAATGCCGCGCGATAATTCGCAACGGCGGATAACCCAAAACCCGCGCGGCGGCAACATATTCCTTTTCTTTTTCCGACAATACCACCGCCCGCACGGCGCGCGCATATTGCGGCCATTCCGAAATGCCGATAACGAGAATCAACATATACAACGCCAACTCTTCATACCGTTCCGCACCGAACAAAGTTTGAAACAACGCCAACGCGATAATCGCCACCATAAAAGACGAAAACGATAACTGAATATCGGCGATTCGCATCAAAATCGCATCCGTCCGTCCGCCCGCATACCCCGCCACCAAACCAATGGCGACTCCCAAAATCGCCTGCAATAAAACCGCAAACACGCCGATGACAACCGAAATGCGAAGCCCATATAATATCGCCGAAAGTAAATCACGCCCTTGCGCATCCGTTCCCAACAAAAAACGCACATCGCCGCCCTCCTCCCACCGCGGCGGCGTTTCCGAATCCAGCAAATCAATTTGCAACGGATCAAACGGATTGAAGGGCGCAACCAATCCCGCCGCCGCCGCCGACAATGCAAAAAACACAAACACCGCCGCCGCCGCTTGCGCCCCGCGATCCCGCGAAAATCGCCACCACAAATCGCTTTCCCGAAACGCCTTCACAACGCCCCGCCCGTTCGCACACGCGGATCCAAAAGCGTATAAGTAAAATCCACAATCGCATTAATGACAACAAAAATCAGCCCGACAACAATTAAATACGCAACAATCAGCGGTGCATCAACGCGATTTACCGCCTCCAAAAATAACCGCCCCGTCCCCGGCCATTGAAAAACCGATTCGGTGAGAATCGTATAAGCGAGAAGAGTCCCGATTTGCACACCGCCCACTGTGACAACCGGCAACAGCGTATTTTTGAACGCATGCACAAAATAAATTCGCCACAATCTCAACCCCTTCGCCCGTGCAAAACGCACATAATCTGCGGCGAGACATTCCGCCATTTCGGCACGAATCAGCCGAATAAAAAGCGGCAACATAATAGACGACAACGCAACCGCCGGCAACAAAAGATGCGCAAGACCATCACGAGTCGCAAAACCGCTTTGCCACAAAACGCCCAACAAAGGCGCAACATCACCCCGCCCATAAGACGGCAACCAACCCAAATGCACCGAAAAAAGATAAATTAGAAATATCGCAATCAAAAATACCGGTGCCGAAATGCCGACCACCGACAAAAACATCGCCGTACGCGCCCCGAAACTGTGCGGACGAATCGCACAATACACCCCCGCCGGTGCCGAAACAAAAATAATAATCAACGCAGCAGCAAAAACCAATTCCAAAGTCGCCGGAAAAGTTTCGGCAATCACTTCCAATGCCGGTTTTTTGTAAAAATACGAATCGCCGAAATCTCCGCGTACGGCTTTTTTGAGAAATCGCCAATATTGCACCAAAAATGGGTCATGCAACCCCATTTCCCGCCGCAACTCTTCGCGTACTTCTTCGGAAACCGATTGCCCGACCAGTTCGCGCAACGGATCTCCCAAATCGTCACGAATAGAAAACGCCAAAACGCTGATGACCAACATCACCAACGCCCCCTGCCACGCCCGCCGAAAAGATAAAACCGCTATTAGTTTCCAATCAAACGAAATGCGGCGGGGACGCATCGCTTTTATCGTTCAATCACCAAATCGCCCAAATACGGGAAATTTTGCACATTGACAATATCTTTTATATTGACGCCTTTTCGTGCCGCCCATGCAAGATTTTGCCAATGCAACGGAACAAACGCCGCTTCACGGTGTGCGATTTCTTCTATTTTTTGCAAGCGAATCGCACGCACCGATTCGTTGGTTTCGGACTGCACATCCAACACAAGACGGTCAAAAACCGGATTGCAATAGTTGCCGCTGTTGTATTGCCCATACCCCCCTTCTGCATCCGGACACATCAGCAAAAACTCGCTAAAATTGCCCGAATCTTCGGTATCCGCATGCCAACCAATCATCATCATATCCGCCGCCCGTTCATCAAACTTCGGCCAATATTGTGCTTTCGGCATCGTTTCCAAATTGATTTTAATGCCGATTTTACCCAACATTCCCGCAACCGCCTCAGCGATTTTCGCATCGTTGACATAACGATTATTCGGTGCCATCATACTCGCCGTAAAACCGTCCGCATAACCCGCCGCCGCCATCAACGCCCTCGCCTTTTCCAAATCATAACGAGGTTGCAAATCGGAGTTGTAGCCCAAATAGCCCTTCGGACTCTGTTGTGCAGCAGGCGTACCAAATCCCTTCATAATCTTTTGCACTATCGTTTTGTTGTCAATCGCATAAACAATCGCCTGTCGCACCCGCACATCGGCAAGCGGTTCCAATCGCTTTTGATTCAATTGAAAAGTAATGATTCGCGTACCAGGCAAAGTCACCAAATCAACTTTGCTGTCTCGGCGAATTCGCCGCAAATCATTCGGCGGTACCGGGGCAATAAAATCCACATCGCCAGACAACAACGCCGCTACCCGTGTCGCCGCATTCGCAATCGGCGTCATCACAATTTTCTCCACATTACCCGGCGAATCGCTATCCCAATAATCCGCAAATCGTTCCATTTCCATCCGCACGCCCTGCTGTCTCGCTTTGACGACAAACGGACCAGTACCCGAAACATTTTGCGAAGCAAAAGAATCGCCGTGTTTTACAATCGCATCTTTCGCATTCCCGTTTTCGTCCGTCCCGGAATAAAACGCCCGGTCCATCGGAAAAATATAAGTCGCCTGATGCAAAACCAGCGGATACGGCTTTTCGGTTTTTAACTCAACCGCATAATCGCCATCGGTAACGCAATCGGAAAACGGTTCAAATAACGCCTTAAAATCGGGGCTTTTCTTCAACCGTTCCACCGTCCAGCAAACATCCGCCGCCGTCATTTCGTTGCCGCTATGGAATTTAACCCCTCGCCGCAAATCAAATCGCATCGTCAATTCGTCAACCCGTTCCCACGATTCGGCAAGACGAGATTCAAACTGCAAATCTTGCGTCCACCGCACAAGCGGGTCAAAATTTAAATGCGATTGCTGCAAAGTCCCGCCCGATAATTGTTCGTGCGGGTCCAAAGACACCGGGTCGGCGTCATATCCCATCGTCAGCGTATTCGCCTGCACAGCCCCCGCCAAAGCGAGAGACACAGACAATGCCAAAGTTCTTTTCGTAAAAGTCATCGTTTTTCTCCTTTTGTAACTAAATTAGAATCTCCGCACCGCATCTATCGAAAACCTCGCATCTTCGGCGAAATCTTTTTCGTTTTGCCAGCGGAAGCCGGCGGCGGGGCGGATTTGCCAATTGTTGTAGCGGAAATCGCCTTGCAAATTCAACTCGTTGCGGGTTTCGCTTTTGTCTTTGTCGTAAAAAGAGTGCAGGCGATAGACGGGGGAAATTCCTATGAAATATCCGTCCATATCCGCAGACAGCCCAAAAGAGTACTTTGCTGTCTCGCCTGCAACGGATTCGGAAAATGTCGCTGTCCAAATGTCCGCTGTGTATTTTCCGCCGCTTGTATAGCGGAAATCGCCGAATTTGCCGTTTGCGTTTGTTTGTTTTGCCGTCCAATACATTTGCAAATCGCCCTCGGAATACGATATTTTTCCGCCGCCGTTTATGGCGTAGCCGCTTTCGGTTATGTCGTAGCCGAAATCGGGCGAAAAGGCGAAGGAATCCGAAACTAATCCGCCGTTTGCGATTGCATACATCGCCATTCCGATGCCGACAATGCCGATTACTCTTGCGGCTTTACTTTCCGAATCGCCGCCGCTTGTTCGCCTTGTCGGATTTTGTGTTTGCGGCGTTTCTGTTCCCGGTTCCGGCGTGTCTGTGTTGCCGTCTTCCGAAATCAGTTCGCAAGTTGTCGTAGAATCTGCAACAAATTGATGGTTTGCATCGCAAACGCACATCGTAACATCTTCCGCATTTGTTGCATTTTCTCCGCAAGTTGCGGGAATCGTTTCGCAATTTCCTTCGGCGTTTACTCTTTCGCCCGCCGGACATTCGCAAGTAATATCATCGTTTGATATAAATCCGTCCATACATTGAACGGGGTTTAATCCTTGCGAACCAGCGACGGGTTGCGGTGTTTCGGCAAAATCTGCATCAAGGAAAAATTCGTCCGTGCCCGGTTCTGCGGCGGTATTTCCCGTGTTATCCGCAAAGTAAAAGTCGTTGTCCGTTGCGGTGTACATATAAACAGTTGCAACTCTCGTTCCAAATAAATTAAAAACAACAAATCGGTCGCCGGGTTTCATTTCTTGTTGATTGCCGTCAGGACCGAATAGCAATAAATTGTTTTCGGTTCCAAGCATATCTTCATTAGCCCCTACACCGGTTACGGGGTCATCGTCATTTATTCTGTTGAATAAACTTCCGACTGCCTCATAATCCCTTAAGCCGCTTCGCATACTAATATCGCGAATCTGTGCAACAACATCAGTAATCGGTCTGTTGTAATCTACGCCTCTTTCGTTAGATGTAGAACGCTGATAAAGATTCGCCGTTGCGGGAGTCATAACAGATTCTTGTGCAATTGCGGAAATGTTAGACAATCCCGCCGCAAATAAAACGGCGGCGGCGATGATGATTTTTTGGATTTTCGTTTTCATTAGATCTTTCCTCTGTGATAAATAACAGGCGAAAGTATAACACATCCCGCCCGAAAATACAAACCCCGCCGACAATAAAAAAAATCCCCCCTCGTCATTCCCGCGAAAGCGGGAATCCATTCGGGGCGATTAATTTCGGAATTTCCGCACCGTTTTTTGTGGAAAAAGGGGGCGAATTCGCAGTTTTGTTCCTCAAAATAGATTCCCGCTTTCGCGGGAATGACAGCGGAGAGGCGAGATTTACATCCACTCCCATGCGGATTTGTCGGTGAGGAGGGCGGAGACGAGGGCGAGATTTAATCCGTGTCCGGGGCATTCGGCTTTGTAATCGGCGACGATTAAATGACCGTTGATATAACAATCGCCGACGGCATCCAAAATTTTGTGACGGACAAACTCATCCGGATAGCGAAGTCCGCCTTCGTTTAGCACGCCAAAATCGTCATAAACGACCGCACAAAGCAAAGAACCGCCCAAAGCACGGCGATTTTTACGCATTGCTTCCACATCGTTGACATAACAAAAAGTACGGGCACGGGAAATTTCCTCTTCATATTCCGCCGCCGATAAAATATGCGTATAACTTCTGCCGGTTCGCCGTACTGCCAAATGCGGAAAGTTTATTTCGGCTTCGTAGCGGACGACATTGTTGATTGCCGCCGAAAAACACGCATAGCCATCGGCGGTTTTTTGTTCTATTGTTTTCAAGACCCGGATTTGTTTTCGGGGGGCGTTTTGTGCGGCGATTCCGCATGCTTCTGTCAAAAAAACCATCCACGGGGCGGCACTGCCGTCCAAAATCGGCAACTCCGGCCCGTCAACTTCCACTCGCAAATTGTCTATTGCCAACGCCGACAACGCCGACAAAAAATGTTCTACCGTGCTGATTTCGCATTTGCCATTTGCAAGCGTTGTCGCCAATCGGGTATCGCGAACATTGTTTGCATTTGCCGATACTTCGCCGCCGATATCGGTGCGACAAAAAACGATTCCGCCGTTTTCGGGATGCGGCAGAACGCGAACTCGCACAAAACGCCCGCTGTGCAATGCGATTCCGGAAAATGCGGCGGGGCGGGCGACGGTTTTTTGCGGGATGGACATTTAGTTTTTTTGCCGCCGCAAAATTGTCGGTACTTTGCTCACATCGCCTTCGTGTTTGCGAATCATTTCTTCTACTTGTTGCCGTTTGCGACCGGAAATAAAACAAGGGTCTTGCACTGCCCCTTGCAACAATTTCATATCGCCGCCGGTTGCCGCCCGTTCTGCGGCGATTCCGGTTGCGATAATTGTCACCCGCATTTCGTCGCCCATTGTGTTGTCGTATACTTGCCCGACAAAGCGTTCGGTATCGCAATTCGGGGCTTTTTCGTCAATTACTTCGTGTACCGCTTCTGCTTCCGATAACTTCATAGAATCGGTCGACGCTGTGATGTTCACCAAAAAATGCGTAGCGGCGGACAAATCCACATCTTCCATTAGCGGGCAACACAACGCTTCAAATGCCGCCGCAGCAGCACGGTCGCCGCCGGATTTGCGGGCGGAACCCATAACCGCTTTGCCTTTTGCCGACATAACGGCACGCACATCGTTAAAATCCAAATTCATTTCGCCGGGTTTTGTAATGATTTCGGAAATGCCGCAGACGGCGTTGTACAAAACTTCGTTTGCCGCCGCCAATGCATCTTTTTGCAAAACATCGTCGCCGAGTACATCTTTTAGTTTGCCGTTTGGAACGACGAGTAAAGAATCGACTTCTTCGGCGAGAAGGCGGATTCCTTTATCGGCGATTTTGTTGCGGCGTTCGTGACGAAACGGTAAAGTTGCAACCGCCACAGTCAATACGCCCGATTCTCGTGCGAGTTTTGCAATTAGCGGCGATGCACCTGTTCCGGTACCTTTTCCCATTCCGCAAGCGACAAAAACCATATCGCATCCTTCCACCAAATCTTTCAGACGCGTACTTTCTTGTTGTGCGGCTTGTGCTGCCAAATCGGGATTTGCCCCGGCACCGAGTCCTCGCATTTTTGTGCCGCCGATGTGTATGCATTCGGCGTTTTCGATTCGCGATAATGCCTGCGAATCGGTATTGACGGCGGCGTATTCAATTCCTTCTACCCGCTTTTTTTGCAGATAATTAATGATGTTGCCGCCGCAACCGCCGACTCCGATTACCCGGATTTTCGCCGGGGAGCGTTCGTTTTCTATAAACTCCATTCCGTTCATGATGTCTCCTTTTTTTGTGGCTATAAAAAATTTTATAAAACTTTAATAAAAACTGTTTTGCGAAAAAAATCTATTCTGTTCCCGAATCGCGTTCGCCGAAAATGCGGGCGACGGCAATGCGAAAACGGCGGAAAATATCGTTTTTGTGTGCGATTTCGTTTGCACCTCCGAACATTGCTGCCGTGTGCAAAAGTCCGGCGGCAACTGCAAATCTCGGTGATGCAATTGCTTCGTGATTGTCGCCACGATATAGCGGTCTGCCGATTCGGGCGGGGATTTCGAGTTTTGCGGATGCCGCCCGTGCGAGTCCGGGCAACAATGCCCCGTCGCCGACAAACACTGCACCGGCGGCGAGACGGCGGGAATCGCCGCCGCCGTCTGTCAGCATTTCGCCGATTCGTTCGCCGATTGTCTCCAAAATTTCGTCCACACGATGGGCGATAGTATCGCGAACGACTGCCAGCGATTGACGGCTTTCGCCGCCGCCGCCGGCATCTAATAACGATACAAACTCGCCTTCGTCGCCCGCCAAACCGATAGTTTTTTTCGCTTGTTCGGCAGATTCCAAAGATGCATGATGCACTTCTGCAATATCCCGATGAATATCGCCGGATGCCATAGAAAACGAAAATACGCCCGCCACAACGCCACGATGAAAAACCGCAACATCGGTTGTCGATTCGCCGATATCCACAACGCAAACGCCGAGATCTTTTTCGTCTTCGGTCAATACCGCCGGTGCCGCCGCCAATGCCGAAAAAATAAACTGATTTGCGGTTTCTACGCCAGATTGCAACATACATTTTTCCCAATCCGCCAAGGCGTTGACGGACGCCAGCACCAAATGCATTTCGCCCGACAATTTGCTGCCACTCATTCCCAGCGGACGTTGCACGCCGGTGTGTCCGCCGAGTTCGTAATAGCGTTCCAATGTTGCAATCACCCGCTTGCCGTTGTGATGTTCGGCTTCCGCTTCCGCTTGCCGTTTGACTTCGTTAATGTCGGTTTGCGAAACGCCTTCCGGGTCGTCCACGACCGTTGTGCCGGAGGCATTTATGCCGGTAATGTGTGCCCCGGCAACGGACGACCACGCTTTATTAATTCGCCGCCGAGACATCAATTCTGCTTCACGCAATGCATTTTGCAATGCGCCGACTGCTTTTTCCATGTCTATCACTCGCCCTTCGCCGACTCCCGCCGAAGGTGCTTCGCCGATTCCGACAATGCGGAGGGCGCGATGCGGCAATGTTTCCGCCGCCAAAACGCGCACCGTCGCACCGCCGAAATCCGCCGCTACCAACAATTCGCCGATTGTACCGCCGCCATTTTTCATGTTTGTCCTCCGTCGTCAAGAGAAATAGAAAATCCTTTTTCATAACGCAAATCCACCGCACGAATTTGTGCAAAACGCAAACGCAACTCGGCGGCGTGTCGTACATATCGCCGCACCCGTTTGTGCAAATTATCGCGCCCCAATTGCAGCATCAATCCGTCACTCAAAAATACGCGCCATTCGCCATTATCGTCCACGCGCAAATGTGCGATTGTTGCGCCGATTTTGTCCAACATATCGCGCGCGTCTGTATAAAAATCCGCCATACTCGCCGCCCGTTCGGCGGGACCGGAAAACTGCGGCAGCCATTTATCGGAAAACCCATCATACCGAACACCCCAAACATCCACCAATCCGCCGCCCGCCCAAGATGCCAGCGGACGATGTTCTATCAGACGAATTTCCAGCGAATCCGGCAACTGCCGCCGCAATGCGGCATCTGCAACGCCCGGTTGCCGCATGATTTGTTCGCGCAACAACGGCAATCGCAATGCCGCCAAACTGCGCCCTTCCATTTCCCGCATCATTTTTTCCACCGAAACACGCGCAATCGCATCGCCGCCGTTTATCGTCCACCCGCGCAATGTAAATCGTTCCGCCATATACCACAGCAACGCGGAAAACATTATAAAAAAAAGACAAAACGGCAAGCGAGAATTCATCGTGCGCCCTCCCAAACTTGTTTGACCAGCGAATCGTAATTCGTCCCGGCGGCTTTCGCCGCCATCGGTACCAAACTGTGCGAAGTCATTCCCGGCACGGTATTCACTTCCAAAAACATCGGACCATTTTCGCCCAACACAAAATCCACCCGCCCCCAATGACGACATCCCAATATCGCAAACGCTTGCAGCGATTCGCGGCGTAACGATTCTTCTTGTGCGGCGGGCAATCCGCACGGGCAAATAAATCGCGTATCGTCCGAAATATATTTTGCGTGATAATCATAAAAATCGCCCGGCGGCGTTATTTTAATCAGCGGCAAGGCGACATCGTTTAAGATAGTTGCGGTATATTCCGCACCGAATACAAATTTTTCTGCCATCGCCGGTGCGCCTTCGGAAGCGGCAACTGCAATCGCCGCCGCCAGTTCCGCCGTTGTGTTTGCGACTCCCGAATTTGTGCTAGAACCGCCGCATGAAGGTTTGACAAAAAGCGGCAATCCAATCGCGGATGCAATGTCCGATGCATCGCGCGAATCGGAAGTAATTCGCCAATCGGGAGTCGGCAATCCCGCCGCCCGCCAAATCATTTTTGCGCGGTGTTTGTCCATCGCCAACGCAGACGCCAGAACGCCGCTGCCGGTGAAAGGAATGCGCATTATTTTAAGCGCGCCTTGTACTTCGCCATTTTCGCCGGCGCCGCCGTGCAAAATATTGAAAACGCGCGAAACGCCCAAATCCGCCAACTCCGTCAACGAACGCGCGGCGGTATCAAAAGCGAAAACATTAATATCCGCCCGCTGCAACGCCGCCAAAATCAATTCGCCGCCCGCCAGCGACACTTCGCGTTCAGGCGAATCGCCGCCCGCCAACAATGCGGTTTTAATCGCCGTCATTTTTCGCCTCCTTCCGCACAACCGGCAATGCGCACTTCGGGCGACAAAGCGATTCCGGTTTTTTCGCGCACTTTGTCGCGCACGGCAAAAATCAGTTTTTCTATATCTTCGGCGCGGGCGCGGCGATCGTTGACGATAAAATTTGCGTGTTTGCGGGAGACGACCGCCCCGCCGATTCGCATTCCTTTCAAGCCGCATTCATCAATTAGTTTTGCGGCAAAACCGCCGGGCGGATTGCAAAAAACCGAACCGCAATTCGCACTTCCGACCGGTTGTTTTTCTGCACGGCGGCGCAACATTTCGCGCATGACGGTGCGGGCGGCGGCAGGTGTGCCGGGCGAAAAACGCAATCGCACGGCGGCAAAAAATGGAACTGCACCGCCGTCTTTCATTTTTAATGAACGATAACCGGCGACAAAATCTTCGCGCGGACGCGTACGCATTTCGCCATTTTCCAGCACCGTCGCCGATTCAATATGTCGCCAAACTTCGCCGCCTTCGCATCCGGCGTTCATTGCGGCGGCACCGCCGACGGTGCCCGGCACACCCGCCAAAAATGCCGCCCCGACAAATCCGGCGTTCGCCGCAAATCGCGCGAGTTTCGGACAACCCGCCCCGGCTTCGGCATATATGCATCCGTTTTCTTCCATTCGCAAGGTCGACAAACCCGGCGCAACTCGCACCACCACGCCGCGAATACCGCCGTCCCGCACCAACAAATTGCTGCCGTGTCCGACAATAAATGCGGTGCGGGCGCGCGAATCGGATTCGTAAAATGCGCGTAAATCATCCAAATCGGCGGGCAAAAACAAATCATCCGCCGGTCCGCCGACTCGCCACGAAGACAATCGCGCCATAGAAAACTTATGTTTCCACTCGCCGCGCAACGCCGTCATTGCACCATCTCCGGCAGCGCGCCGATATTTCCCGCGCCCATTATCAGCACAATATCGCCGTCTTGCGCGATGCGGCGAACGACTTTTGCGGCATCCGCCGTATCGCCCGCCCGCACAATTTGCGCACCGCGTTTTTGCAATTCCGCTGCCAGCGAATCGCTATCCGCGCCGTCAATCGCTTGTTCGCCCGCCGGATATACATCCAACAAAACCAGCGAATCGCCAAACGACAACGCCGCGACAAATTTGTCAAACAAATCGCGGGTGCGCGTGTAGCGGTGCGGTTGAAAAACGAGAAGCAATCGGCGGTGCGGATGCATCCCGCGCATCGCGGAAATACTCGCGGCGATTTCGGTCGGATGATGCGCATAATCGTCGACGAGAATTGCCGCACCGTCCGCTGTTTTCATTTCGCCGCGCGATTCCAGCCGCCGCCCGACTCCGCGAAACTGCGCGAGTCCCGCCGCGGCATTTTCGGCGGAAACGCCAATTTCGCGCGCCATCGCAAACGCCCCCGCCGCGTTAATCACATTATGGTCACCTGCCGCGCGCAAATGCACCGGATAATCGCCTTCTTTTGTGCGCAACGAAAAATGCATTCCATCTTCGGCGGCACGAATGTCGACGGCGCGCACATCGGCGGCGGCATTTTTACCGTAGCGGCGAACGCGCACAAACGACACTTTGCGGGCGAGTTTTGCCGCCGCCGGATCATCAATGCATATCGCCGCCGCACCATAAAAAGGCAAGTTGCCGAGAAAATCGTAAAACGCGCGCTGCAATCGCCGCATATCGCCCCCGAACGCCGAAAGATGATCATCGTCAATATTTGTAATCACCGCCGCGACCGGTTGCAAATGCAAAAATGATGCATCCGATTCGTCCGCTTCGGCAACGACAAATTCGCCGCCGCCGATGCGGGCATTGCCGCCGCCATCCAAAAATCGCCCGCCGATAATGCAAGTAGGATCCATTCCGGCGGCGGATAAAACAGTCGCCAGCATAGAGGCGACCGTCGTTTTGCCGTGCGTACCGGCAACCGCCACGCCGGGTTTGAATCGCAATACTTCGCCCAGCATTTGCGCGCGCGGAATCACCGGCACGCCTGCAACACGCGCCGCCATCAATTCCGGATTATCGTCAGGCACCGCGCCGGAATAAACCACGCAATCGGCGGCGGCAATGTGCGCCGCATCGTGTCCGGTGTGTATGCGCATTCCCGATTCGCGTAGACGGCGCAAGGCGGGTTTTTCGCTCATATCGGAACCGCTCACATCGTAGCCCAATCCGCGCATGACTTCGGCAAGCCCCGACATACCCGCGCCGCCGACTCCGACAAAATGAATGCCGCGAATTTTATGACGCATCGCCCGCCTCTTTCATACATTCCATAGCAACTTCTGCGGCGGCACGCGGACGCGCCAAAATCGCCGCTTTTTGTGCGGTTTCGCGCAGCGGTGTTGCATCGGACAAAAATCGCGCCAGCCATTCCGCGTTAAAATCTTTTTCCGGTGCGACAAATGCCGCACCGCGCGCCTTCCAAAACTGCGCATTAAAATGTTGATGATTCGCCGCCGCGAACGGATACGGTACCAGCAACGCCGCCGCCCCGACTGCCGCCAGTTCGGCGAGAGTCGCCGCCCCGGCGCGACAAATAACCAAATCCGCCGCCGCCATCTGCGCGGCAACATCGTCCAAAAACTCGCGCACAGACGCCGCACGATTCGCATTTTGATAAGCGGCATTTGTCGCGCCCCTATTGCCGCGCCCGCATTGATGTACGATTTTGTAAACATCGGAAAGTTGCGCCAGCGCGGCGGGTACCGTTTCGTTTAATGCGCGCGCGCCTTGACTGCCGCCGAGTATTAAAAGTTTGCGCGGCGGCGAATCGGACAATCGGGCGGCGGGCGGTTTTTGTGCGAAAAATTCGCCGCCCGCCGGATTGCCGGTGCAAATGCCGCCGGGTAATGCATCGGGAAATCCGGTACAAACGCGGGCGGCAATTTTGCAAAGCAGTTTATTTGCCCGTCCGGCAACGGCATTTTGTTCGTGTATGACCAGCGGAATTCCGGCAATTTTCGCCGCAAATCCGCCGGGGGCGGCGGCATAACCGCCCATTCCGACCACCACGGCGGGACGCAAACGCCGCAATATCAAACGCGCCCGCCATACAGCACGCACAAGACGCAATCCGCCGACAATGCCGCGCGGCGGCGAAAATGGTACATGATGCAACGCAAATCCGCGCGCCGGGGCGAGATGCATTTCTATTCCGCCCGCCGCCATCCACAATACTTCGCCGCCAAGCCGCCGCAACTCGTCCGCAATCGCCAACGCGGGAAAAACATGCCCGCCGGTGCCGCCCGCCGCCATCACGATTCGCGCCGTCATATTCCCCCCGCCGCATCTTTGCGATTTTCGTAATCTACGCGCATCAGCACGCCGAGAATCAATCCCGTCGCCAGCAAACTGCTGCCGCCATAACTCACCAGCGGCAAAGTCAATCCCTTAGACGGCAACAACGCGACATTGCCGCCGATATGAATAAACGCCTGCAGCGACAGCATCAAAGCGGCACCGAAAGAAAATAATGCGCCGAAAACTTCGCCACGCGATTCGGCATCGTTGCCGATTCTTATCGCCCGTCCGGCAAGCCAAATAAAAAGCGCGCAAACCACCAAAAGCCCGGCGAGTCCCATTTCTTCGCCGATAATTGCGGCAATAAAATCGTTATGCCCTTCCGGCAAAAACTTCCATTTTAATACGCTGCGTTCGGCGCCGCGCCCCCAAAATCCGCCTTGCGCGAACGCGATAAGCGCCTGTTTTTGATGATAACCGCCTTCCGCCGTAAACGGGTCCACAAAACCCGCCAGCCGTTGCATTCGGTACGGCGCCAGCATAATCAGCGGCACAGACGCCACCGCCAACACGGCGATGAGTCCGAGAGTCAGCCGCAAATCCATTCCGGCGACAAAAAGTACGAAAATGATAGTAAATGATACTAACGCCAGCGTACCGTAATCGCTTTGCAAAATGATGAGAAACAGCGGCGTCACCAACCAAAATGCCACCGGTGCGACAAATCCGCGCCGCGTTTTATAAGACGGGCGGGAAGCGTAATGCGCCGCGATTAATAACGCCGTCCATTTGCATAACTCGGACGGTTGCAAAGACAATCCGCCGATTTTCAACCACCGTTTCGCACCGCCCGCCGGGTCAAAGAAAAATACCGCCGCAAGAAGCAATATTACCAACGCCATCAGTGCCGGCACAAAATGCCGCAACACGCGCAACGGACACCGGAGTACCGCCGCCGCCGCCGCAACCGCAAAAACGGCGGATAACAAATGCCGCACCGGCCAACTTTTTCCTTCGGGCAAGGAAGTTGAATAAATCGCCGCAAGACCGATTCCGAACAGCAACGCCGCCGCCGCCGGTACGGTTGCATCCAATGCGGGCGAAACAAAACTACGCCGCATCAATTCGCCTCCCGAAACGCCGCACGACAAGCGGCGGCAAAATCGTCCCCGCGCGCCGCATAATCGCGATACATATCCAAACTGGAACACGCCGGTGAACACAAAACAGTATCGCCGCATTGCGCGATTTTGATTGCGCCGTCAACCGCCGCCCGCATATCGCAAACTTTATCGCATGCGATTCCGCCGGATTGCATTGCGCGGCGCAACGAATCGGCATCTTTGCCGAAGAGAAACGCTTTTTTGACATTCGCGCATGCCGCCAGCGGCGCGAAATCTTGCCCCTTGCCGTCGCCGCCGGCAATCAATAAAACATCGCCCGCAATATCGGCGAGGGCGAAACACGCGGCTTTAACATTCGTCGC
Organism: Gammaproteobacteria bacterium; assembly: GCA_965221835.1. GTDB lineage: Bacteria > Pseudomonadota > Gammaproteobacteria > Tethybacterales > Persebacteraceae > Persebacter. The sequence goes on along the minus strand of OZ244916.1, from coordinate 163,448 downwards.
TTTGGAATCGTCGACAAACGAAACGCCGCCGAAATCGCCGACCAACTGACGGCGATGCGGCAAACCGGCAAACGATGCCAATCCTTTTTCCAGCGCGCGATGCGGCAGTTTTAGCGGCGACAATATCGCCAACGCGGCAAGCACATTTTGCGGCGGCGCAATGCAATCGCGCACGGAAATGCGTCCGCCGTCATAAATAACTTCATCGCCGCAAAGTTGAAAATCGGCGGCGCGTTTTGCGGAATAAGTGATGTCGGGCGAATCCGGCGGGGCGGCGAATTTGTCATCCAAATTTGCCGCGCGTTTTTTTGCGCCGCGATAAATGCGCGATTTAATGGCGGCGTATTCGTCCATAGAATCGTGTCGGTCTAAATGATCGCCGGAAATGTTTAACACCGTTGCGCAATCGGCGGGAAACGACTCCGCCGTTTCTAACTGAAAACTGGAAAGTTCCACCGCCGCGATTTGCGGCGCACCTTGTTCGCGCCATCGCGCAACCGAATCCAAAACCGGCGCGCCGATGTTGCCGATTGCTTCGGCATGCATTCCGGCGGCGCGACACAATTCGGCGGCGAGGGCGACAGTCGTGCTTTTGCCGTTAGTGCCGGTAAAAGCGAAAAGGCGCGTTTCGCCGGGATTTTCGCGCCACGAATCGGCGAACAACGCCGCATCGCCGGTAATTTTGGCAGACGGCGCGCGCAATGTTTTCGGCGATACACCCGGACTCAGCGCGATGCGGTCAAATCCGGCAAAATCAGCAGCGCACCAACGCGAAAAATCGGCGGCGCAAATAATATCTTTTATTCCCGGCAAAGACGAAAATGCGTTCAGACACGGCGGAATCGGGCGGCTATCGGCGGCAACAACCGCGCCCCCCGCCGCCAGAAAATGCCGCGCAATGGACAATCCGGTTTTTCCCATTCCGACAACAAGCGCGTTCATCGTATTTTCAATCCGGCGAGACCGGCAAGCACCAGCATAAGCGTAATAATCCAAAAACGCACCACAACCTGATTTTCGCGCCACCCTTTCAATTCAAAATGATGATGCAGCGGTGCCATGCGAAAAATGCGCCGTCCGCCGCTCATCTTAAAAAACGAAACTTGCATAATTACCGACAACGCTTCCATGACAAATACGCCGCTCATCAGTACATAAACCAATTCTTGCCGCACCAGCACCGCGACAAGTCCCAACGCCGCACCGATTCCGAGTGCGCCGACATCGCCCATGAAAATTTCCGCCGGATGCGCGTTAAACCACAAAAATGCCAATCCCGCCCCGGTCAATGCGGCGCAAAAAATCACCAATTCGTGCGCGCCCGGCAAATGCGGCACGCCGAGATAATCGGAAAAAACCGAATGCCCCGATGCATAAGCATACACCGCCAAACCGCCCGCTACCATCACGACCGGCATAATGACGAGTCCGTCCAATCCGTCCGTTAAATTGACTGCGTTAGAAGAACCGACAATCGCCAAATAGCCGAGTGCCAGCGCACCGCCGATGCCGAGCGGCAGAGTCAAATCTTTCGTGTAGGGGACGATAATATCTTCGTAGCCGTCCAGCATTCCCGCAAAAAATGCCGCCGCCAACGCCGCCGCCGCCGCCAATGTTTGCCACACAATTTTCGCCCGCGCCGACATTCCGCGCGAATTAGCGGCGCGCAATTTGCACCAATCATCCCGCAAACCGATAGCACCGAACGCGAGCAAAGTCGCCGCCGCCAGCCACAAATAACCGCTGCGCAAATCGCCCCACAAAACGCAAGAAACAAGTGCGCAACCGATCATGAGCAATCCGCCGAGGGTCGGCGTATCGCGTTTTTGCAGATGTGTGCGCGGTCCGTCTTCCCGCACCGGTTGCCCGCCCGCGCGTTTTGCAAAACGAATGAACGCCGGTCCGATTGCAATGCCGCAAATCAGTGCAGTCAGCGATGCCAAAACCGCCCGCACGGTGACATAACCAAACAAATTGAGCAACCCGAATTGCGCCACCCATTCTTGCGAAAGCCAATAAATCATGACGCGTTCTCCAGCGCGGCAACAACCCGTTCCATTCGCATGCCGCGCGATCCCTTAACAAGTACTGTCGCGCGCGAACAATCGCGAATCTGTTCGCGCAAAACCCGCGCGAGCGATTCTGTATCGGCGAAATGCGGTGCGCCCGCCGCTTTCATTTCATCGCCGATTGTCAGCAAGCGAATGTCGCGCAATTTCGCCTCCCGCACCGCATCCGCATGCGCGGCGGCGGCGGCATCGCCGAGGGCGAGCATATCGCCCAAGGCGGCAAATTTTTCGCCTTCGCAATCAGCGAGTACCGCAAAAGCGGCGGCAAGCGAATCGGGATTCGCGTTATACGAATCGTCAATAATTGTTAAGCCCCCGCATAACTTTTTAAATTGCATTCGCCCGGGTACACCGGAAAAAGATTCCAATCCCGCCGCCGCCGATTCCGCGCGCAAACCGAGTGCAAATCCCGCCGCCGCCGCCGCGAGCGCGTTGCGAATGTTATGCATACCGCCGACTTGCAATCGCACCGGTGCGGCACATCCGGGAATATACAAATTGCCGTCACGCAATGCGCCGCGATAATCGGCATCGTTTGCAAAACCGAAAGTTATCGTGCGTCTTTTTCCCGCGATTTTTTTCCATAACGGCAAGTTAGAATCGTCCGCGTTCAACACGGCGATTCCGTCCGGCGGCAATGTTTCAATCAATTCGCCTTTCGCTGCGGCAACAGCGGCAACTGATGCAAATCCGCCCAAATGCGCGCGTTGCGCGTTGTTGATTAATGCGATATGCGGGCGGCAGATTCCGCCGAGTTCCAGCAACTCGCCTTGCGCATCCATTCCCGTTTCCAGTACCGCAATTCGGTGATGCGCGCGCAACTCGCACACCGCGAGCGACAATCCTAAACGGTTGTTCATGTTGCCGTGTGTGGAAAATACATGCGCCGCCCCGATTTCGCTGCGACAAATCGCCGCCAACATTTCTTTTACCGTCGTTTTGCCGTTGCTGCCGGTGATTCCCGTGACACGAATATCGGAAAACATTTGCCGCCATTTTGTCGCCAGCCGCGCGAGTGCGATTTCGCAATCGCCGACAATAATTTCGGAAAAATGCGCACGACCGGGCGAGGAAACCAACGCCGCCGCCGCACCTTTTGCGGTTGCATCAGCAAGAAAATCATGCCCGTTCGCCCGTTCGCCGGGCAATGCGACAAACAAATCGCCAGACAAAACCCGCCGCGAATCAATCGCTACGCCGGACAAAATCGGGTCGCCGCCTTGCCGCCGTCCGCCGCACCATTCCGCTACCCGAGTCGCAGTCGTCAACATCCCGCCCCGCCCCGCACACGCAAACATTCCCGCGCCGTTTCCGCATCCGAAAATGGACGGCGCGCACCGCCGATATCTTGATATTCTTCGTGTCCTTTTCCGGCGATAATGACCGTGTCGTTTTTTGCGGCGTCTTTTATAGCGGCGGCAATGGCGTCGCCGCGTCCGGCAACTTCGCGCAATGAAACGCCGCCCGCCATCACGGCGGCGCGGATTTGCCGGGGCGATTCGTCGCGCGGATTGTCGTCCGTAATAATGGCAACATCGGCGCAAGATGCCGCGATTCGCCCCATTTCACGCCGCTTTTCCAAATCGCGATTTCCGCCGCAACCAAATACCAGCCACAACCGCCCGCGCCGTCCGGAAAACGAATCCAATACCGCAGACAACGCGTCCGGCGTATGCGCATAATCCACATACACCGCCGGTGCGCCGCCGGGATTTATCCGTTGCAATCGTCCGTGCGGCAATGTCAGCGCGGCGGAATCCATTTTGTGCCACGGCACACCGGCGGCGCGGGCGATGAGTGCCGCCGCCATAAAGTTAGCGGCGTTGTGCGCACCGCGCGGGCGTAAAAAACATTCGCGTTTTCCCTCTTCGCCGTCCAAAAAAAGCGTCCGCCCCTCTTCGGAATCGGAAACGCCGCAAAGGCGCAATGTGTCGCCGCGTTCGCCGAAAGTCATGATTTTTTCCGCGCATGCGTTTGCGGCGGCGGCGGCGGCAAATTCGTCATCGGCATTGACAATCGCGGTATGCAGCGATTCGCTTTGCAAAAGACGGATTTTGGTTTTGCGATACGATTCCATATCGCCGTGAAAATCTAAATGATCATGGCGGATATTTAACAACGCCGCCGCCGCCAGCCGCACACCCGCCAACCGCCCCTGCGCGATGCCGTGCGAAGACGCTTCCATCACCGCCGCACGCGCACCGCCATCGGCAAAATCGCGCAAAAAACGATGCAAAACAATTGCGTCCGGAGTCGTGTTTTCCGGCGGACTCATTTCTTCGCCCCACATTCCCGCCCCGAGTGTACCGACAACGCCGGTCGGCAATCCGCCTTGCGAAAGCAGTTGCGCGGCAAACCACGCCGTTGTCGTTTTGCCGTTTGTGCCGGTAATTGCGGCAACAAACAAACGGTGACTCGGCGCGCCATAAACTTCGTTTGCAAAAAATCCGACTCTTTCGCCCAGATGCGGCACCGGCACATTCGGCGCATTCAAATCAGGCGACCACGAAAAACCGTCCGGGTCCCACAATACGCCCGCCGCGCCCGATTTCAACGCATCTGCAATATGCAACCGTCCGTCTTCGCGTTCGCCGGGGCGGGCGATAAATACACCGCCGCGCACCGGACGGCGAGAATCGCAAAATAAATCGCGCACCGGCACACCCAAACGCCGCAATACTGTCGCCGCCTCAAACATCGGAACGCGCGCCTTTTTCGTCAATCGGTGCATCGGGCGAAACCGCATACAATCGCAACGCCCGCCGCATTACTTCGCGAAATACCGGTGCCGCAACCGCACCGCCGCCGGTACCGTTGCGTCTCGGTTCGTCAATCATCACCGCCACAATATGACGCGGTCGGGATGCCGGAGCGATGCCGATAAAAAACGCGCGATAATCGTCGCCATAACCGCCATTTTCGGAAATTTTCACCGCCGTACCGGTTTTGCCGGCAACGCGATAACCATACACTTTCGCGGCGAAAGCCGTGCCATCTTCGTCCACCACTCCTTCCATCATTGTCCGCACTCGCCGCGCAACAGCGGCATCCAACACCCGTTCGCGAAACGGCGGCAGGCGACTTTTTTCTAAACGCGGCGACACGCGCATTCCGTCTGCGGCAAAAACCGAATAACTCGCCAACATTTGCAAAAGCGTCGCCGAAAATCCGTAACCGTACGAATGCGTAATGAGTTCGGAATCGCGCCAGACGGCATAATCGCGCAAAACGCCCGCCGATTCGCCGGGCATTTGCAAAACTTTTTTGCCGAAACCGAGACGGCGATACATTTCCCATATCGGTTTTCTTTCTATTCGTTCGGCGAGAATTGCAGCGCCGATATTGCTGGATTTTTGCAACACTTGCGGCAGCGATACCGGTTCGTCAATGTGTTTATCATCCAGCCACACGCCGCCGATTCGTTGCGGTTTGTCGGCGGGAAACATTTCGCCCGGACGCACAACTCCCTCGCGCAAAGCGAGCGCGATGATGAACGGTTTCGCCAAAGAACCGGGTTCCATCGCATCCGAAAATGTGCGATTTTTTTCGCTTGCGCCGGCGCGGATGTTGTTCGGATTGAATCCGGGATAACTCGCCAACGCGAGAATGTCGCCGCTTTCTACTTCCATCACGGCAACCGCCCCGGCGCGCGCATCGTGTCGCATAACCGCGTTTTGCAAAGTTTCGTACGCGTAAAATTGCAGACGCGAATCGATGGATAATGTGATTTTTCCTCCGTCCCGCGGCGGACGCGACAAAGTACTGTAAATCCGCGCGCCGGTGCGTTCGCGAATGCCTCGCCGTTCGCCGTGTTCCGGTTGCAAACGCGCATGTTGAGCAAATTCCACGCCGATTTGTCCGATGTCGCGGTAATCGGTATAGCCGACCACCGAGGCGGCATATTCGCGTTGCGGATAATAGCGTTCGCTTTTGTAATCCAATCGCAATCCGTATAAACCGTGTTTTTCGCGCAACTCGCGCAAACGATATGCCGATGCGGGCGGCAGTTTTTTGTGCAACAACACGGCGCGTCCGTTGCCCGACAATTTTTTGCGCAAAACTTCCGGGGAGACGGCGAGAATCGCGGACATTTCGGGGAGGAGTTTTTGCAATTGCGCGCGCCTTTGCGCGTTGCCGGCGAGCAATTGCATATCGGCGCGCACTTCGTACACATCCGTACTTTGCGCCAGCAAAACGCCAAATGCATCCACAATATCGCCGCGATGCGCGAACAACTGCCGCCGATAACCGTGACGCAACTTTGCCTCTTCCGCCGCCGCCGCAGAAAAATGCCAAATCCGCAACGGCGCACCGGCAACCAATGCGGCGAACATCAATATTAAAAAAACAAAAAGCAAACTTTTGCGCCCCGCCGACAAACGCGGCGGCGACGGTTTGAAATAACGCGGCGTCATGACTTGCCCCCGACAAATACCAAAGAACCGTCGCGTATTTCGGGTTCGCGCATTTCCAGTTCGGTCGCTACGGCGCGCAATGTTTCATAATCGGTCAATGTCAAATATTCCAGCGACAAACTGCGCAACTCGTCATGCAACGCGCGATTTTCAATTTGAATGCCGTCCATCGCGCGCGTAAGTTTGCGCACCTGATGCCGTTGCGCCATCACATATTGCAACGACCACGCAAAACAAAATGCCGACAGCAACAACGCCAATAACGGGCGGAATCGCCGCGCCGCAAAACCCGCATTTCGCATCACGCCGCCTCCTTGACAAACACGCGCATGCGGGCACTGCGGGCGCGCGGATTCAGTTGCGTTTCTTCGGCGGACGGCGAAGTTTTGCCAAGCGGACGCATTCCTCCGCCAATTCTGCCGATTCCGGGAAACGCCGGGGGCATTAATGTTCTTTTGACAATGCGGTCTTCCAAAGAATGAAACGCGATAACCACCAGCCGCCCGCCGTGTGCGAGAATATCGCGCGCCGCCGCCAACCCGCGCCGTAAATTATCCAGTTCGCCATTGACGGCGATTCGCAATGCCTGAAAAACCAAAGTCGCTGGATGCCGTTTTAGCGGGCGCGCCCGTTTTGTTTCGGCAACAAGTTTCGCCAACGCAGCGGTATCTGCAACTTCATAACGCCGTTTGTGCAACACGCGGGCGATTCGCCGCGATTCCGGTTCTTCGCCGTACCGCCACAAAATATCCGCCAAATCTCGTTCGGCGTATTTTTCCAAAATCGTTTTTGCGGTCATCCCGCCGCGCCTATCCATTCGCATATCCAGCGGTCCTTCTCGCATCAGCGACATTCCGCGGACGGCGGTGTCCAATTGCATTGAAGAAACGCCCAAATCAAACAATACGCCGGAAACTTCCGGCATTTCAACTTCCCCGGCGGCGGCGGCAATTTTAGAAAAGTTTTCGCGCAAAAAACAAAACCGGTTGTCGTCAATTTCCGCCGCCCGTGCCGCCGCAAACTCATCGCAATCCATCGCCAACAATCGCGCCGCAGGCGGCATATTTCGCAAAATCAGACGGCTGTGTCCGCCGCCGCCAAAAGTCGCATCAATATAGCGTTCGCCGCCGCCCGCCAGAAGTGCTTCCACGGCGGGGGCGGCAAGTACGGCGGTGTGCGTCATAACTGCACATCCTTCCAAACCGGCGACAAATCTTTGTCTTGCAATCGCGCATTGAGCAACTCCCGCCGCTGTTTCCATCTTTCTTCGCCCCAAACGCGGACGGAATCGGAAAGGCAAAATATCAAAGCATCGCGGCGGATGCCCGCCGTATCGCGCAAATAGCCGCCAATCAAAAAGCGGTCGGCGGAATCCAACTGCAATTGCTCCGCCGCACCAATAACCATTTCTTCCAAAAGCGAATCAAAATAACCGGCGGCATTTCGCAACGTCTCCAACTTCGTTTTTATTTCATTGAAACGCGGCATCGTATAAATCGCCAGACACCCGTGCGGATGCCCCGTTATCACCGAAGGCGCGCGCAATACATCGCGGAATTGTTTCGGCACGGCAACCCTGCCGCGGTCGTCCAAACGCACTTTTCCCGCCCCTGTCAACTTATTGCCCATGTGCCCGATTTTACCACAAATTACCACTTTTATACCAAACCCATAAATTTAGCGGCAAATTAAGTCGCTTTTACATTTGTTTTTGGCTGATTTTGATGATTTTAGCGACCCGAAAATCCCGGCGCCGTCATTTTCCGGCAGTTTTGCGGAATAGATTTCGGCGGATGCTGAAAATCCGTTGCCTGCAACCAGCGAAAAAATTCGCCGAACAATAGGCGGGAAATTGTTATAATAAAATATGATGTTATAATATAACAATATGAAAAACAAAATGAAAAACAAAATCGGACGAACGGGCGGCGAAAAAAACGGCGGAAAAAACTCCGCCCCGAAACGCGTACGCCGTTTTATTATTGGAACAGCGGCGGCGGTTTTTGCGATACATTCGGCGGCGGCGGAAGTTTCCGCAGTTGCAACAATCGCGCCTTTGCATTCAATATTGCAAAATATTGTCGGCGAAACCGGTGCGGTGCATTTGCTTGTCGACCCGGACGGTTCTCCCCATCACGCCAGATTATCGCCGTCACGGGCGCGATTGTTGCAAAATGCGGACGCGGTTTTTTATCTTGACGAATCATTTGAGCGTTTTATCAAACGCCCGCTGCGCACCACGCCCGAAAATGCACGCATCCGCCTCGCCAACCATCTCCGCATTGCAAAATACAACGAACATCATTCGGAACACGACGAACACGAAAATCATTCTGATGAACACGATTCCGAACACGGGCATTCGGAACATGACGAACACGAAAATCATTCTGATGAACACGATTCCGAACACGGCGACCATCACGGCGAGTTGGATTTTCATATTTGGCTGGATGCGGATTTAACGCGCGATGCGGCGCGACAAATGGCGAAAAAACTCGCCGAAATCAATCCGCCGCGCGCCGCGGAATACGCCGAAAACTTGCGAAATTTGGAAAAGCGACTGTCGGATTTGGACGCGCATCTGCAAAAAATACTGACGCCATTGCGCGACCGTCCGTTTATGACGATGCACGACGCTTACGGATATTTCGTTCGCCGATACGAATTGTCGTTTGTCGGCGCACTGCACGGCGGTCATGCCGAATCGCTTTCCGCAAAACGACTGCGCGAAACACGCCGGACAATCGCCGAAAGCGGCGCGGTATGCATCTTCGGCGAACCGCAACTTCCCGCACGACAACTAACGGCGGCAACGGAAAACTTGAATATTAAAACCGGCGAGTTAGATCCGCTGGGCGCGAATTTGCAACCCGGCGCGGATTTATATTTTGATTTAATGACGCAAATGGCACGCGCCTTATCCGACTGCCTATCGCCATCTTAATTTTTTTCGCCCGCCCGGCGAATACGCAAAACGCCGCGCATTTTAATAACTAATTTTCGTTAATAATTAATTTTTTTGTTAATAATTAATTTCCATTAATAACCAATTTCCGTTCCGATAAAAACCGGGATTTTCTCCGTTCTTCCGTTAATAATTAATTTCGTTAATAATTAATTTTTCGTTAATAATTAATTTCCGTTAATAACCAATTTCCGTTCCGATAAAACCGGGATTTTCGCAGTTCCGCAAAAAAACCAACGGCGGTTTTGCCCGCCCGCCGCAAAATACAGCGCGCCGCTTCCGCATAAACGCCGCGCATTTTAATAACTAATTTCTGTTAATTAATTAATTTCCGTTAATAATTAATTTCTGTTCCGATGAAAATCGGAATCTTTGCCGTTCTTTCGTTAATAATTAATTTCGTTAATAATTAATTTTTTGTTAATAATTAATTTCTGTTCCGATGAAAATCCGAATTTTCTCCGTTCTTCCGTTAATAATTAATTTTTGTTAATAACTAATTTTCGTTTCGCAAAAAAACTAACGGCGGTTTGATAATGGAAGAGAGGCGGCGAAAATTGCGGCGGAAGCGGCGACAATGGCGGGACCGGCAGGCGCATCAAAATGCAAGGAAAATGTGATTCCGACAAATACCGCGCAAACGCCGAAAGCGGCGGCGGCAACCGCTGTACCGCCCGGCGAAGACGCAAAACGGCGCGCCGTTGCCGCCGGAATAATCAGCAACGATGCGGTCAATAATACGCCCATAACGCGCACAGACGCCGCCGCCGTCAATGCCGCCAACATCATCAGCGGCATATTAACGCGCAACGGACGAATTCCTTCCGATGCCGCAAGATCTTCGTTAATCGTCATCAAAATTAACGCGCGCCAATTCGCCGCCACAAACGCAAGCGAAAGAAACGCGCACACGCCGACAAGAAAAATTTCGGAATCGTTGACAAACAAAATATCTCCCAAAAGATAGGAATGCAAATCCAGATTTTTTCCTGCGGCGGCAATCGCCAGCACGCCGATTGCGAGGGCGGAATGCGCGAAAATTCCAAGCAAAACATCCATTTCGGCGTAACGTTTGTGTCGCAAAAACGCCAGCAACGCCGCCAGCGAAACGCACGCCGCGATCATTCCCGCCGACACCGGTGCGCCAATTAAAATTCCGCCCGCCGCACCGAACAACGCACAATGCGCCACCGAATCGCCGAAATACGCCATCCGCCGCCAGACAATAAAACATCCCAACACGCCGGCGGTTGCCGCCACCCCCGCCCCCGCCAACAATGCGCGCAAAATAAATGGTTCTATTTCGCCCATCAATTTAAGACGAATCGCCGACGTGCGAATGTTGATATACCGCCGTCATGCGCGCAATGTCGCCGCCGAGAAGGGAGATAAATTCGGGGTCGCGCGCGACCGCTTGCGGGGCGCCTTGACAACAAATATGATGATACAAACACACCACCCGGCGAGTTGCGGCGGCAACCAAATGCAAATTGTGCGACACCAACAAAACCGTCACCCGCCGCCGCCGATGCAATCGCGAAAGCAAATCGTAAAACGCCAGTTGTCCGCCGACATCCATGTTTTGCGTCGGTTCGTCCAGCACCAGCAAATCGGGGGCGCCCAACAACGCGCGCGCCGTCAAAACGCGTTGCCATTGTCCGCCGGAAAGCGAATGCAAGGGGCGATCCAGCAAAGCAGATACGCCGGTTTCAGCGGCAATATCTTCCATATCGGCGGCGGCGGTTTTGCGCCGCAAAGCCAAAAATGCCCGCGCCGAAATCGGCATCGCATCTTCGGCGTATATCCGCTGCGGCACATAGCCGACCGAAAGATTGCGCGCGCGAAAAATGTTTCCCGAATCGGGCGGCAGCAAACCGGCGAGACATTTTAATAAAGTCGTTTTGCCCGCACCGTTCGGACCTACGACGGTGACAAAATCACCGCGTTCCACGCGCAGAGAAATGTCGCGCAAAATATCTATGCCGCCGCGCCGCACAAAAACATTTTCCGCGGCAACAAGAACGGAATTCATTTGCGGCATTGTGCGCAAACGCCTTCTATTTCCAAAAACGTTTTTCGCATCGTAAAATCGCGCGCTTTGACGGCGGCAGAAACCGCCATATCCAACCGCCGCCCGCAAAACTCGGTGCATTTTCCGCACACTGTGCAGACGAGAAAATAACAGGAATGCGCGCAATCGGGATGTCCGCAAACGGTATACACGCCGCGGCTTTTGAGTTTGTGCAAAAAACCGTTTTCTTCCAAAAAATCCAACGCCCGATAGGCGATAGGCGGATGTACATTGTCGCCGAGTTTGTGCAAAACATTGTAGGCGGTCGGCGGACGACCGCTCCGGCAAACGATTTCCAACACCCGCCGCCGCCATTCGGTCAACCGCAAAGCGCGGCGGCGACACAACGATTCGGCGCGCCGCACCATCCGCGCGGCGGAATATCGGGGGCGGTCGCAAACGGCAAATCGCATTGTTATATTATAACACACGCAAAACACACGCAAATGACTCGTATAAATCCGCGCGGCGAATTTTTTTTGCGACTCCGCCGCCGCCGACACGCGCGCGCCGTCCGAATTAAAATCAATCTGTATTAAATCTGTATTAAAATAGGGAAATGGTATCGGACTGGTTGTTTTCCAAAATTCGCATCGGCGCGTTTATTCCGGTTGTCGGCGCGGCAATGCTGGCGTTGGCGTTGCTGATTTGCGCGCTGACTTACGGATTATTTTCCGCCTACAACGATTTGGCAGCGGTGGCGCGGCAAAAATCCGAAGTGCAAGCGATTACCGGCGAATTGCGCAAAAGTTCCGACCATCTAACGCGGCTGGTGCGATTGTATGCCGTTTCCGGCGAGGAAATTCATATAAACAACTATCGCGAAGTGCTCGCTATCCGCCGCGGCGAATCGCCCCGCCCGCAACGGTACGAACATATTTATTGGGATCTCTCTCCCGACATTCGCGCGCGGCGACATCCGCCCGGTGCGGCGCAATCCCTTTCCGAACGGCTGGCGCGATTGCCGTTGTTGCCGGACGAACAGGCGTTTCTGGAAGAAAGTTTGGCGCAATCCGACCGGCTGGCGGAGTTGGAAAAACAATTTATTGACGCCGCCGCCCGCGGCGATTATGGCGACCGGCAAGCCGCCGCGCGCGAAATGTTATTTTCGGACGACTATCAATCGCGCAAAAGCGATGTGATGTTGCCGCTGGACAAACTGCTGGATTCGCTGGACCGGCGTTATGAAACGCGCACCGATGAAATTGAGAACTATATCGGCGGAATTTTTTCCCTTTTCGCAATTTTGCTCGCCGCGTTTCTCGCTGTCGCATCGCTGATGCTGATGTTTATGCGCCAAAAAGTGCTGGCACCGATGCACCATTTGCTGAACAACATCCGCGGAATCCGCCGCGGCGAAGTACTAAAACGGCGGATTTTTTATTCCGATGAATTCGGCGATTTAATGCGGCAGTTTTATTCCATGAAAGAACAGATGGATCGCAGTTATCAAGATTTGGAAATGGTCAGTTTTACCGATGAATTGACCGGATTGTACAACCGTCATTATTTTTTCCAGATGGCGAGACAGCAATTGCAAGTCGCCGCCCGCGCCGGGCATCCGGTTTCCATTCTTATCTGCGATGTGGATCATTTCAAATCCATCAACGACACGCACGGGCATTTGGTCGGCGACAAGGCGCTCAAACATATTGCCGAATTGTTGCGCAACGCTTTTCGCGAAAGCGATGTGTGTGCGCGATTCGGCGGCGAAGAGTTTGTGATTTTGTTGAACGATTCCCCTCTCATCAACAGCATCGTTGTCGCCGAAAAAATACGCGAAACGGTAGCGGATGCGCCATATAAAGATGACGACATTACTTTGCCCATTACCATCAGCATCGGAGTCGCGACAATACAAAATGCGAAAAATCCGTCCGAATCCGCCATCAACGACACCATTGACGAAGCGGACAAAGCGCTATACGAGGCGAAAAACGCCGGACGCAACTGCGTCCGCAGCGCATCAAATACATGACCGCACCGCGCACCGTCATTCTCGCCAACCCGCGCGGTTTTTGTGCTGGTGTGGATCGCGCTGTCGACATTGTGGAACGCGTGTTGCGCAAACACGGTGCGCCGGTGTTCGTCAAACACGAAATTGTACACAATCGCCGCGTAGTGGACGATTTTCGCCGCCGCGGTGTGCGGTTTATTGAAGACCCCGCCGAAGCGCCCGAAAATGCGGTGCTGGTTTATTCCGCACACGGCGTATCAAAAGCGGTACGGCGCAAAGCCGAAGCCAGACAACAAAAAATTTACGATGCTACCTGCCCGCTGGTGACAAAAGTTCACAGCGAAATTATCCGCCGCCGCGCCGCCGGAGATGAAGTCGTGATGATAGGACACCGCGGCCATCCCGAAGTAGAAGGCGCGCTCGGACAATGCCCGGACGGCGTCCATCTCGTGGAAAACAAATCGGACATAGACGCGTTGCGCCCGCACGACCCGCAACGGCTGGCGTTTGTTACGCAGACGACATTGTCGGTAAGCGATACCGCGGCTTTGGCGGCGCGTTTGGCGGAACGATTTCCGGCGATTCGCGCACCGCACCGCGGCGATATTTGCTATGCAACGCAAAACCGGCAAGATGCAGTCAAAAAACTCGCGCAAATGTGCGATGCGGTTTTGGTTGTCGGTTCCCCCGCTAGTTCCAACTCCAATCGCCTTTGCGAAGTCGCGGCGGAATCCGGCAAACGGGCGCGGCGGGTAGACAATGCGGCGGAAATTGACGCCGAATGGCTGGACGGCATCCGCACCGTCGGCGTGACCGCCGGGGCATCCGCACCGGAAACATTGGTGCGGGAAGTCGTCTCGCGTTTGCGGCAACTGGCGGGCGGCGATTGCGAAGTGCGGGAAATGGACGGAATAGAAGAACGCGTGGTATTTGTCGCACCGAAATCTCTCCGCCGGGAAGCGGTGCGGCAGGCGGAATGAACAAAAGCGATTTTGTCATCATCGGCGGCGGCATCGCCGGATTGATGAGCGCGCTGATGCTGTTGCGGCGTGGTTGTTCTACAACCGTCATAGACGCCGGCTACCCGCCCGCATCGGTGGCGGGTGCGGGAATTATGTCGGCGTTGTTGCCGTGGGAATGTCCGCCGCCTTATGCCGCGCTCATTTCCGAAACCGACAAACGCATTACTTCCGTCGTACATGAAATAGAAATGATTTCCGGCGGCGATTGCGAATGGCGGCGGGCGGGAATGCTGATATTGTCCGGCGAGTTGCCGCCGGTGTTGCCGTCCGGCGCGAACATTGCGCCGACCGAATGGATCGCGCCGTTGCTGGCAAAAACCGGCGCACACGGAATTTGGATACCGCACATCGGGCAAATCCGCCCGCGAAGTTTTATATCGTGCCTGCGCGAAACGCTCAAAAAAAATGGCGCACATTTCGTCCACGGCGCCGCCCGATTCCGCTGCAAAAAAAACGCCATATCCGAAGTCGTCATACAAAACGGCGAAACATTTGCGGCGCAAAACTACATTTTATCTGCCGGGGCACGCGCCGCGCAAATCTGTCCGCCGCCCGCCCCGCCGGTCGCCCCCGTGCGTGGACAACTGCTGTTATATCATTGCCCGAAACCGCTGATGTGCATCATTTATTCGCGCGCCGAACAAATATATCTCGCCCCGCGCAATGACGAAACTATTGTCGTCGGTTCTTCTTCTGAAGACGCCGGGTTTGACGACCGCCCCGCCGCCGAAGTGCAGGCGCAATTGCACCAAAAAGCCGTCAATGTTTTTCCGCCGCTGCAAAACGCCGTCCCCATCAATTCGTGGTCGGGATTGCGCCCCTGCCTGCCCGATGGAATGCCGTGCATTGATACGCATCCGCACTATAAAAATTTACATCTCAGTATCGGACACGGTCGCTACGGCATTGCCGCCGGTTACGCCGCCGCGCGTCATTTATTAAAAATCATGGCAACGCCGGGGATGGAAAATCCTTTCGCTTTTCGCGACTGGACGGCGAACGCGGCATAAAATGACCGCCCCGCCCGTCATTGCAATAGACGGTCCCGCCGCTGCCGGCAAAGGCACGGTAGCGCGACAACTCGCGGCGACGCTTGATTTTCATTATCTGGACAGCGGCAAAATATATCGCGCAGTTGCGGCGGAAGCATTGGCGCGCAAACTAAATCCCGACGACGAAACCGCGATGGCGACATTAGCGGCGGAAATTGCCGGCAACGCGCCGCCGACTGCCGACATGACGCACCCGGAAATCAGTGCCGCCGCTTCCCGGGTAGCGAGATTATCGGCGGTGCGGATGTTGCTGTTGCCCGCACAACGGCGGATGCGGCGTTTGCCGGGACTGGTCGCAGACGGGCGCGATATGGGCACGGTGGTATTTCCGGACGCTGTACTAAAGGTTTTTTTAACCGCCGAACCGTCCGTGCGCGCCGAAAGGCGGCGGCAAGAGTTGGAGAAAAAAGGAATTCGTGTTAAAATATCCGCTGTTTTGGCAGATATGCAGCAACGAGACAAACAAGATGAGGCGCGTCCCGATTCGCCTCTTGTCGCGGCGGCGGACGCAATTGTCGTCGATTCCACGCGGCGCGATGTCCGTTCTATCGTGCGCACATTGGTCAAACAATTTACCGCCAATATTAGTTTTATGCAAAAGGAGACAACCCGACCGTTATGACAGAACCGCAATTTGCCGATTTATTTAAAGAAATGACCCAGCAACGGAACCTCACCGAAGGCACCGACTTGCTCGCCCATGTACGCGATATCAACGAAAACTATGTTATCGTCAACGCCGGACTAAAATCCGAAGCCCGCATTCCGCTGGAAGAGTTTTACGACAACGACCGCAATCTTGAAGTCAAAATCGGCGACGAAGTGGAAGTAGAAATTGAACTTCTGGAAAACGGACGCGGCGAGGCGATTTTATCGCGCCGCAACACCCGCCGCAAACAAGCATGGCAACGCGTAGAAGACGCGTTCGCCAACGAAGGCGTTTTGGAATGCACAGTCACCGGTCGCGTACGCGGCGGATTTTCCGTATCGGTAGACGGCTTGCGCGCGTTTTTGCCGGGGTCGCTGGTGGATATTTTTCCGCATGCCGATTCGTCCGCCATTCTCGACCAAAAAATAGAAGTGCGCCCGATTAAAGTCAATCATGCGCGCAATAGCCTCGTCGTTTCACGGCGGGCGGTCATAGAACGCGCGATGCTGGAAGTCAAAGACGGCAGTATGGTCGAATCTATCACGCCCGGCAAACGTTTTCGCGGCACCGTGCGCGCGACCGTAGATTACGGCGCGTTCATTGAAATCTGCCCCGGCATTTACGGGCTTTTGCACATTACCGATATTTCGTGGAAGCACACTTCTTCCATTACGGATGTATTGTCGGCGGGCGATGAAGTAGATGTTGTCGTCTTGTCCGTCGACCGCGAAAAATGCCGCATCTCGCTCGGCATGAAACAGTTGCAACCAAATCCGTGGGAACATTTTGACCGCCGTCATCCCGTCGGTTCGCGTCTTTTCGGCACGATTACGCGGGTGCTGGAATACGGATTTTTTGTGGAAGTAGAAGACAAAGTGCAAGGACTGGTACATAGTTCCGAAATAAGTTGGACGCGCAAAAACACAAAACCGACCAAGGATTATTCCGCCGGCGACGAAGTGGAAGTGATGATTTTGGAAATTGATGTAGAACGCCGCCGCATCTCGCTCGGCGTCAAACAATGCACGCCAAATCCGTGGCAGGAATTCGCCGCCGCCTATCGCAAAGGCGACCGCATCACCGGCAAAATTCGTTCCATCAGCGAATTCGGCGTTTTTGTGGAGTTGCCCGGCGACATTGACGGGCTGGTGCGAATGGGCGAATTGTCGTACGACCGCCCGGGCGAAGAAGTCGTGCGCGACTATCAGCGAGGGCAAGAGTTGGAAACCATCATTTTGGCAATAGACGCAGAACGCGAACGCATCAGTTTGGGCGTCAAACAAATCGGCAGCACTGGTTTCGAATCGTTTATAGAACAGCATTTACGCGGCACGGTCGTCAGCGGTACCGTCACCGCCGTGCTCGAAAAAGGCGCGCAAATTTCAATGGAAGGCGAAGTACGCGGCTTCCTCCCGATTAGCGAAATCGCAGAACAACATGTCGACAACATCGCCGATTTTGTCAAAGTCGGCGAAACGCACAACTTCATTCTCATCAACAACGATGTCAAAAATATGCAGATCATTTTGTCGTTAAAAGAACATGACCGTCAGCAACGCGAAAAAGCATTGCAAGAACGGAAAAAACAGGCACCGCGCAACACGCTCGGTGCGATGCTGCAAGCCAAAATACGCGAATCCGAAACCTCCGGGAACGCCGAAGGCGAAGAGTAAATGCGCAGAAGCGTATTGGTGGAACGGCTGCAAAAAAAATTCCCCGAATTGTCCGTCGCACTCATCGACTCAATGACCGACATCGTTTTTGACGAAATTATAGACACGCTCGCGCGCGGGCATAATGTGGAAATTCGCCGTTTCGGTACATTTTTTCCCTCCGCGATGCGGCGGCGCATTTTGCGCAATCCGGTCAGCGGCGAAATGATGGAAGTACCGGCGCGGCGACTGCCGCGTTTTAAGGCGGGACGCCGCCTGCGCGAAAAGGCGGACCGCGGCGATTGACCGTTTCCGCGGTACATTAATGGTATATGAGTGGTTTCTAATTGCATTGCCGCTGGCGTTTCTGGCGGGCTGGTTTGCCGCGCGCCTCGACATAAAACATGTCCGCAAAAGCGCGGGCGATTTGCCGCGCGCCTATCTCGGCGGATTGTCGCATCTCTTGCGGGGCGAAAAAAACAAAGCGTTAGATTCTTTTTTGCGCGCCCGTGCGTTGGACCCGGAATCGGAAGAGTTGCGGTTTGCAATCGGCGAGTTGTCGCGCAATCGCGGCGAACACCGGCGGGCGTTGGATATTCATCTGGATTTGTGCGAATCCGACAAAACCTCGCCCGACAATCGCATCCGCGCGCGCTGGGAGTTGGCACTGGATTATTTGCAAATGGGATTTTTTGATCTTGCCGAAAAACATCTGGTATCGCTGGAAGGCGAAGACGATTATCGCGAACGCGCGCGCGATATGCTGCTGAATATTCGTCAGCGGGCGCGCGATTATGCAGGCGCGTTGGCGGCGTTGGACGATTTGCCCGCCGCCGCCGCACAAATGCGGCGCAAAACACGCGCGCATTTGTTGTGCGAATGTGCGTTGCGATGTGACGACAACGCGCAAAAACAAAAACTCCTGCACGCAGCACGGGCGGCGGACGGACAATGCGCGCGCGCCGAAGTTTTACTCGGCGATGCGGCGGCGGCGGCGGGCGAATTCGCCGATGCTATCGCGCATTATGCCAAATGCGAATTGCAAAATCCCGATTATCTCTGGTGCGCAGCGCCCGGTCTGATTGCGGCGGAAAAAGCGCGCGGCGCGGCGGATGCCGGATATGACAAATTACGGGCGTGGCTGGACGCCTATCCGTCCGCCCCGCTTTTTCAGGCGATTTATCGCGCATTTGCCGAAGACGGACGCGCGCACAATCTGGCACAAGACGGAGTCCAGCGCGGTTTCGCCGGGGCGGCGGCGGCGTGGGCGCGCGAACAGGCGGCAAACGATGACGAATCGCGGCGCGCATTTTGGAATGCGCTGGAAAAAACCGCCGGCAAAGGCGGCTGGCGGTGCGGCGATTGCGGTTATAAAGCCGAAGAATTTGCATGGCAGTGTCACAACTGCCTGTCGTGGGAATCTTTTTCGCATGCGCCGCATATTTAAACGCCGAATCGCTTTATTGGGCGGCGCTTTTGATCCGCCGCACCGCGGTCATCTCGCACTTGCAAAACGGGCGGTGCGCGATTTGCCGGTCGCGGTCGTGCGAATCGTGCCGAACGGAATGCCGCCGCATCGTCCGCCGACAAAATATTCATGGCGCGAACGCGTTGATTTGTGTGCGCGGGCAACGGCGGGAATTCCGCGCACCGTTATCGGGCGCGAAGAATCGCCGGACAAAATCCGCCGCACGATAGACACCGTCCGGCGACACCGGCAACGGCGGCGACATATTATTTTGGTGATGGGCGCGGATGCTTTCGCCGGTTTTCATTGCTGGCGCGGCTGGCGGCGATTGTTAAAAACGGCAAATATCGCGGTGGCACGGCGGAACAGCGGCGGCGCACCGCATGCAATGGTGCGCGCTTCTGTCAAAACGGTCAAAAATGCCCGTCTCCTCGCAGATGGCGCGGGACGCGTATTTTTGTGGCATTTTCGTCCGGGCGATATTTCGTCCACGGCAATTCGGGCGGCGCGCAAATGAATTCATTGGAAACCGTTCGCGGCGCGCTAGAAGACGGCAAAGGCGTCGACATCAAAATCATCCCCGCGGCGCGGCAATCGGGCGGATTATTTTCGCGGATGATTATCGCTACCGCCAACTCGCCGCGCCATGCGTTTGCGCTGGCGTCCCGCGTGCGAAAGGCGCTCAAACTCGCGGGAGTCGCGCCGCGCCGCGCCGAAGGAACGGATGAAAAATCGTGGATATTGATTGACGCCGGCGATACAATTATTCACATCATGCGAAAAGAAACGCGCGAAGAATACGATTTGGAAAACTTGTGGGCGTTTGAAGAAAAAACAGAATAACCGCCGCCGGTCGCAAATATGGCAGCCAAAGTTATGACGAAAAAATGCGCGGCAATTGTCATCCGCGATGCGCGTTTTAATTGCACAACGAAAATGCGACTATCGCCGCGATGAAAAATGTCCGCATCGTAGCGATTGCATCGCGCACCCCCGAATGGCTGGCGCGATTGGAATCGGAATACGCCGCGCGCATCGCCGGTTTTCAATTGCAAATCGCGACCGTCAAACCCGCCGCCAACAAAACCGCCGCCGCAGTGCTGGCGAAAATGCCGCCGCGCGCGCGAATTTGGTTGCTGGATGCATCCGGCGAAAAAACAGACAGCGCGGCGTTCGCGGCGAAATTGCAAACGATGTTATCGGAATCGCGTCCGCTGGTTTTTGTCATCGGCGGGGCGGACGGTCTGCCGCCGCCATTATGCGCGCACGCCGAAGGATTTTTGTCGCTGTCGCCGATGACTTTCGCACACGCCGCCGCGCGTTTAATTTTGGTGGAACAATTATTTCGCGCCGATTGCATAATGAAAAATCATCCCTACCATCGCTGACACCGCCGGAAACGGCGGCGGCGGTGGTAAAATCGCGCCATGCGGCGGAACGATAAGGCGCGGAAAAATCCCGCATGGCGGCGATTCAAATCCGCCGCCGTGCGATTTTTATTGATAGCAGCGGCAATGCCCGTCACGGCGTACGCCGCCGAGTTGCGTCTGGCAACCACAACCAGCGTGGACAATTCCGGGCTTATCGCTTTTTTGTTGCCCGATTTTGAACGCCTTTGCGATTGCCGCATACGCGTTGTTGTCGCCGGCAGCGGGCAAGCACTCGCCCTCGGACGGCGCGGCGATGCCGATGTTTTGCTCACCCATTCACCGCGCGAAGAACAACAATTCGTAGACGACGGATTCGCCGATTCGCGCCGCGTTGTTATGAAAAATCATTTCATTTTTGTCGGACCGGAAGAAGATCCGGCGAAAATCGCGAACGCCGATTCCGCCGCGGAAGTCATGCAAAAACTCGCGCGCGAAAAAGCGCGATTTGTCTCGCGCGGCGATTTGTCCGGCACGCACCGCCGCGAAAAAATGCTGTGGCAAGACGCCGGATTGTCGCCCGCCGGCGAATGGTATGTGGAAACCGGCGCGGGAATGGGGCGGACATTGCTGGTCGCGGACGAGTTGCGCGCCTATACGCTCGCGGATCGCGGCACTTATCTCGCCTTCCGCGACAAAATCGCGTTGCGCGAAATGCCGCGCCGTTATTCGCCGCCGCCAAATCCGTATAGCGTGATGACAATCCACCCGGCGCGCCATCCGCATGTCGCCAACGCATTGGCGCGGCGGTTTGCGGCGTGGCTGACTTCCGCCGAAACACAGCGGCGAATCGGCGACTATCGCCGCCGCGGCGAAACGCCGTTTTTTCCGGCGGCGCAATGACGATTGCGGATGCTACGACAACGGCGATGCGGTTGTTGTTTTCGGGAGACGCCGCATTGTGGGAAATTATCGGCGTATCGGTTGCGGTGTCGGCGGCGGCGTTGTTGTTGGCGGCGCCGTTGTCGCTGGCGCTGGCGTATTTTCTCGCCGGATGCGAGTTTTTCGGACGGCGTGCGCTGATTGCAATTTTGCAAGGACTTTTATCGTTTCCTACCGTCGTTGTCGGATTGATTTTATATTTGCTATTGTCGCGACAAGGACCGCTCGGCGCATGGGGGATTTTATTTACCCCGTCCGCGATGGCGCTGGGACAGGCGATTATCGCCTTTCCGGTGTTGACGGTGTTCGCGCTGGCGGCTTTGCAAAAAAACGACCCTCTCCTCGCCGAAACCGCGCGCACATTCGGAATGGGGCGTTTTCGTGCGGCGTGGTGGACATTCCGCGAAGCGCGTTTCGGTTTGGTGGCGGCGTTGCTCGCCGGATTCGGCAGAGTCATTTCCGAAGTCGGCTGCGCGCTGATGGTCGGCGGCAATATCGCGCATTACACCCGCACTATCACAACCGCCGTCGCGCTGGAAACCGGCAAAGGCGAGTTTGCGGCAGGAATCGCGCTCGGTTTTGTGCTGGTAGCGACTGCAATGGCGGCGAGTACTTTGCTGGCGATTTTGCAAGGCGGTGGCAAATGGCGCGGATAAAATCCGGCAACGAAGTTTTATGCATTCGCGGAATGCGCAAACATCTCGGCGCGCAACGAACATTGACGGCGGATTTTTTTGCGGCAAATGCGGGCGAATGCGCGCTGTTATACGGCGACAACGGTTGCGGCAAAACAACATTTCTTAAAATTCTCGCCGGTCTTCTCGCACCGGAATCGTTTCAAGAATGGCGCATTGATGGGCGGGCGGCAAAACCCGAACGCGGCGGCGGAATCGTTTTGCTGCACCAAACGCCATATATGTTCGCCGCATCCGTTTATGCGAATGTCGCGCTGGCGGCGGCAAATTCGGCGCGCGCCAAATCGGCGTTGGCGTGGGCGGGATTGTCGCACGCCGCCGCAACTCCCGCGCGCGAATTGTCCGGCGGCGAACGGGCGCGCGTTTCGCTGGCACGGGCGCGGGCGGCAAATATAAAACTCTGCCTGATGGACGAACCCGCCGCGCATTTGGATTCCGAAGGAATCGCGTTGGCATCCGCATTGACGAACGATTTGCAACAACGCGGCGCCGCAGTCGTCATCGCCGCCCCCGCCTACACAACCGCAATCCCGCACACCCGCATCTGGCATCTACAAAACGACAAACTCCACGCAAAAAAAAACCCCGCCCGCAAATGAATAACAAACGCGAAAATAAAATTTTCATTTTCCGCGAAAACGGAGGAATTTTCTCGAAAATAAAATTTATCATTTCCGCGAAAACGGAGGAATTTTCTCGAAAATAAAATTTACGACTCGCCCCCGACATTTGTCGGGGGCGAGTAAGAACAAAAAACGGCGGGGAAAGAACCTTCCATTCCCGCGAACGCGGGAATCTGTCTACGCCACAAAGCGGCGGTAATTTGCATCGCAAAGCGATGCGTACAGATTCCCGCGTTCGCGGGAATGGAATGTACTTTTTTCCGGTCGTTTTGCGGAAATTCCAAAATTAATTTTTGCGTAAAATGTGCGGATTCCCGCCGTCATTCCCGCGAACGCGGGAATCCATTTTTACCGACAAATTCCCGCATTCACCTCGTTTTTTGCAAAAAAAATTCGCGGAAATTCCAAAATTAATTTTTGCGTAAAATTCGCGAAATTCCAAAATTAATCGCCCCGAATAGATTCCCGCTTTCGCGGGAATGACGGCGGGCAGGGCGGGAATTCGGCGGCGAAAATCGGACATCGGCGGGCGAATTGCCGAATCGGGCGGCGTTTGTTTAAGAAAGTTTAAGAAAAATTGATTTGCGGGCGGGTGTGTCGTGTGACGAATCGCAGAACGATATAGCCGGCGACTCCCGCAATTGCTGAGCCGGTCAGCACGCCGAGTTTGACGAAATTGACGAGTTCGGCATTTCCTTGCAAAAACGCCAGATTGCCGATGAAGAGCGAAACGGTGAATCCGATTCCGCATAGCAGCGATACGCCGCAAACCATTGCCCAAGTACAATCGCGCGGCATTTCGCCCAATCCGAATCGCACCGCCAGCCATGCACCGCCCGAAATACCGAAAAACTTTCCGGCAATCAGCCCGATGATAATTCCCGCCGGCAACGGACGCAACAAATCGGCGAACGACAATCCGGCGAAATTGACGCCCGCATTGATGAAAGCGAAAAGCGGCAAAATGACGAAAGTAACGAGCGTATGAAAATCGTGTTCCATCGGTACCAGCGGCGAAGTTCTTCCCGCTTTGACTCGCAACGGCACCGCAAACGCCGTTGCCACTCCGGCGAGAGTCGCATGCACGCCCGATTGTAAAACGAACGCCCACAAGAAAAATCCGAAAATAATATACGGCACGCGCGAACAAACTTCGTAATGATTCAGCATAAACAGAATGAAAAGAACGCCGCACGCCAGCAACAACGGAATCGCCGCCAACTCGCCGGAATAAAACAAGGCGATAATCGCAATCGCGCCGAGGTCGTCCATGACTGCGATGGCGAGCAGGAAAATTTTCAGCGACACCGGTGCGCGTTTGCCGAGCAACGCCAACGCACCGAGCGAAAATGCGATGTCGGTTGCAGTCGGAATCGCCCAGCCGCGCATTGTCGTTTCGTCTCCCCAATTGAACGCCGCATAAATTAACGCCGGTCCGAGCATTCCGCCCGCCGCCGCCGTCATCGGCAAAATCGCGCGTTTGCGCGAAGACAATTCGCCTTCCAACAATTCGCGTTTGATTTCCAGCCCGACCAAAAGAAAAAATACCGCCATCAATCCGTCGTTGACAAAATGCGACATTGACAAAACTTGCGCGCCTTCGCCGAAAACGAAACCGATTGGAATGGTCAGAAAATTTTCGTACCATTCGCGCGTATCGTTTGCATTGGCGACAATCATCGCGGCAATGGCGGCGGCGAAAAGTGCCGCACCGCCCGCGACTTCCATTTTGAAAACGCCCGCCAGCGCGCGGTAAATTCGTCTCAACGGCATTTATTCGGCGACAAAAAGCGGAACGAAATCGCGCATCGGCATCCGCATTAAAATTTCTTCATCGGCAAACGCAGCGGCGATTTGCGCGCGGCGTTTTTCGGAAAAAACGCTTGTCGCCGCATCGTTAAACTTCGCCCGCAAAACCGGAATACTTTCTTCGCGGCGGCGGCGATGTCCGAGCGGATATTCAATTTCTATTTTGTCGGTTTTGCTGCCGTCCGCAAAAAATATCTGCACCGCATTGGCGATGGAACGTTTGTCCGGATCCAAATAATCGCGGCTGTATCGCGGTTCTTCGGCGACTTCCATTTTGTCGCGCAACGCGTCTATACGCGGGTCGGCGGCGATTTCGTCTTCGTAATGCGCGGCAGTTAATTCGCCGAAAACGAGTGCGGCGGCGGTCATATATTGCAAACAATGATCGCGATCCGCCGGATTGTGCAGCGGTCCGGTTTTGCTGATAATGCGCACCGCCGATTCTTGTGTTTCAATTCGTACTTTGGCGATGTCGCGCAACCGTCCCGCGATTTGCGGATGTAATTGCAACGCGCATTCCACCGCGGTTTGTGCGTGAAATTCGGCGGGATAGGAAACTTTGAAAAGTATGTTGTCCATCACATAAGAACCATAATCGCGGTTGACGCGAAAAGATTTGCCGCCAAAAGACACATCGTACAATCCCCATTTCGGAGCGGTCAACGCGCCGGGAATTGCATCTTCGCCGGCGCAAGCGAGTAATGCGAGTCGCAATCCGCGCGAAGCGGCATCGCCCGCCGCCCACGATTTGCGGCTGCCGGTATTCGGCGCATGACGATAAACGCGCAACGATTGTCCGTCCGCAAAAACATGTGAGAGCGCCGAAATAATTTGCGCGCGATTGCCGCCGAACATTTTGGCGCACACCGCCGCCGAAGCGGCTTTGACCAACGCGACATGATCCAAACCGGCGCGATTGAATGAGTTTTCCAACGCGAGAACGCCTTGTATTTCGTGCGCCTTCACCATCATTTCCAAGACCGCACCGACGGTCATTTTGTCGTCGCCGTTGCGCGAGAGATAATCCGCCGCCGCCCAAATCGCGCCGAGATTATCGGACGGATGTCCCCATTCGGCGGCGAGCCATGTGTCGTTAAAATCCAGCCAGCGAATGAGCGCGCCGTTGTCAAAAGCGGCTTTGACCGGATCCAATTCGTCCCGCCGCCCGATAACGCGCGCGCCGTTTCGCACTTCCGCCCCCGGCACAATCGGACCCAAATGCCGCGTACACGCCGGATGTGCCAGCGCGAGCAATGCGCACCCGATGCTATCAGACATACACAACTGCGCCGCACGCAACGAATCGGGCGACGGCGAAAAATCTAAAACATAATCGGCAATACGCGCAACTTCCGCGTCCGCCGCCGGTCGGATATTATTGTCGGCTTGTGTCATGGCGCGTATTATAGCATTTTTGCACCGGCGTTTTTTACTCCGAATCGGGAAAACGCATTTTTTTCCGCATCGCATTTCGCAAAATATCCGAGATAGAAATTTTTAAGGTACGACACTTCCGCTTTAAGAAATAGTCGGATAAAAATATCGTTTTTGGTATACATTAAAATATCGCATTGCCCCGAAAACGCGCGATTGCGATTTCAGTAAATTTGTTTTGCGGCAGATAACTTCGTGCCGAAACTTCTCCAAAAACTTCATCATCAATTTTTAAGCGGATGCGATATGCGCAAATCGCAATGCAAACTTTAAGAAAAAAACTCTGTATAAAAATTGCAAATGCGGAAATTGTTGTAAATTATTTTTGCAGCGAAAAAAAGAAAATTAGCGGCGGCGTTTAAGCGGAAAGTCGGCGCAGGGTTTTTTGTAAAATAGCAAAACATTCGGCAATATGCGACATGCGCGAATCGCAATGCAAATAAAAACTTTAAGAAAAAAATCCGTCTAAAAATTGCAAATGCGGAAATTGTTGTAAATTATTTTTTGCGGCGAAAAAATTAGCGGCGGCGTTTAAGCGGCGAGTCGGCGCAGGGTTTTTTGTAAAATGGCGAGACCTTCGGCGATGTCGGCGGGCGGGATGTTGAGGGCGGGCGCGAATCGCAATACATTTTTTCCGGCGGTGAGAACGACGAGTCCGTCTTCCAGCGCCGCGGCGGCAATGTCGGCGGCGGGAATTGTCGTTTGACAACCGCGCAACAAACCGCGCCCGCGAATGTCCGAAAAACAATGCAACAAATCGTTAATTTTTTGCAATCCCGCTGTCAATGTTTCGCCGCGGGCGATGACGGCGGATAAAAATCCGGGCGATAATATTTCTTCCAATACCGCCCGCGCCGCCCGTGCCGCCAACGGATTGCCGCCGAAAGTTGTGCCATGCGCACCGACCGGCAAAACATCTGCCGCCGAATCGCCGCACAACAATGCGCCGATAGGAATGCCGCCGCCGAGTCCTTTCGCCGCCGTCAATAAATCGGGAACGACGCCGTATTGTTCGTAAGCGAAAAGTGTGCCGCATCGTCCGGCGCCGGTTTGAATCTCGTCAAAAACTAATAGCGCATTCGCCGCGTTCGCCATTTCGCGCAACGCCCGCAAAAACTCCGGTGTCGCCGGATTTACGCCGCCTTCGCCTTGCACCGGTTCGGCGATAATCGCGCAAACATCGTCCGCCATTTGCGCCGCTGCCGCCGCCGAATCGTTGAACGGAGCGAAACAAAAACCGGGCGACAACGGCCCGAATCCCGCGCGGACTTTCGCCTGTCCGGTTGCCGCCATCGCCATTCCGATTCGTCCGTGAAAACCATTCTCAAAAGCGAGTACACGAAACTTGTCCGCATGAATTGAAACACCTCGCCGCCGCGCGAGTTTTAATGCCGCCTCGTTTGCTTCCGCGCCGGAATTGCAAAAAAATACGCGCGCGGCGAAAGTTTCCGCCGTCAACATTTCCGCCAGCAAAATCGTTTCTTCGCAAGCGTGCAAGTTGGAAGTATGCATCAGTTTTCGCGCTTGTGCGGCAACCGCTTCGGCGATTTGCGGCGCGGAATGTCCCAAAGACAGCACCGCGATTCCGCCGCCGAAATCTACATATTCGCGCCCGTTCGAATCTTGCATGCGCGCGCCTTTGCCGCTTACGAAAACCGGTGACGGCGGCGCATACACCGGCAACAAACAGCGGCGGTAAATATCGCGCAAATCGTCCGTCACGGCGCGGGCGCGGAGTTGCGGCGGGCGGCGTCAATCGCCAGCACTTGCGAAATCAGCGATTCCATTTGCGATAAAGGAATTTGTGTTGCGGCATCGGAAATCGCGCGCGCCGGGTCGGGATGCGTTTCCACAAACAATCCGTTTATGCCGGTTGCGGTTGCCGCACGCGCCAGCGGCAAAATCATTTCGCGTTCGCCGCCGCTGCAATCCCCCGCCGCACCGGGCAACTGCGCCGAATGAGTCGCATCAAAAACGACCGGACAACCAGATTCGCGCAAGACGACCAGCGACCGCATATCCGCCACCAAATTGTTGTAGCCGAAACTCGCGCCGCGTTCGCAAAGCAACACTTCGTGCGCGCCGAACGATTTTGCTTTTTCTGCTACGCGCAACATTTCGCGCGGCGATAAAAACTGCCCTTTTTTGATATTCATCGCGCGTCCGGTTTCGGCACACGCCGCCAGCAAATCGGTTTGACGACACAAAAACGCGGGGATTTGCAAAACATCCGCAACCGCCGCAACCGTCGCCGCATGCGCCGGCAAATGCACATCGGTCAACACCGGCAACGCAAATTCGCGCCGCACTTCTTCCAACAAACGCAACCCCTCTTCCATTCCCGGACCGCGTTCGGCGGCGGCGGCGGTACGATTCGCCTTGTCGTAAGATCCTTTAAAAATTAACGGAAGTTGTCGCGCCGCGCAAATTGTTTTAAGATATTCCGCCGTCCGCATCGCAATGTCGCGCGATTCTAATGCGCACGGACCGGCAATTAAGAACGGCGCAGCGGCGGATGAAAAATCGGGCGTCATTTGCGGGCGCGTCCGTAATCGGCGGCGGCGGCAATAAAACTTTTGAACAAAGGATGACTCGCAATCGGCGACGAAGTAAATTCGGGATGAAACTGCACACCGAAAAACCACGGATGGTCGGGAATTTCTACCGCTTCCGCGAGACCGTCCGCGCTGCGGGCGACAACTTGCATTCCGGCGGCGGTGATTTGCGGCAGATAATCGTCGTTGAATTCGTAGCGATGACGATGGCGTTCTTCTATTTCATCCGCGCCGTAAATTGTCGCCAACTTTCCCTGCAAGCGGCACACTTCGCCGCCCAGCCGCATCGTGCCGCCGAGATCGCCCGAAGATTTTTCGCCGCCCATCCGCCGCAACAACGCGATAACCGGCGCGGACGAATCGGGATTCATTTCGGTGCTGTGCGCATCAGGCAATCCGGCACAGTTGCGGGCGAAATCAATCACCGCCGTCTGCATTCCGATGCAAATTCCCAAAAACGGTACTTTGTTTTCGCGCGCAAAACCGGCGGCGGCAATTTTGCCTTCTACGCCGCGATTGCCGAACCCGCCCGGAATTAAGATAGAATGAAAATCGCCCAGCGCCGCAACATCGTCCGCAGAATCGGCGTCGACATGCGCAATATCCACATACGCACCCGCATGCACACCGGCGTGCCACAACGCTTCGGTCAGCGATTTGTACGAATCCATCAAATCGCCATATTTGCCGACCAACGCGATTTTTACCGTGTCTTGCCGATTGTCGGCGAGTGCCGCAAAACGCCGCCACGGCGACAAATCGGGCGGCGGAATATCGGGCAACCGCAACGTCTCGCACACCGCCCGGTCCAATCCGATGTCGCAATACAAAGACGGCAGCGAATAAATGCTGTCTACATCCGGGGCGGCGAATACATGATTTTCTTGCACATTGCCGAACATCGCGATTTTGCCGCGATTAGACGGCGAAATAATGCTATGTCCGCGGCACAGCAAAATATCGGGCGCAATGCCGATTTCGCGCAACTCGCGTACCGAATGTTGCGTAGGTTTGGTTTTGTATTCGCCTGCGACTTCGGGCAGAAGCGTAACATGCACAAAACAGACATTGCCCGCGCCTTCTTCCAAACGAATTTGTCGCGCGGCTTCCAAAAACGGCAACGATTCTATATCGCCCACGGTGCCGCCAATTTCCACAATCAGCACATCGTCGCTTTCGCAAATAACGCGCCGCGCGAAATGTTTAATTTCGTTCGTGACATGCGGGATGACTTGCACCGTGTTGCCGAGATAATCGCCTCGCCGTTCCCGGCACAACACAGATTCGTATATTTGTCCGGAAGTAAAATTGTTGCGTTTTGTCATACGCCGCCCGACAAATCGTTCGTAATGCCCCAAATCCAAATCGGTTTCGGCACCGTCGTGTGTCACAAAAACTTCGCCGTGCTGAATCGGACTCATCGTGCCGGGGTCTACATTTAAGTAAGGATCCAGTTTTAGCAAATTAACTTGCAATTTTCGCGCTTTTAATACCGCGCCCAACGATGCGGATGCTACGCCTTTGCCGAGAGACGAAACAACGCCGCCGGTCACGAAAACAAACTTAGCCATGTTTTTTCGGGCGGGCGATTTTTCGGGCAGCGGCGCGGAGAACGGAGTCGGAATTTCCGGAAAACGCAACAAAATCAACGGGCGGCGGCAATGTCGTCAGGGGCGACAAGCGACCCGACATCATCGCCCCATGCGTTTCGTTCGTAAGTAATGATTGCCGCAATATCGGCGTCCGACAAATAACCGAAAGCCGCCATCGCCGTGCCGGGTTTGCCTTTCAGCACGATATTGATGTGTTCCGCCACATCGCCGCCGACAGACGGTGCGCCTTTCAATGCCGGAAATGCGGGCGGCAATCCTTCGCCGTTCGCCTGATGACAAGCGGCACAATTAGCGTTGTACGCTTTTTCGCCGATTTCCATTGCGGTTTCCAAACTCCATTCGGCAGGCGGCGGGGCGGATTCGACAACCGCTTGTCCGGCGCGAACCGGTTCGGCGGCGGCGGCGGAATCGGCAACGGCATCGCCGTTTTCGGCAACCCATTGCGCATAATCGTCTTGCGACAAAGCGCGGACGACAATCGGCATAAAGCCGTGATTTTTACCGCACAACTCGGCGCATTGTCCGCGAAAAACGCCCGGGCGGTCGGCACGAAACCACGCATCCCGCACCAAACCGGGAATGGCATCTTGTTTTACGCCGAGTTGCGGCACCCACCATGCGTGAATGACATCGGCGGAAGTCAGCAACAAACGGATTTTTTTGCCGACCGGCACAACCATTTCGCGGTCAACTTCCAAAAGATAGTTTTCCGAAGTCGGATTCGCCTCGCCTTCCGCATCGTAATATTTTCCGCCGATTTCTTCCGGCGGCGTAGACAATTGGCTGTAAAAGAAAACATTATCATCCAAATAATCGTACGACCATTTCCACTGATACCCCGTTACTTTTACGGTCATATCGGGGGCGGAAGTGTCTTTGTAATCTAAAATGACTTTGGTAGCAGGCAACGCCATTCCGATAATAATGAGCATCGGCACCGCTGTCCAGATAATTTCCACGGTCGTATTTTCGTGAAAATGCGCCGCCTTGTGTCCAGCGTCTTTGCGGTGACGGATAATTGCGTAAAACATAACGCCGAATACGCCTGCGCCGATAATCGTAATAATCCACAACATAAAGGCGTTCAGCCACCGTTGCGCCTCGGCGATTTCGTTCGCCGGTTCCTGCATTCCCGTTTCCCATGCGCCCAACGCCGGGGCGGTCAATGCAAACAAAGCCGATATTAATACAACGCGATTCATTCCATAATCCTTCCAATTTCCGTTAAGTGTCGTCCGGCGGCATTATACCACATTATGGCGGCGGGTATATTTTTGGGCGGCGGCGGACGGTTTGCGGTAAAATGCGGACGCAAATGGATGTTTCCCGCCCGCCGCCGCACGATGCGGATTTTCTCGATTCTCTCAACGCGCAACAGCGTATTGCGGTGTGCCATAACAACGGCGGTGCGCTGGTGCTTGCCGGTGCCGGTACCGGCAAAACGCGCGTTCTGACTTCCCGCATCGCGTGGTTAATTACCGCGCGCGATTGTCCGCCGCACGCGGTTCTGGCGGTTACTTTTACCAACAAAGCCGCGAAGGAAATGCGCGGACGAATCGCCGCTTTGTCGCCGCAAGCGGGCGATTTAATGCTTGGTACTTTTCACGGCGTTTGTCATCGGATGTTGCGCATACATTCCGCCGCAGCGGGATGGGACAAAAACTTTCAAATTCTGGATTCGTCCGACCAACAAACTTTTCTCCGCCGTTTGTTGGCGGCGAACGGTGCGGATTCCGCCGAGTTTCCGCCCGCCGATGTCGCCCGTTTTATCAATACCGCCAAAGATCGCGGTTGGCGTGCCGGCAATGCCGCCGCTGGCGTTTCGCCGCATTCACGGGAAGAATCATTATGCGAATTGTACGCTTTTTACGAATCTGCATGCCGCCGCGAAAATAAAATGGATTTTGCCGAATTGCTGCTGTCGGCAATTGACTTGTTGCGCGAAAACAAAACGCTGCGGACGCATTATGCAACGCGCTTCCGCCATATTTTAATAGACGAATTTCAAGACACCAGCCCGCTGCAATATCAATGGTTGCGGCTTTTGGATTCCGGCAACAACGATTTTTTTGCAGTCGGCGACGATGATCAATCCATTTACGCTTTTCGCGGCGCAGATCCCGAAAATATGCGCCGCATACAATCCGATTTGCGGGTGCGGGAAGTCATCCGACTAGAACAAAACTATCGTTCAACAGGAAATATTTTGTCGGCGGCGAACGCGCTAATTGCTGGCAACAAAAACCGCCTCGGCAAAACATTGCGCACCGATTCCGATGACGGCGCACGGTTGCAAATCGTCCGCGCGATTTCCGATTTGGATGAAGCGGCGGCAATCGCCCGCACGATTCGCGAAGCAATTGAAAACGGCGCCCGGGCAGATGAAATTGCCATTTTGTATCGCGCCAATTCGCAAAGCCGATTGTTGGAACAGGCGATGGTGAAATATGGATTGCCGTATCGCATTTACGGCGGCACGCGATTTTTTGACCGAATGGAAATCAAACACGCGCTTGCCTATTTGCGCCTCGCCGCAACAAACGACCGGGATGCATTATTGCGCGTTATCAATACGCCGCCTCGCGGAATCGGGGCGAAAACAATAGAAACTCTGGCGGGCGATATGTTTGCGGCGTTATTCGCATCGTCCGCACCGAAAGTTCGCGCATTTGCGGCATTGTTGAATAAATTACGCACACTTCGCGAAAGCGAATCGTTGCAGAAGATGGCACGGGCGGCGGTACAAAACAGCGGATTGTTGGATTATTACGAATCAAATGCGCAAGAAGAACGCGCCGAAAACTTGCGCGAATTTGTCAATGCGGCGGCGCAGTTTGAAAAAGAATTCACCGGCGAAACGGAAGAAGATGCGTTATCGGAATTTTTGGCGAACGCCGCATTAGAATCGGGCGAATCGCAAGGCGAAAACGGCGAAGCGGTCAATTTATCCACCGTCCACGCCGCAAAAGGATTGGAGTTTGCGATAGTCCACATCGCCGGTTTAGAAGACGGCACTTTTCCGCATTCGCACAGTTTAGACGCCGTTGCCGCCGATGCGGTAGAAGAAGAACGCCGTTTAATGTATGTCGCCATCACACGGGCACGGCGGGAGTTATTCTTGCATTTTGCCGACAGGAGAATGGTATTCGGGCAAACTGTGGTGCGTCCGCCGTCCAGATTCTTAAACGAGTTGCCGCCGGCAACGGTCGCCGGCAATTGCACCGCCCCCGCCGGATTATCCCGCCCGCCGTTTCGTCCCGCCCCCAAAAATGTCGCAAAATCGCCCGTTTCCGCCGCCCCGACCCAAAAAACCGAAATCGCAGAATCGCCAAAATCTCCCTATCGGCGAGGCACGATTGTGCGTCATCAACGACACGGCGATGGCGTCATAATCAATTTTGAAGGCGGCGGCAAAGACCTGACAATTGAAGTTGCATTCAAAACCTGCAAGAAAAAATTCAACGCCGACATCGCCCGACTGCAAATCGTCCGCTAAAACTCCCGCCTTCCCGCCGTCATTTTCGCCGCTTTTTGACTCGCCCCTGACATTTGTCGGGGGCGAAACGAGTACGGCGGAGTTTACTCCGCCCCGCCGTCCGATTCTCGCCGCCGAATTCCCGCCTCCCCGCTGTCATTCCCGCGAACGCGGGAATCCATTTTCACCGATAAATTCCCGCCATTCACGCCGTTTTTTTTCGTTGCACCCCGATTCCATTCCCCGCAAATGTTTTAAGATGTCTTGCAAATGTTTTGCGAGGTCTACGAAATGTTTTAAGATGTCTTGCAAATGTTTTGCGAGGTCTACGAAATGTTTTGAGATGTCTCGGAAATGTTTTGCGAGGTCTACGAAATGTTTTAAGATGTCTCGGAAATGTTTTGCGAGGTCTACGAAATGTTTTGCGATGTCTCAAAAATGTTTTGCGAGGTCTACGAAATGTTTTAAGAACCCTATTTTTTCGCCGCCGAAGTCCGAAAAATGCCGTTTTTCAGCATTTTACGCATTTTTTGCCGAACCCGCCCGTTTTTTTTGCGAATTCGGGCGGAATGTGTTATACTTTCGCAGACATTTTTATCAGAGAGGAAATCAAATGAAAAACATAATCAATAAAATCATTCTTTTCGCCGCCGTTTTGTTTGCGGCGGGATTTTCGCAAAATGCGGCGGCATTTGGATTTTTTCTTAATCCAGCGACAAACAATTTTTACATAGTCGCCGATTATAATACCGCCGGCGATGCGGAAACGGCGGCGAGGCAATATTGCCGTAATAACTTTAATCAAGGTAATGTCAGTTTTTGCAACACAACGAGTACCGGACGAATGTTAAGTTTTGGGAACAATGAAGTTGTGGCTTTTAATACTGCGGGATTTGAAGGTTCGGGATTTGAGGGTGCAGGAGCAACAAGACAAGCCGCTTATGAGGCACTTTTGCGAAACTGCGAAATGACTACATCTCAAAATGCAGGCGAGTGTCGTACTTCCTCGCCGATGTCCAGTACAATGTTTTGCGGCGATGGTACTGCGGCGGATTTGACCGATGCAACATTTCCGAATGCGGATGAATGCAGTATGCGTAATCCGCCGACTTGCGGAACTGGTACGACTGGAACGCTGAATGCTCAAAATGAATGCGAATGTATGGACAACACGCATAATCTCATAACCGATACTGCAACAAATACGCAAACTTGCGAAGCCCCGCCGCCGCCGCTAACTTGCACCGGCGATGCAACAATGAACACGGCGGGAACTGAATGCGAATGTAATGTCGCCGCCTCTCCGTTTTTGCAAGACGATGGCGGAAACTCCTTTTCGTGTCGTGCCCCGAACTCCACCGACGAATGCACTTCCATAGACCGAAATACGGGATTTTATGACACTGGTTCTGCAAGTTGTCGTATGCCGATGGGCACTCTCGGTGAAAACAGTTTTGACTGTTCTGAAATTGCCGATGCTGTGGATAGGGCGAACGGCGTGACGGATGTTGACCTGCGAGATATTTTTGATCCTTCGGCACCGGGTTTATGCCGCACAGCCAAAAGTACTTTAGAATGCGGCAACGCCGGTTTAGGTTCATATTATGATTCGGTAAACGACATTTGCCGGGCACCGATGACCGATGCGGAATGTATGGAAGATTTGAATGCTAGAACGCCGTTTATAAATGATGCGGGGACGAATTGTCGCACAGCAAATAGTCCGGAAGAATGCGAAGAAGCGTATCCCGTAGACGGATTGAATTTGCCGATTCATGACACAACGGCATTCGGCAACTGCCGAATCGCCCAATCTGCCGCCGATTGCCCGGGCGAGTTTTTTAACGCCGTTTCTCCCGCCCGCTGCGAACCGATTCGGACTTGCGGAACGGGAACGACGGGAACGGTAACTCAAAATCAATGCGAATGTGCGGAAGAAGGGGATCTTTTCGTACTGGGTTCCAATATGCAAATGTGTGAGACTCCGGTTGCCGCAACTTGCGGGGCGAATGCGATAAACTCCCCGGACGATATTAGGTTGTGCATTTGCGAAAATACTGAAACGCATCAATTTGTTGCAGGTTCTACAACGGCATGCGAACCGATTCCCGCAACTTGCGGGGCGAATGCAATAAATGACCCGAACGATAATACGATGTGCATTTGCGAAAATACGCAAACGCATCAATTTGCTGAAGGTTCTATGACGGATTGCGAACCGATTCCGACAAATCCGAATACGCCGACTTGCGAAGAACATCAAATGCTTAATTCGTCTAATGAATGCGTGAACAGAACGGCGGAAAACTGCGGAAATGCGCAAGTTTTTTCGCCCGTCAACAGCGGCGGAATTTGTCAAACGCCCGCAGCATTTTTTGCGGCAAATACAATCACAGTTGCGGCGGAATATTCTGCCGAATCGTGCGAAAGTGCGGGCTGGATTTCTTCAATTGCAATTAATAACGAAAAAACTGCCGCCGCCGAACTTTGCGGAATTCCCGTTGTGCGAGATGATTCGGTAACGGCGACTGCGGCGGCGGCGAATGCAGAAACTGCTGCGGCAGAAACTGCGGCGGCGGAATCTGTTCCGTTGCAATTTCCGGAAAATGAAAATGCAAACGGTTGCATAATTCGGGAATCTGCCGATTTTTTGACATTGCCCGATTGCAACGACTCGCAACTTTTCGGCAACATCGGATTTCCGCAAATGCCTGAGAGTTTTGATGTCGCAAATGACCGGCTGACGGTTGCATTTGTTGCAGACGGCGAAAATCAGATTTTCTTTAACGGCGAAGAAATTAAGAATTCCGATTCGGGAACGCAATCGCCGCCGCCGACAACAAACACGCCGACAACGGGCGGCGGCGGAAATCTGATTGTTGCATCAGACGGAATTGATTACACGCAATTCGGCGGCGTTGTCGGCGGCGTTGTAGCGGTGTATATCGGCATCAACTATATCTCCGGCAACTTTGCCGCCGATGATTTTTCGTTTTCGCCCGATTTCGGTTATCGCATCACCGAAAGCGGTTATTCGGCAAATGCGGGCGGGCGAATGGATTTGCGAAAAGACGAATTGCATTTATATTCCATCGCAAAACAAACAAACGCGAACGGCGAATTCGGCGATTTTCGTTATACGACCGGCGGCAAATACACGGCGGATTTTTGGACGGCGACATTTTCGGAATCATTGCAAGGCGAAACGGTGAATTATGATTTTTCGCTATCGGCAAATTTGCAAAGCGGCATTTGGAATATATCGCCGATTTACCGAATGCATTCCCGTTTTGACAAAGACGAAACCGAAACCCGCAACTCGTTAAATTTGCAAAGCGAATTCCGTTATAACCGCTGGACGATAAACCCCTCCGCCGGATTCAGATGGGAAAATGAAAATAATTTTTCCGAAAATGCAAGATTCCAAATAAATGCGGTGCATCGTTTCTGATTTCGGGAGATAAAAAAGCGGCGAGGATTCCGTATCCCCGCCGTTTTTTGTTTGTCATTCCCGCGAACGCGGGAATCCATTTTTACCGACAAATTCCCGCATTCACCTCGTTTTTTGCAAAAAAAATTCGCGGAAATTCCAAACTTAATTTCCCGTAAAATTCGCGGAAATTCCAAAATTAATCTCCCCGAATAGATTCCCGCTTTCGCGGGAATGACAGCGTTTTTTTCGCGGAATTCCGCCGCTTTTCCATTCCGATGTAAATCGGAATCTCCGCAGAGATTCCGGCGTTCGCCGGAATGGTAAATTTTATTTTCCGGTCGTTTTGCGGGAATTCCAAAATTAATTTTTCGCGTAAAATGTGCGGATTCCCGCCGTCATTCCCGCGAACGCGGGAATCCATTTTTACCGACAAATTCCCGCATTCACCTCGTTTTTTGCAAAAAAAATGCGCGGGAATTCCAAACTTAATTTCCCGTAAAATTCGCGAAATTCCAAAATTAATCGCCCCGAATAGATTCCCGCTTTCGCGGGAATGACGGGGTTTTTTCGCGGAATTCCGCCGCTTTTCCATTCCGATGTAAATCGGAATCTCCGCAGAGATTCCGGCGTTCGCCGGAATGGTAAATTTTATTTTCCGGTCGTTTTGCCGGAATTCCAAAATTAATTTTTCGCGTAAAATGTGCGGATTCCCGCCGTCATTCCCGCGAACGCGGGAATCCATTTTTACCGACAAAATCCCGCATTCACCTCGTTTTTTACAAAAAAACGCGCGAAAATCCCAAACTTAATTTTCCCGTAAAATTCGCGAAACTCCAAAATTAATCGCCCCGAATAGATTCCCGCTTTCGCGGGAATGACGGCGTTTTTTCGCAGAATTCCGCCGCGTTTCCATTCCGATGTAAATCGGAATCTCCGCAGAGATTCCGGCGTTCGCCGGAATGGTAAATTTTATTTTCCGGTCGTTTTGCGGGAATTCCAAAATTAATTTTTCGCGTAAAATGTGCGGATTCCCGCCGTCATTCCCGCGAACGCGGGAATCCATTTTTACCGACAAAATCCCGCATTCACCTCGTTTTTTGCAAAAAAATTCGCGGAAATTCCAAACTTTCGCGAAAAATTCGCAAGAATTCCAAAATTAATCTCCCCGAATAGATTCCCGCTTTCGCGGGAATGACGGCGTTTTTTCGCGGAATTCCGCCGCGTTCGCATTCCGATGAAAATCGGAATCTCCGCAGAGATTCCGGCGTTCGCCGGAATGGTAAATTTTATTTTCCGGTCGTTTTGCGGGAATTCCAAAATTAATTTTTCGCGTAAAATGTGCGGATTCCCGCCGTCATTCCCGCGAACGCGGGAATCCATTTTTACCGACAAATTCCCGCATTCACCTCGTTTTTTGCGAAAAAAATGCGCGGGAATTCCAAACTTTCGCGAAAAATTCGCAAGAATTCCAAAATTAATCGCCCCGAATAGATTCCCGCTTTCGCGGGAATGACAGCGTTTTTTCGCGGAATTCTGCCGCTTTTCCATTCCGATGTAAATCGGAATCTCCGCAGAGATTCCGGCGTTCGCCGGAATGGTAAATTTTATTTTCGGTAAAACTCCGCTGAAATGAAAAAAAATACAGCGGCGGTTTACAATTCGTAAATGTCCGCTTCTGTTGTCGCACTTGTTATTGCCGCTGCAATGTTGCATGCGGTGTGGAATGCAATTCTAAAATCGCAAACGGATCATTTCGCCGGACTCTTTGCGCAGTTGGCGGCGGTGTCGGTTATCGGCGGAATTGGTGCGGTGTGGTTTGGCGCACCGCCTCGCGAAGTTTGGGGATGGTTGGCGGCGGGACAGGCGGCACATTTCGCCTATCATTGTCTGTTGGCGGCGACTTACAAACGGGGCGATATTTCGCTGGCATATCCGGTATTGCGCGGAACTGCGCCGCCGTTAGCGGCAGCGGGCGGATTTTTATTACTCGGCGAAACGCCATCTCTTGCGGCGGCGGGCGGAATCGGAATCGTTTCCGCCGGCGTTTTGTTGATGGCGAAAACGGGCGGCGAAAACGGGCGGGCGGTTTTGTTCGCGTTGGCGACGGCGGCGACTATCGCAATTTATTCGTTGACAGATGCGGCGGGGGCGCGATTGTCCGGCAATCCGGCGCAATATCTTTGCTGGCTGATGATGTTGGATGCGTTGCTGTTTATGCCGCTGATGTTGTTCGGCGAACGGCGGCGGCGTTTGCGCGCATTGTCGGTGCGAAACTGGGCGGCGGGCGCCCTCGGTGCGGTGTTGGCAATCGCCGCCTACGGAATGATTTTATACGCCTATACGCGCGCGCAAATCGGTGCGGTTGCGGCATTGCGCGAAACTTCCATCGTATTCGGCGCACTCATCGGAATGCTATTTTTGGGCGAACAAAAATCCCTCCCCCGCATTGTCGGCGCGGCAATCATCGCGGCGGGGGCGGCATTAATCGCGTTATCGTAAACCGGAATCGGCACGGAAAAAGGCGGAAGGCGGCGGAAGAAAATTGGCGGGATTAATCGCGGTATTCTGGTTCTTCGCGATTGAGAATGTCGCGCAACGCGTTAAAGTGCGCGTCCGGATTTGGATAATCGTCCCATTGACGGGCGGTTTTTTCGGCAACGGCGGCGGAAATTGCGAAAAGCGGCGCGCCGGTCGACATTGCCAAAAATTGATTGCGACATGCGCGTTCAAAATAATAAATCAAATCAAACGCCTCGGCAACAGACGGCGCGCACACCATTACGCCGTGTCCGCGCATTACCAAAACCGGTTTATCGCCCAACGCGCGCGTTTGTCGTGCCGCTTCTTCTTCGGCGAGAAGCATCCCGCCGAATTCTTCATCGTAGGCGACGCGATTGTAAAAGCGGCAAGCGTTTTGGTCGCACGGCGACATTTTCCATTCCGCCAGAGACGCCAGCGCGGTCGCATATTTGGCGTGCGAATGCAAAATGCATTTCGCGTGCGGCGCATGCCGATGCAAATACGAATGCAAACACCACGCCGTAGGATCTGGCGCGTTTTTTCCGGCGGGCGGTTCTTCGTTCGCGTTTAATAACAAAAGATCAGACGCGCGGATTTGCGAAAAATGCCGCCCCGCCGGATTCATTAAAAATTGTGTGCCAGAATCGTCCGCCGCAACGCTGAAATGATTCGCGACTCCTTCGTGCAAATTTAAACGCGCCGCCCAGCGAAATGCGCAAGCAAGATCTTCGCGCAAAGTTTTTTCCGTCATTTCCGAATCGCCGTGCCGGATAAAATCAATTCGCCGCTTGCGCCGCGCACATCGTCGTTCGTTAAGTTTGTTAAATTAGAACGAATTACGCCCATCGCCGCGCAACACAAAACCGCGAAAACTTTCGCAAAAATTTTCACGGTGATTTTGGATAGCCGAGTGTTTTTAATGCCGCGGCGATTTCGTCCAAAATTTTCGGGTCGTCAATTGTTGCGGGCGGTGCGAATTCTTCGCCGTTAGCGATTTTTCGCATTGTGCCGCGCAAGATTTTTCCGCTGCGCGTTTTCGGCAATCGCGCGACAACGGCGACAAGTTTAAAAGCGG
The DNA here is from genome assembly GCA_965221835.1 of Gammaproteobacteria bacterium. Classification (GTDB taxonomy): domain Bacteria; phylum Pseudomonadota; class Gammaproteobacteria; order Tethybacterales; family Persebacteraceae; genus Persebacter. The sequence goes on along the minus strand of OZ244916.1, from coordinate 122,584 downwards.
CAACCGCGCCGATGTCTGCGCGCACTGCGGCAATCAATTCTTTGCATATTTCTGCCGGCGGTTTTGTCGCACCGCTATTCAAGACCGCAAAACCCAGCGGCAACTCGCCGCGAAAATCATCAGCAACTCCAAACACCGCCGCTTCCGCAACATCGGGATGACTGCACAACGATTCCTCCATTTGCCCGGTGGACAAGCGATGTGCGGCGACATTAATCACATCGTCCATTCTGCTCATCACATGTACATCGCCGTCCGCGTCCACGATTCCGCCGTCGCCGGTGAGATAATGACCGGGATAGGCGGAAAAATATCCCTCGCGCATCCGTTCGCGCCCGTTCCAAATTGCCGGAAAAGTACCAGGCGGCAGCGGCAGTTTAATCGCCAAATTGCCGAGTTCGCCGGCGGGAAGTTCGCCGCCCGTCTCGTCCAAAACGCGCAAGTTGTACCCCGGCATCGGTTTTCCCGCCGCGCCCGGTTTGGACGGAAAACGTTCCGTGCCGAACGGATCAGACGCAATCGCCCAGCCGGTTTCGGTCTGCCACCAATGATCAATCACCGGCGTTTGCAGATGTTTTCGCAACCATTCTATCGTATCGGGATCGCATCGTTCGCCCGCCAGCCACTGCGCTTTGAGCGATGACAAATCATAATCGCGGACGAGTTCGCCGCGCGGATCTTCCTTTTTAATCGCGCGCACCGCCGTAGGAGCGGTAAACATACTCGCCACTTTATGTTCGGCAATCACGCGCCAGAACGCGCCCGCATCGGGCGAACCGACCGGTTTGCCTTCGTACAACACCGTCGTATTGCGGTTTAGCAACGGCGCATAAACGATATACGAATGCCCCACCACCCAGCCGATGTCGGACGCCGCCCAATACACTTCGCCGGGCGCAACATCGTAAATATTTCGCATCGTCCAGCGCAATGCCACGGCGTGTCCGCCGTTGTCCCGGACGATTCCTTTCGGTGCGCCGGTCGTGCCGGAAGTGTATAAAATATACAGCGGGTCCGTCGCCGCCACCGGCACACATTCCGCCGGAATCGCCGCCGCCGTCCATTCGCGCCAATCCGAATCGCGTCCGGCAACGAGTTTGCACGGCATTTGTTCGCGCTGCAAAATCGCACATCCCGCCACTTTGTGCGCGGCGAGTTCCAGCGCGCCGTCCAACAAAGATTTGTAATCTATAACGCGCCCCGGTTCCAAACCGCACGAGGCGGAAAGTACGAATTTCGCACCCGCATCGTCAATGCGGGCGGCGAGTTCCTTCGCACCGAATCCGCCAAAAACGACCGAATGCACCGCACCGATTCGCGCACAAGCAAGCATTGCAAACACCGCTTCCGGCACCATCGGCATATAAATAATGACGCGGTCGCCATATTCCACGCCGGACGCGCGCAATGCGCCGCCGATTTTCGCGGTTTCGTTTTGCAATTGTTCGTAAGTAAAAAACGCTTTCGTGCCGGTTATCGGGCTGTCATAAATCAGCGCGATTTGCGAACCGAATCCGTCCGCCACATGACGGTCGACAGCATTTTCGCAAGTATTGAGCGCGCCGCCGGCAAACCACCGATAAAACGGCGCATCCGAATCGTCCAACACTTTTTCGCACGGCGTTCGCCAGACAATATCGCGCGCCGCCTCGCCCCAAAATTCTTCCGGATTTTCCGCCGCCCGCGCAAACATTTTCCGATAAGCGCCCGTTTCGTTTTTTTGCATAAAATACCCCTTTCGCGTCCGTCTAATTTATACGAACGAACGAAAAGTTCCAAATCGCGCAAATGATTTCCGTCCGGAAAATACCGTCCCGCCGAAATCGGCAAAAGCGGGAGACGAAAAAAAATTGCCGATTCGGAATATGGGCGAAAAAGATGTTATAATCGCGGCAGGTAATTTTAATCCAACAAAAAAGGAGAATGGAGCAATGAAAAAATCAATCATACAACTCTTCGCGGCATCGGCGGTTGCGCTTTCGCCCGCCAGCGGCGCACTCGCGCGCGATGAAATCACGGTCGCCTATTTCTTGGAATGGCCGACGCCAAACCAAGTAGCGCAACTGGAACAAACCTACGACAATGCACTCGGCGTAAAAGTCAACTGGAAAGCGTTTGACAACGGCAACGCAATGAGTTCGGCAATGGCGTCCGGCGATGTGCAAATCGCCTATTCGCAAGGGCTGACGCCTTTCGTCAATGCCGTCACCAAAGGGCTGCCGATAAAAGTTGTCGGAATCGCGGTGGAATATGCCGGTGCGGACAACTGCGTCGTACACAACAACGCCAACCTTGACCGCTCCACGGCAGAAAGAACCGCCGACTCGCTGAAAGGAATGAAAATCGCCACGCCGGTCGGCAATGTAACGCACTACAAACTCCTCCGGACGCTGGAATATTACGGCGTTGAAGCGGACGATGTGGAAATCGTGCCGGTATCGGGCGGCAACGATGCGGCGGCAGCGTTTTTGTCCGGGCAAGTAGATATGGGTTGCGCATTCGGCGGTCCGCTGGACAAAATGAAAGCCGAAGGGCGCGTTTTGATGACCGGTTCGCAACAGGAAAATGTCGGCATTCTCACTTTTGATGTCATTTCGGTGACCGAAGAATTCGCCGAAAGCGATCCCGATATGGTCGTCCAATTCCTGCAAGTCACCGAAGACGCAAATCGCGCATTCGCCGACAATCCGAACGCCCACTGGGAAACTTTGCAAAAAGCGTCCGGTTTGAGCGAGGCAGATGTCAAAAACTATCTCGGCTCCGGCGGTTCGTTTTCGTTTCCGTCCAAAGACGCGCAGTTGTCTGCGGCTTGGCTCGGCGGCACGGCGCAAACCTTGTCCCAGCAAATCGCCGATTTCTTCAAAGAAAAAGGCGAAACAAACACCGCGCTGGATAGTTATGAACACGCCTTTGACACCGGCTTTTTGAAAAAAGTTAACTAACTTTTTTGAATTGCCTTTAATACACGGGCGCAGTTTTTTGCCAACAGCGAAAAACTGCGCCTGTTTTTTTTAACCGCCCGAGCGGAAAAACGCATTATCGCGCCCGGCTGACTCCGTTTTATAAACTCCCGCCCGCCCTTTATCGGGTTTGCGGCGATTCGGGGCGAATTCGGCAATTTTCGGACGCAACGCCGTCATTCCCGCCCCCGCCGTCATTCCAACGAAAGCCGGAATCTCTCTAATTCTAATCGGAATTCGGGAGAGTTTACGCTTCCGAATATACCATTTCCATCCGCAGTCCGCGCGAATCTTTCGGCGGATTTTCCGGCAGCGTTTTATAACGCCCGAAACCGTATTTCGCCGTAATCGCCGCAGCGACAGCGTCTAATATGTCGTCATCGGCGACGCCTTTGCCGCGAAGCGTGTTCCGGATTTTTATCCAGTCAACATTTGGCGGATATTTTTGCAAAATTTCTTTTCGTTCTGTTTTTCCGGCGGGGTCGCTTTTGCCGTGCGAAAGCGGCGCGCCTTTGAATGCGCGAAAGCACACTTCGGGATGCACTTCCCGAAACAATTCGCGGGCTTTGGAATCTTTGCGGAGGAAAGAATCCACTTCGGCGATTTTCGGCACGATTGCCAACGTTTGTTCCGACAAAGATTTTCCCGTGATTTCAATGCTGACATTTCTGCCCGCCCGTTTTTTGGCGGTTATATCGCCGTCTTCTTTTGTATAAGCGTCAACCGCCGGACGGCAAGGCGTGGCGAAAACGCTGCTTTTTCGGTCGCCGATAAACTCTCTCGCCGCTTTTTCGCAATCCCGCCAATAGCCCCCATCGGACAATCCTATCGGAATGTCAATCAGCGCGATTTTTGCGCGAAATTGGCACAAAATAGCGCACACCGCCGAAATATCGGGCGCGACAAAATGCCGCAACTCGTCATCCGCCCGCAATCCGGCGCAAAACCATCCGGCTCTGCATCCGTCAATACCCCAAAATTCAACTTTTTCACTCATGATTGACTCCTTTTTTGTTCGCCCGTAAATCGGACGCCGCCTATTTTATCCCTCAATGATTGCAGATATACCCGTGTCCGCGAAAATTTCGGCGAAAACCGGAATCCGTTGCGGGGGGGGGATTAATAATCCTCCCGTACCGTAATTTATTGCGGGCGTTCAAATTAATCCGCAAAGTACCGCAAGCACATCACCGCAATTTCGGCGAAGGCGATTTTCCGATGCGCCCCGATTTGGGCGATTCGCGCAGTAAAAATATCCGTAAAATTTTGTTTGGAAATCAAGAAGGCAAATACAATCTTTGCAAACGCCGTTTTGCGCGATTTTGATGACGATATTATTCCGCGCAAAAAAGGCGGACCGGATGTTGACCGCAATTTGCAACTGCTTTGCGCTTCTTGCAACCGAATTAAATCCACGCGCACAATGGAACAAGCCCGCAAAACGCCTGCGCGAATTGGGATACGCCGCCTAAAACGAAATTGGCGAAAAAATCGCGGTTTTGATGGTTTTCATTCCCGTTCCTTTAATTTAGGAAAACCGAATTTTATTACGCCGTCGCCGCTTGCGGAGGAGCGATAAATTGGGAAAATCCGCCGCATATTTTTTGCATATCACTCCCAAAATTTTACAAAACGGGCGAAAATGGTATAATGCGAAAAGGAAAATACGAGGAGGAATTTTGATTAACTTTTTTGGCACGGGCAAATGACCGGTTTGTCGGTGGAACATTTGGGAATGATTTATAAGTTGCCGGACGGTGGCGATGTGGAGGCGTTGCGCGATGTCTCGTTTTCGTTGTCGCCCGGTGAATTGTTGACGGTACTCGGTCCGTCCGGTTGCGGCAAAACGACTTTGCTGAACATTATCGCCGGATTTCTCGCGCCGACTTCGGGGCGGGCGGTTTTCGGCGGCGGCGAAATTGCCGGTCCCGGTGCCGAACGGGCGGTAGTGAAAGAAATGGAAATGGAAGAAATCGCCGGTCCCAGCCCCCGCCGCGGAATGGTATTTCAACAAGGCGCATTGTTTGAATGGATGACGGTCGCCGAAAATATCGGTTTCGGTCCGCGAATGAAAGGCGTATCAGGGCGCGAAGTGAAAGAAGTTGTGGAGCATTATCTAAAAACGGTCGGTCTCGCCGGTTTCGGCGACAAGGCGGTGTACGAATTGTCCGGCGGAATGCAACAACGGGTCGCCCTCGCCCGCTGTCTGGCAAACGAACCGGATTTAATTTTAATGGACGAACCGCTGGGCGCATTGGATGCGTTGACGCGCGAAAAAATGCAGGGACTCATTCTTAAAATCTGGAACGAGACGAAAAAAACCGTCGTGCTAATTACGCACAGCGTGGAAGAAGCGTTGTTTTTGGGCGAACGATTATTCGTGATGGCGCCCCGTCCGGGGCGGATAGAACGCGAATATCGTCTGCCTTTCGCGCGGCGCGGTTTGCTTGAAAGTTTGCGCGACATCAAAAACACGAACGATTATGTGGAAAAACGCGAGGAGATTCTTTCCATGATTTGGGAGATGGAAGAGGAAATTATGGGGCGGCAAAACGATGGCGAATAAATCGCGCATTACTTCGGCGAACGCGATTCTCGTCAAACTCGGATTGAAAACGGCGGGCGAAGACGCGCGCAAAACGATTTCTTTCGGCGATCCGGCGGCGGCGAAAGGCGGATTAATTTGGAGTATCGTTTCCGTGGCGGCAATCGGTGCGTTGTGGCAAATCGCGGCAATTTTTGAGTGGACAAATCAGATTTTCTTTCCTTCGCCCGCCGCAACTTGGAACGCTTTTTTGCATTTGTTGACCGAAGGCTACCGCAATACGCCGTCGTGGGAACATGTCGGCGTCAGCGTCTACCGCCTGATGGCGGGATTTTTGTTGGGATGCGCGTTAGGGATTCCCATCGGTTTTGCGATGGGGTTGTCGCGTTTTTGGAACGGCATCTTCAGCCCGATTGTGGAGTTTATGCGCCCGATTCCGCCGCTGGCGCTCATTCCGCTGGCGATTATCTGGTTCGGCATCGGCGACAAATCCAAAATCTGGTTACTATTTCTCGCCGCGCTGTGGGTGATGGTATTGTCCGCACGGGCGGGCGTACAAAATATTCGCCTGTCAAAAATTCACGCCGCCTACACTTTGGGCGCGTCCAAAACGCAAGTATTGCAGCGCGTCATTTTGCCGAACGCGTTGCCCGAAATTTTCACCGGCATGCGAGTTGCAATGGGCGTTTGCTGGGGGACATTGGTCGCCGCCGAACTGGTCGGCGCGGATTCGGGAATCGGTTATATGATTACCGTCGCCGGAAAATTTTTGGATACGCCGCTGGTGTTCATCGGAATCATCATCATCGGCATTATCGGCGGCGCGTTCATAGATGTCGGCATGCGCCGTCTGGAAATAAAACTCGTGCCATGGAAAGGGAAGGGTTAAAAAATCCCGGCGGCGAAACTCGCCGAACGCGCCGCATATTGATTCCGTTTTAAGTTTTTTTCGTCCGCCGCTTCGGCAATGCGAACAAAGTCGCGCCGATAATTAGCGCGCCGCCAATCCACAGGCGGGAATCCGGGATTTCGTCCCACAAAATCCACGCAAAGAGCGCCGCCCACAACAGCATCGTATGTTGTGTCGGAATGACCGCGTTCATTCGCGCGTTGCGATAGGCGGCAATCGCCATTCCCTGCCCGCCGATTCCGAAAAGTCCGATGAGAACGAAAAGCCCGAAATCGCCCGCCGAAGAAGGCGCGCGCCATGCAAAAGACGGCAGTAGCGGCAAAAATATCGCGGGCAACAAAACCGCGCCGTTGGTATACAACAACAATCCGCGCGACGACAACGCCGCCCCCAACGCGCGCGTAGCGACAATGCCGAACGCCCACATCAGCGCGCCGAAAAGCAAAAGCGCGGCGGCGGGAAAATGAATCGGCGACTCGGCGGACGGATTGACGACAACCGCCACGCCGCCGATTCCGACCGCCAACGCCAGCCAATCAAGCGGCGCGATTTTTTCTTTCAATATCGGTCCCGACAAGGCGGACGCGAATAAAAAAACGGTCAATCCCAAACAGGTATACACCGCCAAATCCAACATCGTCAGCGCGACATAATACGACCACAACGCGACAAACATACAGCCGACTCGCGCCGCGGCGAGTGCGGGACGGCGCGAATGCAAATCGTCCGCTTTGCCGGCGAAAACAATCCACGCCGCCGCCGCCAAAAAACCAATTCCGGCGCGGACGAAAACAATTTGCAAAATCGGATATTCGCCGGATAGCAGTTTGATAATCGCGTCTTGCACCGACAAAAAGAAAGCGGACGCCAGCCCGCAAGCGATTCCCCGCAACGGAAAATCTGCCCGTCCCGCGGCGGCGGTGAGTTGCGAAGAAATGCCGGACATCGGAAGAATTTTTCCCGGACGGAATTATACCCCGCGCGGTGCGAGAGTCGGTTTTAAGATTTGCGGCGGCGAATTATCCGGCGGCGGCGGATTTGTTGCCGCGTTTATTTGCGCAAAAATTTTTCCCACGCCCACGCATGCGCGATGATGGTATCCAGCGAATCGTATTTCGGCGCGAAACCCAGCAGGCGGCGCGCCTTGCCCGGATCGGCGTAAATGGTCGCCGGATCGCCTTCGCGGCGCGGCGCATCGCGCAACGGAAAATCCGCGCCGGTAGTTTTTTTGACCGCGGCGACAATATCCAACACCGAAAAACCGCGTCCGAGTCCAAGATTGAAAGCGCCGGAATCGCCGCCGTTTTGCAAATACGACAACGCCTGCAAATGCGCCGCCGCGATGTCGGAAACATGCACATAATCGCGCACGCCGGTGCCGTCCGCAGTCGGATAATCGCGCCCGCAAATGTCCAAATGCGGACGAACGCCCGCCGCACATTCCAGCGCGGCTTTGATTAATGTTGTGTCTTTTTGTTTGCGATTGCCCGCCCGCAGTTGCGGATCGGCGCCGCCGACATTGAAATAGCGCAACGCCGCAAAACGCGGCGCATCTTCCGCCGCGAGAATTTCTTCGGCGGCGAGTTTGCTTGCGGCGTACGGGCTTTTCGGACGCAACGCCGATTCTTCGGAAAACGGCGGTGCGCCGTCTTCGTCATACACCACCGAAGTGGACGAAAAAACAAAATACGGCACGCCGTGCGCCCGCGCAACATCCACCAAAACGCGCGTATCGGCGCGATTGATTTTGTCGCAACGCGCCGGGTCGGCAGTCGATTCCGGCACCGAAGCAATTGCCGCCAAATGCAAAACCGCCGCAAAACGATGCGCGGAAAAAATAGAATCTAACAACGCAGCGTCGCCGATTTCGCCTTCGTAAAAAACCGCCGCCGGCAAAACGCCTTCGCGCTGTCCGGTGGATAAATTGTCCAGCACGACAACTTTCCATCCCGCATCGCGCAACGCCAACGCAACATGCGCACCGATATAACCGGCGCCGCCGGTCAAAAATGCCGCGGGCGAATCAGGCGAATCAGGCGAATCGGGCGAATCGTTTGTTAAGTTTGTTAAATCGGATTGCATTTTCGCATTATAACATTCGCCGCGCGCGAAATTATTATTCTTCGTTGCGGCGGAAAATGCGAGTGCGCAACGCAAGTCGCGATTCGCCGAAACAGTGAAACTCCAACTCCGGACGATGCACCGGATACGAAACCGCTTCGCCGACATATACCATCGTATACCCGTCCGGCGGAGTTTCGCTTCCTTGCATTCTCACCATCCATTTCGGTTCCGCGTCCCCTTGATAAACCGGCGCGCCCAATGCGCGAATTTTTTCTTTCGGCAACTTCGCATCAGGCGACAATCCGCAACAAAAAATTAACTTGTCGCTCAAATAAGAAAGCATCACCGCCGAATCGGACGGCGGATGAACGACAATCGTATCGTCTTGTGCGGCATGCGCGTTCAAATAAGAAACCGCCTCGCCGATGCCGGTTGAATGGTCGCGATAAACTTCGCCCGCCAACGCCAGCAACGGCGATTTTGTCTCCGCCAAATATTTCGCGTTGAAATTGCCCTTGCATAACGCGCCTTGCACAATAAAAGGAAAACCGGCGAAGTTGGAAAAAACCAACACCGCAAACAAAACGCCGCCCGCGATTTTTTCTTTCGTCCAAAGCCAGTCGACGCACACCGCCACCAGCAACGCCAATATCGGCAGCACGGAAATCATATACCGCATATCAGAAAAAGCGTTATGAGAACCGACCGGTGTCACCGAAGTCATAATAACAAAAAATATCGTAAGTAATCCCAGAACGCCCCACCGCCGTATTTGTCGTTCCGATTCTATTTCCGCGGCGGCGGCAGCGCGGGCGGATTCGGATTTTCGTTTTCCCGAACGGCGCGGTGCGGGCGGACGGCGAAAGGCATACCACGCCCACCACAATGCAATCCACAACGGCAACCAGCCGGCGCGCACAATGTCGCGGGCATATAAATAAATTAACCAAAATCGTCTTTTTACCCATGAATGTTTGTATAACTCTTCGCCGTATTCCAGCGTCGACTCGCCGCCGACAATGCCCGCCAAAAATAAATACGCACCGCAAACCGCCGCAGTCGCCGCACCCGTTGCCGCAAATAAAATCCATTGCCGCCGCGAAGTTTCGCGCGCATAAAAAATCAAATGCCACGACGACACCGCCGCCGCAAAAGCCAAACCGACAGCGAAATGATTGAGAAAATTAAGTACGGTAAAAACAGACATTCCGGCAAGCCAACCCGCGCCGCCGTCCCGCCAAAAACGTTGATAGCAATAAAACGACAATAGCGTAAATAAAATTGCGTCCGGATAATAACGCCCTTGCCGCATATACAAAATGACAATCGGCGACAACGCAAAAAGCGCAAACGCAAAAAAACGCAAACGCGAACGCGCCGGAAAATTCATTCGCAGCAAAAGCCAGAACACCGGCAAACACAACGCGCCCAACAACGCATGCGGAAATCGCAACGCGAATTCGCCATCGCCAAAAAGCAACAATCCCAACGCGGAAGGAATCGCCGGCCACGGCGGATAAGCAAAATTTAAATCATCGGTGATTCCGAACCGGTTGCCGCTATGCACACCGTAAAATAAGTTGCGCCCGTCCCACCCCGACAACGCGCCATCTCGCGCCAGAGACGCCGCCATCAGCGCGTTCGTCCCCTCATCGTGCCACAAAGTAAAGTTATCCAAATTCGCCAGCATTAAACAAGCGGAAACCAGCGCAATAAAAATCGTTGCCGCTTCCCGCATCGCATCTTGCCGCGCGCCTTTAATATACCGGGAAATAAGAGTCATCGGGCGAATTTTAACACACGCCGCCGCCGTTATTATTTTTCGGGCATACCGCCGTCAACTGCTATAATTTGCGAATGTCGGAAAAACCATTACTTTGCATTGTCGCGCCGGCGTTGAACGAAGAGGCGGGAATCGGCGAATTTTGCAAACGGACTCTCGCCGCCGCAGATGCTTGTACCGAATGGCGATGGGAAGTTATTATCGTAGACGACGGTTCCACGGATGCAACCGCCGCAGTCGTTCGCGAATGGCGCAACAAAGATTCGCGCGTTTGTCTTTTGTCGCTGACTCGCAACTTCGGGCAGGAAGCGGCGGTTGCCGCCGGACTCGCGCACGCCCGCGGAGATGCGATTGCGGTGATGGATGCGGATTTGCAAGACCCGCCGGAAATTCTGCCGCAAATGTTGCAAAAACTCGGCGAAGGCGCGGAAATTGTACGGGGAAAATATCGCCGCGAACGCGAAGGATGGTTTAAGACGGCGACCGCCGCAATGTTTTACAAAATGATGCGCACGATGGCGGGCGAAAAAGTACAAATGACAAACGCAAATAACTTTTGCGTTATGTCCGCCCGCTGTTTGCGCGCGTTTCGGGCAATGCCGGAACGCGGGCGATATGCGCGCGGAATGCTGTCGTGGCTCGGTATGCCGTCCGCGGAAGTTGAGTTTCCGCGCCCGCCTCGCGAACGCGGCGATACCAAATACACGCCCGCAAAAATGTTCGCGCTCGCGTTAGCAGGTGTTACTTCGTTTTCCACGACTCCGTTGCGCTGGGCGACCTATCTCGGATTTGGTACTTTTCTTTTTGCGCTGATGTGCGGCGCGTATATTGTCATCGCGCTGATATCGGGAAACGCGGTGCCGGGATGGGCGTCTATTCTCGGATTTATCGCAATTTTTTCTGCGGCGCAATTCGCAATTCTCGGAATTATCGGAGAATATCTTTCCGCCGTTTTGCGGGAAGTCAAACGCCGCCCGTTATATGTACGGCGCGAATTTCTCGGCAATCACGCGGCGGACGATTCGCCCCATTCTGTTTAATTTGCATTAAAAAAAATTCGCCGGAAAACATCAATTTTGATAATGTTTTCCCAATAAATTGCGAAAGTATTTTTTTATTTTTTCGTCTCCGGCAGATGCTGCAATTGTTTTGTCGGCGACATACCGCCGCAAAAGCGGATGACGGCGAACGGCATCGGCGACAAAATACCGCCGCACATTTTGATACCGCGCCGCATCTATCATCACGCCGCAGTTGCCGAAATAATACGGCACATGGCGCGCGAAATGTTTAAAAACATCCGCGTAAATATAATAATCCAACTGCGCGCGGGCGACAGGAACGCTTTGCGCGCCTTGTGCGAACGGCGCGAACAAAAATGTGCGATTGCGCCGCAACGCGTTAATGTCGCGCATCGTATAAAACTGCACGCCGTCCAAATCGTCCGTCCGGCGGGCGCGCGGATATTTGCATAAAAGCGAATCGAGATATTGAAAATCGTCCGCCGCGAATTGCAAATCGCCAACGGAAAAACGAAACTGCCGCGCGTTATCCGCAGTCGTGCCGTTTTTGTCGCGGACATACAGCGCGACAACAATCGGAAAAGCAACCGTTTGCGAGTTGTCCGGAAAAGACGCGCTATCCAAAATTTCCGCCTTTCGCAACGCGTACTGATTCATAAATCCGCGCAATCGCGCGAAGTTTGCGGGTTTGATTAAATACGACAGCGGATGCAAAACGCATACCGCATCCGCGCGAAGTTTGGCAAAAGACAACAAAAACGACATTCCCGAATCGCGCGTTTTAATGTCGCCGTCCGCTGCCGCGTCCGCGGTTTTAATGCGCCGCCGAATTTGCGAAGTGCGATCGTTAAACGGCGGATTGCCGACAATAACAAGTTTCGCGTCTTCGGCGATTTTGAATTTTTTGCGCGATACATTCGCCAACGCGTTCGCACAAAACACCGCCGCGCGCGGATTGTTCGCCCGCGCGATTTTCGCCGCCGCCGCATCCGCATCGCAACCAACATAGTTTTCGCGGTTTCGCAAAAACGCGCCATAGCCGCACGCGCTATCCAAAAACATCGCGCCGGGTTTCGCAACTCCGCGCAACATTTTTCGCACCGTCCGCACATGCGCGGGCGCAGTATAATACGCGCCGCGATTAATCGTCTCCGCGCGCGAAAGATGATTTTGACGGGCGGCGTTGTCGCGCGAACGCATTTCATCAAAAACGCGGCGGCATTGTCGCGCGGAAAATGCGGGCATCAGTGACAAGAAACGCCGTATTTTTTCAATCGCCAATAGTTGTAAGGCAACGGTGCGGCAAATCCTGCAACCAACATCGCCGGGACGGAAAGCGGCGTAAGACGCGCGCCGCCGGTGATGAAATAATCGGTCAGATTCATCGCCGCCTCCATTCCCAGCATGGAAATAAAACTCATTCCCATCGCGGTTTTGAAAGCGTCGGGCAACTCCATTCCGCCGCGCCGCAAAATAAAAGTTTCCAACGCGACGCTCGCGGCGAGTCCGTTGATCATCGCCAACGCAAACACCGCCCACACCGGAAAACTGTGCGAAATCAATTGAAAAAACAAAACCGTCCCCATATCGCCGGACGCACATCCCGCCAGACACCACGAAGTGTTTACACCGCTACGCCGCCAAGTATGGCGACAAAACCAAAATGAATATACCGCGTCCATAAATCCGATTTTACCAAACACGGCTGCGAAAAACGGCAATCAATTTTCCGTGCGTTTTTCGGCGAGACGGCGGCGTTTGTCCTCGTATTTTTTCATCATTTCGCGAGTGCGTTTTTCCAACATCGTCCGCCACAAATAATGCATTCCGCGATCGCCTTTCGTAGAATTGCAATCCCGGCAAAGCAGTTGAATGTTTTCATCAATGTTCTGTCCGCCGCGGCTTTTTGCAATGATATGATCAAAATCCATCAATTCAATTCGCGTTTCATTGTCGCAACCGATGCAGATTTTATTCTGCAGTTTATACAAACGCGGTTTTAGAATCGCATCGTCCGAACGCAATCCGCGCAAATCGGTACGCTTCGGAAGTTTGCGCAAATGTTCCACTTCGTACGCCGCAAACGCGAGTTTTCCTTCGCCGTCTTTTTGCAAACGGTCGCGCACGAGAGTCGCCGCTTCTTCGGCGAGGTCAATGCCGAGCCACTGCCGCCCTAACCGTTCGGCGGCGAGACAGGCGGTGCCGCATCCGCAAAACGGATCCAGCACAACATCGCCTTCGTTGGAGGATGCTTTTATGATTCGTTCCAAAAGCGCAAGCGGTTTTTGAGTCGGATAGCCGGTGTTTTCCTTAATCAATCTTCGCACCGGAGTCATGCCGGAGCGAAGTTCGTCCCACCATGTTTCCGGCACTTTCCCCGATTTTGCGTATTTAGGATCGGAAATGTTCACGCCGCCGCCGGAAAAACCGCCCGCATGCGGGGCGCCATCCTTGTGCGGCATACGCACGGCGTCCGCGTTGAACACCCACTTTTTTCCCATCGCATACCATAAAATAATATCGTGTTTGCGATTGAACTGACGCATGCGCGGACTGCCGGGACCGGTATAGCACCAGACAATTTCGTTGCAAAAATTTCCCGCGTCTTTCGCTTTGCCGCCGAAAATCGCATCCATCAAAAGTTTAATTCCGTGCGACATCGTCGGATCGCAATGATAAAAAATACTGCCGTGCGGCTTAAGAATCCGCCGCATTTCCGCCAAACGCGCGCCCATATAAATCAGATACGCCTCCCAACTGCCGCCGTTAATTTCATTCAGCGCGTTAATCAGCGAAATCGTTTTCGGATACGACAAACTCAACGCATATTTTTCGTCTTCGTGCGTATCGGATTTTTCCCAAGTATCCTTAAAAGACGCCAACGCCCGTTTGCTTCCCTCGCCGATGGGATTCTCCCATTTCTTGCCGGAGTTAAACGGCGGATCCAAATAAATCAAATCCACCGATTCCGAATCCAAACTCCGCAAAATCGGTAAATTATCATGCGTATACAACCGCCGAATCCCGCTTGTCTTTTTCGTTTTCGTCATCAATTCGCATCCGTGATATGAATAATTTGACATTACACTTTACCCTGCTTTTCGTCCGTGCATTTTCTCATTTTTTTCCGCCGTTTGTACGCGAAGTCCCTCCACAAACAGCATCATTTCATCAAACTCTTTCCGCGCCTTCTCCATTTGGGCATGTCCAGATTCCATTACATTAAGATACTGATGCACATCAAACTTGGCACCCAATTCCTCTCTCATGCAGAGAATGACTTTGGACTGCAGATTTTCCATACCATAATACGCACTTGTACACTTATCCAAAAGGTCTTTTTTTAACTTATTGATATGCTTATGTATCCGGAGTAATTTAACATCTTTATCATTACTCCATTCTTGGGACTCAACAATAGCCGCTTGATGCTCCAAATCAACAATAGGGGCATTAAGCGGCAAGTAAAGCATCACCGCATGAGTAATAGCAGCATGCAGATCTATCACCGCTCGGATAGTTTGGTTTGTTGCCCAGAGATATAATTCGCTAGGAAAAACCGCACGCTTTTGCTCTTCTAACAACTCCTTCATCGGCAGAATAGGCATTTTTACCAATACCGTGCGGGATTTTACCAGTACGCGCAACGCATCCATGAATATTTTCGCCTTGATGTCGCGGATATGTTCCTTATGCCGCGCCGTAGATTGAAAATAATTGTTCACTATAATGCCGAGTATCGTAATCAGCGACCCAATCAGAGTACCTATAACGGCATCCGACATAAAAATTTCCATGTCATTATCCGCCGATATTCACCACCACATTCTTAATCCGCGTATAGTTTGCCAGTGTTTCTAAGCCGCGTTCGCGACCGATGCCGCTTTTTTTCATTCCGCCGAAAGGGGATGCCATTTCGCCGGTGAAATATTCGTTGACATACACCGTGCCAGCGTCCAGATTTTTTGCCAGACGCAAAGCGCGCGATATGTCGCGCGTAAATACGCCCGCCGCCAAACCGAAATCGGTGCCGTTCGCCTGCGAAAGCGCCTCGTCTTCGTCCGCAAACTCGCACACCGAAAGAACAGGACCGAAAATTTCTTCGCGCGCAATGTCCGCCGCCGGATCCACCCGGTCAAACACCGTCGGCTGCACAAAATATCCTTTTTCCAAACCTTCCGGACGACCGCCGCCGATTGCCAAAGTCGCGCCGCCGTCTTTTCCGCGTTGAATATAATCGGCAACGCGCGCGTGTTGTTCGGCGGAAATCAGCGGTCCCATATCCGGATTGTCGGCGGGCATTCCCACTTTTATTTTCGCGCTTTTCGCCAGCAACTCTTCCATCACCGCATCGTGAATTTGCGATTGCAAAAGCAGCCGCGAACCGGCATCGCAATATTGTCCGGTGTTGGAATAAATTCCCTTGCACGCCTCGCGCGCGACAATTTCCGGTGCGGCATCTGCGAACACCAGCAGCGGCGATTTGCCGCCGAGTTCCAAAACCACCGGCGTAATGTGTTCGGCGCAAGCGCGCATAACCGCCGCACCGGTCGCCACCGAACCGGTAAAAGTCAGCCCGTCTATGTCCGGATGCGAAGACAAAAACGCGCCGGTTGTATCGCCCCGCCCGTTAATGATATTGACCGTGCCGGGCGGCAAACCGGCGGCGAGAAAAATTTCCGCCAATTGCAGCGCGCCGTGCGGTGTCTGTTCGGCGGGTTTGACCACCGCCGTACATCCCGCCGCCAACGCGGGCGCAACTCCGCGCGCCAACATATTCAGCGGCACATTCCACGGCAAAATATGCGCGGTAACGCCCAACGCCTCGCGCAAAGTAAAATCCAAATATCCTTCGCCAACGGGAATTGTTGTGCCTTGAATTTTATCGGCGACTCCGGCGTAAAACTCAAAATAACGCGCCGCCGAATTGACCGCACCGCGCGCGGCGGCAATCGGTTTTCCGGTTTCGCGCATTTCCATATCGGCAAGCGATTCCGCGCGTTCGCGAATCAGATTGGAAATTTTCATCAGCGCGCGTCCGCGTTCCCACGGCGCGGTTTTTTTCCATTCGCCGTTTAATGCGCGGCGGGCGGCGGCAACGGCGGCATCCGTTTCGGCGCGTCCGGCGCAACACACTTCGCCGATAACGGATTCATCGGCGGGATTTAACGATTCCAACTTTTCATCGGTCGCAATCCATTGATTATTTATAAACAAACGGTTTTCGGTCATGGCGTCTCCTTTAAGAAAAAAAAATTAAGCGGCGGCGGCGGCAGAATCGCCTTTCGGAATGCGGCGAATTCCGGTCATCGCATCGGCAATCATGTTGTGAAAACGATGCACGGGTTCTTCAAAATGATAGCACATCCGCCCGCCCGGATACGGCGTTTCGGCAATGCCGCGCTGCACCCGTTCGCAAATGTCCACATCCTCCAAATTAACTTCGTTCCAAAAATCCATTACTTCGGCAACGGCGGCGTCAGACATATCATCGGTGCATTCGGGATGCGCGAGTAGCCACGCTTTTTCTGCCGTCCGCCCCGGCGACAACGGGCGGGCGTGTAAAACAAAAGCGTGACTCGGCATGATAAAAATAATCACATTCGGAAACAATCCGAAAAAATAACCGCTGCATTCTTGTTCCGCCGTCAAACCGGAAATATTTTTCATGGAAAGCCAACCGGAATCGTCCGTGGAAGTCACGGGGGAAGTGCAGATTCCGCAATACATTCCATCGCCCTGCCAGCGATGATGATCGGCAACGCGCGAAGTTTTCGCCAGCCGCGGATGCACCCACGGCAGATGATAATATTCCACCGCGTTTTCAAACAGCAGTTTCCAATTGCATCGGATATCGTAATCGCGTTCGCCGACCGCGCGCCATTCGTCCAACCGATAATTTGCGAGCCGTTGCGGCAAATCGCCGATTGCTTCCGACAACGGCGGTGCGGAATCGTCCAGACAAATAAAAATCAGCATTCCCCACTGCGCGACTCGCGCTTGCAACAATCCAAAATCTTTTCGGTCAAACGATTTCAGATGCGACATATCGTGCATTTGCACCGCCCGCCGGTTTTCGCCTTTGTCAAACAGCGGCGTGCCGATGCATTCGCCGCGCAAGTTGTAACCCCAACCGTGATAGGGGCAGAGAATATGTTTTTTAATCGCGCCATCTTCGGCACACAATCGCGCCCCGCGATGACGGCAAACATTGTAAAAAACGCGCAACTCGCCATCGTCGCCGCGCACGACAAACAGCGATTTTCCGGCGACTTCGGCGAGCATTACATCGCCCGGATTTTGAACGCGAGATGCCGGCCCGGCGACAACCCAGTTGCGGGCGAACACCTGCTGCCGCTCCAACGCAAAAAACGATTCGGAATAATATGCTTCCGGAATCAGTGTCCGCGCCGATTCCACGCCTTCGCGCGTACGGGCGTAAGTTTCTTCTTGCAAATACCGTTCTGTAGCAGTCATAAAAACCTCCTTTTTTTGTCTGAAAATAACAAAATGATTATAATGCAAAAACCGCCGTGTGCGCGATTTTCGGACAAAAAAATTCCAAATCCGATATAATGCCGAAATGACAAAAAAACCGCCGCATCCGATAACGCACGGCAAATCGCTGGTTTATGGCGATTGTATGGAAGTGATAGATCGCTGGCTTGCAGAAGGACACGGCGGCAAAGCAAATCTAATTTATCTGGACCCGCCGTTTAATTCCAACGCCGATTACGGCGTATTATTCGGCAAAGAATCGGAAACTGAGATGAATCCGCTGGTTGTCGCCTTCCGCGATACTTGGATTTGGGGCGCGCCTGCTGCCGAACGGATGGACGATTTGTCGCGCAACTATTCGGATGCAATCAAACGCGCGATGGACGGATTGCATGCACTTTTGGGCGAAAGCGGAATGCTGTCGTATTTGTCGTATATGGCGCAACGTTTGCATCGTTGCCGCGAAATGTTGGCGGACACCGGCAGCGTTTATTTGCATTGCGACCCGACCGCCGGACATTATTTGAAAGTTCTGATGGACGCGATTTTCGGCGCGAAAAACTTCCGCAACGAAATTGTCTGGTGCTACACGGGACCGAGCAAAGCGATCATGGATTTTCCCAAAAAACACGATACGATTTTGCGTTATGCAAAATCCGATGACTGGATTTTTAACGCGGACGCCGTAAAAGTACCGTATATCAAACGGGATACGGGGCGCACGGCGGGAATTTTTAAGAAGCGCGCCGTTTTGCGGGAAAGCGGAAAAATTCCGGAAACATGGTGGAGTAAATTTTCGCCCGTCGGCAGAATAAAAAAAGAGCGACTCGGCTATCCTACGCAAAAACCGCTGGCGCTTTTGCGGCGAATTATTCTCGCCTCTTCCAAACCGGGCGATTTGGTGTTGGATCCGTTTTGCGGTTGCGGCACGACGGCGGTCGCGGCGAACGAATTGAAACGCAAATGGGCGGGAATTGATATTTCCGCTTTTCCGGTGGAATTAATTCGCGCGCGTTTGCACGACATTCGCAAGCAAATTTATGTGGAAGGACTGCCGCGCGATATGAAAGGTGCGCGCCTTCTCGCACAAAAACCGTTTGAGTTTGAGAAGTGGGCGATTGCGTTGATTCCCGGTTTACTACCGAACGAAAAACAAACCGCCGATGGCGGAATTGACGGGCGCGGCTGGCTGGAAAGAGACATTGACGGCGCACCGAAACCGCCCGCCGCCAAAACGCCGCTGATTATCGCGCAAGTAACCATATCGCCCGGCGCGAACATTAACAAAATTCGCGCGCTGGCAAATTCTATGCGCGAAAAAAGCGCGTTGTTTGGCGTTTATATCACGCCGGAAAAAACCAAACTTACGCCGTCCGTGCGGCAAATTCTCGCCGCCGCAGGGACGGTCAAAGAAGGCGCGCGACAATATCCGCGCCTGCAATTGTGGTCGGTGGAAGATTATTTTGCAAACCGCATCGCCGATTTGCCCGCGCTAAAAACGCCGCGAATTCAGGCGCGCGGGGCGGCGAAAAGCGGCGCATCGCAAGGCGATATGGAACTTCCGGAGCAAGATTAATCGCGCGATTTACGGACGGCGCAAAGTCAATTCGCCGTCTTCGCTCATTTCCAGCCAGCCGCCCGCACCGTCTTCCCAATCCGGCAAACCGCGGCGGCAAAAATCCGCGCCGTTTTCGCGCCATTTTTCTTCGTCCGCAATATGCAAATGCCCGTGAATCAGAGTTTGACATTTGTGCCGGTGTAAGGCGGCGGAAACTTTTTTTTGCGACAACGCCGCCGTGCGCCGCCGTTTGCGACTTTCGGCGCGCATTTTTGCGGCAATTGTCCGCCGCCACGACAACGGCAAAGCGGATGTTGCGGCGGCAAATGCCGCGCTATGGACGACCGCGCGATAACGCAAATAGGCGGCGTCTTCGCAAAACAAATCGCCGTGCGCCAGCAAAAAACGCCGCCCGCCACATTCCACCGCGTGCATATCGCCAATCGGTGTGCAACCACTCATCCGACAAAAACGCCGCCCCAACAAAAAATCGCGATTACCGCGCTGCAAATAAATCGCGACTCCGGCGGACGACAACGCCGACAATGCGGCGCGCGCCGCCTGTGCGGGGTCGGCATTGTCGTCGTCGCCGATCCACAAATCAAAAATATCGCCGAGAAGATACACTTCGCGCGCGCGGCGGGCGGCGGCGAGAAAAGAAAAAAACGACTCCGCGCGTTGCGGACGGCGGGCGGACAAATGCGCATCGGCGGCGAAAAGACGCACGATTTTACGCGTCTTCTTCCTCCGCGCACTCCGCCACTTCAATCACGACATCTTGCTCCGGCACATCTTTGTAGCCGGAACGCTCGCCGGTTTTCACTTCGCTGATGGCGACCGCCACATCGGCGCCTTCCACCAGCCGCCCGAAAACGCAATACCCGAAACCTTCTTCGGTGGGCGCGGTGTAATCCAAAAAATCGTTGTCGGCGACATTGATAAAAAACTGGCTGGATGCAGAATGCGGCATCGGCAAACGCGCCATCGCCACCGTGAATTTTTTATTTTTCAGCCCGTTCGCCGCCTCGTTTTGTATCGGATCTTCGGTCGTTTTCAGATACATCCCGCGCTCCAGTCCGCCGCCTTGAATCATGAAGTTTTGAATCGCGCGATGAAACAGCGTATTGTCGTAAAAACCCGCCCTGACATAGCGCAAAAAATTCGCGACAGTCAGCGGCGCCTTTTCTTCGTCCAACTCCACCATCATCACGCCGTAGTTTGTAACGAGACGCACTTTCATTTGACTGTCGCACTTTCTATGACGACCGGATTTTCCGGCACATCGCGATAATGTCCGGCATTTACGGTCGGCACGGCGGCGATGGCGTCCACCACTTCGCGCCCTTCAATCACTTCGCCGAAAACGGCATACCCCGGATTTGTTGGCGGCGCATAATCCAAATTTGCGTTGTCCGCCAGATTGATAAAAAACTGGCTGGATGCCGAATGCGGATCGCGCGTGCGCGCCATGGAAAGCGTATATTTTTTGTTTTTCCATCCGTTCGCCGCCTCGTTTTGAATCGGCGGACGCGTTTGCCGTTTTTGCATATCGGGCGTAAAGCCGCCGCCCTGAATGACAAATCCCGGAATAACGCGGTGAAAAATCAGCCCGTCAAAAAACCCGTCTTGCGCATACTGCAAAAAATTCGCGGCGGTCAGCGGCGCGCGTTCTTCATCCACCGCAATGACGATAACGCCTTTGCTGGTGCGCATTTCCACCTCGCCCGCCGCACCGGACGCCGCCATAAAAGTCGCCGCCATAAAAATAAAAAGTCGTTTATACATAAAAAATCCTCTCTTTCATTTTCCTTTTATTTCAATTAATACCCGTTATTCTATACAATTTTTACGCCAATGCAAAGCCCCGCCATTATCCGCACCCGTTTCGCGCCGAGTCCGACCGGTTGTCTGCACCTCGGCAACGCCCGTACCGCCTTGTTCAACCGCCTCGCCGCAGGCGCGAACGGCGAAATGTTGCTGCGCATTGAAGACACCGACAACGACCGCGGCGACGACCGCTACATAGACGGAATTATAAACGATCTTGCGTGGCTGGGGTTGAAATGGACCGGAATTGACGCGCATCATCCGTGGCGGCAATCCATGTCGGCGGCGCAACATTCGCTGGCGTTGGACGATTTGCTGAACGAAAACGCCGCCTACCCGTGTTTTTGCACGCCCGAAGAATTGCAAGCGGTGCGCGAATCGGCGCGGCGGGCGGGACAACCGCCGCGTTATTCCGGGCGTTGCGCGGCATTATCGGCGGCGGAAAGGGAAAAGCGAATTGCGGACGGCGCGCGCCCCGCCGTGCGCTTTCGCATGCCCGCCCGCAAAATCGTTTTTCAAGATCTCATTCGCGGCGAATGCCAGTTTGACGGCGCGGACATCGGCGATTTTATCGTCCGCCGTTCCGACGGCGCGTTTTCGTTTTTTTTCGCGAACGCGGTGGACGATGCGCAACAAAAAATTACGCATGTATTGCGCGGCGAAGACCATCTTTCCAACACTCCGCGCCAGATTGCGATTTTGCATTCGTTGCGCCTGCCCGCGCCGCAATACGGACATTTGCCGCTAATGCACGGCGAAAACGGCGAAACGCTTTCCAAACGGGACGGGGCGCTTTCGCTTGACGAGTTGCGAAAACGCGGCTTTTTGCCGGATGCGGTCTGCAACTATCTCGCGCGAGTCGGCTGCGCAATCCCCGACGAATCGCCGGCGGATGCAAACGGGCTGGCGGCAATGTTTTCCTTCGCCGCAGTCGGAAAATCGCCGTCCGCATTTGATACCAAACAACTTTTACATTGGCAAAAACGCGCGATTAAAAATATGGATTCCGCGCCACATATCGCGTGGCTTGCCGCCGCATTGCCCGCGTTTTGCGGTGCGCCCGAATTTGCCGATTTTTGCGCCGCCGCGCGCGACAATATCGCGATTTACGAAGACGCGCGCGAATGGGCGACTATCGTTTTCGGCGACAAAATAACAATGACGGCGGCGGCGCAAAATGCAATTCGCAACGCGGGCGCCGATTTTTACGCCGCCGCCGCCGATGCAATTACGCCGCAAATGGAATGGAAAACATTTTGCGATTCGGTATCAAAAAAAACCGGACAAAAAGGCGGCAAACTATTTTTACCTCTCCGCGCCGCACTAACCGGACGCACCGACGGTCCAGCAATGCCGCCACTATTCCGCCTCCTCGGCGAAACAAAAGCCAAAACACGCCTCTCCACCCGCCCCTAACAAACCGCGCATTTTATTTTAAGATTCCGGCGGAAAAGCGGAATCAACTACGGGAAATTAATTTAAGAATTGCCTCTTGTGGAAATTAATTTAAGAATCCCATCTCGTGCCGTAGTTTATTGCGGCACGAGAAAAAAAATTCCGTTTTCGGGCGAATTGGCGATTTCGGACGGAAAAGCGGACGGGATTTACCTCGCCGCTTTCTTTCGCCCCGCCTCTTTCAGAATGCGGATGATTTCGGAACGCCCTTTTTGGCAAAATTCCCATCCCCCCAAACCAAAATTTTATAAATTTCCCCCCGCCCGAAAAAAAATAAAAGCGGCGGGATGATTTGGTTACGGAAAAAAAGCGTTCGGTTACGGAATCAAATGAAAAAACTACGGAAAAAAACGCAACGGTTACGGAATCGGATGCAATGGTTGCGGAAAAAAAGCGTTCGGTTACGGAATAAAATGAAAAAATTACGGAAAAAAACGCAACGGTTACGGAATCGGATGCAATGGTTGCGGAATCAAACGAAAAAATTACGGAATGGAATCGTTCGGTTACGGAAAAAAACGAAAAAATCCGAAAAACCGCTTATTCTTCAACAAAAATATTTTCGCCGGTTGTCATTTCGCCGATGACGGCGGCGCGGGGATTGCCGTGTTCGCGCAAAGTTGTCAATACCGCATCCGTTGCGGCGGGAATGCACGAAATCAGCAAACCGCCGCCGGTTTGCGGGTCGGTCAATAATGTTTGTTGCAGCGGCGAAAGCGCGCCGGTAATGTTTTCGCCATAACTCTCCCAGTTGCGTTTGGAGGCGCCGGTCGCCTCGCCGCTTTGCGCCAATTCTTCGGCGCGCGCAAAAAACGGCACTTCCGAAAAACGCAATACCGCACGACATCCGGAAGCGCGACACATTTCCAAAAGATGCCCCGCCAATCCGAAACCGGTGACATCCGTCATCGCATTTACGCCCGAAATCGCGGGCATTTTTTCGCCGGCGCGATTCAAAGTCGTCATCGCCCCGACCATTTGCCGATAGTCGTTTTCGGATAATTCTTGTTTGCGGTGCGCAGCGCACATCAGCCCGACGCCCGCCGGTTTGGCGAAAATCAGATTGTCGCCCGCCCGCGCGCCGCCGTTCGTAAGAATGTGCGACGGATGCGCGCGCCCCAAAACCGCCAATCCGTATAGCGGTTCCGCCGCTTCTATGGAATGCCCGCCGGCAACGACAATTCCGGCGGCGGCGCAACATTCCGCCCCGCCCGCAAAAATTTCGGCAATGTCGTCATCGCCCAATGCGGACGGCATCGCCGCCAACGCCAACGCAAACAGCGGCGACGCGCCCATCGCATAAACATCGGAAATCGCATTCGCCGCCGCAACTCGCCCGAAATCACGCGGATTGTCCACCATCGGCGCAAAAAAATCCGCCGTCGCCACCAACGCGCAATCATCGGCAATTTTCCACACGGCGGCATCTTCGGCGTTTTCCGCACCCGCCAGCAAACAATCAGCCGCCGCCCCGGGATGCAAAATACCACTCCGCCGCAACAACGCATGCAACCGCCCCGGCGCAATCTTACACCCGCACCCCCCCGTTTTCGCGGTCTCCGTCAACCGCACCCGCCCCGTCATAAAATCCTTCCCGCCGTCATTTCGCACGGACGATTATGCGGACGGCAACCAACTGCATCGCCGAAAAAACGGGCGGAAAGCGGTTTTCCGCAAAACATTCGCAAAGTGCAATCGGCGTTCAAAAAATATGTCGGGCGCTTAAATTTTGCCGTAGTTTTTTTTCAGCGCGACCAGCGGATGGCGTTTTGACATTTGGAATTTGACAAGCAACTCGCGCGCAATCATATCGCGGTCTTGCTGACTCTCGGGGAGTTTTATGTTTTCCGGCACCAGCACCCAGCCGTTGATATTGCGGTCAAAAACCGCCGGACGCCCTTCTTCAAAACCCATGTGGACATCTTCCAGCCAGTTCAAATCCCGCCACCCCATAACTTCCAGATACTTCCGCAAATACGGGGTAAGTTTGTCCATATCCGGCAATAAATTGACATCGTAGCGATAACCGGGCGTAGCGGTCGTTGCGGGACTGTTTTTTTTCTTCATCGCAATTCTCCTCAATAGCGTGTCATATCGGGACGCCCGACGGTATGTTGCGTACCGGCAAGCGGCACCATCGCCATCGCGGACGCTTCCATCGTCAGCGCCGCCAAATCTTCCGGTTCCAAACTATGCACATTGGTCTTGCCACAAGCGCGCGCGAACAATTGGCATTCAATCGCCAGCGTATGCAAAAAGTTATACACGCGTTCCGCCGCACGATCCGGATCTAAACGCGCGCGCAGTTGCGGATCTTGGGTCGCGACTCCGACGGGACAACGTCCGGTGTGGCAGTGATAACAATTGCCGGCAGGCACGCCAATTTCGTTTTCAAAATCCGCCTCCGGAATGGCTTTGTTGCAATTCAAAGCGATGAGCGCCGAATGCCCGATGGCGATGGCGTCCGCGCCCAGCGCCAGCGCTTTGGCAATGTCCGCGCCGTTGCGAATGCCGCCTGCATACACCAAACTAATTTCGCCGGTTTTACCGACATCGTCCAGCGCCTTGCGCGCCTGCCGAATGGCGGCGATTCCCGGCACGCCCGTATCTTCGGTCGCCAAATGCGGACCGGCGCCGGTGCCGCCTTCCATCCCGTCTATGTAAATCATGTCGGGACCGGTTTTCGCCGCCATCCGCACATCGTCGTAAACGCGGGCGGCGCCGAGTTTCAGTTGAATCGGAATCTCCCGGTTCGTCGCTTCGCGAATCTCTTCTATTTTTAACGCCAAATCGTCCGGTCCCAGCCAGTCGGGATGGCGCGCCGGCGAACGCTGGTCTATCCCCGCCGGCAACGACCGCATTTCCGCCACTTGATCGGTAACTTTTTGCCCCATCAAGTGTCCGCCCAATCCGACTTTGCATCCCTGTCCGATAAAAAATTCGCAAGCATCCGCCATTTGCAGATGGTGCGGATTAAAACCGTAACGCGACTGAATGCATTGATAAAACCATTTGGTGGAATACCGCCGCTCGTCCGGAATCATGCCGCCTTCGCCGGAACATGTCGCGCTGCCCGCCATTGTCGCGCCCCGCGCCAACGCAATTTTCGCCTCGTAAGAAAGCGCGCCGAAACTCATGCCGGTAATATACACCGGAATATCCAACTCCAGCGGACGTTTCGCTTTCGGTCCCAGCACCGTTTTAGTCAGACATTTTTCGCGGTAGCCTTCAATCACAAAACGCGTTAGCGTGCCGGGGAGAAATGTCAGGTCGTCCCACGACGGGATTGATTTAAACATTGAAAATCCGCGCATCCGATAGCGCCCCAACTCCGCCTTGACATGAATGTCGTTAATGACATTTGGCGTAAATACGGCGCTGGTTCCCATCACATAGCGCCCGCCCTCCGCCGGTGCGTCCGGTTTTTTGTCTTTTTTCATAATGTCTCCCCCCGTATCATAATACGATTTTCTTTTCGTTCGGTTCCAAGTTGTCGTAATTCCACAACTGTTTGCCGGAAGTTATCTTGGTCATATTTTCCACTCCCGCGGGCGCTTCCATTCCGTAAAGCGCGAGTTTGCGCTTGAGCCAGATGCGGTCGCCGTCCGTCATTTCTACTTCCACCGCATCGGTACCCAGCCCGGCAATTTTGCCGCCGACATAAATAATGCCGTCATACATCGTATCGCCCAAATTGACGCCAGCGTCTCCGAGTATCACCATACGCCCGCGCTGCATCATAAAGCCGCAGAATGCACCGGCTCGCCCGCCGACAATAATTGTGCCGCCTTTCATACAAATGCCGGTGCGCCCGCCGACATCGCCGCGACAGACCAAATCGCCGCCGCGAATTGCCGCACCGAAAGTGGAACCCGCATTGTGCGCGATATCTACGACTCCGCTCATCATATTTTCCGCGCAAGACCAGCCGACCCGTCCGGAAACGCGGACAATCGGGCCGTCGTTCAATCCGCAACCGAAATATCCCAAACTGCCTTCAATATCCAGCCGCAAACGATTGAGAATTCCGACCGCCAGCGAGTGTTTCGCGCCCGGATTTTTTATTGTGATGTGACCGTGTCCCGCGCCCATCAATTCGCGTATCTTGCGATTGATTTCCGATATTGTCATCTTTTCGGCGTCAAACGCCGCATGGTTGTCAAAATCCACTTCCACGGAATCGGGATAGACAAAATTTTCGCCGTCCGCCTCGGCATCAAAAAACATTTGCTGAGTGCGCCCGGCAAGTGCGCCGCCGCTCAATTCCTCCGCCATATTTTCACCTCCCCTTCATACGGGTCATAAGAATCAATTTCGTGCGGGAATATCGCGCGAATTGCAACTTCTTCCGAAGCCAGCGCGATAAAAGAATCGCTTTCATACAGCACCATCGGCTTTGCCGCCATCACATCTTTCGCCATTCCCAGCGCATCGGAAGTCGCCACCAAATAAGTAAACACGCCGTCCAGTTCGTCCACCGAGCGGCGCAACGCCCCTTCCAAATCGTCGCCCCGCTCCATCCGGTCGGCGACATACACCGCCAACAATTCGCTGTCGCAGTTGGAAGTAAATCTGTGTCCGCACCGTTCCAGAGCGCGGCGAAAAGTCCAGTAGTTGGTCAGTTGTCCGTTATGCACGACGGAAATGTCGGCGAACGGATACGCCCAATACGGATGCGCCGAGCGAATATCCACATCAGATTCGGTCGCCATTCGCGTATGTCCGATAGCGTGCGTACCTTGAAATCCGCGCAGGCAATATTGCGCGCCCACTTCGGCGGCGTCCCCCAAATCTTTAATCAATTCCAAATTCTCGCCGATGGAAAGAATTTCCACGCCGTCTATGTCTTCCAGATAATCGGCGAGTTTGCGCATATCGCCGCCGTAGCGAAAACGCAACCGCATCGCATATTCGGTAGCATCGGTTTCCTCCAAAACTTTGGCATCGCGCGCGCGCAACCGCCGCAATACTTCTTCCCGCCGTTCTTGGATTTGCGCGTGAATGCCGAATCCGGTCTGCAAATCCGCCTGCTCCGCGGTTTTCAACCGCATCACATATATTCCGTCTTCGCCGCTGTCGCCATACAATGCGTAGCCAGTGGAATCCGGCCCGCGATGTTTCAGCGCCATCAACATCCGAGTCATTTCGTCCCCGATGTCCGCGATTTTATCCCGATGAATCAATCCCGCAATCCCGCACATATTTTCCTCCTAAATCTGATAAATGGATTATACCCAATTAATTCCAAAAACTACCAAATTGTTTTATATTTTTTTACATTGAAATTCGCCCGTCTTTTCACCATTAACGATACAGCGTTTTATCGCAAACAAACGATGAAACAAAAACACATCCCATTCCGGCGAATGACGGGATTTTTCTTATTGTAGACGGAATTTTGTTCTCCGGCGGTTGCGGGGGCGGCGGATTAGAATCGCCGGACGGCTTCTAGGCGGAATGTGGCGTTGTTGCCGAATTCGTTGAATTGGCGCCATTCAAATCCGGCGGAGGGGCGGATTGTCCAGCGGTTATACAACAATACGCCTTCCAAATTCAACGCGCTTTCGCTGTCTGTTTCTTCCGTTTCTACCGATGCATGAAAACGATAAGTCGGCGACAAACTCCACAAGTTGCCCCGCAAATCCGCCGACAACGATAAATCATAATCCGCCGTCTCGCCCCGCACCGATTCGGAAAACGCCGCCGTCCAAAAATCGCCGTCATAACGCGCACCCGATGCGTAATAAAACTCCCCGAATTCGCCATTCGTGCTTGTCTGTCTCGCCGTCCAATGCAAATTCCAGTCCGCTATCACATACTCCGCCCGTCCGCCGACATTCGCCGAATAACCGTTGTCGTTCGTGATGGAATAACCAAAATTCGGCGCAAACGAAAACGCATCCGCCCCCGCATCGCCCGCACTCAAATAATGCACAAACGCAATAACGCCCAATACGCCGCCGAATACGCCCGTGAATTTCGCCAAATCTTCCGCATTGCCCGATGCACCTCCGCCGCCGATAAGCCGCACAAAACGCGGCACCAATACGCCGTTGTCGTAAATGTCATTGACGCCCGCCCGCACCGCAACAACCAATCGGCGGTCGCCCGGATCCGTCGTCACATCTTCCGGTGTCGGAAAACCGGCGGGGGCTTCCGGAAATCCGTCGTTGCCGAATAACTCGTCTATATTGCAATTCGGAATACCGGAAATGTCGGGCGTATAACCCGCCTTGTCCGCATCCGTCAAACCGGCGGAGTTGCGGGTAAGGCAACCGTTCGCCGTGTCGCCGTTGTTTTCAAATTGTTGCGATGTCGCTTCGCGGGCGGCAACAGCGGGCGGGACAGAATCATCCCGTCTTACCGGAATAATGCAATATTCCGCAGCGTTTCCGCGTTCCGGAGTCGTCGCCGTCGTCACGGTCTGAACCGCATAACCCGTATTCCAGCCCGCATCTTCGCATTCGGCAACGCTATACACATTCGCTATCAGCGGCGCAATTTGTTCTGTATCCAAAAATACCCGCGGGGCGAGACAAACGCCGCCGCCGACCGAACGCGAATCAAATACTTCATTCGCCGCTTCGCAATCGCGCGATTCGCGCAAACGACAATTGCCGGTGTCCGGTAAACCGTCTTCAAAAACCGGTCGGGCGGACGGGCAATGCGATTCTTCCGTTGCGATTTCGCACATTCCGCTTTCCGGATTCAAATACGGCAACATCGGGTCGGCGGCGCAATCATCCGCCCGCCGTTCGCGGCAGTTGTCCACAGCGGCGGAATCGGCGGGGTCGTAAATCGGGCGCGATTCTTGTGTCGGGCGCAAATTGTCTTGTATTTCGCATTCGGCATCGTTGTTCGGCAAGCGACATTGAATCGTATCGGCGGGTAAAGTATTGTCAAAAATCGCATCGTTTGCCGAATCTACGCATTCGTCATTGGTTCGCGGGGTGCGGCAGTTGCCGCTTTCCGTCAAACCGTTTTCGTATATCGGGAATGCAGTCGTCAAACATTCATCCATATTATTCGCCGGACGACATGCGCCATCGGCAAAAATCGGCAACATCGGATCAATACAATCGCCTGTGCGAGTCGGACGACAGTTGCCGATAGAATCGGGATCGCCTTCATCAAAAACCGGGCGGTCGGTCGGACAACCCGTCACCCGGTCCGCAATTTCGCATGCGCCGTTGTTGTGTTGCGGCATGTTCCGATTCAAAAGATTGCAGTCGTTGTTGCTTTGCGGGGCGCGACAATTGCCGGTTGCCGCCGCAGAATCGTCGCTGACATAAATCGGACGGGCGGTCGGACAACCAGATATTGCCGTTGCCGCCTGACATGCGCCGTTGTTTTCTTGCGGCATCGCCGTGTTGATTTCATCGCATTCATCGTTGCTTTTCGGGGCGCGACATTGTGTTTCGTCATAAAATAAATCATTGCCCGCATTCGGCAACATCCCGCATTCGGCGGTGCTTGCCGGCAGTCGGCAGTTGCCGGTTGCAATCGCATCGGTTGCGTAAAACGGGCGGGAATCCGGACACTCGGCAAAACTACTCGCCGCAACGCAACTACTGCCATCGTAAAACGGCATCGCTTCATCCGCCCTGTTGCATTCGCCGCTGTTATTCGGGTCGCGACATTGAATCGTATCGGCGGGTAAAGTATTGTCAAAAATCGGCGGATTCATCGAATCTCCACATTCTCTATCGCTTCGCGGTACGCGGCAGTTGCCGGTCTCACTTTCGTCAAAAATCGGAAGAATATCCGCCGGACATTCGCCCGGATTTCTCGCCGGTCTGCAAGGCGGTTCAGTACTGAGGCTGGCGTCAAAAACCGGTGCGGAATCGGCACAATCATTCGGGCGGCGGGCGCGACAATTGCCGGTTGTTTGCGCTTCGTTCATGGGATCGTTGGGGTCATAAACCGGGCGGGCGGTGTTTAGACATTCGCCCGGTCCTTCCGCCGGACGACATTCGCCGCTGTCACCCAAAAACGGAGTCGCCGGCAAGTCGGTGCAATCCGTTTGTTCGCGCAATCGGCAATCGCCTTCCGCATCCGCAGTTT
The DNA here is from genome assembly GCA_965221835.1 of Gammaproteobacteria bacterium. GTDB lineage: Bacteria > Pseudomonadota > Gammaproteobacteria > Tethybacterales > Persebacteraceae > Persebacter. The sequence continues at coordinate 91,898 of OZ244916.1, read as the reverse complement.
CGTCATGCATCCGATTGCTGCCGATTTGTCCGCATTCGGTCTGATTCGCCGGCACACGGCAGTTGCCGGTCGCAGTCGCATCGGTTGCGTGATGAAACGGGCGGGAAACCGGACATTCGGAATGTTGTGCCGCCGCACGACAAATGTTGTTCTCCAAAAACGGCAGCATCATCGCACTCAATGTGTCGCATTCGGCGTTGTTTGTCGGGGCGCGACAGTTGCCGGGATTGCCGGTTTCATAAAACGCGCGGTCGGTCGGACAACCCGCATGGCTTGTCGCCGCTTCGCAGTTGCCGCCGGTCAGTTGCGGCATATTCATATTTATTTCATCGCATTCGTCGTTGCTTGTCGGGGCGCGACATTGGACAGCACCGCTTAAAGTATTGTCAAAATAATCTCCCGCATCCGGTGCGCGTACGCATTCGGCGTTGTCTCTCGGGGCGCGACATTTGATGCTGTCGGTTAAAGTCGCATCGTAAATCGGTGTGTCAGTGGAGTCGGCACGACAATCGCTATCGTCCAACGGCAAGCGGCAGTTGCCGATTGAGTCGGCATGCAATGTGTCATAAATCGGGCGGTCGGTCGTGCGACAATCCGCCATATTCCTCGCCGGCATACATTCGCCACTGACAAAAATCGGATTATTTTGATCATCGCAATCGTCTGGTAAACGAACGCGACAGCCGCCGATGGACATTGCATGGTCGGGGTCAAATCGCGGGCGGGCGGTCGGACAACCGGCGTTATTTGATGCCGCAACGCAAATGTTACCGTTCAATCTCGTCATCGTATTATCCAACATATCGCATTCGTCGTTGCTTGTCGGGGCACGACAATTGCCGGTTGCAGAGGCGGAACCATCGCTGACATAAAACGCACGGTCGGTCGGACAACCCGCCGCACTTGTTGCAGCAACGCATGCACCGCCGGTCAGTTGCGGAGTCGCCATGTCTATATCGCTGCAATCATCGTTGTCGGCGGGGGCACGACATTTGAGGGCATCGGTTATCGTATTGTCATAATAAATTCCCGTGCCGCTTTTCGCATCGGCACATTCGGCATGATTGTTCGGCACACGACAATTGCCGGTATTCGCCGCACCCGTTTCATCATAAAACGGACGTTCATCCGGACATTCATTCACATTCATCGCCGCACGACAAGGCGGATCATCGCTTTCGCTGCTTACGAAATACGGCGTATAACCGCTATTCACAGCCGCACTCCACACTCTACAATCGTTGTTGTTTGTCGGGGCACGGCAGTTGTCGCCTTCGTTTGTATCGTAAAATATCTCGTTCTGACTGGCCGGGATAGCCGAGTTATAGTTGGGACCGAAATCATCGCATTCGGCGTGACTGTTCGGAAAACGGCAACCGTCCTCCTCGCCGCTATCCGCAATCGGTTCCACATCCGTATCAGATTGGCGACATTCTTCGTTTGAGTTCGGCACACGACAACTGCCATCGTCGGCGGCAACCGGCATTTTTTCATTCAGATCTTCGCATTGGGCGTTGTTTGTTGCCGCCCGACATTCGCCCGCCATGTAAATCGGTCTCGTCATGCCGACATTGTCTAAACAATCTTGCGTGCCTGTCGCCATGCGGCAGTTGCCGGTATTTGTCAAAGAACCGTCGCTGACATAAACCGGGCGGGCAGTCGGACACTCGGAAGTTTGCGTTGCCGCTTGACATTCGCCGCCGGTAGTCAAAAACGGGCGTTCCATTCCGCTTAATATATCGCAGTCATCGTTGTTTTCCGGGGCACGACAATTGCCGGTCGCCAATGCAGAACCGTCGCTAACATAAAACGCACGGTCGGACGGACAACCCGCATGGCTTGTTGCCGCCTGACAATTGCCGGTTGCCGAATTAAATTCCGGCATTGCCATGTCTATCGTATTGCAATCCTCGTTGCTGGAGGGAGAAATGCAGTTGCCGGTGTCCGCTGCGGAACCGTCGTCAATATAAAATGCGCGATCCATCGGACATTCGGAAGGTTGCCTCGCCTCACGACAATTGCCGGTCTCGCCGGGGGCATAAAACGGGCGGGCGGTCGGACAACCCGCCGCACTTGTTGCCGCCTCACATGTGCCGCCGGTCAGTTGCGGAGTCGCCATGTTTATATCGCTGCAATCGTCGTTGTCGGCAATGGCACGGCAACTGGTATAAATCCCGTTGGCAATGTCAATCGCCATATCGGGGTCGTAATATCTTCCCGCATTTCCGTAAATCCCCGAAACGCCCACATCCGGCAAAGACGCACATTCCGCATGACTTTGCGGTACACGACATCTGACCGATTCTCTACCATCAAAAATCGGCAGCACCTCTGTCACCGGGGGCGTTGAATCCGGACTGGGATAAATCTGCTGACATTCCGCATCATTTAGGGCGTTGCGACAGCTGCCGAGTGCGTTGGGAACATGGATAAACATCCCGAAGTTATCCAAAAATATGCAGTCATTTGCATCTCTCGGCGAACGGCAGTTGTCAAAATCAGTACCCTGACCATAAATTTGGTCTCCGCCCTGCCTACTACATTCCGCTTGATTATTCGCATAACGGCAGTTGTCCACATGTTGCGAACCCGAGTCGTGAAATACCTCAAAGATATTGCCGTCATAGTTGGTATCGTGCATTGAACACTCAGCATCGTTGTTCGGCAGACGGCAGTTGCCGGGACCGCCGCCGTTTTGATAAACAGGACGATTCGGCGGACAACCATCATGGCTTGTTGCCGCTACGCAAGTGGTGCCGTTCCATTGCGGCGTATTCTGATCCATAAAGTCGCATTGAAGATTGAATTCCCTGTTGGAGACTCCGACACCGCCTCGTGGTATTTCGGGCGCACGGCATTTTATGGTGCCGGTTACATCTTCGTCATAAATCGGGCGGGTGTTGTCAAATGCGAAGCATTCTGTGAAATTTTCAGGCGTACGACAATTGCCCGTACCCGCACCATTTTCATAAGTCGGACGGGCATCCGGACAACCCGCATCGCTCGTTGCGATTTCGCATGCACCATTATCGTGTTGCGGCGTTGCCGGGAATTCGGCGTTGCATTCGTTATTATCCGCCGCCGCCCGACAACTGCCATCAGTTTGGCGAATCGGCGTATTCGCACTAACCAAATCCCGACATTCTTCGCTTGTAGCCGCCTGCAAACACTGATTATTCGGCACATCCGCCACCGGCGTCGTGCCGGAACAAGTCAATACCGGATTGCAACCGCCTTCTGCTGTGTGAACCGGGTATTCCGTGCCTACTCCCGTCGTGCAGTCGTTAACATCGGTCGCCGCACGACAACCGCCGTTGCCATTGGGAATCGGCGTTTCCGCACTTACCATATTCCGGCATTCGGTGGTGGGTGCCGCCGCCGCCGCACGACATGAACCCTCATTTGCGCCCGTTGTTACGGCAACCGGCGCATTGGCATTCAATGCCAAACATTCGGCGGGAGTTGTCGCCGCAATACATCTGCCCGAACCGTCGGGAATCGGCGTATTCGCACTTACCATATCCCGACATTCGGTGCTTGCCGTATTCGTCGACGCCGCACGACAACCGCCGTTGCCATTGGGAACCGGCGTGTCCGCACTTACATCCCGGCATTCGGTGGTGGGTGCCGCCGCAACCGCACGACATTCGCCGCTGGCAGCGGCAATCGGTGCATTGGAATTCAACGCCACACATTGGGCGGAAGTTGTCGCCGCCATACAACCGCCCGCACCGTTGCTAATCGGCGTGGTCCTGCTTACCATATCCCGACAATCGCCGCTTCCCGGTTCCGTCGACGCCGCACGACATGCGCCCGTGTTGACAAAAATCGGCGTATTTGCATCCAACGCCTGACATTGTTCGGTGGTGGTCGCCGCAACGCATGCGCCGCCTTGTGCTATCGGCGTGGTCGGAGCCGTTCTCGCCAAACAATCGGCGCTATTGTTCGCCGCACGGCATGAACCCTGATTTGCGCCCGATTCTACGGGAATCGGCGTGGCGGCATTCAGCGCCCGACATTGGGCGACGGTGGTCGCCGCAACGCATGCGCCGCTGTCTTCTATCGGCGTGTTCGCGCCCACATTATCCCGGCAATCGGCGCTATTGTTCGCCGCACGACATGCGCCGCTGTCTTCTATCGGCGTGTTCGCGCCCACATTCGTCTGGCAATCGTTATTATCTGTCGCCGCACGGCAACTGCCATTGCTGTTGCGAATCGGCAGATTCTGGCTTACCAAAGTCCTGCATTCTTCGTTATTATTCGCCGCAACGCATGCGCCTTCTCGTTGTACCGGCGTAGTCACGCCCACATTATCCCGGCAATCGGTGCTGCTAGTCGCCGCACGACATGCGCCGCCGCTTTCGCGAATCGGCGTGTTCGCGCCCACATTCGTCTGGCAATCGTTATTATCTGTCGCCTTACGGCAACTGCCATCGTTGTTGCGAATCGGCGTGTTCTGGCTTACCAAAGTCCTGCATTCTTCGCTATTCGCCGCCTCAACACATTCGCCGCCGCGCGCAACCGGAGTCGTCCCTCCGCAATTCAAAGTAGAAACGCAAGCGCCTGCGGATGTGCGAACCGGCGTTTCCGTACTTACCATCGTCATACAGTCGTTATCGTTCGTCGCCGCACGACAACCGCCGCTGCCATTGGGAACCGGTGTGGTCAAGCTTACCAAATCCCGGCATTCGGTGGTGGGTGCCGCCGCCGCCGCACGGCATGAACCCATATTTGCGCCCGTTGTTACGGCAATCGGCGCATTGGCATTCAATGCCAAACATTGGGTGGGATTTGTCGCCTCAATACATCTGCCCGAACCGTCGGGAATCGGCGTATTCGCACTGACCATATCCCGGCATTCGGTGCTTGCCGTATTCGTCGACGCCGCACGACAACCGCCGTTGCCATTGGGAACCGGCGTGTCCGCACTTACCAAACTCTCGCATTCGGTGGTGGGCGCCGCCGCAACCGCACGACATGAACCCCTATTTGCGCCCGATGTTACGGGAATCGGCGTATTTTGATTAAGATTCTGACATTGTGCGGTGGTAGCCGCCGCAATACATGCGCCGTTTTGTTGTATCGGCGTGGTCGAAGCCGTATTCGCCAAACAATCGGCGCTATCAGTCGCCCGGCGACATCTGCCGCCGTCGGCAATCGGCGTGTTGGCATTCAACGCCCGACATTGTTCGGTGCTGGTCGCCGCAACGCATGCGCCGCCTTGTGCTATCGGCGTGGTCTCGCCCGCAACACTCAGACATTCGGCACTATTCGCCGCCGCAACACATTCGCCGCTTCTGGGAATCGGCGTGGCGGCATTCAGCGCCCGACATTGGTCGACGGTGGTCGCCGCAATACATGCGCCGTTGTCTGCTATCGGCGTGGTCGAATCCGTATTCGCCAAACAATCGGCGCTATTATTCGCCGCACGACATGCGCCGCTGGCAGCGACAATCGGCTTATTGGGATCCAACGCCACACATTCGGAGAAATTTGTCGCCGCCATACAACCGCCATTGCCGTTTGAAATCGGCGTGGTCTCGCCCACATTATCCCGGCAATCGCCGCTATCAGGCAACGTCGACGCCGCACGACATGCGCCCGTGTTGACAAAAATCGGCGTATTTACATCCAACGCCTGACATTGTTCGGTGGTAGTCGCCGCAACGCATGCGCCGTTTTGCGCTATCGGCGTGTTCGGGCTCACATTATCCCGGCAATCGGCGCTATCGTTCGCCGCACGACATGAACCCCTATTTGCGCCCGATGTTACGGGAATCGGCGTGGCAGCATCCAGCGTCCGACATTGGTCGACGGTGGTCGCCCTAATACATGCGCCGTTGTCTGCTATCGGCGTGTTCGGTCCCGCATTTGTCTGGCAATCGTTGTTGTTAGTCGCCGCACGACATGACCCCGCATTTGCGCCCGATGTTACGGGAATCGGCGTGGCGGCATCCAGCGCCCGACATTCTCCGGGGGTGGTCGCCGCAATACAATCGCCGCCATTCTCTATCGGCGTATTCCGATTTACCAAATCGCGACATTCGGCACTATTCGCCGCCGTGCGGCAACCGCCCGCATCCGCTTCACCATCGGGGATACGAACCGGTCTTCTCGGATTTTCGCCGCTTGTGTACATTACGCACTCGGCACTATCCGCCGCCGGACGACAACCATTTCCTGTGGGGTCGGGAATCGGATCTTCCGCACCGACATTCGTTTCGCATTCCGCCAAAGTCGTTGCCGGGCGGCAGTTGCCGATTGATGCGGAGCTGGTTTCGTCAAAAACCGGACGGATTATCGGACATCCTATCGGACCGGTCGCAAGTTCGCAAGTTGTTCCATTGGGCTGCACCGGTTGCGTTCTCGTTGGGTCTATTTCGTTGCATTCGTTGGGGTCGTCATCCACTTGGCGGCAGTCGCCGGGATGCCCTTCGCCGGATTCATAATACGGGCGGGCGGTCGGACATCCGCTATGGTCTGTCGCCAATACGCAAGCACCGTTAACCTCGTCCGTCCGTGTATTGACAAAAGCGGCGCACTCGTCGTTGTTCGTTGCCGCACGACAACCGCCGCTGCCGTTGAGAATCGGCGTATTCGCACTTACTATATTTTCGCATTCTTGTCCCGCCGCCGCACGACAACCGCCCGTGCCGTTGAGAATCGGCTCATTTGCATCCAAATCTTGGCATTCTTCGTGGGTAGCGACACTTTCGCATATACCGTTATTTAACCGCGGCGTATTGACATCTATCATTTTACATTCGGCGGTGCTTGTCGGCTGGCGGCAGTTGCCGGTGTCCGTTGAATCGGTGGGATGATAAAACGAGTTTTGGGCGGGGCAGTCGGCATGTGCCAACGCCGCACGACAATCTCCTATTGATTGCCCGTGTCCTTGTGCGTAAATAAAGCGGACATCCGGACAGCCGGCATCGGAAGTCGCCAGCCGACATCTGCCGATACGGTCTATTGCAAAAGATTCCGTCATGGCGGGGTCTATATCGTTGCATTCATTATTGTTTCGCGGCGGGCGGCATTTGGTAGGAGTCGCCGCCCCGTCAACGACTTGGGCGGCATCATAATAAACATCCCCCTCCGGCGGATACACCGCCGCACATTCCGCGTTGTTCCCCGGCGCACTGCAACTACCATCATCCGGATTTCGGTACGGCGTTGACGGGGTAGCGGCATTACATACAACTCCCTCTTCCGTCCCGGATTGGATGGCGCGACATTTTATATCCCCCGCCATATCGGAGTCATAAATCGGGGCGTCCGTATTAAACGCATAACATTCCCGGAAATTTGCGGGAAAGCGGCAGTTGCCGTTTTCCGATTCGCTGCCATCGGATTCATAAGTCGGGCGACTAGTCGGACATCCGTCGTTACTTGTCGCCGGTGCGCAAGTACCGTCATCCATCAATTGCGGATTTGCCCGATTTATGTCGTAGCATTCATCGTTGCTTGTCGGCGGTCGGCAGTTGCCGGGCTCACCAACTTCGTAAAACGAACGATGCGCCGGACATTCTGCCAGATTATTCGCTGCCCGACAGTTGCCGGGGTTCGTGACGACTGCTTCATAAAACGGGCGGAGAATCGGACAGCCGAGTTCGCTTGTCGCCGGTGCGCAAGTGTTGTCGTCCATCAATTGCGGATTTGTTGAACTTATTTCGTTACATTCATCGTTGCTTTCCGGGTCGCGACATTTGATGTCTTCGGCTATATCGAGGTCATAGAAATCACCCGTATCCGGCACCCGTGCGCAATGCGATTGTTCTGTCGGCACACCGCAGCGACCGCCGCCAATATTTATCGGCAAACTCGAATCCCGGGCAAAACATAAAAAATCTTGTTCCATTTGAATATTGGCACCGCCGGGACCGCGGCAAGGTAGACCATCTCCCAGAGTTGCCGCCAGGTCAAAAATCACTCTCGTACCCGTCGGAAAAACGAGGGCGCAATCCTGATTATCCCCGATGGGGCGACAATCGCCTTCGTCGGTGGGAACCGGAGCCGTGGCGGATAAGGTTTGACAATCGGCGACACTCACCGCCTGGCGACAACCGCCTTCATCGGTGGAAATTGGTGTGGTGCCGGAACATACTTCTGCGGTTGGGTCAATGGCGGAACAGTTGCCGGTTGCGTTGTCGTCAAAAAACGGGCGGGAAGTCGGACATCCGCTTACATCCGTTGCCTCTTCGCATGCGTCGTTGTTAAATTGCGGATGTGCCGCAGATATTTCAGCGCATTCTTCGTTGTCTGTCGGCAGGCGGCATTTGGTATAAATCTCCGCCTCCGCATTAACTTCTATGCTGTTATCATAATAGATATTCCCCTCCGCCGGATATATCGTCCCGCATTCCGCATTGTTCTGCGGCGCACGACATTCATCATTAGATGGAATTCGGTACGGTCGCAACCGATTCGCAGCGTTGCAAGCCGCCCCTTCTTCCAGCGTATCGGGGGTGGCGGAGCGACATTTTACAGCCCCCGACACTTCGGTATCATAAATCGGGGCGTTCGGGTTAGCCATATAGCATTCACGGAAGTTTTCGGGCGTGCGACAACTGCCATCATCGGCGGGAATCGGCGCATCCGCCCCGTCCGTCAAACTTTGGCATTGCTCAACGGTTGTTGCTTGAATGCAAACATTATTTTCATTTATCGGCGTGGTACCAGAACAAACAAGCGGTGCTTGCGGCACGGAATAATACTGGACTCCAATCCTTTGTCCATCCCTTATCCCAAGAACTAGTCCCCTTCCAATTACGATACCATTTTGCGACCTAAACGGCGTTGCTTCTCCATTGTTGCCTGAACCAATATCCCCCAACCGAACACTCGGATACTCCGCCCGAAGCGGCACGAGATGGTAGTCATCGCTATAATCGTTTGCATAATCTATGGCGGCGGTTTGACCATCGGTGCGATTGTTAATAATGCTAAAAAGGCGATCACCGCCATACACGCCGACAAGTACAACGGTAACCCCGGGAATATTGCTGCCCTCATTGCGACCATTGGGGGTATTCGACAAAATGGTCGTGCAATTTTCACTGTCGTCAAGATCCACATCTACATCAAACCGGGGTTGGGGTCCACCAAGACACCGAATCGCAACAGGTGCGGTAGGATTTCCCGCTTCGCTCATCCTGTGACAGTTGCCGATTGCGCCGTTTGTGCCGGGTCGATAAAACGGGCGATTATTCGGGCAACCGGCGTCACTTGTCGCCGCAATACATGCGCCGCCGCTTTCTTCCGGTCTTGCCCCGCCTGCTCGGCTGAAACATTCGTTGTTGCTTGCCGCCGGGCGACAACTGCCATCGCCAGCGGGAATCGGCGAAGTCGCCCCGTCCGGCAAACTTTCGCAATCAGATACGCTATCCGCCCCTTCGCATGTGCCGCCATTATCTATCGGCGTGGTGCCGGAACAAGAAACCGGCGTTGCCTCAATACATGCGCCGCCGCTGGCTTCCGGTCTTGCCCCGCCCGTTGCGGTGTCGCAATCGCTGTCGCTTGTTGCAGGGCGACAACTGCCATCGGCGGCGGGAATCGGCGAAGTCGCCCCGCCCGGCAAACTTTCGCATTGTTCAATAGTTGTCGCCTGAACGCAAACATTATTTTCATTTATCGGCGTGGTACCAGAACAAATAACCGGCGGCGGCGGCGGCGGTGCTTCGCAAAAATAGCCCTGAATACCGAGTCCCACGCTGTTATCCCGAGTCGTCCCTGCCGGACATCCACCGAACGGGTTAGTATTGGTATAATAAAATCTGCAATCGGCGTTATTTACCATCCCGCTCCGCACGGACGGATTTTCATAACTGAAATGGTGCCGTCTCCGAAAAGCAGTACCTTCTACCGATTCTTCTATCGCCGCCAAACATGTACAAAATCTGTTAGGTCCCAGATTGGAGTCGCTCGTGCATCGCTCCTCCGCATCCGCCCGTGCATTGGCAATATTGTCGGGTTCGCCAGCGTCGGATCTCCCCGGATACAATGTCGGTGCGCTGCCATCTTCGGGATAACCGATGTACACGGCGACATGTCGGCGGTCAATCCCGTTATTGCCACCAATCCGAGAGCAAGCGCCGAGTTGCAACTCGTTGCATTGCGTTGTCGCTAAATTTCTCGCCGTACCTGCGGTGGTACGGGTATGCCCAAGGGATGCACCAACGCCGGCGGCGGTTTCGTTTGCGGCGGCTTGTAAAAAAACATCCGCAGATGCCGGTGCGACAACCGCCCCCAGCATCGCCGCTGCCAAAGCCAAAATCGCAGCCCAACGACCGCCTCTCCCATTCAATAATCGCAAAATATTAATATCAATACCTCAAAAAATATCAACCCAAAATTTATTGCATTATACACAAAAATCCCAAAATTGCAAAATTCCCACCCCCAAACCAAAATTTTATAAATTCCCCCCCGCCCGAAAAAAAATAAAAGCGGCGGGATGATTTGGTTACGGAATGGAATCGTTCGGTTACGGAATAAAATAAAAAAATTACGGAAAAAAACGCAACGGTTACGGAATCGGATGCAACGGTTGCGGAATCAAATGAAAAAATTACGGAAAAAAACGCAACGGTTACGGAATCGGATGCAACGGTTGCGGAATCAAATGAAAAAATTACGGAAAAAAACGCAACGGTTACGGAATCGGATGCAATGGTTGCGGAATCAAACGAAAAAATTACGGAATGGAATCGTTCGGTTACGGAAAAAATCTTTTGCAAAGCCGCCGTTTGCCGCACGGGGGAAATGTGTTATGATGGCAAAAAAAGGAGCATACAAATGACGGAAGAATTATCACGAATTTCGGCGTTGGCATCCCGCCATCGCGCACTTGGTTCGACACTGGAAGATTGGAACGGAATGGGAACGGCGTGGACATATAACACCGATCCCGATGACGAACATGATGCCGTGCGCGAAACCGCCGGTTTGTTTGACATGTCCGGGCTGAAAAAAGTCCGCATTCGCGGGGCGGACGCAGCGATTGTCGCCGACCATGTTATCTCACGCGATTTGAAGAAACTGTCCGCCGGACAATCGGCGTACGGTTCGGTGTTGAACGACGAAGGCGGCGTCTGCGACGATGCTATCGTCTACAACTGCGGCGATGAATGGCTGTTGGTACACGGGTCGGGCGAAAGTATGGAGCGGTTGCGCGAGTCCGCCCGGGGACGCAAAGCGGATATTGCACTGGACGACGATATGCACGACATCTCGCTGCAAGGACCGAAAGCGGCGGATTTCTTAAGCCGCTATACGCAGGCGGATTTGTCGGCGATGAAGTATTTTCATCATTGCGCCGCCGAATTGTTCGGGTATCCGTGTTTGCTGTCTCGCACCGGCTATTCCGGCGAACGCGGTTATGAGATTTTCGCCTCCGCCGCGGCAATTGTGGAAATTTGGGACAATATTGTCGGCGAAGGCGCCCCGCTCGGCATTATGCCGTGTTCTTTCACCGCGCTGGACAAAGCGCGCATAGAAGCGGCGTTGCTGTTTTTCGGCTATGACATGACCGCCGAACATTCGCCGTTTGAAGTCGGGTTAGGTTTTACCATCAGCGGCGAAGGCGAATATCGCGGCAAACAGGCGGCACTGGCACGGCGCGGCAAGGAACGATTTTTGCCCGCCGGTTTGGATGTTGATTTTTCTGGTGCACTCGGCGGCGGAGAACGAATCTTGGCGGACGGGGAAGATGTCGGCGTAGTCAACAGCCCGGCGTGGTCGCGGCGAATGAATAAATCGCTTGCGCTCGCCCATATTCGTCCGGATTGCGCCGCGCCCGGCGCAAAAGTTGTCGTGGTCGGCGATGGAACGGAATACGCCGCGCAAATCGTCCCGACTCCGTTTTATGATCCGCAAAAAATCCGTACCCATGTCTGAGTTTGTGCCGCACGCCGAGTCGGTGGATCAATCCGACCGCCGCGTTCCCTACAATTTGCGGCAATCTGGTCCGACTCCGGTGGAGATGCTGATATTTACGCGCATCCGAAAATCCCCGTTTTGGCACTTGTCTATGCAGGCGGGATGCTGGCGGGCGACGGTGTATAACCGCATCTTTCATCCTTTCGGCTATGTTCGCCCCGAAGACGGCGGCGCGATGGCAGAATATCGCGCGCTAAAAGAATATGTGACGCTGTGGAACGTGGCGGTGGAACGGCAAATTATGGTGAAAGGCGCGGACGCCGAGGCATTTGTCGACTATGTCATCACCCGCGATGCAACGGCAATCAAACCGATGCAGGCGAAGTACGCAATCTTATGCAACACGGACGGCGGCGTGTTGAACGACCCCGTCTTGTTGCGACTCGCGCGGGACGAATTCTGGTTTTCGCTCGCCGACTCAGACATTGGAATGTATCTGCAGGGCGTAAATCATGACAAAAAATTTAATGTCGTCATTGACGAATTGGACATTTGCCCGCTGCAGATACAAGGCAAGAAATCGGCGGCGTTGATGAAAGATCTGCTCGGCGGGCGGACGGATATTATAGAAAAAATGCCGTATTACGGGCTGGCGAACGCGACCATTGCCGGTTGCGACTGTGTCATTTCGCAAACCGGATTTTCCGGCGAACCCGGATACGAAGTTTATTTGCGCGATTCCACTCTGTATGCCGAAAAACTCTGGCATGCGATATTGGACGCCGGAAAAAAGCATAATCTTATGGTCACCGCACCGCCGCACTGCCGCCGCATTCAGGCGGGAATTTTGTCGTGGGGGCAGGATATGGACAATCAGCACAATCCGTTTCAATGCAATCTCGGCTATCAAATTTCACTTTCGGCGGCGGGCGAATGGAAAAAACGCGGCGATTATATCGGTCGCAGCGCGCTCGAAAAAATGAAAACCGATTTGGCATCCGGCAAAAAACCTTACAAACTGCAGTTGGCGGGATTGGTTTTCGGCGGCAAACCGGTGGAAGATTTTGCGCCGGATTTTTGGCTATTGTCGCCAGCGGAAGGCGGCGAACCGTGCGGATTTATTACATCGCCGTGGCATCATCCGGACATCGGCGCGAACATCGCCATGGGATATGTGCCGTTTGACGGCGCACTTGACAAAAACGGATTTCCCTGCGGCACAATCGGAAAAAAATTCAAAGCGCATCTGCCGCCGGAATACGCCGACATTCCCGGCGCACCGGTAGACGCCGAAATCGTAAAAATGCCATTTACTCCATCGCACTACGCCAACATCAGAGACAAGGCGTAAATCTCCGCAAAGAGTCGCGCCATTCGTTCGCGAATTCGCCCGTTTAATTTCCCAAATATCGCGCACCCACAAAAAAAACCCGGACATGCCGGGCTTTTTCGGGGATGCGCCGCTTATGGCAGGCAATCCCAATAAGTTTCCAAATCCCAATCGGTGACGGTCGCCAGAAACTTCTCCCACTCGTTGCGTTTGTAGTGAAAGAAAACGCGTTCCATTTCGCCGGGCATCGCACCGGATAAAATGATTTTATCCTCCGACAACCGATCCAACGCCTCGCCGAAAGTCAGCGGCAGTTTTTTGACTTCCTTGCCCGCCTCCATCGCTTCGTAAATATTGCGGCTTTCGGGTTCGCCGGGATCCATTTTTTTGTCAATCCCGTCTCCGAACGCCGCCAAAATAGCGGACGACATTAAGTACGGATTGACCGCCGAATCCACCGCCCGATATTCAAACCGTCCGGGGGCGGAAACACGCAAACCGCAAGTGCGGTTTTGGAATCCCCAATCTGCATATACCGGCGCCCAAAATCCGGTGTCCCACAAACGGCGATAAGAATTGACCGTGGAACAACCGATAGCGGTCAGTGCCGGCAGATGTTCCACCACGCCGCCGATGCCGTTTAATCCGACCGGTCCGGGTTTGCGCGGATCTTTGGATTTGTCCGGCATAAACAGATTTTCGCCGCCCTTGCGATATACAAACGCGCCTTCCATGCCGGGCAAATCTTTGTTGCCGAGCGGATTTGTCACATCTTTGCCGCCCGTCCACAACGAAAGATTTTGATGACAGCCGGACGCCGAAACGCCCATAAACGGCTTCGGCATAAAACACGCAATAATGTCAAACTCGCGCGCTACCTGTGCGCAAATCTGGCGGTATGTCGTGAGACGGTCGCAAGTGCGCAATACTTCGTCAAACTCAAAATTGAGTTCCAACTGCCCGGGCGCATCTTCGTGGTCGCCTTGCACCATATCCAATCCCATCGCACGGGCATATTCAATCGCACGCATAAATACCGGACGCAACATTTCAAACTGATCAATATGATAGCAATTCGGTTTGGTATAGCCGCCGTCGGGCAATCCGTTCGCGCCTTTTTTCAGCCACATCATTTCCGGTTCCATCCCCGCCCGCAAATGCATTTTGTGTTTGTCTTCAAACGCCCGATGCGCCCGCCGCAAGTTGCCACGGCAATCGGAAGTGAGCGGTCCGCCGGGATCTTCCTCTTCTTCGCGATTGCGAAAACAGGTGCAAAATACGCGGGCGATGCGTTTGTCCCACGGCAATTGCACGAAAGTTTCCGGGTCAGGAATGCCCACCAATTCGGATGCTTCCGGTCCGTAGCCGATATATTCGCCGTGGCGGTCGGTGTATAAATTCGCCGTCGCCCCGTAGACGAGTTGAAACCCTTTTTCGGCGGTGCGTTCCCAATGGTCGGCGGGAATGCCTTTTCCGACAATGCGTCCGGTGATGGAAACAAACTGATAATAAATGTAATCTATGCCGAGCGCGTTTATCTTGGCGCGTACCTGTTTTACCAAATCCGCACGCCCCGCCTGCGATGTATATTCTTCCAGTGCCGTCATATCTCCTCCCTTTCCGCCTTTTTTGGCGACAATAAAAAATAACGCCGAAATTGCAACGGTCTCCAATTCGGTCGCGTTTAAGTATAACGATTTTTTTTCGTTTTGCAACATTTTATATTCCTGCGCGAATTTTTTTTCGGCGGCGAATCAAAAAACGGCGGATTGTGTGGTATATTCGGAAAAAGAGGAGAAAAATAGTATGGCGGATTTGGCAAAAGCGGCGAAAAATCGCGGCATCCGGTATTTTCTAATCAGTTTCACCGATTTGTTCGGTGTCGCACGGGCGAAACTCGTGCCGGCGGCGGCAATCCGGGAGATGCAAAAAGACGGTGCGGGATTCGCCGGTTTTGCAACATGGCTGGATATGACGCCCGCCCATCCCGATATGTTCGCCGTGCCGGATGCGAATACGCTGATTCAGTTGCCGTGGCGTCCCGAAGTCGGCTGGCTGGCGGCGGATTTGCGGATGGACGGCAAACCGGTAGCGGCGTCCCCTCGGGTAATGCTCAAAGAACAATTGCAGCGGGCGGCAAAAAAGGGATGGAATCCGAAAAGCGGCGTGGAATGCGAATTTTTCCTGCTGGACGCCGAAAACGGCAATGTCGCCGACAGACGGGATACCCAGACAAAACCATGCTACGACCAATCCGCCCTGATGCGGCGGTACGATGTTATCGCCGAAATATGCGATGCAATGGCGATGCTGGGATGGAATCCTTATCAAAACGATCACGAAGACGCCAACGGGCAGTTTGAAATGAATTGGGAATATGCGGACGCATTGACGACCGCCGACCGGCATACTTTCTTTAAATTTATGGCGAAAAGCGTCGCCGAAAAACACGGTTTGCGGGCGACATTTATGCCGAAACCTTTCGCCAATCTCACCGGCAACGGCTGCCACTGCCACATGTCGCTATGGGGCGGCAAAAAAAATCTGTTTGCCGGCGGCGATGAAAATGGTTTGTCGGCGGCGGCGTATCAATTTTTGGGCGGCGTGTTGTATTCCGCCCCGGCGCTTTGCGCATTATTCAATCCGGCGGTCAATTCGTACAAACGACTCAACGCACCGCCAACCGCCTCCGGCGCAACATGGGCGCCGAACGCCATTACCTACGGCGGCAACAACCGCACGCATCTGGTGCGGATTCCGGACGCCGGACGATTGGAGTTTCGCCTGATGGACGGGGCGGCAAATCCTTATCTGATGCAGGCGGGACTTGTCGCCGCCGGAATGGACGGAATCGCAAACAAACGCGATCCTGGCAAAAAATCCACGCTAAACATGTACGCCGAAAGCCATCTCGCCAAAAACGTCCGACAACTGCCGCTCAATTTACTGGACGCAATACGGGCGTGCCAAAAAAGCGAAGTGCTGGCGGCGGCGTTCGGAAAAGAAGTTGTCGCTTCCTATACCAAACTCAAAACGGCGGAATGGCACGACTATTGTCGCCATCTCACCGAATGGGAACGGCAAAACTCGCTGGACTGCTGAACGATTTGCACGGCGCAAAAAAATATTTTTTTGGGTCGCCAAGAAAAAAGTTGACTCCCGGAGGGGTTTTTATGATATTATCGCCGAAGAAGGAATAACAGAGGAGGAAAAATGGATAATAATCTGAACGCGCTGACAACCATATTCACCGAGTTTTATTACTGGGTGACGGTGGTGTTTATGTTTTTAATTCATGTGGGATTTTGCATGTACGAAGTGGGGGCGTCTCGCCGCCGCAATCATCTGCATACGTTGATGAAAAACACGATGCTCATCCCGCTGGTGACGATTACTTTTTTCTTTTTCGGCTGGTGGATATATTGGGCGCTGCCGAATTTTCCGTTCGGCGGAATAGAATGGGAATCCGCCGCCGCCAATGCGCCCTGGTCCGAAAACATGGCGACACATCTCGGCGACCGGATTACCGGCGTTTTTTGGGCGGCGTTTTTGCTGTTTTCATGGACGGCGGCATCCATCGTTTCCGGTTCGGTCATAGAACGAATTCGCTCCGGCGCGTTCTGGATTTTGGCGGTATTAATCGGTTCCGTGGCGTGGATTATTGACGCCTCATGGGGCTGGCATTGGGACGGCTGGATGGTGGAAAAACTCGGCTATCACGACGCCTACGCATCAGGCGTCATTCACGCCATCGCCGGCGGTTTCGCCCTCGGCGTTTTGGTGGTGCTGGGACCGCGCATCGGCAAATTCAAAGAAGACGGCACCCCGCGCGACATTCCGCCGCAAAATCCGTGGCTGGTTACTATCGGTTTGTTTCTCATTTATACCGGATTTTGGGGTTTTTACGCCGCCTGCAATGTGCCGCTCATCAGCCCGGAAGGAATAGACGGACAAATCACCGGCGTAACATGGACGGCGACCAACATTTATCTCGCCCCGACTTCGCTGGGCGCGATAACTTTCAACTTTTTATTGTCTCTGTCTGGCGGTTTAATGGCGGGCTATCTCGTTTCCAAAGGAGATCCGTTCTGGACATATTCCGGCGGTCTGGCGGGAGTCATTACGGCGTCCGCCGGCAACGATTTATATCATCCGATGCAGGCGATGTTTATCGGCATGATCGGCGTATTTATCGCCTACAAAATGCATTTCTGGGTGGAACGCAAATTTAAAATTGACGATGCGGTCGGTGCGGTGGCAGTACACGGTTACGCCGGATTCGCCGGGCTGGTCATCGCCGGATTTGTGCTATGGGGCGCGCCGTCCTCTCCGTACGAAGGTTATGCGGCGGTCAATCCGCTGGGGCAATTTGCCGGCGCGATAATTATGTTTTTCGTGCTGGGTTTCCTCCCCGGCTACGGAATGTCCAAAATTCTCGCCGCTTTCGGAATGTTGCGCGTACCGCGCGAAATTGAAATTATGGGGCTGGATTTCGCTTCGGATACCGCATATCAAAACGCCGTCGCCGAAGTCAAAAAAGCCGAACACGAAGCGCACAAACAACAAATGCAATCAGCAAAAGGAGAATGACAATGTCGACAATCGGATATGAAAGTTGGGCGGTAGACCTCGCCGAAGTGGGCGCGATATACCCTTTCCAAGGCGCCGAAGTCCTTATGGTACTTGTCGGAATCGCCATTTGGATCGGATGGCACATCGTGCAAATCAAACAAGAAAACCGCGAAATTGAAGAAGACCTGCAAAACGCCCGGGAAGAAGAAATTTTACGCGACATAGATCGTTATTAATATCCGGCACCGTTCCAAACACCGCATTTTTTATTCACAATAAACGAAAAAAACAAAAAAAACGATATGGCGACACTTCCATCCAAAGTTGAGTATGTGATTATCGGGGCGGGGATTCACGGGTTGTCGACGGCGTGGCATTTGGCGGAAGCGGGGGCGCGCGAAGTTTTGGTGATTGACAAAACCGGAATTGGTGCGGGCGCATCCGGCATTGCATGCGGAGTCGTGCGCAACAACTATTTTCAGCCCGCCATGCGCGAACTGATGGCGCACAGCGTGGCGGTGTGGGAAAGCGACCCGGCGGCATTCAGTTATCATCCGGTCGGTTATATGCAAATCAGCCCCGAAACAATGCGGGCGGATGTCGCGCAAATTTATGCGGAACAAAAAGCCATCGGTTACGATTCCGAATTGATTGAAGGCGCAAGCGATTGCGATTCGTATATGAAGAAAATTTTCGGCGATTGGCGCGCGCCCGGCGTGGTCTCAGTATTGCACGAAAAACGCGGCGGATTCGCAAACAATATCGCGTCTTTGCGCGGTCTGGAAAAAAAAGCGCGGGCGGCGGGCGCGCAAATCGTCTCCGGCGTTTGCGTCACCGGTCTGGAAAAACAAGGCGGCACAGTGCGCGCCGTCCTCACCGACAAAGGGCGCATAGAATGCGGACAAGTCGTTGTTGCCGCCGGGCCGTGGGTAAAATCTTTTTGGGATATGCTGGAGTTGCCGAAAACCGTTGCAGGCGGCGCGCCGATGTGGCGTTATTGGGCGCTGGAAGAAGGCGTATTAGATGTCCCGCCCGATTTGTTGCGGCGCGACAACGGCGAAATGCCGCCCGTCATTCACATAGACAGCGACGAATCGCTATACGACGAATCGGGCGATTTAATTACCGACAAAATGTGGGGCGTTTATTTCAAACCCGACATGCATTTTAACGGCGTCCAAGGCGGCGCCGCACCTTACGAAGTGCGCCGTCCGGCGGACGAAGTGCAAGTCGACCCGTACGGCACCGAATCGCCGGAGTTTATTGTCGGCGAAGATTTTGCGCGGATGTGGTGTGCGGCGTTGTCGTTTTGTATGACGCGTTTTGCGGGCAAAGAAAATTTATTTCGCCGCGAACCGTCCGGCGGTTTGGGCTGTTTTACGCCGGACAGTTTTCCGGTATTTGATATTTTTTGCGAAAACGCCTACATCATCGCCGATTCCAATCACGGTTATAAAATGTTAGGCGTAGGCAAACTCGTCGCCGAAGAGTTGCGCGGACAAAAAAGCACGCTTTTAGACCCCTTCCGCTTCACCCGCTACGCCAAAGGCAAAACCCACCCCACCAGCAACAGCCCCTTTCCGTGGAGTTGAATTTTTTTTAATGTTTGCGGCGGGAATAAAAAACAACGGCGAAACTTTCGGAATCAAATTGGCGTTTGCGTTCTTTGTTTGCGTTCTTTTTGTGATAAGTTTAAATAAATGAAATCGGAATCGGCGGAATCCCGCCGGTATTTATTGCACAAAAAAAGGAAAATCCATGACTGACAACAACGACATTAAAAAACCGGCGGACACCGGGCGGCGCAATTTTCTGAAAGGGGCGGGAATCGCCGCCGGAGGTGCATTGGCGGCGGGCGGCGCATTGCTGACGGAACAAGCGAAAGCGCATTCCGTTGCATGGGAACAGGCGGGCAACAACAATCATGTTCTCGCCTTGCAAGAATCCGCAAACGGCGGCGGCGATGTCGTGTTGGATTATTACGGTCATTGCGCGTTCAAAATAACTTCGCCGGCGGGCGTTACGCTGATGTTTGATCCGTGGCGCAACGATCCTTCGGGCGCATGGGGGCTTTGGTATCCCAAAGCGTTTCCGAAAACCGTTGTAGACATCGGGCTTTCCACGCATGCGCACTTTGACCACGATGCATTGGGGCGGCTGGATGCGACAATGTTGCTTGACCGGATGGTCGGCGAATATCGTTTTGCCGATGTTAAAATAACGGGCATCGCCGACAAACACGCCTGTATGGCGCCGGGCTGGTATAAGTGGACGGATGTGCTTGCCGAATTCGGCGCGAACGCCTGCCCGCCGGACAATCCCGGACATCTGGACAATGTAATGTATGTCGTGGAAACCGGCGGCTTGCGAATTTTGATGTGGGGCGACAACCGCCACAATCCGTCCGAATACGCCTTGCGCCAGTTAAAAGATATTGACATTCTCACAATTCCGGTCGACGGGTCGCAACATATATTGAGTTACGAACAGGGAGACGACATTGTCGCCGCTTTGCGTCCGAAAGCGGTCATACCCACGCATTATTTATGCGAAGGATTGTCGCTAACTCTCACCACTTTGCAAACCGCCGACGAATGGGTAGCGATGCAAAAAAACCGGACGAATTTATCCAAATCGTCCCTGCAATTGAACGCCGCCGAAATCAAAAAAATGAATGGCGAATTTTTGTACTTCGGCAGCAACGCCATCAAACCGGCGTAACCGCCCCGCCCCTTTCGCGAAAAAACTTGCCAAAAAAAACCAAAAACGCCACCGCTTAAAGTTGCCAAAACCGGCAACAGCGCAACGCGTTATTTCACGAATAAAAACGGGAAAGAATATGCGCGGTTAAAATAACGGATTTTGCGTTTCGTCCGCCGCCGCAATTGTCCGGTCGTAATCCCAATTCGCCGCGAAACTCTGCGATTCGGCGAGCGTCATCAGCGGCGGAATCACCGTGCGATATGCCTCCTTAAGTTCGCGCATACTCGGCGGCAAGGGCGTTTAATCGCCTTGCCAACGGCGTATCTTCTGTCTTAAATCTTTCAATTCTTTTCCGATGGGTTTCTTAAATAACTGTCCGCCCCTTATCTCAACAACCACCATCATTCGCTTCAAGCACTCATCCACTTTTTGCTTTTCCGACATTTCGTACTTGCCTTGGGGCGGAAAAGGTTTGTCGCATATCTCACTGAATCCAAAATTACAAATTGCTGTTTCCCCCTCATCAATAGACCGTTCGAACAAAAACGACCTGCACTTCAAGGAAAATCCCATAGACATTAGGCGTATATTAGATATGTACGCCTTTCTATTGCCTTTGTTGTATACATGCACATTCAGATGTCCCCAAGGATCAATATCGGGATCGGTCTCGTCCGTCCATTTGGCGATAATCCGTAGCCGCACTGTATTGCGCTGATGCTCCAGCCATAAAGGTACAATGACTGCCGCCAAAGCGGCGACCCAAACGCCAGCCAAAATTCCAATTTGAATTAAATCCATACGCGCATTATAAAAAAATTGATACAATACCGCAAATGACCACCACACTTTCCATTTCCG
Source organism: Gammaproteobacteria bacterium (assembly GCA_965221835.1). GTDB lineage: Bacteria > Pseudomonadota > Gammaproteobacteria > Tethybacterales > Persebacteraceae > Persebacter. The sequence goes on along the minus strand of OZ244916.1, from coordinate 70,555 downwards.
CCATTTGGCGTTGACCACCGCCATTATCGCGGCGCATCATTTTATAATGCACAAAAATCGCCGCGACGCGAAGGGGTAAAATAATGAAAACGACTGCTTTTGTATTTCACGAACTGTATCTCTGGCACGAAACTGGACGCGCCGCGCTGGAAGTACCCGCCGGACTTTTGGTGCAACCAGACACGCACATAGAAAATCCCGAAGCGAAACGGCGCATTAAGAATCTGCTGGATGTTTGCGGAATGTCCGACATTTTGCGGACGACAAAACCGCGCGCGGCAACCGAAAACGAAGTGCGAAAACTCCACGCGCCCGACTACATCGCGCGCATCAAACAACTGAGCGATTCGGGCGGCGGCAATGCGGGCGAAAACGCGCTGCACGATGCGCCGTTCGGACGCGGCAGTTATGACATCGCAATGCTGGCGGCAGGCGGCGCAATCGTTACCGCCGAAGAAGTCATGCACGGACGCGCCGACAACGGCTACGCGCTGGTGCGTCCGCCCGGGCATCATGCAAGACCGAATGCGGGAATGGGATTTTGTATTTTCAATAACGCGGCGATAGCGATTCGCGCGTTGCTGGACAATTCGCCCGCCGTCCGAATCGCGCATTTGGATTGGGATGTGCATCACGGCAACGGCACACAAGAAATGTTTTACGAAGAATCGCGCGTCCTAACAATTTCCATTCATCAAGACAACTCCTATCCGCAAAACAGCGGCGCGATAAAAGACACCGGCGCCGGTGCGGGAAAGGGATATAACATCAATTTGCCGCTGCCGCCGGGATGCGGAAACGATGTCTATATTGCATTAATGGAGGAAATTATTTTACCGGCAATTGTCGCGCACAAACCAGACATTATCACGGTATCGTGCGGGCTGGACGCCGCCGCTACCGATCCGTTGGGACGAATGATGTTGACCGCGGACGGCTATCGGCGAATGACGCGCGCGTTGCTGGACACAGCGGAATCGCTTTGCGGCGGCAAGGTGGCAATGTTTCACGAAGGCGGCTATTCACCGGCGATTGCGCCATATTGCGCGCTGGCAATTTTGGAAGAAATGTCCGGCACGCAAAGCGGCGTCCCCGACCCTTTCGCGGACTACGCTTTAATAGGCGGACAAAAAATAATGCCACACCAACGCGACCACCTAAACCACCTGCGCGATTTTTTTGCTGCGCACATTTAGTTGCGAAATTCGCGAAATTCGTTATTTCGCAAATAAAAACAGAAAAGAATATGCGCGGTTAAAATAACGAATTTTTCGTTTCATTCGCCGATATTATACCTGCACAATTCCGCGATTGTAAAACGCCGAACGATTCCGGTTCGCGCAAAAAACATCCCGCGCCGTTCCGGTTTATAATGCACGAAAAGTTTTAATGACGAAAGAAATTCGGCGGCGTTTCGTCGACCGCGTTTTATAAAAGGGGCGAAACATGACGAAAGACGCAAAAGCATTTCGGCGGGAACTTTATACCGGCGACAATCTGGCGGTTTTGCGCGGGATGAACAGCGCAATCGCCGATTTAATTTATTTAGATCCGCCTTTCAACAGCGGCAAGCAATGGGAGAATCCAATTGAAGCGCAAGGAAAAAAGGCGCTGGCGTCGTTTAAGGATACTTGGACTCTGTCGGACATAAACAGAGACGAACACGAACTTTTGGCGGACGAATATCCGGCGTTGGCGGCGATTATAGAAGCGATGGGCGCGGTCAATGGCGGCTCGTGGAAATCGTATATGATTTATATGGCGGTGCGTTTGGTGGAAATGCGGCGCATTCTAAAACCGACCGGCAGCATTTATCTGCACTGCGATCCGACAATGTCGCACGGACTCAAACTTGCGATGGACGCGATTTTTGGAATTACAAATTTTCGCAACGAAATTTCATGGGAGCGTACGCGCACCTCCAAAGTTGCCAATCAATACGGCGCGAATCACGATGTAATTTTGTTTTATTCCAAATCGCGCAAATGGCTGTGGAACTCGCCGCGTACGCAAGTAGACAAAGACAAAATGCCGTCATCCTATAAAGCGGATGAAACGGGGCGTTATTATCGTACGATAGATGTGGTTGCCTTGCCCGGACACGGAGGGAAAGTTCCGCGATACACTTACAAAGGATTCACACCGGAGACGCGGTGGCTGTTGAAACAAGAAAAACTTGAAGCGCTGGATAAAGAAGGGCTTCTTGTTTTTAGCAAATCCGGGCGCCCTTATCGCAAGCAATATTGGGATGAGCATCCCGGTATTCCGGTATCGGATATTTGGGTTGACATCGCCGCCGCCGGACAAATGCCTAAAAACGAACGCATCGGTTATCCGACTCAAAAACCACTCGCGCTTTTGGAACGAATTATTAAGGCGTCTTCCAACGAAGGCGATTTAATTCTTGATCCGTTTTGCGGATGCGCGACCACATGCGTCGCCGCCGAAAAATTGAAACGACAATGGATCGGTATTGACATTTCCGCCACCGCCGCGGATATTGTAAAACGCCGTTTGGAAAGTTCCAGCGTCGTTCTGTTTAACGCAGTTTCGCATTTTACAAAACCGCCGAAGCGAACCGACATTACCGACACGCGAACGCCGAACGCCAAACTCCGCCCGATTTTATATCGCAAACAAAAAAGAAAATGCAACGGCTGCGAACACGAAGAACGAATGGAGCAAATGGAAATAGATCACATACTCGCCCGCGCAAAAGGCGGTTTAGACATTGACAAAAATCTGCAACTGCTTTGCGGCAATTGCAATCGCATAAAAGGACACCGCGGAATGCGCTACCTCAAACGCGAACTCTACAAACGCCGCCTCCAAAAATACGACACCGAAGCATCCACCACCCTAATCGGCGGCGATGGCGTTTAATTAAATTAAATCCATACGCGCATTATAAAAAAAATTTGATACAATATCGCAAATGACCACCACACTTTCCATTGCCGCCATCTGGCGTTATCCGGTGAAAGGGTTGGGCGGGGAATTGTTGGGGCGGGCGGGTGTTTTCAACCCGGAAATAATAGTATAATACGCCGCTAATGCACTGCAAGGAGAAATTGAATCTTGTCCGTAGGTAATATCATTTTTGTTGGCGGAATACATGGAGTCGGGAAAACAGAGTTTTCCCGCGCTCTTTGCGCCGCCACATCTCTCGTTCACATCACGGCGAGTTCTCTAATCGGCGCACAAAAAGACAAACAGGTAAAAAATATCTCCAAGAATCAGGATATTTTGATTCGGGCAATCAGAACCGATTTGCGGGAATCGGAACGTTATTTAATGGACGGGCATTTTTGCCTGTTAAATTCAAACAACCAAGCGGAAGAAATACAATTAAATGTATTCCACCAAATCGGCATGGCTGGAATTTTTATCCTACATGCCGATGTTTTGGTAATCCAAGAAAGGTTAAGGAACAGGGATTCAAAAGAATACCCTATTGAGATTTTATCCGCCCTGCAAGAGGCGGAATTGGCGCATGGCGCGTACATTGCGAAGTCGCTTTCGCTCCCGTTGCGTATCATCGCCGATGCATCCGAGTCGGATTCATCCGAACATGCTCGTTTTATACGGAAAATATTCTCATGAAAGTGTTATTAGACACCAATATCATCATTCACAGGGAAGGCGCGCGCCTCAAAGAAGGAAGTAATATCGGCTTGCTATTTCGTTGGATGGATAAACTCCGCTATGAAAAGTGGATTCATCCGCTTACGCGTGAAGAACTCGCCAAAAACAAAAATTCGGACACTTTCCAAACTTTAAATGTGAAATTGGAAAGTTATAATGAATTGAAAACGGAAGCGCCGCTATCCGAGGCGTTGCTTCGCATTCAGGAACAGTACGACAAGGATGATAATGACCGGAACGATACTCGTTTACTGGCGGAAGTTTATGAAAACCGCGTGAACATGCTCGTCACCGAAGACGACAAAATTCACGAAAAAGCGAGCGACTTGGGCATCACGGACAAAGTGCGAAAAATTGAGGATTTTCTGCACGAAGTCACCAGCGCCAATCCGGAATTGACTGACTACAAAGTTTTGTCCATTCAGAAGACGTATCTGGGTAAGTTGGACATCAATGATAAATTTTTTAACTCATTTAAGGAGGACTATCCGCAGTTTGAATCATGGTTTTCCCAAAAGGCAAACGAAACGGGATATGTCAGTTTGGACGAAAACGGCAAAATTATCGCTTTTTTGTACTTGAAGATAGAGAATGATAACGAAAATTATTCCGATATTTATCCTATATTCGCGCGCACGAAACGCCTAAAAATAGGCACATTCAAAGTAATTTCCACCGGCTATAAACTGGGAGAAAGATTTCTTAAAATTATCTTTGATAACGCCTTAAAAGCGGAAGTAAAAAAAATTTATGTCACGATTTTTGAGGATGATGCCCCGTCTGAAAAAGCGGATTTGGTGAAACTCCTTCAGGATTGGGGATTCTACCGGCACGGTGAAAAAACTTCCTCTGCCGGGAAAGAAGGCGTCTATGTACGCGATTTTACCGGAGCAATCAAACCCAGCAACATTAAGCACTCGTACCCTTTTATATCCAATAAAGGGCGTAAATTTATCGTCCCGATATATCCAGAATATCATACCGAATTATTGCCTGATTCCATCTTGACCAATGAGCAGAAGAAAGATTTTGTGAACAACAAGGCGCATAGAAATGCTTTACACAAAGTGTATATTTCAAGGGGCGTTAACCGCGACTTAAAAAAGGGCGACATTATTGTATTCTACCGAACAGGTGGGCGGTACAAGAGTGTTGTGACCACCATCGGCATAGTGGATAATGTCGTCACCGACATTTCGCATGTGGAAAAATTCATATCCCTGTGCGGGGCGAGAAGCGTATTCTCGCGCGACAAACTTATCCAAAATTGGAACAAGCCGCCCCGCCCGTTCATTGTGAATTTTCTGTACGTGCATTCTTTCTCGCCGCCGTTCCTTAATATGGAAAAACTTATAGAACTGGGTATAATTAAGAATGTTCATAGTGCGCCGCGCGGATTTGAGCCGCTATCGGACGACCAGTTTAATTTGCTGATAAAGGAAACCAATGCGCAAAATATTATTGTCGATTAAGCCGGAATTCGCTGACCTCATATTCAGCGAAAAAAAGCAATATGAATTCCGGCGGGTTATATTTAAGTCGCCGGATGTGCGGCGCGTTGTGGTGTACTCTTCCCATCCCGTGAAAAAAGTGGTTGGCGAATTTGAAATTGAAGATGTCGTATCCAAATGCGTTAATGCCCTATGGCGAGAAACCAGCAAGTACGCCGGTATCGGCAAATCCTGCTACGAATCTTATTTTACGGGCAAAAAAATCGGACATGCGATTAAAATAAAATCTGTGCGAAAATATAAGCGCCCGCAGTGTTTGGAAAGTAAATACGGCATTAAACATCCGCCGCAATCTTTCATATACCTTCCCGCATGATGGACGATGAAACTTTGATTCGTCTGCATGACAAAACAGAGGAAGTCCCCCGAAAGTGATAAAATCCCGTTCATGACCACCACACTTTCCATTGCCGCCGTTTGGCGTTATCCGGTGAAAGGGTTGGGCGGGGAATTGTTGGGGCGGGCGGGTGTTTTGGCGGGGCGCGGGATTTGCGGCGACCGGCGGTGGATGTTTGCAGCGTCTGATGTTTCGCCGCTTCTCGCCGGAAAAAAAGAATGGCGACCGTGGAACTATGGACCGACTCTTAAACGCGATGCGCGACTTGCATCCATGCGCGCATCTTTGCATAACGGCGAATTGAAAATTGAAACGCGTGACGGAAACGAAGTTTGCGCCGATCCCGAAAACGAAAACGGGCGGCAACAAATAGAAAAGTTTGCGCGCGATTTTCTCGGCGACAATTCTCTTTTTCTCGCCGATTGCGAACGGCGTCCGGTGTGGGACGATGCGAATACGCCGCTGACCGTTTTGTTTTCCGAATCTTTGGCGGATCTGTCGCGCCATTGCAAAACGCCGTTGGCGGCAGAACGATTTCGCGCGAATGTCGTCATAAACGGCGGTGCGGCTTGGGACGAAATGCGCAACATCGGCGGCGATTTTTGCATCGGCGACAAAACGATATTGACGGCGACAGAAGGCGTCGACCGATGCGCAGCAACGCGCGTCAATCCGCAAACAGAAGAACGCGATATTAACATTCCCGAAATGTTGGTGCGACATTATCATCGCAACGAAATGGGAATTAAATGCGCCGTCCGGTGCGGGGGCGAAATCGTCACGGGCGATTGCGCGGCGTGGAAATAAATGGCAAAAAACCAAAATCGTCTCGCGGAATCACTCAGTCCGTATTTGCGACAGCACGCGGACAATCCTGTGCATTGGCTGCCGTGGGACGATGCGGCGTTGGCGCAGGCGGCGAAAGAAGACAAACCGATTTTGCTTTCGGTCGGTTATGCGGCGTGTCATTGGTGTCATGTAATGGCGCACGAATCTTTCGCCGATGCGGATACCGCGGCGTTGATGAACGAGCATTTTGTCAACATAAAAGTAGACCGCGAAGAACGTCCCGATTTGGACCGCATTTATCAGGCGGCGCATTATGTTTTTGCGCGGCGGGCGGGCGGATGGCCGCTGACGATGTTTTTGACGGCGGACGGCACGCCGTTTTTTGGCGGCACTTATTTTCCGAAAATCGCCGGACGCGGATTGCCGTCTTTTGATTCTATTTTGCAAAAAGTCGCCGAAACATGGCGCGACAAACGCAGCGACATAGAAGAACAAAACGCCCGCGTATTGCATATTTTGCGTTCGCTGGATTCGCATCCCGCCGCCGAAGACGCGATGACCGCCGCGCCGGTGCGCGAAGCGGCGCATTTATTTCACGGCATATTTTGTTCCGAACACGGCGGTTTTCGCGGCGCGCCGAAGTTTCCGCATCCGGTGGAAACGGCGTTTTGTATGGATTTTGCGCGGGCGGACAACAACGACGAATTGGCATCCGCCGTACAATTTACTTTGCAAAAAATTGCAGCAGGCGGACTCGCCGATCATTTGGGCGGCGGATTTTTTCGCTATTGCGTCGACGAACGATGGGCGATTCCGCACTTTGAAAAAATGCTGTACGACAACGGATTGTTGTTAGCATTGTTTGCCGATGCGCACGACATTTATCGCGCACCAGAATTTGCACGCGCCGCCGAAGGAATCGCGCAATGGACGATAAACGAAATGCGCGCGCCCGGCGGCGGATTTTATTCTTCGCTGGACGCCGATTCGGAAGGCGGCGAAGGCGCGTTTTATGCATGGGACGATTCGCAAATCCGCGCGCTTTTGTCGGCGGCAGAATATGCCGCAGCGGAATCGCATTTCGGTTTGGCGGCGGGCGCGAACTTTGAAGGGCGGCATCATCTCGCGCGGCGGCAGACGATTGCGCAAACGGCGGCGGCGTTAAACATTCCGCCCGCCGAATGCGAAAAAACTTTGTCGGCGGCGATTCATAAACTAAAACAGGCGCGCGATTTGCGTCCGCGTCCTGCAACAGACGACAAAATTTTGGCGGCGTGGAACGGGCTGATGATTCGCGGTTTGGCGCGGGCGGGAAGAGTTTTGGATCGCCCGCAATGGATTGCGGCGGCACAAGAATCGCTAAACTTTATCCGCCGCGAAATGTTTGCAAACGGAAAATTGTACGCCGCTTGGCGCGACAACCGGCGCGGCGCACACGGTTTTTTGGACGATTACGCTTTTATGTTGGACGCCGCATTGGAATTGTTGCGCGCGTCTTTTTGTCCCGATACATTAAATTTCGCGCGCGAATTGGCGGAAAGATTGTGCGCGGATTTTAATGACGAATCGCACGGCGGATTTTTCTTTATTGCGGCGGACGGCGAAAAATTGATTCGCCGCCCGAAACCCGCCGAAGACGAGGCGATTCCCGCGGGCAACGGAATCGCCGCGCGCGCGTTGCCGTTGCTGTCGCAGTTGTGCGGCGATACGCGATTTGCAGATTCCGCCGAAAAAACATTGTCGGCATTTTACGGCGCAATGCAAAAACGTCCCGCCGGATGCGCGTCTTTGCTTTCGGCGTTGCGCGCGTATTTGTCGCCGCCGCCGATTGTATTATTGTACGGCGATTCCGAAATTTGCGAAAAATGGCGGCGCGAATTAACACGCGATTTTCTGCAAACGCCGGTTTTTGTTTTATCCGCCGCCGATACATCGCAACTGCCGCCGTCTTTGCAAAAACCGGTTCCTGAGACGGGCGCATGCGGTTATGTATGCGCGCGTTTTTCGTGTATGCCGCCCGCAGACAAACTTGAAACAATCAAACTACTCTTGCGCGAATCCGAATAACCGCCGACACGAAAATGGGTTTTTTCAATTTCTCATTCTCCGCAAGAAAAACAACAACAGCGGAATTCTGCGAAAAATAAAGTTTTCCATTTCCGTGAACGCGGCGAAATTCCGCGAAAAAAACGCCGTCATTCCCGCGAAAGCGGGAATCTATTCGGGGCGATTAATTTTGGAATTTCGCGAATTTTACGCGAAAATTAAGTTTGAAATTCCCGCGAATTTTTTTGCAAAAACGAGGCGAATTCGGGAATTTGTCGGTAAAAATGGATTCCCGCGTTCGCGGGAATGACGGCGGGGAGGCGCACATTTTACGCGAAAATTAAGTTTGGAATTTCCGCGAATTTTTTTTGCAAAAAACGAGGTGAATGCGGGAATTTGTCGGTAAAAATGGATTCCCGCGTTCGCGGGAATGACGGCGGGGAGGCGCACATTTTACGCGAAAAATTAAGTTTGGAATTTCCGCAAAACGACCGGAAAAAAGTACATTCCATTCCGGCGAACGCGGAGAAATTCCGCGAAAAAACCCCGTCATTCCCGCGAAAGCGGGAATCTATTACGGGAGATTAATTTTGGAATTCCCGCGAATTTTTTTTGCAAAAAACGAGGTGAATGCGGGAATTTGTCGGTAAAAATGGATTCCCGCGTTCGCGGGAATGACGGCGGGGAGGCGCACATTTTACGCGAAAAATTAAGTTTGGAATTTCCGCGAATTTTTACGCAAAAAACGAAGTGAAGTTACTCGCCCCCGACATTTGTCGGGGGCGAAATCAGCCGCAGCAGTTTACTGCTGCAAACCCCGGCATTTTCCGCGAACGATAGAAATTGAAGGGCGGAGTAAACTCCGCCGTACTTGTTTCGCCCCCGACAAATGTCGGGGGCGAGTCGGGAAGCCGGAAAATAGAATCGGCGGGAGATTTTATTTATTTCGTCCGGCGATTTCGCGTGTCCATTTTGCATCGCCTGCTGTTTCCAGCAAAATCGCTTGTGCCGCCGTAAACATTGCAGCGACATAAAAACACATGAACGAAAACGCCGTAAGCAATAGCGGGCGCAACATATCGGGATGAATGGACGGTGCGCCGAGTTTGACAATCGTCGCCGGTTGATGCAAAGTGTTCCACCAATCTACCGAAAAATGAATTATCGGAATGTTGACCGCCCCGACAATCAGCAAAAGTGCGCCGCTTTGTTCGGCGTTGCGCCGTCCGCTAACCGAAGATGACAGCGCGATATAGCCGAGATACAAAAATAATAAAATCAATTCCGAAGTTAAACGCGCGTCCCACACCCACCACGCCCCCCACATCGGACGCCCCCAAAATGCGCCCGACAACAATGTCGCCAAAGTAAACATCGCCCCCACCGGTGCGGATGCGCGCGTACATGCCGCCGCAACTTTTCCGCGCCAAACCAAAGTAATGACGCCCGCCGCCGCCATACAAACATAAATAAACATTGACATCCACGCCGCCGGGACATGCACAAAAATAACGCGATAGGCGTCTCCTTGCTGATAGTCCGCCGGTGCGACAACCAATCCGCCATACCAGCCCGCCGCCAACAAAACAATCGCCGCCGCCCACAACCACGGCAAAATGCCATCGGCGAAACGATAAAATCCCGGCGGCGAACCCAATCGGTATAAGAGTTGCATCATCGCCCCGCAACACCCATTCGCAATGCACCCGCCGCCGCCGCCGGCAACACCGTCAACGACAACGCAAACAACGCCGCCAACAATAAAAACGGTGCAGTTTCTCCGCGCGAGGCGGCGGCGGCAAAAATAACAGTCGGCACGCACAGCGGCAATGTAATTAGCGCCCCCAAAAATTGATTTGCGCGTGCGCCCACCAACAACGCCGCCGCAAAAACCGACAGCAAACTAAAAACGCCCGCACCAAGCGGCAATGTCAAAAATAAACGCGCAACTTCGTCGCCATCCATCGCCAGCCATGCGCCCAACAACGGCGCCGCCAAAATTAACGGCGCACCAAAAGTCAGCCAATGCGCCGCCGCTTTCGCCAATGCGATGAGAATTGCCGGTCGCCCCGAAATCAACATTTGTTCCAAAACGCCGTCTTCATAATCGGCACGAAAAAGCGAATCTTGCGTAAGCAAAGACGACAGCAAAGCGACCGACCAAAATACGCCCGGTGCGGCGGCATGCAATGTTTCCGGCGACGGACCGGCGGCAAGCGGAAACATTGCGGCGGCGAAAATAAAAAACAACAGCGGAATCAAAGCGGCGGACGGATTGCGCACCAACAACTTAATATCCCGCCACAACAAAACGCGCGCGCATCCCATTTATCAATGCCCGAGTCGCAACTCGTTTGCGCAGGTTATCGGGCGATGTGTTACGATAACTGCGGCACCGCCCGCCGCCAAATGTGCGGCGACAATAGCATCCAGCCGCCGCCCGCCATCGTCGTCCAATCCCGCCGCCGGTTCGTCCAAAAACCACAATGCGGCGCGATGCAATAAAAGTCGCGCGAGGGCGACACGGCGTTTTTGACCGGCGGAAAGACGGCGACACGGCGCATCGGTTTTTGCGAGTCCGATTTTTTCTAACGCATTTTCGGGCGACAAATACGGTTCGCCGAATCGCATTGCGGCGGTAAAATGCAAATTTTCCAGCGGCGTCAATTCTTCCTTAATCCCGTTTTTGTGTCCGACATAAATTAAATCGGCGTGATAATCTTCGGCGGCGGAATGAATATTTTGCCGCCGCCACCGCACTTCGCCAGCATCAATTTCCGCCAGCCCGCACAATGTCCGCAACAGCGAAGTTTTGCCCGCACCGTTTGCGCCGGTAATTTGCAGCGTCTCGCCCGCACAAACGGCAAACGACAAATTTTTCCACAATCGCCGCGAAGACAAATTTTCCGCTTCCAACACGGGCGCGTTTTTTATATTTTTTTCGGACATAATGCGATATTTTTGCGCTATTGTAGCATAATCTCCAATCAGGTTTTATCCGCCCGCCGCCGTCATTTCCGCGAATACTTTTTATAGCGAAAAAACCGCGGTTTACTTTTTATGCAAAAAAACAAAAATGCAAAATAGGCGGAAATGACGGTGATTTATTTTCCCTTCCATTTCGGTTCGCGTTTTTCGGCAAATGCGCGAAATCCTTCCAGATTATCTTCGGAACCATACAGTACATCCACCGTGCGAAACTGCCGCCGGGTGATTTTGTTCATCAGCGTCTGAAACGATTCCGCTTCGGCGGTGCGCGCGACTTCTTTTATAGCGGCGAAAACCAGCGGCGGACCGTCCGCCAACATTCGGGCAACTTCGCGCGCACGGCGCAAAAGCGATTCGCCGTCTTCCAAAACTTCGCAAACCAAACCGCGTTGATTCGCCTCGGCGGCGGACATTTGTCTGCCGGTCAGCAACATATCCATCGCAATGTGATAGGGAATGCGTTTCGGCAATTTGCATGTCGCCGCATCTGCAAGAGTACCGGCACGAATTTCGGGCAACGAAAAAGATGATTCGCCGGTCGCGTAAATTAAATCGGCGGACAATGCAAGTTCAAAACCGCCGCCGACCGCCATTCCTTCCACCGCCGCAATGACGGGTTTGTTGAGATGCGGCAACTCTTGCAAACCGCCGAATCCGCCGACACCATAATCGCCGTCCACCGCATCGCCGGCGGCGGCGGCTTTCAAATCCCATCCGGCGCAAAAAAATTTACTTCCCGCCGTATAAATCATCGCGACTCGCAAATCGGGATTGTCGCGAAATCCGGCGAAAACTTCGCCCATCTCGCGCGAGGTTTGCAAATCAATCGCGTTCGCTTTCGGGCGGTCAAGCATCACTTCCAAAACGCCGCCGCAAACTTCGGTTTTTATCGCGTTCATTTCAATTCTCCTGCATAATATTTTTTCGGACGGTGAACGAAAAATCCGCCGAACACATTTTATAACATCTTGCGCAAAAGCGCGTCCGCCGCCGCCGTACCGGTTTCGCACACGACAAGCGGATTAATTTCAATTTCCGCAATTTTCGGAAATTCGGAAATTGCCGCGGCAATTTGCATTACCGCGGCGACTGCCGAATCCGTATCCGCAATCGCACCGCCGCGGAATCCGCCCAATCGCGGTGCGCAACGCAATCGCTGCAACGCCGCCGCTACTTCGTGCGCGGAAACCGGCAAAATCATCGTTTGCGAATCGGCAAGCCATTCGGCATCGGTACCGCCCGCCCCGACGGTGAGAGTCGCACCATACACTTCATCGCGGCGCACGCCGATAAGAATTTCGGCGACTCCGCCCGCGATCATTTCTTCAACCAAAAAATGATCAGACGACATTTCGGCGGCGGCGGATTCGATTTGTGCGGGCGACAAATTCAATCGCACGCCGCCCGATTCGGTTTTGTGCGACACCCCGGAAATTTTAACCGCAAAACGCAAATTCGGATTTTCCGCCGCCATTTCCGCCGCGACAACGCCCGCTTCTTTCGCCGAAAACGCACGCCGCCCGCGCGGACAATTAATTCCAATTTTCCGCAAAAAATCTTTCGCTTCCGATTCATCAATCGGCGGCACATCGGAAACAGAAGCGGGCGGCAACGGACGCCATTCGGAATCAAAAACAGATTCGCGCACCGCCGCCGATTCAATCGCCGCCAGCGATTCCGACAATCCGCACAACGGCGCAATGCCTGCGGCAAACAACGCCGCCGCGACATCTTCGGGCATATTTTCGGGCAATGTCGCCACCACCGCGGCGCGGGATTTTGTCGCGGCAACGGCGCGCATAAACGCCCGCATCGGTGTCCGCCAATCGCGCACATCGCAGCGGTCGCCGCGCGGATAATCGTAAATTAGAATCGTCAAATCGTTGCCGCACCGCAAAGCGGCAGAATACACGCGAAACAGCGAATCTTCATCGCGCCAGATAAAAGTATGATAATCCAGAGGATTTGTAATGTGCACGAGTTCGCCGAGAATTGCCGCCATTTCTTCGCGTTGTTTTGCCGGCGGCGGCGGAAACGACAACGCGCATCCGTCCGCCAAATCCGCGATATGTCCGGCTTCGCCGCCGGAACAACTCAGCGACATCAGTTTGCGTCCGCCGCCGCCGCACATCGCAAGTTTCAATGTTTCAATCAATTCGGGAATGTCGCGTACTTCGGCAACTCCGCATTTTTGCAAAAACGCCGAAGACGCCGCCGCATCGCCCGCCAACGCAGCGGTGTGCGATTCCGCCGCACGGCGAGAGGTGCGACATTTGCCCGATTTCAGCGCGACCAGCGGAATGTTTTGCGCGCGCGCATCCGCCGCAAATGCCGCAAAATCGGCGGCATCCGCGATTCCTTCAATATGAAATCCTATCGCCCGCACCCGTTTATCGCGCAACATTCCGCGCGCAATATCCGCAATTGTCGTTTGCGCCTGATTGCCCGCCGCTATTAAATATGCCAGCGGCAACCCGCGTTTTTGCGAAGAAATGTTAATTAAAATATTGGACGATTGTCCGATAATCGCCGCACCGAATTGCGCACGCACAGCACCGTGTTGATCCGGCCACAACGGCGCACCGTCCAGCAAATTGAGAAATCCGTAGCAATTCGGACCGAGAATCGGCATATCGGCGGCGGCGGCAACAAGACGATTTTGCAAATCGGACGCCCCCGATTCGGCAAAACCCGAAGCAAAACACACCGCACCGCCGCATCCCATATTTGCAAGTGCGGCAACAACTTCCACCGCCGATTCGCGATTAATGCCGACAAACGCCGCATCGGGCGCATGCGGCAATTCTGCAACGGTGCGAAAACATCGCGCACCGTCCGCCGTTTTGCCGTGCGGATGCACCATCCAAACTTCGCCGACAAATTGCATTTTGCGACACTGCGAAACGACATTGCGCGCCCATTCTCCGCCAAAAACGACGATACTTTGCGGACGCAACAATCGCGACAAATTTTTTTTCCCGACTTGCATAAACGCATTATACGCCCGCCCAACCCGCCGCTGTTTTTTTCATTTTTGCGGCGGCGGATTAATTCGGCGTTGTCTGTTATAATTTCCATATCCGCTTCCCGGCGGCAAAATATTTTATTCAGAAGGAGAACCAAAAAAAATGAAAACTCATGCGCGTGTAGTAGTTATCGGCGGCGGCGTTGTCGGCGTTTCAACTTTATATCATTTGGCAAAAAAAGGCGGCGAATGGGCAAATTCCGTTCTGCTGGAACGGCACGAACTGACTTCCGGTTCTACATGGCATGCGGCGGGATTGTTGCCGCTGTTCAATATGTCGTATTCGGTCGGGCAAGTACATAAATATTCCGTCCGCTTTTATACCGAACTAGAAGAAGAAACCGGAATGGATACCGGTTTACGCAAAGTCGGCAATATCCGCCTCGCCATGACCGAAGACCGGATGGACGAATATCGGCAATACGCCGCCGTTGCCGCTACTATCGGCGTCAATGTTGAGTTTTTGACTCCCGCACAAGTCAAAGAAATATGGCCGCTGTGCGAAACAGACGGACTCATCGGTGCAATTCGCCATCCCGAAGACGGCTATATCCAACCGAGCGACCTCACCCTCGCCCTCGCCAAAGGTGCGCGCGAACGCGGGGCGGAAATTGAACAAAAAACTGTCGTGACCGGCATCCGCCGCAAAGGAAACGACTGGATTGTAGAAACAGACAAAGGCGAAGTTATTTGCGAACATGTCGTATCGGCAACCGGCAACTTTGCCCGGCAAACCGGACGAATGGTCGGGCTGGATTTTCCGATTATTCCGGTACAACATCAATATATTGTGACGGACGAAATTCCCGAATTGGCGGAACGCCGCAAAAATGGCGAACCCGAAATGGGCGTTTTGCGCGAATCGGATGGTTCCTGGTACATGCGTGAAGAACGCGGCGGTTTAATTCTCGGACCATACGAAAAAGGCGCACCCGCTTGCTACATAGACGGTCCGGCGGCGAATGCCGAACGCGAGTTATTTGAAGACGATTGGGAACGTTTAGAACCGCACATAGAATCGGCAATTCGCCGCGTACCTTGTTTCGGTACAGTCGGAATCAAACGCGGATTTAACGGCGCGATTTGCTATACGCCGGACGGTTCGCCGGCAGTCGGACCGGCGTGGGACATTCCGAATTTTTGGATTAACGAAGGACACAGTTTCGGCATTACCGCCGCCGGCGGGGCGGGCTGGCAGTTGGCGGAATGGATTGCCGAAGGCGAACCGACAATTGATATGCTGGGAATCGATCCCCGCCGTTTCGGCGATTATGCAACGCGCGCCTATCTAATTAAAAAGAACGAAGAAGCATATCGCAATGTGTTCACCATTCACTATCCGGACGAAGAACGCGAAGACGCCCGCCCGTTACGCACCGCACCGTGTTACGACCGTCTAAAAAATCTCGGCGCAGTATTCGGACAAAAATTCGGCTGGGAACGCGCCAACTGGTTCGCACCAAAAGGCGTCGCCGCAAAAGACGATTGGTCATTTCGCCGTTCGGCGTGGTTTGACCATGTCAAAAACGAGGCGCTCAATGTATCGCAAAACGCCGGACTTTTGGATATGTCGGCATTCGCCAAATGCCGCATTTCCGGCACAGGCGCGCGCGCATTTTTGGATTATCTGGTCGCCAACAAATTGCCGCAAAAAGACGGACGCATCGCGCTGTGTCATGCCCTCAATTCGCGCGGCGGCGTACATTCCGAATTTACGGTATATCGCGAAAACGAAGATTCTTATTATCTCGTTTCGGCAGGCGCATGGCAGCGTCTGGATCATGACTGGATTCGCCGTGTGTGGCGCAAACTCGGACTAAAAAACGATGGCACAGTGCGCTTTGAAAATATCACCAATCAGCGCGGCGTTCTCGTTCTTTCAGGCCCAAAATCGCGCGATATTATGCAAGCAGCATCCCCGCGCGAAGATTTTTCCGATGCCGCATTTCCGTGGTTGTCGGGGCGTCCGGTGGATATCGGACTCGCCCCCGCGTTGGCAATTCGCGTCAATTTTGTCGGCGAGTTGGGCTGGGAATTGCATCATCCGCTGGAATATCAAAATCACATTTTTGACGCGATTATGCAAGCCGGGGCGGCACACGGCATCAAACCTTTCGGCATCCGCGCGATGGATATGTTGCGAATTGAAAAATCCTACAAACTCATCGGGCAAGAGTTATCCATTGAATACGCCGCCTTCGAATCCGGTCTGCATCGTTTCGTCAATTTGGACAAGGGCGATTTTATGGGACGCGAAGGATTATTGCAATGGCGCGAACGCGGTTTTGCATGGCAGAGTGCAACTTTGGAGTTGCGCGACATTTCCGATGCCGACCCTCTCGGCAACAACGCGATTTTTGACGGCGACAAAATGGTCGGACGGGCAACTTCGGGCAACTTCGGTCCGCGTCTCAACAAATCGCTGATATTGGCGATGTTGCCGCCGCCGCTAACAAAACCCGGCACCGAATTGCATGTGGATGTCCTCGGCAAAAAACATTCGGCGGTCGTCGTGGAAGAAAGCCCCTACGACCCGCAAAACAAAATTTTGCGGGGATAAACGCCGATGCCGATTTACGAATACCGTTGCGAACAATGCGGGCATCAAGATTCGGATATGGATTCCATCAATTCTCCGCGCGTAAAAAAATGCCCGCAATGCGGACGGCGTACATTTTCCCGCCTGATTTCCGCCGCCGCTTTTCATCTAAAAGGCGGCGGCTGGTATGCTACCGATTTTAAGAATAAACCGAAAACAACAAAATCGGCGGCGGACGCCAAAGATTCCAAATCCGCCAAAGACGGCAACGACAAATCCGCCAAAGATTCCAAATCCGCCAAAGACAGCAACGACAAATCCGCCGACAAATCCGCAAAAAACGAAAAAAAATAAAAGACAATTTTCCTAATTTCCAACTTTTACCATTCCGATGTAAATCGGAATCTCCCCCGCCGCCGTCCGATTCTCGCCGACAAATCCCCGCCTCCCCGACTCGCCCCTGACATTTGTCGGGGGCGAAACTAGTTCGGCGGAGTTTACTCCGCCCCGCAATTTCCGCCGTCCGCCGCCGTAATTTCCAACTTTTACCATTCCGATGTAAATCGGAATCTCCCCCGCCGCCGTCATTTTCGCCGCCGCCGCCGTCCGATTCTTGCCGACAAATTCCCGCCCTCCCCGCTGTCATTCCCGCGAACGCGGGAATCCATTTTCACCGACAAAATCCCGCCTTCCCGCCGTCATTTTCGTTGCCCCCCCCCCCCCCTTCCATTCCCGCGAACGCGGGAATCTGTACACATCGCTTTGCGATGCAAATTACCGCCGCCCTTTTTCCATTTCCGCCTTTTGCGGATTCGGGCGGAATGTGTTATACTTTCGGTAATGTTTTATTTTAATAGAGGAGACAAAAATGACAACGATAACCAACCAAATCATCAATCGCGTTTTTGCCGCCGTTTGCGGCTTTCAAATTGTTAAGGGGGGGGGGGGGTATAACTCTCTAAAAGGCGCGTGTGTACGCGGTTTTTATGCACTTTCCGCCGCCGTTTTTTCGGCGACAATTCGTAAAATCATCATCGCCGCCGCTGTTGTTTTTTCGGCGGGATTTACAACTTCCGCAAATGCACAAGTCGGAGTTGACACGCCTGCAATGGCGGAAGTTT
The DNA here is from genome assembly GCA_965221835.1 of Gammaproteobacteria bacterium. Taxonomy (GTDB): domain Bacteria; phylum Pseudomonadota; class Gammaproteobacteria; order Tethybacterales; family Persebacteraceae; genus Persebacter. The sequence continues at coordinate 52,554 of OZ244916.1, read as the reverse complement.
GGACAAAACCGGGATATACCGCAATGGCTGGTACTACGAGTATTGACTTTGATATGACAATACCGGAAATTTATAATATGCATAATACTGAAACAAATTATGGCGGTGCTGTCGCATTTGTGGTTGTTGCTGGTACCAATGCGGGTGAAACATGTCCTTCTGTTGGATTGTGTTATTCGTTAGATGGCATGACAGTATTTTTGAAAGCGGGCGATAGTGTTGAATTAGGAGCGTTTGATGACCCACGGAATGTTATTACTCCTCCGACCGTGCGGGTGTATACGACAAATCCGGGCGGAGAATTGGCGTTTGCACAATACAGCGGAACAGTAGGCGTTGCCGAAAGCGGCGAGTTTTACCTTGATGACAATTGGGAAGAAACCGGCATAGTGGCGGCGAGAGGATTCGTCCCCGTTCAATGTTCGGCGGGATTTATATCAAACGATGATATTACTTGCGAATGTCCGGCGGGCGAAAGAGTAAACGCCGAAGGAAGTTGCGAAACGATTCCCGCAAACTGCGGAGAATTTGCGACAAATGACCCGGAAAATGTTGCGATGTGCGTTTGCGATGCAGACCATAGATTTGTTGCAGATTCTACGACAACTTGCGAACCGACAACGCCGCCGACTTGCGAAGAACACGAAACTATTAATTCGTCTAATATGTGTGTCGACAGGGCGGCGATGGATTGCGGAGACGGCGAAGTTTTTTCGCCCGTCAACAGCGGCGGAATTTGTCAAACGCCCGCAACATTTTTTGCGGCAAATACAATCACAGTTGCGGCGAGATATTCTGCCGAATCATGCGAAAGGGCGGGCTGGATTTCTTCCATTACGATTAACAGCGAAAAAACCGAAGTTGCCGAAGTTTGCGGAATTCCTGTTGAACGAAACGATAATCTTCCCGTCGCCGCCGCAAGAGAATCGCAACCGCAAATCGCAGACGGCGAAATGGCAACCGGATGCATAATTCGGGAATCTTCCAATTTTTCGGCATTGCCCGATTGCGGCGACTCGGAACTTTTCGGCAATGACGGATTTCCGCAAATGCCCGAAAATTTTAATATCGCAACCGACCGGTTAATAATTGTGGTTGTTGCAGACGGCAGAAATCGGATTTTCTTTAACGACAACGAAATTCGGATTGCCGTTGCATCGCCAAGAAATAACGATGCCGAAGTTGCGATTATCGGGGCGGTCGGAGTTGCAATGGCGATGTATGCGATTGCCGATTTCTTGCACGACGGACGCCCCGCCGATGCTTTCGCATTCTCGCCCGAATTCGGCTACCGCATCACCGAAAACGATTATTTCGTGCAGGCGGGCGGCAAAATAGAATACGCCGTTAACGAAAACTTGCGGATGCAATGGTCGGCAGGACAAACAAACACCGGCGGCGATTTCGGCGATTTCCGCTATTTATCAAAAGCGGAATACAAAGCGGATTTTTGGGCGGCGACATTTTCGGAATCGGTCGCAGGCAAAACCGCCGATTATGATTTTTCGCTGTCGGCAAACTTACAAAACGGAATCTGGAAAATATCCCCCGTTTACCGAATGCAATCCGAATGGAAAGAATCCGATTCCGGAATAAAAACGGAAACGCAAAACGAACTAAATCTGGAATCCGAATTCCGCTACAACCGCTGGACAATCCACCCCTCCGCCGGTTTCAGATGGGAAAACGCAAACGATTTCGCAAACAACGGAAAACTCCAAATGAACGCGGTTTATCGTTTTTAATTTCGGGAGAAAAAAGAAAAGGCGGCGGGAATTCCCGCCTCCCCGCCGTCATTCCCGCGAAAGCGGGAATCCATTTTTACCGACAAACTCCCGCATACATCTCGCTTTTCACAAAAAAATGCGCGGAAATTCCAAACTTAATTTTCCCGTAAAATTCGCGAAACTCCAAAACTAATCGCCCCGAATAGATTCCCGCTTTCGCGGGAATGACGGCGTTTTTTCGCGAAATTCCGCCGCTTTTCCATTCCGATGAAAATAGGAATCTCCCGCAGAGATTCCGGCGTTCGCCGGAATGGTAAATTCTTTTTTCCTAATTTCCAACTTTTACCATTCCGATGTAAATCGGAATCTCCCCCGCCGCTGTCCGATTCTTGCCGCCGAATTCCCGCCTCCCCGCCGTCATTCCCGCGAACGCGGGAATCCATTTTTACCGACAAACTCCCGCTTACATCTCGCTTTTCACAAAAAAATGCGCGGAAATTCCAAAATTAATTTTCGCGTAAAATTCGCGAAACTCCAAAACTAATCGCCCCGAATAGATTCCCGCTTTCGCGGGAATGACGGCGTTTTTTCGCAGAATTCCGCCGCGTTTCCATTCCGATGTAAATCGGAATCTCCGCAGAGATTCCGGCGTTCGCCGGAATGGAAAATTTTTATTTTCCGATTATTTTGCGGAAATGTTTATACGGGCGGAAAAAAATGTCGGGCTTAATCGCCGACTGTGGTGCCGTTGATTTTGGTGATTACGGTTTCAAAAACATGACCTTTGTCGTTGATGTACGACCGCACCGGCAAATAATCCAGAGAGGGCGCAATCCAAAAAACGCGGCGACCGCGCGGACTTTCGCGTATTAGCGGAATCGCCCGCACTTCGCCTTCGGTTGTTTTCACTATTTCGGGTGCGCCTTCTTCGTATTCGTAAATTTTTATGCGCCAGCCGTTGGTAATTGCCGATTCGCCATCAGGCACGCCGCCGAGAATGCGGGCGCGATATAACGCCGCCAAATAATCCGCCAGCGGTGCATCCGGCAATTTTTCCGTGCGCATTTCGCCGCCTTTTTGCAGATGCAAAACGCCAGATTGCGCGTCTACTTTCGCAAAAGTACGGTCGCGCGCGCCGCGTTTTTCTTCGTATTGCAACATTCGCAATCCGTCAAGGCGGTCAATTTTCCCGGTGCTTTTGCGAAAAATATCGCCGTAAAAAATTTTCGCCAATCCGGTCGCCTCGGCGTGACTGACAATTTCATAACCGCCATCCGCATCTGTGGAAAAAACTTCGCGCACATCCGCCGCCTTGACGCCGTTATAAAAAAACACGAAATCCAAAGTTAGCGAAAACGGCGATTCGGCGGCGGCGGGCGCGGACAATGCGCCGCAACACAACACAAAAAAACGCCAAAAGCGAACGAGATTCATGCGATAAGTTCCGCCAATATTTTCGGATATAAAATATGTTCCTCTTTTAGCACTCGCGCCGCCAGCGATTCTTCGTCGTCGTCTGCCAGCACCGGCACTTCGCGTTGCGCGATTATTTTTCCGCCGTCTATTTTTTCGGATACATAATGCACGGAACAGCCGTGCGATTGTGCGCCCGCCGCCAACGCCCGCCCGTGCGTATTCAAACCCGGAAACGCCGGCAATAAAGACGGATGAATGTTGACAATCCGCCCCGCGAATTCGGCGACAAAATCCGGCGGTAAAATCCGCATAAAACCCGCCAGCGCGATTAGTTTTGGATTGATCGCCCGCAACAACTCCGCGAGTTTTTGCGCCCATTCATCGGCGGCGGAAAAATCATCGCGCGCGACAATAAATGCCGGTTTTCCGAAATCTTCGGCAAAACGCAAACCGGCGGCATCCGGATTGTCGCTGATAATCGCCGCTACTTTTTCGCCGATGGGAGAACGCAAAATTGAATGCAGATTGCTGCCGCGTCCGGAAATTAACACCGCGATACCTTGCATTATTCTGAAATTATTCTGAAAATACGACACGCCGGTCGCCGTCAATGATTTCGCCGATGTGCGCGCATGTTTCGCCATTTTCGCGCAGGCAAATTTGTGCCGCTGCGGCATCTTCGGCGGCGACAATTGCCGTCATGCCGATTCCGCAATTGAACACCCGCCGCATTTCGTCTTCTGATACGCCGCCCGCATCGCGTATCCATTGAAATACCGGCGGCAGCGGCGGCAACGACACGCGCGCCGATACATGCGGCGGCAAAATGCGCGGCAGATTATCGCGAATTCCGCCGCCGGTGATGTGCGCCAGCCCGCGCACTCGCGCGCATTTTCGCAATGCGGCAATCGCGCGGCAATATATCCGTGTCGGGGCGAGAATGTCGGCGGGCGGCGGCGGCGACTCCCGCAAAATATCGCGAATTAACGAATAGCCGTTGCTGTGCGGACCGGAAGAAAAAATGCCGATAATCGCATCGCCGGGGGCGATTTCATCGGGTTTTAAGAGTTCGGAATCGTCCGCAATGCCGACCGCAAATCCCGCCAAATCAAACACTCCTTTTGCATATATGCCGGGCATTTCCGCCGTTTCGCCGCCCGCCAAAGCGCATCCCGCCGCTTCGCAACCGCGCACGATTCCGTCTATGACACGGGCGGCAAAATCGGGCGATAGCGATTCGCAGGCGTAATAATCCAAAAACAAAAACGGGCGCGCGCCGGTGCAAATCAGGTCGTTGACGCACATCGCGACAACATCAATTCCCGCCGTTTGCGGCAAATCGCGTTGCATTAATAATTCGGTTTTGGTGCCGACTCCGTCCGCGCAAACGGCAAGCACCGAAGATGCACCCGGCAAACGCACAACGGCGGCAAATCCGCCGCAATCCGGCAAAAACGCGGAATCGTGCGCCGCCAAAACTTTCGCCGCGCCCGCCAGATGCGGTTTAATGCGCGCCACAAAAGTATCGCCGGTATCAATGTCTACGCCCGCTTCGCGGTATCGGTTAAAATTTTTATTCATTTTCTGTTATGATATTGCATTTTACCGCACTAAACGCGCAGCAAAAATGAAATCCGCAAATATTCTCTTCGTTATCGCCGCCGGCGTACTGTTGTTCTGGTTGTTGCATTCCGCAAAAGCCGCGCTGGCGCCTTTTGTGTTGGGCGCGGTGACGGCATATATTATGTCGCCGCTTGCCGAAAAACTGGAACAAAAAATATCGCCCGCCGCCGCCGCCGCCATTGTTGTCTCATTAATTATCGGCATTTTGCTCGCGCTGCCGCTGGCATTGACGCCGATTTTCATACAACAAATTTCCAGTTTAATCGGAATTTTGCCCGCACTCGCCGAACGCGCCGGGAATTGGCTGGGCGAGGCGCAACCGCATGTGGTGGCGCAATTGCAATCGCTGGATTTGACCGCATTGGCAAAACACGCCGCAGGCGTTTTGGAAGCCGGACAAGCCGCAGATGCGGCGGGCGCATTGTTCGGATTTTTCGGACAAGGCGTTTCGGCGGTTTCGGTTTTCTTCACATTTTTGGTGATTACGCCGCTGGCGGCATTTTATTTTGTGCGCGACCGGCACAGCATTGCGGGCGAACTCGCCGATGCCTTGCCGCCCCGCTGGCGGGACGAAATTATGACGGTGGTACACGATTTGGACGGCGTATTGGGCGAGTTTTTGCACGGACAACTCGCCGTCATTTGCGTAATGGCGGCGTTGTATAGCGCGATGTTATGGTTTGCCGGATTGGAGTTTGCGCTGACTATCGGCGTCATCAGCGGCGTGCTGGTTTTTATTCCCTATCTCGGTTTTATCATCGGCATAACACTCGCAACCATTGTCGCCGCCGGACAATTTGAATCTTTAACCAACTTCGTTTTAATTTGGGTACTGATGGGAGTCGGCACCGCAATTGAAAGTTTGGGAATTACGCCGTGGCTGGTGGGCGAACGAATCGGGTTGCATCCGCTGCTGATATTGTTTGCATTAATGGTGTTGGGCGGCGTCTGGGGATTTGTCGGCGTGCTGATTGCGTTGCCGGTGGCGGCGATTTTGCTGGTGCTTTTCCGGCATTTGCGTCGCCGCTATATCGGCAGCGAGTTTTATGGACGTTCGTCCTGATACGCCGCCGCTGCCGTTTGCGCCGCCGCCGCCCGATTTTGACGATTTGGTGGAAGGCGAAAATCGCGACATTCTCGCGGCGGCGCGCGCATTGGCGGCGGGCGATGCGGTCGCTTCTTCGCTTTATATTTGGGGCGGCGGCGGCAAAACGGCGCTTTTGCGTACCACTGCCGCAGGTGCGCAACGGCATTCGCGCGGATTTTATGTCGGCGGCGATTCCGATATTCCCCCGCCGATGCCGGCGTTGCTGGCGGCGGACGACATTCATTTAATTTCCGAAAACAACCGCCTGTTGCTGTTTGACTGGCACAACAAAATCCGCCCCGGCGCAAACTATCGCATTCTCGCCGCCGCCGATGCCCCGCCGTCTTACATCGGAATCGGCGAAGAAATCGCGGCGCGGTTTTATGCCGGTCTGGTATTTCGCCTCCGCGAAATTTCGGAATCGGAAAAACGGCGCGCCTTGTCGCGCTACGCCCGGCGGCGCGGTTTCGTTCTGCCGGAACAAGTAATTAATTTTTTGTTGAGCCGCCTGCCGCGCGATATGCCGAGTTTGACCGCGGCGGTCGCCGATTTGGATGCGTTTTTACTCGCCCGCGCGATGCCGCTAAACGCGCAATCGGCGGGAAAATGGTGGCGCCGCCGAGTTGCGACAGCGGCGGACAATTTTCGTGAACAATAACACCGCAAAATTTGCAATTTTTCGGAACAATTGATATAATGACGGAAAGCGGCGCTTTTGCCGTTCGTAATGGAAGGGAAAACGATAATGAGAAAAATTCTCCGGACTCTAATGTTGGTGGCTGCACTGGCGACCTCCGGCGCTTCGGCGCACGGCGACACCGCGGTGCTGGAATACGACTACAACCGGGCGGTATCCGCCGCGAACGACTGCTTAAAGGCGTTCGGCGAAGACGCGTGGGCGGCGGCAGATTGCCGCGAAGACGCTTTGCGCGCCGGGTTGGTGTTCAAAACGCACATGACCTGCCATCTCGCCCGCGAAAAAATAGAAATCTGCCGCGGTCACCCGCGCCGCTAATTTTCGCATCCCCCGCCCCGTCCGCACGGACGGAGTTATCCGCGCCGCCCGAAACTGCGGCGCGGATAGTTGCGCGGCGAAAAAACCCGTGAATTTCCTCGGCGAACCAAACTACCGCCACGATTCGGAAGAAAAAATCGGAATCTTGCTGGCAAATCTGGGAACGCCGGACGCGCCGACAGCGAAAGCGGTGCGCAAATATCTCCGTCAATTTTTGAGCGATCCGCGAGTGGTAGAAGCGCCCCGCTGGAAATGGTTGCCGATATTATTTGCGATTGTTTTGCCGTTTCGGTCGCCGCGAACGGCGCGGGCATATCAAAAAATATGGACGGCGGACGGGTCGCCGCTAATGACATATTGCCGCGCGCAACGCGATAAAATCGCCGCCGCACTCGCCGATTCGCCGGTGGCGGTGGAAATCGGAATGTCGTACGGCGCGCCGTCCATTGCCGCCGCATTGCGAAAGTTGAAAGCGCAAAACTGCCGCCGCATTGTCGCGCTGCCGATGTATCCGCAATATTCCGGCTGCACTTCCGGTTCGGTTTTTTCGGATGTCGCGCGCGAATTGTCGCGTTGGCGGGCGGTGCCGCATTTGCGTTTTGTCGCGGCATATTGCGACGACGGGCGATATATCGCCGCGCTGGCGGATTCTATCGCCGCGCACCGGCAAACGCACGGCAAACCGGATATGCTGGTGTTTTCGTTTCACGGCACGCCGCTGGCGATGCTGGAATCGGGCGACCCGTATTATTGTCAGTGTCAAAAAACGGCGCGACTGACGGCGGAAAAACTCGGTTTGCGGGCGGACGAATGGATGGCGACATTTCAATCGCGTTTCGGGCGGCAGCGATGGTTTCGCCCCTATACGGACGAGACAATGCGAATGTTGCCGGGGCGCGGTGCGCGAAATGTGCATATTGTTTGTCCGGCATTTTCGGCGGATTGTCTGGAAACGCTGGAAGAAATCGCGCAAGAAAATCGCGATGAGTTTTTGGCAGCGGGCGGCGACCAATTCAGTTATATTCCGGCGTTAAACGATTCGCCTGCGCATATCGCGTTTTTGTCCGCCCTGCTGCGAGACAACATCGGCGATTGGCTTTCGCATTTGCAAATCCAAAACACCGATGCGGCACGAAAAACGCGTTTGCAAAATGCCGAAACCGCACGAAAAACGGCGTAAAAAAATTCCCGTAATGGCAAGGCGGCGGAATGACGCGAAAATAAATATACCATTCCGGCGAACGCCGGAAACATTTCATTCCCGCGAACGCGGCGGAATTCTGCGAAAAAACGCCGTCATTCCCGCGAAAGCGGGAATCCATTCGGGGCGATTAATTTTGGAATTCCCGCGAATTTTACGCGAAAATTAATTTTGGAATTTCCGCGAAACGACCGAAAAAAGTACATTCCATTCCCGCCGCTTTTTGTTTTTTCCCGCCGCTTTTTCGCCGCCGCTTTTTGTTTTTCCCCGCCGCATTTTCTTTTTTTCTCCCGAAATTAAAAACGATGAATCGCGTTTATTTGGAATCTTGCGTTTTTGGAAAAATCGTTTGCGTTTTCCCATCGGAAACCGGCGGAGGGGCGGATTGTCCAGCGGTTATAACGCAAAACGCTTTCCAGATTTAATTCGTTTTGCGTTTCCGTTTTTATTCCGGAATCGGATTCTTTCCATTCGGAATGCAAACGATACACGGGCGATATTTTCCAGATTTCGCCTCGCAAGTTTGCGGACAGCGAAAAATCATAATCCGCCGTATCACCCGCAACGGATTCGGAAAATGTCGCTGTCCAAAAATCCGCTGTGTATTTTCCGCCGCTTTCGTAGCGGAAATCGGCGAAGTTGCCGTTTGCGTTTTGTTGGTTTGCGGAATAATAAAAATGCCAATTGTCTTTGCGGAAATCCGCCCGTCCGCCGACATTTGCGGAATAGCCGCTTTCGGTCAGCGAATAGCCGAAATCGGGAGAAAAGTTGAATTCGCCCTCTTCGCCGCCGGATGACAAAAGCCATACTAAACCGCCGACAACAACAATTCCGCCGACAATTAATCCGGTGCTGGAACTTCCGCCGCCGCTTGTTTGCGTGTTTGGACAAATTCCGGCGGCGTCTCTTTCGCCCGAACATGCGGCTACGCAAATGCCGTTAACAAAATCGGGAGTCGCTCCCGTGCAATCTTCTCTCCGTTCCGGGCGGCAATTAATTCCATCGTCCGATGTAAATCCCGCCAAACATTCAACACGGGAAATTCCTTGCAAACCGGCGGCGAATTCCCTTGTTTCTTCCCAATTTCTATCAAGGAAAAATTCGTCCGTGCCTGTTATAACTGTTGCGGGATTTCCCGTGCTTTCCGCAAAGGCAAAATCGTTGTCTATTGCGTAGACATAAACAGTTGCTACCGTTGTGAAGCTGTCATCGGGATTTCGCACAATAAAGCGGTCGCCGGGTTTCATTTCTTCATACATACCGTCAGTTCCGAATTGCAATAAACCGTTTAGACCAAGATTATTTGGGTCAACTGTCGGATTCATATCGCCTTCATTTGCTCTTGTCAATATGAAATCCACAATTCCATAATTATTGTTTAAACGAGATTGAGATTCAGCAGGAATAGCCGGAATCACAGTCAAAAATGGTTGTCCGAGATTTAAGCCAGATACAACCTGTTTCGTGCGTTCGTAAACTTCCGCCCTCGCTTCCTGCATAACGCCGTCAGATTCTTGTGCAATTGCGGAAATGTTAGACAATCCCGCCGCAAATAAAACGGCGGCGATGATGATTTTTTGGATTGATTGTTTCATGATTTTTTCCTGTGATAAAAAATAATTAATGGGCGAAAGTATAACACATCCCGCCCGAAAACAAATCTAAATCGGCGGCGGAATGTGCGCGATTTTGCGGTTGGGCGGGGAAAATCATATAATTGAAAAATGACGGCGGCGGAACGGGCGGCGCGGACGCGCATTTTATTTTTGGATGTGGACGGCGTTTTGACGGACGGGCGTCTGTATATTTCGCCGCAAGGAATCGCGCGCGCTTTTCATACGCTGGACGGATTTGGCATTCGCCGCCTGATAAAAAGCGGCGTGCCGGTCGCGCTGGTTTCCGCCGCCGGCGGCGAAGAGGTGATGGAACGGGCAACTCATCTCGGCATCGCGCGCGTGCATCTTAATGTGGACGACAAACTCGCCGTTGTGCGGGAATCGTTGCGTGACGAATCTCTCGCGCCCGAATGTGCGGCATTTATGGGCGACGACATTCCCGATTTGGCGGCGATGCGTTATGTCGGTTTTGCAATCGCACCGCAAACGGCGGTGGCAGAAGTCGCGGCGGCGGCGCACTGGACTCCCGCCCGTCCTGCCGGTGCGGGTGCGGTGCGCGAGTTGTGCGATTTGATTGTGCGGGCGCGGGCATAATGTTTCGCAGCGCGCTTTTTCCGGTTTATGCGCCGTTGTTTGTGTTGGCGGTGGCGTCTTTTGGACTCTCGCCCAGCGAAGAAATCGCGCCGCCGCCCGATTATACGATTTTGCTGCACGATGCGCGTTATACCGGCGCATCGCCTGCCGGAGAATTGAAACTTTCCGCCGGACGGATTGAATACGACGATGGCACGGCGCGATTATTTTCTTTGCAATTGTCGCAACAAACCGCGGCGGGCGGGCGAGTTGTGTTGCACGGCGAAAGCGGCGAGGCAAAACGCGGCGAAGGTGCGGCGCGACAATTTAAAATTAATGCCGTGCGCGGCGAAATAACAAACGGCGGGCGATTGTTGACTTTGCGCGCCGAAAGCGTTTTTTACGATACTGCGGACGGCGGTTTGTCGGGGATTTCGCCGCGAATTGCAGGAGACGGCGGCGAGTTGCGCGGCGACCGGTTTGCATGGAGTGCGAAAGACGGGTGGAGATTGGAAGGCAATGTTAAAAGCGTTTATTGGCGTTAGGCGCGCCGTCTTTTTCGCCGCTGCCGCCGCATTTGCGGGCGCGTCTTCGGCGGCGGCGCAACAGATAGAAGTAGGCGGCGACAACGCGCAATACAGCGCGGACGGCAGTCGCGCCGAATTTACCGGCAATGTCGTTTTGCAAAGCGGCGGCGCGACGGTATATGCCGACCGTCTAATTGTCGACATATCGCCGGACGGCAATCGCTATCATGCATCCGGTCCTTCGGTGCGGGCGGAATGCGCCGATTGCGCCGCCGAATCGCTGGTTTTGCGCGCCGCCGAAATTGTTTTGCAAGACGGCGGCGACGATACATTGACAATCGGGGGCGGTTTGACTTTGTGCGCCGGCGAATCGTGCGGGCGCGGGCGACTTGTCGCCGAACGGGCGGAATGGAAAAAAAGCGCGGGTGAGGCGCGTTTGCGGGGAATGCCCGTTTCCGGATTCTGGTTTTTGGAAGGCGATGCCGAACCGGTGCGAATGCGGGCGAACGAAGTGGAATATGCGCACGGTGCGGGCGATGTGCGGTTGCGCGGAGATGCATCTTTGTCGCGCGGAGAAGACGACATTCGCGGCGAGTTGATAGAATTTAATATTAAAACCGGCGCGATTAATGCAACGGGCGGCAGCGATTCGCGGGTGCGGGGCGTGTTCGGGGCGGATGAATAGTTTGCGGGCGGCGCATCTCGTCAAACGCTACGGCGGGCGGGAAGTCCTGCGCGATGTTTCCGTTGATGTAGAACGCGGCGAAATTGTCGGTTTACTCGGCGCGAACGGCGCGGGGAAAACGACTTGTTTTTACATTATCGCCGGACTCGTCAAACTGGACGGCGGGCAAATTATTATGAACGGCGAAGACATTACCCGGTTGCCGATGCATCGCCGGGCGCGGCTTGGATTGTCGTATTTGCCGCAAGACAGTTCCATTTTTCAGGGATTGAGCGCGATTGAAAATGTGGCGGCGGTGTTGGAAATTTGCGGCGTTCGCGGGCGGGCAGCATACAAACGCGCCGCCGAACTTTTGGAAATGATGGGCGTTTTGCATTTGGCGGAAGCGGAATCGGCGACTTTGTCGGGCGGCGAACGGCGGCGCGTGGAAATTGCGCGATTGTTGGGCGCATCGCCTTCTTTCGTACTGATGGACGAACCGTTCGCCGCCATCGCACCGATTGCGGTTAAAGAATTGAAAAGTATCATCCGCGAATTGAGCGCGCAAAATATCGGCATTATCGTCACCGACCACAATGTGCGCGAAATGCTGGAGTTGTGCGACCGCGCCTATATTCTGGAAGAAGGCGGCGTGCTGACCGCCGGTACACCGGCGCAATTGGCGTTGGATGACAAGGCGCGAAAATCTTATCTGGGGAGCGATTTTCGGATATAGCGGGCGGCGGTGCGCGCGATTTTTTGCGAACGGCGCGAATAGAGTACAATTCGCATGCCCTTTCCGATGGCGGAAATTATTAATTGACAACTCACAAAAGGAGCGACTGCAATGCAAATTGAAATTACGGGACACCATTTGGACATTACCGATGCGTTGCGCGCGCATGTAGAAAAACGCCTGACGCGCATTGACGGACGCCGCCGCCCGGCATTGCAACACATGCATGTGGTTCTGAATGTGGAACACAAACGGCACATGTGCGATATGATGACGCGGCTGGACGGCGAAGAATTCGTTTCGCGCGGCGACGAAGGCGATATGTATACGGCGATAGACAGCGCGGCGGAAAAAATGGAACGGCAATTGCAAGACGCCAAGGAGCGGAAAAATCCGCGCCGCGGGCATTGAACGCATGACTTCGGTCGCGGACATTTTACCGGCGGCGCATATTTTTGTCGCCGCCGATTGGCGCAGCAAAAAGCGCGTTTTTGAACAGGCGAGTATCGCATTTGAAAACGCGAGCGGTGTTGCGCGCGACAAGTTTTTTTCGGCGTTGATTGAACGGGAGCGACTCGGTTCCACTTTCATCGGCGAGGACGGCGCGATTCCGCACGGTCGTTTAGAAGGCGCCGCCCGTCCGTTGTGCGCGTTGGCGTTGCTAAAAAATCCGATTCAATACGGAATCGGCGACGGCAATGGCGGCGCAGTGCGGACTTTGTTTTTTCTCATCGCACCGGCGGGCGGCGAAGAAACGCATCTGGAAATTCTCGGCACTTTCGCGGCAATGCTGTCGGATACCGCGTTGACAGACAATCTGCATCGCTGCCCCGACGGCGATTCGGCGCGAACTTTGCTGGCGCAATGGGAGGCGGCGCGAACAGACGATTTGGAGGACTGACAATGTCCGCCGAAACGCCCAAACATTTCGATTCCGCCGCGGTGGAAGAAAAATGGCGCGCCGTTTGGAAAGACGGCGAAATGTTTTCTTCCGCACCGCACGAAGGACGCGAAAACTATTGCATTATGCTGCCGCCGCCGAATGTCACCGGCGCGTTGCACATGGGACACGCATTTCAACACGCGCTGATGGATGCGCTGATTCGCCGCGAACGAATGCGCGGCAAAAATGTGTTGTGGCAAGCCGGTACCGATCATGCCGGAATCGCTACGCAAATTGTCGTCACGCGCGAATTGGCAGCGCGCGGCATTGATGCCGCAAAACTTTCGCGCGAAGAATTTTTGCGTCATGCATGGGAATGGAAAGCGCGTTCCGGCGACACAATTACCGCGCAAATGCGCCGCCTCGGCGCGTCATGCGATTGGTCGCGCGAACGGTTTACGATGGACGAAGGATTGTCCAAAACGGTCGCGGAAGCGTTCGTGCGATTGTACGAAGAAGGATTAATTTATCGCGGCAAACGGATGGTCAACTGGGATCCGGTCATTCTTACCGCGGTTTCCGATTTGGAAGTAGCGAGCGAAGAAGAAGACGGCGCGATGCATTATGTGCGCTATCCGTTCGTAGAAAACGAAGACGAAGGAATCGTTATCGGCACGACTCGCCCGGAAACAATTCTCGTCGACGGCGCAATCGCCGTGCATCCCGAAGACGCGCGCTATCAAAAACTTGTCGGCAAAAAAGTGTGGGTGCCGCTGACCGAACCGCGGCGGGCGATAGAAGTTATTGCCGATTCGCATGTGGACCCCGAATTCGGTTCCGGTTGCGTCAAAATTACCGCGGCGCACGATTTTAACGATTACGAAGTATACAAACGTCATCCGGACAAAGATATTCCGCTTATCGTTTTGCTGACGGCGGACGCAAAACTCAACGAAAACGCGCCGCGCGCCTATCGCGGAATGGATCGTTTTGTCGCGCGCGAAAAAATTGTGCAAGATTTGGCGGCGGCGAAGTTGCTGATTAAAAAAACGCCGCACCGCTACAAACTCCCGCGCGGCGACCGTTCCGGGGCGGTCGTGGAACCGATGCTTACCGACCAGTGGTTTATGAAAATGGACGGACTTGCAAAACGCGCCGCCGAAAGTTCGGCGCACGATGCACCGCGTTTTATTCCCGCGCGATGGCGCAAAACTTACGACCGCTGGCTGTGCGACATTCAAGATTGGTGCTTGTCGCGGCAGTTGCAATGGGGACATCAAATTCCCGCGTGGTACGACGAAGACGGCGGCGTGATTGTCGCGCGCAACGAAGAAGAAGCGATGCGCCGCGCCGAAGGAAAAAAGTTGCGGCGGGATCCGGATGTGCTGGATACTTGGTTTTCGTCCGCGTTGTGGCCGTTTTCTACTTTGGATTGGCCGGAATCGGAAAACGATTATTATCGCCATTATTTTCCGGGGGCGGTATTAATTACCGGTTTTGACATTATTTTTTTCTGGGTCGCGCGGATGACGATGATGAGCGAACATTTCACCGGCAAAGTACCGTTTCGCGATGTGTACATTACCGGGCTGGTGCGCGATTCCGCCGGACAAAAAATGAGCAAATCGCGCGGCAATGTGCTGGATCCGCTGGATCTCGTGGACGGCATAGACGCCGATTCGCTGGTACAAAAACGCGTTTCCGGTTTGATGAATCCATCGCATGCGGACTCCGTTGCCGCCGCAACAAGCAAACAATTTCCGGACGGTATTCCCGCTTTCGGAGTGGACGCGTTGCGATTTACTTTCGCGTCTTTGGCGTCGCACGGGCGCGATATTAAATTTGATCTCGCCCGTTGCGGCGGCTATCGCAACTTCTGCAACAAAATCTGGAACGCCGCGCGTTTTGTTTTGCATTCTTGCAACGATTACGATGCGAACGCCGAAATCGCGCCGCCGCAAACCGCCGATTTGTGGATTACCGCCCGCCTGCAACGCGCAGCGGCGGCAACAAACGAAGCGTTTGACGGTTATCGTTTTGATTTGGCGGCGGCGGCGTTGCATCATTTTTTGTGGCACGAATATTGCGACTGGTATTTGGAACTCGCCAAAATCGCGTTGCGCGAATCGCCGCCTGTTCGCGCGCGTGCGCAACGTACTTTAATTGAAGTTTTAGAAACGGCGTTGCGACTTTTGCATCCGCTGATGCCATTTATCACCGAAGAGTTGTGGCAAAAAATCGCGCCGCTGTCCGGCAAATCGGCGCCTTCGTTATCGCATGCGCCGTGGCCGAACGCGCAAACCGAACAAATTAACGAAAACGCCGAACGCGAAATGGAAATATTTTTTGCGGCAACCGATTCCTGCCGCCGCCTGCGCGAAGATGCGGCATTGCCGCCTTCGGCGAAACCGGTTTTGCTGGTGTGCGGAGACGCGGCGGCGTTTGCGCCTTTTTCCGCATCGCTGCAAAAGTTGTGCGGATTTTCCGCCACTGAAATGCGCGATACGTTGCCGGACGGATTGCCGCAACGCGCGGCGGCGGGATTTTATTTCGCGCTGGATTTGCGCGTCGACCGCGAAGAAATGCGCGCGCGTTTGTCGCACAAATTGCAAAAGGCGGAAAGCGAATTGGCGCACCTGCAAAAAACATTGTCAAACGAATCGTTCGTCTTGCGCGCCCCCGCCGAAATCGTCGCCCAAAAACGCGCCCGCGAAAAATCGCTATTGCAAACCGCGCACGATTTACAAAATCAACTGCGCGGGGCGGACGAATAAAGGCGCGTATAATCGCCGAATGAACACCGACAAACACCGCGAAGAACACGCCAACACTTTGCTGGCGCAAATTTTGCGCGGACTCGGCATTGATGCGAAAGCAGAAACCGTCGGGCATCGCGGACGGAAAATTCCCGATATGCATGTTGCGGTCGGCGGTTTCCAAATTATTTTGGAAGCGGAATACGACAGCCGCAAAGGCGCGGCGGCGGACGCGGACAAGCGACTGCAAGAAGCAGACATTGTCGGCGCGATTTCGTACCCGCCGATTTTCAAGAACGATTTCGCCGCAGCAATAGAAACCGGCGCACGCATCGGATTCGCGTTTAAGAAATCGGAAGAAGGCGCGGGCGGATGGGAAAGCCGCTGGCGCGCCGGTTCGGCGTACGATTTGGCGCAGATGTTGCGGCGTCCGCGCACGATAGAACGAATGCCGTACGACGAAATTCAAGAGGCGGTCGCCGTCATCAAACAAAAGTTGGAGAGTTTTTCCGGGAGTATGCTGTCCGAAAAACCGCGCTACTGCGAGGATTTGGCGGTTTTGCTGCAGGCGAGTTTGCCGGTCGCCGGCAAGGAGCGGGAAATCGCCCTCGAACATTCGGTGCGTCTGGCGGGTTTGATTCTCGTTGGCGCGTTTTTGTTTCAATCCGCACTGTCCGACAAAGACGGGCGGGTAAAAAGTCCGGAATATTTTTTTTCCGGAAGCGCGCGGTTTGCGGAACTCGCCGATCATTGGAAGTTTATTTTGGGAAATATCAACTACGCCGCGATTTTTCGCGTCGCCCTCGCCGTGCTGACGGAAGGACAAACGGAAAAACGCCGCACGGCGGATATGATGGAGGCGGCGCGCGAAGTACGCGATGTCGCGCGAGACGGCGTAGATTTGATGGGCGTAATGTACCACGAAATTTTGGCGGAAATTGCCAAACCGCTGGGCGCGTATTACACGACAATTCCGGCGGCGACTTTGCTGTCAGGGTTGGCGTTGTCGCCGCAAAAATGGGGAACGAAATGGGCGGACAAAAACGATGTCGGCGATTTTCGCATCGCCGATTTGGCGTGCGGTTCCGGCACTTTGCTCGCCGCCGCCTGCGGACAAGCGCGCGACAACGCGATGCGCGCCTATATGCGAAAAATTTTGGACGAGGAAAATGTGCCGATTCGTACGCCGAAAATTCTCGACGAAATACAGCGCGCGCTTCTGGAAAAATCGGTTTGGGGCTACGATGTTTTGGAGACCGCTGTGCATTTGACGGCGACAACTTTGGGACTGATGTCGCCGGAAACGGATTTTCGCAAATCGCACATTTATTGCGCCTCGGTCGGCGTACAGAGTTATGACGCCGCTCTGACCGGCAGTTTTCAACTTCTGGAATCGGGGCGCGTGCAGCGCGTACTTTTCGATCCGGATGTGGATGACGAAAAAAAACGAATCGCGCATGTGGAAACCGGCGATGAATCTTCGGAACCGCTGCCGCTTTTGGATTTGTGCATAATGAATCCGCCGTTCGTGGTCGGACGCAAAAGCGCGCCGTCGTATTCTTTTTTGCAACCCGACGAAGCGAATCGGGTGCGCGCCAAAATGAACGCGCTGGCGAAAAAACACGGATTTTCCAACGCCGGACTCGGTCCGGGATTTGTCGCACTCGGCGAAAAATATATTAAACCGGGCGGGCGGATGGCGTTTGTAATGACCGCCACTATCGCTAACGGGCGCGGTGCGGCATGGGCGGGTGCGCGGCGGCGGATAGAAAAAAACTGCGATTTGGAATATCTGATTGTCAGCCGCGAACCTGGGCGTTTTAATTTTTCGTCCAGTACGAATTTGCAAGAATGTATGTTTGTCGCGCGCAAACGCAAAAACGGCGAAACGCCGAAAGATCGCGCGCTGTTTTGCGTGTTGTCCGAAAATCCGCGGGACGGAAATATGGCGCACGCCACGGTGCGGGCGATTCTGGATGCCGAAAAAGACGGCGCGGAATGGGGAAAGTTGCGCATTGATAAACGCGAAATCGGCGAGTACGCTTTTCTGCCTTATCGCGAAATGACTTGGGACGGAATCGCGTTCCTCAATTTACGGTTGACGATGGCGGTGCGCGCGTTCGCTTGCGGCGGAAAAATCGCCCCGTATTCCAACGGCGAATCGTCCATTCCCGCGCGCCCGATGGAGGAAATGGCGGAGTTCGGAAGTTATCGCCTGCATCGCTACACCGATTCGCCGGAAATAGAAGAGAAAACGGAACGGCATTTGGCTTTCTCCGAAAATAGAAAAGGCGCGCCCGTCAAAACATCGCTTGCCGGCTATTATCCCGGTCACCACAAACGCAAAACCGGAATCGGGCAAAAGGACATTTTTCGCATTGCGGAAGATCCGAACTGCTATTTTTTGCCGATGCCGAAATCCGAAAAATGGGCGAAAAAATATTTTTCGTGGGGCGGCAGAATCGTCATCAATACGAGTTTCGGATTTAATTCTTCGCGCCGTTTGGCGTCGTTGCTTTCCGTTCCGGTGCAAGGTGCGAACTATCAGCCGGTGCGTTTGCATAACGATTCGGATGCGCGCGCGAAAGTGATGGTTTTGTGGTTAAATTCTACGCCCGCCGTGATGATGATGGCGGCGTATTCGGTCGGTTGCGGCGGCGCAAAAGTTATGCTTTCGCAAAAAGCGATAGGGGAAATGCCCGTTTTAAATTTGGACGCATTGACGGCGGTGCAACTCAAATCGCTTGCTCGTGCGTTTGACAAAATTGCTGGGATGGATTTTTTGCCGATACCGCAAATGGCGGAATGTCCGGCGCGCAAAGCGGCGGATGATGCGTTCGCCCGCGCGCTGAATTTGGACGATTTTGATTTCGCCGCATTGCGGAACGCGCTGGCGGCGGAACCGATTATCACCGGAAAATAATCCATGCGCGGTTTTCGTTTAACAATGCCCTCCCGCGAATTTGCCGCCGTCGGTGTGCTGGCGGGGGCGATGTCGTTCCGGATGTTCGGCGTATTTGTTGCGTTGCCGGTTGCGGCGATGTTTGCCGATTCGTTGCCCGGCGGCGGTGCGGGATGGGCGGCGGGAATCGCCCTCGGCGGCTACGGCATAACGCAGGCGATGATGCAAATTCCCGCCGGTATGCTTGCCGATTTTTTCGGGCGCAAACCGGTGATGATTTTTATGCTGCTGATTTTTGCGGCGGGCGGATTTGTCGCCGCCGCCGCCGAAACAATATGGGCGTTGGCGGGCGGCAGATTGTTGCAGGGAGTCGGTGCGGTGGCGGCGGTTTCGGCGGCGTGGATTTCGGACATTACCGCCCCCGAACGGCGGGCACGGGCGATGTTGGTATACGGGGCGGGAATCGCCTTGTCGTTTGTCGCCTCTTTATTTGTCGCCGCACCGCTGGCGGGCGCGTTCGGATTTGCCGCCGTGTTTTCGGTGTCGGGATGGCTCGGCATTTTTTCCGCCGCCGCAGTTGCGTGTTTGCCGTCTCCGCCGAAAATCGCCCATAAAACGGCGACTCCGGTGCGGGGAATGGCGATGTTGTTTGACCGACAAATTGCGGAATATGCGGCGGCGGCATTTATCGCACATTATGCGTTGGCGGCAGTTTTTTTGCGGACTCCCGCGCTTTTGCAAACCGCATTGCCGCTGGAAAATCATTGGCAAATATACGCAGCGGCGTTTGCGATTTCGCTGGCGGTATCGGTGCCGCTGATTTTCGCCGAAAAAAAGATTCGCGCATCGGCGGCGGCGTTTATATTGACGGCGGCGGGGGCGGGATTGATTTTGTCGGACGGCGGATTGTGGCAAATCGGCATCGGATTATGCATTTTTTTCGCGGGATTTGTCGTGCTGGAAGCGACGATTCCCGCCGGTGCAAGTCGCGCCGCTCCGCCGGACAAACGCGGTGCGGCGTTGGGGGCGGTGATGAGTATGGAGTTTTTGGGAATGTTTTGCGGCGCGGTATTGTCGGGCGTTTTGCTGGATTTTTTCGGGACGGTCACTGTAACGACAATTCTCGTTTTGCTGCTGGCGGCGGGATTTGTTATAATGTCGCGTAGCCGATAGGAAAAAAATTTCCGTTTGACAGGCGCGTTTTTCGGCATTAATTTTTTTTAAGGAAGGAGTTTTATAGAAATGGCGGGTGTTAACAAAGTAATTATTGTCGGCAATTTGGGCGCCGATCCCGAATTGAAAAATTTGCCGAGCGGCGATTCGGTTGTCAATTTTAGTTTGGCGACAAGCGAATCGTACACCGACAAAGGCGGGCAAAAAGTCGAAAAAACCGAATGGCATCGCGTTTTTTTCTTCGGACGCAACGCCGAAGTCATTCACGAATATTGCCGCAAAGGTTCGCAGTTGTATGTGGAAGGTTCTTTGCAAACACGCAAATGGCAAGACAAAGACGGCAACGACCGCTACACGACCGAGATTAAAGGATTTCGGTTTGTTTTTATCGGCAAACGCGGAGACGGCGAAGATTCCTCCGGCGGCGGTAGCGGCGGCGGCGGGAGTTCGCGTCCGGCGGCGGATGACAATTTCGGCGATATGGACGATGTGCCGTTTTAATAAAACGCGCTTTGCAACGGGCGAAAGCGTTCGGCTTTCCCCCGCCCGCCCCGATTTTCAACAACAGGAGGAAAAACAATGAACGGAATTACCGATTTTTCGCCTTGGGCGATGGTTGCAATCGTGCTGTTTCTGACGCATATCACGATTGCGGCGGTGACGATATTTTTGCATCGCTGTCAGGCGCACCGGTCGCTGGAATTGCATCCGGCGGTATCGCATTTTTTTCGGCTGTGGCTGTGGATGACGACCGGAATGGTAACGCGCGAATGGGCGGCGATTCACCGCAAACATCACGCCAAAGTAGAAACCGCCGACGACCCGCACAGTCCGCAAGTGCAAGGAATTTGGGCGGTGCTGTTCGGCGGCGTATCGTGCTATGTGCGCGAAAAAAATAATCCCGACACAATTTCGCGCTACGGCTACGGCACGCCCGACGACTGGATGGAGCGCAATGTTTATTCGCGTTTTCCCAAATCGGGCGTCATTATTACGCTGATTTGCAATCTGATTTTATTCGGATTGCCGGCGGGCGCGTTAATGTGGGGCGTGCAGATGATATGGATTCCATTTTGGGCGGCGGGCGTTATCAACGGAATCGGACATTATTGGGGCTATCGCAACTTTCAGCCGCAAGACGAAAGCCGCAACATCGTGCCGCTTGGTTTACTCATCGGCGGCGAAGAATTGCACAACAACCACCACGCGTTTCCGACTTCCGCCAAACTTTCCAACCGCTGGTACGAATTTGACATCGGCTGGCTGTATATCAGTTTGCTGCAAAAAGCCGGATTGGCGCGAGTCAAACATCGCGCACCGGAATTGTTGTCGGCGGACAGCCGTGCGACATGCGATTTGGATACGCTCAAATCGGTCGTCGCCAACCGGCTGGAAGTAGCGGCGCGTTTCGCCCGGATGATGAAAAAAACTTGCCATTCCGAATTGGCGGTATTGCGCGAACGCAATGTGCAAACGCCCTCCGTGCGCGCATTGAACGACTGGCTGCAAGGAATGGAATCGCGCCTGTCAAGCGTCGACCGGAAGGCGATTCATTCGCTGATAGAACAAAGCGCCGTCATCCAAAAAGTAGCACGGATGCGCCGCGAACTCGTAATGTTGTGGGAAGACCGCTCGCTATCCGCCGAACAAATGCTAACAGGACTGCGCGAATGGTGCGCAAAAGCCGAACAAAGCGGAATCGCCGCCTTGGAAAACTTCGCCCGCGATTTGCGGGGGTATCGGGTGAATTATATTTAATAGCCGGGGGAACTGGCAATGAAAAAATTTGCGAAGTCGGGCCCGTTAACCAAAACAGATTTGGGGTTTTTGGGATATGTTGAGGTTCAGACGGAGAGAGGATCCGATCTTCCTCAAGATCGGTTTCGCGTGTATAGTGCGAATACTCGTGCCGGAATCGCGCGAGTCAAACATTTTTTCGTTTATCTTTTGGGGTCTTGCCGGGAAAAAGATGTGGAATTGGTCGCGCAAGCGGTGGCATCTGGAAAATTGTCGGGCGGCTCGCAAATTTTTGTGGTGTATCCGAAAAGCATCAGCAATCTTCGTGCATGGAAAAGCGAAAGTTTACGCGGAAAAATTTATGTGTACGAAGACCTGATGTGGGAGCGATTGGAGAGCGTGTTCAATGATTATATGTCGACTTTGAGCGGCAGAGTCGCCGAGATCTGCACAGGAATGAACTACATTCATCCGGATGTTTTTGGAAGATGCGAAAATTTTGTTTCGGGCAAAGATTCACACGAACAAAACATTATCGTTTTGCGCGCTCACGCAGGCGTGGGAAAATCCGCGCTTGCAGCTCAAATAGCGAAGCGATTGGTGGAAAATTGGCGTAAGATGCGGGTTATTCCTCTTTTGCTTATCGGGCGGGCGGCTTGGAAGAATCTTGCGCAACAGGCGGATGACCGAACAGACATGTGGGGCGTTCTGTCTTTGGCGTTGAAACTTGAAGGTAATGAATTTCCCGTAAAAGAAGAGGAATTTTTCAGAAATTTTTTGCGTCAGGGGTACGTTTCATTTATTTTTGACGGTTTTGATGAATTGGAATTGCCGGGATCATCACCCAAGGAAAATCTTGAATGGTTGATGGACATTGCGCGCGACAGTAGTGCCCGCATTATCGTGACCGCTCGTTCCTCCTTTTGGGACCGGGAGATCGTTGATGTAAACCTGCATCTACTGGAGTTGCATCCGTTTGACAAGGATATGGCGTATAAATATTTTAACGAGCGTCTGTGCGACAAAGAAAGCGACGGGCGGTTGTTAGCGGCGGAAGCCAAACATTTTTATAAAAAATTGGTCGAGTCATCGGATAACGGTGAAGATGATTTGAATTTTTTTCGACTACCTTCGTGCCTTGGCATGATAGCGGAATATGTAGAGTCCGGGGGTGATGTGCCATCGGTGGATGGCGATAATAAGCGAATGGTGCGCGACTTCTTTATGACCATTCTCGAGAGGGAACGAATTCGCCAGAAAATAGATACGCCGCGACGAGTTATGCATAACGCATTCGAACAGATTTCCATTGCCATGGATGAATTTGAACTGGATGATATATTGTGTCTGGACTTGCCGGATAAATATGAAATTTCGTCCGCCGATATCGCGAGAATGAAAGACCATGCCTTCATCACGGAGTTCAAGCCGTCCAAGTATAAATTTAAGCATGAATTTTTGGCGTATTATTTGAAGGCATCGTATGTATCCGATATGTTGTGCAGAGGCGACATAGTTGCGCAGTATCGCAGTAAAGACCGTGCTTTTCGCGATTTAATAGACGGCGAATGCTATGGACGCGGTCAATTGCCCGAAAAGGTCGCTGATTTTTTGAGATCGGATGATCTGATGAGTGTTGCCGATGCGCATAAACAAGCCGATAAAAAATTAAAAAGTTTCCTTATTCATGTCTTGATAGAGACGGTTCGCCTGCGCGAAAGAAGCGCGGATGCATCCGACGTGTCCAACATTGTTTTCGATTTGTTGGGTGCCGACATGAAAAGAAAAATTGTGTCCAATCTTTGCGTATACGGTCAAATTGGCGGCATTTCGTTGTGTGAGTGGACCATCCAAAATTCTAAATTTGCCTATTTTTCTATGGGCGTCGCCTCGATCAAAGGCAGTCCTCCGAATTTTGTCGAGTGCTATTTCGAAGGTGCGCCGGATATTGTTCCACACCAGCGCCGCTTCGAGAGATGCAAAGGCGATAAGGATGCCCAATTGGTTTTGGCGGGCGACGAGCAAGAAATATCCGATTATGACTTGGAAGATTACCTGAAAACCGTTTTGAATCGATTTGGCGGATATTCCGACCGCGCTAATGTTCGCACCATTAACGACGCTGAATGGAAGACGGGCAAAACGAAGTCCATAGAAGAGCGTTTTGGTCTTCTGGATGCGATGAAAAAGGCGGGGCTGGTAGAGAGAATCGACACACGCGCTAAAATCAAGATATCCCCGAGTGCTATCGGCGATTTGCGGAATTTTATGGAGAACGGGCGCGTAGAGGGGAAGATAAAAAAGGTTATTGAACATATGAAAAAGCAATTGGTCTGATAATAATTTTTCAGAATTTTATCGGGCAAATTAACGCGTTCACCCGAAGTGTGCTACAATTTTCGTAATGCACAACTACGGAGGCAAAATGATGAAAAAAATGGCAACTACGATTATGTCGCTCGCTTTGGCGGGCGGGGCGGTGGCGGATTCTTTTATTACGCGCGCGCGCGTTTTGGAGTCCGCGCCGATTATTGAAACGGTTTACGAACCGTACGAAGAGTGCCGCTATGAAACGCGCGTGAAACGGCGGCGCGACAATACCGGCGACAAATTGTTAGGCGGCATTCTCGGCGGTGCGGCGGGTAGCGCCCTCGGCAAAGGCAGCGGGCGCGATGCCGCCGCCGGAGTCGGCGCAATTCTCGGCAGCGAAGTCGCCGCACAAGACGGCGCGTTGACCGAAGGCGAAATTATCGGCGGCATTGTCGGCGGAATTGTCGGCAATCAAATCGGCAAAGGCGGCGGCAAAACCGCCGCGACCGGCGCCGGTGCATTAATCGGCGCGATTGTCGGCGACAATCTGCAAAACGGCGGAAGCACCGCCGGACGCACGACAACAAAAGAACGCGTTTGCGAACAAAAAGAGCGCACCAAAAAAGTCATCACCGGCTACGAAGTCGTTTATGAATATGACGGCGTTCGGCAAACCGGCGTTTTGTCGTACAAACCCGGCAATTTTGTGGACATCAACGTCGGCGTGGATTTGGTGGAAGACCGCACCGCCCGCGTGATAAACTAATTTCCGTCCGGTGCGCTGGCTGTTTGTCGCCGATCCGCCGGCACATTTAAACCCGCGCAAAGATTCCACCGTCGCGCTGATGCGCGCCGCCGCCCGTGCCGGCGAAGAAATATACGCCGCCGTCTTCGGCGACCTGGGAACGGATGCGCGGGGCGCGACTATTACGGCGCGGCGATTGCATCCGCAAAACGAAGATGATTCGTCTTGGGCGGGCGCCGAAAATGTAAAAGAATATCGCAGCGACAATTTTGACGCGGTGTGGATGCGCGCGGAACCGCCGGTGGATGCGCGATTTATGACCGCGACATTAATATTGGATTCCATTTCGTTGCCGGTATTTAATTCGCCGCGTGCGTTGCGCGAGATGAACGAAAAACTCGCGATTTTGCGTTTTCCCGATTTGATTCCGCCGACCGTCGTGCGGGCGGACATCGCCGGATTGTCCGCGTTTCATTCCGCACACGGCGGCGCGGTGTTTAAACCGCTGGACGGAATGGGCGGGCGCGGCGTTTATGTTTCGCCGCCGGACGACAAAAATTTGCATTCGGTTCTGGAAATGATAGGCAACGGCGGACGCGATTGGATAATGGCGCAACAATATCTGCCGCAAGCGCGGGAAGGAGATGCGCGGGTTTTTGTAATTGACGGCAAGGCGGCGGAATGGATGTTGTTGCGCACGCCGCGGGCGGATGATCATCGCGGCAATTTGGCGGCGGGTGGCGCGGGGCGGGCGTTGCCGACCGATTCCGCAGCGCGCGCAGTTGCGGCGGCGGCGGGTCCCGCATTGGCGGAGGCGGGAATTTTGTTTGCGGGGCTGGATATTATCGGCGGACGATTGACCGAAATAAATATCACTTGCCCCACGGGATTGCGCGAAGTGCGCGACCAAACCGGCGATGATTTGGCGGAAACCATATTGGCGGCGGCGCGCGCGCGCGTTTCTTAATTTTTTTATATTCGCGGCGGCATTGTCCGCTTGCGGCGAGTCGCCCCGGACGGAACGCACCGCCGAAATTTTCGGTACGCAAATCA
Organism: Gammaproteobacteria bacterium; assembly: GCA_965221835.1. Lineage (GTDB taxonomy): Bacteria > Pseudomonadota > Gammaproteobacteria > Tethybacterales > Persebacteraceae > Persebacter. The sequence goes on along the minus strand of OZ244916.1, from coordinate 26,810 downwards.
CCGTCGTCGTTGTCGGCGGTGCGGCACAAGAACGGACGGCGGCAATTGGCGAAGTGTTCGCGCATTTTCATAAAATGCATCGGCAATTTCATGCATGGCGCGAAGGCGAGTTGGCAAAAATAAATCGCGCCATCGCGGCGGACGAATTGCCGATAACAGTCAGCGCGCCGATGGCGGCGATGTTGTCGCTGTCCGCCGATTATGCGCGGCACGGCAACGGATTGTTCAATCCCGCCGCCGGCGAATTATTCGCGTTGTGGGGATTTCATTCGGACGACACACCGGCGCGCCCGCCGCCGCCGCAAGCGATTGCCGATTATTTGTCCGCCGCACCGCAAATGCGCGATGTTGTATTGCGCGGGACGGTTTTGCAAAGTGCGCCGCCGCGCGCGAAGTTTGATTTCGGGGCGGTAGCGAAAGGCGCGGCGTTGGATGCGGCGCGCGATATTTTGCGGCGGCGCGGCATTTCCGGCGCGCTAATTAATGTCGGCGGAAATATTCTCGCTATCGGCGACAACGGTCGCCGCCCGTGGAAAGTGCGGTTGCATCCGGCGGGCGTTTATGCCGAATTGGCGGACGGCGAAGCGGTTGCGACATCGGGCGACGGCGCGCGTTTTTTTGTTTATGCGGGGCGGCGTTTTCATCATCTAATTAATCCGCGCACCGGCGCGCCGTCCGATTCCGCGGCGGCGGCAACCGCAATCAGCGGCGACTTGCAAAATGCGGGCGCAATCAGCGATGCGGCGGCAACCGCGCTGGCAATTGCAACGGAAAAAGAAGCGCGCGAAATCGCACATAACTTCGCATTAACCGCCGCGCTGCAAGTAGACAAACGCGGCAGCGTGCGTTCATTAATCGGCGAAAAAAGATGGAAATCAGAAGATTAAACGCCGCATTCGCCCCTATCTTTCATTCCCGTGAACACGGAAATAGTAAATTTTATTTTCTTTTATTTTCAGTAAAATTCCTTCGCGTTCGCGGAAATAGTAAATTTTATTTTCGGCTAAATTTCTCCGCGTTCGCGAGTTTTACGGAAAATGGAAAATTTTATTTTCGGCGAATTCATCCGCGTTTGCAGGTTTTACGGAAAATGGAAAATTTATTTTCGGCGAAACTCCTTCGCGTTCGCGGGTTTTACGGAAAATGGAAAATTTATTTTCGGCGGAATTCCTCCGCGTTCGCGGGAATGGTAAACTTTATTTTCGGCGGGATTTCTTCGCGTTTGCGGAAATGATAAACTTTATTTTCAGTAAAATTCCTTCGCGTTCGCCGGAATGATAAATTTTATTTTCCGTGAAATTCTTTCGCGTTCGCGGAAATGGTAAATTTTATTTTCGGTAAAATTCTTCCTCGTTCGCGGGAATGGTAAATTTTATTTTCGGCGAAACTCCTTCGCGTTCGCGGGAATGGAAAATTTTATTTTCTTTTATTTTCGGTAAAATTCCTCCGCGTTCGCGGGAATAATAAACTTTATTTTCGGTAAAATTCCTCCGCGTTTGCGGGTTTTACGGAAAATGGAAAATTTATTTTTGGCGAAACTCCTTCGCGTTTGCGGGAATGGAAAATTTATTTTCGGCGAGATTTCTCCGCGTTTGCGGAAATAGTAAATTTTATTTTCGGTAAAATTCCTCCGCGTTTGCGGGAATGGAAAATTTATTTTCGCGAGATTCCGCCGCTGATTGTTATAATCGCGCAATGACGAATAAAAATGACAATCGGATTCGGGCGGCGGTATGTCGGCAATTTGGTGCGCCGTTGTCGCTGGAAAACTTGCGGATTTCGCCGCCGTCCGCCGGATATGTGCGGGTTAAACTTTCCACATGCGCCATCTGCCATTCGGATATTATTTATATGGACGGCGGCTGGGGCGGCACGCCGCCCATCGTTTTCGGACACGAAGCAGCAGGCGTTGTCGCCGAAGTCGGCGGCGAATCGGAAGACGCCGCTATCCGTCCCGGCGCGCGAGTCGTGGTTACGCTGTTGCGTTCTTGCGGGCGGTGCGCAATGTGCAATGCGGGATTCGCATCGCAATGCGAAGGCGCGTTTGACGAGTCGCCGCACTTGCACGACGAATGCGGCGCGCCGGTTTTTGCGGGATTGAAAACCGGCGCCTTCGCAGAAGAAGTCGTCGTGCATTTGTCGCAAATCGCGCCGATTCCCGATTCACTCCCGTTCGCGGAAGCGAGTTTGCTGGCGTGCGGCGTATTGACCGGCTGGGGTGCGGTGGTCAATACCGCCCGCGTACCGCCGGGCGCATCTGCGGCGGTTGTCGGTTGCGGCGGAGTCGGTTTGAATTGTTTGCAAGCGGCGCGGGCGGCGGGTGCGCATCCGGTAGCGGCGGCGGATATTTCCGAAACCAAACTCGCACTCGCCGCCACATTCGGCGCGACCGCAACCATAAATGTAAAAAACGATTCGCCGGAAAAAGCGAAAAACATCACCGGCGGACGCGGTTTTGATTATGTTTTTATGGCGGCGGGCAACGCGCGCGCCGTGGAATACGCCGCGCAACTTGTCGACAAAACCGGCGCGCTCGTTCTCGCGGGAATGCCGCCGAACGGCGACACCGCGCAAATCAACACGACAACAATCGCAAACAATCAGCAACGCGTTTTGGGCAGCAAAATGGGCGGTGCGCGCCTGCGCATAGACATTCCCAAACTTCTGCAAATGCGCGAAAACGGCAAACTGCTGCTCGCCGAATTAATCGGCGGACTGTATTCTCCGGATGACATCAACGCCGCAATTGCGGATGCGCGCAAAGGCGGCGCGTTGCGCAATGTCATCGTTTTTGACGGCGAATGAAACTCGTCCGGCTGGAAACTTTCTGCACAGAAAAAGTCGGGCTGGTACGCGCCACCGCCGAAGACGGCGCGCAAGGATGGGGGCAAGTTTCCACTTATCACGCAGACATTTCCGCGCTCGTTTTGCATCGGCAAGTTGCGCCGCATGTTTTGGAAAAAAATATTTCCGGAATCGCCAAAACCGAAGATTTAACAAATTTTGTTTTTGAACGAGAACACAAATTTCCGGGTTCCTATTTGTGCCGCGCCGTTTGCGGAATGGAAACCGCCGTGCTGGATTTGCAAGCCAAACGCGAAAATAAAGCGGTGTGCGAATTGTTGGGCGGGGCGCGCCGTCCGTTGCGCGCGTACGCATCCAGCATGCGGCGCGACATATCGCCGGCAGACGAGGCGGCGCGATTTGTCCGCTTGCGAGACGAATGCGGTTTTGATGCTTTCAAATTCCGGGTCGGAAAAGAATGCGGGCGCGACGAAGATGAATGGGCGGGGCGCACTGAAAAAATCGTTCCCGCCATTCGCACCGCCCTCGGCGACAATGTCGCATTGCTGGCGGACGCGAACAGTTGCTATTCCCCCGCCCGCGCGATAGAAATCGGGCGACTGCTGCAAGACAACGGCGTATCGCACTACGAAGAACCTTGCCCGTATTGGCGTCCGGATTGGACGAAACAAGTAAAAGACGCGCTGTCGCTGGATGTCGCGGGGGGCGAACAGGATAACAATCTTGCGTTGTGGAAAAATTTAATTGACGGGCGCGTGATGAATGTTGCGCAGCCGGATGTGTGTTATGTCGGCGGAATGTTTCGTGCGTTGCGGGTTGCAAAAATGGCGCAACAAGCGCAAATGCCGACAACGCCGCATGCGGCAAATCTATCGCCGATAACAATTTTTACGATGCATTTTATGTGCGCGATTCCGAACGCCGGTCCGTATTTGGAATTTTCAATAGAAAACGAATCGTATTATCCGTGGCAATACGGCATATACGATCCGATGCCGCGCGTCCAAAACGGTAAAACGCAACTCCCGGATGCCCCCGGCTGGGGCTGGACGCCGCGCAATGAATGGCTGCAAAACGCGCAATACCAAAAAAGCGGACGCGATTAATTCTTTTTTCGTACATCACCAAAACCGCCGCCTTCGCGCAAACGTTAATTTTATTTTTTTGTTGAAAATCGGAGTTTTCCGAATTTATTTTTTTTGTTGAAAATCGGAGTTTTCCGAATTTTTAAATAAAAACTGCCGACTTGTTAAAATCGGAGTTTCCGAATTTTTAAATAAAAATCGCCGACTAAAACGCGGACGAAATCGGATCCGCGCGGCGAAGTTTTTGGGCGCGAATTTCGCGAAGGCAGCGGAAATGTGCATAAACGGCGGCGGCGGTGTTGCAAACAAACAGCGCGTACCAAATACCCGCAACGCCCGCACCAAAAACAAACACCAGCATATACGCCAGAACCGCCGGCGCCGCCGCCAAACGCAAACCGTTCACAACTAAAATTACCGCATGCCGCCCCGCCGCCAAAAATACCGCGCAAGCCACATTCAATACGACATACAGCGGACCACTCGCCGCCGCGAGAATTAAATATCGCGCGCCTTCCCGCCGGACTTCCGGGTCGTCGTTAAATAAACCGACGAGAAAATCGCCGCCGAAAATCATCACCAACGCGCCGCATCCGACAACCACAAAACCGCGCCGCAAACACAGCATATATGCCGCCGCAACGCGTGCCGGACGGCGGGCGCCGAAGTTTTGTCCGCTATACGCCAGCATCGCCGATTCCATTCCGATAGTCGGCAATAAAAATAACTGCTCCATCCGCAACGCAATTCCATAACCCGCAACCGCCGCCGCCCCGAAATGTCCCAAAAAACCCGCGATGATAAAAAAACCGACATTGATGCAAAGCATTCTGCCGGTCGGCGACGAAGCGCGCACCGCCAACTCGCGCAACAACTTCGCATCCGGCAAAAGATACGCACGGCGAAATCCGGACGCCAGCGGCGAACGCGACAATACAAAAAGCAAATACAACGCGCATCCGCCTTGCGCGATGACCGTCGCCAAACCGATTCCCGCCATTCCCAAAGCGGGCAATCCGAACCAGCCGAACATCAACGCCGGATCCAAAACGACATTCACCGCCGTCGCTGTTGCAATACTGTTGCGAAACGCCCGCGTGTTGCCGACCGCATGCAGCGCGCCGTTTAAGGCAAACGCCCCGACAAACGCGGGCGCACCGGCGAATATTACGACAACATAATCCAACGCGAACTCGCGCACCGCCCCCGCAGCACCGAGTGCGCCCAACATCGCACCCGAAAACGGCAGCAACGCAATCCACACAAAAACGACAACCAAAAACCCCAAAAAAACGCCTTGCCCGGTCAGACGGCGCGCCGAATGCATATCTTTCGCGCCCGTCGCCGCCGCGACTTTTGTCGTCGTCGCCTGCAACAAACCGATGCAAAGCGACAACTGCAAAAAATATAACGGAAACGCGAACGCCAACGCCGCCTGCGCCTCGGTCGCAATCCAACCGGCGTAAAAAGTATCGGTAATGTTAAACAGCGTATTGCAAAACAATCCGACCGCGGCGGGCAACGCCATCCGGCGGATGTGACCGCGCGCGTTGCCGCGGGTCAGGTGCGAAGACAACGGCGGGCGGCGGCGCTTGTTTCGGCGGCGCAATAAAAATCCAAAGCCGACAATCCGCCCGCCGAATGCGTGATGTAGCGCGCGCGGAAATAATCGTAGCCCAACTCCAAATGCGGATGATGATTCGCGTTTTGCGCAATTCGCATAACCGCGCGAGTCAGCGCGGCGAGAGATGCAAAATCGCCGCGCCATTCAGCACACAATGCGCCGTCCGTCATTTGCCACGGCGGCGGCAAGTTTGCGAGAAGGGCATTTATCTCCGGCGGCGAAAGTCGCGCGCGCGAAGGCGTTGTTTTCCGCCCGTTCATTCGGCGTTGACGCAAAAAAATGACGGACGGCGCGGCAAATTTAACCGTGAATTTTTTCGCGGTATTCCTGCATATTTTTGCATTCAAAACACAGCGTCGCAACCGGACGCGCGAGCAATCGCTGCAATCCGATTCGGTCGCCGCATTCTTCGCAAAAGCCGAATTCTTTGCTTTCTAATCGCTGCAGGGCGTGACGGATTTTTTGTACGAGAAAAGTTTCGCGTTCGCGTTCGCGCAGTTCCAGGGCGAAATCGGCTTCTTTGCTGGCGCGGTCATTTTCGTCCGGCGTCGTCGTTTCCGCCGTCTGCAATGCGTCAATGGTGCGGTCGGTCGTCATGCCGATTTGCTCCAGCATATTGCGCAACCGCCCGGTAAAATATTCCATCTGCCGCTCGGACATATATTTTTCCTTTCCGTTGGGCGTATATTGTTTTTTACCGCCGCCGGTTTCGCGGCGTACTTTCGCGGAAATGGCGCTCATTTGTCCGATTTTGTGGAATCGGTCGCGGCGGCGGCTTCTTCGTCGGTCGCGACGGTCTCGGTTTCGGTTTCCTCGGAAATGCTGATGACGGACGCCAAAGCAGGATCGTTGCCGCGCGTGATTTCGTCAAAACGAATGCCCGGCGGCGGCGAAATCTCGCTCAGATGGATGCTTTTGCCGATTTCTAACGCGGACGCGTCCACTTCTATAAATTCGGGCAAATGCTGCGGCAGACAATGCACCGCCACCTGATTTTCAATCGTGGTAAATACGCCGTGTTGCAATTTGACGCCCGGCGCGGAATCGGCATTGATAAAATGCAGCGGTACTTGTACGGCAATTTCGCGGTCTTCGCGCACTTCCAAAAAATCGACATGCAAAATGTCGCGGCGCACCGGATCGCGCTGCACTTCGCGCAAAAGCGCGCGGCGCGTTTCGTTGCCGATTCGCACCGATACCACCGACGAATGAAATGCCTCGTCTTGCATCAATGCAACCAGCGCGTTGCCGGCGCACGAAAACTTTGTCGCCGCACCGCCGCCGCCGTATAGTACGCCGGGTACCCGTCCCGCACGGCGCAACGCCCGCGATTTGCCGCGACCGTCTTGTTCGCGAATTTCAGTTTCTACAATATATTCCATTTCTTACGCCTCCGCGCCGCGCGCGCCAAAAAACAAAACGCCCGTTTACGAAAACAAACTGCTGAGCGACCGATTCTGGTGCGCGCGCGCAATTGCTTCCGCCAAAATGTGGACAATCGTCAATTCCCTTATTTTACCGCATTTCCGAACTTCATCCAAAACCGGAATAGAGTCGGAAATAACAAGTTCGTCTATGGACGAGTCGGCAATGCGCGCCGGTGCGCCGCCGGACAACACCGGATGCGTACAATACGCGCAAACCCGCCGCGCTCCCGCACCTTTAAGCGCCGCCGCGCCTTCGCACAGCGTATTGGCGGTATCCACCATATCGTCAACCAAAAAACATTCCTTGTCGCGCACATCGCCGATAATATTCATCACCCGCGCGGCATTGGCGCGGGGACGGCGTTTGTCAATAATCGCCATATCGGTGCCGAGTGCGCTGGCGAAAGCGCGCGCGCGCGCAACTCCGCCAATATCGGGCGCGACCACCAACGCGGTATCGGGATTGACCGTCCGCTCCATATCGGCAACCATCACCGGCATCGCGTAAATATTGTCCACCGGAATATGATAAAAACCTTGAATTTGTTCGGCATGCACATCAATCGTCAACAGCCGCGCAATTCCAACGCCAGAAAGCATATCGGCGACAATCCGCGCGCTAATCGGAGCGCGAATGGACCGCGGGCGGCGATCCTGCCGCGCATAACCGAGATACGGCGCAACCGCAACAACTTGCGCCGCCGAAGACCGCCGCGCCGCATCCACCATCAGCATCAGTTGCATCAAATTATCATTTGCCGGCGCACACAACGACTGCAAAATAAACACGCTTTTGCCGCGCACATTATCGTCCAACTCCACATAACTTTCGCCATCCGAAAACCGCCGCAGTTTAGCACGCCCCGGCACAACGCCGAGACGTTGCGCGACCTGCTTCGCCAACGCCGGACACGCACCGCCGGCAAGGAGGGCAAAATCTTCAAAATCGCGTGGTTCTTTCATTTTTGTTTTGCGAAATGTTTGCAAATAGATGGGTAAAAGCGGAATTATTCCGCCGAGTAATTAAAACACATTTGCACGCCGTTAAATCATTTGCGAATGCTTAAAAAATACCGCCCGCGCGGGAATGAAATCGGGGGCGAATGCCGAACCCGCCCGTTTTTTCTTCACTTCGGCACGCCGTGCAGACGACTCAAAGCGCCGTCAATATCGCCCACAACTTTTTCCAGCGATTCGGAAACGATTAAATAATCGTCGCCGTCATCTATAAAATGAATGACGGTATTGTCTTCGTCCATCGTTTTATACACATATTTGACGGACAACGGATTGATATACAACTCGCTTCCGTTTTCCGCGTTGTTGAGTTTAATCAGCATTATTTTTTTCTCCTTTTTTTAATATAAAAACGCGAAAACTATCGCGCCGCCGCCGCCATATCGGAAAGTAATTCTTCGTTATGCGAAAGCGGATATTCCGCCAGCAAATCGTAAATCCGTTCCAACTCCGCCGCGCCTTCGGCGTCTGTTCCGGGCGGCATCCACGAATTGTAAGTAATGCAACGATACGCATTTTTGCGGGACGCGCCGCATTTAATTCCCGTCGTGCGAATCAGAACATCTCCGTTTTCACGAGGCGCGGTTTTCCATGCGAAAAGTTTGTAAATAGAATCGTCTTCTTCGCGTATTTCATCCCGCAAATACGAATCGGAGTTGCCGCCGCCCCATAAATTTTTCAGACGCGCCACGGCGGAATACGCCCCGTCCCGCACAAATGCGGGCGCGGGATTCGCGGCATAATATGTCTGGTCAAATAACAACCGCAAATTGTCCCCCGTTTGCGGCGCGGCAATGTCGGAATATCCCGCAACATACCTCGTCCCGCCATTCGCGTCATTGTCAATATTAATAACTTCGCCCGTGTCGCCGTCTCGTTCGGAGACCAAATAAAAATCCCGTCCGTCAAAATGAATTGTTTTCGGCGCATAAGTTTTTTGCGAAAATACATAAAACGCGCCGCCCGCCGCCGTTGCAATAACAAAAATCCCCGCAACAACTTTCGCCGCCAATCCAAAACCCGCAAAAGACGGAAAAAATGCAAACTTGGAAATCGCCGCCGCTTTCATTTCGCCGCTGCCATATCGGAAAGCAATTCTTCGTTATGCGAAAGCGGATAATTCGCCAGCAAATCGTAAATCCGTTCCAACTCCGCCGCGCCTTCGGTGTCTGTCCATTCTTGCGGCGACGGATATTTTTCGGGATTCGCCCGCAAAATATATGCGATGCAAACATGCGCGTTTTTGCGGGATGCACCGCAGCGTTTTCCGCCCATGCGAATTCCTTTGTTGTAATAACGCGCATCCCACGCGGAAATTCGGACGATAGAATCGCCGCTTTCGCGCACTTCAAAAAATACCCATCCTTCCTCGCCGCCCCGTTCGCCCCATTCGCGCCCAAATCGCGCAACCGCCGAATATGCACCATTTTTGTCCGTCAATTCCGGCGCGGGATTTTCAGCATAAAAAACTTGATAATAAAAAATATCCCCGTTCGTTTGCGGCGGCGGCGAATCGGAATATCCCGCAACATACAACGCCTCGCCGGGCGTTTCGTCATAGACGGCAATAACTTCGCCCGTGTCGCCGTCTCGTTCGGAAACCAAATAAAAATCCCGTCCGTCAAAATGAATTGTTTTCGGCGCATAAGTTTTTTGCGAAAATGCATAAAACGCGCCGCCCGCCGCCGTTGCAATAACAAAAACCGCCACAACAACTTTCGCCACCAAACCCAAACCCGTAAAACCCGCCAAAATCTGCGGCAATCCGAAAATCGCCGATTTCATCCGCAAAATACCGCGCGCAAAAACGCGCAAATCGCTGGGGAGGTAGGATTCGAACCTACGCATGGCGGGATCAAAACCCGCTGCCTTACCACTTGGCTACTCCCCAATAATGTCATTCCGTTTTCAACTCCGCACCGCCCGCCGCCGCAACCATTGCCGCAACATTGCGCGGCAACTTCGCCTGTGCCGCAATCGCCGCCCGCCGAGACGAAAACGCCGCAAAAATACACGCGCCGCTTCCCGATAAACGCGCCTCGCCTGCCGCACATCGCAACATCCGCGCGGCGGCGGCAATTTTGGGATGCAGAGTAAACACGGCGGGCGCCAAATCGTTGATATTGTCGGTTGGAAAACCGCCCATTTTACCCGTTGCCCGCGCCGATGTCAACTTGTCAAACATCGCAAATGCCGCCGCCGTGTGCGAAATCACCGGCGGAAAAACCAGCAAATAATGTTTATGTTTTTGTAAAAACGCGTTTTTGGCGGGAGTCAGTTTTTCGCCGATTCCGCGCGCCCGCGCCGCTTTGCCGTATAAAAAAAACGGCACATCCGCGCCCAGCCGCGCCGCCAAAATCGTCAATTTTTTGTCGGACAATCGCGTTTTCCACAATTGATTTAACGCCCGCAAAACCGCCGCGGCGTTTGAACTGCCGCCGCCCAATCCGCCGCCGACCGGAATGCGTTTTTGTACCGCAATTTCCGCGCCGCCGTCCGCGCCGGTTTCTTCCCGCAAAAGACGGGCGGCGCGAACGCATAAATCTTCGCGCACTTGCGGATGAGTCCAGCGGCGGCAAATTTTTCCGTCCGGGCGCGCGGCAACCGACACTTCATCGCCGAAATCCAGCGCGGTCATTGTGGAATCTATTTCGTGCATTCCGTCCGCGCGGCGGGCGAAAACGCGCAAATCCAAATTGAGTTTCGCCGGGGCGAAAATAGTCAGCGCGCCAACCATTCGCGAATCCGAAACTCAACTTCCGCGCCGGGCAAATCGGGCGCGGGCGTTTGCGGACGCATTTTAATATGCGCGGGGCGCCCGCTTTCGTCCCGCGTCACAACTTCCACCGCCCACGAATCGCGATACACGCGCGCCGAATCAGACGCACCGGCGGCGGATAACTCCGACAACCACCGCCCGAGAGAATGCGGCGGCGGCAAGATTTTCAGCCACCGCCGCAACGCCGGGTCGGTGTCGTCAATTGCCATTTGTTTGCCGCCTGAAAAAATTTGTATTCCGTTCGCGTCAATTTCCAGACGGGCGCTAGTCGTCCCCAGCGGCGTTTTAATATCCACCGTGTCGCGCGGCGATTCGTTTTTTGTGCGGGCGGGAAAACGCGTCCACACCACTTTTGTACGCCTCGCCGGAGTTGCATCGGAACGCGCGACAATTACGCCGGTCAATTTCATTTCCGCGGCGGGCGGCGGCGATATGCCCGCGCGCAATCCCGCACATCCCGAAACAAAAAACACGCACAAAAGCGCGCTAATCGGTAACCTGCAAACGCCGCAAAGTTTCATTTAATACCTCGTCTTCCGCATCGTATTGTTTGCCTTTAGAAAACGCCGCCCGCGCCTTCGCATAATCGCCGAGTTGCCAATGCACCTCGCCCAGATGCGCGAAAATTTCCGCCGATTCGGACAACGCCGCCGCCTTTTGCAAATATTCCAGCGCGTCCGCAAAACGCCCCTGCCGATAATATACCCAACCCAAACTATCCAAAATATTCGCCGAACCGGAATCTATGGAAAGCGCTTTTTTGATATATTCTTCGGCATCATCCAGCCGCAAGTTATGATCCGCCAGCACATAACCCAACGCGTTCCAGCCGTTCGCGGAATGCGGAAAAAGTTCGGTCAATTCTTCCAGCAATGCTATCGCCGCCGCTAAATCGCCCGATTCTTCGGCGAGAAACGAATGCATATAAAGCAAATCGTAGTTTTCGGGCGATATTTCGCGCGCCCGCACAATGCGTTCCAGCCCCGCCGATGTGCCGCGTAAATCGCCGACAATTTCGGTTGCAGTCGCTTCACGCAATGCAAATTCGCCATCGTCCGCCACCGGTGCATCGTCTATCCACGCCAACGCATTTTCCAGTTCGCCCGCCCGCCGTGCAATTCGTGCCAATCCCAAACGCGCATGAAAAAATTCTTCCGCCACTTTTTCATAATACGGACGGGCGCGCGAATCTATTTCCGCAATCTCAAAAAATCGTCCGGCGGCGAACAATATTTCGGCGGCATCTTCGCCCGATTCCCGCCATTTTTCCCGCCCCGCCGCAAAAAGCGAATACGAATGCACCGCATCCGCTTCGCCGCAAACGATTCCGCCGCCGGGACAACCGTCCGCCACATAACCGTCAATCAGCGGCACGGCGGCAGCGGAATCGTCCCCGGCGACAATGCGAATTCGCGCAAAATGAAGTTGCGTTAAAAGAATTCCGTCCGCCCGTGCCATTCCGCGCGCAACCGCTTTTAACGCGCGTTCGGTTTCATCAAAACGGGCGGCGAGTCGCGCGCGAAAATAATCGCCGTCCGCCGTATCGTCCAAAATTTCATCGGCAAGCGGCAACGCATCTTCTTTGCGTCCAGCGGCAAAAATCTGAAACAACATTTCGTTTGTCGCACCGCCGTTTTTGTATTCGGCAAGAATCGGCGCGGCTTCTTCGCTTTTTCCCAACAAAAAAAGTAATCGCCCTTCCGCCTGCAAAGCCGGTGCGCCGCCGCCCAACTCCCGCCATCGGCGCGCATATTTCACCGCCGCCGCAAAATCGCGCGCCGACAACGAATCTTGATACGCCTCGCGCAACAATCCCGGTTCTTCCAACGCCTCGCCCAAAGTAGAAAGCGCGCGCGCCGCTTTTTCGTGTCCGCCCCGTTCCGACAAAAACATCGCATGCATCACGGCAACCATCGCCTCGTCTGATGCCGCAAACGCCGCCGAAAAAGCGCCCGCAACGGCGAACACGGCGGCGGCGAATAATAACTTGGTTTTATTCATCAACATATCCGACGGTGGCCAAAGACGGAATTGAACCGCCGACACAAGGATTTTCAGTCCTCTGCTCTACCGACTGAGCTATTTGGCCACTTGCGGCATTATACCACCGCCGGCGCGCAAAAAAATTCCCGCCGCCGCCGATGGTATACTTTCGCGATGACAATATTTGCGGCGTTTGATGTTTACGGCACACTAATCAATACTTCCGCCATTGCGCGGACTCTTGCCGCACACGGAATTGCAAATCCCGCCGCTTTCGCCGCCCGATGGCGCGACAAACAATTGGAATATACTTTTCGCCGCGCCTTAATGCGCCGCTATGTGCCGTTTTCGGAATGCACCAAATCCGCGCTGATTTTTACTGCCGCCGAATGCGAAGCAAAACTTTCCGACACAGCGCGCGCCGAATTGCTGGCACAATACGCCGTTCTTTCCGCTTTTTCCGATGCCGCCCCCGCGCTAAATGCAATCTCGCAAATGCCCGACATTCGCGTTTTTGCCTTTTCCAACGGCGAATCGGCGGCAGTACAGCGCGTTCTGGAACACAACAATCTCGCCGACCATTTTGCCGACATCGTCAGCGCGGACGCTATTTCCACTTTCAAACCCGACCCGGCAATATACGCGCATTTTTTGAATCGCGCCGCCGCCATTTGCGAAAATACATGGCTTATTTCGGGCAATCCGTTTGACATTATCGGCGCCTCCGCCGGCGGCTGGAAAACCGCATGGATAAATCGCGGCGGCACAACATTTGATCCGTGGCGCGAGTTTTCGCCGGATGCAACAATCTCCTCTCTGACTGCATTGCCGCCCCTGCTGGCGCAATGAACACCGCAAAAAAGTTAACCGCCGCATCCGAAACTCTGGCAGCAAAATGCGCGTCTCTCCGCTTTTCGCCGCCGATTACGCACACCTATCATCCGCTTTTATACGCGCGCGATTCGCACCGATTATATTTGCAAAAATTCGGCAACTCGCCCAAACGCGTTTTATTTGTCGGAATGAATCCCGGGCCGTGGGGAATGGCACAAACCGGCGTACCTTTCGGCGAAATCGCAGCGGTACGCGATTGGATGAAAATTTCCGCGCCGGTTAATTCGCCGCCGAACACCCATCCGTCCCGTCCGATTTCAGGTTTTGCATGCGCGCGTTCTGAGGCAAGCGGGCGACGTTTGTGGGGAATGTTTGCGGCGCGTTTTCGGCGGGCGGAAGATTTTTTTGCGGCGCATTTTGTTTTAAATTATTGTCCGGTTTTGTTTTTGGCGGCAGACGAAAAACGATGCACAAACATCACGCCGGACAAACTTCCCGCCGCCGAAAGCGCACCGTTGTTTGCAGCGTGCGATGATTTTTTACGCACGGCAACAAACATTTTGCGCCCGCAGTTTTGCATCGGAATCGGCAACTTTGCCGAATCGCGACTGCATTCGCTTTTCGCCAACTCCGAAAAAATTCGCGTCTGCAAAATCCTACACCCCAGCCCCGCAAGCCCGGCAGCAAACAAAAACTTCACCGCCAAAGCCGAACAACAACTAATCACCGCCGGCGTTTGGAAATCTTAAAATTTGCGAAATTCCGAAAAAAATAAAATTTTTCCATTCCCACCCTTTTGCATTTTCGGGCGGGATTATGCTATACTTTCGCATTTTATCAAAGAGGAGTTCTCAAATGAAAAAATCAATTAATTCAATTAATTCAATTAATAATTCTTTTCGTCGCCGTTTTGTTTGCGGCGGAATTTACAACTTCCGTAAATGCAGGCGGACGGATGGATTTCCGAAAAGATAGTTGGCATTATTCCGCAAATCAAACAAACGCAAATGGCGATTTCGGCAATTTTCGCTACGAAAGCGGCGAATACAAAACTGATTTATTTACAGCGGCATTTTCCGAATCCGTTGCAGGCGAGACGGCAAACTCCTCATTTATGCTGTCTGCGGATATAGACGGGAAATTTTATTATTTTTCACCCGTCTATCGCCTGCACTCCGAATAAGGCAAAATGCGGCAGGAAAAGAACTTTCCATTCCCGGTCGTTTTGCGGAAATTCCAAAATTAATCTCCCCGAATAGATTCGGCAGATTCCAGTCCGAAGTGCAACAGGCGTGCCAAAAAAGGGGGACAGAAAGATAATCCTCCTTTGGCTATTTGTTATTACTTCGGAGGATCTTATGTATACCCATCTGTCCCTTTCTCATCTTATCACAATTTGCGTCCGCCTGCGACAATCGCAACGGAAAATCGCAAAAGAAATCGGCGTCTCTGTTTCTACCATTTCGCGGGAACTCAAATGATGCCGGCAATACAATCCCGAAGTCACTCACCATCGCGGTTCGCACTGTAAGCCGCCGCGTCCGCGCAAAAGTATTGTTGCGCGCCGCACCGGCAGATGAGTTTCGGCGCGAGGCATTACCGCAAACGCCCGAAAAGGCGGGCGATTCGCGATGACGAAATCCGCCGCGCCGTTGCCCGAAATGTCGCGAAAAATTAATTCGCAAAAAAGGGTTGACACGGATACTTTTTATTGTATAATGCCGCCTGATAAAAGATTTGTACGATAGACCTCCGATTGCCGGGGGTGCTGTCTGAATAAAATACCTCCGGGAAATGGACAGCGGAATCTTTCGTACAGATCTTTATCAACGCCCGGCGGCGTTGTCCGCCGTTTATTAATCAACAAGGAGAATGACTATGATAAACATCTTAGAGAAACTGGAAGAACTGATTGCGGAAGCCCATAAGTTTATGGAATTCGGCATGTCTCTGGGCAAACTACTCGCCGTTTTGTTGGCGGTAATGATTATTTTGCAGATTGGCACAATTGCCTATTTGTGGGCGAAAACGCGCGGGCGGAACATACTTTCGCTATTCCTGCCGATTTTGCTTTTTACGGGGGCGACTTTCGGCATTCACAGTCCGGCAGCGGCATGGGGGGCGATTGCAGAACATCAATTGGGGGATGCAGATAATCCTTCTAATTTTTTGTCCTATCGCGAAATTATGAATTATCCAACAAGAACGGCTGCAGAAAATGCAGCCCTTTCTGCATGTGAGGAAGATCGTCAGAGTTTTATAGGACGACCATTTATACCCTTTGTCGGTGATTGTTCTATTATTGAAACTTATGAAAATACTTGCTTGGGCGTAGCAATTGGCAGTCCCAGTAGTGATTATTATTATGACCTCAATGACAATTGGAATACCGCAAAGGATAATGCCCGTGCCGCTTGTTTGGCAGATAGCTCCAATTCTGATTGCACGGTAGTCGCCGGTTTGGCTACTGAAACATATCGGATAGATGCTTGCGATGGTTTGCCGCCCGCTTTGTCGGGAGGAACTCCGCAAGAAGCCGGTACGGATATTGCCGATGTTGGCGTTCGCGGTTTGGGCGGAATTGTGTCATTGGTCGTTCATAATCAATCCGCAAATGCCGTCACATATAATAAGGGCGATTATTTGGAACCGACAGACGGCGATTTTCAGCGAATGATAATTACCGAAAGAGTCGTTGTCGCCGCAGGGGAATTATCAAATATTCCCGTTGCAAGTCGTCAAATGGCAAAAAGAATTCCCGCTACGGGTGCGACATTTTACTCTATGCCGAGTGCATTACAATCGGATGAGAATTCTGCTTGTCAAGCCCGTTGTTTGGATGTCACGGATTTGCAAAATTGCGTATGGGCGTGCGAAACAAATGCACAGGCGGATGAAGAGTTTGCCGCATCCAGTACTAACACGGGCGGAAGTGGCGGCGGCGGAAGTTCCTCCAGTACGGGATTAATTGTTGGCGGCGTTGTCGTTGTCGGCGGTTTGGTATGGCTTTTGTCATCCGGCGGCGAAGAGGGCGAATTCAACTTTTCTCCCGATTTCGGCTATTCCGCAACTGAAAGCGGATATTCCGCAAACATCGGCGGACGGGCGGATTTCCGCAAAGACAATTGGCATTTGTATTATTCCGCAGATTCCGGCTACGACGGAAATGGAATGCAAGAATTCCGCTATCAATCGGGCGGAAGTTATAAGGCGGGCTTTTGGACTGCGAGATTTTCCGAATCGGTTTCGGGCAAAACGGCGGATTATGATTTGTCGCTTTCGTCAAACTTCGGCGGCGGTATTTGGAAATTGTCGCCGACATACCGTCTGCATTCCGAATATTCCGACAGCGAATTTGATACGCAAAACTCGTTAAACTTGGAAAGCGAATTCCGTTATAACAATTGGCAAATCCGCCCGACAGCGGGATTCAATTGGCGGGAATTCGGCGAATTTGCCGATAGTGGAACATTTCGCATAAACGCCGTTCATCGTTTTTGACGGCGCAAGACAAAAAATGCGGCGGGGAAACTCGCCGCTTTTTTTTGCGGCAAATCTTTATACTGTTAATGCAAATCTCTATACTGTACTTGCAAATTCCAATACTGTCAAAGGGAATAACAGTATAAAAACTTTCGCAATTTGGGCGGAATCGTGTTCGTAAACGCCCTGCACCCCGCCAAAGCACAGGTTTTCGCTTATTGTTTTCATAAACGCTATTATACCCGCCACCACGCATTTTCAGTTGCATTTCCCGCTGTTTTCCCGTATAATCTTATTTTTTACAAAACCAAAAGGAGCATTACAATGAAAAAAGTATTATTATTCGCTGTCGGCATTATTTTGACGGGTGGTTTGTACGGGTGTGGCGGCAGTACGACGAGTATCAAAGATGAAAACGGACTTATCTCGGCAATTGAATCCGGCGATTTGGAATCGGTTAAATCTATTCTGAATCATAAGCCCGTGCATGTTCGGTATGATATAGGAAGCTCTTTGACATGGTTGAATAATCGCCCATCGTATGATAGGCGTAGGAGAAGAAGTCCTTTGGAATGGGCGGTTACCTATAATAAGCCGGAGATTATTGAATGGCTTATACAGGAAAAATCGGCTGCATCTCTTCCTTCTCTTCATCCTGGTGCAGAAGGCAAAAGCACAGAGGGAGAATACGCTTTATGGTATGCTGTGCAATCGGGGAATAAAGAATCGGCAAAAGCCCTTGTTGTTAATGGAGTTAACCCCGACTCTTCTAACTATGTCATAAGAAGTTCAAACTCTACTGCGGTTTATGGAACTGCAAGACAAATAGAAATATTTTATGATAATAACAAGGGGGATTTTAGGCATTTATTCGATGAATGGATAGAAGAATATATTCGCCTTGCCGAATTGGAAAAAATTGAAGAACAACAAACCGCCGAAGCCGCCGCAAAAGATGCGAAAGTAGCGGAATCAGTGTCGGGCAATTCTCTGTTGTCTTCTGCTTTGTCCGGCGATGAATCGGCGGTATTATCGGCATTGGACAGCGGCGAAAATCCGAATACGCCCGATGCAAACGGTCGCCGTGCGTTGCATTATGCCGCCGAAAACGGTAATTCTGCTTTGGTCAGCGTTTTGCTTGTACGCCGTGCAAATCCGAATGCTGCAGATAAGAATGGTATAACGCCTTTTATGACGGCGTTGGAATCGGATAATCCGCAAATTGTGGAAATGATGTTTATCGCAAGAGCAAATATGGATTCGGTCAGCAAAAAGGGATTTACGCCGTGGCATTTTATTCCGTATCATACGGCGACCGGTGAGGCGTTGAAGGTTTTGTTGGAATACACCGATGACGGATGGCGTGAACAGCAGTTCTTTTACGAGGAGGACAAACTGCAAAAGCAATGGCAGGATGAGGCAATTAACGCCGAACAACAACGGATAGAAACAGAGGCACGACTTGCAGAAGCCCGCAAAAGAGAGACGGAACGGCGTGCAAGGCAGGCGGAGTTAAATGCGGCGGAATCGCAACGACAACACGAGGAAAGATTAGCGGCGGCAAATCGGAATTCGGCGTTTGTCAATACTCTCATCAATGCGGGAGTGGATATTTATTCGGCGAAAGAATCGGCGGATGCAAAAGTGGATGCGGCAAGAATTGCCGCCGAAGCGGCACCGACGACGATTCTCGTTCCTTCCGTTCCTTCCTCGTCAAATTCTTCCGCCGCCCCTGTTGAAACTCGGAAACCGGGTACTAGGGCGGATGAAATGGTAGCGGCAGATTGCGTTCATTATGAAGATAAAAAAATTGATAAACTTAACTCTCATGGATTCAGATTAAGCCAAATAACATTAACAAATAAATGCCCTTATGATTTGTTTGTAGAGTATAGGAACAAGTTATATGCAGCAAAACCGCTTTCACTTTTTTACACATTTGAGTATTTTAAGGGAGTTTGGATTGAAAGTTATTATGCTTGTCGTGCCCCCGCTGTTCCGGAAAAATACTCCCCCGGCTATATTTGTGTTTGGAAATAATTATCCGAAATCGGAAAAATCGTAGTTGGAAAAAGCGGCGGGGAAACTCGCCGCTTTTTTTGTTTACTCGCCCCTGACATTTATCGGGGACGAAACCAACCGCAGCAGTTTACTACTGCCAAACCCGGCATTTTCCGCAAAAAAAACGCCGTCATTCCCGCGAACGCGGCGATGAAGTTTATCGGATTTGCAATTCTACGGCGAATGAAATTCCTTTCGCATTCGTTCCCGCATTCCATTCCGCCGCCGCCATCGTCGACGCCTTAATAAAAATGGAGGAAAAATTGGCGGGAAGAAAGCAGCTAACAAGTTTTACTGCAAACGCCGCCCCTTTCTTGGATTTTTTCGACGAGTTCCGCATAACCGTTAATCGCCGCCAAATCCAATGGCGTCGCTCCGTCCGGTCCCATTAAATGCACATTCGCGCCCAAAGACACCAAACTATTCGCCGCTTTTTCGCGTTCATTCTCCAAAGCCCAAATCAACGCCGTCTTGCCCGAATGATCAATTACATCAAGATTCGCGTTAAAAGCGTCCAAACCGAATATGATAAACCAATGATCGCCTTGCGCCGCCAAAATCGCCGCCGTCCTCCCGTTCGCATCCTGATAATTGACATCGGGCGGAAAATACTCCCGCTCCTCCTCCGGATCAAAAGGACCTTGCAACAGCATAGCCGCATTATCCGTTTTGCCTTCCGCCGCCGCAATTAACAACGCCGTATCCTTGTCTGCATTGACGGCATCGGAGTCCGCCCCCAGCCGAAGCAAATGCCCCGCCATTTTGTCGCTCTCGGCATGCATCGCCAGCATCAGGGGCGTGTTGCCGCCCGGCGTTTGGCGCGAATTTACGCCGACCCCGACATCAATCAAAAGTTGCGCTTCGTCAATGTTACCGTTATAGGCGGCATGATGCAGAGCGTTAAATCCCAACTCATCAACCGCTTGCGGATCCGCCCCGTCCGCCAACGCGCGCTCCAAAGAAGCAAAATTTCCGTCCGCCGCCATATCGCACAACTCGCAAGCGGCGGCGTTCGTCGCCGACATTCCCGCCGCCAAAACGGCGGCGCACAGCATCAATGTCTTTTTCATGTTTTTGTTCCTTTCGGTTTGGGCGGAGTTTTTACGGGTTTGTCTCCGGGTTTAGCCCCCGCGCCCTTCTTGCCATTCCCGGATTTTGGTTTGTTCTTTCCCGCATTCTGCTCCTGCAGAGTTTCGGGGCAAATAGGAATTGCATCCTGTCCGCCGCTCTTAAATCGGCAATAAACAGCGAATCCATCTTCCGCTACCGAACGAACATGCTTGGACATCTTTGCGGCAGACCCCGCGGCATCCTCGCCAATCCCCCAAATCTGCTTCAACTTCGCGCGCGTTGATTTCAATACTTCCTCACTGCTCTTATTGAGAGATATTTTCTCTTGATCAGCAACAAGCTCGTCATATATCTGGTCGCGAACAGCTCCTGCTTTTCGCAGTGCATCAGATATACCAATTCCTCCATCTTTGGATGGAGATTCCGCATAAGTCAACAGATCAACAGAAGTGTCAATCATATCAAAGTCATGCCACCATGCCAAAAGGGAAAATTTCTTTTGTACGTCAAACAACGGTATAGGGCGACCTTTTTTATTAAGTATATTCAACTGTTTTTGGGACAGTTTTCCGCGCTTTGCTTTTTTATACTGTTCAATCTGTTCATCACTAATGCGTTGCAACGGATCGTACAAATACAAAAAGCTCCCGGTTTTTCCACCAGGAACAGCATGATTCGGCTCGGCACCAAACGCCAGCAACAGTTTGACGATTTTAATGTCATTTTTGTGTACAGCATACCAAAGGGCGTTCCATTGATAGTCATCGATATCGTCAATCACTGATGCAATATCGCGCCCTTCGCCCAATCCCAAAACCAGAATATCTTGCACCATATTGTACTTCCCAATGCGCGCCGCTTCCATCAACGCCGTCCGTCCTTTCGGTCCTTCCCGGTTGCCTTTTGCGCCAAGCAAAAGCAACGCTTTTACGGCGTTCTCATTATCTTCCTGCACGGCATGCAAGAGAGGGAAAGATCCGCTTTCATATTTTGCATTCACGAGCCACTCGCCCCCCACAGTAGCGGCAATGACGACCAACGCCCCGACATCATCATTATCAATATGCGTGGACACCGCTTTCACCAACGCTTTTCGGTTGCCAATCGGCACTCCCTTGCCAAACAATTCCGTGACCAGAGAAATTTTGCCGTTGGATGATCCTTTCTCCAACGCATAATCCAAAGCGTTCTTGCCATATTTGCTCTCAATCTCGGGATCGGCACCTGCATCCAGCAGAACGCCGGAAGTGGGATATTTCCCGTTGCGAATAGCTTTATGCAAAGCGGTATAGCCCTTTTCGTCCTGCGAATTAACATCCACATGCAGGTAGTTAATCACAAATTTTGCCACGGTCGGGGACTCGACGCTGCACAGCGGGCAATGGGTATACCAGTAGATTGCCACAGCCACAGCACTAGCGAGGGCGGCACGAAAAATCCATTTGAATACGGATTTTATAAATTTGACAAAAGCACTCATCGTAGTTTCTCCTCTCGGTAAAAGCGGTATTATAGCGGAAAAATGGGGCGTGTCAACTCTTTTTTGCGGAAATTTTCCCGCCGCCGCAAACGCGAATTCTGGCTTTCGCCGGAATAGGATGGGGAAGTTTGCGGCGCAAATGGCGTAAATATTTGTTTTCGGAGCATTTTTTCGTCTTTGCGACAGGAATAACATGCTTATTTTTCGAAAAACTTACATGTTATTTGCAAAAACAATTCTTCGGGGCGGGGGCGGTTTACGATTGCGTTTTCCGCCGCGCAAGTCGGAATGCATTGTCATTTGCGAATCGCCTACGAAAACAACGCCGGACGCGGACCGTTTTCGTTGCCGGTGAAGGCGATTATTATTTAGACGGAAACCGAATGCGGCGAACGGAGGAAAGATTTTCGCCGCTGTTTGGAAATATTAATTGCGCGGTTTTTTAATCGGACATCCGATTTTAATAACGCGCACTTTATGCATAAACGCGTCCGTTTTTTTGTGTTCTTTTATTTCGCCCGCACGCAAATCGGCGACATCCGGATAAACAAGCGACAACTTGGCATTGTCGCCGCCGCCGCCGATTTTTTCCCGCACGCCGCGGTGTTGCGAATAGGCAACAATTTGATACATATCGCTGTCCGCGGGAATCCATTCTTCATCGGAATTTTTGGTTTTTTTGTATTTCGCATCAATAATTTTCGGCGTTTGTTCGGACGGAATATAAAAATCGGGGCGGACGGAAACATTAAAATCGCCGCCGCTTATTTGTTTTTGCGCGCGCAAACCTGCAAACTTTGCGGACAATTTTAATTCGGCATAAAACTCAAACAACTTTTCGCTATTTAATGCGAAGGGCGGCGTTTTTGTTTTTTCGGGAATTTCGGTTTGCGGATTAAATCCGAGTTGTCGCAAAACGGCTTTTGCCAAATCCAGCGGGCGGCGATAGTGCGCGAATGCACCGCGTTTGCGGGCGGAAATAAAATCGTGCGGGCGAATCGCCGACACCGGCGCACCCGACAATGCCGCACGAGATGCGCGAATCCATATTCGCGATTCGGCGAGTTCGCTTTTTCCTTCATAACGCGAAAGCAAACGCGCCGCCCGTTCCAACGCCGCGCGCAAAATGCGATTTTCCAAAATGTCATCGCCGACCGTTTCAAACTCGCAAACGATTCTATCGGCGCGGGCGCGGACAATGTTTTGTCGCAAGTTTTCGGCAATTAAAATTTTGCCTTTAACTTTGCCGCAAAAGTTTTGTCGGACGCGCAAAAAATTCCGCCGCAAACGGCGGCGACAAAGTTCGTGCAATTCCCGCAAAAACGCCAGCGCGGTAAGAATCAAAAAATCCGAATCGCGTTCCGTTTCTATCAAATCTTCACCCGCCCAAAAATGCAAACAACCAACAACCCGCGCCCCGATTTGCGAATTCGCCGCGCATTCGGCAAACATTTTAATATAATCCATTTCCGCAAATTTAGAATCCGCCCGCAAAATCGCCCGCGTTTTTTCTTCGCCTTTTTCGCCAATCCAAACCATTCCGATAAAGTTGCCGGGGCGAATTTCATTTCCCGCAAAATGCAAACCCAGCATTTTCTCGTTCTGAAAACTTCCCGCCGCCGCCCGAAACAAATCCCGCAACCCAGAATTTTCCGAAAAATCCAACGGCAAATGTTCCCATCCGAGAATAACCGGCGGTGTCATTCTTCAACCGCCTGAATACCGAACTTGTCGCACAATTTATTGAAGTCGCGAAGGCGAATTTTATCAACACGCATTCTTTGCACGGCTGTGGATATGCCGGTAATCACATCTGCGCGCTTTCTAACATGTATCCAATTTACTCTGACGACATAATCGGGGTATGTCGCGTCAAAGGCGAAGGGATATTTTTGCCGATAAGTTTGTCCGTCGCCGACATCGTAATCGGCGAGCAAATTGTCGCCAACCCGAAATTCCGCGATATGCACGGCTTCCTCAACAATTTCCGCGTACGCGATATAACCTGCACGCCCGTGAGACGGTTCGGCGATTCGGACAAAAACAAAATCGCCTGTTTTAAGGGCTTCAATGGCGGCGCGATACCCATCACCGCGCCCCGATATAAAATTGAAACGGTATGAATCCTCCCAAGTGCGGCTGGAGTTTTTTCCTTTATTTTCGCCCAAATTGACGAGATGATATTGATTGATGGAATAGCCGTGCGCCGCCATCTTTTCTTTGAACGCATTCCATTGCGTGAGGTTTTGCCCACTCGCGCCCCATTCGCTACTGATTTGAACATCGGTACCGTCTTGCAACCGGACGACATCGTTGGGAGCACCGAAATATTTCGGATTCTTGTCCCCGTATCTATATCCATTTGGAATTTCGTGAGGCAACATAACGCGTTTTAGTCGCCCCAGTTTCAGAGATTCAAATTCTTCGCGCAACGCTTCAGCATTCATCTCTGGATGTTGCATAATAAAATCTTTTATAATCCCGTACGCGGTACGCCCAACGCCACCGGCAACTGCACGGTCGCCGCGGCGCCAACAAAAGAATTGCCTGCCTTTTCGCACATTGTTATCATCCGCCGGTGAATCGGATTCCGACTCATCGGAGGGCGGCTTTTTTGCAAGTTCCTCGGCGCGTTCCTTAATTCCTTTAATGACTTTTTCCGATTCGGGAAGCAATACGCCATCGCGGACATATTCGCGCAGAATTGGAACTACTTGATAGATAATTTTATTTCCAAGTTCCGCGCCGTCCGCCAAAAAATATGAATGACCGATACGCACATCTTCCGCATCAAAATCGCCAGACATATATTGCGAATCGTTAAAAAGCGTGTCAACATCGGCAAAAAACTCTTGCGCATCCGCATTCGTAATTACCGTTTCGTCCGGCGCAATATGTACGAATGCAAATCGCCGCCGCACAGCGTAATCTATTTGCCCGATTGTCCGGTCGGCGGTGTTCATTGTTCCGATAATGTATAAATTTTTCGGAATAACAATGTTTCCCAAATACGGCGTTTTAACCGCCTTGCCGCGATATTCCAAAGCGTAAATTAATTCGCCCAAAACCGCCGAAACATTCGCGCGATTAATTTCATCAATAATCAGCGCATGCGGTTCTCCGGATTCGGCGGCGCGTTCGCACATTTCACCGAAAATACGGTTCACGGTTTCATAAACCGCGTTCCCGTTTGTGTCAGTTTCCACCTGCACACCGCGCACAAAATCTTCGTAGTTGTACGACGGATGAAATTGCACAATATCCCAACGGTCGCCCTGCAACGATTCCCATTCGTCCGCGCCGATTAATTCCGGCAAAAGCAGTTTAGCCGCGCGCGTCTTTCCCGTCCCCGGCGGACCATAAAAAACAATCTGCCCGAACTGACATAGCAGTTGCAAAATTTCATTTTTCGTCATGCCGTTTTGTTCTCCTTTCTCCAGATTTTCCGAATTCATAAACTTCTCTAAATTTCCGTACTTGACGGAATATGTCATTCTATACCGTTTCCTTACGCACCGTTCCCATAAATCATCGGCGCATTCCTACTCCGCCAAAGTTATCATATCTTCGGCGCGCCATTGGATGGTGATTTTTTCGCCGGTTTGGGGGGCGGCGGAGTCGCGGTTTTGATTCGGGAGAATTACCGATAGCGGCGCGTGTTTTTCGGCGCGTACCAAAAGTACCGTTTCGCCGCCGTAATAGGAAATGTTTTCCACTATCGCCGAAAAAACATTGTCGCCGCCCGCATTTTCGACCGCCGAGTCAGCGGACAAAATTTTAATATACGCCGGACGCACCGCGACATATCGCGCGATTGCATCGTCGTCCGCCGCGCAAACTTCTCCCAATCCTTCGGCGGCGTACAGATTCGCGCGAATATGACGGGCGGGCAAAATGTTCATCCGCCCGATAAAATCGGCGACAAAACGATTCGCCGGTTTTTCGTACAAATTTTTCGGCGTATCCAGTTGTCGAATCTTTCCGCTTTCCATCACCGCAATTCGTTCCGCCATGGAAAGCGCCTCGTCTTGATCGTGCGTTACGACGACGAAAGTAATTCCAACTTCGCGCTGCAATTTAACGAGTTCGGTTTGCATTGCCTCGCGCAGTTTCGCATCCAACGCCGAAAGCGGTTCGTCCAAAAGCAAAACGCGCGGGCGTTTTACCAATGCGCGCGCCAATGCAACCCGCTGCCGTTGTCCGCCCGATAACTGATGCGAAAATCGTCCGGCGAATTCGTCCAAACGCACCAACGCCAACGCTTCCGCCGTCCGCGTTTTAATTTCGTCTTTCGGTGCGCCATCCATTTTGAGTCCATACGCGACATTGTCGCCGACCGTCATGTGCGGAAAAACAGCATAGGATTGAAACACCATATTTAACGGACGGCGATTCGGCGGCAACGGAGTCAGGTCGCGCCCGTCCATTTTAATTTCGCCGGAATCGGGATTTTCAAAACCGCCCAGCATTCGCAGCAAAGTCGTTTTGCCGCAACCCGACGGACCGAGCAACGCGACAAATTCGCGGTCGTAAATATCCAGCGAAATATCGTCCGCCGCCGCACAGGCGCCGAAGTTTTTGCAAAGATTGCGGATTTGAATTAGCGGTTCCATTCGTTCATTCCCTCCCCGAATTTTGAAAACGCATCGCCGCAAAAACGGCGACGACAGTAATTAAAACAAGTACCGCCGAAGCGGCGTTGACTTCGGGCGTTACCGAAAAACGCACCATTGAATTGATTTTTACCGGCAGCGTGATGCTGTTCGGTCCCGCCGTAAAATAAGTGATGACAAAATCGTCCAGCGACAATGTGAACGCGATGAGCGCGCCCGCGATAATGGACGGACGAATTTGCGGCAGTAAAATATCGCGCATCGCCCGCCATTCGGATGCACCCAAATCCATCGCCGCTTTTTCTAGTTCGCGATTGACGCCCGCCAGCCGCCCGCGTACCACCACCGCAACAAACGGAAATGTGAAAGTGATGTGCGCGATAACGATATTTCCCAGCGACAACGGCCACGCCAAATCGTGCGGCCACCAGCGATTGAAAAACACCAGCAACGAAACGCCCATACAAATTTCCGGAATCACAATCGGCAACGCCAGCAAACCGTCCGCCGCCGCACGCATCGGAAAACGAAAACGCCAAAGCAACAAC